>NZ_CP183840.1:0-1228507 GCF_048572715.1 Chryseobacterium sp. CT-SW4
CGGACTGGTTAAAATCTATGATTCCGGTAAGGGTTCCTGTAATATTGAGGTTTATTATATATTTTCCTTTTTCAACTTCTTTAATTTTTTCCGTGGCAAGGAGACGATGAATAGCCTGGATTACCAGCTCTCTCTGCCTTGGATTTTTATAATCAATTCCATCTGCAATCTGCTTATAATTATAGATTTTAGAGGAATTCTCATTCATGAAACGCTGGATCAACCTTCCGATCTCCAAAAGTTTCTTGTCATTTTTCTGACTTATATATTTTCTTTTTTTCATTTTTTAAACTATTTAATTAATCAACAGCATACTCCCTTCACAAAGACAATTATTTTTTGTCTTGTATAAATTTAATATAAAAAATGGAGTGGAGAAGAGATTAAACCTTTTATTAAAATAAATTTTAATGGTATGCAGTTGCGCACGTAATAGAGTAGGGTTGTTCTATTATTATAATGCAAAGATAAACATTTTAAAATAATGAGCCCCGCAAGAAACTTACGGGGCCTTTATCGTGATTAGCAAAAAGCTATTTTATCTACTCTTTTCTGGTGTCTTCCTCCTTCAAAATCCGTGGAAAGGAACTTATTGGCAATTTCTATGGCCTGTTCTTTAGCAACGAACCTGGCAGGAATAGAGATCATATTCGCATCATTATGCTGTCTCGCCAATTCTGCAATTTCCGGCATCCAGCATAATGCACATCTTATTTTCTGATGTTTGTTTGCCGTAATCTGGACTCCGTTTCCACTTCCACAGATCAGGATTCCCAATTCATTTTCTCCGTTCTCTACAGAAGTAGCCGCAGGATGTACAAAATCCGGATAATCCACACTGTCTGTGGAAAACGTTCCAAAATCCTGAACATCAAACTGTTCTGAAAGATGTTTTTTTATAATCTCTTTATATTCAAAGCCGGCATGGTCTGCCGCGATAGCTATTTTTCTTTTCATGATGATAGATATTGTACTTTCTTAGATTTATTCTTTACAAATTTAAGTATTAAAATATGAAATGTGAGTTTTTCACTTATTAAATGTGAAAAGCGGTGTGAATAAGTGTGGAAAACTTTTGTGAACTAAATATTTTTTAAGTCAAAAAAATTAGTAATGAACAAAACCACCAAAAATTCAAAACAAAACTTTCAGATTTTTTTTGGGGAATAATCTGAAGTTTTTCCATAGCAGAGAAATTCATATTTCAATGATGACAAAGTTATCCATAATTGTTAATAAATCTTAAAACCATCAGATTAGCAATATTTTATATTGTTAACTATTTATGGATTTAATTCTGTTTAACTGTTATCAAGTTTTTAATTAAAAGTTATCCCCGAAACTCACAATACTCAACAACAATACTCATTCTTTTTTCTTTTAAAATAAAAATATGTTGATTAATGAATGATTGGGTTTGTGGGAAGTTTTTTGAAAACTTTTACGGGTTTCGATCTTTTTCAAAAGTTTAAAATCTTACATTTGTGAAACGATAATTCTAATTTTATTTATGAAAACAATCAATGATTTCAGTTTTAAAGATAAGATGGCCTTAGTAAGGGTTGATTTTAATGTTCCTCAGGATGATCAGCTGAAGGTAACGGATAATACAAGAATAGTTGCCGTAAAACCTACTGTGGAGAAAATTCTAAATGACGGAGGTTCTGTAATCTTGATGACTCATTTGGGAAGACCTAAAGGAGAAGTAAAGGATGAGTTTTCTCTTAAACATATTGTAGATGAAATTTCTAAAGTTTTAGGAAAGGAAGTAAAGTTTGTAGAGGAATCCATAGGGGAGAAGGCAGAGAAAGCAGCTTCCGAACTGAAACCAGGAGAAATCTTATTGTTGGAAAATCTTCGTTTTCACAGTGAAGAGGAAAAAGGAGATGAAGGATTTGCCGAAAAGCTTTCTAAATTAGGAGATGCTTATGTGAATGATGCTTTCGGTACTGCTCACAGAGCACATGCTTCAACAGCTGTTATTGCTAAATTTTTTCCTTCAACTAAATTTTTCGGTTTATTGATGGCCAATGAGTTACAGGCTATCGATAAGGTGCTTAAGAGTGGAGAAAAACCAGTTACTGCTATTCTTGGTGGGTCTAAAGTTTCTACTAAAATTACCATTATAGAAAATATTTTGCCGGCTGTTGATAATCTTATTATCGGTGGAGGTATGGCTTTTACATTTATTAAAGCGTTAGGAGGAAAGATTGGAAATTCTTTGGTGGAAGATGATAAGATCAATCTTGCTCTTGAGATTTTAGGAAAGGCTAAAGAGCACCACGTAAAAGTTTATCTGCCATCTGATTCCATTGTTGCTGACAGCTTTAGCAATGATGCCGAAAGAAAGGAAGTAGATATCTATCATATCCCTGAAGGATGGATGGGACTGGATGCTGGTCAGAAATCCAGAGATCAGTTTAATGATGTTTTAATGAATTCTCGTACAATTCTTTGGAATGGTCCGATAGGAGTTTTTGAAATGTCTAATTTTTCTGAGGGAACGGTTGCTTTAGGAAACAGTATTGCTGAATCTACCAAGCTAGGTGCTTTCTCTTTAGTAGGAGGAGGAGACAGCGTAGCTTTCGTAAAGCAGTTCGGTTATGCAGATAAAGTAAGTTATGTTTCTACCGGTGGAGGAGCGATGTTGGAAAGCCTTGAAGGTTTAGAGCTTCCGGGAGTTGCAGCCATCAATCAATAAGAAATATATTTAAGATATAATTGTAAAGCCTGTCTGATTTTCTGACAGGCTTTTTCATTGTGGATAAAAAATAAAAATATTTTTTGAGTTAGTTTTAATTTTGAAAAAGATGGATTTTATGATTCAAATTATTTTTTATTTTAATAATCTTCTTTGAACAGGATTAGAAATTTTTGAAATGGGTCAATAAAAAACTTCAGAAAAATTCCTGAAGTTAAATTTTTTGATCAAAATTGCTGAAAATTGGCTTTCAGAAATACCTCAAAAATCGATTTTCTATTTTTTTTCGATAATGTATATCAAACTTGAAAATTCGTTAGAAAAAAGGGCTTTTATGTTAGAAATCGATCCGTAGAAGGTTGCTTTTAGCCAAAAAAGAGGTGATTTTTTATATTTTTCGCTCAACAAGGAGATGTAAAATGAATCAAGGACAAGAGCTTTGATTTTTCTCATTTTCCAGTTTGGATTTTTTGCAATTAAGTTTTCCATTCCTTTTTTTGAAAAATGAAAGATGTGTCTCGGAACATCATAGGCTGCCCAATATTCTTTATAATGTTTTGCATCGTAAGAAGTAGGATTGGGAACTGCAATAATAAGTAAGCCTTTTTCTTTTAATTTGCTGTGAAAGATTTGCAGCATTTCGTTTTGGTTTTCTATGTGTTCAAATACATGCCATAAAGTGATGGCATCTAAACTCTGATCTTCTATGATAGAAATATCATCAATAATTCTGGCTTTGGTAATTTTACTTAATGCAGCTTTTCGGGCATCCGCATCAGGCTCGAATCCGAATGTATTAAAATCATTTTCAATAAATTTTACAAATTCTCCTGCTCCGCATCCATAGTCTAAAACTTGGGCTCCTTTATTTATTCTTTCTAAAAGAATATTTTTTTTATACTTAAGGTTAAAGGATTGTAAGAATTTATAAATTTTTTCTTTTAGACTTCCGGAATCCTGATGATGAGAAATGTAATCTTCACTTTCATAATATTTGGAAATATTTGAGGGAATAGGGGAGGTCTTGAAAACTCCCGGTGTTTCTGTTTCTATAATTTCAAAAGTTTCCTGTGATAGAAAATGATCTTTAATTTTCATTGTATTCTTTTATAATTAAAAATTAAGATATCTATAAGTTTAAGCGGCTCATAAATACCTTAATTTTTTGTTTTAATTATTTAATGTTTCACGTGAAACATTTGTAATTTATCTTCCTAAATAGACTAATAAAACATTGATATCGGCTGGAGAAACTCCACTTATTCTTCCTGCCTGTGCAATCGTCTTAGGTCTTACATTATTCATTTTTTGTTTAGCTTCTGCTGAGAGACTTGTTAATTTTGTATAATCGAAATCTTCCGGAATTTTAATATTTTCCAAACGGTTCAGCTTTGCAACATTTTCTTTTTCCTTTTCAATATAGCCTTTATATTTAATATTGATTTCTGTCTGTTCTCTGACTTCTGTATCATATTGAGATGCTACTTCTTTAATTGCTTCAATATTTTCAAGTTTTTCCAGGGTCATATTAGGCCTTGTAAGGAATTGTGCAGCCCGGTATGCCTGGTCTACTGGATTACTTTCAATAGTTTCAAGGATTGGATTGATGGTTCCGGGCTTTAAAGATGTTTCTCGAAGAAAGTGCTCAAGTTCTTCACTCTTAGTGACTTTCTCCTGTACTTTCTTTAATCTTTCTTCTTTGGCTAAACCTAGTTTATAAGCTTTTTCAGTAAGCCTGATATCTGCATTATCCTGTCTTAATAATAATCTGTATTCAGCACGTGAAGTAAACATCCGGTAAGGCTCTTCTGTACCTTTTGTGATTAGATCATCAATTAATACGCCTATATATGCTTCATCTCTGTTGAGGATAAAATCGTCCTTTTCATGAACTTTATTATGAGCATTGATCCCTGCTATTAATCCTTGTCCCGCAGCCTCTTCATATCCGGTAGTCCCGTTGATCTGTCCTGCAAAGTATAGGTTTTCTATTAATTTTGTTTCCAGCGTATGCTTTAATTGAGTAGGTGGAAAATAGTCATATTCAATGGCATAACCGGGTCTGAATACTTTCACGTTTTCAAATCCGGGGATCTGTTTCATCGCTTTGATCTGAACATCTTCCGGCAGGGAAGAGCTGAATCCGTTTACATAGATCTCTACTGTTTTCCATCCTTCGGGTTCTACGAATAGCTGATGTCTTGTTCTTTCTGCAAAACGGTTGATTTTATCTTCTATACTTGGGCAGTATCTTGGTCCTAAACTTTGTATTGTTCCGTTGAACATTGGGCTTCTGTCGAATCCTGATCGAAGGATTTCATGTACCGTTTCGTTAGTATAAGTTATATAACAGCTTCTTTGTTGGGTTAATTTTGGAGTATCAAGGTAGCTGAATTTTTGAGGATTTTCATCTCCTTTCTGTTCCTCCATTTTAGAATAATCAAGGCTTCTTCCGTCTACCCTTGGAGGTGTTCCTGTCTTCATTCTGCCGGCTTCAAAGCCTAAAGAAACCAATTGTTCTGTAATTCCAAATGCGCGTGGCTCACCCATTCTTCCACCTCCCAATTGCTTATCTCCTACGTGGATTAATCCATTGAGGAAAGTACCGTTAGTAAGGACTACGGATTTGGCTTTTATTTCAATTCCTAAGGATGTTATTACTCCTGTAACTTTATTATTTTCTATGATAAGCTGTTTTACCATATCCTGAAAGAAATCAAGATTTGGAGTGTTTTCGAGTGCAAGACGCCATTCTTCTGCGAACAGCATTCTATCATTTTGGGTTCTGGGGGACCACATGGCTGGACCTTTGGAAAGGTTCAGCATTTTGAATTGTATGGCAGATTTATCCGCTACAATACCGGAATAGCCTCCCATTGCATCTATTTCTCTTACGATCTGTCCCTTGGCAATTCCTCCCATTGCCGGGTTACAGCTCATTTGTCCGATGGTCTGCATGTTCATGGTAACAAGCAGTGTTGTTGATCCTAGATTAGCAGCAGCGGCAGCAGCCTCACATCCCGCATGTCCTGCACCTACTACTATTACATCATATATTTCTGAAATCATTTTCTGAAATTTTGTTGCTTAGAGAAGAGTTTTAACATGAATGTTTCACGTGAAACATTAGCTAAAATTCTCTCTGAATTTATTTAAATAAAAATCTTCTTTATCCCTCATTTCCTTCTCTTCTTCAGATGATTTATCTTTGTATCCGCATAAATGAAGAATGCCGTGAGCGAGAACTCTTTTTAGTTCTTCTTCATAATTTTTGGATAGAGTAGAAGCGTTGTCAGAAATGCGCTGCAAAGATACGAAAATCTCTCCGCTTATGGTTTTACCTTTTACATAATCGAAAGAGATAATATCCGTATAGTAATCATGCTGTAAATAATCTTGATTTATTTTTAGCAGGTATTCATCATCACAGAATATATAATTGATTTCACCCAGTTTTTTTCCTTCGGAAAGAATAATATCTTCCATCCATGTTGTGTAGCCTGTATTGACAGTTTCCGGTAAATTTTCGTAAAAGAATTGTATCATTGTTTTAAAACCAGTGTCCTAAAATAACACTGAATACGCCTGTTTGATTATTTTTTAATGAATGACTGAAATTGATTTTGATCTGCCCGAAAGGTGATTTATATCCGGCAGTAATTCCTAATGAGCTGTAATTAAGCTTTGCTGCATCTTTAAAACTTATATCATTGGAAAGGTTGGCAAAGGAGAAATTACCCGTTATAAAATAGTTTTTATTGAACTTAAACTGAAGGTCATTTGAGATCAATACCACGTTATTGGTATTGAGCTGGGCAAAGTAAAATCCTCCCAGCCTTTTAAAGTTAGCTATATTTTGTTCAAAGATTCCACCTAATCTGTATTGGTAGAAATTAGGCAATTCTTCACCAATAGTAAGCCCTCCGTATAGATTCAGGCGGTAAGTGAATTGTCTGGATAGGGGAATATTGATTTTAATATCGGCTTTGATCTGTACGGGTTTATCCTGCACTTCGGAGCTTAAAAGATCTATCAGTTTACCTTCGGCTGCTAAATAAAGTCCTTTGGTAGGAAAGTCTTTATCATTTTGTGTATCACTTTTGATAAAGACATAGGGGTTCAGATAACGGCTGTATCTTTTATCGTTTCCATTTATATTGGATTCAAAATAATCATAGCTCATTCCACCTCCCACAGCAAATTTATCTTTCCATACAGATTGGATATAAGCTTCGTTTCTGTAGAGCCTCCAGTTTTCTAAGGTATTATTATCACTGTTTTTTATATCAAATTCAATAGAGGAGGAGTATAATCCAAACCCGGGAATATATCCGTTATCTATAAAATAATTGAAATAATATCTCGGTTTGTCACCTACTACCACATCCAATGAAAGGTTCGTATTTTTGAATAAAAGTCTTTTTGCAGAATAATTCAGTAACAAACCTGTTTTAAAAATTTCATCATAATGCAGTCCGAATTTCAGGAAATGCCTGGTATCATCTTCGGTCACATATAATTTCAGATAATTGGCATCATTTTCAGGGACGATATCATAATTAATAAACCGGTAATTATTGGTAGCAATAAGCTTATCAATTTTTTTGTTGATGCTTCCATAGGTCTGCATAGATGGGAATCGTAATCCCATTTTACCCAGAACATAGTTTTTCCCGTAGATTTTGCTTCCGATTAAGGCAATACTATCAATCTTATATACATTAGAATATATGGGATTTATAGACTGTCTGAGACGTTCAAAGCGTCGTTTTGGTAATTCGTCCAGTATGGATGCATATTTTAAGCCTTCTGCATAGCCGCTGTCCAGTATTTTTTTCTTTTCATCATAGCTGGTGGCGGTCATTCCTTTAAGATTAGGCTTTATATTGATGTCCGTATATTTATATTGTTTTTTAGTATCTTTCTGAATACCGAAATCAATGACCTGGTTAAGAATGTCGATAATATTATTCAAATCATCTCTTGTGGCCAGATCCTGGTTTAAATCTACTCCTATCACAATATCAATTCCTTTGTCTTTTAAAGGTTTGGAAGGATAATTTACAGTCATGGCTCCGTCAATATAAATGCTGTCCCCGATTTTTACAGGATCCATCAGCGAAGGAAAGGCAGAACTTGCCATAATAGACTGTACCAGGTCTCCGTTTTCAAAGATCTGCATATTTCCGCTTTCGAGATTGGTGGCCACACACATAAAGGGAATCGGCATCTTGGAAAAATCTTCGATATTAGAAACATTTTTAAACAGTTCTTTTAAAAGATATACATTTTTCTGACCGGAACTGATGGAAGAGGGTAGGGTTACTTTTCCGTTTTTTAGGGGGATGGAAAGAATATATTTATCTACTGATTTATTAAAGAAAGTACTTTCCTGACGGGATTTAGGATCCATAATAAGAGAATAGAAATCCGTATCCATCACAATCTTTTCTATATCTTTTCCTGTATATCCTGCAGCATACAGCCCACCTACGATAGCCCCCATACTGGTTCCTGAAATATAATCTACTTTCACTCCCAAAGAGTCCAATACTTTCAGAACTCCGACGTGGGAAAATCCTTTGGCTCCGCCACCGGCTAATGAAAGCCCTATTTTGGGGTTCTTGGGTATGACCAGACCTTCTTTTACCTGGGAATGAAATAAAAGAAACGGAAACAGGAATATAAGGAACAGGATTTTTTTCATATTAGTCTTTTATATAAATCCGCTTTACGCGGGGTGATATGGACGTCAATACTTCATAGGTGATGGTTTTGCAATAAGCAGCAAATTCTTTTAAACTCGGGCGGGCATTAAAAATGGTTACGGTATCTCCTTCATTTACGTTGGCTATATTATCAACGTTAATCATCATCATATCCATACATACATTTCCTACAATAGGAGCGAGTGTCTTATTAATTCCTACATTTCCCACCTGGTTTCCGACCAGTCTCGGAATTCCGTCTGCATATCCTACGGGAACAGTGGCTATTTTTGTATTGTGATCTGTTTTATAACGTCGGCTGTACCCTACGGATTCACCGGTTTCTACTTGTGATATTTGCGAAATTACAGTTTTAAAACTTACACAGGCTTGTAGCTGCTTCTGAATTTCCGGATTGGAGGATTCACCCAGCATTCCAATCCCGATTCTTACCATATCATATTGATAATCAGTATAATTGGTAATTCCCGAAGAATTTAAAATATGTCTTATAGGGCTATATCCCAGCTTTTTAATCAGATAAGAGGAATTTTTGTTAAAAGTATCCAGCTGTTTCAAGGTAAAATCCTTTTCCGTTGACATATCTGAAGACGATAAATGGCTGTAAATACTTTGAACCTGAAGATTTTTATTACTTAAAGTTTCAATTAACTGATCCAACTCAAACTCTTTGAAACCAAGACGATGCATTCCCGTTTCAAGCTTAATATGGATAGGGAATTTTTTATCATATCCTGATTTCTGAACGGCTTCATAAAATAGTTCTAATACCCTGAAACTGTATATTTCGGGCTCGAGATTATATTCAATGATGGCTCCATAGCTATGCTGTTCAGGATTCATAACAACAATAGGAGTGGTAATCCCTTTTTTACGCAGCTCGACCCCTTCATCTGCAATGGCTACTCCCAGATAATCGATATGATGATGCTGAAGGAATTCGGAAATCTGGTAACTTCCCAGCCCGTAAGCATTGGCTTTTACCATGGCCATCATTTTAGTTTCTGGCTTTAGTAAGGATTTATGGTAGTTAACATTATGAAGAATAGCATTGAGATTGACTTCCAGGACCGTATCATGTTTTCTGAGTTCGAGAATATCTTTAATTTTTTCTATTTCAAATTTACGGGCACCTTTCAACAGGATAATCTGGTTTTCGAGATCATTAAGCTTCTTACTTTCAATGAGTTCGTTAGTATCATTAAAAGTAAAAGTTTCGGATTTGAAAAGGTGGGCATATTGAGTGATTTCATTTCCGATGAGAAACAGGGAATCGAAATTCTGTTCATTGACGAGTTCGGAAACTTCTTCATATAACTGTGGTGAATCGGATTTGGCACCGAGAATATCGGTGAGAATAAGTGATTTTTTAGGCTTATTATATTCTTTTAAAAACTGTAAGGCAGTTTTAAGAGAATCCATATCCAGATTAAAGGAATCGTTGATAATGATATTATTTTTGGATCCTTCAATAGCTTCCAGCCTCATTTCAACAGCTTTTAGGGCATTTATTTTTTCAATGATTTTTTTATTGTCAAGGCCCAATTCTTTCAGGACGGTAATAAGTGCCAGTGCATTTGTTAAGGTTGCTTCATCTCTTTGATGTACGGGAAAGCAGAGTTCTTCATCGAAATATTTTACCGTAATTTTTTCGTCTTTGGAGTTCTTTTCGATGGAAACCCGGTTATTTTCTTTCAGACCGTATGAGATTAGTTTTTTACTTGAATACAGTTCTTTTATCTTACTGTTTACCAGTTCATTGTCACCATTATAAATAATGGTTTCCGAATGGATAAAAAGCTTAATTTTTTCATTAATCAGTTCTTCTTCAGATTTGAAATTGGCCGCATGGGCTGTTCCGATATGGGTAAGCAGTCCTATTTGGGGATGGAAAATAGTTTCCAGTTTTTCCATTTCCGCAGGTTTTGAAATTCCCACTTCAAAAATTCCAAGCTGATGAGAAGCGTTAATCTGGAGGAGAGAAAGGGGAAGACCTATCTGAGAATTGAAACTTTTTGGGCTTTTAACGGTAGGAAATTCATTCCATAGGCATTGATAAAGCCATTCTTTGAGAATAGTTTTACCGTTACTTCCTGTAATCCCTATGGATTTTAAATGAGAATTTTCAAAATGATATTGAGCCAGTTTTTGTAAAAATGCCACGGAATTTTCTACAATAATCCATGTTATACCTTCAAACTGGGGATACTGATGTTCTGAAATAACAATTTGTATTCCTTTGTCAATTGCAGATTCTATAAATTTTTCTCCTGAGTTCTTTTTGGTATTGATAGCAATGAATGCTGTATTTTTTATAGAATAGATCGTCCTGCTGTCAAACGCTATATTTTTAACAACTAAGTTTTCATTACCAATAATCTGAGCAGTGGTGATTGCTGCAATTTCTTTTACTGTATAGTTCATGCGTCCGTAATCAACTTAATGATTCTTTTATTATTTCTTTTTGGAGAGGACTTCATCAATAAAAACACGACGGCTTACCGCTTCATAGCTTTCTGTTTCTCCAAGTTCCACCAGGTTATTTCCCTGGGAGATCCTCATGGAATAATTGGCCAGGTTACCTGTTCTCTTGCAGATAGCATGTACCTTTGTCACATATTCGGCAGTGGCCATTAAATTGGGCATAGGTCCAAAAGGGCGTCCTAAGAAGTCCATATCCAGTCCAGCTATAACAACTCTTATTCCACTATTGGCCAATTGGTTGGCCACTTCTACAATACTTTCATCAAAAAACTGGGCTTCATCAATTCCTACTACGTCACAATTGGATCCCAATAAAATAATTTCGTTGGGATTTTCTACTGATGTACTGCGAATTTTATTCTGATTATGAGATACAACATCCTCTTCTGAATACCTGGTATCAGTCTTAGGTTTAAATATTTCCACGTTCTGCCCCGCCATTTCTGCTCTTCTTAATCTCCTGATCAACTCTTCGGTTTTTCCGGAAAACATAGAGCCACAAATAACTTCCATCCAACCACTTTGTTTGGAATGATTAATTGTATTTTCTAAAAACATTTGTTAAATTAGCCGTAATATTTTAACATCAAAAGTAAGCAATTTTAACAAGATTCTTATATGCAGAACATTCAAGATTTAAAGGAAAAAATTTTTTTTGAATCCAAAAATATCATAGATATACTGGACAAAATAAATAATGTAGATGAGCTACTGTCGAAGCAGGATTTGGTGGATGAACTGGCCAATAGAATTTCTTTTTTGAAATTGCTGGAAAGAAATATTGAATATTTTATTCCTGAAAATACAGATCAATCATTTGATAATCAGGAAGAAAATTCCTTTATTCATGAAGAAGGAGAAAATCAGGAACTTGGTAATGAAGTGATTGAGGAAGAAGCAATTTTCAATAATGAGCTCAATGAAATTGATGAAAATGAAACGGAATTTGATTTTCAGGAAGAAACGGAAATACCTATCCATGAAAATATTCAGGAAGCAGATCCTGAACCGGTAATTATCGCAGGAGAGAATGCTGAAGAAGAAAATATATCCCCTGAAACCATAGAAGAAGAAGTTCTTTTTACCAACCAGCTGAATGAAATCAATGAATTTGAGAATGAAATTTCCGAGGACGAAGAATTTGTTATGAATTCTTTTGATGAGCAGGATATTGAAGAAACTCCGGAGCCCATAACTGAATTTAAAATTGAAATTTCAGAAGAAGAATCTACGGCGGTAATGGGAGAAGATGAGATTCTTGAAGAAGAGTTTTTAATTGAAGAAAGTGAAGAGCAGTTTATTTCTCCGAAGATCAATATGGAACAGGGAGAGATGGTTACGGAAACTTCCAGTGTGGAAAGTCTCATCAGTGAAATTAAAGATGAAGCTCAGACTGAAGAGAAGCAGGAGGAAGTAAGCCTTACGGAAGAAAGGGAAAAAAGAAAGATTGTAGAAATAGAGAACCTTCATGAACCGGTAGAAAGAGAAAGACCCGCTTCAGAGGAAGAATTTGAAGAACAGGATTTATATCATCATGAAAAGAGAATAAAACTGTCTAATATCAAAGGATTGAAAAATATTCAGACCTTGTTTGATGATGATCCGCTGGAAAGAGAATCTTCTACGTCACCATCCAATCAGGAAGATCCCGGAAGTCTCCTTAAGACGAATGTTCCTACAAATTTAATGGAAGCTGAAAAAGCTAAACCTGCATTCAAACTAGATCTCAATGACAGAATTGCATTCTCGAAAATGCTTTTTGGTGGAAGTCAATCCGAATTGAATGATGTGGTAGCAGAGCTTAACAGCTTTAAGAACCTTGAAGATGCCAAGGAATACCTGAGTGAACTATATTATGCCAAAAACTGGAAAAAAGCAGATGAATATGCACAAAGATTATGGCTATTGGTAGAAAATAAATTCTTATAATTTTGAGCGGAATCCTTTATTTTGTTCCGACCCCTGTCGGGAATCTCGAAGACATGACTTTTAGAGCTGTCAATGTACTGAAAGAGGTAGATTATATTTTGTGTGAAGATACAAGGACCTCAGGAATTCTTTTAAAACATTTTGAAATTTCAAAACCCTTAAAATCCTACCATTTACATAACGAACATCAGGCTACAGAAAAAGTAATCACGGATCTGAAAAACGGGCAGAATATCGCGCTCATTACAGATGCCGGGACACCCGGTATTTCTGATCCCGGATATTTATTGGCAAAAGCCGGAGCGGACCATGATATAGAAATGATCTGCCTGCCGGGAGCCACCGCTTTTGTTCCTGCCTTAGTAGTTTCCGGACTTCCTAATAATGAGTTTTTATTTGCCGGATTTCTTCCTCAGAAAAAAGGGAGACAAACCAAGCTGAAGCAACTGGCGGAAGAGAAAAAGACCATTGTGCTATATGAAAGTCCCCATAAGATCAATACGACTTTGGAACAGATTAAGGAATTCTTTGGAGAGGAGACAAAAGTAAGCTTAAGCCGGGAAATTTCTAAAAAATTCGAAGAAACTAAAAGAGGGACAATCAATGAGTTAATAGATTTTTCCAAAAGTAAAACTTTAAAAGGAGAAATTGTTTTAATTGTAAATAATTCCATCTGATGAATATTCATTATTCACGTCTTACTATTGAAGGGGAAGAATACTTATTTGATCATTTGAATGCTTTGAATAACAAATTATAATATCTTTGTAAACCTTTATTTTAAATAAATAAAACCACTTAAACAAGTTATAAATTAAGCTTAAAAAATCTAAACTATATATGAAATTATTAGAAGGAAAAGTAGCACTGATCACTGGAGCTACAAGAGGAATCGGGAAGGGTATTGCGGAAATTTTTGCTAAAGAAGGAGCAAAAGTCGCATTTACTTATGCCGGATCTGTAGATAAAGCGAAAGAATTAGAATCTGCTTTAAGTTCTGTAACACAAATTAAAGGATATCAATCCGATGCATCAGATTATGATGCTGCCCAAAAGCTTGTTGATGAAGTAATGGCTGAGTTTGGACAAATTGATATTTTAGTGAATAATGCGGGAATTACCAGAGACAATTTATTACTAAGAATGTCCAAAGAAGATTGGGATACGATTATTAAAGTAAATTTAGATTCTGTATTTAACCTTACCAAAGCGGTTATTAAGCCAATGATGAAAGCTAAATCCGGATCTATTATCAATATGACTTCCGTAGTAGGAGTAAAAGGTAATGCAGGCCAGGCCAACTATGCTGCATCTAAAGCAGGTGTGATCGGATTTACAAAATCTGTAGCGCTGGAATTGGGATCAAGAAATATCCGTTGTAATGCTATTGCCCCGGGATTTATTGAAACTGAAATGACTGCTGTTCTGGATGAAAAAACAGTACAGGGCTGGAGAGACGGAATTCCATTGAAAAGAGGAGGGAAGCCGGAAGATGTGGCGAATGCATGTGTATTTTTTGGAAGTGATATGTCTTCGTATGTTACCGGACAGGTGCTGAATGTGGATGGTGGGATGCTAATGTAAAATATTTCATGATTATAAATAAAGCTCAGGCTCCGAAGGAGCCTGAGCTTTTATATTTTTTCATATATTTTCCCGACCTGAAGATCACTCAATCCCAGTTCACCAAACTCTTCCTGGAATTTTTCAAAAATTGTTGGGAAATCCGCGGTCCCTTTTTCTGCTAAATTTCGGATGAAATCTTCAGGATTCTTATTCAGATAAACATCTATTACCTTTTCTAAATAATGAAAGCAAGAAGATGGTATTCCGGAAAGTTCTTTAAGAGAAATATTATCCTTATTTTTAAAAGCATTCCAAAGATGGAATGCCAGCTCAATATCTTTATCATTTAATAAAACTTTGGCTTTCAGAGATGCTTCCAAATCAGAAATAGCTGATGTTGAAAAGCCTTTCCAATCTCCGGAATCTTTTGGAAATATCCGGTAGAGCTGTAAAGTCTTATTCTTTGAAAGCAGTGTAATGCAGAACCACATATTTACCTGGCAAAACAAATCGTCTTCAAACCAAAGGTTTACTTCAGAATTATCAGGAATGTTAAGGATTTCTTCAATTTCATGAAATACTTTATCGTAGTAATGATTCTGTTCCGTATGATATTCCTGGGAAAGAAAATCAGCTCTCATTTTACAGAAATCTTTCAGATTATCAGCTTGTAAGGGGCCGGCTATTAAAGCTTCTCTAAAAATAATGGTCTCTCCCTGAATAGAGGTTTCTTTCAGCTGTTCCGCAAGACAATCACCATTAAGTATATGAAACATGATTTTAAAATTAATCTTTAAATATCTGATTCTCCTGTTCCTGTACCCGTATAAATGTTGTTCTTTTGGAAAGCTCTTTCAGTTTTGAAGCTCCCACGTACGTACATGTAGAACGTACGCCCCCCAGAATATCTTTCACGGTTTCTGAAACCGGTCCTTTATAAGCGACTCTTACCGTTTTTCCTTCCGAAGCACGATATTCAGCAACCCCTCCGGAATGTTTATCCATGGCTGTTTTGGAGCTCATTCCATAGAAAAGTCGAAACTTTTTTCCGTTTTCTTCAATGATTTCACCGCCACTTTCATCATGTCCGGCAAACATTCCTCCTAGCATAACGAAATCTGCACCACCTCCGAAAGCTTTGGCCACATCTCCGGGAACTTTACAGCCTCCGTCTGCAATAATATGACCACCTAAACCATGAGCAGCATCGGCACATTCGATAATGGCAGAAAGCTGAGGATAGCCCACTCCCGTCTTTACGCGGGTAGTACATACGGAACCGGGGCCAATGCCTACTTTAATAATATCCGCACCTACCAGAAGAAGTTCTTCCACCATCTCTCCTGTTACCACATTGCCGGCAATGATAATTTTATCAGGATAATTCGCTCTTGCCTTCTTTACAAACTGAACAAAATGTTCAGAATAGCCATTAGCCACATCAATACAGATAAATTCAATTTTGGGATGTTTTTCGAGAATCCTGCTGATTTTATCTTCATCGGATTTTCCGGTTCCTGTGCTTAAAGCGATATACTGATAGATGCTGTCCGGCTGACTTTCCAAAAACCGGCTCCATTCTTCATCGGAATAATGCTTATGAATTGCAGTAATGATTTTCTCTTTTGCCAGCTCTACAGCCATTTCAAAAGTACCTACAGTATCCATATTCGCTGCGATCACAGGAACACCTTTCCATTTCTTTTGAGTATGCCGGAAGGTGAATTCCCTGTCAAGATCCACTTCGGATCGGGATTTTAAGGTGGAGCGTTTAGGACGGAACATTACATCCTTGAATCCTAATTTTATATCGTATTCTATGCGCATTTTCTTTGTGATTAAATTTGTTGATTAATTAAAGTTAGCAAATAATCTTAAATGTAGTATTTTTGGGTACATGGATTTCCCTGTAACTTTTCAGCTTTTCGGTAAAACAATTCTGGCACATCCTCTGTTTGAAACACTGGGGATGTTTATGGGAATGCGCTATTATTATTTTTTAAAAAGGAAATCGCCTGAGAAATTATCTTTCAACACATCGGCAGCGGTATTAATCGGGGCAACAGCGGGAGCACTTATCGGCTCCAAACTTATCGGAAACCTGGAGAATCCATATACTCTGTTCGAGAATTTTTCTTTAAAAAAGATATGGTCCAATAATACGATTGTAGGAGGGCTGGCTTTTGGTTTAATTGGAGTGGAGCTGGCAAAGAAAATTGTAAGGCATAAAGAAAGCACAGGAGATCTTATCGTATTTCCTTTAATTCTTGCAATGGTTATCGGGAGGATAGGATGTTTTCTTACGGGAATTTATGAAGAAACGTATGGAATTCCTACAGGTTCTATATTTGGAATGCATTTGGGAGATCAGTATTTAAGACATCCGGTTGCTTTATACGAGATTGCATTCCTAGTTTTTATGTGGATTTATTTAAAGCGTATTCAAAAGAAAAATAAATATCCGCAGGGCTTTATTTTCCAGTTATTTATGTTGGGTTATTTTACCTTCAGGTTCTTTCTGGACTTTATAAAACCCCATGTTCATATGGTGGGGAATTTGGGAACCATACAATTAGTATGTATATGTGTAATTATTTACTACATTTATAAAATAAAAAACACATCAAACGATACCCTCAAAACTATTGAATCATGAAGTTTTTAACATTACTCGAAGTAGGTAACCTGGCCGGATTGGTTGTGATGATTGTTGGGATAATTATCCTTGGCGCTTTATTTATATCTTTTATTGTCACCCTTTTCGTTAAATTTATTTATGAATCTAAAAACGAAAAAAAATTTTCCAGAAAACAGTTCATTCAGACCATGGTAATCTGCCTTTTAATTTGTGGGCTGATCAGTGGTTATATTTGTGGTGGCGGACTTTAAAATTATATTATGCCGGTAAGAGATTATACTTATTACGATTATACAATAAGCCTATGCCCTGAGTGTCTGAAAAGGGTTGGTGCAAAAATCATTATAGAAGGAGAGGAGGTATTTATGACCAAGAGATGTCCTGATCATGGATTTTTTAAAACTAAAATCGCTTCGGATGTTCATTATTATAAGAATATAAGAAATTATAATAAAGCCTCAGAAATGCCGCTACATTTCGGAACAGATGTACACTATGGCTGCCCGTATGATTGCGGTTTATGTGTGGACCATGAACAGCACAGCTGTCTTTCCATTGTTGAGGTAACAGACCGCTGTAATCTGACATGTCCTACCTGTTATGCGATGTCTTCACCTCATTATGGAAGCCATAGAAGCCTTGAAGAGATAGAAGCCATGTTCGATCTCATTGTAAAAAATGAAGGAGAGCCGGACGTAGTACAGATTAGTGGAGGAGAGCCAACTATCCATCCGGATTTTTTTAAAATCATGAATATTGCTAAGTCCAAACCGATCAAGCACCTGATGCTCAATACCAATGGAGTAAGAATAGCGAACGATCCAGGATTTGCCGAAAAGCTGGCAACTTATGCTCCTGAGTTTGAGATTTATCTTCAGTTTGATTCATTCAGACCTGAAGTTCTAGAAGATTTCCGGGGAAAAGACCTTACGGATATAAGAATGAAAGCATTAGAAAAATTAAATGCTTTAAACCTTTCCACTACGCTTGTGGTAGTTCTTCAAAAAGATAAAAATATTGATGAAATAGGAAAAATCATTGAATTTGCCCTCCGACAGAAATGTGTAAGAGGAATCACCTTCCAGCCTGTGGAAATTGCAGGAAGAAACCGAGAAGATTCCACTTATGAAAAGATTACTTTAACCGAAGTGAGACAAGAAATTCTCAATCAGTTTTCCCTATTGAACCCTGATGATATTATTCCCGTTCCCTGTAATCCGGATGCTTTAGCAATGGGATATATTCTGAAATTGGAAGGGGAAAGAATTCCTTTAACAAGATATATTAATCCTGCTGATCTGCTGAATAATGAATCTAAAAATACTATTGTATATGAACAGGATAAAGGATTGCAGATGCAGCTCCTTGATATTTTCAGTACCGGAATTTCTGTAGATAAGGTAAAACCTAAAGTAAATCAGTTACTTTGTTGTCTTCCAGAAGTTTGTGCTCCAGATTTAGAGTATGATAATCTGTTCAGGATTATTATTATGAATTTTATGGATGCATATGACTTTGATGTAAGAGCAGTAAAGAAATCCTGTGTACATATCGTAAATAAAGATATGAAACTGATTCCTTTTGAAACCATGAACCTGTTTTACAGAGATGATAAAAAGAAATATCTCGAAGAACTGAGAAAAGAAAACAGAATTCTTTTTTAATAAAAAGCTCCAAAATTGAATTATCTTGGAGCCTAATTTTATGAGTTCTTTGAATTATCAAAATTCATTACTTCTTCCAGCGTTTTCATATATTCATAAGCCGTTAAATCAAACTTTACGGGAACTACTGAAATATACCCGTTTGCTAAAGCTGTTTCATCCGCATCTTCCGACTCATCCATATTATTGAAATATCCTGTAAGCCAGTAATATTTTTTTCCGTGAGGACTCACTCTCTCATCGAAACTTTCTTCCCATTTGGCATGAGCCTGTTTGCAGACTTTAACTCCCTTTATTTCTTCCTTAGGAAGCTTTGGAATATTGACATTAAGAACAATACCTTTTGGCATTGGATTTTCCAATGTTTTTCTAACAATATCCTGAATAAATTCTTTAGCCTGGATAAAATCAGCATCCCAACTGAAGTCGAGTAACGAAAAGCCTATAGAGGGAATCCCTTCCACTCCGGCTTCTACAGCTGCAGACATCGTTCCTGAATAAATGACATTGATAGAGGAATTGGCTCCATGATTGATTCCGGAAACGACAAGGTCCGGCTTTCTTTTTAAAATTTTGTCCAGGGCCATTTTTATACAGTCAACCGGAGTTCCGCTACACGAATAGTCCGATTGAGGTCCCTCGAGGTTTACTTCTTCAAAACTTAAGGTGGAGTTGATGGTAATGGCATGTCCCTTTCCACTTTGGGGAGAATTGGGGGCAACTACCACGACTTCTCCAATTTCATTCATAAAACTTACAAGATTTCTGATTCCAGGTGCTGTAATTCCATCATCATTAGTAACCAGAATAAGCGGTCTTTCCATAAAAAATATTTTAACAAAAATACTTAAAACTATTCGATATTTGCGAATAAGGTATTAAATTTGATAGTTTGTAACAGAAATTTAATTGTTACAACTAATAAGCAGAATCCTTAAAGAATAATAAAATACATTACAGACTTATGTGGAAAAATTTTAAGCTAAATAAATTTTTACTCCTAATACCGTTGACAAGTCTTATTTTTTGTTTCAATTCACCTAAAAATGATGATGAAAAAATGCAGACGATAATGGTGAGTGTGAAGAATACACTTTCTTATTTACACTATAGCCCAAAGCCCATCAATGACGCTTACTCTAAAGATGTTTATAAACATTATTTCGAATTGGTAGACCCTGCAAAGAGGTATTTCCTGCAATCCGATATGGATGAGTTTGCCAAACACGAAACAAAACTGGATGATTACCTGAACCTCGGGGATCTTACTTTTTATAAACTTACCATTGACAGGCTTTACCAAAGAGTAGATGAAATCGATAAAATCACTCAGGATATCTTCAGTAAACCGATCAATCTGGAAGAAAATGACTCCCTTACCTTAGAGCCTAAGCTCAAAAAAGTTCCGGCTAATAAAGAGCAGCAGTATAATGAATGGAGAAAGTTCATTAAATATAATATTCTTCAGGAAATAGAATCTTTAAACAGTAAAGAGCAGGCCCAGAAGGAGAAAAAAGATTCCGTACAGAAATATAAGCTTAAAGATACTATCAAGCTTGTCGTTCTTACTCCGGAACAAAAGAGAATAAAAGCGACTGATGAGGTGAAAGACCTTGTGAAGGAAACCTTTACAAGATTCAAAAAAAGAAAAAAAATGGACTGGTTTACAGTCTATATGAATGCTTATACTGAAATTTTCGATCCGCATACCAACTATTATTCCCCTAAGGATAAAGAGGATTTTGATACCAATTTTACCGGAAAAGTAATTGGGATCGGCGCTATTATCCAGGAGAAAAAAGGATATTTATATCTGGGAGCTTTAACAATCGGTGCTCCGGCATGGAAATCCAAACAGCTTTCAGAAGGTGATAAAATCTTAAAAGTAAGATCCAAGCCGAAAGATGATGCCGTAAATGTGGTAGGAATGCTTTCGGATGAAGCGGTAAGACTGATCCGTGGAGAAAAAGGAACTCCGGTTACTTTAACGGTTCAGAAAAAGGACGGAACCATTAAAGATGTAACTATGGTCCGTGAAGAAGTGGCTATCGAAGATACATTTGCAAGAAGTATCGTAGTAAACTCTCCAAATGGAAAGAAATACGGATTTATTAATCTCCCTAGCTTCAATGCCGATTTTGAAGATCCTAACGGAAGAAATGCCTCTGATGATATTAAAAATGAGATCATTAAGCTTAAATCTCAGAATATTGAAGGGATCGTTTTAGACCTTAGAAATAATGGAGGAGGTTCATTAACGGAAGTAGGTGATATTATGGGGCTTTTCATGAAAGCCGGACCCTATGTTCAGGTAAAAGACGGAAACGGTAAAATCCAGACCTTAAAAAATAAAAATGATGATCCTATATGGACAGGTCCTCTGGTGATCATGCAAAATGAACTTTCAGCATCTGCATCCGAAATTTTAGCCGGAGTAATGCAGGATTACGGCAGAGCAGTAATTGTAGGCTCTCCTCAGTCTTTTGGAAAAGGAACGGTACAGACCTTTGTAGATCTGAACAGGTTCCTGAATACGGAAGATGATTTCGGATCTTTAAAGCTTACCATTCAGAAGTTTTATAGAATTACCGGAGAATCTACCCAAAGAAAAGGGATCGTTTCCGATATTCAGATGAAAGACTTCTTTACCTATGCGGAAATAGGAGAACGTTACGATGATTATGCCTTAGCATGGGATAAAATTCCAAGCACTCCTTTCCAGAAGGTTAATTATTTCGATATTAAAGCATTGGAAAGTGCCAGTGCAGCCAGAATGGCTAAAAATACCAACTATCAGCTTTTATTGGAATCTGCACAATGGAGGGAAAAACTGGATAAGGAAGAAAGCATTACCCTTAATATTAATAAATTCAATGAGGTAATGAAACATAGAAAAGCCCAGATCGAAAAATTCAAGGCATTGAATAAATTTGAAAACGGACTTCAGTTTGTAATGTATCCTGCCGAAGTGGAAAGAGAGAAAAAAGATGAAGCCTTCAAGAAAAAATCTGAAATGTGGGTGAAGAATCTCAAAAAAGACCTTTATCTGCAGGAAGCTATGAATATAGTATCAGATATGGCAACCAAACAATAAATCATAAAAAAGCCTCTAATCCATTAGAGGCTTTTTATTTTGAAGCTGGTGATTAATTAATTTCCACACATCCCACTCTTCCGCCGGCATTCCCGGTAGGCTGTGTATGGAAGTCGTCCTTATCTGCATGGATGATCAATCCTTTTCCGATGATATTTTTAGACTCGTCAGTGCATCCAAGGCACCATTTATCCGTTTTAAATACCAATTTGGCATTTCCGTTCTGATCAGCAACAAGATTTCCGATATCTCCCATATGGAAGTGCTCAGCACCCCATTTTCCATGATCATTTTTAGAAGGATTCCAGTGCCCTCCTGTTGAAGTTCCGTCTGCAGCAGAGCAATCTCCTTTTTCGTGAATGTGAACCGCATGGATTCCCGGAGTAAGATGGGTAACATCAAGGTTCATTACCACTTCATTTCCTTTTTGAGTAAATTTAGCGGTACCTCCTGTCTGGGTGTTACTTTTGGCATTTACCGAATAAGTTTTCGTCGTTCCGCAAGAAACAGCGAATAAAGCGCACCCCACTAATAAGGCTAATTTTTGTGATTTCATTTCTTTTATAGTTTAAAGTGATTAATAATTTCATAAAGTTAGACATAAATTTTTAAAGGGGATCGAATAGGACTTGTATCAGGAAAGCAGAATATATATTCTCCGCGGATTTGTTAAGAGCCGCAATCAATATTCATAGTTGAAAGTAAAAAACAGATAATCGTTCATAAAAATTATAAAAAAATTAATAACACCTGCTTTTGATAATCAGATCATATGTATTAAATACATATCTTTGAAAAAAAGATAAAAGAATATCAAAATTAAAATAATGAAGAAATATCTATTAAGTTTTGCTTTGGCTTTTATGAGTCTGAATGCCTTTGCGCAGGCAGATTACGATAAAGCCATGACAGAAAAGATCGCTAAGATCGAAACCTGCAAAACGGCTGAAGATTTCCAGGCTTTGGCCACTGATTTTCATACAATAGCAGGAAAGGATGAGACAAAATGGCTTCCATTTTATTATGCTGCTTTTGCCAATATCCAAAAGGGAAGAGTATTAATGAGAGATGGTAAGACGGAAGATCTTGATTTCATTGCAGGTCAGGCCCAGAAGTATCTCAGTGCCGCACAGCATGCCGCACCTTCGGATAATGCCGAAATTCATTTGTTGAAGAAAATGGCTTATTCTTTAAAAATGATGGTTAATCCCCAGCAAAGATTCATGACCGATGGAACCAAAGCAACAGAAGAACTGAAGATTGCGGAAAAGCTTGATCCCAATAACCCGAGAATAGCCCTTATAAAAGCAGAAGATATGTACTTTACTCCTGAGCAGTATGGAGGAAGTAAAACAAAAGGATTGGAATTATTCCGGCAGGCACAGGAGAAATTTAACAGTTATACACCTAAGACTTCTTTGGACCCGAACTGGGGAAAAGCAGAAGCCGAGTATTTTTTAAGCCAGAACAAAAAATAATTATATATCTAGCTGCATATGGTCTTCCGGTGACGGGAGACTTTTTTTTACCTTTCGGTAAGACCAATATACCATCCGGTGGAAAATAATTTCGGAAACCCTTAGCACGAACTAATTTTGGATCAGGAAAATTCATTATGAAACGCAAAGATTTTATTATACTGTGGTGGATATCACTGGCAACGACCTTGCTGTTTTTCTTATTTTTTTCAGAAGAAAGAAGTCTGCAAAGTTTTGGGATAACCTTTCTGATATCTGCTATGTACTCCTTTCTTATCGGAATAGGAAACGGGGTTTCCAATGAACTTTTAAATAAAAAGATACCGTGGGCCGAAAAAACAACTTTAAGGGTAATAATAAGTATCGTCTGTATTTTAGTTATCAATTTTATTCTGGTTTACATCTGTAATTATATCAATTTTGTGATGATCCAAAAGGTGGCTACAACCGAACAGTTCTTTTCGGGGAAATATAATTTCATTAATTGGTTTATGATCAATATTGCCCTGCTGATCTCTGCTTTTCTCCACGCCAGAAGCTTTATGGAAGAGCTGAAAAAATCCTCTAAAAAAGAGGTTGTGGAGCAGAAATTAATTGCCGGTTCTGCCAATGCCCAGCTTGAGAGTCTTAAAAACCAGCTTGATCCTCACTTTTTATTTAATTCCCTGAATGTTTTAAGCTCTTTGATTGATGAAAACCCGGAACAAGCTCAGAAATTTACGGTCTCTATGTCTAAAATCTACCGCTATGTTTTGGAACAAAAGGATAAAGAACTTGTTACTATTGAGGATGAAGTAGGTTTTGCACAGACTTATTGCAACTTATTGAAAACAAGGTTTGAAGACAGTGTAGATTTCTCCTTTGAAGTAAGGCAGGAGGACTATAAGAAATATGTTGTTCCTCTTTCATTACAGCTTCTTCTGGAGAATTGTATAAAACATAATTATGCAACATCTTCAAAGCCTCTTCAAATCAAAATATTTTCTGAAGAAGGAGCTTTATGTATTGAGAATAATCTTCAGGAAAGAGAGCAGATTAAGGAAAGCTCAGGAATTGGACTTGCCAATATTGTACAGCGGTATTCCCTGCTTACAAAAAAGAATGTTTTTATTGAAAAGTCAGTGGATTTTTTTAAAGTAAAGATTCCCATGCTATCAGATAAAGTAGAGATAATTCAGGAGGTTCAGGAAGAAGAGGATGCCTCTTATGCAAAGGCGAAGAAGAGAATGAAAGAAATTAAAAGTTTCTATGCCAACCTTATTTCCTATTGCGTAATTATTCCCTTTCTTGTTATTCTGAATCTTATTACCTCACCCAAAAATCTCTGGTTTTACTGGCCAATGCTGGGTTGGGGTATGGGCTTAATTTCTCATGGACTGAGTGTCTTTACGATCGGCAAAAACTGGGAAGAAAAGAAAATCAAAAAACTAATGAACAAATCTTAAACCAATATGAAAACACTTTCTTTGCTATTTTCTATTTCAATGGTTTTGTGGATAGTAAGTGAAATCATCTACAAACAAACATTAAAGTCCGGAGCAGCAGATAAAAAGGATAAAGACAAGTCTACACTCAATATATTATGGATTGTATTTCTTATCTCTATTGCATCGGCTGTTACTATTTCCTATCGAACCCGGTTTCCTGTATCGGAAGGTTTATGGATAAAGTATATGGGAGAGTTTCTGATTCTTTCGGGACTTTTATTAAGATTCATAATTATCAGATCTTTAGGGAAATACTTTACGGTAGATGTTACAATAAAGAAAGATCACAAGATCAAAAAAGAAGGATTTTACCGGTGGGTAAGGCACCCTTCCTATTCTGCTTCTTTGCTGACCTTTTTGGGATTGGGAATTTATTTGAATAACTGGATTTCACTTGTTTTAGCAGTTATACCTCCATTGCTGGCTTTCAATCACAGGATAAAAGTGGAGGAACAGGCATTGGTAGAACAGTTCGGAGAAGAATATATTGAATATAGGAAATCCACCAGAAAAATTATTCCTTTTATTTATTAAAGTATTTTAAAAAGATAATAGAATGCACAGACTGGCATTCTATTATCAAATTATATTGAAATGATTGGTGTTTATCTTTTGATAAAGCTTTTGGTAATACCCTTTTTATCGGTAATAATTTTGAGGTAATAAAGTCCTTGTGCCAGGTTATTTACGTTGAGTTTTTCCTCATAAAGGCCATTGAAAGAGGTGATCTTTTTGGAAAGAATTACGGCTCCCTTTGTATCAATGATCTGTACATCAGATTGTTTGCTGGTATCTTTAAATTTTAGATTAAGCGTCTGCTGAACCGGATTGGGAAAAATAACCGGATCATCCTGAATTGTTTTATTATTTTTTACGGACAATACAGCTTCCTGGCAGTCAGGCAGTCTATTTACTCCGTCTATATTCCATGAGCTTTGAATAGGTATACACAGCCAGTTCAGAACCGTAGGAAAGTGATCTGTTTGCCTTGTAGTATTTAAATAATTAAAAATTTTGAAGTTGTTATGAGTATTTAAAATACGGGTAGGAGAGCCCGTGATGATACTGTTATTTTGATGGGAGCTGGAATCTGTCAAGATGTTTCCGGAAGTTTCATCACATCTCCAGTTTGCTAATAACTGGGAATAATAAGGATGGGAAGAATCTATATTTTGATTGGCCCATTGGATGATGACATCATTTGGGATTACGCTTTTCCATATCCTGATATCCTTGTAAGAAGCCGAAAGGTTGGCTCCATAAGTATTAGTTCCATCCTGATTGATGGTAAGAGGGAGTCCGGAATCTATATTCCCGATTGTTTCCATTTTTGCAAAAGTAACGACCACTCCATCTTCATATAAAGTGACCAGGCCATCTCTGTCAAAACTGACTGCAATATGTTTCCATTGATTAGTTGGAAGTTTTCCTCCAACCAGGTCAATCCTGTGAGTACCGTCACCGATATTCACTTTATAAGTCTGTCCGGAATATCTGGAGATTACAAATCCTTTATTTTTCCCGCTGTTCCAGTTTTTATTGCTTATCAATACGGGGTCGCTAGAAAAGCTGGAGTTTGGTTTTACCCAGAATTCAATGGTAAAATCCTGTGTGGTGCCAAACGTGAAAGCGGTTTGATCGGATGGCTTTGCAAAGGTTCCTGCGGGTAAGTTAAGCTGATTAAATGTAGTATTGGTTTCCGAAACTGTTTTACTGAATTGCTGTGGTAAGATATTAGGGTTGGAATAGACAGTAAAGATATTTCTTTCTGATAGGTTTCCTCCTCCGTGGCCGTTATTTACAGCCCCATGATCGGTTGTGAGAACCACCAGCCAGTCTTCGTTGTTATAGGTAGATCTGCTCTTCATGGCATTAACAATGTCTCCGATATAGGAATCTATGGTTTCGATGGAAGAGATATACTGAGGAATGGCTGAAGAAAAACCGTAGGTATGTCCGGCATGGTCCACATCATCAAAGTCTATAAACAGTATATCCGGATTATCTTTTTGTAAGGCACTTATGGCCGCATCTTTAACTGCAAGGTCAGTGCTGAAGTTGGATTTAACATCGGCATTCTGAACAATTTTATCATTAACAGGCGACCAGTTGGCTAAGGAAATTGTTCTTAAATTGGAATTATAAGATTCGGCTCTGGATAAAAAATCAGGAAAATTTGAGAAATTAGGGTTGGTAAAATTATTGTCCTGTATATTATGCTTGGTATGCCATACGCCCGTCAGCATGGTACTCCAGCCATTTCCACTCCAAGTAGTCGCTGCACACAGACCATCCAGAGAATATACGGAGGTAGAGATAAGACTTTGAATATTAGGAATATTTGCGGTTATCATTACATCGGACCGGCATCCGTCTATTCCGATGAATAGTACTTTTTTAGTCTGTGCACCAAGGAGACAGCTCATTCCCAGCAGAATGGAAAGTATTTTTGTTTTCATAATAAAGAAGTTTACAAATAGTTATTTAATCTTAATAATTGTAAAAATAATTTACTATTTGTAAACTTAAATCAACTTAATGTTAACTAATAAATAATAAAACACTAAGAAAATCAGCTTGAAAACAAAAAAGGATTTAAATTATATTTCCAGCTTCAGATAGGGTATTGAGGATATAGTCCGGATTGGCTTTTTCCAGTTCTGTGTGGCTTTGGGCACCGGAGAGGACAGCAATGGTAATTCCGCATCCGGCATTCTTTCCTTCTTCAATATCTATAACGGAATCTCCGGCCTTCAAAACCAGCTGGGGATCATTAATATTAAATTTCTTCATGGCAAACTGGATCATTTCAGGGCTTGGGCGGCTTTCTGAGACATCATCTGCGGTAATTAAAGCATCATAATGAAGGTTTTCTCTCCAGCCCAGTTTTTCCAGAAGCTGTAAAGCTATTGCTGAATTATAGCCGGTATTCAAAACAATTTTTTTGTTTCTGGCTCTGGTATTAAGTAAGAATTCTTCAACGCCGTTAATGGGTTTTACATTCAAATTGATGTAAGCATTTTTTAGCTGTTCTGAAAAATTTTCAAAAATAGACTGTGCATCCTCCCTGTTTCCACCTATTGTATGGAGAAGATCACTTATGGCTTCATATTTTTCTTTTCCGGCACATTCGGTGAGAACTTTTTCCAGACTTACTGTATATCCTGCATCGTTTACGGCTTGGGTAAGGGTTTTATAAACTACATTATCTTCATCAACAGTGGTTCCGGCCATATCCAGGACCAATAATTCTATATTCTTCATGAGTTTGAGTAAATTTTATCAATATTAAATTTAGAAAATCCTCCGCTTCCTGTCATTCCTTTTCCTCCGATCCCTGTAATAATGTGAATATTCGGGGAAGGGTTATATTCAAAAATATCTTTTGTTTTGCATTGGGAATAAATTCCGAACCACCTTCTTTGAATATCATAGGTGGGAAGATCTATGATTTTTTTTGCTTCATCGATCATAAATTCATCGATTTCCATATTCAGATCATATCCCAGAGTATCGGAATTTCTGGCATCCGCATATTCGTGAGAATCTCCAATGATAACAGATCCGTCCAGTGCCTGCTTAAAGAGGATATGAACTCCGAATTTTCTTTCAAAACTTGTGGGATCTTCTTTAGCTTTAATCTGCTGATAAGAAGGACATTCCCTAAAAGACTCATACCTTCTGACCGTTAATCCCGTTAAGATATTTCCCGGCAGAGAATAGATGCCCTGCGGTTTGGTCTGGAGCATCTGCAATTTGGTTACTTCCAGATCACTTTCCCGGAACACTTCGGGATAGAGGGTTTTAAACTCATGGCCGCTGCAGATAATAATCTTTGAGGCATGATAGGTTTTTCCTTCTGTAGTAATCACAGTACATGTCCCGCTATCTTCGGAAGTTTCCATGACTGTGGTATTGTAGAATATCTGAAGATTGAATTTTTCTTGTAACAAAGCCTGGAGTTTCACAATCATTTCGGAAGAATCCACAGATAATTCCTGGGGAAAGAATAAACCGCCTTTACAATAATCCGAACGTAGTCCGTCGTATTTTTTAATACATTCATTTTTAGACAGCAGTACCGATTCATAATCATTATTCCTGTTGATCTCATGCAGCTCATGAATAAGCTGGAGCTCCTCATCATTGGAAGCAATATATACGGAGCCGTTTTGGCGGATGGTTAAATCGGTCTGGGCCTGCAGTTCCCGATATATAGCTAAGCTTTCCCTTCCGAAATTCTGCCATTTAAGATCCATGCCAGAAGGAACAACCTGTCCGAAATTCCTTACCGTAGCTCCCTGAGGTAATGAGTTCCTTTCCAGTAAGGCTACGTTAAGATTTTTTTTTAAAGCGTGATAGGCGTGGAATGTTCCTAAAATTCCACCTCCTACGACGATTAAATCAAATTTTGCTATCATTTATAATTAAGTTTTTTATATAATTTTGGATGGATCAAGGTGAATATAAGGCTGAGGCTTTAATTTTTTTTTGAATGCTAAAAAAGCAATAATCAGTGAAATTAAAACAATAATCACAATACTATAGTTAAGCCCTATATAAAAATTGAGCCATGAAACCTGTGGAGAACCGAAGTTTTTATACAAAAGGATAAGCACACTTCCCAGATATCCGAAAGAATCCACAAAGTAAATCAGGAATCCAACATTTCCACTGATTTCAAAAGCAGCAATCATCCGGTCGAAATAAATACCGTTAAAAGGAATGTAGCAGATATACATCCCGAATCCGGAAAGCACCATCCAGCTGAAAGGGGACAACCAGCCCATGGTAAACAGATAGGTGGAAATTCCTACCGCGCTGATCCCGAATACCAGGATATAATGATATAATTTAAAAGCCTTTTTGTTGTTTTTTACCTTCACCATAAAGCTTAGTACAAGAAGAACCATAATGGCCACCGGAATTTCTGTTAAGGTAAAAATAGAGCTGCCGGTTCTCGTTTCCATGCTATCCCAGATCTCCCTGCTGAAATTATCCCTGAAGTCTCTGAGAACAGTAAGGCTTACATATAACAAAGTAATGCAGATGATGGGAATTAAAAATTGTTGCAGCAGTTTTTTTCTCTGGGTTCCGTTGAGAGGTTTTCTTTCATTTTTTAATATAATATCTTCCTGACTGGGTGTAGGAATTCTTTCCAGGAGAATCCCGAAAATAAAAAGAGGAATAATAAAAATCAATCCTGAGGTAAAAGGCATCCA
The DNA here is from genome assembly GCF_048572715.1 of Chryseobacterium sp. CT-SW4. Lineage (GTDB taxonomy): Bacteria > Bacteroidota > Bacteroidia > Flavobacteriales > Weeksellaceae > Chryseobacterium. The sequence goes on from NZ_CP183840.1 coordinate 29,993, forward strand.
AAATTCAGATACGCCGAAATGATCCATTAGGTATTTTCCTGTTGATTTCATAAATCCTGAAGAAACCACAAAGCTTGAGCACAGGAAAAGTCCTATTATTTCTGTGGTCTTCCGGCCTTCAATATAGGAAAAAACAATTCCCCATATCATTCCGAGAGGTAATCCGTTAAGAAACATAAAAGCAATGTTATAAGGAGCCGGAACAAGAGCAAAGCCAAGAAGAGCTAATTCCGCAATTCCGATAAACAGGAATAAGTAAAACAGCCTTTTTTCCGGCTTAAGTTCTGAAATGAACCTTATCCCCATAAATTTAGAAATAAAATAACCTATAACCTGGGCTATGATAATCAATACTTTATAATCGATACCGAAATACGATAGTCCTTCAAAGGAAGCTACGGTAAATGGTTTTCTGAACCCATACATACAGAAGTAAACACCAAAAGCAAAGAGGGCAGCTTTTAAGGTAACAAGATTCTTTTTATTAATACTACCTGCCATTTTGAGAACTTTAAAAATTAAGTTTTACACCAAGGTTTCCTCTTACTCCATAATATTCCACCTGCTCAGGACGGTCCTGGTTTTTTCCGAAATGATAAATCAGCGGTTTATTCAGGATATTGTTGAGGTCCGTGTATAAGGTCAGGTATTTGGTAACCTGGTAGGAAGCTCCGAAATCAAGACTGCTGTATTTCCCGTAATAGGTATCATTAATATCTTCCTCTGCATATTCTACTGCATATTTACCCTTATAGTTGAAGGCCAGTCTTGCATTAAACCCTTTTTTCTCGAAGAAGAGCTGAATATTATACAAGTCTTTGGCCTGGTAAGGAAGATTTACTTTTCTGCCGCTTGGCTTTTCCATTTCTGAGGTCATGAATGTCGCATTGAGCTGTGCTCCGAAATATTGAAGAAAGCCCGGTAAAAAATCAAACCTTCTGTTGATCCCGAGCTCAATTCCTCCCAGCCATGCAGCGCTTCCGTTGTTAGGAGCTGAAAACTGTACTCCGCTAATCCCGTTGTAAGTACCGATGAATGAATCCTGGAAAACAGGATCGGTAATGGATTTATAGAAAATTCCACCGCTTAAGATTCCTACATTGGAAAAATAATATTCTCCCATAAGATCCAGATTGAGGGAATAGGTTGGATTAAGGTTTGGGTTTCCCCCCTGATATGCATTATCAGCTTCTATATAAGTTCCCCCCGGAGTAAGATCGCCGAAATTGGGTCTTGAAAATGTCCGGGTAAGCGCAAAACGGAGATTGGTTTTATCATTCAGCGTATATTTTATATGGAGCATGGGTAAAACAGCAAGGTATTTTTTGGTATTTTCTACAGGAGTCAGTGTATTTTCGATGACGTTGTAACCTTTTACTTTGGTTCTGGTGTTAGATAACCGGATTCCTCCGAGGATGGTCATCTGCTCATTCACTTTGTAGGTTGCCATTCCGTAAGCATCAGCCTGTGTTTCAAAGACATCAAAGTTCCTACCTAAAGCTTTATTGTATTCCAGGGCTTCCGAATCGGAAGCGTTTATTTTCAGATTGGACTGGTTTTGAAACCAGAACTGGTTCATACCGGAAGCAGACAAAACCGGCCCGAAGGTGTTTCCGATATGGGCATTGAGTTCACTTAAATATTTGGTGCCGTTGGGCTGATTGGTGATATACGGTCCGTAATCGGATAGCAGAGGAGATGTTCCGTTGTTCCATGTATAAAAAATATCGGAGAACCTGGCGTTCCTTTCTTTATCTCTGAATTTGAATCCGTACTTTAAGATTAATTTTTCTGATTCATTGATTTCGTGATTGAAAGCGGCTACTATCTTATCCTTTTCTTTAATATTGACCCTATACAGTTCCAGATCGGTAAAGCTCAATTTAGAAGCATCCATTTTAAAGCCCGGCTCACTGTAAAACCCGAATAAGGCTTCCGTATTTTTGTAATCCAGCTTACCTCCGTCCGCTTTCCAGTATGCTCTCGGACCGTTGCCATGGTCGGCAATATAATCAGGGTTAATGCCTACACCGGATTGAGTGAATTTTACGACATAATAAGAATTATTCTGTTTGTCCGGAATGTTTCCGTATTTGAATTCATTTTCATAATAAGAGATATCCCAGTCGATTTTTCCTTTTTTTAATTGGTGGTTTCCTCCCAGCGAGAAAGAAGTCAGCTGGGTGATAAGTTTATTATGAATATTCTGCAGCTCCACCCGGGCCGTATTGTTTTCCGAATTGAATTTGTCGAATCGTATTCTGTGTTTATAATGGGTTTCATCGTCTGCCAGGGTTCCGTACATTCCTTTCAGGTAGAGAGAACTTTTAGGGGAAAGAACATATTCAAAAGCTGTATTGATACCCGTAGTGCTACGGGTTCCGTTATAATCCCTTAACTCCAGCCGAAAAACCCCTTCATCTCCGCTTCTTCTGGCTTCAAAATTATCCGTAGACCAGTTTCTTGTAAAATGAGCGATATTGAATAAATATCCGAATTTTTTATCTTTTGTTCTTCCTCCGTACAACAGCCCCAAATTATAAATGCCTTTGTCTGCTTTGGCATTGTAACCACTTCCCAATGTGATTTTTAGCTCTTGTTTCATAGGTGGAGTTTTGGTGATGAAATTAACACCTCCTCCGATACCGTCAGCTTCCATATCGGGAGTAAAAGATTTGTTCACATGTACATAAGAGATCAGCTCGGTCGGGAAAAAATCAAATGCAGTTGCCCGGGAAGTAGTTTCTTCTTCGGCAGTGGGCAGGCGGTTCCCGTTAATAGTAGTAGAAGCCCAGAACGGAGGAAGCCCTCTTAATGAAACAAACCTTCCTTCGCCCTGGTCCCGTTCTATGGAAACTCCCTGGACGCGCTGAACGGTTTCTGCGGCATTCCTGTCCGGTAATTTTCCGATACCGTCGGAAGCAATCACATTGGAGATGTTAATGGCATTTTTTTGAAGATTTAAAGCTCTTGCTTCACTATTCTTTAACGTAGAAGTCACAATAACTTCATCTATGTTTTTTTGTTTGGTACGGAGTGAAATAATGCCCACATTTTTTATTTCTTCACCGGCCTGAATTTCTATTGGAAAAGCTTTAGTCTCATATCCAATGTATTCTATCTGAAGGATATAGGATCCGGATTTTACATCATTAAGTGAGAATTTTCCTTCAATATCGGTTACAGTATTTTTTGGTCCGCCCTTTAAAGAAACTGTTGCTCCCGGAAGAGGCTGATTATCCTCCACTACAATTCCTGTAAGAGACAGCTTTTGTGCCAGGGAAGAAATAGAAAGAAAAATGGAAAAGAAGGCAATGAAAAGATGGAATCTTGTTTTCATTTTTACATATATTAAACTTTTAATGCAAAACAAGGCAATAATTTTAATATATATAAAAACTAAATATTAAGTAATGTTTAATTAAAATGTATGATTTGTTAACTACAAGCGGATGGAAGTATTTTTAGAATGATGTTAAATATAAATGTAATGATATTGCAATCAGATAGTTATATTTAAAATAAAATAATGCTTTTAAGCTCGGGGCTTTAAATAGATTTACTTTCAGTTGAAATCAATAAAACAGAGTTTTACAAATGCTCAACTTTAGTAAGTTAATGTTTGTCAGAATAGAAGTAAAGGACAAGCATAATACAATCTTCGTCACTGATGCTCACAGGAACATGCGGAAATTTACCATTGAAATAAAGGGAATCTCCTTCATGAAGCTCAACTTCCTCATTATCAATCAAATATTTTACCTTACCTTTTAATATATATTTAAATTCCCAGGCATCAGTAATTACTTTTTCCCGTTTGGAATGAGGTGCAAGGGTAAGTAGTACGGCTTCAAAACCTAATGAGTGAAGACTTTTACTGAATATATGCATGTATTTAAAACCTTCTGCTTCCACTTCTTTTTCCAGGAGCTGCTGGCTTTCCCGGGGTAAGTGGATGAATTTGGCATTTGATTTTTTTTCTACTCCTTCAAAAAAATAGCTGGCATCTATTTCAAGGGACTGGATGAGGTCCAGCAGTACAGGCAGGGAAGGAATGGTTCTTCCGTTTTCAATCCTGGAAACCAGTCCGTTACTTACATTGGCTCTAAAAGCCAGTTCATTGATTGTCAGATTGTTTTTCTTCCGGATGTCCTTCAGCCTTTTTCCAATACCAATTAAAAAATCATTCATACTATTAAATCCTGGTTTTTTTTAAGAATATCATCCCCTGTATAAGATATCATTTTCTTATGAGAGCAAATTTAAAATTATTCTTTAGAAATAATGGATTTGAATTGAATAGTTTTCGTATCGGTAGGGATTTATTTATTTACTTTCTTTTTTTTACTTTTGTGTAATTCGTTATTTATGAAAAAAATAGTTCTGATCGAAGATGAAACAAGTGTGGTCTCTTTTATTAAAAAAGGGCTTCAGGAAAAGGGATATGAAATTTCGGTTGCCTTTGACGGGCTTACCGGTGTCCGCCTTGTTGAAGAAAATGATTTCGATCTGGTAATTCTGGATATTATGCTGCCGGAAATGAACGGATTGGATGTCTGCAAAGAGATCAGAAAAACGAATCAGCATGTTCCTATTCTTTTTTTAACAGCTTTAGGGACTTCAGAAAATATCGTACTGGGACTTGAAAACGGGGGCGATGATTATCTTGTAAAACCGTTTAAATTCATTGAGCTGGTAGCCCGTGTGAAATCCCTGTTGAGACGAAGCAATCACAGTAACTCCAATGAGACTTCTGTTCCTGAAGAAGATCATGAACATATCCACAGGATTTCCGACCTTACAGTGAATGATTATACCAAAAAAGTAGTTCGAGGAGAGGAAGAAATATCCCTTACTTCCACGGAGTATAAATTATTAATGTATTTCCTTAATAACAGGGAGAAAGTAATTTCCCGTGCGGAAATTCTCGATGCCGTATGGGGAGTCAATTATGAGCTGGGAACCAATGTTGTGGATGTGTATGTAAATTACCTGAGAAAAAAAATGGATAATCAGGAAGATAAGAAACTGATCCATACGGTAATCGGAATGGGCTATGTACTGAAAAAACCCTGAGAATGTTTAATAAAGTAGTTACCAACCAAACCAAAACGATGCTCCTTCTGATGCTTGTTTTTACAGCGGTCATCTTATGCTTCAGCGGGCTGGTATATTTTTCTATCGTGAACTTTTCCCATCAGAGGTTTTATGAGCTTTTGAAAATCCGTGCGGCTACTATCGTACAGATCGAGAAGAGTAAAGAGCATATAGATATTTCTGAAAACGGGATCATGAGCACTTTTAACGGTGAAGAGCTTCCCATGGAGAAAGATTATGTATTTGCGGTTCCTTCCGATTATAATTTTCAGTCAATTTCCGAGGAAGTTAAAATACCGGATTCATTTTTTACGACTGCTGTAAACAGTGGGGAAGCGAATTATAATGATAGGGAATTTTATTATATAGGACAGTCCTTTAAAGTGGGGGACCAGGAATATATTGCAATAGCGTCGGCCAAAAATCACTATGTCATTTATTATTTGGGTTTTTTAAAAAGAACACTGATCACGTGCATGGTCATGTCTATTTTCTTCAGTATGATCTTTTCATTTTATCTTTCGCGGACTTTATTTAAACCCATATCCAAAATAACTGGGAAAGTAAAAGAGATCAGTTCCGAAAACCTTCACCTAAGGCTGGAATCACAACCGGATAATAAAGAGCTTAATGATCTGGTAGATACATTTAATGATATGCTCAACCGTATTGAAACTTCTTTTGAAACGCAGAACCACCTTATCGGAAATGTTTCTCATGAGCTGAGAACTCCTCTTACCTCGATTATGGGGGAAGCGGATGTTGCTCTTTCCATTAACCGTTCTGTGGAGGAATACCAGGAGACATTGGGTATTATCTTAAATGAAGCGGAAAAACTGGATAAAAAAATTAAAGCTCTTCTCATGATTGCCCAGACGGGATTTGACGGAAAGATCCAGAAAATGGATAAAGTCCGTATGGATCAGCTTCTTTGGGATGTGATTGAAACATTAAGAAGAATTGATTCCCGAAATAATATATACCTGGATATTAATATGCTTCCCGATAATCCTAAGAAATTAAAAGTTCAGGGAAATGAGCAGCTTTTACATCTGGCAGTTGCCAATATTATCAACAATGGCTGTAAGTATTCTAATTTTCAGCAGGTAAAGGTTTCCCTGGGTGCTACTGATACAGATGTATTTATTGTGGTGAAAGACAATGGGATCGGAATTCCTCAGGAAGAAATCAATAAAATTTATGATCCCTTTTTCAGGGCTTCCAATACCAAAAATTATGAAGGATACGGAATAGGACTTCCCCTGGCCCGAAATATTATCAGAATGCATAACGGGGAATTAATTGTCAGCTCTCATGAAAATCAGGGAACTACCGTTCAATTGCGTTTTCCTAATTTTTACAGCATCCAGAGGGAGGAGAAACTCTCGTAACCTTATTGATTAAAGGGATTTTTGGGTAGATTGGTTTTAGATTTTCAGTTAATATTAATTATTCTTAACAATTTTCTAATCTCATTTTAATCTCTTAATCACATTTTAATTCCGTTCCAAAGAGCTTCTAATATGGTCGTTCTAGTTTTGTATTATCAAAATAAGATAACGCGAAACTAAATCTTAAAAATATGACCAAAACGATTTTAATTGCCACCGATTACTCTCTTGAGTCTTTAAATATATTGAAAAAAGTTCTGAAAGAGAAAGAAGCACTTAACGATGGAACCCAGTACAATATTCTTTTTGTATCCGGATATGAAATGGGAGATTCTATAAGGGATCTTTTGTTTACTACTAAAAATATGATTTTTAATAAGATAAGACCGCAGGAATTCTGTGACGCTTATGGTATTATTAAAAATAAATATCCGCATCTGGTTAATACTATTATTTGTGATGTGTTTACAGGGAGCTTCCAACGTACTTTCAATAATTATCTGAAAGCGGAAAAAGTGGATGAAGCTTATTATTCCTCCGGGAAAAAGAAATTCAGTCAAGGAAAATTCAATATTGTTCCTTATATCAAGAAATGCAAGAACCTGAAATCCTACGATATTGTTGTAGAAACCCCTGAGTTCCTTCCTGAAAAGGGAAGACTGGCTGAGGTTTTTGTGGAAGTCTAAGAAATAACCAATTAATCATTAAAAAATAAATACAATGTTAAGAAATTATAGTAACAGCAGGACATTGGGAGATAATATAAGACTGGGAACGCTGACTGCTTTTACGGCAGGAACTATAAATATAGCATCTCTATTAATATTTCTCAATTTTACCTCCAATGTAACGGGGCATTATGCCATCCTTTCGGCGGAGATCAGCCAGGGAAACTGGACCCAGGTAGGTGTGGTAGCAGGATGGATATTCCTTTTCTTTTTCGGAAGCTTTTTATCCAATTTTATTGTAATCAATTTTAATAAGAAAAGTAAATATTTGGCCCATGCGACGCCTATTGTATTGGAGATCATATGTTTGTTGTTTGTAGGATTTTACGGACAGTTTTATTATGAAAAAACGCTGGTGGAAACACAGTCTCTGGTGGCTTTAATGTTGTTTGCAACAGGTCTCCAGAATGGTTTGACTGCGAGTATTTCCAATTTTTCCGTAAAGACAACCCACCTTACGGGAACAACAACCGACCTGGGAATTCTTTTTTCTATGTTCACCCATAAAGATTACAGGAATAACGGGGAATTGAGGGGAAGAGCGAAATTGCTGATGAGTATTATGATTGCCTATGTGCTGGGAGCAGTATTTTCAGGGCTTACTTATTACCATCTCGAATTTAGAGTATTCTATGTGATTTGTATATGTCTTGTAGTGGTAATCGGGTATGATTTTTACAAGATCAATGTAAGGCACTTCAATACAAGTTACCGATACCATAAAATTTATAATAAAACCACCGTGCTGGCATTCCTTTACGATAAGATTTTTGCAAAACTGAAAAGAAAAAGAAAGTCTAAACTGGTACTGGAAGACTAAACCGTGGAAACCGATATAAGTGTTTTTTTTGTGTAAACTAGCTGTGTGATGATCCTCTATTGTAATTTACAATAGGGGATTGTACTTTCTATGGGCAGATATATATTAAAATTATTTCTTTTGAGCAAACAGCCAGTCTCTTACTGCTTTTATTTTATAGGCATAATCAAAGGACCACATATGTTCTGTCCCTGATCCATCTGGAGGAAGTACACTTCCTTTAGTAAAGGTTATAAAGTTAATGTCATTATCTTTTGACAATAACTTTTCTACATTTAAATTCTGTTGTGTTTCCGGTAGTTTAGCATTCCATTCAGCGGTGCTTATTTGGGCACCTTCTTTTTCGAGCACGGCTTTTAGATCTTTCATTCCCTGGGGAGCTTTTTCATCTCCTGCAGCTACGATATAGAAAAAATGATTTTTTGCGAAACTTTCCATCTTTGAGGTATCCCACTGGCAGCCTACAAAAATGGACGCTGCAAACAGGTCAGGGTGGGTAATATTAAAATACATCGACATCATCCCTCCCATAGATTGTCCGGTAGTGTAGAGCCTGTTAGTATCAATATTGTATTGGGAAGTGACATTATTCAATAGCCTAAGGGTCATTTCAACTTCATCAGAAGTCTCAAAATCGTCATTTACAGCTTTAGTGGTGTATTGAGGAACCAGAACAAAACATGGATTTTGAGCCTGACTTTCATCGGTAGCCCATACAATACCTCCATAGCCTTGGATTAACGGAGCTGTTGTAGCTTTTCCTACCGTGCTGGCATCTGCCATGAATAAGACTAGGGGGTAGGACTTACTTTTATTATAGTTTTTAGGGATGAACAGATTGTAAGACATTTTACTTCCTGTGAGCGGATCGTTAAATTCTAGTTGTGAAAATTTATTCAGGGTTTCTGCCTGAAGCTTTTTTAAGTCGGGATCATTGCTTTTGTCAATCCTGGCACTCTTTTTTTCTCCTTTATCTTGAATGATCTGATTGGGTGAAGTAGTGTTTACACTGTTTTTAAGGGTGTCTTTTTTACAGTTTAATAATGTTAATAAACTTATAGCGGTTAATGCAGTCCATAGTACTTTTTTCATTCCTGTATTTATAAAAATGATCACCGGAAAAAGATTCGGTGTTATTGCTGATTGTCTTTGCTAAATTATAAAACTATTTTAAATAGAGAACATATTATTATCCGGAATAAGTGTTTTGTAAAATTATTGGTGAGGATAATATTATATTTCACCTTTTTATAGTTGGTTTTTCGGTACTTCAATAATACTGCAAATAGTTGTTTTTCTACTTAAAACGACAAGCAAAATGGCGTATTGATAAAAATCACTAGTTATATCAAATGTTTTGATATCAGTTAATTATAATACGACATTGATCAATTTCTATGTATAGATTTATAAATATAGATATTGGATTCTTATTTATGCTCTGAATTTCTTAGGTTTGAATAATTAGAAAAATTTACTTTAACACTAAAAAAAACAGATGAAAAAACTCTACACGGGTGCATTATTTCTATGCATTGGTGCTTCGTTGTATTCACAGGAAGTGGTTTGGCAGAAAGATATCAGGTCCAATACTCAGGATTTTCTAAGTCAGATTGTTACAACGGTAGACCAGCAATATTTAATTACAGGAAGTGTTATTCAAAGCAGTAAGTTGGAGGCTTCAGGCAGTAAGCAGAATAACGGTTATGATTTCCATTTAATCAAGCTTAATCAACAGGGAGAACAGAGCTGGGAAAAATATTTCTCGGGGAATAATCATGATTTTTTATCGGCTACAGTGTCTACCCAGGAGGGAGGTTTTCTATTAGCCGGAACTTCTCATTCGGGAAAAGGCTTGGATAAGAAAGAAGAAAGTAAAGGCGGTTCTGATATCTGGCTTATCCGGCTCAATGAGCATGGTGATGAATTATGGCAGAAAACGTTAGGTAGCAGTTCGGATGAAGAGGCCAGAGCGGTAGTTCAGACTACGGATTTAGGTTTTGTAGTAGCAGGAAGTATTCAGAATTCTTCTAAAGGTTATGGCTCTAAAGATGTTTTGATCATCCGTTTGGATAAAGACGGAAAAGAGCTATCCCAACTTATTTTAGGAGGAAGAGGATTGGATGAAGTAGAAAAAATGATCCCAACCAGGGATGGAGGAGTTCTGTTAGGGGTATATTCAAGAAGTGAGGCTTTCACAGAAAATAAGGCTGTTTCAGGTACAGGTTCAGGAGCTCTTCGCCAGCAGCCAAAAGCCAGCATCCATTACGGAGAAGGTGATTACTGGCTGGTGAAGCTAAGTAAAGACGGTAAAGTAGAATGGGAGAGGAACTATGGAGGAAGTGGAGATGATCACCTGAGAACATTGGCTTTAACCTCTAACGGATATATTGTAGGCGGAGAATCCCGATCAGAAAGATCAGGCAATAAGACAGTGGGTATAGAAGAAGGTACTGACTTATGGTTGATTTCTTTAAATGAGAAAGGAGAAGATGTATGGCAGAAGTCGTATAGTTTTAAGAACCGGGATGTACTGATGGGAATGAGTGTTATTAATGGGCAGAACCAAGATGCAAGAACCAAGAGTCAAGATCGGGGAGTCAAGAACCAAGAAAGTACAAAAGGTATTTTATTGGGAGGTTATACCCAGGCGGAAGGAAGAATAGAGGCAGATGATGAAACGTTTTGGATGCTTTATTTGAATCAGGATGGCAATGAGCAGTGGAGAAAGTATGTGAAGGGAGAATCAAGCAAGAAGGAGGAAAGGTTATCGGATATTAAGCTGAATAGAGATGGTTCAATAATACTGGCAGGAACGAGCGGAGAAGAATTAGGTAGGGAGAACTGGAAGATCGTAAAGCTGGGAGACAAGCAGATTGATCAGCTGATAGAGAAACAGGATATTAAGATTTATCCGAATCCTGTATCGGATTATGCTTATGTTGAAATTGGCTATGAGTTTAAGGAAGCTGAGATACTGTTGTATGATATGAGTGGAAGACAGCTGCAAAGCTTAAAGACTAAGAATAAGGTTACTAAGTTGAACACACAACCTTTGATTCAGGGAGCTTACCTGGTGGTGATCAAAACTGATACGAATAAAACGGCTAATGCTAAATTGATTAAGAAATAGACACATGAAAAATTTTTATATAATAATACTAATACTCATTTTCAACGTAGGGTACGGTCAATCCGGAGCTGGAGAAGCGACTGAACAAAAGACAAATAACATCTCTCTTCCTACAACGGCTAATGCTTATTCTTTAGAAAAAGTAGGAAAATTACCTATAGATCTTTTTAAAGGAAAGGCAAATATCAATATTCCGATATATACTATTGAAGCAGATGGGGTACAACTTCCTATTTCCTTATCCTATAATACGGGAGGAATTAAGCTTAATGAAGTAGCATCCATCACAGGGTTGGGCTGGGCATTGAGTATTCCTAACAGTATCACACAAAATATTGTAGATCAGGATGATAAATATGTGCCTCTTTATTCTAAAAATATTAATGACATCAATACACATGTCAAAAATATAGGAGGATATGATAATGATAGCCGGCCTGTAGTAGAAGGTATATTTAATGGTAATTATGATACAAGACCGGATATATTCAATTATAATTTACCAACTTCCAATGGAAGTTTTATTATCAGCGGAGGAATAGGATATACTATTCCTCAGGATGATGTTAAAATAGAAATATCTTCAGATGTTAAAAAAATAAAATTAAAAGATAAAGGGGGAAATATTTTTTATTTAACACCTAAAAATATTTCTTCTTATAACAATGGAGAGTCTGGACAGACAACCTCTAACGAACCTCTTTTTGTTTTGGATAGTATTAGAACAGTTCATGGTAAAAAAATAGAATTTATATATGGTAAGACCCATATGTATGTTGAAAAGAGTATCAATGAGAGGGCTAATATTCTTATTACTCAAAAGCCTGTAGGAACATTTGAACCAAGCATACCTTTGCCAGCCTATGAACGTTATGAAGGTTCATCTTCGAATATGGAATGGCTATTGACCAAAATTATTTTTCCGGAGGGAGAAGCTGTTTTTCAATATTCGGATGACAACAGTTTGAATACTGTACAGGGTGAAACCTTCCGTAAGGATCTGAACTCTCAAAATGGAGTCGCTTTAAGGAAAATTCTTATTAAGAATAAGGCAGACCTTGTTATAAAAGATATGTCCCTGAACTTCTCCTATTTTGAATCTAATAATCCCAATAAAAATTATCAGGATTATAGATTGAAACTAACGGAAGTACGTGATAATCTTCAAAATAGCGGTTATTCTTTTACTTATAATGAAGATAATCCTATTCCTGCCAGAAATTCGAATAATGATGATTATTGGGGCTATATTAACAGTCTTACCAGTAATGAAACCCTATCGAATATACCGAGTAAAGTATATACCGAATATGTGAATCATGAGGTATCCGTGTCAAACAGCAGAAATAGGGACACGAATCCATCATACTCTCCGCTAGGGACTCTTAATAAGATAGAATACCCAACTAAAGGAAGCAAAAAGCTTTATTATGAATCTAACAAGATTTTCCAAAAAAAGACAAATTATCAGAGCAACTTAACAAAGAATATCGCGAGAATAGTCAGTAGTTATCCAGGGGACAATATTATAGATACTACTGCAGATATAGATACCACACTCAATATACCTGAGAGTGACTTCGTCGGAAAAGATAGTATAAGAGTAAGGCTGTCCTTTGGAAACTCTTGTCAGAATAATAATGATGATGTAAGCCAAATTCATGAAACCTTATGTTTTGGAGCTGCCGAACACAACGGATCTGTGCTGGGAAGTAACGGAAAACCTAGAGTTTTTACTTCGGGAGTGGACTTTGGTTATGATAAAACAAAACCTATCAGGATTACGCTGAACAGGGTAGGGAATTGTAGATGTACCTATTCTGTAGATTTATTGTATGGGCAATACAATTCATTCAATGAAGAAATCCCTGTAGGGGGTTTAAGGATAAAAAAGATTGAAGATATAAGTGAAAATAATACGGTTAATGCCTTTAATTATGATTATCAATATTTTGATCCTATCCTAAATCAGGAGAGAACAAGCGGATCACTTAACCAGCCGTTTCAGTATACGCATTTACGAAGAAAATATGTCAGACAGATCAATGATGCAGGAGAAGAAGTGTATAGCCCTTATTTAGAAAAACATTTAGTAATAAGTAATTCAGGAGCCAGCTACAACAGTTATGCAAGCTCTGATATTGTTACATATAAGCAGGTTACAGAATATAATGATCTGGGTAAAACCATACATATATTTACTCAAGATACTACCAACGAAAAGCTTTATTCGCATATTCATGCTAAATATAATAATTGGAAGGATGGTCTGTTGGAAAAAAGAATTATTTTAAATAAAGCGAATGATACTGTGCAGATTGAGACCAGCCGGTATAACTTTAACAGACTGAAAAATCCATTATCAGGTTATACTCCTCAGTCTGCAGATGAAATTGGGTTTGCACATGATATAGAGGTTACTCAATATATGGTTCAAATGCATCCAGGGCCATCCCCGGAATATCTGGAGTCTTATTATGTAGAAAAAAAATATATACCAATAGAGTCGGGTAAGATAGAGAAGGAGAATACGGAAGCAGTAGACTATTTAAATGGTAAAAAAGTAATTACTAGGACAAATTATGCTTATTACGATACCGATATTAATAAGCCTATGAATCTTGAAAGTACAGAAAATATCTTATCCAGTGGAGAGAAGGTAAAAACGAGCTATGCTTATGCCCATGAGAAGGTCAATCAGCTGATGATTGATAAAAATATGGTAGGTATTCCCTTAGAGACAACAACGACTCAGACGACAGGAAGTTCTACAAAGACTTTATCAAAAACCGAGACTGTTTATCCTACTTCCGTCCCTACGACACAGGCCGGGAATTTATTATTGCCTTTATCCGTTAAATCCTATGATTTACAGAACTCTGCTACTACCTATACCGAAGTAACTTATGATCAGTATGACTCCAAAGGTAATTTACAACAGTACACGACTAAAGACGGAGTTCCGGTAGCTATAGTTTGGGGCTATAACCAGACCCAGCCTATTGCTAAGGTAGAAGGCGCTACCTATGCCCAGATAATCTCTTTAGCTTCAGCTATCATTACCGCTTCCAATACCGATGCTTCGGCTTCGATCAATAATGATGAATCGGCTTTACTTACAGCATTAGATAATTTTAGACAATTGCCTGCATTGCTAAATGCCCAGGTGAGTACTTATACCTATGATCCTTTAATCGGAGTAAGAAGTATCACCCCACCATCAGGAATAAGAGAATATTATATCTATGACGCTGCGAACAGACTGGAGAAAGTGGTAGATATCAACAATAATATTTTAAAAGAATATAAATACAACTACAAACAATAAAAAACACGAACTATGAAAAAAATAATCCTTCTTATAAGCCTATTGTTTGTAGTAGGCTTAGACGCGCAGACAACAAGTGAGAACTATATCCAGAGCCGGGTTTATTTAGAGCCAGTCACCGTGAGCAGTACAACAGCCAAGCAAATACAGAGCGTTCAGTATTTTGACGGACTAGGCAGAGCCAACCAGGTAGTTAATGTAAAATCATCCCCCCTTGGAAGAGATGTAGTTACCCATATCGAATACGATCAGTTTGGGAGACAGGTAAAAGATTACCTTCCGGTTCCTCAATCCAATACCCAAAATGGTGCGATCTTCCCAACTCCTTTATCCAATGCTACCCAGTCAGATATTTACGGAAATGAGAAGATCTATGCAGAGAAGATCTTAGAGAACTCACCTTTGGATAGGGTTCAGCAGCAGATCCAGGTAGGAACGGACTGGAGCACAAAACCCGTTACATTTGAGTATGATGCCAATACCACAGCTGATGCTGTAAGAAAATTTACAGTTACCACCACTTGGGCTAGTGGAACTACAGCTTCAGTTTTGAGTACCAATACAGCAACTTATGGAGCCAATCAGCTATATAAAAATACAGTTACAGATGAAGATGGTAATAAGACCATAGAATTTAAGAATGGACAGGGGCAGGTTATCCTGGTTAGAAAAGTAAACGGAACTGAGAATGCCGATACCTATTATGTTTATAATGAGTATAATCAATTGGCTTTTGTAGTTCCCCCTCTTGCGTCGGTAGTTGCTAATGTTAATACTGTAATAAGTACCCTATGTTATTTATACCGTTATGATGGCAGAGGCAGACAAGTTCTTAAGAAGATGCCGGGCAAGGCATGGGAATATATGATCTACGATAGGCAGGATAGGCTTATTATGAGCCAGAATGTTTTATTAGGAGCCAATAAACAATGGTTATTCACGAAATATGACCAGTTTGGGAGAGTAGCTTATACAGGAATCTATACCAGTACTAAGGCTTATGGAGTTGCAGGATGGGCAGCAGAACAGGCCCTAGTAGATGCCATGGGAAGTAATAATGAGTCCCGGTCCTCAAGTGCTGTATTTACGGTGAGTGGCGTGACGCTTTATTATACCAAAAATGCTTACCCTACCGCTAATATGAGTAAGATTTTAAGTGTTAACTATTATGATACATATCCACCATTTGCAGGAGGGATCAGTCTTCCTACCCAGGTGTTGGGTCAGAATATCTTACCTCAGAATGCTCAAAGTTCAATAATCAGTACCAAAGGTTTGCCCACAGCCACCTATATCAAGAATATAGAAGATGATGAATGGACCAAAGCCTATACATTCTACGATACCAAAGGCAGAGCCATATCCACCCATTCTGTAAACCACTTGGGAGGTTACACCCGTACAGAATCCTTACTGGATTTTTCAGGAGTCGTTCAACAATCTAAAACCTATCATAAACGTTTAAGCACGGATACAGAAAGAATCATTACTGAAAACTTTACGTATGACCATCAGAACAGACTGTTAACCCATACCCACCAGGTAGATAGCAATACTGCAGAGGTTCTGGCTCAGAATAGCTATAACGAACTTTCTCAGTTGAAGACTAAGAAGGTAGGAGGAACCAGTGCAGCATCACCCCTTCAGACGATTGATTACAAATACAATATCCGAGGCTGGATGACCCAGATCAATGATCCCTCTAACTTAGGAGCAGATCTGTTTGGGTATAAGATCAAATACCACCAGGTAGAAGGATTAGAAAGTCCTAATGGAGATTTTACAAATTTAAAAGTAAACCCAAAATACAATGGAAATATAGCAGAAATAGACTGGCGGACAGCCACAGCAGCAGGGGACAATTTGAGAAGATATGGGTATGTCTATGATGGATTAAACAGACTCTTAGCAGGCTTTTATCAGAAAGACACCAATCCATCCGCTAAAGAATACTTTGAGAAGCTGGATTATGACTTAAATGGTAATATCACCAATTTGAAGAGATCTGAAGGAGCACCGGTAGGAAGTAATACTGCCATGCTAATAGATAACCTGGATTATGTGTATGTAGGAAACCAGCTTCAGAGCGTTACCGATGTATCTGGGCAGTATAGCGGTTATCCTGAAACCTCCGGAACACCCATTACCTATGATCTTAATGGAAATATGATTACCCAGAATGATAAAGGAATTTTGCAGATAGATTACAATTACCTGAACCTACCCAAATATATATTATTTAATAAGGCACTATCTACTCATACCGGACTTATCAGAGAGAATACTTCCTACCTTTATCGTGCAGATGGAGTTAAGCTAAGAAAGATCTATAACTATAAAGGAGTAGAGGGGAGTACAGCCTTACTTTCCCGAACTACGGAATATCTGGATGGCTTCCAGTATGATACTACTATAGGAAAGAATATGGTAGCTGTATTAGGGTTAAAGTTTGTTCCTACAGCCGAAGGTTACTACAATTTTGAAAATAATAAGTATATTTACAACTATACGGATCATTTAGGCAATGTGAGGTTAAGCTACTTCAATAATGGTAGCGGAGTAGAAGTTCTGGAAGAGAATAATTATTATCCTTTTGGAATGAAGCATGAAGGATATAATGGGCTGGCTGGGAATACTAATTATCAGTATAAATATAACGGTAAGGAGTTACAGACAGAATCAGGAATGTATGATTATGGAGCAAGGTTTTATATGCCGGATATCGGCAGATGGGGTGTGATAGATCCGTTGAGTGAAAAAATGAGAATATGGTCACCTTATAATTATGCTTTTAATAATCCTCTAAGATTCATAGATCCAGATGGTAGGAAACCCTCAGACTGGTTTGTTAATAAATATACAGGAAACGTAGTAAAAGTTCAAGGCGTTAGTAATTTGTCGCAATTAAGCAAATCTGAGGTTCAAAAACTAGGATTAGGAGACGCAAAAGCATACGAAAGGTTAGGTAAAGATAATATGTTTGGTAAAGATGTACAATATAAAGGGATGAAGTTAGGAGAATCAAAATTTGTTATGCTAAATAATGAATCCAAAGGTTTTATGAAAGAAAATGGATATGTTTCAGCTGATAGAGTTATTGTTAAAGAAACTTTGAGTACACAAAAAGGAAGAATGGGTGCGGAGGAAAACGTATCTCATTCCCAGAGCTCTTTAACTGAAATAAGATCTACAAAAACATATGTGAAACCTGAAAAAATTGAGACTAGAGAGAATGAAGTATCAAAAGTGGATACTTATCCTTTTAGTAGTGTTTCAACTGTCACTTATGATTACTACAGAAAAGGAACTGATATAGGGCAAACTCCTCAAGAGATTAAAAACACATATTTTTATGATAATAATCCTACTAAGACGTCCGATAGTAAGAATATTATTTTACAAACAATAAAAGAGATCGTAAATGCAGCAACTAGTCTTATACAATAAAAATATGAACAGAATAATACTATCAATATTGTTTTTATTACTAATATTTTCTTGTGGTCAGAAAAAAAACTCAATAGTTGAGAACCACTTAGAAATGAAAATAGCAAAATTTGATCCTAAATTAATTGATCATTTTCCGAGGAACCAAGTAGGTAATAATCAGAGTATAGTTGTTAGCGAGAATGTGAGAAAGAATAATATTGGAGTTTTACTTTATGAATACGATATGGGGGAAAGATATATAGATAGTTTAATAAATATCTATAAGAAAAACTCTATTGCTCAATATAAAAATTCTGATTCTTGCTTATTAGTAATAAATAAATTTGAAACTCCGAAAACATATTCAGACTCTGAAGATATATTCATAGATTTTGAGAAAAGGAAGAATGAGGTAAACCTAAATTGCTATGAGAAGAAACTTCCTATTCCAAAGTTTTTGGATTATAGGTTTATTAATAATGCTTCTGAAACATGCTTAAATAATAATTTTGAATTCTATATACTTGAAGCTAATAATAAAGATTTTTTTAGAAAATTTGACCTTGTTCCTAATTCACAAATGCCAGATAATTGGAGTAATGGATTTTCCAAGGGGATAGCAATAAGTAAAAAAGACAGGTGTGTGATTTTTTGGGGAGTTATTTGGTAGTTAAGTTACTCCTAGAATAAATGCCCCTTTAAACTGATATTTACAACTATACGGATCATTTAGGCAATGTAAGGTTAAGCTACTTCAATAATGGTAGCGGAGTAGAAGTTCTTGAGGAGAGTAATTATTATCCTTTTGGAATGAAGCATGAAGGCTATAATGGAATGGCTGGGAATACTAATTACCAATATAAGTATAACGGTAAAGAGTTACAGACAGAATCTGGAATGTATGATTATGGTGCAAGGTTTTATATGCCGGATATAGGAAGATGGGGTGTGATTGATCCACTGGCGGAAACTTCCAGAAGATGGTCTGCATACACATATGCCTTCAATAATCCTATTAATTTTATTGACCCCGACGGAAGAGAAGGTTTAGGATGGATACATCAGATGTTTGAAGATGGAAAACAAAAATTAACTTATAGATCTGATATTAATACAATACAAGAGGCGATGGATGCAGGTTATACTCATGTTTATGGTGTTGCAGAGACGGGACAAGCTACAGATCAAACTAATGGATCTGTTTCATATTCTTTAAATGCTGATGGAACTTATACTGATATGTTGTCAGGAAACACCTCAGCTGGTATTTCAATAACTCAAGGAGGGATTACAATAAAAGGAAAGGGTGCATTTGATTTAGGAAAGTATTTATCACATTTAGGAAATGATCCCCAGGAATTCTATACCAATCTTGGAGGAGCTGGTTCTCTAAATTATACAAATCCTTTCTTTAGAGGAGATATAGATAAAATGGTAAGTTTAGATGGTTATTTGGGAGGAATAGTTAATAGTTTAAGTAGAGGAAACGATGGTAAAGATATGTTAGGAGGGATGGGAGATATAATGTCGCTACTTGATACCGGATATTCAAAATTAAAAAAATATTTTGGAAGTAATGAAATTAGTAATCCTGATACAATTATAAATGCAAAATTTAGTTTTGATAATGGAAAGGATACCACTATGTATTTTAAAGTACCAAAAGTAGGCGATATATATCAAAATTGGCATACTGGGAGTAATTATGATGAAATAACAAATCCATATGTAAAAGCAAAAGTTGATAGTGTAATAAAATCTAGAAAATAATATGAACTATTTAAATTTAATTTTCTTATGTTTTGTTTTCTTATTACAATCCTGTAAAAAAGAGAAGGAAAATTATATGGAATTAACTAAGGCTAATAAAACTACGACAAAAGCAACTTACAAAAAAGGAAAATTAATTAGTTCTGAAGTTTTTAATGAACATGGAGAATTGGATAGTAAATATTTATATGATCAGGGAGTAGTAGTTAAGATATATCAGTATTATCCTGATAAAAAAATGAATTCATATTCCTATTTACATAAATCGCCCAACCATTATACAACTACAGTATATTATAAGAACGGTAAGATTTTGAGCGAGGGAGAAGGAGACTATTTTAAAGATAAAAATTTATATTTAAGAAGAGGTCCTTGGATTTTTTATAGTAAAAGTGGTGAACCTTATTCGATATATACATTTACTCATGATAAAAAAAAAGAATATATAAAGGGAGAAATCCTTTTTGATACTGTCAAGAAAAAAACTATCAAAGATGTTATCTACGATCCTCCTGTTTTATATGAAAAAGAATAAATGAAAATGTAAAGCAGTATAATCCTCAATAATACATTAGATACTCCAATCGAATTGAGCTGGAGTATCTAATGTATAAATAAGAAGTCAGACTGCTAAAACGGACATGGTTAAGATTATAAAATAGCTAATATAACACTCAGCAGAAGTCTTTAGAGGCTTTACGGAAATCGTCATATTTACCCATATGAAGACCATTTGGGAAATGCCAGGGTAAGTTATGCTCAAAACAGCGGAAGTTCTGTGGGTTACGGATACGAATAATTATTATCCTTTTGGAATGAAGCATGAAGGGTATAATGGGCTGCTGGGAATACAAATTATCAATATAAGTATCAGGGGCAGGAACTACAACAGGAAACAAACTGGTACAGTTTTAAGTGGAGAAATTATATGCCGGAAATCGGAAGGTTCTTTAATGTTGACCCTCTTTCTGAAAAATATGCTTATCAATCTCATTATAATTTCTCTGAAAATAGGGTTATTGATGCTATAGAATTAGAAGGTTTAGAGGCGGTGTTGATTAATGATACTACAATTGAATGGAGAGTGAAAGTAAATAATAATCTTGGAAATGACTATAGTAAAACTCTTTTATCAGACGCAGCAGAAATTTTAAGTCAAAATGGATTAACCCTTAATATTATTGAAGATATAAATTCTAAATTTACTATTAATCTCTCCCGTGCAACAATAGAAACAACAGAAGAAGGGCTTGTTCTTACAAACGGGTATACTGTGCATGATGGTAATATTTATGATGGAACAGTTGTCTCAAAAGATAACCCGAGAACGTTAGCTCATGAACTAGGGCATAAAGCTGGTTTACCACATATTTTTGATAAAGAAAGTAAGGTTGAAAATACAGCAGAAAATCAAAAAAATTTAATGAACTCTGGAGCAAATACAACAGAGACTTTGCAAGATAGTAGTGGTACAAGTTTGATACCTTCTCAAACAATAGATATTAAGAATCATATAAAGATTACTAATGAAAATAGAGAGAGAAAAGAAAAAGAAGTACAAAAATAAAATCTAAATTCAAATGCAAATTAATACTAAAAGGCTGCTAATTTTTTTTACGACAATTTTAATGTTAAGTTCAGTCTCCTGTCAGAGTCACATGATTATTAATTCTACTAAGTATGAAAACTTAAATTTAGAGAAGAGACAAGAAGTTGATGGTTATTTGCTGGATGCTAAAAAAATGTTATCTAAAAAAGATGATGAAATTATTCTTATGTTTCAATATAATTGTTTTTTAGGACAAAAGATCAGTATTAATAACACCTATACTAAAGATTTTCCGAAAACTAATAAAATTCATTATGGCCAAAGTATTGTGAATTTCCCAAAAAAAATAGGAAAAATTAAAATCAATATGTCAAATGGAAAAAGTTTTTCAATATCTCAAAAAAAAGATTATGACTATATAACGATATGCCATAATGAAAAAACAGGAAATATTTATATACATTATTATGATTTCCCTAAAATATTGGTAGAAGAATAAATCAAATGTAAAGGATGTAATAGACAGTTTACTGGTAATACGAACTACCAGTATAAGCATCAGGGCAGAAACTACAGCGGGAAACGAACTGGTATAGCTTTAAAATCAGCAGCATTAGGTGAAATGGGAATAGGCCTATCTGAGACAATAAAAGGCAGTGCCTATGCATTCGGAGAGGTACTAGATAAAGGAGGATAATATACTTCAAATTTTGCACTGATGGCAGCTCCATTTACTGAAGGAGGATCATTAGTTTTAGTACCTCCCGCTGAAGCGGCTTCCAACATTGGTTGGGAATAAAATTTGGAGTTGATTTAAGCGATGGAAAGTATTCCGATTTACTAATTGAAGGTTCCAAAAAAATAATAAGTACAGGAATTGGAAAAGTTGGTGAAGGTGTATTGGATAAGACCTTTAAATTGAACCCTACAATGACAAAGACAGATAAGGCTATTCATGAAACCGTAGTAGGAGGAACAACCACAGTTGTATCAAAATCTGTAGAAAAAGTAATTGATAAAAAAACTAAAAAGAATTAACATGAAAAAGGCTGAATTTAAATCTATCAATTTCTATTATTTTTTAATACTTGTTTTAATAATGCTTATATCTTATAATTTATATTCGATGTTGGTAAGCAAAGACTTTTTTATAATGATTCCAATAGTTATTCAATTGAGCATGTTAGCATTAAATATAGGAAGATTAGATTAATAGTAAAGATTTGGAGTTTAATATTTTTGATTATAGCACCTTTAATGCAACTTATAGGAAAATTGCTAAAAGATGCTTCCTATGATTATGAGTATTTTGATATTAAAATTTATTTTATTCCATTTTGTATGTTAACGATAGGATGTTTAATATTTTACTTAGCTCAAACAACAATTATTGAAATAGAAGAATAAATTTCAATCAGATATTGAGGTTATCTTTAAGGTAGCCTCTTTTTATTGAATCAGGCAAGAGAAGGGGGATGTTTTTATTTTTAAAGTGATGAAATTACAGGTCCTTTAGTCAATGTGAGGTTGAGCTACTTCAATAATGGTAGCGGAATAGAAGTTCTTGAGGAGAATAATTATTATCCTTTTGGAATGAAGCATGAAGGGTATAATGGGCTTGCAGGTAATACAAATTATCAATATAAATATAACGGTAAGGAGTTACAGACGGAATCAGGGATGTATGATTATGGAGCAAGGTTTTATATGCCGGATATAGGAAGATGGGGGGTGGTTGATCCTTTGGCAGAAATGATGCGCCGTCACAGTTCATATAATTATGCTTTTAATAACCCGATAAAGTTTATTGATCCTGATGGTAGATCAGGAACGGATTGGATTAAGAAAGATGACAAATGGACTTATGATTCAAACATTACAACAGCTGCTCAAGCACAGGCTGCCGGAGCAGATGCATTTGCTAAAAATGGATCAGTAGTATCAAACACTAAAATCGGAGCAGATGGAGAAGTCGGTTATGTAAGATTGAATGCCGGAGGAACCGCAGATTATATGCCGGATAATTTATCAACCGCTATGGTTAATTTTTCAAATGAGACACTTGGTGGAACGGTTTCTGGTTTTCTTCAGTTGGAAAGTACAATTTCTCATTTAGGAAATACAGGTGGGGATTATTACTCCAATGCTGGAGGAGCCGGGATAGGACATAATAGCCCATTTTTTAGACCTGATATTGATAAGATAAAAAGCTTAGATGGCTTTGCTGGAGGAATGTTAACCCCATTAGCGATAGGTCAATTTAACCCTTTAATGGATAGATTAGAGTCAACATTAGGCTTTCAAGCTCAAGCATTGGGATTAGTAGACCCAATAAAAGGAATTCAGCATGACCAAAAAAGTTTAAGTTTTTATGGTAATACTTTTACAGGGATTGAGGATATTAAAGTTGGATCAAGAGTAACAGGGGACGAAAATGTTCATATACCCTTTTTAACAAGAAGCCAATATGATTCTGTAAAAAATAAAAATATAAATGATAGTGCTTATTTTTCAAAACAAGTTATGCAGCGAGCTCAATCAATATTAAAAATAATGCAACAAAAATAATTATGAAAGATTTAATATTTTACTCTTTTTTACTCCTTGTCTTATCGTGTAAGAAAGAAGAAAAAATATATTATCCGGATGGAACTCCAAAATATTTGAATGAATGGAAGAATAATGTTCTTAATATAAATAGGTATGATAGCAAAGGAAACTTAATACTTAAAGGGAAGTTTAAAGATTCTGAATTTATTGATACATTGTATATATATGAGGAGGATGATAATGAATCTTTTATTCAAATAGATAGTTCTGATTCTAATCTTTTTTTTTATGGAACTTATATTGCAAAATATTCTACAGGTAAAATAGCAAAAAAGGCTCCATTACGATTTGAAAAAGGCCATAATTTGGATAGTATTTTGAGTAGTTCTAAATCGTTTGGTAAGGAGTTTCTTTATAATCCTAAGGGGGTTTTAGTAAGAGAAACAGATTATAAAATTATAGGAGATTCTTCAGTAATTATAGATGAGAAAATATATGATCCAATTTTAATGAAATGAGAAGTTTATTGTGTGTATGTTGTATCTTGATTTTAGTAGCATGTAAGAAAAAAGTTTATGATAAGGACCATAAATTAATTAATGTATATGAAAAAAATAGAGATATTACAATAATTTATGATTATGCTACCAATGGAGCTCTAATGATGAAATTGAAATTTAAAAAGGATGAATTTATAGATACAATTTACTATTATGATTTAAAAAATCATTTTATCACAATTGACAGTAGTAAAGGGAAAATATTTTTATGGTACTGAAATAGTTCTTCTGGATAATGGAGAATATGGTTATAAAGGAGGATTACGTTTTAAAAAAAATACTAATCCACATATCGTTGCAACAAGTCGTTTAAGATTTGGAAAACATACCAGCTATAATGATGATAAAAGTGTTAATGATAACTTAGAATATAGAATAATTGGTGATTCTTCATATATAATTAAATAAAAATATATAAATAATTGACTCACATGAGAAAGTGCTTGGCTTAGATCTAAATATGATTATGGTAAAAGTATGTTGAGTATACAAAGGAGTACCGAAAAAAGAATATCTTAATCCCTCTTATAATCTGTATTATTTTTTATTTTATGATATGGGGCTATTTTTTCTTTTTAAGATAGTCAAAGAGCATAAAAAAATATCTCAAAAATTCCTGTCAGAATGGCAGGAATTTTTATAGACAAGAATATCAGTAAACATCGGAATTAGCAAGCTAAATATTATTTTCCGGAATAGTTTTAACAATAAAAGGCAACATTTTTGCATTGAAATGATAATTAAATTTTAAATCCACCTCATATTATTTTTATTACGGTTTTCATTAACTATTTTTGTAAGTTGATTTAGCTTTTATGTCAGATATTATTCAGCTTTTACCGGATCATGTAGCCAACCAGATAGCGGCGGGGGAAGTGGTGCAGAGACCTGCATCCATTGTGAAAGAACTATTGGAAAATGCCATAGATGCAGGAGCTTCGAAAATAGAGCTGATTATAAGGGATGCCGGAAAGAATTTAATCCAGGTGGTGGATGATGGAGTGGGAATGTCGGAGACGGATGCCCGGATGGCTTTTGAAAGACATGCTACTTCAAAAATAAGAGGAACGGATGATATATTTAAAATATCAACCAAAGGATTCCGGGGAGAAGCATTGGCTTCCATTGCTGCTGTTTCACAGGTAGAGCTCAAAACCAAGCAAAAAGATGCTGGGATAGGAACCAATATCTATATCGAAGGAGGGACTTTCCAGTTTCAGGAGCCTATTCAGACTGCTGAAGGATCCAACTTTCTGGTGAAGAATCTGTTTTTTAATGTTCCGGCAAGGCGGAAATTCCTGAAAAATAATAATATTGAATTCAGGCATGTGATTGATGAATTCCAGCGAGTGGCATTGGCTCATGAAAACCTCGAATTTTCTATGTTCCATGATGATGATCCCGTTTTCAGACTTCGAAAAGGAAGCCAGATGCAGAGAATTGTGGATATTTTTGGCAGAAAGCTGCAACCTCTTTTAGTTCCGATTAAAGAAGATATTATCTGGGTGAAGCTCCACGGGTTCGTAGCAAAACCGGAAGGGGCCAAGAAAACGAGAGGAGAACAGTTTCTTTTCGTAAACGGAAGGTATTTTAAAAGCCCTTACTTTAACAAAGCGGTTCAGGAAGCATTTGAAGGACTGCTTTTACCCGGTTATTTGCCTACATTCTTTCTATTCCTGGAGTTGGACCCTGAAAAAATAGATGTTAATATTCATCCGCAGAAAACAGAAGTTAAATTTGAAGATGAACATCTGATCTTCGCCCTTATACGCTCAACCATAAAAAGATCTTTGGGAATCTACAATGTGGCACCCAGCCTTGATTTTGAAAGAGATCCCCAATTAGACGAGATCATGCAGAAAACCTTTCCAAGCAAGGGAAATTCTGGCGGAAGTATAAAAATGCCGGAAATTGTAGTCGATAAAGATTATAATCCGTTTCTGGAAGAAAAAGAGATTAAAGAAGTTGAAATTCATAATCTTACCGAAATGTATCACCAGAATATTTCGGCAGAGCCTTCCAAGATTAATTTATTTGAAGAAGAAGATTTTGATGAAGACCTCATGAGACTTCCGAACGGATACTGGCTATTCAATAAGGGAGACCGGACATTGATGCTTGATTTAGGAAGAATGCACAGGCTGCTGGTCGCCGAGAGTAATAAGAACGTGAAAAAGAACAGTACAAACAGCCATGCGCTCCTTTTCTCACTGGAATATCACATGAACGAAATAGAGAAAAATAAATATAAATCCATAAAAAAATACCTTCCCGAACTGGGCTTTGAAATGAAAATTGCGCATGAAAGCGTATTGAGGATTGACGCGGTGCCGGAAGGATTAAAAGAAACTCAGGTAATGAAATTCCTGGAAAATCTGTTTGAGATTCTGGAATATAAAACCGAAGAAGAATTTATGCAGTATTATCATAACCAGTGGAATAAGATGCAGTCTAAATCCAGGTTTGATTTTATATATAAAAAAGATGCGGAACAGGTGATCAAAGACTTTACGGCATTGGGGTTCCCGGAATTTTTGCCGAATGGAAAAAGATGTTTTTATGAAGTTCCGTTTAATGATTTTAAAAATAAATTTTAGAAAGAATGTTTAATAATATACCTCCTATCACAAGAAATATTATCATTATAAATATTATAGTGTTTATTATCTCCAATCTTGTATATAGAGATGAGCTGTTTAATGCTCTTGCAGCGTTTTATCCCTTTTCTCCCAATTTTCACTCATGGCAGATTATTACGCATATGTTTATGCATGGAAGTCTAATGCATATTTTATTTAATATGTTGACATTGTGGAGTTTTGGACCCGTTTTGGAACAGAGCCTTGGTGAAAAAAAGTATTTGATCCTTTATTTTATAAGTGGATTAGGAGGCTTTTTCCTTTTTAATTTGTGGAATTTTATTGAGGTTCAACAAATTACATCCGCTATGGAGGCTTTGGGACTAAATGTATCTGAAATTTATACTAAAGCAGCAGCCAGCTATAAAGGAAATATGAATATTACCGCTAATACACAAGAAGGAGTGGAGCTGTCCCAGAGCTTATATAATGTACTTAGAACTCCTATGGTAGGAGCTTCAGGTGCTATTTTTGGTGTGGTGGCCGCCTTTGCAACTTTATATCCTGATGCGAAACTGATATTTATGTTTATTCCGTTTCCTGTTAAAGCAAAGTTTATATTACCCATTATTATCATCGTTTCCATTTTTCTTGGTTTCTCCGGAAATGTTGGAGGAATTGCCCACTTTGCCCACGTAGGAGGTGCATTGGTAGGTTTTCTCTTAGCCTTAAGCTGGAAAAAACATTTATACAGGTTTCATTAATATTATTTCGTGAAAATTTTTCGTCTCATACTTTTTTTTCTGCATATAGGGATTGGCGTTCTTTTACTAGGAACCCTGCTGAATGCCTATATCCTTCCCAAAGTATTTCCCTGGGTCAATCTTCTTTCCCTTGGATTTCCCATTCTTATAATAGCCTATTTTTTATTAACGCTTTTCTGGATCTTTACATGGAAAAAAAGGGCTGTTTTCTTCCTTCTTCTGGGACTGGCTTTTATCACTCCTGTTAAAAGATGGATAAATTATTCCTCTGATTCCAAATCAAGCTCTAACTTTAAAGTGCTTACCTTCAATGTAAAAGGAGGGCATTCCGGAAAAGAAAATATAGAACGTTATATCAATTCCCAACAGGCAGATGTAGTAATGCTTCAGGAAGACGGAATGAAAGAATTTGATTTTGACGGACTTAAAGGAGGACGGAAAATTGCTAACGTTTCCCTTTATACAAAACATAAAATTATTGATCAGAAAGACCTTATCATAGGTGATTATGAATGGTTCAATGCCTATGCCCAGCAGACAGACATTGAGATCAATGGCAAAAGATACCGGTTTGTAGCCGCTTACCTTCAGCCTTTTAAGTTTGAGAAAAGCATGATCAAGCTCAATGGAAACAGCGGGGAAGATGAAGAAAAACTGAAAAATATTGTTAAACGGCTGATTCCGACATTCAAAGCTCATCAGGAACAGGTGGAAATTATCAGAAGAGCCATTGACCATTCACCTTACCCGGTATTCGTAGCCGGAGACCTCAATGCAGTTCCTAACTCTTATGAATACTACCATTTGATGGAAGGACTTAAAGATCCTTTTCTTGAGGTAGGTAAGGGAAGTGGTACCAGCTTTCATGATTATAAATTTCCGATCAGAATCGATTATATTTTTACTTCCAAAAATATTGAACCGGTAGATTATAAGGTAGATAGATCCGTGGATTTATCGGATCATTTTCCGGTTATCGGAACCTTTAGATTAGAGCCCTGACTTTGCGGAATTAATCCTGTAAACCGATCTTGGTAAGATTTTTGCTAAGGAAAGGATGGGGTTAAAATTTATTTATGAAAACTAACAAGGTACTGTTGTTTTTCCATATCGGAATAATGGCTTTATTACTGGCAACGTTAGGAAACGCATGGGTTCCGCCCAATTACTTTGGGAAGCTGAACCTTCTTTCTTTATTCTTTCCTTACCTGGTAATTCTGCATCTTATTCTAACTGTAATATGGATCATCAAAAGAAAGAAAATTGCTTTTCTTTTTGTGGCAAGTACCCTTATTTTTTATAACCCTATTAAACGCTGGATAAAAATTTCTCCCCAAAACAATCAAGACAATATTATTAATTGTGATGTTAAAGTATTGACATTCAATGTGCAATACGGCAGTTTCGGATGGAAGAATGTCAAGAAATATATCCTGCGTCAAAATGCTGATATTATTCTGGTTCAGGAAAAAGATACTAACAGGGTAGTGAGAAAAGATCTCGTTAAATATCCCACCGTAAGCCTAAAAACAAAACACAGGATTATAAGACAGCAGGAACTGATCAATGATAAGTCGAATGGTAATTCATTTTATGCAGATATCGATATTAACGGGAAAATTATAAGGGTAGTAAATGTTTACCTGGAACCGTTCAGGCTCAATAAATCTATGTTTGAATTGGGAGGAGTAACAGAAGAGAAGAATAAATTTAATTTTGTGTTTTCCCATTTGATTCCTACTTTCCGAACCCATGAAGACCAGATCCGTAAAATCCGGAGAGTAATTGATAATTCGCCTTATCCGGTGATCCTGGCAGGGGATTTTAATTCGGTACCCAACTCCTATGAGTATTATAATCTGGGGAAAAACCTTGATGATGCCTTTGTAAAAGCAGGGAATGGTACCTCCACCAGCTTTCATGATTATGGACTTCCGCTCAGAATAGATTATATATTTACCTCAAAATCTATTGTGCCACTCAGTTATAAAGTAGATTATTCCGTAAAATTATCAGATCATTATCCTGTAATTGCAGAATTTCAATTAAATTAGTTCTATGAAAAACATACTGTTTATAGTTTTTGTTTCGTTACTTCTATTGGGAGCCTGTTCCAAAAGGAAAGCAGTAAGCATGGAAGAACATGTGGTAAACCTCCATTACGATACAACGGCTATAGATTCATTTTCACCGGGAGCCATGTCCGTAGATGTGGCAAGGAAGATCAGACAGTCTTCCCCGGAATATCTGGATTCGGTAAAGCAGGCACTAAAGCTTCAGCAGGAAGAAAAACGGCTTAGAGAAGAGCTGGAGAAAGAAAATAAGAAAAAAGAAGAAGAGAAAAATAAAAAAGGTACAGAAGAAAGTACTCCAATACAGACACAATAATTTACTTACTTTAAAAAATATAAAAGAATGAAAAAACAAATTCTAATCGCAGGTATTATTTCGATCGCAGTAGCTTCATGCTCAAAATCTACAAAAACAGAAAGCGTGGAAAATCCTGACGGATCGGTTACAACAACTACAACAACTGTTACACAAGGTCCTGAGGATATTATTGACAGTACAAAAATCGACAAGGCCAGAGAGGATGTGAAGGCTAAAGTGGATGAAGCGGGTAATAAAATAGATGAGGTGACCCAAAAAACAAAAGAAGACCTCAATAAGGCCGGAAAGGATATTAAGAAAGGAGCTCAGGAAGTGGGGCAGGATGTAAAAGATGCAGCAGCAAAAGGAGCAGGGAAAATAGAAGAAGGAGCTAAAAAACTTAAAGAAGATTTAAAAAACTAAGGAGAAAGCGCAGAATATTCTGCGCTTTTTTATTTATTCATTTCCAAAAGAGGATCTATATACTCGCGGTCATTGCTTAATCTAGGCACCTTATTTTGGCCTCCCAGTTTTCCTTTGCCCTCCAACCAGTGATAGAACAGGTTAGGCTTGGCAATATGCACGATCGGCCTTTTTAAAGTAATATTGTTATACCGCTTCGCTTCATAATCGGAATTAACGGCTTTTAGACTGTTGTCAAAATGAGTAATGAAGGATTCAATATCCGAAGGTTCTTTACTGAACTCAAATATCCATTCATGGGCCCCGCTTTCATTTTCCTTCATAAAAACAGGAGCACCTGTAAAATCTGTGATGGAAGAATCCGTTTCCTTACAGGCTTTCAGTAATGCGCTTTCCACATTGGTGATCATTAATTCCTCTCCAAATGCATTGATATAATGTTTCGTTCTTCCTGATATTTTGATACGGAAAGGATTGGTGGAAGTAAAGATAACCGTATCCCCGATTAAATATCTCCAAAGTCCTCCGTTTGTCGTGATTACCATCGCGTAATTTTTTCCAACTTCTACATCTTCCAGGTTCACAACCTTTGCATCAGAGCAATGGAGCTGCTCCATGGGAATAAATTCGTAGAAGATTCCGTAATCTAGCATGAGAAGCATTTCATCACTGTCCGATCTGTCCTGAATACCAAAAAACCCTTCGGAAGCATTATAGATCTCATAATAGTTGATGTTCTTCCCTATAATGTGCTTGTACTCTTCCCTGTAAGGCTTAAAGCTGATTCCTCCATGGAAGAATACCTCCAGGTTGGGCCATAGTTCCGAAATACTGTTCAGACCCGTTTCATTGATAATTCTTCTCAACAGAACCATCATCCAGCTGGGTACTCCCAGAAGACTTCCCACATCTTCATTTTTAACTTCCGAAACAATAGCTTTAAGCTTACTTTCCCATTCGGACATTAAGGAAACTTTTTTGCTCGGGGTAGTGGTAATTTCCACCCAGAAAGGAAGATTATCAATTAAAATGGCGGAAAGATCCCCGAATTTGGTATTAAAGTCGGCATAGAGTTCCGAGCTTCCTCCCAGACGGAGATTTTTATTGGTGAAAAGCTGGTTTTCAGGATGGTTGTTGGCATATATCGAAACCATATCTTTTCCGGCTTTCATGTGGCAATATTCCAGGCTTTCACTGGAAATAGGAATGAATTTACTTTTAGCGTTAGTGGTTCCGGAAGATTTGGCGAAATGTTTAATATATCCCGGCCAGCTGACGTCTTTGTGCCCCTGCCTGGCCCTTTCGATATAAGGCTCAAAATCTTCATAGCAAACTATAGGAACCTTATTTTTAAAATCCTGATAGCTTGAAATGGAATTAAAACCATGCTTTCTGCCATATTCGGTGTCTTCGGCATGAAACAGTTGGGAAAATAAAATTCCTTTTTGTGTTTCAATAGGATGGTTCATAAAATTCTGTATCTGATCTATTCGTTGGCGAATAAACCAGTTTACCACAGTATTGAAAAGCGCTTTCGTTGCCATTTCCAAATATAACAATAATTGTTTTTTCTGGGAACTTTTTTATTATGATAAATAAAAGCCCGTTACATGATTTTGCAACGGGCTTTTTTAAAATTTGTAAGTACTATTTTAACAGTATTCATCATAAGCTGCCTGTAAGTTAGCAGCAATTGCTCCGGCAGGATTACCTTCGATATGATGTCTTTCCAGCATGTGTACTAATTCTCCATCCTTGAAAAGGGCCACACAAGGAGAGCTCGGTGGAAATGGAGCTAAATGCTTTCTTGCCTCAGAAACAGCGTCGTTATCATACCCTGCAAAAACAGTAGTAAGATGATCCGGTTTCTTATCCCCTGTTAATGAGTATACCACTCCGGGTCTTGCAGCACCTGCAGCACAACCACAAACTGAATTAATTACCAATAAGGTGGTTCCTGTCTGCTTTAATGCTTCTGTAACCTGTTCCGGAGTTGTAAGGTCTTCAAAACCTTTATCTGTAAGCTCAGCCTTCATAGGCATTACTAAATCTGTTGGATACATATTTATTTTGTTTTAATATACAAAGTTAAGCAATTCTATACTTCTCATCAATATAAAAAAACTATTAATTAATTTGGAAAACATAATGAAAAAACAACTACACTTAGTTATTTAATAATATAATTTTACTTTTTTTAGTATATATATATTATTTATTAAAAAAAATTATTAAATTTGAAATGATTCTAAAAACGAATTAACCATGAAAAAAACTTTTTAATTCCCTCATGTTCTTAACATACCTATTTTCTATTTATAATAATAGATAAATAGCCAAGGTTGGGATGTGTACAAAAAATGAAGTCCGGAACAAATCTGTTCCGGACTTCTTTAATCAAATCGATATGCAAAGGTTGAATATCCTTATTCAGGCTTTATTATCTTCATGAAAGAAGTTTTTTAGCCATTTCGGAAATACTTTTTCCGTCTGATTTTCCGGCAAGTGCCTTAGAAGCAATTCCCATTACTTTTCCTAAATCTTTAATAGATTCAGCACCCGCTTCGGAAATAATATTCTTGATTTCAGTTTCCAGTTCTTCCACAGAAAGCTGTTTCGGCAGAAACTTTTCGATCACTTTCATCTGAGCCTCTTCCACTTCTGCTAAGTCGGCTCTTCCCTGTGCGGTAAACTGCTCATAAGAGTCCTTACGCTGCTTGATCATTCTTTGCACGATGGCAATTTCCTGTTCAGCAGAAACTTCAGCACCTTTTGCCTCCGTTTTTAAAAGCAGGATTTGAGACTTTACAGCACGGAGAGAATCCAAAGCTACTTTGTCTTTCTCTTTCATGGCTGTTTTTATCGCGTCGTTTATAGTGTTTTCTAAACTCATTTTATTATGATTTGTATTAATGTAAGATGTAAAAGTATTAATGACTTTACATGTTCGATGTTCAATACAATAATGCGTTTTAATCTACATCTTTATTTAAAAATCTGTTTTCTCTCACTTCCATAGAACCATTATTATCAGACAGGTAAGTGTTGATGTTCTGATCCGAAGCATTATTTCCGTCTATGGAAATATTTTTTCTTTTGAAAGCCGGAATAGATTCAAATTCATTCGTATTATCAAAGCTCTGATAACGGGAATTAAATTCCTTTAATTTATTTCTTCTTTCCATAACCCTGTCGTCCGTGGATGTTTTATCAACAAATGTAAATTCGCTTGCTGGGTTTTGCGGAGCTTCAGGTTCCTTTTTGTTTTCGATAGAAGGTCTTTCCTCTGCTTTAGGTTCCTCTTTTGCAGGCTCAAAAAAACTTTGAGGTTTCTGAACGGGCTCTTTAGGTGCTTCCGGCTCTGATGCTGGCATCTCAGCTTTAGTCTCCTGGATGGGCTCATTTACAAAGAAACTGAATTCAATAGGCTTCTCTTCCTCAAAAGATCCTGTTTGAGCTTTAGGTTCTTCTTTCTTTTCCTCCGTATCAAAAGAGAAAGACTGAATTTCCAGATCATTGGCATCTTCCTCATCGTAAGAGAATAAATTATAAGCATCCTCTTGTGGTGATTCTCCGTCTTCTCTCCAATCCTGAACAGGACTATCCGCATTATCCCTTTCAAAGAAATTAATTTCTGTTTTTACGTCTTCTTCAATAACCATTTTTCTTTCAGAAGAAGTTACGCTGAACTGAGGGCTGTTATTATCCTCATCATCCAATCTGAAAAGACTTTTTCCGGTAGTATTATACCCATCGGAGGAAGCTTCTCTTTCTTCTCTTGTTTTAAATGGAGACGCTTTTGGAGTTTCCAGGCTGTCGTTCAGGCTTATTTTTATTTTTTCGGTAGGACCTGCAAATTTTTGGTGGTCTTTTGCGAAACCTGTTGCGATTACAAGAACACTTACAGCATCACCAAGCTCTTCATCACTTCCCACCCCGAAGATAATGTCCGCAGTGTTTCCTGCTTCCTTCTGGATATGATCCATGATAATACCTATTTCATCCATGGTTACTTCTTCAGCACCACTTCTGATCAGTAATAATACATTTTTGGCTCCGGTAATTTTATTGTCATTCAACAATGGGGAATCAAGGGCTTTTTTAACAGCTTCTTCCGCTTTGTTTTCTCCGGAAGCCGTACCTGTTGACATAAGAGCCGTACCTGAATTTTGTAGTACGGATTTAGCATCTCTAAAGTCAATGTTTACGTCAAAGTAACCGGTGATAACTTCTGCCATTCCTTTCGCAGCATTGGTTAATACTTCATCGGCTTTGGAGAATCCCTGCTTAAATCCAAGGTTTCCGAATTGCTGTCTTAGCTTATCATTGTTGATTACGATAAGGGAATCTACATTATTTCTGAGTTTATCCAAACCGTTTTCAGCTTGTTCCAGCCTTCTTTTTCCTTCGAAGCTAAAAGGAACAGTAACAATACCTACGGTGAGAATTCCCATATCTTTGGCTACCTTGGCAATGACAGGAGCAGCACCTGTTCCGGTTCCACCCCCCATTCCGGCGGTGATAAAAACCATTTTGGTGTTCTGTCCCATAGAGGCTTTGATCTCTTCGATACTTTCGATCGCTGCTTTTTCTCCTACTTCAGGATCTGCACCGGCACCAAGTCCTTCCGTCATGGTAACTCCCAGCTGAACTTTATTAGAAACAGGATTATTATCAAGTGTCTGGGCATCTGTATTGCAAATAACGAAATCCACCCCATGAATACCTCTTTCGTACATGTGCTTCAATGCGTTATTTCCACCACCCCCTACACCAATTACTTTTATAATTGAGGAATTTCCTTTTGGTAAGTCAAAGGAAAATCCCTGTGTTCCTATGTTTTCCATAATTTCTGTATTTTACTATTCTACTTCTTCAAAGAATTTTTTTACTTTCTCCATCAAAGACTGTCCGAATGTCAGCTTTGATCTTTTGTTTTCTGCGCGTTCCACCGGTTCTGTTTCCTGAACAGGTGCCTGTGGAGCAGCTACTGTGCCGGTTTCGGCTGCATTGGTAGTTTCCTGCTGTGAAGCTGGTTCCGGTGCAGGCTCTTCCGTATTGATGGCCTGTTTTTTATCACGGATTTTTAAACTTTCCATGAGCAACCCGATAGAGGTAGCAAACTCGGGACCTTTTAGATATTGGTTTTTGTCATTGGCAATATACTCATTGGCAAAACCTATTCTGCTGTCGAATCCTGTTGTATAGTTGGCTAGCTGACGAAGGTGCTTCAGGTTGGATCCACCACCTGTAAGAACAATTCCTGCGATTAGTTTTTTCTTTTGTTCAAAGGCTCCGTATGCTTTCAGTTCCGTATTCACCATCTCAAGGATTTCCTCTACCCTGGCATTAATGATCTGTGCCAGTGTTTTAAGGGAGATCTCTTTATCTGATCTTCCATGCAGTCCCGGAATGGTTACAAAAGTACTGTCTTTTTCCAGTTCGGGAACGGCAGAACCAAATTTTACTTTTAACTGCTCCGCATGCTTTTCAATGATAGAGCATCCTTCTTTGATATCTTCGGTGATAATACCGCCACCATAAGGAATTACACAGGTGTGACGGATAATATTGTCTTTAAATATAGCAATATCGGTAGTTCCGCCCCCAATATCTACAATAGCTACACCCGCTTCTTTTTCTTCTTTAGTTAATACAGCTTCGGAAGAGGCTAAAGGCTCTAATGTCAAAGCTTCCATTTCCAGTCCGGCTTCTCTCACACATCTTGCAATGTTCCTGATACTTCCCATTTGCCCTACTACGACATGGAAATTGGCTTCCAGCCTTTTTCCGTGCATTCCGATAGGCTCCTGAATTTCTCCTTCGGAATCCACTTTATATTCTTGAGGAAGAACATGGATTATTTCTTCGCCCGGAAGCATTACCAGTTTTTTCACCTGATCTTTTAATGCTTCAATGTCATCGTCTGTAATGAATTTATCAGGGGTTTCACGCATAATATAATCGGAGTGTTGCAGGGAACGGATATGTTTTCCTGCTATACCTACCGTTACTTTGCGGATAGGCACACCCGAGCTGGACTGTGCTTCTGCAACAGCAGCTTTGATAGAATTAATGGTCTGTGAAATATTATTCACGATCCCTTTGTGAACCCCAAGACTTTTGGCCTTCCCTACACCGAGAATTTCTATTTTCCCGTGTGTATTCCTTCTGCCGACAATCGCAACAATCTTTGTTGTTCCGATGTCCAGACCTACTGAATACTCTTGATTTTCCATTTGTTATATCGATTTGATTTTCTTATTCTATTTTGACTTTGCTTTAGGCTTTGTAGCCGTTTTCTTCTCTGTTGTTTTCTTAGTTTCTTTTTTTGGGCTCGTAGTTTTTGGTTTTGTTGTAGTGGAAGATTTGGTTTTTGTTTTATTTTCTGTTGAAGGTTTTGCGGGAATTTTTGCAACTTCTTTACGTCCTACCTGCAAAATACTGTCGTTTTCTTTCAGTCTCGGATTAAGTGTTGTAACGATCTGGTTCTGATACTTTACAGAAATTTTGCTGTATTTCTGCGGATCCTGATATACCAGATATTTTTCTACAAATGCTTTAAATCCTTTTACTTTAAAATCAATATTATCTAAATCTCCAATTTCAACTTTATAGCTTCCTTCGCTGGTGAGAAGGTTATAATTATCCTTTTCTTTTGAAACCCCGATGAAATATTTTTTACTGAAATCATCTTTGTTGATTTTTTCAATCAGCTCCACCAGTTTTTCATATTCGGAAGGCTTTACATTTCCGGTAACAAGCATACATGGATGGGAGTAGGTTCTGGAAATGGGAAATTCAATTCCTTTTTCATCCACATATATATCTTTTCCGTTGGTATTTAATCTGAATACGGGTACACGCTGCCTGATATCGAGGTTAAGCTTTCCGTTTAAGTTTAAATATACATTAGCACTGTCCACTGCCGGCATAGCATTGATTTTCTTTTCAAGAGCAGGAATGTTCAGGGTTCCTACTTTGCCGGAAGGGTTTTCTTTTTTAACGATATCCCGGATATCTTTCTCATCAATAAAATAAACCGGACTTTTCTCATTCATTTTTACAGAAATCTTACCGTCCGTAATTTCCTGATTGCTAAATCTCTTCAAAGAGAAACTTAGTAAAAATCCAAGGATGATTACGGTAACAACAATTTTTAATATTCTGTACTTATTCTTCATTACTTAAAACCTATTGATTATCTTCATTCAACCATTGGCAAACAGGATCATATAGTGTATCTATATTTCCTGCTCCCACGGTAAGAAGGATATCAAATTCTTTTTCTTTTATCTTTCCGAAAGCATCTGCTAACGTGGACACTTCTTTTTTATCTAAATTAATTTTTTTCAGCAGCCAGTCTGAGGTAATTCCCTCGAAATTTTCCTGAAGTTCTCTTGCCGGATATATATCCAGTAAGATCAATTCATCAGACTTGCTTAAGCTTTCCGCAAATCCATCTGCAAAATCCCTTGTTCTGCTGAATAGATGTGGCTGGAAGGCTACCAATAATTTTTTATCCGGGTAAAATGTTTTTATTGATCCCATCACGGCATTGATTTCCGTAGGATGGTGTGCGTAATCGTCTATATAAATTTTACCGTTTTTATAAATATGTTTGGTATATCTTCTTTTTATTCCTTTAAAGCAGGCAATTCCTTTTTTAAGGGTTTCAAAGTCTATTCCCAGGCTGTGGAGGATGGCGATGGCCACCGTGGCATTTTCTACATTATGGATACCGGGTATTTCCCAGACAAAATCCTTTATAGTTTCAGTAGGCGTATGAAAGTCAAAATAAATTTTATCATAATCCATACGAAGGTTATCGGAATAAAAATCTGCCTTCTCATTCACCGCGTAGGTCCTGTGATCTCTGCCTATTTCAATTCCTTTTCTTACAAATAAATGTTGATTTTCAGGAACTAATGAAGCAAATTGCCGGAATCCTTCTTCAATATGGCTTTTGTCTCCATAAATATCCAAATGATCGGCATCTGTGGAAGTAATAACGGCCCAGTCCGGTGAAAGGTTCAGGAAGCTTCTGTCATATTCGTCTGCTTCTACTACGGAATACTGCGAACCGTTATACAAAAAGTTGGATCTGAAATTTTCAGAAATTCCTCCCAGGAAACAGGAAAACGGCATGTCCGCCTCTTTACAAAGGTGGGAAACCAGAGTAGAGGTAGTTGTTTTGCCATGAGTCCCTGCAACGGCAATACATTCTGTATTTTCGGTGATAAGTCCGAGTACCTTTGCCCGCTTTAATACCTTAAAATCATTTTGATGGAAGTAATCTAAAATCCCCAGTGTTTTAATGGCGGGAGTATAAATTACCAACGTCTTATCCTGTTGAAGGGATGTAATTTTATCATCAATGAGATCTTCAAAAACAATATCAATTCCTTCTTTCATCAGCTCGCGAGTAAGCTTGGTATTGGTTTTATCATACCCCAATACTTTTTTTCCTGATGCATTAAAATAACGCGCCAGGGCACTCATACCGATACCTCCGATGCCTACGAAGTAAAAAGTCTGATATGTTTCTAAAGTATTCATTTTTTATTTCATTAATTTAATTATTTCATCCACAATTTCTTTTGCAGCATGTGGCTTGGCAAAATATTCCAGGTTTTGGGACATTTCTTTACGAAGGTCTTCGCTATTACAGATTTCTTCGAGTGTGCTCCAGAACTTTTCTCCCATTTCGGAATCTTTTACCATTCTTGCAGCATTCTTTTCTACCAGGTTCATTGCATTTTTGGTCTGATGATCTTCGGCTGCAAACGGAAACGGAACCAGAATGACAGGTTTTTGTGCAACTGCCAGTTCTGAAATGGCAATGGCTCCTGCCCTGGAAACGATAATATCTGCTGCGGAATAAGCTGCTTCCATATTTTTGATAAACTCAACGATCTTGATATTCCGGTGGGAAAGATGTTTTGTTTCTTCCATGATATCCTGATAATCGAGTTTACCTGTTTGCCAGATCAACTGGTAGTCTTTATCTATAATCTCATTTAAGTGAGATCTCCATGCATTATTCAGAGTTCGGGACCCTAATGAACCTCCTACGGAAAGAATAGTAAGCTTGTCTTTATCCAGCACTATTTTTTCTTTGGCTTTAGCGGTTTCTTCCATTCCGGAAACAATATTCTCACGGATAGGATTTCCCAGAAACTTTATTTTTTCAGCAGGAAACCCTTCTACTTTTGGATAGGCCGTAAACACGGCTTTTGCTTTCTTGCTTAAAATTTTATTGGTAACACCCGCATATGCGTTTTGCTCCTGAATGAAGATCGGGATTCCCAATTTACTGGCTTCATATAATGCGGGGCCGCTGGCAAAACCTCCTGTTCCTATTGCGATATCCGGATTGAAATCTTTAATAATCTTCTTTGATCTGGAAAGACTTTTCAATACTTTGAACGGCAGTCCCAGATTGGACAGGATATTCCCCCTGTTGATTCCGGCGATATCAATTCCTTCAATTTTATAACCGGCCTGGGGAACTTTTTCCATTTCCATTTTACCGTTGGCACCAATGAACAAAAATTCTGCATCAGGAAATCTTTTTTTGATTTCGTCTGCAATAGCGATGGCAGGAAAAATATGTCCTCCTGTTCCTCCGCCTGATAATAATATTTTTAATTTTTTGCTCATTGTTTAGTGTTTATGCAATATCGTTTATTTCTGCAACGCTCTGTTTTTTACCCATTCCTTCTTCATCATATATCTGTATTCTCGAGCTTATGTTGAGTATAATTCCTAACTGTATATAAGTTACCAGCATGGAGGTTCCCCCATAACTGATTAAAGGTAGCGGCTGCCCTGTTACAGGAATCAGGTTCACGGCAACGGCTATGTTTACCGCCAGCTGTATAAAAATCATAATTCCGAGACTGAGGACGAGCAGGGAGCCGAAAAAGGCGGGCATCTTACTGGCAATCATCACGATCCGTATGACCATGATAAAATACATACTGATGAGGAATATAGCTCCGAATAATCCGTATTCCTCCACGATAACAGCGAAGATAAAATCGGATGCAGATTGAGGAAGCATTTGCTTTAAGGCGCTTTTTCCAGGACCCATTCCTGTAATACCCCCGTGTACAATGGCGGCTTTTGCCTGCATTACCTGATAATTTTTGGCTTTTATGCTTTCGTCGTCTACATCTGCTGATTTCGCTTTGCTGGAAGTAAAGGTCTCAATACGGCTCATCCACGTATGTACCCTGTTTCCTCCGATGAGGTTGGTATTTAATGCTACCAGTAAAAACAGGACAATGGCTACAAAGGATGATGAAATAAATCCTGCGATATATTTCCAGTGCAGCTGCCCGATAACCAAAACGATAACCGAAACCATTAATATCATTAAAGCTGTTGAACCGTTGTCTTTAGCTACTAATACAAATACGAGCAGGATAGGTCCGAATATGTAAATGATATTTTCAATCGGGAGTCTCTCTCTCGTAATCTTTTTAGTCAGGTATCGGCACAGATAGATGATCAGCATCAGGAAAGCAAATGATGAAGGCTGAAATGAAATAGGGGTTCCCGGGATCTTCAGCCACCTTGAGGCACTCGCTCCGTCGATGGTTTGTCCTGTAAACATGGTGATGATCAGCAAAATGATCATAAGGCTAAGCATGATGCTGCTCAGTTTTCCTATGTATTCATATTTGATGGTTCCTACCAGTCTCATAATTACCAATCCCAAGATCACAAAGAACATGTGTTTGATAACGTGACCGGTAGTAGTCCCGTTATTAACAATGTATTCCAAATTTGAACTTGCTGAATATACAGGGAAGATAGAGAAGATGGAGATTACAAGAATGACCATCCAAAGTACTTTATCGCCCTTTAGAAATTCAAATCTGCTTTCTGTTTCCTGTTCGTTCATAATATTGTATTCGTGTACTGATGTATAATGTATTTATGAAATGTTTAGATATTGTCATTAATACTTTGATACATTCATACTTTTACTCATTCTTTAATACCTGCTCTTTAAACTGTCGGCCTCTGTCCTCATAGCTTTTAAAGAGATCAAAACTTGCACAGCATGGGGATAGTAAAACGGTATCTCCATTTTTGGCAATAGATTTTGATATGCTAATCGCCTGTTCCATACTGGAAGTATCATAGATGAATTCTTTTTTATCTTTAAAGAAGTCTATGATTTTTTTGTTGTCAATTCCCAGGCAGACGATCGCTTTTACTTTTCTTTTTACTAAATCTTCAATTTCAGAATAATCATTTCCTTTATCCTGTCCGCCTACGATCCATACGGTAGGCGTTTTCATGCTTTCCAACGCATAATACGTTGCATTTACATTGGTAGCTTTACTGTCATTAATGTATTTAACTCCGTCAATTTCAGTAACAAATTCCAGTCTGTGTTCTACTGCCTGAAAGGTCATTAATGAATTTCTGATGCCTTCATTATTGATTTCCAGTATTTTACCGGCAATAGATGCAGCCAGGCTGTTGGCTACGTTATGGTTTCCTAAAAGTGATAATTCTTCAATTTTCATAGAGAATTCCTCTTTCAGTTTTACCACAATTTTATTATTGTCTATAAACCCTCCTTCAGCTAATTTTTCCTTGGTCGAGAAGGGAATCATTTTGGCTCTTACTTCGAGTTTCTCAAGGATGGTTTTACTCATTTCATCATCTTTATTATAAATGAAGAAATTGTAATTCTCCTGGTTTTCTGTGATCCTGAATTTTGCTAAGGCATATTCTTCATAATTATAATTATACTGATCCAGATGATCCTGAGAAAGGTTCAGCAATAATGAAATATAGGGCCTGAAGTTTTGGATGTCATCCAGCTGGAATGAGCTGACCTCCAGTACATAATATTCATAGTTTTCATCGGCAACCTGCTTCGCAAAGCTATATCCTATATTTCCGCCTAATCCTACATTCATTCCGTCATTTTTCAGGATGTAGTAGATCAGGGATGTTGTTGTTGTTTTTCCGTTACTACCGGTTATGGCAATGATTTTCGCCTTGGTAAACTCGGAGGCAAATTCAATTTCAGAAGAAAGCCTTATTCCTTTCTGATGAATTTTATAAATGATATCTGCTTTTTTGGGAATCCCCGGGCTTTTTACAATCCAGTCCGCATTTAAAATCCTTTCTTCATCGTGGGTTCCTTCTTCAAAATCAATTTCATTTTCGGTCAGAAACTGCTTATAGCTATCTTTAATGGCACCTTTATCTGAAAGAAATACTTCCAGACCTTTCTTTTTGGCCAAATAAGCAGCACCGCAGCCACTTTCTCCTCCTCCTAAAACAACTATTTTCATATTTTCCTGATTTAATGATTGAAAGTACCGAAAATGGCAACTTTCAATTTTAAAATAATCTATCTCACTTTTAATGTGATTAGGCATACAATCGCCAGCATTACACTAAGGATTATCATTCTGTTTACGATTTTACTTTCGTGAAATCCTTCTTTCTGATAATGGTGATGTAATGGTGACATCTTAAATAATCTATTATTTTGGGCATATTCCAGCCCGTATTTTTTCTTTCTGTATTTGAAAACAGCTACCTGCAGCATTACAGAAATATTTTCTATTAAAAAGATCCCGCATAAAACAGGAATCATTAATTCTTTTCTTAAAATAATGGCCAATACGGCTATTACACCTCCCAGCATTAAGCTTCCCGTATCTCCCATGAATACTTGAGCCGGATATGTGTTGTACCAGAAGAAACCGATGACGGCTCCTACCATGGCGACCGCGAATATGGTGGTTTCTCCCATATTAGGCAGGAACATAATATTGAGGTAGTCGGCAAAAATGATATTTCCCGAGATATAAGCAAAGAAGGCCAGGGTCAGCAATATGACGGCACTGGTTCCGGCTGCAAGGCCATCGATGCCATCGGTGATATTGGCTCCGTTTGAAACTGCGGTTACGATAAAGATAACAATGGGAATGAAAACGACCCAGGCCCATTCATGAGCTTCTTCATCACTCATCCAAAATAATATTCCGCTATAGTCGAACTCATTATTTTTAGCGAAAGGAACGGTAGAAACCGTTATTTTTTCGGTAGGCATAAAGTTTTGCTCTACATTGTTACGGTTAACAACTTTAGCATCCGCATATTTTCTTTTTACCGTAATGTCTGGGTGGAAGTACATGGTAACTCCTACAATGAGTCCCAGACCTACCTGTCCTACAATTTTGAATTTACCGCTTAAGCCGTCTTTATTTTTTTTAATTTTCTTTAAATAATCATCGAGAAACCCGATAGCTCCCATCCATAATACGGAAATGATCAGCAGGACGATATAAACATTTGTTATCCGTGTGAACAGCAATACAGGGATCATTGTTGCCAGTATAATGATAAGTCCCCCCATGGTAGGGGTTCCTTCTTTTTGTTTTTGGCCGTCTAATCCAAGATCACGCACCAGTTCTCCCATTTGTTTGGCTCTCAGGTAATTGATGATTCTTTTACCATATACAAGAGCAATGGTCAGGGAAAGCAGGACCGCCATTCCGGCACGGAAAGAGATATATTTCAACATCCCTAATCCTGGAATGTGGATGCCTTGGCTGGTCAGATATTCATATAGATAGTATAGCATTTTTTCTAATTTAAAATTGAATGGGTATTCTTTTATTTACTCATTAATTTCCACAATTCATTAATTACTTCTTTGTCGTCAAAATGGTGTTTTACGCCATTAATTTCCTGGTAGGTCTCGTGTCCTTTTCCGGCTACCAGGACAATATCTTTGGGTTCTGCGAACTTTATGGCCATTTTAATGGCTTCTTTTCTGTCC
The DNA here is from genome assembly GCF_048572715.1 of Chryseobacterium sp. CT-SW4. GTDB lineage: Bacteria > Bacteroidota > Bacteroidia > Flavobacteriales > Weeksellaceae > Chryseobacterium. The sequence continues at coordinate 74,309 of NZ_CP183840.1, forward strand.
GGTATTGAGGTGTATTTGCTGAAGTTCTGAGGTTCAACTCCGGCTTCAATTTCTTTAATGATCTGGGAAGGGTCTTCTGTTCTCGGATTATCGGAAGTGATAATGGCCAAGGTGGACTTTTTGGTGGCAATATTTCCCATTTCAGGTCTTTTGGAGTGGTCCCTGTCTCCCCCACACCCAAATACGGTAATCAGTCTTTCATTTTTGGTTCTGATATCGTTGATACTGTCCAGAATATTTTCCAGAGCATCAGGTGTGTGGGCATAATCTACAATAAAAAAGATTCCCCCATCGGATTTGAAGGTTTCAAATCTTCCCGAAACTCTTTTTAATTTACTGATGGCCTGGAGTATTTCGTCCTGTTCAAATCCCAGCTCTGAAGCAATTCCAAATACAAGCAGCAAATTGTAAACGTTAAACTTGCCGGTAAGTTTAGTCCAGAATTCCTTTCCATTGAAATTCAAAAGCATACCATTGAAATCAACTTCCAGAATTTTTCCGTGGTAATCTGCCATCGTTTTTAAAGCATAAGATTTTTTCTTTGCTTTGGTATTCTGAAGCATTACACTACCGTTTTTGTCATCAATATTGGTAATGGCTATGGCCGTTTCTTCGAGTGTATCAAAAAACCTTTTTTTTGTTTTCAGGTATTCATCAAAGGTTTTATGGTAATCCAAATGATCATGGGTAATATTGGTAAACCCGGCTATATGGAAATGAAGTCCTTCAATTCTGTTTTGGGCAATACCGTGGGAGCTTACTTCCATGAAAGCGTATTCACAACCGGATTCTACTGCTTTTGCCAGAATCTGATTAATGGTGATGATATCTGGTGTGGTATGTGTAGCAGGGATAATTTCTTCCCCGATTCTTATTTCCACTGTTGACAGTAAGGCTGCGGGATATCCCAGGTTTTTAAAAACATCAAACAGGAGAGTGGTAGTGGACGTTTTTCCGTTGGTGCCTGTAACGCCTATTAATTTCAACTGATGGGAAGGGTTTCCATAAAAGTTGGATGCTAAAAGTCCTAAAGTTTTTGATGTGTCTTTTACTTTAATGTAAGTTACGTTTTCATCTAATCTTTCAGGAAATTCTTCACAAACAATTGCTGTGGCTCCTTTTTCTATTGAAGATGCAATAAATGAATGTCCGTCTACCACTGTTCCTCTCATTGCAATATACAGAGAGTTCTCAGTAATCTTTCTGCTGTCAAATACCAATTCGGAAACCTCACGGTCGTTTTGCCCATGGGTTTCGAGAGTCGGAATTCTATTTAATAGTTCAGTTAATTGCATTTTCTTGATGCTTTGATCTTATTGTAGTGATAAATATATTTTCTGGTTTTTACTGATTACAGTGCCTTCCAACGGGAACTGTTCTTTTATTCTGCCGACTCCTTTGTAGTCTACACGGTATCCGAGATTTTCCAGCTGCGGAATTACATTTTTACCGATCAGTCCTACTACGTTAGGCATCTGTTTATTATTTACTGCTATTTTAACATTCGGCTCTACCATTTTGTTGAGGTTTACCTTTTTGTCTACAAGCATTTCTTTTTCTATATTCTGAGGTGTTTTCAGGAAAGTTTTTCCTGCTATTTCCTTAAACACGGGAGCTGAAACTGTTCCTCCGTAAATACCTTTGGAATTATCCGGCTCACTTATCATCACATAACAGGTGTACTTAGGATTGTCTGCGGGATAAAATCCGGCAAATGAGGCCCGGTATTTCATGGGTCCCGGCAGCCAGTATTCAAATCTTGCGGTCCCTGTTTTTCCTGCCATTTTCAGGTTGGGTGTAAATATGCTTCTACCTGTTCCTTTTTCTACGGCTTTTGTAAGCGCATCAGTCATCATATGTATGGCTTTATCGGAAGCCATCTTTTTCACCATTATTTCAGGTTTGGCCTGATATACTACTTTGCCGTCTTTCATTATTTTATCAATGAAAAGAGGTTTGAGCATTTTACCTCTATTAGCAACACCATTATAAAAAGTTGTTAACTGTAATAAATTAATATTGGAAGAATAACCGTAGGAGATGGAAGCTAATGTAGCTGCATTCCATCTTTTATTTTCCGGAGTTACAATTTTGGGTTTGGTAATTCCGGGAAGCTCGATATCCATTTTATCAAACAGTTTCCATCTTTTCAGGTGATCCAGGAAAATCTGAGGTTTATCCGCATAGTATTTGGTGATAAGTTTTGCGGTTCCCACGTTACTGGATTTGGCCAGCACATCACTGATGTCATAGGTTCCTCCGCCGTGTCCGTCTGATATTCTTTGTTTGGCATAGGTCCATACTCCGTTACCGACATTTACAGTTGTATTTTCATCAATGAAGCCATCATCCATTGCTGCAAGCAGGGATATTGTCTTGAAAGTTGAGCCAGGCTCGATATTATCTTTTATAGCATAGTTGTAAGAGTCTTCATATACTCCCGGTTCTATTCTTCTTAGGTTAACCATAGCGCGGACCTTTCCGGTTTCCACTTCCATTACGATAACGGTTCCATGTTTCGCATCAAAGTTAATGAGCTGTTTTTCTAAGGCTGAATGGGCTATATCCTGAATTCTAAGATCGAGAGTGGTATAGACGTCTTCTCCGTCAACGGGTTCCTGTACTTTCCAGTAATCAATAGGTTTCCATTGGCTGGAATTGATTCTTTGCTCGAGACGTTTACCGTCCGTACCGGTTAAATATTTTGAGAAAGCGCCTTCCAGACCGGATTTGAACTCTCCATTATCCATTCCTATTGTACCGGCACCAATTTCGGTAGTGGCCAGCTCTCTTCGGTAGTTTCTGTCTACGATAAAGCCTCCTTTATTTTTTCCTTTTTTAAAGATTGGGAATTTCCGGATTCTATCATATTCATCGAAATCGAGTCCTTTTACCAGTGTATAGTATTGATTTTTTTTCTTTCTCTGTTCGTCAAACTTTTTTCTGAATTCACCTCTGGGCTTCCCGAACATTTTACTGAGGGAATCTGTAAGAGCGCCGATATTATTGCTGTATACGGTATCTTTTATTGTTTTAAAATCCAGATAAATATCGTAGCGCATCACGGTGGTGGCTAAAATAGAGCCGTCGGAAGCATACAAATTTCCTCTGGCGGCTTTTAAAGTAGCTTCGCGGTAATTTTTGTTGATATAATCATCTTTGATTTCCTGAACATTGGTATTTTGAAGAATGACAATTCTTCCCAGGAACAGAACAAATACGCACAAAGCTACCACTGCAAAGAGGTAGCCCCATCTTAACGTTTTTTTACGTTTGTTATCGTATTCATTTTGTTTTTGCATCTGTACTATCCAATTTTATTAGTAGTTTATGAGGGTGGTTTTCTAACGGCATCAATGAGTCTCTTACCACTTCTTTTCCCAATTCAGATTCCATTTTTACTTTGATCAGTTTACTCTGGGCGTAAGCATTCCGGGATTTGTATTCTTCTGTTTCTTCTTTCAGTTCGTTTACAATTTTAATTTTTTTATTGACTAAGTGATTGCTGTAAATCATAGCCATCATCAGCACAAACAGCAATAAAAAATACTTGTAATGTATTTTAATCTCATCGCGGTTCAGGAAATTTCCTTTTATAATATCTATAAAAGTGAGTTTCTTTTGTGGACGATATGTTGTTCTTTTTGCCAATATTCTTTTTTTTACCACCCCGTCAAAAATTTCTTTTTTGACACCCCTCCAGGGGAGGGGAATTGTTTTCTCCGGGTAGGATTTATACTTTTATTCCTATGCGCATTTTGGCGCTTCTTGCTCTTGAGTTTTCTTCAATTTCGCTTTCATCGGGAATGATCGCTTTGCTCTGAAGCAAATCAAATGCCTTTTTATAGTTTCCGTAGATATCTCTTTCCGGTTCTCCTTCAAACATTCCGTTCTTTAAAAACCTTTTAACCAAGCGGTCTTCCAGTGAGTGATAGGAGATTACTACCAGTCTTCCCTTGGGTTTCAGTACTTTATATGCCTGCATCAGCATTTCCTTTAAAACCTCGAGCTCCTGATTTACTTCTATCCTGATGGCCTGAAAAAGCTGGGCATAAAACTTATTGACTTTATGGGGAGGAATGTAGCTGAACAGCTTTTTTAAATCCTCCGTGGTTTCAATACTTTTGCTTTTTCTTTGATGAACTATTTCTCTGGCCAGTTTTCTGGCTTCTCTTAATTCGCCATAATGATAGAACAGATCGGCAAGTTCTTCTTCTTCATATTCATTGATCACTCTTTTGGCATCAAGGTTCTGCATGACGTTCATTCTCATATCCAAAGGAGCATTACTTCTGGTTGAGAAGCCTCTTTCTGCTTCATCAAACTGGTGGGAAGAAACTCCAAGGTCCGCCAGAATTCCGTCTACTTCGGAAATCCCATGCATAAGAAGGGAGTTTTCCAAAAACCTGAAATTCTGATTAATGAGTGTAAATCTGGGGTCTTCAATGTTATTTTTAAGCGCATCCAAATCCTGATCAAAGCTAAACAGTTTTCCTTTATCGGAAAGTCTGTTTAAAATTTCTCTTGAGTGACCACCGCCCCCAAAAGTGCAGTCCACGTATATTCCGTCTGGATTCGTCACCAAATCATCAACACTTTGTTTCAACAAAACGGGGTTATGATACATGTTTTATTTGTGTTTCGCTTATTCTACAATTATTAGCACGGTGCTATTCTTCATCGAAAGAGCCCATTACATCTTCGGCAAGGCTTGCGAAATCGGCTTCATCGGTAGAAATCACCTTTTCATAGGCTTCTTTATCCCAGATTTCAAATAATTCTCCTGCACTGGTGATCACAATATCTTTTTTAAGGTCTGCGAAAACCGTTAAGTCTTTGGAAATCTGAAGTCTTCCTGCATTGTCCAATTCTACTGTTTTTACTCCTGCCGTAAACATTCTTATGAAATCAGCATTCTTTTTAATGAATCTGTTTAGTTTATTAATTTTGTCCATCAGCTTATCCCATGCTTTCATTGGATAAACTTCCAGGCAAGGTTGGAACACGGAACGTTTGACTACAAACGCCTTATCATCAAAGTTCTCCATCTGTTTGATTAAAGATGAAGGAACTTTTAAGCGACCTTTGTCGTCAATTTTACACTCATATGTTCCAATGAAATTCTTCATTTGGGACAAATTTATATAAATATTTCCAAAATTTCCCACTTTTTCCCACTTTTTGACTTAATGTTAATAAGTTTTATTAAGGAAGGAAATGTTGTGTTATAAATTGCTGATATGAAATGGTTTATAAAAAATGTTCCATGCTGCTTCTGAAAAAGGTTTTGAAAAAAAGCGGGAAAAAGGACCTTATTGTATTATTTTTATTTTAAATTAGGGATATCAAAATATTTTTGAGGTTTAATTTGTATTTTTGCAAGGCTTTATTAAGGCATTTTATGATATTTAGTACAAAAAAAGAAAAGAAATATACCTATATAGAGGCAGGTGAGGGGCACCCGTTAGTTCTGTTGCACGGATTAATGGGGGGTCTGAGTAATTTCGATAAGATGGTGAATTTTTTTTCGGAGAGGGGCTATAAGGTGTATGTACCTCAGTTACCAATCTATGATTTACCGGTACTTAATACCAATCTTACGACGCTTGCCAAGTATATCATCAAGTTTATTGAAAGCCATATTTCGGAGCCTGTAACTATTGTAGGAAACTCAATGGGAGGGCATATCGGTCTCATACTTACGTTAGCAAGGCCGGATTTAGTGAAAAATCTGGTTCTGACGGGAAGCTCCGGCTTATATGAAAGGACATTTGGGGATAGTTTCCCAAGAAAAAGTGATAAATCTTATATAAGAAAGAAGACGGAAGAGGTTTTTTATAATCCAGCGGTAGCGACCGAGGAGTTGGTGGATGAAGTATTTGATGTTGTTAACGACAGGATGAAAGGAATCAAAACGGTTATGCTGGCAAGAAGTGCAATTAAGCATAACATGTTGAATGATCTTCCTAAGATTACCTGTCCCACCTGTCTTATCTGGGGAAAACAGGATAATGTAACTCCGCCGGAAGTGGCAGAAGATATGCATAAGTTCATTCCTAATTCCGATTTGTTTTGGATCGATGAATGCGGACATGCTGCCATGATGGAGAAGCCTGATGAATTCAATGAGATTCTTTATGAATGGATAAAGAATAGAATATAAATTTACAATGACCATTAAGAACATTCTTAATGGTTTATTTTTCTAAAATTTCAGCAATGGTTATTAAAACAGCAGATTTTGTAAAGAGTAGTGGTAAATGGCAGGACTGCCCGGAGCCCAGTATTCCCGAATATGCATTTATAGGAAGATCAAATGTAGGAAAGTCGTCATTAATCAATGCGATGATGAATAAGAAAGATCTGGCCAAAACTTCACAAACGCCGGGGAAAACCCAGCTTATTAATCATTTTTTGGTGAATGGTAGCTGGTATCTCACGGATTTACCGGGATATGGTTATGCAAAAGTTTCGAAATCCCTAAGAAAAGATTTTGAAAAATTAATTACCAATTATATTTTAAACCGTAGAAATCTGGTTAATCTTTTTGTTTTAGTAGATTCAAGACATAGTCCTCAAAAGATTGATATGGAGTTTATCCAATGGTGCGGAGAGAGCGGAGTTCCTTTTTCTATTGTTTTTACCAAAGCGGATAAGCTGAAACCGAATGTATTGATTAAAAATGTGGAAGATTATAAGAATGAGCTTCTGAAAAGCTGGGAAGACCTTCCGGAACTTTATGTAACGTCTGCAGAAAAGAAAGAAGGTGGTGAAGAAATCCTGAGTTTTATTCAGAAAACGAATGAGTTTTTAGCTAATAATAATGTAAGTTTTGATGAGCAATAATATGATCTGGAAGATTAAAAGCTTTGATGAGTTTACCGTTCCGGAACTGTATAAAGTTATTAAGGCCAGGGTGGATGTTTTTGTTGTAGAGCAGAACTGCCCTTATGCAGATTTAGACGGATATGATGAGAAAGCCATACACCTTTGGGCAGAAGAGAACGGTGAGGTCCTGGCTTACTGCAGAATTTTCGATAAGGGAATAAAATATAATGAAACTTCTATCGGAAGAGTACTTACTACAGAAAAGGGAAGAGGAAAAAGCCTGGGTAAACAGCTGATACAATATGCGATAGAGACTATTGAGAACCGTTTTCGTACTTCGTCTGTGAGAATTTCTGCACAGGATTATCTTTTGAGATTTTATGGCGGATTTGGATTTGAGGATACGGGTAAGAAATATCTTGAGGATGATATTCCGCATACGGAAATGGTGAGAAAATAAAAAAACGAAGATCAATCTTCGTTTTTTTGATGTTTTAGTTTTTAACATCCTGGTAAAACACAAAGCCTTCCGTACCTGTTTTCCAGATTTTTACTTCAAGCCAATTTTTGTGTTTCTTTATGAGAATTAATTTGGATCCCGATTTTATCTTTTCAATGACAGGGAACTCATGTCCCGGCCCTTTATAAATATTAACAATATTCTCTTTAGCATAAAATACACTGGCAGAGTTTATTGAGTTTTGATCTGTCTGAGATTTATTATTAACTTTAGAAATAACTTTTGCTCCTGATGATTTAGTCTTCTTTGCAGGACTGGAATAAATTCCTCTTACAGAAGAGGAACCCCTGCATACTCCACAAGAACCGCCGGAACTACAATGTCCACATCTCGAACAGTTGGAGCAGGCGGTACAGTACGCTGATCCTGTACATTTTCCGTCATGTCCTGTATTGTTGTTTGCTTTCATACAAGAAATAAAACAGAACAGGATGAATAAACCCGTAATGAAAATACTTAACAATTTTTTCATGGGTATTATTTTATCGGGTATGACATTTTGGGGAACAATAATAGCAGCCGTTTATCTTTGCGGAAGGATATCTTCTTTTGGCTTCGGTAACAGCGGTTTCACAAGAGTAGAAAAGCCCGAGAAAAATCTGATTTTGAGGTGAGGGTAAATATTGGCAGTTTTCACTGTGAACTTCGTGATCACCATTGGCTTGAACCACTTTATTGAGGTAATATTTTTTCATGGGATAATAGATGTATTTTATTTATTATCAAAAATAAAATGATTCTATTTTCATCCCTTACGGTTAACCGTAAAATAAACGAAAAAGTTCTATTGAATATTGCCGGGGATCTATATGATTCCTAAATCTTTGCAAACGGCAATTAACTGTTCATTATTGGCTACATTTAAAGACTCTTTGATCTGATTTAATCTTTTTTCTATACTGCTAAGGCTGTTAGGTTTAATATTATGTTTTTGAAGGTAGGCGGGAATTTCTTTTCGTAAGATTCCCTGTGTAAGGCAGGAGATTAACGTATGATCATAGGTTGAAAGCTCATACGCATTCAAATTCTTGACGGATTTTTGTAAATCATCCGTAAGATATTTTTGATCATTAAAAATTTCATGGATAGCCTGCTTAAGGTCCTTATTGTCCGATCTGGCTTTGCGTACATATCCGTCAATCTCATAGTTATTGAACAAGGAGTCGATGATCCCTGACCGGTTTTCGCTGGAGAAAACAATTACTTTAATACGGGGGTCTTCCCGTTTTATATGTTTTATAAGTTCTTTGCCGTCCTTTATTTTTTGGGTATAATGATCTTCTTCAAAAGAAAGGTCTGTTATAAGAAGATCATAGGGTATATTTTTACGGATACCTTTTTTAATTTTTGCCAATGCGTCATCACAATAATAAACATGGTCCACATTTTTGATATTCAATTCTTCCAAAACTTTTTGAACAGATAAATTAGCACTTTCGTAATCTTCTGCAATTAAAATTTTTTTAAACATTTTTCTTAAATTTAAGAAACTGGAAATGAAATATTAATTTTAAGTCCTTTTTCTGTTTGAGTTTCAAAAATAATTTTTCCTTTTAAAGATTTAATACGGTTTTCCGTATTTTGAATACCATTTTTAGGTTTTAGCTGATTTTTTATTCCTATTCCGTTATCTGAATAAAAGAGATTGATATCATTTTCATTTCTGGTAAACCGGAAAACCACCTGGCTGGCAGAGCTATGCTTTTTCATATTTATCATAAGTTCTCTTATGACCTGGAAAATATCTTCTTTTTGAGATAAGGATAGACGATCCCATATATATGAGTCATTTCCGACAATGAAAATTTTGCGGTCTTCATTTTGAAAAGTTCTCAGAAGTTTAGAAACTTTTTCATTAAAACTTTCTTCTTCATTCGGACTTATGTTTTCATAAGAAATATTTCGGGATCTCTCATAAACTTCTTCCAGCCTGTTCAGCACTCTGTCTTTGTTTATATGGTCCTGGTTTTCAATTTCGGTCATGACATGATAAATTCCGTTGGCAACTTCATCGTGTACCCTTTTTGAATATCTGAGTGCCATATTTTTTACTTCCAGGGCTTTTTCCCGTTTCATTGTTTTTTTTCGCCATATGTATAGGCTAATTACAATCAATATGACAATTAAAAGTACTCCAATACTGATTTTCTGTTTTAGGATAAAGTTGTCATCTTTAGCTTTTTCAGCAGTTAATCTTTCATTTTCCGCTTTTTTTTCTTCTGTTTCATAACGGATGAGGGCGAATTGATTTTTAGCAGAATTCCTGGCTGTCTGAGTACTGTCATTGATGGTCTGAAACCGTTTAAAATATTTTAAATAATTATCCGGATCCAGAATAATTAATTTCTGTAAAGCTTCCAGCTGGTCATCAGGATTTTTAAATTTATTAGTAACCGCATATCTTTTAAGAGCGTAGGTCTGAGCTTTTGCAGAATTTTTATTCTCATAATAGTCAGTGAAACAAGCCAAAGCAAAGTTTTGTCCTATATAATCCTTTTCCTCTTCTCTGATCTCTAAAGATTCTTTATATAAGGGAATGGGATTAAAATCAGGATTTATCATGTAAGATGCTTTTCCATAATTGTTTATTACCCGGGCGTATTCTACTCTGTCCTTAGTGGATTCTGTGCTGTTTAATACCAGATTAAAATAGTGTAATGCGGTAGGGTAATCTTTTTTCAATAAATGAGAGTATCCGATATTATTGAGATAGACTAATTTGGCAATGGTATCGTTCGATGTTTCTATGGCTTTATGAAAGTATTCAATAGCTTTATCATATTGTCCCAAACTTTCGGATACAATAGCCATACAATTATAATTGGAAGACTGGGTTTCTTTATTGTCCGGATCCGGTTTTTTAATTGATAAAACTTTAACTGCTTCAATAGAGGTTTGCAAACTACCATTATAATCTCCCTGATTGGACATTATAATAGCCATATTTACCAGTGACTTTCCGGCCATTAGCGAATCTTTCTCCAGTAGAAAAGACTCTTTGGCATCATTATAATATTTGAAAGCTTCTTTTTCGTTGGTAGTATGTTTTGCTAGATCGTAATAGAGGTTACTTTGGCTATGGTGTTCAGTTTTTTTTTGTTTTTCTCCTTTACATGAATACAGAACAGTAATGATGATAAGGGGGAAGTATAAGTATCTCATGTGTTTTTATTTCATGTTAAAGTTAAAAAAAAGAGCTGTATAATTAATATACAGCTCTCTGATAATTAGTCTAAAGGAGGTCTTTGCCCGCTTCCTCCACTAGTATCTCCATCCATTCCCTGGCCTGTTGAGGCCTCTGAATTGCTGGTTTGTACTGTTGTTATTGGAGTATTGTTGTTATTTGTAGTTGCATTGTTATTATTTGGAAATGCTAGACCTAATAGCATTAATATGAAATGAATCATGTTTTAAAATTTAAAAAATTAAGTTGTATTTCTTCCTCTCGTGATTTTTATTCACGAGCTGTACACATTTGAAAAGAAGCGCTTCTTAAATTTTTGGGAAGTATGATGATCTAAAATGAAAACTAAAATTGCTTCCCAGGTCAGATAGTAATCTTCACTTTATCACGTCATTGTGAAATCTGTTTTGTACATTTGCTCTGATAGCTACTCAGAGTTGTTTTGATTTCTAATGCAAAGGTAGGGTTGCAATGTTCTGATTCATAGGAGGATTCCCGTAATTCCAATGATTCTAAAGGAATTCTGATTATTCCAATTAAATTCCCTAATTCCGGGTGATTAGGATGTGTTATAGAAATGTTTATTATTTATAAGGAAAAGGTAGTAGAAGCCTATCGGTGGAAAAAAGATAAAGGTTTACTTTCTCTTAATCTTTCGGCTCCTACACCTTCCAAATTGAAAAAGGAGAGTCAGATCGTTTATTCGGAAAGATATATGGAAAAAGACACCGGGACATTAAGGCTTTTCTTTCCTGTGAAAGAGGGAGTCAGCGATTATAGTATTTCCATCAGGAATCTTGATACGGATAAGTTTAAACCGCTTAGTAATTTCTTAAAAGGGTTAACATCAGAAACAGAAGATAAAAATATTGAGCTTCTGGCATGGCTTATTGATTTTGATAATAGACCCTATAATGCTCAGGTAAGCTATTCGGAAATCATATTTGAAGAAGAAAAAGAAACGGGAGAAGATGAGAAGCTGCCTGGGCAAAATGAGGATGTAAGCCAATCAGATTCTGAAAATTCCGATGATTCCAATGAAGAGGAAAAAACGGAAACTATTGATAATGAAGTTAATACAGGTGAAAAAGAGGAAAAAAAATTACGATCTCGATGGAGAGAAGTTGTAATAGGAAGTGTGAGTGCAGCATCCATTTTTTTGGCAGGATATACGGTGTGGGATAATAAGCAGTTGGTTGGAGATAAAATTGTGATGAAGGGTAAGGACAGTTCTCAAATTCAAGGGGAAATTATCCTGACTCCGACTGCAAAAGATATTGTACAGGAAAGCCATGAAGAGTCCCAAATAAAAAGTACAAAGAATGTAGCAGATAGTTCCTTCAATAAAGAGATAAAATGTATGTATTGGAATGAAGATCATTATCAGGAGGTATCATGTGATGATAAAAATATAGCCGGCACGCCAGTGGCCCTGGATAGGGATATGCTAATTAAATTCAGGAAGATCACTTTTCCGGATACCCTTACAGAAAGGTCGATAGATAAAGTCTGGTACTTAAAATCTGATAATAAATTAGAATTTTTTACGAGCTCAGGATATCACCCCACAAAAAAAGCGAAACTGAAAAAGCTGTCAAAATATATTCTTGATAAATACATTAAGGAGAATTGAAATAATAATTGGATTTAAAGAAAAAAGCGAAGAAATCTCTTCGCTTTTATATTATTCCGCTGTTTCGGTGTTCAACATTCCGAGTTCTCCGAAATGCTTTTTAAACTTCTGGATTTTAGGGCCTACTACCGCGCTGCAATAAGGCTGTGTAGGGTTTGCATTATAATATCCCTGATGATATTGCTCAGCCGGCCAGAACTTTTCGAATTGAGTAAGTTCCGTGACATATTTTCCCGGCCATTTTCCTGAAGCTTCGGATTTCTTAATGGCTTCTTCCGCTTTTTGTTTTTCAGCATCATCCTTATAGAAAATGACGGATCTATACTGGGTTCCGATATCATTCCCCTGTCTGTTAAGCTGGGTAGGATCGTGGAGGAAGAAAAATACGTCCATAAGCTGTTCATAAGAGATAATTTTAGGATCATAAGTGATCTGTACGACTTCGGCATGTCCGGTGTCTCCTGTACAGACTTCCTCATAGGTCGGATTAGCTTTATGTCCTCCGGAATATCCGGAAATAGCGGATTTTACTCCTTTCAGCATATTGAAGCAACTTTCTACACACCAGAAACACCCACCTCCAAAGGTGATCTGCTCTAAATTATTGTTATCCATGTTGGGTTGGTTATTTTGTTGAACGACTTTTTTCTCTTGTCCATTGCAGGAAATGAGGAAAAAACTAATCAAAAGTAAGAAAAACTTTTTCATTTTGTGATGTCATTAATGGGGAATAAACAACAAAAAACACACCGTTTCGAAGAGGGTGTGTTGTTATATAAAAATATTTTTTTTGTAAAATTGATCTGAAGAATAATCTATTTTTCCCAGACTAAGGCACTTGCTCCTAAAATAGCAGCATCGGCTTCATCCAGCTCACTGAAAACCAATCTTACCTTATTTCTGAAAATAGGAAGAAGATTTCTTTCCATATAAAGTTTCGCCGGTTTTAAGATAAAGTCTCCTGCTTTAATTACTCCTCCGAATAAAAGAATAGCTTCCGGAGAGGAGAACATAACAAAATTGGCCAATGCTTCTCCTAGTTTCTGACCTGTATATCGGAATACTTCAATAGCAATGGGATCACCTTTTAAAGCACATTCATGAACTGTTTTGGAGTTGATAGCTTCTTCAGGAAACTGATTAAGCATGGATTCCGGAAATTCTGCTCTCATTTTTTTTGCAGTAATGGCAATTCCCGTAGCGGAGGCATAGGCTTCCAGGCTTCCTTCTGATCCGGTGCTCCAGTGTTTTCTACCACCAGGTTTTACAATGGTGTGCCCTAATTCTCCGGCAAACCCGTCATGACCATAGATAAGATGTCCTCCGGCTACAATACCACTTCCTACACCTGTTCCCAAAGTGATCATAATAAAATCTTTCATTCCCCTTGCTGCTCCATACATCATTTCTCCAAGCGCTGCTGCATTGGCATCATTCGTCATTTTACAGGGAGCTCCAAATTTTTGGGACATCATGTTACCGAATTGGATCACTCCTTTCCAGGGAAGGTTAGGGGCAAGCTCTATGGTTCCTTTATAATAATTGGCATTAGGGGCACCTACACCGATTCCTTCAAACTTTTTTCCGGAACAGTGTTCACCCACTAAGGGCTGAATTTCATTGTAAAGGGCATCAACAAAATCTTCGGGGTTGTTGTATTCATCAGTCCGGATAGCTCCTTTTACTAAAATTTCCCCTCTGTGATTTACTAAGCCGAACTTAGTGTTGGTTCCACCGATGTCAATACCTAGTGCAACCTGTTTTGATAGATCTACTAATGCCATTTCTTTCTTAATTCAGGGCCTAAATTTATAAAAAAAGATTGTATTTTATGAAGGTTACCGATAGAATTCATCGAAAAAATTAATTTTGAATGCAGTGGACCTTTTGGGGTGATTTCTTTTTTCTTCTTCCCCACCAGATCATAAACCCGGTTACAGGAAGGGATGCGCAAATTAAGCTGACAATAAATGCAATGATTTTAGTAGGAAGTCCTAAAATAGAACCTACATGAATATCATAATTGGCAGAAACCACTTTTTCTCCGAAATCTTTATCTTTTGGATCATGAGTGTGTAAAAGTTCCCCCGAGTTTTCATCAAAAATAAGATTGCTGCTTTTATGATAAGAATAGGATAGGTGCTTTACATAAACCCCGAAATTGGGATGTTCATGGTCATCCATATGCTCATGACCCAAATCGATGGAAAAAGCATATGCCTCAGGATATTTTTCATGGACGGTATTGATAACTTTATCGAGGGTCGAAGCTGTTCTTTGTTCGATAGGAGCTTTAGTGGTAATATGTGAAAAGTCGGGATATTGGGTGTTGCCCCCTGAAAAGATCACATAGATCATAGCCTGAACGAAAAAGAAGGCATAAAATAGACCGGTGATGGAGAAGATAAGGGCAAAGATGGAAGCATAAAACCCAAGGACATTGTGTAAGTCATAGTTCTTTCTTTTCCAGCTTTTGATATTCTTCCATTTTAAAGAAAACCGCTGCTTTCTGGCTGCTTTATTTTTGGGCCACCAAAGAATGATTCCTGATATCAGCATGAAAACAAATATGAGAACAGGGATTCCCACGACATAAGTTCCCCATTCCTGCTTAAGTAAATAGCTCCAGTGTATGGATTTAATAATACTGAAAAAACCGTTTTTCTCATCATAAACCCTCAGCACTTTTCCGGTATAAGGATTTACATACGCAGCTTTATAAACCGGAAATTCATCAAAGTAATTCCATGCATTGGTGTTATGCTCATACCAATAAAATAAATAAGACATGTTTTTATCCAGTGGTACATTTACCCAATGGATAGGGTATTTTTCTTTTACCTGATCGGCCACCAGCTTTTCCAGGGTTCGTATCGGAAGGATTTTTTTGCTGTCTATATTCTGCTCATGATGATAAATAACATCCTTTCGGGTATAATTTTCCACCTCATCTTTAAATACAAACAATGCTCCCGTAATGGAAATAATAAAAATTAAAAAACCGATAACCAGCCCAAACCACAAATGCAGTCTTGCTGTCCATTTTTTAATAAAGCCCGGCTTCTTTTTATGATGATGTTTTTTCTTCATGCTAACGGAAAGTTTTGCAAATATATGGTATAAGTTTTTATTTAGATTAATTAAAATTTATATTCTATAATAAAAGTTCCTCTCATTCCTAAAGAATTGGTAAAATCGCTGTCTCTGGCTGCCCACCATGAAATATTCGGCTGATATAATCTGTTGAATAGGTTTTCAATTCCTAAAGAAAGCTTCCAGTTTTTGTTTATTATATAACTGGATTTGAAATTGAAGACCGTATATTCAGGGACTTTTCCTTCGCCATAAGAATATAATCCGGTTTTAGGACTGGGATCAAACCTGTTTTGTTTAAAGGAATTCAGCATATCCAGTTCTAATGATAAAGGATGAATAGGTCTTACCTGAATATAAGCTAGAACTTTGGGTGCGGAGATTCTGCTGTTATTGATTTTACTTGAATAATCTCCGTCATTTTTTAAAGAAGTAATTCCTTCCATCCAGCTGTAACTCCCTCCAAAGTTAATCCATTGGGCCGGACTGAAATGTAAAAAGCCTTCCACACCATATACGATCTCAGGCGATCTTTGAATGGTTAATGCCCGGTCAGCACTTTGTACAAACGAAGCTCCCAACTTGGAGGTACTTACATAGGAAGTGATTTCATACGTAAGCCATTTGGAAAGCTGACCTGTGGCTCCGAGTTCATAATTATTGACAATAATAGGTTTTGTTTCCAGGTTGGCAATTGTTTCAGAGGTTGAGGTTCTTAAAATCCTTCCCAATTCATTAATAGAATAGGCCTGCGAAAAGCTTGCAAATAAATTGATAAAAGGGTCGACATTATAGCGTATTCCAAGATTGCCTACAAAGGCATTATATTTCAGATTTCCACCTTTCACAAAGATACTTTGGGTGAAAGTTCCGTCACTTTTAAGCGTGGAAAGCGTATTGAAATCATCAACTTTTACTTTGATGTTTTCATATCTCAGTCCTCCTTTTAAAGTAAGGTTTTTAAGCAGATCGATTTTAATTAAAGCAAAAGGCGCAAGATTGGTCATATCCATATCGGGGGTCCAGTATCTGCCGTCTTCAAGTTTCTGTACGGTCTGATCATTTAAAATATCAAATCCATAAATGATCTCCCCCTGGAAATTTTTGGTATTCCACAATTGGGTATCAAAATTCAGACGGGCTCCTTTTTTACGGGAGATGACATTGGATTGTCCACCATTGAAAAATGTATCACTGTATCCGTAAACGGTTCTGAAATCCTGATAGTAAAGATTAATATTTAAAGCCGTTCCGGTAAAAATATTTTTGTTGTCATAGCTTATTTTAAAATTATGATTTCTCGGGGTTCCCTGTGGAGTGGTTTCAAGTCCTTTTCCTATTCCTTCCCCTATGGTAGGTGTGATTCCGTATTTTCCTGTTTTTAATCCGAGATCAAGATCGGATTTTGAGGCATACCCGATATAGCAAGCTTCAATTCTCTGATTGGGATTAAGGTCATAGCCTAACTTCAACATACCGTTGTAATTATCCATTTTAGCAGGGCTGTAGCTGGGGCTTACATTATTCCCGTCCGCATCTTTCATATACCCTGTTCTCTCATATGCGAAAGAGGCTACAAAATCTAATTTCTTCGTAATCTTTCCGGATAATAACTGGCTGGCTCGTATTCCGAGGGTTCCGCCATAAGGCTGTCCGGTAAACCCAAGCTGTGAAAGACCCGATATTTTTTGGTCTGTTCTGTTTTTACGGGTGATATAATTGATAATTCCTCCATCCGCACCATTTCCATAAATAGACGATGCCCCTTTGATCACTTCAATACGTTCAATAACTGAAGGATCTATAACCCGGAGATCTCTTGTTCCGTTTCGAAGTGGGGTAGACTGGGGAATTCCGTCAATAAGTACAAGTACCTGTCTTCCTCTCAGGGTCTGCCCGGTATTGGATGTCTGCCCTGAGCTGGTGGCTAAACTCGGAACCGTATACTGCAGTATGCTTGTAATATCGGAATTAACAGTAAGCTGAGACTGAACCTGCTTTTCCCCGACTATGGTAACTGAGCCTGGAATTTCTTTAATATTTTCTTTTTTTCTCGAAGCAGTTAGAACAACTTCGTCTACATTTTTAGTTTGCAGGCTGTCTTTAGTTTGTGCCCATATATTGGCTGAACCTAAACAGACGGCCGACAGTAAGATTTTATTCATCCCTAAATTTTTATTTTTTCTTACTTGGTTTCTTTTGTTTTCCCCACCAGAACAAAAAGCCTGTAATGGGAAGTGAGGTGCAGATAAGCCCAGTGATGAACCATATTATCTTGCCGATTACCCCGAAATAGGATCCGGTATGAATGTCATAATTGGCATGGGCATATTTCTGAGCATTGTTTAAATCTTGATGAGGTAGGTTGTACAGGAGCTTGCTGGAATATTTGTCAAATACCAACTGGTTTCTGATATTTAGCTTTCCTTCCTGTTGATAAACTATAATGGGAAGATTTTGAAGAGCCTTTCCTTTTTTATTTTTTCCATTCAATGGAATTCTGAAGCTTGAGGAATTTCCATAAAGTTCTTTGGTCTTTTGAGAAGCCATATCGTAAACGTGATTTCCAGTTGAGGAATTAGATTTAACAGAGCCAAACTCTTTGTCTTTTGGAAGTTCCCAGGATCCGGACAATATAAGATTAAAGGTATTTTTTACATACGGATAAGAAAAATAGATTCCTGTAATGCTAATGAGCAAAGCAATAAAAGAAGAGTAAAAGCCCAGGATCCTGTGAAGATCATAGTTTTTTCTTTTCCAGTTTTGGATGTTTTTCCATTTGAACCAGAAGCTGCCTTTTGTTTTTTTATTTTTAGGCCACCAGAGGATAATTCCGGAAACTAACATAAAAATAAAGATTATAACAGGAATCCCTACTACATACTTCCCCCAATCAGAGTTGAGAAGCAAACTCCAATGGATATATTTTATGAGGTTGAAAAAGTCATATTTTTCATTATAAACTCCTAAAATTTTACCGGTGTACTGATTGATATAGACCGTTTTATTGACCAGTACCTCCTCAAAATAATTCCAGGCTCCTTTATTTTTTTCATAATACAGAAACTTATAAGATTTATACTTATTTAAAGGAATGTCTACGGAGGCCAGCGGATATTTTTCTTGGACTTCAGAGCTCACTTTTTTCTTCAGTATATCTATAGATAAAGGAACACCATTTGGATTTTTAATATAAATTACTTCTTTGCGGAGGAGCTGCTGGACTTCATCTTTAAAAACATATAAAGTCCCTGTCAGGGATATTATAAAAACGATAAGTCCTACCGATAGCCCCAGGTATAAATGCAGTTTTCCTACCCACTTTTTGAGGGGAGAAATCTTTTTCTTATGATGTTTTTTATTCATATATAAAAGGCTAACCTGGTGGCTAGCCCTTTAAGATTATTTAGAATTTGTATCCTATTGAGAGTCTGAAGTTTCTTGGGGCTTCAGCCTGATAGTAATATCCGCCTCTTGTAGTCCCGTCAGCCATAGTAAAATTAATACTACTTCCACTATAAAGATATCTGTCAAACAGGTTAAATACATTAAGACCTACTTTGAACTTAGGGTTCTCCCAGGAAAGACCTGCATCAAATTTCACATAGTCGTTCATTTCTAGAGGAGAGCTTATGCTGCCCCAATTCCAGCTGCTTCTTCCCGCTAGGAATGTTCCTCCAAAACTTAATCCGAAACCTTGCAAGGCCCCTTCTGTAAAAGTATAGTTTAGCCAACCATTTAAAGCGTGTTTTGCATATCCCGGAACTCTTTCTCCTTTTTGATGTGTTTCTGTGGTTTCTGAGTATTTGTTTTCTGTGAATGCGTAATTAAAAATAGCATTGAACCCTCTAAAGATTTCTCCCTTAAGATCAAATTCAACTCCCTGTACTCTTGTTTTTCCCAGAAGGACGGAATAGATTCCGCTTGGATCGGTTGGGTCTCCAGTTATCGCATTATTTTTATTAATGTTGTATAGGGAAAGGGTTGTATTCCATTTTCCGGCAAACCAATCTTTCTTAAAACCAACTTCTACATTGTTTCCGGTTATTGGTTTTGCAGTATTCCCATCTCTGAATAATCCAGTCTGTGGCGTAAATGCCTGATCATATAAGGCATAAGCAGATGTATTATCATCAAATGAATAGCTTAAACCGATACGGGGGGTAATTCTGTTAGCTTCTGATTTTGTGTTGTAGTTATTCTCTTTTACATTAGTGTAACGGGCCGCTAATGTCAATCTTAAAGCATCATCCAGAAAACCTAATTCATCCTGTAAATAGATTCCTGTATAGTTTTGTTCAATTGTTCCGTATGGGGTTGCTCTTTCTAATAGAGATTTACCTTCTGCATCAAAATGTGGGTATCCATTACTTGGAGCAGTGTAAGTTGTTGAATTTAAATCAAATGGATTTTCTGCGGTGTCTAAGTTACCTTTTCTGTTCCAGTCTGCCAGATACTTTTTTGAACCTAAATCCAGACCAGCTAAGATTTTATGAGAAACAGGGCCGGATTTAATATAACCATTTAAAAATGCTTGACCGAATTTCATCACATTACTTGCTTCCCAGAAATTCAGTGTCCTTATAAACTGTGTATCCGATATAAATGCTCCTGGCCAGATATCACTCCCCATCGTATATTCATTCAGGTATGTCAATTGAGTTGTTAACTTCCAGTTTTCATTAAACTTGTGCTGCAAATTAAGATTTACTGTATGATTAGTAACTTTTGTTGGATCTATACCAGGGTCTGTTACTGTATATTCTACAGGTTTTGTTCCATATCCTTCAAAGCTATAAACATAGGCCGACCCTACTTCTGACATTTTAGCCTTTTGGTAAATGTATTCCGCAGTTACAGTTGTATTATCGGTAAGATTTACTTTGAAAGATGGATTGATTATATACCTGTCATTAAATTCGTAATCTCTGAAGCTTTTTTTGTTCTGGGCCATCAAATTTAACCTAAAGGCAACTTTATCAGTAATTTTTGTATCAATATCAGTTTCTCCTCTGTACATATTGAAACTTCCCAAAGTGACTTTGGCAGAACCGTTAAAAGCTTGTCCGGTAGGCTTTTTGGTAACAATATTATAAATACCACTAGGCTCTCCATTGGACATTAAAAATCCTGATGGGCCTTTGATAATTTCTATGTGGTCTACATAGCTCATATCTTCACTTAGAGGTCCCCAGTTGGAAGTGACATTTACTCCATTAAGGAATGCAGCAGCTCTTGCTCCTCTCATATTAATTCTTGTGTACATATCACCCCAGTGCTCAAGTCGTTGGGCACCTGCCACGTTTCTTAAGACCTCGCCCAAAGTGGTTACCTGCTGATCTTCCAATGCACGGTTCGTGATGATAGAAATATTTTGTGGAATTTTTATAAGTTCTTCATCTAATCGAAGTGAAGAAGAGCCTTGTTTTTCTACATATTTTTTGTAATACTTCCCGTTTACAATTACCTCTTCAATATTTTTAGAATTAATAGTATCCTGTGTTTGTGCAAGCACAATTGTTGTTGCTAATAGCGCAATCCCTAGTGTTATTTTTTTCATTGTTTATAAGTAAGCATTCTTCCTTGTGTATTTATAACCCAATTGTTTAAAATTTACATTATCATCTTAATGTATTGCACTGGATGACAGATCACTTTTACAAGATGAAAAGAAGAATTTTTTGCAAATATATTGTTTTTAATTATTCTAAATAAAACAAATTGTTGATTTTTATCATGTTATTTTTATTTGCAGCATAAAAAAATCGCTTCAAAATACATTTGAAGCGATTTAAATTTATATTAATCTGTTTCTTAAGCCGGGATTTCTCCTTTGTATAAGAAAGAAATAATTTCTTTATTCATCTTATCTACCATTTCACTGAAGAGGTGGAAAGATTCCTGCTTATAAATTACCAGTGGATCTTTTTGCTCATATACAGCTCCCTGAGAAGATCTTCTTAAATCATCCATTTCACGTAGATGGTTTTTCCAGTTCTCATCTATAATGGCAAGGGTGATATTCTTTTCAAAATCGTTGATAAGACTTTCACACTTGGTTTCGTATGCTTCCTGAAGATCTGTAACAATGGTCATGGTTTTAATTCCGTCAGTGAAAGGAACCTGAATCATTTTAAACATAGAACCCTGGTTCTGATATACATTTTCAATGATTGGGAAGGACTTTTCCTTTAAAAGGTTCAGCTTCATCTGATAATCCTCCTGTGCTGCATTAAAAATAGTATTGGTAAGATCCTGAACATTTTTATTTTTAAAATCATTCTCGGAAACCGGAGATTCCATTGTAAATGTTTTAATGATATCATATTCGAACTCTTTATAGTTTCCGGTTGCTTTTCCTTGGGCTGCAATGGTATTCGCAACATCGAAAATCATATTTGTAATGTCATACTTTAGGTGATCTCCGAATAAAGCATTTTTTCTTCTTTTATAGATTACATCACGCTGCTTGTTCATTACATCATCATACTCAAGAAGTCTTTTTCTGATTCCAAAGTTGTTTTCTTCTACTTTTTTCTGAGCTCTTTCGATAGATTTACTGATCATAGAATGCTGAATAACTTCACCTTCCTTATGACCCATTCTGTCCATCATTTTAGCAATTCTTTCAGAACCGAATAAACGCATCAGGTTATCTTCGAGAGATACATAGAACTGGGAACTTCCCGGATCTCCCTGACGTCCGGCTCTACCTCTCAACTGTCTGTCAACACGTCTTGAGTCGTGTCTTTCGGTTCCGATAATGGCAAGTCCTCCTGCGTCCTTAACTTCTTTGGTAAGCTTAATATCGGTACCACGACCCGCCATGTTGGTGGCAATGGTTACTACTCCCGGTCTACCGGCTTCAGCAACGATTTCCGCTTCTTTTTTGTGAAGTTTCGCGTTCAGTACCTGGTGAGGAATTTTTCTTAACTGAAGTGCTTTTGATAAAAGCTGTGAAATTTCAACCGAAGTTGTACCTACAAGAACAGGTCTTCCCTGTGAAGTCAGGTTTTCAATTTCTTCAATTACAGCGTTATATTTTTCGCGGTTGGTTTTATAAACCAAATCCTGTTTATCATGTCTCAAGATAGGACGGTTGGTAGGAATAACCACCACGTCCAGTTTATAGATTTGCCAAAGTTCTCCTGCTTCTGTTTCCGCAGTACCCGTCATTCCCGCAAGCTTATTATACATACGGAAATAGTTCTGAAGGGTTACCGTTGCAAAAGTCTGGGTAGCCGCTTCAATCTTTACATTTTCTTTGGCTTCAATAGCCTGGTGAAGACCGTCTGAGTAACGGCGCCCTTCCATGATACGTCCCGTCTGCTCATCCACGATTTTTACTTCACCGTCGATGACTACATATTCATCATCTTTTTCAAATAATGTATAAGCTTTCAATAGCTGGCTCATGGTATGAACTCTTTCTGACTTTTCTGCAAAATCAGAGAAAAGCTTTTCTTTAGCTTCAAATTCTTCTTCTTTGGATAAATTTTTAGCTTCCAATTCTGCGATTTCTGTTCCGATATCAGGAAGAACGAAGAAATTCGGATCGGAATTTCCCTGTGACATATACTCGACTCCTTTGTCGGTAAGGTCTACCTGGTTGTTCTTTTCTTCAATTACGAAATAAAGATCTTTATCTACAATCGGCATATCGCGGTTGTTGTCCTGCATATACTGGGCTTCCGTTTTTTGAAGCAATGCTCTGTTTCCGCTTTCCGATAAAAATTTGATTAATTGTCTGTTTTTTGGTAAACCTCTGTAAGCCTGAAGTAATTTGAAGCCTCCTTCTTTTGTATTTCCTGCTGCAATTAATTTTTTAGCTTCATTAAAAATAGCGGAAACCGTTTTTTTCTGAACCTCCACGATTCTGTCGATGGAAGGTTTAAGAACATCAAATTCCTGTCTGTCCCCTTGAGGAACCGGACCTGAAATGATTAACGGAGTTCTGGCGTCATCTACTAATACGGAGTCTACCTCATCCACAATCGCAAAATTAAGCTCTCTCTGAACTAATTCTGAAGGAGAGGAAACCATGTTATCTCTCAGGTAGTCAAAACCAAATTCATTATTGGTTCCGTAGGTAATATCTGAATTGTATGCTTTTCTTCTTCCGTCGGAATTAGGCTGATGATTGTCGATACAGTCTATGCTCATTCCGTGGAACTGATATAATGGTCCCATCCATGCGGAGTCTCTTTTCGCCAGATAGTCGTTTACCGTTACAACATGTACCCCTCTTGCAGGAAGTGCATTCAGGTAAATAGGTAAGGTTCCTACTAAAGTTTTACCTTCCCCGGTGGCCATCTCCGCAATTTTTCCACTGTGAAGAATAACCCCACCGATAAACTGTACATCATAATGTACCATATCCCAGACAATCGGAGTTCCGGCAGCGTCCCACGAGTTTTTCCATACAGCGGTATCACCCTGTATTTCCACAAAATCCTTGGTAGCAGCAAGCTCTCTGTCCCAGTCTGAGGCTTTAACGCGGATTTCTCCGTTCTCAGCCCATCTTCTTGCTGTTTCTTTTACTAATGCAAAAGCTTCCGGCAGAATTTGGCTTAGGACAGATTCTTCAATGGTGTAAGATTCTTTTTTAAGAGCTTCTATTTTTGAGAACAGAGCTTCTTTTTCATCTACATTGGTTGAATTTTTTATTTGCTCTTGGATCTGTTCAATTTGAGCGGTTATTTTGCTGGTTGCAGATTTTATATTCTCTTTAAACTCAGCAGTTTTTTCTCTTAGCCCATCATCGGATAATTGTTGGATGGTTGGCTCAACAGCTTTGATTTTTGTTACAACTTTTTTTACTTCTTTTAGGTCCTGCGCTTTTTTGTCTCCCAAAAACCCTTTAAGAACTTTATTTAAAAAACTCATAAAAATTTTAATTTAAGCCCATAACCTGAGTTGTGAGCGTTTTTAACTATTACACGTTTGTGTAGCTTATATTTATATCTAAAAAAGCCTTAAGCGGCTCGCCTAAAGCTTTTGTAGTTTTAGTATTCGTCTTCGTTCCAAAGATAATCTTCGTCCGTAGGATAGTCACTCCAAATCTCATCAATCGCATCATAGATTTCTCCTTCATCCTCGATTGCCTGTAGATTTTCTACGACCTCCATTGGTGCACCAGTTCTGATTGCATAATCAATAAGTTCTGCTTTAGTCATTGGCCAAGGTGCGTCACTTAAATAGGAAGCTAATTCTAATGTCCAGTACATAATTTTCTAATTTTTTGCAAAAGTATAAAAATAGGTTATATAATAAGCTTTTTTATAACTGATTTTCAATTCTTTTTATTAAATATTATTATTTTTTTGTCACGGTATACTTTTACATTAATACCGCTGACATACTTTTTGTCATTTTCTCAAAAACCATTCCACAAATTTTTTTATGCCATTTTGGAACTTAGTGGTAGGATGGTAGCCGATTAAAGTTGTTGCTTTCGTTATATCAGCATTGGTTTTTTGTACATCGCCCGGCTGCATGGGAAGAACCTTTTTAATGGCCGTTCTTTGAAGGGCATTCTCAATGGTGGAAAGCATTTCGGAGAGGGTAATGACCTCACTTTCTCCCAGATTGATGATCTCATATACCTTGGAATGCTGTTCCAGATACTGTATGGATTTGGTTACTCCATCAATAATGTCATCTACATAAGTATAATCTCTTGCAGTATTTCCGTCGCCATAGAAAGGGATTTCTTTTCCCTCCAGGATCAGTTTTGTAAACTTATGTATAGCCAGATCAGGGCGTTGGCGTGGTCCGTATACGGTAAAGAACCGCAGCTGAATCATATCTATATCATATAAATGATGATAAACATGTCCCAGTACTTCTCCTGATTTTTTAGTAGCTGCATAAGGGGAGATAGGGCAGTCTACATTATCTGTTTCTGAAAAAGGAACTTTGGGATTGTTCCCGTAAACGCTTGAAGATGAAGCACAAATGAATTTTTTAATATTAAATTCTTTACACAGTTCCCAAAGGTTCATTGTACCGCGGACATTCACTTCTTCATATTCCAAAGGGCGTTCTATGGAAGGTCGTACTCCCGCCAAGGCTGCCAGATGGATGATAAGGTCTACTTTATGCTTCTTGAGAATGTCCTCCAGACCTTTTTTATTCCGGATGTCCTGGTAGTAGATGCTGTACCGGTCGGAATGGGCTGCCGAGATCAGTTTTTGTATATCCGTTTCTTTGTCGGAAAATTCAAAATCTATATTTTTACCGATGGATTCTAAGGTATTCTTAATTTTTATCTGATAACTGTAAAAATTATCAAAGTTGTCAATGTTTATGACAGAATGTCCGTTTTTTAGTAATCGTTCTACTAAATGAGAACCAATGAATCCGCTTCCTCCCGTTACAAGATAAACCATCTGTGATTTTTTAATAGCACAAAAATATAAATTTAGTTTTTGAAAATATAATTATTACATTTACTTCAAAAAGAAAATATAAAAAAATGCAGTTTCAGGGACAAGTTTTAAAAATGATCAGCTATGATGATCAGCCTATTCAATACTATCTTAATCTTTCCGGTGATCTCATTCATATGAACGAATTATTTGGAAAAGAATTAAGCATCCGGCATATAGGTTTCCAATGTGTGAATTGTGGAGAAGATAAGCCTGTTTACAGAATGGGATTTTGCAAAAACTGTTTTTTTGAAAGTCCTTATGCCAGTGATACGATCATCCGTCCTGAGCTTTCCACGGCTCATCTGGGAATTGCGGAACGTGATCTGGATGTTGAAAAAGAAATCCAGCTGCAACCTCATACCGTATATCTTGCCTATACAGGTGAAGTAAAAGTAGGAGTAACTCGGAATACACAGATTCCTACCCGATGGATTGATCAGGGTGCTACTTTTGCCCTTCCGATAGCCCGTACGGAGAACCGCTATGAAGCAGGTATGATAGAAGTCGCACTTAAAGAGCATGTTCCGGATAAGACAAGCTGGAAAAAAATGCTTCAGGATGATTTTGAAGATGAACTGGATCTTGCCGACTTCCAGCAAAAGATAAAAGAATACTTCCCTCAGGATTTTCAAAAGTTCTATTCGGAAGGAGAGGATTTATGGAGATTTGATTATCCCTATGAAAAGCCTGAGAAAATAAGTTCTTTTACACTGGATAAAAAACCGGAATTTACCGGGCAGCTTATCGGGATTAAAGGACAATATCTGAGCTTTAAAGGAGGAGATTTTATAAATGTAAGAGGACATGAAGGATATGTAATTGAGCTTGGTATTAAATAATAAACTAATAACTTTTGTGAATGAAAAATAAATGGGTTAAGAGATCATTAATTGGTTTGGGAATGCTACTGGTAGTTTTTCTGCTGGTGAATTTCGGATTGAATATATGGTTGCAAACCCAGCTTCCCAATTATATCAAAAACAATACGGATTATAAGGTCTCCTATAAAACGCTGGATGTAGATCTGGGAAGTGGAAATATTTTGGCTACAGGAATTACGGTTAATAATAAAAATCCGAATAATATCAATGTTATAGGAGTTCAGGGAACGGTAGATACGCTTCGGGTGAGCCGGTTCGGTATTTACCAGGCTTTATTTCATAAGAGGATAAGCTCTTCGGACCTGCTGTTAGCCCGGCCTAATCTGAATGTTATTCTGGCTAAGCCTGTTGATAATAAAACCGGAAGAAAGAGAAATCCGTTTTTATTTGAAAATATAAGAATCAGCAAAGGTGATATCAGTATCTTCAGACATACGAAGCAGAAGTTTCTTTCCGTTCATGAGCTGGATCTTTTTGTAGAAAACCTTCAGATGACGGAAGAATCCGTAGAAAATAAACTTCCAGTGGTTTTTGATAAATATGATATCAAAGGAAAAGATTTTTTCCTGCGTCCGGATCAGATGTATGCTCTTACCATTAAGAATATTCAGACTGCCAACGGGCAGATGCTGGTGGAGAATTTTAAATTGGTTCCGCTCTTAAGCTTTTCCCGGTTTAAACAATACTACCCACGGAGGACAAAGATGTATCAGTTTGATATTCAGAAGATGGAATTTAAAGACCTGATTTTAAAAAAGAATATCATATCTCTCGGGAATACCAGCTTTCAGAATCCTGACCTTTCCATTTATACGACGGACGTGGTCATCTCCACAAAACCTAAGCCGGTCAGTTTTGAAGTTAATCTGGATAATGTAAAGCTTAATAATGCCAGGGTTAAAATTATAAAACCAAGCGGTGATGATCTTCTGGTGGCACAGAGCTTATATATGAATGTGGATCATATGAAGTTCAACAAAGATACCTCGGAAGAAATGATACCGATACAATATGATCGTTTTTCTTTTTCCGGAAAGGAGATCAGGTATACTAATAACCAGGACATTCACATTGATAATCTTTCATTGAATCCGAAAAGAGGAGAATTAAATAAAATAACGGTCCGTCCCGTTTCAAATGTTAAAACTTCTGCCGATTTAAAAATTGACCAGGTAGCTTTTAATATCAATAAATGGGAGACGGTAGATAAAAAATTAAGCCTGGATATTCAGGATTTTTTAATTGATCATGCAGAGGGGACTATTAAAACCAACCCCGCAATACCTTCTCCGAGTCCGGTAGAAATCGATCTGAAAGGAATACAATTACCGGTTTTAGTGAGAAAGCTCGCACTTAAAAATTCCCATATTACCTACGATAAAAAAGGAGAGCCATTAACTTTTAAAGATCTGAATGCAACTGCCTATGATCTGGAATTGTCTTCAAAAGCTAACAATAAAGGAATTAAATTTAAAGTAAAAGATTATTCCCTGACCACCAGGAATTTTGCATATAAAACAAAGTTTTATCATATGAGCCTGGGATCTGTCATGCTGGGTAAAAATAAGGTTCAGCTTAATGACTTTGCGATGAAGCCATTGGTTTCCCGTGCTCGGTTTATAAAAATGATTCCTACGGAACGGGATCTCTATGATCTTAAAGCGAAACAGATTACGGCAGAAGGAAACTGGGATTTGTTTTCAAAAGATAAATTCATAGAAGCTTCAAAAGTGACGATCCTGTCTGCTGATGCCAATATATTCAGAAGTAAGATTCCTAAAGATGACCCTAAAGAGAAGCCTTTGTACTCAAAACTGCTTCGCTCAATAAAATTCCCGATGTATATTCAGAACCTGGACCTGAAAAATTCCTTATTGGTATATGAAGAAGATACCCCGGAAAGTAACGGCCCCGGAAAGCTTAGTTTTGGGAATTTCAATATGAATGTAAAACACCTTAATTCAGCTAAATCCAAAGGAAAACCTACCCAGGTTCTAATTAAAATAAACTGTTCCTTTATGAATACATCACCGCTATCGGTAAACTGGGGTTTTGAAACTACAAATCAAAGCGATGCATTTACTATTTCAGGTAAAGCCACCAGTCTGCCGGCCACAAGAATTAACCCTTTTATAAAACCTTATTTGCATGTATCTGCTACGGGAACCATTCAGGAAATGCTTTTTAACTTTAAAGGAAATCATACCGGACTGAACGGCACGTTCAATTTAAAGCATAAAGACCTTAAAATTACTGTTCTTAATAAAAAGAACCAGGAGAAAAAGGGGTTGCTGACGGCTGTTGCCAATCTATTCTTAAATTCGGATTCGGGGAAATTTCCGGAAGCTGTCACTGTGGAAGGCGTAGAAAGGGATCCTACTAAGTCATTCTTTAATCTTTTCTGGAAAGGAATTCAGGAAGGATTGAAAAAGACGTTGATCACCAGAAAGGCTGATAAAGCAGAAAAAGCAGTTAAAAATACGGTTTCAGCCGTAAAAGAGGTAAAGGAAACGATCAGGGAAGTGAAGGCTGAGAAAAAAGAAAACAAAGCAAACCGCAAGAAATAATTAGTTAAATAAAAAAAGACCCGAAAAACGGATCTTACTTATCTTTTAGAAATTGAACTCATCACTTTCGTGAATCGGAATTTCTCTTAAAAACTCATCAAACTTTTCTCCCGGATAATTACTGTCTGCACCATAAGAATCGATGATCATTCCCATATTTCCGCCGGTATCTTTTACAACATATAATACGGCGTTATCATCGGGATTACTGTCACCCTCAAAGCGGTAGCTTTTTATAATTGTTAAGTCTTCCGGTTGGTAGTTTTTTTCAGAATTTTCGAACTTCATTTCTCCGTTCTCGTTCATTCTGAATTCTCTGCTTACTCCTCTTTTGGACATTTTTGCCATAACTTGACTTAGCGTAGTCATTTCGTCAGAATTTTCCATTGTATAATTTTTTCTCTTAACCACTACAATAATTAAACCATTCAGCTGGATAAATTGAAATGAAAGTTCTTAAAATATCTTTTAGGAAAAATAATAGAATGTTAACAAAATTTATACTTCCAAAAAACATAAAAGGTATATTTTTTGCTTTATTCGAAACAATAAATCGGACAAAATATGAAAAAAGAAGTCGGAGTTTTAGTTGCAGGAGGGATAGGCCTTTTAGCAGTGTTAAGTTTTTTAGGGATAAAAAAAGTATTACATTACAAAAATAAAAAATACAAAGATTACTACTCGGATTATCATAGGAACTATGAGGGTGGAGATTATGATGATGAATTCCATGGAGTAGAATTTTATGCTATGAAGTAGTAAAAAAATATATTTAATTATGTGAAAACCGGCACTCTTAAAAGGGCCGGTTTTTTTGTGGAAAACTTTCATGTTAAAACTCATTATTTTCAAAAGATTCTATTCTAATTTTACAGGTATGGGGGATGAAAATATCATAAAAGGACAAGGTGCTCAGCGAAATGTGATCAACCGTTTCGACAGATATACGTATGAGCCGGAGGATGAGGATATAGAAAAGGTAAAGACAACATTTACGGAAGTTTTTCCCAAGACAATCGTTAATCCCGTGAAAAGTGAAGATTTGGCTATGGAATATTCCATGAATCCTTATCAGGGTTGTGAGCATGGATGTTCCTATTGCTTTGCCAGGCCTACCCATGAATATTGGGGATTCAGTGCGGGTGTTGATTTTGAGCGTAAGATTATGGTGAAGAAGAATGCTCCTGAATTACTGGAGAAGTTTTTCAGAAAGAGAGGTTATCAGCCCGAACCTATTTTGTTATCCGGGAACACGGATTGCTATCAGCCTGCTGAGAGAAAGTTTGAGATTACAAGAAAGCTACTTAAAGTTTGTATGGATTATAGGCATCCGGTAAATATTATTACCAAAAATGCGTTGGTCCTTAGGGATTTGGATATTCTCAAGCCTATGGCGGAACAGCGATTGGTCTCCGTTTCGTTGAGTATTCCGACATTAAATGAAGAGATAAGAAGAAAAATGGAACCCAGGACGAGTTCTGCATCCAATAAGCTTAAAGCGATAGAAGTCCTATCCGAAAACAATATACCCGTGAATGTAATGGTAGCACCTGTGATCCCCGGATTGACGAGTGATGAATCTTTGGGGATATTAAAATCAGTATCAGATGCAGGAGCACTAAGTTTCGGATATACGTTAGTCCGTCTTAATGATACGGTGGAACCTGTTTTTGTGAAGTGGATAGAAACGCATTTTCCGGACAGGGCCTCTAAAGTTCTCAATCTTATCCGGTCCATGCGGGGAGGAAAACTTGGAGAGAAGAGATATTTTGAACGATATAAAGGACAGGGGAATATAGCTGAAATGATTCATGATACCTTTAAAATCGGTAGAAAGAAATATTTTTCTGATAAACAGAAGCCTTCTCTTTCTGCGGAAAATTTTACGGGAAGTAGGGAGCAGCAGCTGAGGTTGTTTTAAAGTGGAAAAAGATTGTAACCCCCTGTCATTTCGAACGAAGTGAGAAATCCTTTAACTCATTGAAAACCTCTTTTGAAGAGATTTCTCACTTCGTTCGAAATGACAAGTAAACGACTATTGGCGATGACTATTAAAAGAAAAATGATTAAATGAAGGATTAGTTTAGATTTAAGATAACCTTATAGTTTTTTCAGTAATAAAAAAGACCGCTTTAAAGCGGTCTGTAATTATAAAGGTTATTTTTTTATCAGTCCCAATTCTACAAGTCTTTCATGCAGGAATTCTCCGGCAGTAGTATCTTCGTACAATTTAGGATGGTTTTCATCTACACAGTTTTCCAGGCAGTTAAGAGACATCTTGCTTACCGGATGCATAAAGAATGGGATTGAATATCTCGATGTTCCCCAAAGTTCCCGTGGAGGATTTACAACCCTGTGAATTGTTGATTTCAGTTTATTATTGGTGTGTCTGGATAGCATATCACCTACGTTGATCATCAGCTCATCAGGCTCGGCAATAGCATCAATCCATTCTCCTTCGTGGTTTTGCACCTGAAGCCCTTTTCCCTGGGCTCCCATAAGAAGAGTAATAAGGTTAATATCTCCATGGGCAGCAGCTCTTACGGCATCATCAGGTTCTTCAGTAATAGGAGGATAGTGAATAGGCCTTAAAATGGAGTTTCCTTCTGCAATTTTATCGTCAAAATAAAATTCATCCAGGCCAAGGTGTAAAGCTAAAGCTCTCAGAACATATTGTCCGGTTTTTTCCAACATTTGATAAGCTTCTTTCCCCACTTCATTGAATTTCGGCAACTCTTCTACCGTTACATTATCCGGATATTCAGTTTTATATTGGGAATCATCAGACAGATACTGGCCGAAATGCCAGAACTCTTTAAGGTCGCCCTTTTTAAAACCTTTGGCTGTTTCTTTACCGAAGCCTACATATCCTCTCTGACCCCCGATTCCCGGGATCTCATACTTTTGTTTGGTTTCTGTAGGAAGGTCAAAGAAATTTTTTACTTCTCCATATAATTCATCCACAAGTTGTTCATCAAGAAAGTGGCCTTTTAAGGCTACAAAACCAATTTCTTCATAAGCTTTTCCGATTTCATTTACAAATTTCTGTTTGCGTTCCGGGTTACCCGAAAGGAAATCACGCAGGTCTACACTAGGTATTTTATCCATTTTTAGAAATTTAATGTAGCGCGAAATTACATTATTTTGAATTAAATGATTTTACAATTAATTAATTATAAGTTAAATTTGCCCTATGAAAAAATATTCTTCTAAAAGAAGTATTCAGATACTTGCCCATCTTTTACAGCAATATGGAATTTCAGATATTGTCATTTCTCCGGGGTCAAGAAATGCTCCGCTTGCCATTCACTTTTCTGAAGTAGAATGGTTCAACTGTTTCAGTATTGTAGACGAAAGAAGTGCAGCTTTTGTAGGAATGGGAATGGCCAGAAGTGAAAAGAAGCCTGTGGCTATTACCTGTACAAGCGGATCGGCTTCGGCTAATTATTATCCGGCTGTCATTGAAGCATTTTATCAGAATATTCCGCTTTTGGTGTTAACCGCAGACAGACCTTCGGATTATGTTGATATTTTTGACGGACAGACAATTCGTCAGAATAATATTTACCATCAGCATTCATACGGAGATTTTCAGCTGCTGGAAGACAGTAAAGAGGATGCGGAAGATATTAATTTCGATATCATAAAGAAGGCAATAGAATTGTGTATTGAAAAGCAGGGGCCTGTACATATTAATATTCCTCTGGAAGAACCATTGTATGATCTTGTGTCCGAATTGCCGGCTTTTCCCGAAGTGGAAAAAACGATCCGTCAGAAAGAATATGAAATACCATCCAACCTTATTGCGGACTGGAATACTTCCCAACGCATCATGCTGCTGGTGGGAACCCGCGATTACAGCCCGGAATTGGAAACGCAGCTTTCCCAGCTGGTGAAAAATCATTCTGTGGTGGTTTTATGTGAGGCAAATTCTAATCTTTATCATGAAAAATTCTTTAAGCATATAGACCGTTATATCTATAACTTTACAGAAGAGGACTGGAAGGCCTATGCGCCCGATTTACTGATTACCGTCGGGCAGAATGTGGTTTCTAAAAAGGTGAAACAATTTTTAAGAAAAGCGCATCCTAAACAGCATTGGCATATTGATCCGGTTTGGCAGCCAGATACTTATTTTTCTTTAACTCAAAAGATTGAAGCAAAACCTGAAGTCTTCTTTTCTAAGTTGTTGAAATTCATTAATCTTGAGCCCAGACCTTATTATAATCTTTGGGATGTTCTCAGGGACAAAAAAGATGCTAAACACGAACAGTTTTTAAATAAAGCTGAATTTTCAGATTTCTATTTCTTTAATAAGGTTTCACAAAGTATTCCTGACAATTACAGTATTCATGTAAGTAACAGTTCGGCAATACGATATGCTCAGCTGTTTGATTTTGGAAATAAAAAAATATACTGTAACAGGGGAACAAGCGGAATCGACGGTTCTACTTCCACCGCTATGGGATATGCTATTAAAAATCCTGATCCTACCTTGCTTATTACAGGGGACTTAAGTTTTTTCTATGATATTAATGGCCTTTGGAACCAATATATACCGCCGTTTACGAGGATTATTATCTTTAATAATGGTGAAGGAAATATTTTTAAGATCATACCGGGGCCGGGAAATGCTAATCCTAATACTTTAAAAGAATTTATAGCGACCCGCCACCACCGAAATGCAGAATTACTGGCTAAGCATTTTGGGTTCCTTTATATTAAAGTGAGTGATGATATTACGTTGGACAGGGTTTTGGAGAATTTCTTTAAACCCGATGCCCAGCCTAAGATCATGGAAGTGGACACTGCGGATAAAAACAGTGAAGATGTTTTAAAGGAGTATTTTGCTTCTCTTCAATAATTTTCAGAGATCCAGGTATTCCTCTTCTCCGGGTAAATTGACGATCCTTTGTATCGGGTAAGTGAACATGTCATCAAAGTCGTTTAAAGCGTTAATGATCTGGAAATGTGAGAATTCTTTAATGTTTTGTAAAGTAATTTCCAGCTCTTTCACTTTTTTCTGCTTTAAAAGATGCTGTCTTTGAACTCCATTTAAAAGATAAGTGGAAGGAGTGTACCATTGTTTATTTTTCAGGAATAAAAGGTTGGAAAAGGAAGTGTCCGTAATATGATTGTTTTTTACAATAATAATTTCTTCTGCCCGAGCTTTCGCTTTCATTTTATCCAGTTCTTTGCGGTCTTCAAACTTAAAGGAGTAATCGAAGTTGTTGTTCTCAACCAATTGAAAATCTTCCAGTTTTGATATCGCATAAGGAATGATCTGTGTGCGGATTCTTTTATCCAGGTCATACGTGATCCTCAGCTTGTAAAGACCGTCTTCATCATGATTGAGACTTTTGAATATTTTAGAGAGATCGATTGAAGAATCTTTTCCAAAATGGGCAAAAGTCTGATCCACTCTTTTTTGGTGGAGGTCCAGTAAATATACCTTTTGATCTTCTACTTTTATACTTTCAATGAATAGGGACATAAATTTTATTTTTCATTTCTTGATATTCGTCTTCTAACTTACTCATATGGGTTATTCCGCCGCCACTTTTAAAATAGAGTTTTTTATCCTGCTTCTCAATAAACCGGATCATCACACAGGTATCGAGTCTTTCACCGTCAAACCAGCCGCAAATTCCAGTGTAAAATCCTCTGTCATATCCTTCAGCCTCTTTTATGATTTCCAAAGTTTTTGCTTTTGGTGCCCCTAAAATGGAGCCGGCCGGAAGCAGTTCTTTTAGAATGCTTCCTATTTTATTTTTATATTCGGGCTGCAGGGTTCCGGAAATTTCCGAGCTCATGGCGTAGAGGTCTTTTTGGTGGGTTTTAATAAGATCTATGTGCTGGAACTGATCTACCTTTACCTTATGGGCCACGATGCTCAAATCGTTTCGGAGTAAGTCTACTACCGTATAATGTTCTGCTTTTTCTTTATTGTCCTCTTTTAAAATCTGGGCGGCATTTTCTATTGACGCATCAATAGTTCCTTTCATAGGATAAGTGAAAATTTTACCGTCATAAATCTTTATAAAAGTTTCAGGAGAAAAAAATACGAAAAAATTCTTATAAAAAACTTTGTATTTTGCCTTGGAATTATAAAAAATTTCTTTTAAGCTTAAATTGGTTTCTATTTCTGTTTGGCGGGTATAATTTACCAGATAGGAATTTCCCTGCCGGATGTTTTTCTGAACTTCGTCAAATCCTGATTTAAAACTTTCAACAGATTCCGGAAAAGTTTTCCATTCTATTTTTTTGTTGAGGTTGCTATCACCGGTAACATTTGAAAAGGCGGGAAAACTTATGAGCAGTTCCTGAGGGTTTATCTCGCTTTCTTCAAAGATTTCAATGTTCTCTGCAAGGAAGTCTATGATAAAGAAATAGGGAACTTTCTTGAGGGAAAGCTCATTCATTTTCATAAATTTTTGATGATTCACTACAAACATTCAGCAAAAGTAATTATTGATGTTTATTTTTGCATAAAAAAATTTAATGCAAAATAAATATCCTCAGAAGCCTGGAATAGATTTTATCATGAAGCAAGCCTTCTTTTACTGGAATAAAACGCTGCTTTTTCAGGTCATGTTTTCAATCATATATTTTTCTCTTTTTTTCACGGTCTTTTTCTTCTTTTCCGGTAGGTATGGTATTGCGGAACAGAGCCAGGAAGTGGCGGATCAGTTGAAGATCAGCTTTGAAGCTTATTCCGAGGCTGTTGCCAAAATGGCCTCTACTGAAGGGTTTCAGAAATTTTATCTGGCTATTTTAGGGACATCCGTATTTTTATATCCGTTGAATCTGGGATTTTTTCAGATTTACAGAAAGATCGATCTGGGGGAGAAAATTAGCATAGCAGATTTATTTGTAGGGTATAACGGTACCAATTTCTTTAAATATATCGGATATTATTTGTTTTGGTTTATTGTTTACCTGTATACTTTCCAGACTATTATTTTGGGGGTTGTGTGGGTTTTCATCACTTTATTTGTAGCACCTCTTATGTTTTTTATGAATAAAAGGCTTTTTGAAGCGATATCCTTGAACTTTAAAGCTTTGAAAATCTACTTTTTGGAAATGCTGGTTTGTGCTTTGGTTGCATTCCTCTTTAAATACCTGGGATTTTTTATCTTTTTTGTGGGAGGGCTGTTTACTTTTCCTTTCTGGAATGCCATGATCTATTCCTTATATAAAACGGTTTTTTCAGAGAAAAGTTAAATTTGGTTCTATTTAATGTTTTTTCAGCCAAAAAAATTAAATTTGATAAACATTAAAAAAATAAACCTATGTCTGAATTTAACGAGTTTGACCAACAAGGCTCCATTCCGTCGAGAGATGCCGGAAATATCATTTCCCATGCTTTTGAAATGTATAAAGGAGTTTTTCTGTATGCTGTGATAGCAATGATCGTTTACATGGTAGGTGGAGGAATCTTGCAGGCGATCAGCGGATTTAATTCTTCAAGCTTTCTTGAAGAAGTGCGTAGTTCTTCCGGGGATGTTTCCTCTTTCCGGTACTGGAATACTCCCGGGCTTCCTCTCTATTATTCCTTATCGGGTCTTCTTACCTTGTTATTATCTCCTCTTTATGTAGGACTTATTTATATTGTTAATAAATATAATACCAAGAATCCTATCCAGTTTTCCGATCTTTTTATAGGGTACAGACAGAATTTTTTAAATATTTTAATTTATAGCCTGATTTCGGGCTTCATTTCAGCGATTACCATGGGAATGTGTTTCTTACCTTTCCTTTTTGTGTATCCTTTCCTGCTTTTAGGATATCCTATCTTACTTTTTGAAAATGCTACGGCTATAGAAGCTTTGGGAAAATCTTTCAGTATAGCTAAAGAAAATTATGGAACGTTCTTAGGAGCTTCCCTGCTGGGACTTCTGATAAGTGTCTGTGGGATTTTTCTTTGTGGAATAGGGCTTATTGCTACGGCTCCCTTCATTATGGTGGTAATGTATTCCACTTACTGTGCCTATTGTGGAAAACCAAGACAAATAATATATAACGGATAATGCCTGATAAAGAAAAACAAATAAGCAGTGTTGCGATAAAGCAGGTTGCATTATTAGCAATCATATTGATTTTAGCCTGGCTGATATGTTCTAATCTGGCCTTATTCATACCGTCAGTACTTGGTGCGATCACTATTTATGTGGTTTGCAGAAAGTATAATTTTTATTTGCAGGAAGAAAGGAACTGGAAACCGTGGCTTTCTTCCTTTGTATTGATGCTGGCAAGTTTGGTAATTCTTATTTTACCTATCTATTTTATTGCGGACCTTCTGATCCAGAAGCTGGGAAATGCCCAGGCGTATATGGATAAGTTTAATGTTTTCCTGGAGAAGATCCACTCATATATCTATTCTGAAGTAGGATTTGATATCATGAGCAAGGAAAATATGAATCAATTGAAAAGCTCAGTGGGAAAAGTATCTACTTACGCATTGAGTGGAACTTTCAATACCTTCACGATTGTCATTTCCATGTATTTTATCCTTTATTTCCTATTTGAGAAGCCAAGGCTTTTTGAAAGGATCCTGACTTCATCCGCTCCTCTGAAAAGGTCAAATGTTGCGCTTATAGGCGATAAGATGAGAAAACTTATTATTGCCAATGCGGTGGGAATACCTGTGGTAGCTCTGGGACAAGGAATTGTGGGAATGATAGGATATTTTATTTTTGGTGCTCCAAGTCCGGTTTTACTGTTTGCGCTTACGGCAGCAGCTTCCATGATTCCTGTAGTAGGGGCGGCCATTATATATGTTCCTGTGTGTATTTTTATGATTGCGGAAGGAAATACCGGTGCGGGGATCGGGCTTGCTATTTACTGTGTTGTAGTGGTGGGACTGACGGATAATTTACTCCGGTTTACCCTTTTAAAAAAACTGGAAAACATCCACCCTTTGAATACGGTTTTCGGAATTATTATGGGAATGAACCTGTTCGGCTTTATGGGGCTTATTTTTGGTCCTATCCTCATCTCCCTTACTTTACTTCTGATCCAGGTTTACAGTAATGAATTTTCTGAGACGCAGATTCCGGAACTAGAACTGCCGGAGGATAAAAATGAAGATAATAATGTGGATTTAAAACTATAGATTGTGGAAGGAGTTAACCCAGAAATTTTAAAGGAGATATGTTTTGCTACTATGCCGTTTGGGAAATATGAAGGAACAGTGATTGCAGATTTACCGATAAGCTACCTGGAATGGTTTCATAAAAAAGGGATGCCTAAAGGTAAGCTGGGTATGCAGCTTGCCACTATTTACGAAATCAAACTTAATGGGCTGATGGACCTGTTAATACCTATCAGGGGCCAGGTCAGTTATGATAAACCTAAAAATAAAACCTATAAATTTTAATTAATGGATATATTGAAACGAAATATCCTAAAATAATGGTTTGATATCAAACTAATTTATAAATTTGTATCATGAAATCTTATTCAGACATCACTCATTTTCAAGAGGCTTTACCCAGAAAGGTTTCCAATCTGCAGTCTGCCATCCGAAATAAAATCCTTGCGGAATTTAACAGGAAAGGGATCAATATAACGTTGGAAATGTATTTGGTTTTGAGATGTTTATGGGAAAAAGACGGACGTAACCAACAGGAGATTTCGGATATATTGTATCGGGATAAAGCCAGTTTAACCAACCTTATCGACAACCTTGAAAAGAGAAACCTTGTGGTAAGAGTTCAGAATCAGGCGGATAAAAGAAATAAGAATATTTTTCTTACTCATGAAGGTAAAGGCATTAAAGACAGGGTAGTGCCTGTCATTCTTTCGCTTCTTTCAGATATAGAAGAAGCTGTTCCTGAAAAAGATTTGCAGACCACAATAAGAGTGCTGGACTCATTATTTAACCAATTGAAATAAATTGTTTTTTAATTAAATAGTTAGATATCAAACTAAATGAAAACAGAGCCTTTCCACAAAGGGGTGCCGGAATATCTGAAAACACCTCTTCTCTTTATATTACTCATTTCACAGTCTATTGTGAATGGTTTGCAGGGTGTTGATATTAATTCTATTGCTTCTCAGCTGGGAGAAGAAAAAGATCTCATGCAGTTTGCTTCTTTCATGAGTTCGGTGGGATTTGTTGCCATGATTGCCATTGCCGGGCACATCACAAAAATTTACCAGCGTAAAAATGTCTGGCTGGTGTGCCTTATGCTGGAATTTATCATTGCCGTACTTATGCTTGCTCCCAATAATGTGTATGAAGTAATTTTTCTGAGTTTCTTTTGCGGTACCGTAAAGATCATTTGTCTTTTGGATGCCATACGTTTACTGATGCAGCGATTGAATCCGTCGGGAAGCAGAGGCTTGTTTTATGGCATTTATTATACAATTTCTTTTATAACAGCACAGCTGGTGGCTTATGCGGCTTCCTGGCTCATTACGGATTATGAATGGTATTATATTTATTACTTATGGCTTCCTGGGATTGTAATCAGTGTTTTTATCGTGCAGTCCATGCTGCATAGCAATAAAGAAGAATCTCCTATAACCATTAAAGAAATTAATTGGCTCAGCTATGTCGCATTGGTAATGATGGGATTGTCACTTTCCTATATTTGTGTGATGGGGGAAAAGCTGTATTGGTGGGAAGATGAAAGCATTATTTTAAATACTTTGATCTTCTGTGGCAGCTTTGGGGTTTTTATTGTCAGCAATCTGTTTCACCAAAATCCTATGATCGATATTTCTGCTTTTGTCCGATATAAACAAATCGGATGGGGTGCTGTTTTTATGGCCCTGCTTTATATTGTTTACAACTCTTCCTCAGTAATTTCCACCTTTTTGCTGATCAATTTTAAAGGAGATGTAAAATATGCCAATATCTCCAATCTGTATATGATTCCAGCCTTTCTTGTCTCTATTCCTTTAACGGGAGTGTGGCTGCATAAAAAACATAAAGCGCGTGGAGCATTGGTGCTGGGATTTGCTCTGTATGCCCTTTTTTATGTATTAATCAAAGGGCTGGTTGCCTATGATGTGCCTGAAGAAGCATTTATAGTTCCACAACTTGTAAGAGGTGCTGCATATGGAATTGCCATGACGAGCCTTTCCTACTATGTTTCATCCAATGTGGAATTAAAAGATAACAGCTCACGGGTTTTCTTTAGCGTATTTTCAAGGTATATGCTGGCGATGCCCGTCACTTCTGCTTTTTTTAGTCACAGACTTTCTTACTACAAAACAAAATTCACTACCGGGTTCAGTCAGTCTTTAATCCCTGTAGACCCAAAAGTTATGGATTACATTCATTCTTCTCAGGCCGGACTTATGAACAAAGGATTTGATATCATTTCTTCTCAGAATATGGCGCTGGGAGCTTTGCAGAAAAAAATCATGGCAGATGCTACTCTCAGAGGAGTGGATGAGATTTTTATGTTTTTGTGTCTCATCAGTATAGTTCTTATGCTGGCTTGCTTATGCCTGAAAGTATTTAATATCCATTATGAAGTCTGGAAAAATACATATCCTCTTACTAAATTATCGGAATAAATTGAATTACTCCTTTAAAGCAGCAATCTCATCCCGCAGTTTAGCAGCCTTAATGAAGTCGAGATTTTTGGCAGCAGCTTCCATTTCTTTTTGTTTCTGATTAATGAGTTTCTCAATATCTTCAGTGGCATACGTTGCTTTTGCTTCGGCAGCTTTCTGTAAAATTTGCTTTTGAGTATATTTTTCATCCGGGAAGTCTTTGCTTCTTCCTACCAGGCTTTCAGATATTTTTTTATTTAAAGCAGTGGGAACCAGGTTGTTTTCTTCATTGTACTTCATCTGCTTGGCACGTCTGTATTCGGTTTCATCCAGTGTTGCCTGCATGGATTTTGTAATCTTATCAGCGTACATAATTGCTTTACCGTTAATATTTCGGGCAGCACGTCCCACCGTCTGGATCATTGACCTTCTGCTTCGGAGCATTCCTTCCTTATCGGCATCCAGAATAGCCACAAGGGAAACTTCCGGTAAATCAAGCCCTTCCCTTAAAAGATTTACCCCGATCAGAACATCAAAAAGTCCCACACGCAGATCCTGCATGATCTGAATACGTTCCAGGGTTTCGACATCCGAGTGGATATACCGGGTTCTGATTCCGAATTTGGTGAAGTATTTGGTAAGTTCCTCCGCCATCTTTTTAGTTAAAGTAGTAACCAAGACCCTTTCATCTACATCCGCTCTTTTTTGAATTTCCTCCATCAGGTCATCAATCTGATTAAGGGTAGGTCGGACTTCAATGATAGGATCCAAAAGTCCGGTCGGACGAATGATCTGTTCGATATAAGTTCCTCCTGTTTTTTCCATTTCATAATCGGCAGGTGTGGCGGAAACATAAATTACCTGATTCTGCATGCTTTCAAACTCTTCAAACTTTAAAGGCCTGTTGTCCATAGCGGCCGGAAGTCTGAAACCGTATTCTACCAAAGCTTCTTTCCTGCTCCGGTCACCACCGTACATTGCATGAACCTGAGGAATGGTCACGTGGCTTTCATCAATCACCATCAGGAAATCCTTTGGAAAATAATCAATAAGGCAGAATGGTCTTGAGCCGGGAAGTCTTCCATCCAGATAACGGGAATAGTTCTCAATACCTGAGCAGTAACCTAATTCTTTAATCATTTCAAGGTCCAGCTCAGTTCTTTCCTGGAGTCTTTTTGCTTCCAAAGGTTTTTCAATGGTATTAAAAAAATCTACCTGCTTTACAAGATCATCCTGAATGCTTCTTATGGCTCCGTTTAAAGTATCTTTGGAAGTAACGAAAAGGTTAGCCGGATAAATCTGGATCTGGTCAAAGCTGGAAGTTACATTCCCTGTAATAGGATCAAAGCTCTGGATCTTTTCAATCTCATCTCCGAAAAACTGGATTCTTACGGCATTATCAGCATAGGCAGGGAAGACATCGATGACATCGCCTTTAACTCTGAACGTACCCCTTTGAAACTCATTTAATGTTCTGGAATATAATGCATTAACTAATGAATGTAAAAATGCTGTTCGGGTTGTTTTTTCTCCAATTGCTAAAGAAATTAAGGACTTGTGAAACTCTGTCGGATTTCCGATACCATAAATACAGGATACGGAAGCGACGATGAGCACATCCCTCCTTCCCGAAAGGAGACTTGCCGTAGCGGAAAGACGTAGCTTTTCAACTTCTTCATTGATACTCAGGTCTTTTTCAATATAAGTTCCCGTTGTCGCAATATAAGCTTCCGGCTGATAGTAATCATAGTAGCTCACAAAATATTCAACCGCATTTTCCGGAAAAAATTCCTTAAACTCCATAAAGAGCTGTGCTGCCAACGTTTTATTATGTGCCAGAACCAGCGTGGGCTTTTGAACATTCCGGACTACATTGGCAATTGAGAAGGTTTTACCGGATCCGGTAACCCCCAGTAAGGTCTGATATTTTTCCCCGATTTCTATACCTTCGGTAAGCTTTTCAATAGCCTGTGGCTGGTCGCCGGTGGGCTGGTATTCCGAGTGAAGTTTAAATTCCATTGCAAGTAAGTTTCATAACAAAAATACGAAGATATTATGAGACCTATATTATTATGATAAAATACTATTAGGGAGTTTTATTTTGAATAATTTATATTTAATATGCTTTATGGCATTATTTTTCCACTCATTCTAACTAAATTTTAATTCTAAGACTATGAAATTCAACTTTTTTTACGGATCAGCTTTAGCGGTCTTTTTAATATTATCGTCGTGCCATAAGAATAATGCAAATGCCCAGCAGCAGAAAACGGGGACTGACGGAAGTGTGGAAACGGAAAAGCCTAATTCTGATTACAAACCTGCATTCGCAGGACAGACTCGTATAAAGGCTGTTAAAACTACAGCTCCCTATAAAGTGGAGATCATTAGTGAAGGTTTGGGAAAACCTTGGGGAATTATTAATTTACCTGACGGACGATTTCTCATCACGGAAAAAACAGGATTCATGAATGTTGTTTCAAGCGATGGAAAGCAGGTTACTAAAATTTCAGGATTTCCAAAAGTAGACTCCAGAGGACAGGGAGGAATGCTGGATGTGACTTTAGATCCCGATTTTAAAAATAATAATATCATCTATTTCAGTTTTTCGGAACCTTTTGGAAAAGGAAATTTAACCTCAGTTGCCAAAGGAAATCTATCTGCTGATCTTAAAAAAATAGAAAATGTAAAAGTGATTTTCCGTGCAGAGCCGTCGTATGATGGTAAATTGCATTACGGAAGCAGGCTTGCATTCGATAAAGATGGCTATTTATTTGTAAGCACAGGAGAAAGGTCAGATAAAGTTACCCGTGCCCTGGCACAGAAAACTGATAATTATTTGGGTAAAATACTAAAAATAACCA
This sequence comes from Chryseobacterium sp. CT-SW4, assembly GCF_048572715.1. GTDB lineage: Bacteria > Bacteroidota > Bacteroidia > Flavobacteriales > Weeksellaceae > Chryseobacterium. The sequence goes on from NZ_CP183840.1 coordinate 117,823, forward strand.
AGGATGGAAAGCCGGCTCCTGGAAATCCATTTATCGGAAAAGAAGGATTTAAGCCGGAAATTTATGCTTACGGAGTAAGAAATCCACAGGGAATGGCTCTGGATCCCAACGGAAATCTTTGGGATGTGGAAATGGGACCTAAGGGAGGAGATGAAATCAATTTCATTCAAGCCGGTAAAAATTACGGATGGGGTGATGTGACCTATGGAATTGAATATTCTGGTGAGAAGGTAGGACAGGGGATCACCCAGAAAGCAGGAACGGAACAACCGGTTTATTATTGGGATCCTGTGATCTCTCCAAGTGGGGTTACTTTTTACACAGGTAATATGGAGGAATGGAAAAATAATCTTTTTATAGGATGTTTAAGCGGAGAGCATATCAACAGGATTGTAATGAAAGATAACAAAGTAGTGGGAGAGGAACGTCTTCTGGTGGATCAAAAAGAGAGATTCCGGGATGTTCTGGATGGCTCGGACGGAAATCTGTATGCCGTAACCGATAGCGGAAAACTGTATAAGATATCAAAACAATAAAAAATAAAAGCTCCTGAAAATCCAGGAGCTTTTTTATGCTTTAAGCTTCTTCAAGCTGTACAGTAAAATGTCTTAATATTTCAGGTTCCCAGGTAATCTGGTAACCCCTTGTTATTTCATTCCTTCTTTCGTAAACATTTTTAATTGCCGCCGCTATGTAATCCATATGGTTATTGGTGTAAGTTCTTCTTGGTATAGCCAGGCGTACCAGTTCCAGTTTAGGATAACGGTTTTCTCTCGTCTGCGGATCCCTGTCTGCCAATAAGGTTCCGATTTCTACCGTCCTGATCCCTGCTTCCTTATAAATTTCAAGACCCAATGTCTGAGCCGGAAATTCTTCACGGGAAACATGGGGAAGGAAATGCAATGAATCGATGAAAACAGCATGTCCGCCAATAGGTTTCTGAACCGGAATCCCATATTCAATAAGCTTATTTCCCAAATATTCCACCTGGGAAATTCTCGCTTCCAGATAAGCAAATTCCGTAGCTTCGTTAAGACCTACTGCCAATGCAGCCATATCTCTTCCTGCCATACCTCCATAAGTGATAAAGCCTTCATAGATAATGGTGAAGTTAGAGGCGGCACGGAAAATTTCCTTGTTATTTAAGGCTATAAATCCTCCGATGTTTACCAGTCCGTCTTTTTTTGAACTCATGGTCATTCCGTCACCATAAGAAAACATTTCCTTACAAATATCTTTAATGCTTCTGTTTTCCTGTCCTTTTTCTCTCTTTTTAATAAAATAGGCATTCTCTGCAAACCTTGCCGAATCAAAGAACACAGGAATCCCATACCGGTCGGAAAGTTCCTTTACTGCTTTCATATTTTCCAGGGAAACAGGCTGACCTCCAGAAGAATTACAGGTAATGGTTACCAGGCAAAACGGGATTTTCTCTGTAGGATAAATTTTGTAAATGTTTTCCAGCTTTTTCAGGCAGATGTTTCCCTTGAAGGGATGCAGGTCATTAATGTCAAAAGCCTCATCAATAGTACAGTCTACCGCATGGGCTTTTCTGATCTCAATATGTCCTTTGGTCGTGTCAAAATGAGAATTTCCGGGTACGATATCTCCATCTTTTATTAATGCGGAAAAAAGAACGTTTTCGGCAGCCCTTCCCTGATGTGTAGGAAGAAGATACTGATATCCTGTGATATTCTGAACCGTCTGTTGAAGTTGTTCAAATGACTGTGAACCGGCGTAGCTTTCATCACCGGTCATTAAAGCTCCCCATTGCCTGTCCGACATGGCTCCGGTTCCGGAATCTGTAAGCAGGTCGATGAAAACCTGTGAAGATTTAAGGTTAAATAAATTGTAATTAGCTTCTTTCAGCCATTTTTCTCTTTCTTCTCTTGTGGATTGATAAATTTCTTCAATCATTTTAATGCGGAAAGGCTCCGCGTAAGGCAAGTCCATGGATTGATATATTAGGTTGTTTTTAAAGAAAATTTAGCTTGAAATAATTTCAAATCATCAGTATTCAAAGGAATGAGCAGAAGATCATTCAGGAGCTTTAAATACATTTTCATCAGAGTGGAATCCGGCAACACCCCCGCTTACTGCAAATTTCATTGCGGAAGCTGCTGTCATCCCCACTACAGGTTTGATGTTTTTTTCTTCAGTAACAATTACCCAACCGGAAATAGCATACGAGTGGGGAAGATATACTGCAACATAATTATCTTTTCCTACGTCGGCCATCTCTTTCTGAGTAAGAAAACCTATTCTCCAGACTTCAGGATTTTCATTGGTTTTCACCCAAACAGGATCGTTAAATTTCTTTTTATCTCCTACAAATGAAGACATTACATCTTTGGTGGGAGAATATATATGTTTTATTCCCGGAGTTCTTTCCAGAAGGCTGTCCATTCTGTCGAAAAAGAATCGTCCTACTACAAATTTGTTTCCTAAATACCCAAGCAGGGCAGTAAGCATAATAGTTGAGACAAAAACGAGTCCCGGGATTTGTTTTGCCACCGAGGGAATAATATTGTCAATGGCTGTGATGATGTACCAAATGACAAAAATAGTAAGGCTTATAGGTCCAATAATTACCAGGCCCTGAAAAAAGTTTTTCAGGAAAGTACTGGTTATATTTTCAAAAGAAAGTTTTTTCAATTTGTATTTTTTATCCGTGTATGGTTTCTTTATTCCCGTAAGACTGGATGATTTGGGCTTCATATTCCAGCCATTCTTCCCAACGTTTATTTACTTTTTCAGGGTCTCCCAGAAGGCGGGCAAATCCGATAAAAGTGGTATAGTGATTGGCTTCGGATATCATCAGCTCTTTATAGAAGGTTTTAAGCTCTTCATCTTTAATGTTTTCGGTAAGAACTTTGAACCTTTCGCAGCTTCGTGCTTCTATCATGGCGGCAAAAAGCATTTTATCAATGATGAGCTCATCCCGGGATCCCTGTACAATAAACTTCATAAGATCATTTACATAATCATCTTTCCTTTGTCTTCCTAAGGCATAGCCCCTGTTTTTGATGATCTCATGAACCTGGTTAAAATGATCCAGCTCTTCCTGCGCAATAGCCAGAAGCTCAGTTACTATTTCGGGATATTCAGGTAACATGGTGATCAGTGAGATGGCATTAGTGGCAGCTTTTTGTTCACACCAAGCATGATCTGTTAAAATTTCTTCAATGTTTCCTTCTGCAATATTGGCCCACCTTGGATCGGTAGGGAGTTTCAACTTAAACATATTATAAATTTTTTGTAAATTTAAAATAAATTGAGATAAGAACAGTATTTTATTTTAAATTGCTCCGAGTCTCTCTAAGACGCTGTTTTCCGGCGCAAAAACTCTAAAATTTTCCAACCGGTGCTATCGACTTTTTTTAATGCTATGGCGATGAGGTAAGCCAGGATTATGTTGGCAATATAAATAATAATCATTAAGATCCACCAGGGAAGCTTATTATTCAACGGAACCACAATAAAATAAATAAGAGATGAGCTTATACCTTGTGCAAAGTAAAAGAAAATTGCATTTTTTCCGATAAATGTAATTAGATTTTCTTTGTTGATTTTCAGTCTGTTATAAAATACAAATAAGGTTACAATCGAAAATAAAGTCCAGATAATATAAGGGATTCGCGGAGGGAACTTCTGCTTACTGATTGTGTAGAAGATGTCATTTCCATAATACCAGAACATCCATACGAGAGCAGCGGCTACCAGTGCATAAAGGACCGGAATAATACGGGTAGGGATTTTTTTGCCCCTCATCCGGTTAGCTATTAAAAATAAACCCAGATAGAAAGCTACATATCCTACTTGCCCGGACGGATAATATTGTGGATAAATATTAAAAATAAGCGTGAGAACAATGCATAGTCCGATGAACCAGTTGATATGTTTTGGAAAAAACCTTAAAATTAACACCCCGAATACCGTAAGGATATAGTATACTTTCAGATACCAGAAACTACCCATTACCACAGGAAAGGTATCTGCATTCGTATATTGATGAAGGTACCAGTTTCCCAGGTTTTGCCATTGAGGAACATAGGAGATGCCGGAAGGGGTATATTTTGATCCAAAGGTGGAATAAAAATTTTGAAGCCATTCCAATGAAAAAACGCTTAGTCCGAATACTTTAAAGAAATAATCTGTAAAGAAAAGTACCGTTACAAAAATCATATAAGTGATTTGCAGTTTCAACAGGCGGTAGAAAGTTTTTTCAATATTGGATCCTGAAGTAATACCACTGAGGGCATAAAAAAGGGCCACATCAAAAACTAATGAAAACACCCTGACTTCCGTAGGAATATAAAATTGTCCGGACCAGAATGCGGTATGAATAAAAATGATGGAAAGAGTGGCCAGTCCTTTTGCAAAATCAATGTAAAGATCTCTGTTCATTAGTCGCTTATATGTGAGTTCAAAAGTAAATAAACTTTTGTGAATTATCATTTTATCTCACCAAAAAAAGAGGTAAAATCAATTTACCTCTTTCCTTAAATATAATGTGAAATGAATGTTTAAAGATTTTTATATTCTTCAGGAGATATTTCCCCATTATAGATTTTTCTCAGTTCATCCATGTATTTGCTCATGTAAGCGTCAATTTCAGGATTTCTTTGATTTTTACCCATTTTGTAGGTTCCGTTGAGGACTCCTTGATAATAATAGAAGAAATTGTAATCAAAGTCTGCTGCGGAAAGACTGTATTCCCCGAGAAGGAATCCTAAACGTACTGCAGATCTTCTTTGTGGAGGTGTACCATGGTGGCTTGGATTAGTGGTTGAGTAATCTCCAATGCTTTGTGCAAATTCGTAAGCGGCAGCAATTTCGGAGAAGTTGGTTTTGTTATAACCATTGGGTCTTCTCAGATAATAGCCTGCAAAACCGTCTGCTTCCAGCTCATTGGGTCTTGCGGTGGACTCATTTACCGTCGGCAACCCATATGCGTATTGAAGCTGATGACCGTATTCATGGGCGAGAATCATGGCATTTACAATGTCTCCACCTTTATTTTTTGCATCGGCGTAGATAGCATATCCATAATAAATCCTTCCGTTGGAATACGAAATGGCGTTGTAGGTGGAGCTGGGATTGGATGGATCATCTACGAATCTCAACAGAGGAGCGCTTCTTCCCCACATGGCCGCATTTTTACTCATCTGGGAAGTCATAAAATTGGTGTCAGCTGTAGTGGAAAGTGTTGTTTTCAGAACCGCTGTGGAAGACCAGTAGGCATCTACATAGGAACAGGATTTTTCCAGTTCTCCGGGCTGTTCGATTTTTGCGCTTTCGGATAAGGATTGGGGTGCTACAGAATTGTCTGTTAAGGAATCATCATTACATGCTGACAAGGAAAATGCAGCAACTGCTCCTGCTATTAAGCAGAACTTAAAGTTTCTTTTCATATAAAATATTTTTGGTGTGTGAATACGAACTTATAAAAAATTATATTAATTCACTATTTTTTGGTTTAAAAAAAATATTCATAGCATAGTGAATTTTATAAAACCCGGAATTAAGTTAAAAAATTATAGTGTTGGTTTTAAGGTATATGGAAAATAATTCATATATTTGCACCTCGAAATAATTAAAAATTTATAAACAATGTTTGCAATTGTAGAAATAGCAGGGCTTCAATACAAAGTTGAGCAAGACCAGAAGTTGTTTGTAAACCGTTTAAAAGGAGATAAAGGAGGGAAAGTTTCTTTCGATAAAGTTCTTCTTACTGTAAACGGTTCAATCACTGTAGGCGCCCCGGCTGTAAACGGTATCACTGTGGAAGCAGAGATCTTAGACCATGTAAAAGCTGATAAAGTAATCGTTTTCAAAAAGAAAAGAAGAAAAGGTTACGCAGTAAAAAATGGACACAGACAATCTTTAACTCAAATTCAAATCACAGGAATCACTGGTTTTGAAGGTGGAGCTGCGAAAAAGTCTGCTAAGAAAGAAACTGCTAAAACTGAAACTAAGTCAGAGGTTCTTTCAGACAATGCGACTGTTAACTTTGGTGAGGATCATGAATTGAACTATCACTTAAAGAAGCACAGTCTGTCTCAGTCTAAAGATAACAGAGAGACTTTAACAGTTCTTGGAAAAGAACTTAAAGAAGAATTAGGGAAAAATGTTCTTACGCATGAAGATGTAGATGCACTTATCGTTAAGAATATTGCTCAATTTAAAGAACTTAAGAAATAATAATAATCCAATAATAAAATGGCACACAAGAAAGGAGTCGGTAGTTCCAAAAACGGTAGAGAATCTCACTCTAAGAGATTAGGTGTGAAGATTTTCGGAGGGCAAGACGCTATTGCCGGAAATATTATTGTTAGACAAAGAGGTACGCAACACCACCCAGGAGATAACGTGGGAATCGGTAAAGACCACACTTTGTTTGCTTTAGTAGACGGTAAAGTAGTTTTCAGAAAAAAAGCTAACAACAGATCTTTCGTATCTGTAGAACCAAACGCATAATATTTAGCGTTTTATAAAAAATAAAAGCCTCAACATTCGTTGAGGCTTTTTGTATGTAATTGTCCCGTCCTGAAATAAGTTGATTTACTGTCAACCTATTTTAGGATGACTCATTATTTTATCTTATCTGAAGTAAGACATGTGCTTTGTTGTTGAATCACTTTGATTAGCTCCTAACAGCAGAATAAAAAAGAGAGACTTATTTAATCTCTCTTTGTATTTTCTTAATATTGATTTAACCCAATTAAAATCCAAACTGGAATCCCGCTTTTACCCCAAATTTAGAGATATCAGGACGGTCTAGATAGTTTCCCCTCCAGTTGAAGTCTACACGGAAAATCCTCAGGTTTCCCAATCCGATATTTTCTATACCGAATCCATATTCATAATAGATATGCTCATCAGGTGCTGAATATTTGTAGCCTTCCACATTAATATTTTTAGCAGCATCGCTCAATGTACCATATGCTCCCCTGATGAAAGCTACTTCCCTCAGCTTAAGCTTTTTGATAAGAGGGATATAGGAAAGTATCTTTCCGTTAAAATGGTGTTCCAGGTGTAAGGTTGTATAAGTGTCCGCCACAAATTCATAATAATTAAGCTGAGCAAATGTATTGGCAGCCAAACTGTAAGACTGGTTGCCGGGGATGATATTCTGGAGTGCAAGAGGAACCGTATCAAAGTTTTTTCCTGCTTCAAAATTGATTAATGTTTTTCCCCAGCTTCCTATTAAGACAGGCTTATAAAACATAAACTGAAGTTTATTGTAATTATAATCGGCATTGAATAAACCTTCTATTCCGCGTGTATATTTCAGGACAATGGTAGGCGCTAATGTTCCGTGCTCATGACGGTCAAGACCAGTCTGGGAATACTTGGCTCCCGGTCTTGCAATAAGGCTTAAGGTAACATGCGAATCATTCACTGTTTTTCTAAGGCTTCCGTTCTTATAATACATCAGGCTAAAACCTTCCGGATTGGCGGATTTAATACTTTGCATAGTTCCGTCTATTCTCACCTGAAAGTTTTTCCATGGCTCAATAGAAGTGAATATGTTGGTTTGGTTTACTGAGCTTAAGGAGGCGTTTTCTCCCCTTGCAAAAACAGTAGAAGAAGCAAAGGAACGGGACATGATACCATCGTCGGTAGTAAGCTGTACTCCCAGCTGCATAACGTCTCTTCTGTTTCCGGCACCTATCATGAACCTGTTTACCCTGTTAAACATATAGCGTCCTTCCACCCCATATTTGAATTGCTGATCCTTAAACCCGTAGGCTGTATAAAACTGAATTCTCCATGGATCATTACGTGTGAAATAAGTTCTTGCTCCTAATCGGATTCTGTTTCCTTCCACATCATTGGTGCCATATATGGAGTATATACTTCCAAGGTCAATTCCTTTCGTAATATTATAGTAACCCGAGCCTAGCGTTTCATAAAGCTTTACTATTCTGTTGAATTTTGGGGTTTGCTGAAGCTTGTCCAGCATATCATATACTCCTTGCTCCGTTTTGGAAAGGGAGTCAGGTCTTGCTTTTACCCAATATGCATCATCTTTATCTACAAAGCTATCGTCATATTCTTCTTCCTTCCGGGTAAACACTGAAGCTTCAACAGGTTTGTTAAATTCGTATGCAGAATAGTCTACGGATCTTTTAGCAATAATGATGCTTTTGGCTTTTTTACTCTTGGAAAAGGGGGCCATTTCTATTTCTGTAACAAACTTCTTGGGAAGAAATGTTTCATCGTCGGGGTTGTCGTATTCCAGTTCAGTGGAGATCCCGTTAATAAAATTGACATTTATCTTTTTGGTGGATTTAAGAGTGGCTCCTAATACGGCATAATTATCCGTGTCAATGTAAAGATATCCCTGAAATGCAAGAACCTCGGTTCTTTTAGGCATATATCTTATTTTATAGGCATCCTGCCCTCGTATGCTGATCGTATCTATAAGATTATAGTCATAGGTACTGAACCCATCTGTTCCAACCGGACTTGGAAACCCTATGTCAAAATAATTGAGGGTGTTGTCGTAGATATTGATATCTCGATAGAGGTTTTTCGCGGTGAGAGTTACAATTTGATTATCCTGAAATCCGGAGGTCTTTTGTGCGACAAGAAGTCTTTTGGTTTTCTTCCGGGGCTTATTTTCACCATAATTTTCATAAATGGCTTCATTTAAGAAGATGGGAAGTGCCATTTTACCATTGGCGGTAGAGTCTGCATAGTCAAAAATAAAATCAAGCTTATTAAAAACTTTTTTACTCATGAATGCACTATCCAGGTTATTGGCATCAAACTGAATTTTTTCATATTCCTTGAAAGTGTAGGTGTTAAACTTATCCAGTCCGTTATTTCTTTTTCTCTTCCATACCTGCTGCATAATAGCGTAAGCAGGATTTTCCTTTTTGTTTTTGTATTTGGGCTTTTCGTTATGTATTACAACTTCCTGGATGTCACCTACCTTTTCCGGGGAGAGTTTAATGATAAGATTGTCTGTGTTATCCGGGCTGATATCAATGCTTTCCAGGCTGTAATTTTTTCTTAGAAATTTTAATTTATAAATAATGGTATCGGAGGATACTGTAAAACTGCCGTTAGTAGTTGTTAAGTAGGCCTGGTTGCTGTCATTGATGAAAATTTCCACACCGGAAACTTCTTTGTGGGTTTTACTGTCTAGAATTTTACCGCTCGCTGAATTCTGAGCATAAAAAAAGCCTGAAATAAAAAGAGTAAAATAGGCGAAATAATATTTAAAATACTGGTTTGACATCATTTGTTTCTTCGAACGTTTAGCATAAACAAAAAGCGTGCTGTTTATACAAAAAAACTGTTTTTTCTATTAAAAAAAATAACATACAAATGTATCAAAAAATAGCATTATTACAATAAGACACTTTTATACTTATAAACCTAATAACGATTTTGTCCGGATTCTATTATGTGTTAAACAAAATGTTTTTAAAATACTCTTTGCTTCTTTACAATTTATTTAAAAAATATAACCGGGAATATTTGTTGATTGATCAATATTTCGCCTATATGTTTTATGGGTTTCATTTGATTATTAAGTTTTCACGAAAATTATAAATCAAAATAGGAATCAGAGGTTAAAATATTGAATATTTAAAGTTAAAAAAAATATATAATTTTGCGCCCTTTATTGAATTTTTTAGTGAAACCGTTATTTTTTTATTTGTATTTCTTGTTATTGGGTTTCGCTGGTGTAATCTTTTAACTTTAGTTAGAATTATGGAGAGGTTTTTGGAAATTAAAGAAATTGATTTACTTAAGCGTCAGCTTATTAAAAATTACATTTATTTAAAGCTTTTTATATTAGGGACTCACGCCTTTATTTTTTATTTTCTGGCTGAAAATCCCAGGTTTTCTTATTATTCATTTCTTTATTTCTGTATTATTGCTTATACATGGCTTTTAATAAAGAAGAATTATAACATTAAAGCCTTCGTGCATTTCTATTTCATAATAGGAATCATTTTTCGTTTCATTATCATTTCGAGCCTTTGGAAATATTCTATGGCCAGTGGGATATGGCTTTTCCCTGTTATTTTGGGTGCTTATATCTTTCTTGAAAAAAAATATGTCTATATCTATACCGGAGTTATTCTGACAGGAATGCTCCTGATCAATTTTTTATCGGATCAGTTTACGATTTACCATTTGGAATTTGATACCTGCCGGCAAATGATTTTATCGGATTCCTTTATTTTTATTTCCAATATTTCTGTTTTCTGTCTTTTACTTTATTACAGGGATAAGATTATTAATGTACAGAATACTTACTGTACAGAATACATGATAGAATCCGAAAAATGTAACCTGTACAAAAAGGAAAGTTGTATGGATTATGAGGAAAGCAAAAAATATGAAAATATTTTTTTGGATATAAAAAGAGTGGTGGAAGATGGATGTTATTATGAAAATCCTGATTTTAATATTGCCCAGCTGGCTGCACTGCTGAAAATTAATACCGGCTATATTTCCAAGGCTATAAAAGTAAGCGGGTATGATAATTTCAATCATTATCTGAACAGCTGCAGGATAGAGCGTGTAAAAAAAATAATCAAAAAACAGGATTTCAATAAAATTACCATGATGTATGTATATACAGCTGCCGGCTTTTCCAATCAGTCAACTTTTAACAGGGCTTTTAAAAAAATCGAGGGAATTACTCCTTCCCAATATTTGAATTCACTGGAAGAGGTTAAAGGGAAAGAGTAATTGCTATTTTCCTGTCGGATAGATGACCTGTTTTTCTTTTTCGAGATTAAAAAAAGCAAACAAATGATTATTGAATCATGATGATGATAATCCCTTTTTAGGGATTTATCTCGTTTTCATTTGTGAGGAGAATCTCTTATGAGCTTGCTTTGATGTGGATTTTAGATAAAGTATGTAATAAATATTCTACAATATGTGAGATGTTTTTGATGAAATTGCAAATATTGGAATAAAATAATAAATAATTCCATTTTTAATGAGAGAGTTTAAAATGGTTTTACATTAAATTTGTCAATTGTAAATAAAGCATTAAGTGAAGTTTACTTTTCAGGTATTGTTATTTAATCAAGGTATTTTCCGATATTATATATCTTATATCTGCTATAAATGAAAAAAAACACAATTTTGTCATATGGAGTTTGTATTAAAATTAAGAAATTTAAATTGGTCTTATTTATTTAGTTTCCCTAAGCCAAATAATTATCGATTGACAGGGTATGCCTGTAATTCAAAATTATCGTGATTCTTCTTCTTTTTCCGGTAAATAAAGGTTTGATATTCATTTTAAGCTTGTTTACTTCCGTATTCCACCTCTAAATGTTATTTAACCTTATCTCACTAATGTTGTGATATTACTCTTATTAATCTTTAAGTTAATTAACATTCCATATTGCATATGAAAAAAAAAAATGAGTCTCAAATTAGGATACAGGTACTGAAGCATATACTGAAAAATATCCCAGAGAATGTTACTCCGGCTAGCTATCTTTCTGAAATCCTTTATATAAGTCTGGAATCGGCTTACCGGAGGTTGAGAGGTGAAGTTTCCTTTTCCGCTGAAGAGGTTATCCTTTTGTCACACAATTTAAACTTTTCTATTGATGAAGCATTTGAATTGAAAAAAGATCTTGCTGTTTTTAATCTGGACGGTAATTTACAGCAGAACACCAGCGAATTTCTTTATTCTGTTATTCGGATTTATGATGATTTTTTTAAAAGATCCCATCCTGCAAATGTTGAAAGTTTTTCCAGTGAAATTACCGGAAATCATTTACTTCATATATTTCTCCTTCTTTATAAAAATCTGTTCAAGTTTTTTTATTTTCAATGGGCAAGGCAGAAAAGCGAATTTCCTTCCTGTACAAAACTTTCGGAAATAAGTATTCCTGCCGATTTGGAGTCCCACAGGCTCAGTATTGTTGAAACGATGATGCACGCAGAAAATATAACTTACATTTTTGATAAAAATACCATTAACAGTACTGTGGACAGTATTATGTATTTTTTCAGACTGGGGCTACTGGATAAGGAAGAACTCATGCTGCTTAGCGAAGAGCTTTCCCTCCTGATTAGAAGGATTGAGGAGGAAGCAGCATCAGGCACCAATAAGATAGGGAACAAAAGGAATTATTATATAGCCAATCATGTAGATTCTAATACGATGTATAGTATTTATAATAATGTCCATGAATCATTTTTCTGGATGTATTCGGTGAGCCCCGTCCGGACCAATAATAAAAAAGTATGTGTGAACCATAAGGAATGGATTGAAACCTTAAAAAAATATTCTATTCCTATTTCAAAGGCGAATGAGTTTGCACGCTTTGAGTATATAAATACCCAACGGAGATATTTAAGTTCTCAAATGAAGTTTGAGTGTTCTTAGACTTTTATTAAATTAAAAATGGTTATAAGTAAACTTATAACCATTTTATTTTTGCTCCTCCTGCTGGGCTCGAACCAGCGACCCTCTGATTAACAGTCAGATGCTCTAACCAACTGAGCTAAGGAGGAATTTTTCTTTCTTTTTCAGTGGTGCAAATATAAAATGAATATTAATATCAAGCAAGTTTTTGTAAGTAATAATTTTAAGAATGCTTCATGGCTACTGGAAATTATTTATATTCATTGAAGTAATTGTATAGAGTTGATTTTTGAAATGATAAAGACGTGGTTTTAGAGTGGGTCCAAAGAAATAAATGGATGTTAACCATAAAAAAAGACCTACATTTCTGTAAGTCTTTTTTGCTCCTCCTGCTGGGCTCGAACCAGCGACCCTCTGATTAACAGTCAGATGCTCTAACCAACTGAGCTAAGGAGGAATGTCCTTTGTTTTTAAGTGGTGCAAATATAGGACGAATATTTATTACGCACAAATTTTTTATATGAAAAATTACAATTTTCCTGTAAAAATTTTAAAGATATCACTTCCGAAAATCAGTAACATTAAGCCTAACAGGAAGATAACTCCAATCATTTGAGCATTTTCCAAAACCTTTTGAGGAACAGGCTTTCCTACAATGATCTCGTATAATGTAAATAGAACGTGTCCACCATCCAATCCCGGAATCGGAATTAGATTAAGAAATGCTAACCAAACCGAAAACATCGCTGTAAAACTCCAGAATGCAGGCCAGTTAATAGCAAAGCTTCCGTCTGCTGCTTTATCTACCGGCATCGACTTCACAATAGCGATAGGTCCACCCACATTTTTATAGCCCTGGATTTTAGAATTAAACATGATTTTGAATTGTTTTACCTGCATGGTAAGTGCTTCTATTGTTCTCTGGAACCCTCTTGGAATAGATTCCCCGAAAGAGTATTTTTTATCGGTAATTAAATTACCTAAGTCTTTAGTATTAATTACCACGCCCAGTTTACCATTTTGGTCTACCGGAACAGAAAGTGTTTGCGCCGCATTATTTCTGATGATTTCCAGAGATACTGTTTTTCCTTTATTTTGATCCAATACGGTACTCACTTCATCAAAAAACGGAGTTTTCTGTCCGTTAATTCCTATAACTTTATCGCCTACAGCAAGCCCGGAGCTTTTGGATGTAGGAGTAGCTAAAGAATCTATGACCATAGGAATTCTTGGGGTGATATATAATTTGGCTTCTCTCTGTCTGATGACATCTGCAACGCCGGCTTCAGCAACCGGGAAAGAAATTTCCTTTCCGTCTCTTAGTACGGTAACACTGTTACTGAAAAGAATATTAATGGCGGAATTTTCTAATCTTTCAGCAGGTTTCCCGTCTATGCTGATGATTTTATCTCCATTTTGGAACCCCATTTTCTTACCGGCTTCCGTTACTCCGATTCCATTGTTGAATTTGGTAAGATCGGTATACATTTCACCATTAAAGAATGAAAGGCAGCTATAAATAAGCCATGCGAGAAAAAAGTTTACAGTAACTCCACCCAGCATAATAATAAGTCGCTGCCAAGCCGGTTTGGCTCTGAATTCCCATGGCTGAGCAGGCTGTTTAAGCTGTTCGGTATCCATGCTTTCATCGACCATTCCTGCAATTTTCACGTAACCCCCGAAAGGAAGCCATCCGATTCCGTATTCGGTTTCACCGATTTTTTTCTTCACTATAGAAAACCATGGATCGAAAAACAGGTAGAATTTTTCTACTTTAGTTTTAAACCATTTTGCGGGTAGAAAGTGTCCGAGCTCGTGGAGAACCACCAAGATAGAAATACTTAATATAAATTGAAAGATCTTGATTGCTAATTCCATTAATGTATTTTAGATATTAATTTGCAAAGGTAAGAATTATCAAAACTATGCCAAATAAAAAAGCCTCTCCAAAAGAGAAGCTTTGTCATATATCGTCTTTAATTTTATAAATTGAAAGATACACCAATGCTGCCATTGTTTCCCACTTCTGCAAATACCCCTATCTTATTGGTGAAATAATAACGGGCTCCAATATGAGCACCAATACCAAAATCTTTACCCAGGACTCCCACGTCAACACCAGGATAAATATCCCATTTCTCCGGCAGGTCCAACGCCTCTTTTAAATGAAAATTAAGCCTTCCGAAAATAAAAACACGATTATCTTTGTCATCATCTTTATATCCGCTAAAGTAAGCATTCAGTCCCGCTCCTACGGAAAGAAGCCTGTTCAGTCCGTAATCGTAAGTGCCCGTTACTCCTGTACCATATCCCCAGGCATTCAGCCCCAGCTGTACTTTCTGATCTCCTTTGCCGGTCCAGGCTTGTGCATTCACGGTACTCCCAAGTAAAACTACCATAAATGCAGAAATTAATTTCTTCATAAATTTCAATTTTGACATTATATTTAGAATCGTAAGCAGCAAAAATAACACCGAAACCAATTAAAAAATCGTATTTTTATATCATATTTGAAGAAAAATTATGATAATTACGGGATTAAACTTAGATATTGTCTGGAAAGACAAACATAAAAACTTTCAATTAATAGAAGATCAACTTAAAGATACGGAAGCAGACCTTTTTCTCCTTCCTGAAATGTTTGCCACAGGTTTTTGTATGGATGCCGCGGAGGTTTCGGACCGAAATGAAGAGTCTTTGGAGTTTCTGAAAAAAATAGCCCGAGAAAAAAATGCTGCCTTTGCCGGAAGTGCTCCTGTTGAATATTCCGGAGATTTTTTCAACCGGATGTATTTCGTTCAGCCTGATGGTGAATATGTTTACTATGATAAAAGACATCTTTTCTCCTTTTCCGGTGAAGATAAAGTGTATACTCCAGGAAAAGAGAGGGTTATAGTGAAATATAAGGGAGTCCGGTTTTTGCTGCAAGTCTGTTATGATTTGAGGTTTCCGGTTTTTGCCAGGAACAATGATGATTATGATGCTATTCTGTATGTGGCTAACTGGCCTGAAAAAAGAGTAGGAACCTGGGAACATCTTTTAAAGGCTAGAGCTATTGAAAATTTGTCCTATGTATTTGGGGTAAACAGAATCGGGACAGATGGGAATAATTTAGCTTATCCGGAAAGCTCTCATTTCTTTTTTGCAGACGGTAAAGAGCTTTCGGAGAAAAACGGAAGCCTGATTTCAGGTGAACTGAATATGGATGAGCTAAACTCATTCAGGAATCATTTTCAGTTTTTAAATGACAGGGACCATTTTTCTGTTCATCTATAAATGAATTATAATATTATGAAATAAACCAATACTCTTATTCATATTATATAAGAGTATTTTTTTGCTCCTTATCTCCCTGAGTGGAGGTTAATCCGGCTTTTTAAAATCTAACTATGATCATCCCTCCTTGCGATAATAATTTATGAGTTTTCCGCATGCTCATCATATAAACTTACACAGCATTTCAAAATTCCTCATTTCTCACTTTGGTGATATTTTCCGGATGCTTTGCTTTTTTAGATACTTATCTCTAACCTTTGGGGTTAATTATTGAATATATATGGATTAGGGTGAGCAAAATTTCAATTTAATGACAATATAAAACTTCCGATCACATTTAATGGCAAGAGAGGAAGGTGGGGCAAGCAGTAATTTTGTGCCAATAAAAATTAAATAGAAATTATGAAAAAAATCTTATTCGTATGTTTAATGTGTTTTTCTTTTATGAAAGCACAGGTGGTAATTAGCAATACCAATGATGGAAGTGAAATTCAAGCTCTAAAAGGGGCCTTACTTCAGGTGGGTAACCAAAATGTAAATTCTACTGAAATAACACCTGCCAATAAAGGATTAATAGTTCCTAGGGTAGAATTAGATACTGTGAAGGCTCTTAGCCCTTTAGTAGCTGTTGCGGATAGCTTAGGGCAGAACAAAATTCACTCTGGTATGTTGGTTTATAACTTAAAGGAAAGTGCCGGCCTTACTAAAGGATTATATTATTGGGATGGAAAACAATGGGCTAAAATGCTGGATACTCCACCTGCTGAAGACGGAAGGCTTGTTTCCGAAACACTTTTATTCTACAGTACCCTGAATGAATTGGGAGTGGAGAGTGGAGGAACGGTAAATAACCCGATCTACTTTTCAAAATATAATTTTACCATACCCGGAGGTGCTTTAATAGCTAATGATTCCAGTTATATAGACTATTTATTCAGATATTTCAGAACAGGAAACGGAATAGATTTATGGTGGGGAGTGATAAAATTCACAGATACACAAACAGGTGTTACTTTCACCTATTCGCTGCCGGGAAGTACGGAAAACCTGGAAACAGGAAAAATATTTTTTAATCAGGGAGAGGTTGAAGGAACCGGAAACCTATCCCTCGTTACAGCAGACGGAACTGAAACTGTAATGACGGGAATTACCGGTCAAAATGATATCGTTGTAAGCTTTGCATATTACACGGCGGGGCTTATCAATAAAGGAAATATGGACTACGCAAGATTTAACCTTGTACGTGTAGAATAAAAAATAAAAACATCAAAATTTATTACCGATAAATTTGTTCCTTTTTCTCTGTACATTTATTTCTATTTTAATAGTGTTGCCAAGTAATAAATTGGGCAGTAGAGTAGTCTTCAACATCATTAAATTTATTAATTGCATACTATTAATTAAAAATAAAATAAGGAGAAAGCTTAGGGAGACTTTCGAAAGATGGTCTCCTTTAATACTTTTTGTGGGGGACACCCAGTGGTCAGCTAATCCGGCTGCAGATCATACTTTGATACTAAGCTTTTCCCAGGCAGATGATAAAATGAATAAGAAAGACCTGTAAATAATACAGGTCCTTTTATTTTACTCATATTGTTTTAAAAGTTGGGTTAATGTGTTAACATCATGAACACCGCTTTCCTTCCATAGGAGTTCGCCATTTTTGAAAATAGCGAGAGTAGGTACGCCCCGGACTCCATATTGGGAAGCGATGGCAGGATATTGATCCACATCGACCTTAATAATTCTTGCCGCAGTTCCTACATTTTCCTTTACAGAGGTCAATACGGATGACTGCACTTTGCAGGGCTGGCACCAGGTGGCAAAAAAATCAATTAACACCGGTCTTTCAGAGTTAATGAGTTCCTGAAATTTTTGTGACATAGCTCTTATTTTATGGGTTATCAGAAGACTTTGTATGCTGAATGGCTTTTACATTTTTCCATGTAGTTCCATCATATACATGCTCTACTCCGTTCTTTTTTAATATTTCAATGGCTTTATCCGCCTGGATTCCTCTGTTGCAGAATACCACCACATTTTTTTGTTTTTTTAAGAAATCAATATTGTTTTCAATTTCCGCTAAAGGTATATTAACGGCATTATCAGCCGTTCCTTCCTTATATTGTTCCGGAATTCTTACATCCACCAATATCGTTTCGGAATTATTAACGATTTCTTTTATATCTGTCCTTGTTGTGTTTTCTGCAGTTGCAGATCTACAGGAGCCGAATATAAAAGAAGTGATAATCATAACTCCCCAAATGTTTTTTCTCATCTTATACGGTCTTGGACTGGCATACAAAATCTGAAATAGGAAGTTTCTCCGTTTTTTTGATTCCGTTGAAGCCGCCTTCCACTTCGGTGAAATTTCTTATCCCGTGGGAATTAAGGATGCTTGCTGCAATCATACTTCTGTAACCTCCTGCGCAATGAAGGAAAAAATGTTCCGAATTATCAATGGTACTGATCCAGTCGCTTATAAAATCCAATGGTTTATTATAGGCATTATCAATATGCTCAGCTGAATATTCCGTTAACTTACGAACATCGATTATCTTTGCTTCCTCGCTAAACTGCTCTGCAAATTCAGCCGGAGAAATTCTTTTAATCTCATCGGTTTCCTTATTGAGTTTTTTCCAGGCATCAAAACCACCTTTCAGATATCCTATCACATTATCAAAACCTACCCTGCTCAATCGGGTAATCACCTCTTCTTCGGTTCCTTCATCCGAAACAAGCAATATAGGATGCTTTACATCAACAATCATCGCACCTACCCAAGGAGCAAAATCACCTTTCAAACCGATATTGATGGAATTAGGGATATATCCTTTATGAAATTCCGCGGCATTTCGCGTATCCAGAATTAAAGCCTCCGAATCTCCTGCTATTTTTTCAAATTCCTCTACTGAAACAGGGTGAAGTCCTTTGTTCATTACGGAGTCAAAACTTTCATATCCTCCTTTATTCATGGCGGCATTCATTCCGAAATATTTTGGAGGAGCAGTTAATCCGTCCAGGACTTCTCTTATAAAAGAATCTTTGTCAGGCTGGTTAAGCGCATAATTGGTCTTTTTCTGATTACCTAAAATATCTACTGTTTCTTTCTGCATGTTTTTTCCACAGGCAGATCCGGCACCATGTCCGGGATATATGGTGATATTATCGTCTAAAGGAATTATTTTAGTCTGCAGGCTTTCATATAAAATACCAGCAAGATCTTCCTTGCTCAGGTTGGTTGCTTTTTGCGCCAGATCAGGACGGCCTACATCTCCTAAAAAGAGAGTGTCTCCTGTGAACATAGCCGTTTCTTTACCGTTTTCATCAATTAAAAGAAAAGTGCTGCTTTCCATGGTGTGACCTGGAGTATGCAAAACTTTTATTTTGACTTTTCCGATCTCAAAGATCTGGTTATCCTCAGCAATAGTGGCTTCAAAATTAGGAACAGCAGTAGGACCGTAAACAATTTTGGCTCCGGTTTTTTTGCTTAAATCCAGATGACCCGAAACAAAATCCGCATGAAAATGAGTTTCAAAAATATATTTTAAAGTAACATTATCCTTCTCCAAACGATCCAGATAGGGCTTTACCTCTCTTAAAGGATCAATTATAGCGGCTTCATTTTCTGATACAATATAGTAGGCTCCGTGAGCCAGACAACCTGTATATATCTGTTCGATTTTCATTGGGATCTATTTTAAAAATTCAGATAAAGATACAAAGTATTGGCTAAAAAGACTGCGGATTTTTAAATTGGAGCTCATAGCCGTTATCAATTATTAAATTCATATCAGGATTGAAATATGGTGTAACTATTTGATTGTCAATTTTAAAAAATACGATTTGTAAACCTGGTGAGATGATGCCTGTTTTTTATCATGTCAAAATAAAAGATTATGAGTATCTGAATAATAAATGTAAAGAAGAAAGAAACTTATCAGATAAAGGCATATATATTTTTCAAAAAATTTTATATTTATGAGTTAAAAAAATCGAATGGAAAATAAAACACAATTTATTGAAGAACTGAATGCAAGATACACTCCTAAGGGAGAGCATATTATATTAGGTAAAGGGATGCTGGATGGAGAAGTTGTTCCCGAAGTGAATGTTACGATCCCTCTAAAAACCATTAACAGGCACGGTCTTATTGCCGGAGCTACAGGAACAGGAAAAACCAAAACTTTACAGGTGTTTGCCGAACAGCTTTCCCATGCCGGAGTTCCTTCTTTGGTATTGGATATTAAAGGAGACTTTTCTGGAATCGCAGAGCCGGGAGAAATGAGCACCATGATATCGGAAAGATATGCGAAAACACAGCTTCCTTACCAGCCACAGGCTTTTCCGGTAGAATTAATGACCATTTCTGGAGAAAAAGGAGTAAAGCTGAGAGCAACGGTTACGGAATTCGGTCCGGTTTTGCTAAGTAAAATTCTCGGACTCAATGATACCCAGCAAAGCATCATGTCCATCGTCTTTAAATATTGTGATGATAAAGGATTACCGTTGATAGATCTTAAAGATCTTAAAAAAGTATTACAGTATGTAACCGATAATCCACAGGGAAAAGCTGAACTGGCAGCCGACTACGGATCCATTGCTTCTTCATCCCTCGGAGCTATTTTAAGATCCATTGTGGCACTGGAACAGCAGGGAGCGACCAGCTTTTTTGGAGAACTGAGCTTTGATGTCCAGGATTTACTTCAAGCCAGAGACGGAAAAGGAGTTGTTAATATTCTGAGAGTAGCGGATATTCAAAATAAGCCTCAGCTGTTTTCAACATTCATGCTTTCTCTTTTTGCAGAAATTTACATGACGTTCCCTGAAGAAGGGGATAGTGGGAAACCGAAACTTGTTTTATTTATAGATGAAGCGCATTTGATTTTTGATGAATCTTCCAAAGCTTTAGTTTCTCAGATTGAAACGATGGTCAAGCTGATCCGTTCCAAAGGAGTGGGAATTTATTTTATCACCCAGATTCCGGGAGATGTCCCTGAAAGTGTTCTTTCACAGCTGGGGCTTAAGGTTCAGCATGCTTTAAGAGGTTTTACGGCAAAAGATAAAAAAGAAATTTCCAAAGCGGTGGAAAATTATCCTACCACGGAATTTTATAATGCTTCAACACTTATTCAAAGTTTGGGAATAGGGGAAGCCTTTGTAACGGCATTAGATGAAAAAGGAATTCCAACACCTTTGGTTCATACTTACCTTATATCTCCTGAATCCCGAATGGATGTTTTAAACGAGACCGAAGTAAATGAACTGACGGGAAAATCCGCTCTGGTTGCCAAATATGAGCAGGAAATTGACAGGGAATCTGCCTATGAAATCCTGGTGAGCAGAATGGAACAGGCCGTGCAGACCGCTGCTCCTACCCAGAAAACGAGAACGGTAAAAGAAGAACCCGGTATGTTTGAACAGGTCTTACAAAGCAAAGCAGGAAAAACATTTACCAATACATTAATGAGGGAAGGGGCCAAAGCTATTTTGGGAATGTTCGGATTGGGAGGTAGAAAAAGATAAGCAGGATTTCTTAAAACATGGATTATTCTGAGGTTTCAGAAGATATTTTTAACATAAAATTTAGTATTTTAGCATACACAAAGATTTAAATGTATTCGATAATAGATATAGAAAGTAATGGTGCAGGATTTAGAAAAGAAAGCATTATTGATATAGCCATCTACCGATATGATGGTCAGAAGATTATTGATCAGTTTATTTCTTTAGTGAACCCGGAAAGTGATATTACTCCCTTTGTGCAGAAGCTGACGAATATAACCCCTAAAATGGTTAAGACAGCTCCGAAATTTCATGAAATTGCCAAAAGAGTAATTGAAATTACAGCCAATACCACATTAGTAGGCCATAATATAGACTTTGATTACCGGATGCTTCGCCAGTCTTTTAAAAGGCTTGGTTATGATTTCAAAATCAATACATTAGATACGATTCCTTTAGCTAAAAAACTGGTGCCGGATGAGGTAAGCTATTCTTTAGGGAAATTAGTGAAATCTCTGGGTATTCCTCTTACTAACCATCACAGAGCGGAGGGAGATGCGAGGGCAACTTTAGAACTATTCAGATTGCTGATATCCAAAGATACGAAAAATGAAATCATTCAGAAACAGCATGAAGAGAGCAATGCTAAAACGTATATCAATAAGATCAAAGAATTAACCCAGGATCTTCCTAATGAAAAAGGATTTGTTTATTTTCAGAATGAAGCGGGGAAAATAATTTTTTCAGATCATGTTCAGGATGTTAATAAATTCTCCAAAAAAGTATTTAATTCCAAATCTAAAAAATGGGAGGAAATACAGAGGGAGGTTGAGCAGATCAATTATGAACTTACCGGTACGGATATCATTGCCAAGCTCGTTATGAATTCCCGCAATATAAAAAAGAGGGAAGTGCTGCCATTCGGACTGTATTTTAGGAATAACAAATATCTTGTTGAAAAAAATAAGCTTAATAAACAGGAAAAGCCAATTCTTAAGTTCAGGTCTTTTACACAGGGAGTAAAAGCAGTACAGTTTATTACTAAGCAGGATGAATTCAAAGATGCTGAGGTTTTCAGAAAAAAAATAGAGCTTACCAAAAAAAATGAGCTCTTGCTGGGAACAGGCAGGAAGCTGGGTGAAAAACTATTCATTCTTATAGAAAACGGGAAAGTGGGAGCTTATGGTTTTTATGAGCTTTTTACCCAGATTCAGACTATGAGTAAAATTTCAAAACTTAAAATTGATTTGCCCCTACAGTCCGTGGATTTAAATAATGAATTGCAATTAGCTCTGCTTCGTGGTGATTTTGAGACACTACCATTACCAAAATAAAGTTTTGATTCCTTACATTTGTACTCTTAATAAAAAAAGAAGTTTTACTTAATTAATTATGAATTCAAAAGATTTGCTAAAAATTGCCAATGAATATGGCACGCCGGTGTATGTTTATGATGCTGAATCTATTAAAACACAATATGAAAAACTTACATCTTCTTTTTTAAAACACACAAAGTTCTTTTATGCTGCAAAGGCTTTAACGAATATTAATATCTTAAAGTATATAAAGAACCTGGGGGCTTCTCTGGATTGTGTATCTATTCATGAAGTAAAACTTGGGCTGAAGGCCGGATTTCCTAAAGATAAGATCTTATTTACTCCCAACTGTGTAGACCTGGAAGAAATAGAGCAGGCTATGAAGTTTGAAGTACATATTAATATTGATAATATTTCTATTCTCGAACAGTTTGGAAATAAGTATGGAGACTCTTATCCTATTTTTGTAAGAATCAATCCGCATATTTTTGCAGGCGGAAACTATAAAATTTCAACAGGACATATTGATAGTAAATTCGGTATTTCCATTCACCAGCTTCGTCATATCGAAAGAATTATGAAAAGCACCAACCTGAATGTGGAAGGACTGCATATGCATACGGGTAGCGAAATCAAAGATCCGGAAGTATTCCTCCAGGCATTGGATATTATGCTGGACCTTGCAGAACATTTTCCTAACCTTAAATATCTGGACATGGGAAGCGGTTTTAAAATTCCTTACCAGGATAGCGAAGAGGAAACGGATGTTGCTACGTTAGGAAAAAAAGTGGAAAAAGTAATATCCGATTATTCTAAATCTACCGGCAGAAAATTCGAGCTTTGGTTCGAACCGGGTAAATTTTTAGTAGGAAAAAGCGGATACCTTTTAGTAAAAGCCAACGTTATCAAGCAAACTACTGCTACGGTGTTTGTGGGAGTGAATTCAGGATTTAACCACCTGATCCGTCCTATGTTTTATGATTCTTACCATGTTATCGAAAACCTTTCCAATCCTAAAGGAGCAGAAAGAATTTATACAGTCGTAGGAAACATCTGTGAAACGGATACTTTCGCATGGGACAGAAAACTTCATGAAGTAAGAGAAGGTGATATCCTTGCTTTCCATAATGCGGGAGCCTACGGGTTTGAAATGAGTTCCAACTTTAATTCAAGATTAAAGCCTGCGGAAATTTTATTTATGGATGGAAAAGCTCATCTGATCCGTAAGAGAGATGAGTTTGAAGATCTGTTGAGAAATCAGATCGAGGTATTGTAATAATAAAAATTAATATAAGAAACTTCACTTTTAAGTGGGGTTTCTTTTTTTATCACCTACATTTGCAGCGAATGACTTTCAAGCAAAAAACACTGTAAAATACACATGATGAATTATAACAAACCTCTCATCTTATTTTTTATTTGTATACTGACCTTCTTTAAAGCACAGGTTTTAGATGAGTTTCCCCATGATCAGGATTTTTATGAGGGTGGAATGGTGAACTTCTATAAAGAAGCCCATGACTTTCTGATGGGAAACAAATTTCCGGAATGTGACGCAAAAGAAATATACCAGCCCAGAATTGTAATAACCAAAGAAGCCGCTGTTCAATTTATAAAAGACAGTGATACAGCAAATATTGCAAAAAATAAATGCGCCTACGGTCTGTCCAAAGAACTGCTTAAAAATCTTAAACACTGGAAGCCTGCAGAAGTAAAAGGTGGAAAAATAGGAGCTATTACAGAGTTTATTATTTATCCTAATCATTTAATGAAAAATTACCGGATAGGCTATAATGCTGATAACTTTATTATTCATGCAGAATATCCCGGTGGGCCCAAAGTATTTGAAAGAGAATTTCACGATAATTTTATGGCTCTTTTCTCTGATTACCATATCAATGGAAATGTAAATCTCGAATTTTATATTAATGAATCCGGAAAGATTGTGAATCCCAGAATATATCCCACGATTTATGACCGGGATTTTAATAAAGATTTTATGAGAGCGTTGGCAAGACTCAAAAAAGTCTGGAAACCCGCTTTATATTCCAATATTCCGATCAAAGAACGAATAGCCTTTCCCGTAAGTTTTTCTGTGAAATTTTACGAAAGATAATTTCTGCCATTCTGTCACAATATTTTGTATCTTTGCACACTGATCATTTTTTCAGGATCAGTTTAATCTGTTCATAACGACTAATATCATTACGAAAGTGCAAGAAAAATATATAGACGAAACCAAACAAGGAGAAGCTTTTGCTATTGCTGAGAGAACGGAAAATTCCAAAAAACTGTTTTTGGAAAGCTACGGATGTCAGATGAATTTCTCTGACTCCGAGATTGTTGCCTCTATTCTTAATGAACAGGGTTACAATACAACTATGAAAGCAGAAGAGGCCGATCTTATCCTTTTAAATACCTGCTCCATCCGTGAGAAAGCTGAGCAGACTGTAAGAATGCGCCTTTCCCAGTTTAAAAATCTTAAAAAGGAAAAACCCAATATCACAGTGGGGGTATTAGGATGCATGGCTGAAAGGCTGAAAACCAAATTCCTGGAAGAAGAACATTTAGTAGATTTAGTGGTAGGACCGGATGCTTACAGGGATTTACCTAACCTTCTGAAAGAAACCGAAGACGGAAGAGATGCCATTAACGTAATTCTTTCCAAAGAGGAGACCTATGCAGATATTAATCCTGTACGTTTGGGCGGAAACGGAGTTACAGCTTTTGTTACCATTACCAGAGGTTGTGATAATATGTGTACCTTCTGTGTAGTACCCTTTACAAGAGGGAGGGAAAGAAGCCGGGATCCCCATTCCATTATACAGGAATGCCAGGAGCTTTGGAATAACGGGTATAAAGAAATTACTTTGCTGGGGCAGAATGTAGACTCTTATTTATGGTATGGAGGAGGTCCTAAAAAAGATTTTGATAAAGCATCGGAAATGCAGAAGGCTACCGCTGTAAATTTTGCACAATTGCTCCATTTGGTAGCGAATGCCGTTCCCCAAATGAGAATAAGATTCTCTACATCTAACCCTCAGGATATGAGCCTGGAAGTCTTCAAAGTGATGGCCCGGCATGATAACATCTGTAAATATGTGCATCTTCCCGTTCAGAGTGGAAGCAATAATATGCTGGCCGCTATGAACAGACAGCATACAAGAGAAGAATATCTCGACTTAATTCATAAAGCAAAGGAAATTGTTCCCGATATTGCTTTTTCACAGGACATGATCGTAGGTTTCTGTAATGAAACCGAGGAAGATCACCAGGATACCTTAAGCTTAATGAAAGAGGTGGAGTATGATTATGGATATATGTTCGCCTACTCGGAAAGACCCGGAACGCCTGCCCACAAAAAAATGGAAGATAATATTCCTGCAGATGTTAAACAAAGACGTTTGGCAGAAGTGATTGCCTTACAGGGAGAACTCTCAAGAAAAAGGATGAAATCCTATACCGGAAAAGTACATCAGATTTTAATAGAAGGGATATCCAAAAAGAATGAAAATCAATGGAAAGGAAGAAATTCCCAAAATGCAGTTTGTGTATTTGATAAATTAGAGGGGCAGAAGATTGGTGACATTGTGGATGTTTTTGTCTTCGATAATACACAGGGTACACTTTTGGGAGAGACAGTCATTAATTAAGATTGCTCTCAAATAATATTATTAAATCTTATTGAACATGTCAGAACTTCAAAATATAAAAACCCGCTTTGGAATAATCGGAAACTATCCTGCTTTAAACCGCGCTTTGGAAAAAGCCATTCAGGTAGCGCCTACGGATATATCCGTTCTGGTCATCGGAGAAAGTGGAGTGGGAAAAGAATTTATTCCCAAGATCATTCATTCGGAATCCAGAAGAAAACATCAGCCTTATATTGTAGTTAACTGTGGAGCTATTCCGGAAGGAACCATTGATTCGGAATTATTCGGACATGAGAAAGGAGCTTTTACGGGAGCTACTGCTACCCGTAAAGGATATTTCGAAGTGGCAGACGGAGGAACGATTTTTTTGGATGAGGTAGGAGAACTGCCTCTGCAAACCCAGGTTCGTCTTTTAAGAGTGTTGGAAAGCGGTGAATTTATGAAAGTGGGATCTTCCCAGGTTCAGAAAACCAATGTAAGGATTGTAGCAGCTACGAATGTCAATATGATGAAAGCGATCCAGGACGGAAGATTCCGTGAAGACCTTTATTACCGTCTTAATACGGTGCAAATTGATATGCCGCCCTTACGGGAAAGAAAAGGAGATATCCATTTGCTATTCAGGAAGTTTGCTATAGATTTTGCAGAGAAGTACCGTATGCCTGAACTGGAGTTGGAACCCAGTGCCGTTCACTATATAGAAAGTTACAGTTTTCCGGGAAATGTACGTCAGCTCAGAAACCTGGTAGAGCAAATGACAGTGGTGGAAAGAGAAAGAAACGTAACCGTAGAAAAACTTGCGGAATACATCCCCATGGAATCCAACCTTCCTATGGTGGTAAATACACCTAATACACCGAAGCAGAATGACTTTGCCAGTGAAAGGGAGATCATGTACAAAATCCTCTTTGATATGCGAAGTGATATTAATGATCTGAAATCATTAACATCAGAACTTATAAAAAACAGAGGGGCTTCCGATTTAAGCAATCATGAAAAGAGCCTGATTAACAGAATATACACACCGGAAACTACAGCTACACAATCTTCCAATACAGGGTCGCTATTGTATTTTGAAAATACAGGTCACCCTGCTGTTCAGAATCCTACGATCATTTCCAATCCGGAGGACAGCTATGAAGACATAGAAGATGTTGAAATTGAAGAAGATAAGCCAGAATCACTTTCTCTTCAGAACAACGAAAAAGATCTGATTGTCAAGGCACTGGAGAAGCACAAGGGGCGTAGGAATAAAGCAGCTGAAGAATTGGGAATCTCACAGAGAACTTTATACAGAAAAATAAAACAATATAACCTGGAAAGCTAAAACTGAAAACTCAAATAAACCGATATAAAAGTGGTAAAACCAATAGAATTTAAATTTAATGATTATCTCAATAAAGGATTTGAGCTCATAAAGAAAGATTACGGAAACTTTTTATTGGCTTATTTTTTTTGTATAATTATGTCCATTATTCCCTTTTGCGGATTTTTAGCAATGGGAAATTTTTATAAATTCTGCAGAAGAGTAGATAGAGGAGAAACCGCAAATGCAGGAGACATTTTTAATTTTGATGATTTTGTACCCTATTTTATTTTGCAGCTGATTATTATGGCAGGAATATTTGCCATATATATTCCGTTTATTATTCTTATCCCTGTAGTAGGGCTCTTTGGAGATGCAGGAGAAGTAACCGGAACAGCTTCAGTATTGATAATAATGTTGACATTTCTTTATATTTTAGCCTTGATCTTTGCTGTATTTTACTTTGCATTGAAAGGATTTTATATACCCGGGCTTATTTCCCTCAAGAAGGTGAAAGATATTAAGACCGGCTGGAATATGTCTAAAATCATGACGAAAAACAACTTATTATTAATATTTTTATTCTCAATTGTGGTGAGCTTTCTATCCCAGCTTGGAATCCTTGCATGCGGGATTGGTGTTTTGCTTACCATGCCTTATTATTATACTACTTATTATGTTGCTTTGGAGGATGCTATCCGCCAAATTGAATATGATGAGATCAAAGAAATCGGATTAAAAGAAAAAGATGAATATTAAAAAAGAATATAGTAGGAGATTAGGGTGGTTAGCCGTTCTATTTCTCTCTTTAAGCATTTTGAAATCATGCTACAGCTTTACAGGATCATCCCTGAAAGATGAGAAAACTGTTCAGATCAATGAGTTTCCGAACAATGCAGCTTTGGTGAACCCCTCTCTCTCCCAGCAGTTTTCTACGGATATTCAAAATAGATTCTTACAACGGACTACCTTAAAAGGAACCAAAGAGAATCCCGATATTCTGATTGAAGGTGAAATTACGGATTACTCCATTACTCCTACGACCATCAGTTCTACGACCACAACTACCAGTACCGGAGGAACCATACAGGAGTCTCAGAATAAACTTACCATTACGGTAAAAGTTCATTACGAAAATAAACTCCATCCGGATTTGAGTTTTGACAGAACCTATTCCGATGAAGCGGTTTTTAACAGCAGCTTATCCCAGAGTGATATTGAAAATTCCCAGGTGAGAATTGTAAATGAAAGGATTATTAATAAGATATTTAACGATATTGTAGCAAATTGGTAAGATGAATTCCAGAGTTTTAGAATTATTAAAGGACCCGAAAAATATCCAGTCAGAAGACATTCAGCTTTTGAAAGGAGAGATAGATTCATTCCCATATATTCAAAACATCCGGGCACTCCACCTGTACGGTGTTCATTTATTTGATCAGGAAAATTATCAGAAAGAGCTTTCAGTAACCGCTGCTTATACCACCGATAAAAAGATTCTTTATCAGCTTATCAATGGTAAACTCCCTGAAATTCAGAAACCTAAAAAGACGGAAGAGACGCACGAAGAACCGGAAATTGAAACTGCTGCCGTACAGACAGAAGAAATTATCTCTTCTAAAGAAGAACAAAAGCAGGAAGAAAAAGAACCGGCCCCTTTACCCACACTGGCTGCCACCAATAAACTGATAATGGTAAATGGAGAAAGGA
Source organism: Chryseobacterium sp. CT-SW4 (assembly GCF_048572715.1). GTDB lineage: Bacteria > Bacteroidota > Bacteroidia > Flavobacteriales > Weeksellaceae > Chryseobacterium. Next base: position 146,956 of record NZ_CP183840.1, read on the forward strand.
ACAGAATTTTATTTGAAGGAGAAGAAAACTTTTTAAACGAAGAGAATCCTGAGACAATTGATCTGGAATCTACTGTGGAATCCGGAGTGATCGTTACTCAAAAGCAGGAAAATTTAAGAGTTGAAAGTAGTAAATTAATTGATAATCAGAAAGAAATAGCTTCTGATACGCCGGAAGAAGCAATAACTCCTGAAGTAATTATCAATGAAGATAAAATCTCCACAGAAGAAGTAAAAGAAGAAGTGAGCGACAGTTCCGAACTGAGTTTTCATGGAACAGATTCTTTCTTACCCGAGGTTACAATTCAGCCTGCCAATAATGAGGAACCGATAAAAGCTGAAACTCCTCAAACCACGGTAAATAAGCACGAAGAAGAAATGAGAAGGCTTATTGAAGAGGTGGAAAAAAAGATGAAGCTAAGCAAAGACTCAGCCCCTGAAAAGAAAGACGAAAAAGAGACGGAGACGGATAATTATCAGATCAGTTTTGCCGAGACTCAGAGTTTTCATGTAGAAACAGAAGAACCGGTTGAAAAACCTCTAACTGAAGAAGTGAGTAATAATCATGAAGAAAAAGTAAACGATGAGGTTCCGCAAGCAGACCATAAAAAAGAAGAAAATCCATCTCAAATACAGGAAGTAAGATCAGCCTGGAAACCAATGGCAGTGGAATCCCATTTACCGGATTCTTTAATCCATAAAAAAGAAGCAGAAATCAATACTCCCAAGCCGGAAGAGCCCGTATTGCTTTCTGATGATCAGAAAAAAGAACCGGAAGCTATCAGTAACGAAAGACCGGAAACAGTAGAAGTAGCAAAAGAAAATCAGGAACCGGAAGAAGAGACAATCAAGGATGAAGATGCCGAAGCTCCGGTAATGAACGTTTCTTTCTTTAGCTCTGATATATCCAACTTAAGAATTAATAAAGAAGAAGAGAAAGTAGAGGAGAAATCACCGAAAGAAAATGTTGAATCACCCGCTCCCGAAAAAAGTAATGTTCCCGGATTTATCAATACATGGCAAAGTTGGCTGAAAATTGATCGTTCGGAAGAAATAGAAAAAGAAAAGGCTAAAAATAAAAGCAAAGTTATCGACTCATTCATTGAAAATAACCCGAAGATTACTCAGCTGAAAGAGGAAAATACGTACGTGGTAAGGGAAAAAACAGATGATATCTCACATCTGATGACTGAAACGCTGGCTAATCTTTATCTTGAGCAGAAACTATATACCAAGGCGACCAATGCCTTCAGAATACTGGCTAATAAGCATCCCGAAAGAAGAGATTATTTTGAAGATAAAATTCAGGAAATCAAATCAATACGAGGGGGTAGTAAGGACTAGGAGTATTCAGATAATACAGAAAATCCCGATAAAAATAAATAAATGGACAGGAATTTTCTTGTCCATTTTTTATTACACATTCTCCTTACTGTTAGCTCTTAATTTTCGCCAGACTTTTCTTCCGTAAATCCATACCAGGACAATGAGGACGACAGCAAAAATAGCAGCTAAAACCGGAAGTACCATTGCTAAAATAGACATTATTCCCGCTCCTGCAGTCTCCGTGGTTCCCACTACGGAATTTCCTAATCCTCCGGTAGTTGCAGTGGATGCAGCCCTCAGCCCGGCAAATCCCGAGCTTATGGTCGCAGCTGTCCCTCCGCCTGCGATAAGTGCCAGGGCCCATTGGGGAAAACTTCCAAGATCGGCAAACTGGCTCGCAAACAAAACAGATCCCGCCACAGTAGCCAAAGGAACCGAAAGGGTATCCAGTAAATGATCCACATAAGGAATGTAATAAGCAAGAATTTCCACCACCGTGGCTATGCCCGTGGTAATAAGAGTGGGAAGGCTGGACAGCCATTCAAACTGGTCATTCATAGGGATCCAGTTGAAATAAGAAGCCAGGCTTACGGCAAACATAGGAAGGAATACCCGGAATCCTGTTGCTGCGGCTAAGCCAATGCCAATGAATGCACCTAAAATATAGGTGAAATAGGGAATTTGATCTAACATTTTATTTCAAATTGAATGTTTTCCGTAAGTTACGAAAACTGTATGAAAAATCACTTTTTTTTAACGAAAGAACAAAGCTTAATGAATTGGCTTTCCACCTCTTGAAAACTTGCCGGTAATTCCGGAGATACCCAAAAGATCATAGCGATTACATTTTCGCCAAAGGTTTGTGCAAATAAATCCTTATGGTGGCGGTAGGATTCTCTCAACAGTCTTTTGATCCGGTTTCTGTGAACTGCTTTTTTAAAATATCTTTTTGATACCGACACACCCAACTTTGTGTTCTCCAAAGAAAGATCTTCCGTATTTTTTAAAATGATCATCCTTAGATTCCCACAAGTCTTCCATTTCCCTTTTTCAAAAAGTAAAGAAATTTCATGAGTCTTTTTTAGTTTTTCCTTCCGGGAATATCCTGATGTATGCATTTAGTCTTTTTTCACGAGATAATTAATTACTTCTGCAGCGGCATACAGACCGAAAATAGCCGGAATAAAGCTGATGGTGCCATAGAAAGACTTCTTAAAATTGCTTCCGTCGGTCATTTTCAGGCTCTCTTCTTTTTGCAGTTCATTGGAAAATACACATCGGAAGCCTTTATGGATTTTCTCCTTTTTAAGTCTTTTTCTTACCTGCTTGGCCAGAAAGCAGTTTTGGGTTTTGCTGATATCTCTTACCATAACTTTACTTGGATCGGTTTTTCCCCCGGCTCCCATTGAGCTTACCAGTTTTATTTTTCTTTTTCGGGCAGCTTTAATCAGGCACAGCTTGGGAGTCACACTGTCTATACAGTCCAAAATATAATCAAACTTGCCGGAATCCAGTACTTCATCCATTCTTTCCGGATTAAGAAACTCATTTATTTTTACAAGATGAAGCAGGGGATTGATATCCAGCAGCCTTTCGGCAACTACTTCTACTTTGTGTTTTCCAATGGTAGAGTGTAGGGCGGGAAGCTGGCGGTTGATATTTGTGATGTCTACCGTGTCACCATCTACGATCGTCATATTTCCTACACCGGCCCTGGCCAGAAATTCTGCTGCAAAAGAACCTACTCCCCCCAGGCCTACCACAAGAACTGAGGCTTTATTTAATTTATCAATTCCCTCTTCCTTAATAAGCAGCTCTGTCCTTTCCAGCCAAAATTTATCCATTTCTTATCGTTTCTAAATTTTCTACAATGTGTAAATCAAGTTTCTCTATAGAAATTCCCTTTATCTCCGCAACTTTTTGATACAACTCCTGAATGTCAAATTCCTGGTTGTCAGTTTCTAAGAAGATTTTATCTAAAGGAACAATTTTTAAAGTATTTTGCAAAGATAAATTATACAAAACAGCTTTTCCAAAACTTAAATAAAAATTATTTTTCAGCAAATCCTCTGCGATCGTTTGCTTCTTATTAAAACCATGGATCACCATAGCCTGCTGTGCTTTTTTCCTGAAGGAAATTACTTCATAATACCTCCGGACACAGTGGATGATAAGGGGTTTCTTTATCTCGTTGGAAAATTCTATCTGCCTGAGGAAAACCTCTTCCTGAATTTTGTTATCCAAAGAGATTAATCCGTCTAAGCCGCATTCCCCGATAGCAAAACAACTTTCCTTCATAGCCGTGGAATACAGCCATTGAAACTGCTTTTCAATTGACTCAGTCAAAATATCCTGAGGGTGAAGGCCTGCAGAATAGGGAATGTCCGGAGCATCCTTTTCCAACTCCAGATTATAAATTCCATGAGAAATATTTTTATGATGATGGTGGAAATCAAAAAAAACCATATTCAAAAATACTATAAATTTAGATGGAAAGTTTTAAAATGATTTAATCGTATGAATTTAAAGGGATTTGTTTATTATAATCCATTTAATGAATGGTAGATATTTATATTTTATTTAATTGTCACCAATACTTAGTATGCTTTTTGTTAATTTAAAATTAAACAAGACAGAAGTTTATAGTTATGTTAAAAAGTCATAACTTTACTAAAATTACCGCATTTCATGAGAAAAAAATTTACTGAAAAACAGATTTATATTTTAGATATTGCAGAGGAGTTAATTGCCAAAAAAGGCTATGATGGGACCTCCGTAAGAGACATCTGTTCCAAGGCGAATATCAATGTTGCGATGATTTCGTACTATTTCGGATCAAAAGAAAAAATGATGTCCTATCTCTATCAGTATAGGGTATTAAAAACGAGGGAGACGTTTTCAGAGTTTGCAGATACCATTAAAGACGGAAAGCCGGAAATGCAGATGAGGGAGATCATAAAATATATTATTTCCCAGCTGTTCAAATACAATTATTTCCATGGTTTTGTTACCCAGGAACTCCGGCATACGGATAATCTCAAAGATGAGTTGCTCGATTTTTACCAGTTGTTTGTAAAAAAACTTGAGGAGGTCATCAAGAAGGGAGTTGCTTCAGGAGTATTCACTTTTGCGCCAAAGCCGGAAGATATTTTAACGATGATTCTGGGTTCCACTCTCTTTGTCATCAGGAATAAAAACTTTTACGAACTGTATGTCCCTAGCAAAAACGAAGAAGCTTATACCAAAGAAGCGGAAAAAAAGATAAGAATGAGTCTTTTATTAAGTGTTTTTGCGATTCTCGGATACGCTGCAGACTAAAATTACGTTAAATAATCATAAAAAAAAATCAATTGGCAAAAAAACTTTATTTTTGCAAATTAATAGATCGGTAGAATATTCCGAAAACTGTTGAATTTTTTATATGAAAAAATACATTTTAGGTCTTCTTGCGGTTGCTGTAATCACAGCATGTTCGAGCCAGCAGGAGAAAGCAATGAAGAGTGCTGACAAGAACTACATTCTTAAAGTGGCAAACGAAAACTTTGCTAAAAAGAACTGGAAAAATGCGTTGGCTTTATATGACAGGCTTGCGAACTTAGTCGCAGGAACAGATGATTTCCCGAATGTAGGTTTTAATACCGCGTATGCCAACTATTATGATAAAAACTATAAGCTGGCTGGACACCAGTTTAAGAATTTTGCGGTAAGTTTTTCAAAAGACCCAAGAGCGGAAGAAGCGGCTTATATGTCGGCCTTATGCTACTATGAAGGATCTATGGACTACAATCTGGATCAGTCCAGTACGGAACTCGCGATTAATGAATTACAGGATTTCCTGAATAATTATCCTAATTCCGAAAGAGCAAAAAATATCAATCAGCTTGTAGAAGAACTATCTTATAAACTGGAGTTTAAAGCATATGAAAATGCCAGACAATATTATAAGATGGGGGAATACAAAGCGGCAAACGTTGCATTGGAAAATGTATTGGAAGACTTTCCGGGAACCAAATTACGTCCGAAAATTTATGACTATATATTAAAGTCCCGTTACGAATTGGCAACCAACTCCGTCTATGACCTTAAAGAAGAACGTATTGAAAGTGCTTTATCATTTACAAGACAGGTAGAAAAAGAACTTCCCGATACGGAATATTCCAAAACGGCAGTAGACTTAAGAGGAAAGCTTGAAAAAGAAAAACAAAACTTTGCCGTTGTAAAAAAACAGACTGAAGCAAGAATTGCAGCATTAACTGCAAAACAAAAGAAAGAAGCTGAAAAGCTTGCGGAAAGAAGTAAAACAGAAAAGCAGATCAAAGAGCAGATAGGAGCAGAGAAAAAAGCAATGCAGATCCAAAGAGACAGTGCGGCGTTAAATACACCACCTCCGGCAGCTACTTTCAAAATTCAAAGATAATTTGTAAATTTGCCATCTTAAAATAAAATAATTTTCTCAAAATGAGTGTAAAAGATACAAAAGCAGAAGTAAATACTATTACTTACGATAAAGATAAGATTGAAGATAAAGTAGGTTCAATCTATGAAGCTATTGTTATCATGGGAAAGAGAGCGGAACAAATCAACGCAGAAATCCGTACGGAGCTGCACAATAAGTTGGATGAGTTTGCAGTTCACAATTCTACATTGGAAGAAGTTTTCGAAAACAGGGAGCAGATAGAAATATCCAAGCACTATGAGAAACTTCCGAAACCGACTTCTATTGCCATCCAGGAATGGTTGGATGATGAAGTTTATTTCAGAAAGACAGAAGACAGACAAAAATAAGATCTGTATTTTTATAAGTGAAGGTCATAGAAGGAAATATTCTTCTATGACCTTTGCATTTCGGTAGAACCGTTATCATAAAATTGAGTAATTTAGTCTTCTAAAAATTAAACTATATGAATATTGCAGGGAAAAAGATCCTGATTGCCGTTACGGGGGGAATTGCAGCCTATAAAATTCATTTTCTGATCCGTGATTTTATCAAAAAAGGAGCGGAAGTTCAGGTTATTATGACGCCGGATTCGGAAAATTTTGTAACTCAACTTAGCCTGTCAACCCTGTCTAAAAGACCTGTGTATTCAGATTTTTACGGTGATAACGGTACCTGGAACAGCCATGTGGAGTGGGCCTTATGGGCAGATGTAATGATCATAGCGCCCTGTACAGCCAATACATTGGCGAAAATGGTCCATGGTATATGCGATAATCTTGTGATAGCCACTTATATGTCCGCGAAATGCCCAGTTTTTATTGCTCCTGCAATGGATCTGGATATGTATCAGCATCCTTCGACCAAACAAAATCTCGAGTTGGCAGAAGACTTCGGGCATATTATCATTCCCGCAGAAAATGGGGAATTGGCAAGCGGACTGGTAGGACAGGGAAGAATGGCGGAGCCGGAAACTATTTCAGAAGCAATAGAATCATTCTTTACCCCTAACACCGGAAGCCTTGAAGGGAAAACCGTACTGATTACTGCCGGTCCTACCTATGAAGCCATTGATCCCGTCCGGTTCATAGGAAACCATTCTTCAGGAAAAATGGGCTTTTCACTGGCAGAAGAAGCAGCCAAAAGAGGAGCTAAAGTAATCCTGGTCTCCGGCCCGAGTTCTCAGAAGCCCGTTCATAAAAATATTGAACTTTATAGAGTGGTCTCAGCAAAAGAAATGCTTGAAAAGGTGTTCCAGTTCTATAAAAATACTGATATGGCCATTGCCAGCGCAGCTGTAGCTGACTATGCTCCCAAAGAAGTGGCCAAAGAAAAAATTAAAAAGAATGATGATAGCCTTACCATAGAACTGATAAAGAATCCTGACATTCTTAAAACAATGGGAGAGCAGAAAACCCATCAGTTTTTAGTAGGCTTTGCTTTGGAAACGCAGAATGAAGAAGAAAATGCCAAAGGAAAACTGGAAAAGAAAAACCTTGATATGATCATCCTCAATTCTCTGCGGGATGAAGGCGCCGGCTTTAGAAATGATACCAACAAAATAAAGATATTTACAAAAACCGATAAAAAGGAATTTGACCTTAAGTCCAAAACTGAAGTGGCAAAAGACATTTTCAATTTCATTGAAACTCAGTATTTAAAATAAATTTAATAAATTTCCGTTCTCAATTTTTACCTTATAATGAAAAAAATAATCAGCATATTCTTACTAGTATTTCTATTTAATCTGAGCTGGTCCCAGGAATTACTCGCAACGGTACAGGTCAATTCCCAGCAATTGGGAGGTAGTAACCAGCAGGCCTATAAAGCTCTGGAAAAAAGCCTTAGAGACTTTGTTAACAATACGAGCTGGACGGGTAAAAAGCTTCAGAACTTTGAAAAGATAAAAGCCAATTTTGCAGTTGTTTTAAGTGAAAAAAACGGAAACAACTATAAAGGAAGCATAGTGATTCAGGCAGTGCGTCCTGTTTATAACACCACTTATGAGTCACCCCTTATCAACCTTCAGGATACCAGATTTGCCTTTGAATACATAGAAAATGAAAATCTGATATTCAATGAACGTCAGTTCTCAGGGAAAAACCTCATTGATGTGGTAAGCTTTTACGTATACCTGATATTAGGGTATGATGCAGACAGTTTCCAGTCAATGGGAGGATCACAGTGGTTTGCAAAAGCACAACAGATTGCCCAGAATAGCCAGAACAGAGGATATGAAGGATGGAACCTGATCAATGAGCCGCGAAGCCGTACTATTTTAATAGGTGAAATTATCAACCCTAATATGAGTCAGCTGCGTGCTACTATGTATACCTATCACAGATCCGGACTGGATAATCTGTTCAACCAGGATCAGACAACAGCCAAGAAAGTTATTTTTGAATCTCTTATGAAGCTGAAAATGTATGAAAACTCATTCCAGCAGAATTATTTTTTCAACTTGTTTATGGATACCAAAAGTGATGAAATCTTTAATGTTTTCAATTCTGGAAATAACGGAGGTGTAGTTCTGAATGATCTTAAGCAGCTGATGATCACTTTTGCGCCTAAGTATACAGACTCTAAGTGGAATAAGTGGAAGTAATTCCCTTGAATACTGAAATCTAAACTCTATATTTGCATTACTTAAAGTAATTGCTGATCCATGCTTTCGAGAATCTTTATTAAAAATTTTGCATTAATTGATACCCTTGATGTTTCATTACATGATGGCTTACAGGTTATTACAGGTGAGACAGGAGCGGGTAAATCTATTATTTTAGGAGCTTTAAGACTTATTCTGGGTGAAAGGGCCGATTTGAAATCCATTTCCAATGCAGAAGAAAAAAGCGTGGTGGAAACGGAATTTGCTTTAAATAACAGATTTAAAAAATTCTTCATTGAAAATGATCTCGATTATGAGCATCAGACCATCATCAGACGGGAAATCCTTCCATCAGGAAAATCCAGGGCTTTTATTAATGACGTACCGGTAACCTTGGATATTCTTAAGGAACTTTCTTCCCAGCTCATCGATATTCATTCCCAGTTTGAAACCTCTAATCTTTTTACTTCGGAATATCAGTTTAAAATTATTGACGGGCTTTCTGAAAATAAAACCCTGATAGAAGAATATCAGCAGGAGTTTTTGGAATATCAGAGCTTGAAACTTCAGCTTAAAAAATTACAGAACCACCTTGAAGACAATAACAGGGAGAGAGATTATAAGCAGTTCCTTTTAAATGAGCTGGAAGAGCTGAGGTTGGATGATATTGATTATGAAGACTTGCAGGGACAGCTTTCCATCCAGGAAAATGCCGGAATGATCTCTGAAAATATTGCACAGATCCTATCCCGTTTTCATCAAGAAGAAATTGGTATTTTATCGTTTTTTAATGAAGCCAAAGCCAAACTTTCAAAAATAGCTGATGTTTCCGCAAGCTTTTCTGAACTTGATCAAAGGCTGGAAGAGTCTTTTGTAGAGTTAAAAGATATTATATCCGAATTGGAAAACGAATCGGAAAGAATAGAAGTAAATCCAGAAAACCTGGCACTGCTATCAGAACTGAATAATAAGATCAATGCTTTATTCCTTAAGCATAATGTTTCTGAGATCAACGAACTGAAAGACATCAGGGATCAGCTGGCTGGAGAACAGAAAGGAGCCGAAGAACTTGAAGCGTCCATTGCAGAAATAGAGCAGAATATTATTAATAAAGATAAAAAGCTGAAAACGTTTGCCGCCCAACTTTCAAAAAACAGAAAAGCAAGTATTCCGGTATTTGTACAAAAGGCGGAAGGACTCTTAAAAAAGCTTGGACTGGAAAAAGCAAAAGTGGATATACAGCTTGAAGATTCTCCCGAATTCAATTCCTTTGGAAAAGAAAATATTCAGCTTTTATTTCAGGCGAATTCCGGATTCCCTTTGAAGCCGATTCAAACGGCTATTTCCGGAGGAGAACGATCAAGGGTTATGCTGGCTGTAAAGAAAATTATTGCAGAAAGCGATGAGCTCCCTACCTTGATTCTTGATGAAATTGACACCGGAGTTTCTGGTAAGGTAGCGGAGGAAATTGGAAACCTTATGAGGGAAATGTCACAAGATATGCAGCTGATCGTTATTACTCACCTTGCACAGGTTGCTGCCAAAGGAAATAACAATTATAAAGTGGTGAAAGAAGATATTTCAGGAAAAACTCAATCTACTATCATAACTCTCAGTGAAGAAGAGAAGCTCAATGAAATTGCCCAGCTTCTCTCGGGAAGCAAAATTACCGAAGCAGCTTTAGCGCAGGCTAAAGAGCTGATAGGCTAGGCCAATAAAAGTATATTTCTCATCCCTATTAGTATAATCAACAAATAAAAGGAGGTCATATAGTGAATATTCTATAACAGAATTGAGGTAATCATAAGAAGTTCGTAAAGGTTGTAAAGTATTTTGTATTATCTTTACCCATCCAAAACCCTCAATATGTTTTTTAAATTTCTGAGATTAGAAATTAAAAGTTTTTTCAGAGGTACCTCAGTGGGGGTGAACCTTGTAATGAAAATTTTCCGGATCCTGGGAATTGTATACTTTATGACATGTCTCGTAATAGGTGCATTCGCTGCTTTCTTCTATGTATTGGAAGAAATGCATGAAGATCCTATGAAGATGGTATCAAGATATCTGGTGGTCCTATGGGTGCTGGACCTTATTTTTAAATATCTTATCCAGCAGATGTCCACCCAAAATATTAAGCCTTTTCTCACCCTTAATATTTCTAAAAGAATATTGGTCAACTATGCACTGATTAAAACATTTTTATCACCTCTCAGCTGGCTGAACTCTTTCTTCTTTATAAGTTTTTCTTTAATAGCTGTTTTTAACGGATATGATTTCGTGGGGGTATTAGCCTGGTTTATTGGAGTTTCAAGTTTATTTTACCTCAATAATTTCCTCAACATCCTGCTTAATAATAAAGAAAAAGCAGTATTCGGGATAGGGCTGATTATTGCCGTAGTGGCCGGTCTGGCTTACTATAAGCTCATTCCTGTTTTCACCTATTCGGAATCCTTTTTTTATAGTCTCTATGAACATCCGTATATAGCATTGGTTCCTCTTGCTTTATTTATTATGCTGTGGGCAGTCTGCTATCGGGCGATGAAGAAAGAATTTTACCTGGATCAGGGGTTGGAAGCTAAAAAAGCAGTTGGTAAAACAGAAAATATAGTGTTTCTGAATAAATATGGAGCCTTAGGGTCCTTTATCAATAACGACATTAAAATGTTAAGGAGAAATAAAGTGACCAAAGGGATTCTTCTGGGTAGCCTGATGTTTATCTTCTATGGATTGCTTATGTTCACTTCACCTATTTACAAAACCCCTTATATGATGATGTTTATGGGGCTTTTTGTGACAGGTGGCTTTCAGTTTCTTTTCGGACAGAGGGTGCCTTCATTTGACAGTTCTTATTATCCTTTAATGATGACTTTAAACGTTCCTTACAAGGAATACATCAAAGCGAAATGGTGGCTGATGAATATTGTTACCTGCTTTTCCATTATAATTGCCCTGTTTTATGCCTTCATCGGATGGGATGTTTATCTGACGTTCTTTGCGGCAGGGATATATAACATCGGGGTCAATTCTCAATTTACACTCTGGACCGGAGCATTCAATAAAAATCAGATTGATCTCAATTCTAAAGAAAAAGTAATGGGACAGAAAAATAGCTTTAATATGAAATCCCTATTACTGCTTATCCCTAAAATGCTCCTTCCAATGGCGGTATTCGGGATATCAAAATACTTCGGAGGAATGACAGCGGGAGTGATAAGTATTGCGATCCTTGGATTGGCGGGTTTTTTATTAAGGGAAAAGATATTCGATATCATCATAAGACATTATAAAAAAGAAAAATACAGTACCATTGAGGCTTTTAAAGCTAAAAATTGATATAATTAAATGATAACCATACATAACCTATCTAAAACTTACGGAGCAGCTACAGTCCTGAAAATCGATGATCTTACTATACCAGAAGGAGAAACCTTTGGACTGGTAGGAAACAATGGAGCAGGAAAGACCACTTTATTCAGCTTAATGCTGGACCTGATACAGCCCACCACCGGATTTGTAGAAATAGATAATATTAAAGTAAATGAATCCGAACTATGGAAAAGTAAAGTTTCCGCCTTTGTAGATGATACTTTCCTTATCGGGTATCTTACTCCTGAAGAATATTTTTACTTCGTGGGAGAGCTCAGGGGACAAAACAAAAATGCAGTGGACCAGTTCCTTACTCCGTTTCATGATTTTTTTAACGGAGAGATTTTAAAATCAGGAAAATATATCCGTGACCTGTCCAAAGGAAATCAGAAAAAAGTTGGGATCGTAGGAGCTATCATCGGGAACCCGAAGATTATCATCCTGGATGAGCCTTTTGCCAATCTGGATCCTTCGACCCAAATAAAACTGAAAAATTTAATTAAAGAATTATCCAAACAGGATGGGGTCACCTTTTTGATCTCCAGTCATGATCTTTCCCATACCACAGAAGTTTGTAACAGGATTGTCGTAGTCAATAAAGGACAGGTCGTTCGGGATATTAGAACAAATCCGGAGACCCTTAGAGATCTTGAACAATATTTTGCAGATCAGGTACAATAAAATTCAACTATAAAACACAAATGAAATGAGTGATTCACAAAATGTAACGGATTATCCTAATGCCAATACCATTTTTATGGTTTGGAAGCTGAAGGACAGCCCTCAGCTTAAAGAGAGTTTTCAAAGTCTATGCGCTTTAGTGCTCAATTTAAACAATTCTGTTTTCAACCGTTTTCCCGACAGCAATGCCAGCTGTATCATGGGGATCGGCTATGAAGCCTGGAAGAAACTGGACCTTCCTCAGCCGATGCCGAAAGAACTTTGCAATTTTGAGGCTATTAGAGGAACCAAACATATTGCGGTGTCTACTTCCGGAGACTTACATTTTCATTTAAGGGCAGATAATAAAAGTATTTGTTTCGATATGGCTATGGAAATATCCGATGCATTAAGTCCTGTGGCTGAAAGTGTTCTGGAAGTTCATGGATTCAAATATTGGGATGCACGTTCTATATTGGGCTTTGTAGACGGTACGGAAAATCCTCATGGAGAAGACAGGGATTATTTTGGTAAAGTAGGCGATGAAGATCCTGAGTATAAAGGGGGAAGCTACCTGTTCACCCAAAAATACCTTCATGATATGACAGCCTGGAAGAGTCTTTCGACCGAAGAACAGGAAAAAGTGATCGGAAGGTCAAAAGAAAAAGATATTGAAATGGCGGATGAGGTGAAACCATCCAATTCACATATTGCACTGGCTAATATTGAGGGTGAAAACGGGGAGGAATTAAAGATCATCCGGGATAATATGCCGTTTGGAAACCCGTCTGTTAATGAATTTGGAACTTATTTTATTGCTTATGCAAGTACTTTCAGTACTGTTCGTAAAATGCTTGTCAATATGTTTGTCGGAAATCCTCCGGGCAATTACGACAGGATTTTGGATTTCAGTACTGCGGTTACAGGAAGTCTTTTCTTTGTGCCAACCAGGGATTTGCTTGATAGTTTTTCCGGGTAGCGGAAATTTTTAAATAAAAAGGCCGGAGAAACTCTCCGGCCTTTACCTCTTCTTTTTTCCTTTTATTTAATCATTAATTAATTCCTGAGTCACACATTTCTACGGGTACCAGACATAAAGTGGAGTTACAGGGATTCCCGTTAGGGATTTGCAGGCAACACCCATGGTAGCCGTTCCATGTGATATGATATAAATTGTTAGGGCAGGAATGCCCGCCCATAACGGACTTTAGGCTTTGCCGATCTAATTTTTCAGCTTTCTTTAAAAGATTCCCTGGCATAGTAGTTAGTTTTTAGGTTTAGTTTTTACTTCACTAAGTTAGGAAAAAATTACTTTTAAAAATGCTTTTTTAGATAATTTATATCATTGACAATTAGATTTTTATAAAGTCCTATTTCAAACTTCCCACCATGTCTTCGGGTTTTACCCATTCATCAAACTGTTCAGCGGTTAGTAAACCCAGATTTACAGCCTCTTCTTTTAAAGTAGTTCCGTTTTTATGAGCGGTTTTTGCAATTTTAGCTGCATTTTCATATCCGATATGGGTATTCAGTGCGGTTACCAGCATCAGGGATTTGTCTACCAGCTCTTTAATTCTTTCATAATTAGGCTCAATACCCACCGCACAATGATCATTAAATGAAATACAGGCATCGGCAATCAGCTGTGCGGATTGTAAAAAATTAAATGCCATCACAGGTTTGAAAACATTGAGCTCATAATTTCCCTGGGTTCCGGCAAATGAAATAGTGGTATCATTCCCTAATACCTGAGCGCAAACCATGGTCATTGCTTCATTTTGGGTAGGATTCACCTTTCCGGGCATGATAGAAGATCCAGGTTCATTTTCAGGAATGTGAATTTCACCGATTCCCGAACGGGGTCCGGATGCCAATAATCTGATATCCTGGGCAATTTTAAATAATGAAACGGCTAATTGCTTTAAAGCTCCGTGAGATTCCACGATAGCATCATGAGCAGCCAAAGCTTCAAATTTATTTTCTGCCGTGATAAAAGGATGACTGGTAAATTTCGCAATATATTCCGCCACTTTTACATCATATCCTTTAGGCGTATTAAGACCTGTTCCTACCGCAGTTCCTCCCAAAGCTAGTTCAGATAAGTGAGGTAAGGTATTTTTTAAGGCTCTCAATCCGAACTCCAGCTGAGCTACATATCCTGAAAATTCCTGTCCCAGCGTTAAGGGAGTTGCATCCATTAAGTGGGTTCTTCCTATTTTAACTACATCTTTAAAGGCCTTAGATTTCTCTGCCAATGTATTTTTTAATTTTTCTACTGCCGGAATTGTTGTTTCCACTACCTTTTTATAAGCGGCAATGTGCATGGCAGTAGGATAAGTATCGTTTGAAGACTGGGATTTGTTGACATCATCATTAGGGTGAATCTCAGACTTTTCGCCTAATTTTCCCCCATTATTTACATGAGCCCTGTTCGAGATCACCTCGTTTACATTCATATTGGACTGGGTTCCGGAACCTGTTTGCCAGATTACCAGCGGAAACTGGTCATTCAGTTTTCCTTCCAGGATTTCCTCACATACTTGAGCGATCATATCTCTTTTTTCAGAAGGAAGAACGCCCAGTTCCGTATTCGCATAGGCGGCAGCCTTTTTCAGATAAGCAAATGCTTCAATGATTTCATGAGGCATGGAACCTTCCGGTCCTATTTTAAAATTATTTCTTGAACGCTCAGTCTGTGCTCCCCAAAACTTGTCAGCAGGCACCTGCACTTCTCCCATAGTGTCTTTTTCTATTCTGTAATTCATAGAGGTTTAAATTTTTATAAAAATAATGATTACATGGAAATTTTACAATTTATAATGATTATAAATATCTATTAAGAATTCGGATTTCACTTATCTTTTCTTATGCATGTTTTATTTTTGTATAAAGAAAAAGTAGAATGGAATTTATATATCAGGATCCGTATCCGATTCAGAAAGATGATACGGAATATAAAAAGCTTACCTCGGACTATGTAAAAGTTGAAACCCTGGGAAACAGAGAAATTTTAACAGTAGATCCTCAAGGGCTGGAATTACTTGCAGAAGAAGCCATGGCGGATGTTTCTTTCATGTTAAGGTCCTCTCATCTTGAAAGCCTCAGAAATATTATTGATGATCCGGAAGCTACGGATAATGATAGATTTGTAGCCTATAACCTTTTACAGAATGCTGCGGTGGCTGCTGACGGAGCTCTTCCTTCCTGCCAGGATACGGGAACGGCTATTGTAA
Source organism: Chryseobacterium sp. CT-SW4 (assembly GCF_048572715.1). GTDB lineage: Bacteria > Bacteroidota > Bacteroidia > Flavobacteriales > Weeksellaceae > Chryseobacterium. The sequence goes on from NZ_CP183840.1 coordinate 162,580, forward strand.
TGGGTAAAAAAGGAGAAAATGTATATACAGGAGTGGATGACGGAGAATATCTGAGTAGAGGAATTTACAATACCTACCAGAAAAGAAACCTGAGATATTCACAGGTGGTTCCGTTAACCATGTTTGATGAAAAGAACTCCGGTTCCAATTTGCCGGCTCAGATAGATCTTTATACTAAGAAAGGCAGCTCCTATGATTTCCTTTTTCTTACCAAAGGAGGAGGTTCTGCGAATAAAACGTTCTTATACCAGAAAACAAAATCTTTACTTAACGAAAAATCTCTTGAAGAGTTCATAAAAGAAAAAATATCCGATCTCGGTACGGCAGCGTGTCCGCCTTATCACCTTGCTTTGGTTATCGGAGGAACTTCTGCGGAGGCTAATCTTGCAGCAGTAAAAAAAGCTTCGGCTAAATATTACGATAATTTACCTACCTCCGGAAATGAAGCAGGGCAGGCATTCAGAGATCTTGAATGGGAAGCTAAAGTTCAGAAAATCTGTCAGGAAAGTGCTATCGGGGCACAGTTCGGAGGAAAATATCTTACCCATGATGTGAGGGTGATCAGACTTCCCCGTCATGCGGCATCGTGTCCTGTAGGAATGGGAGTTTCCTGTTCGGCAGACCGGAATATAAAAGGAAAAATTACCAAAGAAGGAATCTTCCTGGAACAGCTGGAAACCAATCCTAAGCGGTTTTTACCGGAAACACCCCCACATCTAGAAGAAGCTGTGGAGATCAATCTGAACAGACCGATGCCGGAAGTATTGGCTGAACTTTCCCAATATCCCATTAAAACAAGATTAAAGCTTAACGGTACCCTGATCGTTGCGAGGGATATCGCCCATGCAAAAATCAAAGAACTGATTGACAGTGGAAAACCGATGCCGGAATACTTTAAAAATCATCCTGTTTATTATGCAGGTCCTGCAAAAACTCCGGAAGGAATGGCTTCGGGAAGCTTCGGACCTACTACTGCTGGAAGGATGGATGTGTATGTAGATGAATTTCAGAGTCATGGAGGAAGTATGATTATGCTGGCAAAAGGAAACAGAAGTAAAGATGTAACCGATGCCTGTAAAAAGTACGGAGGATTTTATCTCGGTTCCATCGGAGGTCCTGCCGCGATCCTTGCAAAAGACAATATCCTGTCCGTTGAGGTAGTGGACTTTCCTGAGCTGGGAATGGAAGCAGTGAGGAAAATTGAAGTAAAAGATTTCCCTGCGTTTATCATTACAGATGACAAAGGCAATGACTTTTTTGCGGATCTCGCTCACTAATTAGTTTATATTTAAAATAAATAATAAAAAATAGAGACTATATCTTTTGCTAAAAAAGAAAAAAGTCTTAATTTTGCTTAAAATATTAGAAAAATGATGTTATCAGCATTTTGGCCGTTTTATCAGTTCCTTTGGACAGTTTACTTTATTACAATGTTTTTAGTCGGGTTCTGGTGTATTTTAATGTTTTTCGGATTGGTAATTCCAATGTGGTTAACTGAAGGATTAATGGAATACTTTGGAAAAGTAAAACCTTTTGATCCTGAAGAAGTTAAAAGAAAAAACATTTACGAGCAGGAAGGTGTGGAAGTAATCTACAACCAGCCAAAAGGACACGGTCCATTCTTACATCATGATGATCACGGACATCATTAATTATTTTGGATGTCATTACTTTTTCTCCTGAATTTTGAAAAAGTAATATTCAAAGCAAAAACAACATATATAAAGCCACTTTTTTAAGTGGCTTTTTTTTATTCATTTCTTAAAGCTTCAGAAGCTATTGGAATTAAAACAGAGCATTCGGAAAAGCAGGTAAATCCAAGTAAATTTATTTTTTAGTAATATCTCATGCAGGCGAGTGATTGCATAAGACTGGGATATATTGTTATTTAAATAACTAAATTATACTTTATGTATTATAAATTTAAAAAAATAAATTATTTTAGCTGAAATATTAATAAACTATATTTTAATATGGAAAAGATTTACTCTGGGATTTTAGTTTTTCTTGCGACATTTTTATTCGGCCAGATTAATTATACAATCAGTCCTAATCCATTCAATGAAACAGATCAGATTACATTAACGATTCCCGGTGATCAAATAGATGAAAGTGCATGGGGAGTCACCAATAATGCCGTCTATATGTGGTCCTGGTCACTGGACACCAATTATGGAAACAGTATGGATTGCCCTACAAACGGAAGCTGGAATGATTCCAATGATCAGAATAAGCTTACTTATAATTCGGCTACGGATAGTTATTCCATTACATTTACTCCGGTTACCTTTTACAACCGAACAGGGATTGGAAGATTTGGATTTTTATTAAAAGATAAAAACGGTTCCCACCAGACGTCTGATGTATTTGTAAATGTAGGAACGCTAAGTTTAACGCTCACCAACCCTACATCCAATAGCTTAACATCCGTACCGGCGGGAAATTCCATATCCATTACGGCAACTACGAATGTAAATGCCACTTTCCAGTTGAAAGCCAACGGAATAGTGGTAAATTCCACATCAGTTCCTTCAAATTCATATTCTTACTCCTATACGGTAAATGAAGACGCCAACATGGAACTGATTGCCACAGATGCCAACTCTTACTCCAAAAACGCCACCTTTATCCTGCAAATTCCAAGAACAGTAATTTCTGAAGCGATTCCTGCCTGGATAAGACAGGGGATCAATTATCATCCTACCGACAATACCAAAGTGGGTTTAGCTTTATATGCTCCTTTTAAAGATTTTGTACATGTGATAGGTAGCTTTAATAACTGGACTGTTAATGATAATTTTTTAATGAAAAGGGATACTGCCAATCCCGATTTATACTGGATTGAATTAAGCGGATTAACACCGGCTCAATTATATACTTTCCAGTACAGAACCAATGATTTAAGAAAAGTGGCGGATCCTTTTTCTCCGCAGATTTTGTCTTCTTATGATGATCAGTGGATTTCTGCATCCACATATCCCAATATGCCCGCCTTTCCGGCAGGTCAGGATTTTGAGGTTTCCATGTTTAAAACCACACAGCCTTCCTATAACTGGCAGGTAACTAATTTCCAAAGACCTGATAAAGAAAATTTAATTGTATATGAACTACTGCTTAGAGATTTTACGCAGGAAAAAAACTGGCAGTCATTGATTGATAAGATTTTATATCTTAAAAATTTGAATATCAATGCGGTGGAGCTTCTTCCTGTCATGGAGTTTGAAGGAAACCTTTCATGGGGATATAATACATCATTTCATTATGCCCTGGATAAAGCGTATGGAACTCCTGAAAAATTCAAGGAATTTGTGGATGTGTGCCATCAGAATGGAATTGCCGTAATTCTGGATATTGCTTTTAATCATGCTACCGGGAGATCTCCATTGGTAAGACTTTGGAATATCGATCCCGACTATGACGGATATGGTGATGTGGCTGCGAACAATCCTTATTTCAATCAGGTGCCTAAGCATTCCTATAATGTATTTAATGATTTCAACCACACCAGTACGGCTACTCGCTATTATGTGGAAAGAACTCTGGAACAGTGGCTTACGGAATATAAAGTGGACGGGTTCCGATGGGATCTTACCAAAGGATTTACGCAGAACTGCTCGGAAAATGATGAAGCCTGTACGAATGCTTATCAGCAGGACAGGGTAGATATTCTGAAATATTATGCTGATAAACAATGGGGAATTGATCCTGACTCCTATATGATTTTTGAACATCTTGGTACGGATGCAGAAGAGCAGCAGTGGGCCAATTACAGAATAGCGGAAGGAAAAGGAGTAATGCTTTGGAACAAGCAAACGGATCCGTATAATCAGAATACGATGGGTTATAAAGAAAACAGTAACTACGACAGGATGGATCATGAGCTTCACGGCTTTACCAATAAATATGCAGTGGGCTACGGGGAAAGTCATGATGAGGAAAGGCTTATGTTTAAAAATCTAGCCTATGGAGCCGTAAACGGAACCTATGATGTGAAAAACCTTAATACAGCTTTAGATAGAATGAAAACCTTTGGGGCAACATTCTTTACTATTCCCGGACCTAAAATGATATGGCAGTTTGGTGAACTTGGTTATGAATTTAGTATTAACCGTTGTGCTGACGGTTCCATTAGCTCAGGATGCAGAACAGATGAAAAGCCGGTAGCCTTTACTTTGGGATATGATACCAATACCAACAGGAAGTCCATATATGATACCTGGGCGCAGATTATCAGTATCAGGAATTCTTATCCCGTATTCCAGTCCAAAACCTATACCGTTGAGTCTAATAATCTCACGAACAATCCTAATGGTTTGATTACCAGAATCTATGTGTATGATGACTCTATTACGAACGGGGTTAAAAATATTGTGGTAATTGCTAACTACGACACATCTTCACAAAATGTAATTCCTTATTTCCCCTATGCCGGTCAGTGGAAAAACCTTATGGATAATACCATTTCCAACATTACATCTACTACAACTCCCATCACTTTGGCTCCGGGAGAATTTAAGATTTTTGGAAATTATACGGGAAGCTTATCTGTCATCGATGAAAATGCAGGAAATAAACTATCTCTTCAGATAGCAGAAAATCCGGTGAGAAATGGAACTGCCAAGTTGGTTTACCATAAAGTAAATAACGGACAAATCGTTATCTATGATACGGGTGGAAAGAAAATAGACTCCTTTCAGCTGAAAGGGTCGGAAGGAACATATGAAAAGCGGGTGAATTATCCGTCGGGAACTTATTTGATTCATTTAAACACAGATACAGGAATTGCTATTCAAAAGATGATCATCCCATAAAAAAGAGAGACTGTTTAAGCAGTCTCTTTTTTTGATAAAAATTTGAAGATTGTTGAGCTTAGGTTTTTTACCATGTTAAAGAGAACCAGATAAAAAACCGCCGTTATAATAAAATGCTCAGGTATTGAGATATAAGTAAATTGTAAAGTCAAAACAAGCTTACCTATATTCCACAATGCAATAGGGAAATAGAGAATTTCTTTCCAGTAGAACAAAACCTGGAAAACAATAAAATAGGTAAGGATAAGAGTATTAAAAATCCCGTAAATTAAAAGAAAAACCTTCTTCTCTCTTTTTTGTTGAATCCATTGAAAAGGATTTTGGATAAAAGCTTTTACTTCCGCACCTGATTTTTCCAACAGGTTGGAGGTAGAGGTGATATCGGAAAGCAGCCAGTATCCATCGGATCTGATAAAAGGAAAAACTTGTATCATACAATATAGAGCTGTAAAATAAGAAAGAAACAGGGCTGTATCGTTTTCGGTCAGCCAATAAATGATAAAAAAACAGAGCATACACCATAGTTGCATATAAATACCTGCGAGATTGGTGATGATACGTTCTTGCTTACTGCCATGCCATATGGCAGAAATATTAGAATAAAGAACAGGAAATAAAAAATAAATTCCAAATCCGATTTCACCATTTTGTTGAGTATACTTTTTACAGGCTGCGATATGGCCTAGCTCATGAATAAAAATACTAACTGAATAAAAAATAAAGATCCATAAAGGAGAAATATTCTGATAAGAAACAGGAGCTTTAAAAATGATTAAAAACCCTGATAAACATAATAAGGGGAAAGTAATCCAAAAAAATACTTTGTTAAAGAAAAACAGTATATAATTTGCTATCTGTCCTGCCTGGCCTGAGCTTAATAAGGTTTTCTGGAAGTTAAGAAATCCTTTGGTATTCCTTTTTTTCTGTGAAGAATTAAAAATAGGAATTCCGGCAAATAATGCTTCTGTAAAATGAATAAATTTTTTCTCATTCAGATCTGTGTTTTGAAAATCAGCATTAAAAACATGATAGGCTTCCTGATAGTCTTTGGAGGAGGAAAGAATTTCAAGAAGCTTTTTGGCGTCAGTATTAATAATAAAATAATCCCCGGAAATTTCTAATATCCATTTTCCGTCGGAGTAGGGAGAGATAATATATTCAGTTTGAATTAAGGGCATAATTTAATTCTTGATAAGGCTTTCGATCAGTTGTATGTTTTCATCCATATGGGTTAATATTCCGTCAAGCCATAAAGTGATATTCTGAAGTTTAAATTCGTGTGCCCTATTTCTGGCCCTGGCAAAATTCTCTCTGCTGTAAAGGCTGAGCTCTGTTGCAATTCCCGAGATGTAAAGGACTCTCTCCTCAAACCTTTCAAGATTGTGGGTATTGGATAAAGCATGGGTTTGAATAAAATCCTGTACCCGTGAGCGGGCATAGGTCCATTGGTTGTGGGTGGTGTCGGACTGTAAATCTTCGATATCGTCATTCATTTGAATCCCTTTAAAAATACAGGAATGAATATCTTTTAGGATATCAACAGGATGAGTGGAAGTAAAAAGAAAATCTAATCCTAAAATAGGTACATAAGCAAGGCTGTGCTTATTAATTGCATATTCTTCAAAATGTTGAAGACTGAGAGGTAATTGCTGTTCTGCATTCTGTTTCTCTTTTAAAAGAGCGGAATAATATTGAAGGCTGTGCTCATCCAGTATTTTCCAGAATAAATGCTCTTCGGGAAATATTTTGGAGAGTCCTTTTACTGCTTCAAGATGACTTTTTGTAGCAAGATAAGGAATGTTCTTATCAGGTTCATCCGGTTGAGAATAATCGTAATCATTATCAATGATTTTATCCATTTCTAAAGTGAAATAACAAAACTGCTCTACGGAAGAATTAAACTCATTAAGTAATTCCTCATTGTCAATAATAAAACTTTCTTTTAAAAAATGGATTTGGTTCCGGAAAAAATAAAGGCAAGGCTGGCTCATAACGCATCATACAATTTAGATTAAAAGTACCTGAATAAGCTATTCAGGTACCCTAACATGCAAAAGTTTAAAGCCCTCCGCCTCCTGTTCCTGGATCAGTTGGAAGAGGAGTTGTTATCGGAGTCGTTGTCGGAGGGCAAGATGGTGGTGACGGCTGTGGCTGACACCAAGGTTTCGGATTGCAATAGAAAGTGAATTCTTTACGTTCTTCTAATTTCTCGATGGAGAAATTGGCTAGTTTTTCATTTAAATTGTTCATAGTGAAAAAATATTAGGTTAAAAAAATTATAAAGGTTTTGCCAGTACATTGAGCTTATCTCCGGTTCCTCCTCCCCATATTACCCTGAAGTCTTCCGCGGGAGAATTGTTTCCTGCTGCACCAGCTCCTCTTAATGCAACGGTATAAGTTCCGGCAGGAAGAACAATTTCAGAGGTTGGAGCCAGCTTAAAATAACCATTAATAGAGGAAGGAGTACGGTTGGAATAAACTATACTCTCAGAAGTATAGGTAATATTTACGGGAATCCCGCTGGAAGCAGGAGCGGAGGTAAATAATAACAAAGCACTAATAGCCCGGGGCTTGCCATCGGTAATAGTACCCCCTGCAGTATTTTGTATTTCAATGGAAATGTTGGAAGATATATATACAACAGATCTCTGCTTGAGATTGAAAGTTGTACTCAGTAAATTTCCGGTAAGATGGTAATTATAATTAGCCACTACATTTAATATAGTGCTGTTCACAAGCGCATCTTGTCCCGGGAGGATGTAGTTTCCGAAGGCTTCTATTCCTTTTTTTACAGAAAGATCTCCATTGCTATCCGCATATAATGGGGCAACGGTATTGGCGCCCTCAAAAGCAGTCGGGTTGTTATTGATATTAAGACCATCCACCCTTATCGTAGGGGTGATCAAAGCAAGACCCGTATTTCCTAAATTGCTGTTAATTATATTTGAAACTCCACTTATATGAAGCTTCTCCTCTGGATTTTGGGTCATAATCCCTACATTTTGTTGAGAAAATATAGATTGGAATATCAGAGAAGTAATAAGAGGTGCTGATTTTGTCATCTTTTTATGATTAATTATGGGTGTTAACAATTATTGTAAAGAATAGGCGATGATGCTAACCGTATCGTTACCTCCTCCGTAGCTTATCCTCAAAGGATTTTGTGTGGGTGCTGTTTCTGCAAAAAGATTGATGTCTAAAGTATAATTACCCTGCGGGAGATATAGTGTATCATTAGATGTTGTATAGAAAATACCGGAAGCACCAGTATTGGCAACGACATTGTTGTAAGATCTTATTGACTCTCCGAAAACTGAATTTTGAGCAGTAGAAATTCCTGATGGAGCTTGGGAGAACCTGAGTATTGTACCCCATGCCCTGTTGGAACCGTCTGTGATTATATTCCCATCCAAAGCGTTGAAAAACTGAAAGCTGGTTACTACATTAAATTTTACGATACTCGGGGAGGGAAGAGTGAAATTAAAAGACCGGATCGGCAGCTGTGTGCGGGTAGATGAAGCGGTCTGGTTAATAGTTACTGCCGAAGGAATATAATCTTTCTCACCGTTAGCCGTATTGATGAAATCGATCAGGACTAAAGGTCTGACGAGGGGATGCGAAAGGATAATATCCCCCTGGTTGGTCACGGATACCGGGCGTAACTTGTCTTCTATGGACTGATTGGTATTGTTCAATCCGTCAGTCCTGAGGGTAGGTCTTACAATCTGTACAGAAGTACCTTCAATGACGGATGAAGAGGATGTTCCGGCGATATGTAGTGTTTGCTGAGGGGAAGTTGTTGAGATTCCCACTTGTGCATATAGATTGTGAATGCCAAGCACAATGGAACCTAGAATAAATTTTTTCATATTGTATGATGAGGTGTTATTTAGTAGCTTAAAGGTGTAATACTAATAGAGATATGTTGCGTTGGCTGGTTAATATCATTAACTGCAAAATTCATGTTACTATCCTGAGAGTATCCATATAAGGTAACTGTGTAGTTGCCTTTCGGAAGGGAAAGGTCTTTCCTGGGCTCAATATAATAAGTGCCATCCAGCTGGGCGCCCTCATTATTGGTGGAATGAGAAATAACAGTTTGTCCGAAGGGCGTGTTGGAAAGTACTCCAGTAGGTGTTGAAGAGAATTTGAAATAACTTCCAAATAATCTTGCCTGTCCGTCTTTCAATAGTGTTATAGTTGAAATACGGTCTGTAATAGTCATTCCCACTCTTGCTTCAAGATGGACTATGGATGGGTATTCCAATGTAAATGTATGGCTCATTACGGCCTGTTCCGTACCCCCGGGAATGAGAATATGAGGAAGGGGCGCAATGAAATAGGACTGGTAAACCTGAGTGTTATTCATAATAACCAGCGATCCGTTAGCGTCAGAAAAAACTCTTTTTAAAGACCCGGCATCTTCATGTGCGGGATTGTTTTGGATATTAAGACCCTCAATTCGGATGCTTGAAGGAGATGTTCCCGTACCGGATACATGTAAAGCTTGCTGAGGTTGCTGATTATTAATCCCCACTTGGGAATAATGAAAGGTAGAGACTATAGCAAAGGCTGCTATTAGCCATAGTTTTTTTTTCGTCATTTTGGTGTTGTGTTTTGGTGTTGGTGTATAAATACCCTGCAAATATATTTATTTTTTTAAATAAAAATATTTTTTTAATTAAAATTTTATCATATTCTTATGAATTATACGTTGATTTTTCGTTTTAAGTAAAGGTTAAAATTTGATTGGTTTGCAATATGGTTGCTATTATTTTGTTTGTTTGATATTATCATTATAAATTTTAATTATATATTTAATTGTTGTTAAAATAAGTTGAATATTGATTATAAGAAAAAAGAAGGTGATATTTTTCTACCATAAACCTTTTAAATAATTTTTTTATTTGTTGAAAAAAATAGTCTACTTTTGCCGTAGATTTATTGAGAAAGGTGGAGGGATTTGGCCCGCTGAAACCTTAGCAACCTACATATTCATTCAATGTAAAGGTGCTAATTCCAACCCAATGGGGAAGATAAAATCACATTCCAATTTTTTCTTAATGATCTTCTATGTGTTAAATTTTGAAGTAAAAAACTAATTTAATTAGGAAAAACACTTACAATGAAGAAAATTAGTATAAGTATATTGTTTTTCAGCATGGCTTTTTTGTCAGCCCAGGAAAAAGAAAAGCAAATTGAAGATATAGTAATGGTGGGCAGCCGTAATGCGAACAGGACCAAAGTGAATACACCTGTTCCGGTAGATGTTGTCAGTATTGAAAAAATACAGAAATCTTCCCCGCAAACCACTGTTCAGGATATCCTGAACTATATCATCCCTTCTTTCAATTCTGTAAGACAGTCTTCATCCGATGGAACGGAGCATATTGATCCCGTAACACTGAGAGGAATGGGGCCTGATCAGGTTTTGGTCCTGCTGAATGGAAAAAGAAGACATACCACTTCCTTGGTCAATTATCAGAATACGGTAGGTAATGGTTCTGTAGGAACGGATCTTAGCACGATTCCTGTTATTGCCATTGACAGGATTGAAGTATTAAGGGATGGAGCCGCTGCTCAATATGGTTCCGATGCTATTGCAGGAGTTATTAATATTATTCTTAAAAAAGATGTGGGAGTTACGGCCAGTGCTACTTACGGACTTTCGGGAAGAAATGACGGAGAAACCTATCAGGCAGGAGTAAACTATGGCACTTCCCTGAAGGATAATGGATTTGTTAACCTTTCCCTGCAGCTTAATTACAGAGGTAAAACAACAAGAACCCAAAATCATAACCTGGATATTTTCGGAGACAATTTCGCCTATGATTTTGCTGATAATCCGGCGGCAGCCAGAGCTAGTGATGATGCCATCATCAGTGAAAGAGGACTTACGAGAGATTACTTTAATTTCCAGATCGGGGATGCTGAGATAAAGCAAGGTCAACTTTTTTTCAATGCCGAATATCCCTTTAATTCAAACTTAAAATTATATAGCTTTGGAGGCTTTAGTATAAAAGAAGGAGCCGGATATGGCTTCCGCAGGCTGCCAAGTGAAACTTCCAATGTTGTTTCAGCGATATATCCCAATGGATTTCAGCCTAAATTAGGTTCGAAAATCTACGATATGTCCTATGCTGTAGGACTTAAATACGATTGGAATCAATGGATATTTGATCTGAGTAACACCTTCGGCACCAATATATTTGAATATAATGTAAATAATACCAATAATGCTTCTCTGGGAATCAACTCTCCTACAAGCTTCTATGCAGGGTCCCACAGCTTTTTACAAAATACCATTAACCTGGATGTTTCCAAACGTCTTAATCAGTACTTTAACATAGCGTTCGGTGGAGAGTTCAGATTTGAACAATACCAGATCAAGCAGGGAGAAGAAGCTTCCTATACCCAGTATGATATCTTTGGAAATCCTGTTACTGAGGGAGCAGAGGTTCTAGGAGCTGGGGGATCACAGTCATTTACAGGCTTTTCTCCGGATAATGCATTAAGGAAAAACAGAAATTCTAGTGCCGTATATGCTGATGTTTCCTTTGATCTGGATAAAAAGCTGAACATAGATGTAGCAGCCAGGTTTGAAAATTATTCAGACTTCGGAAATACACTTAACGGAAAGCTTGCGCTGAGGTACGAAATTATAAACAATCTTGCAGTAAGGGCGGCAGTTGGAACAGGCTTCAGGGCTCCTTCCTTACAGCAGCAGTACTTTAATAATTCTTATGAGGATATTTCAACTTCCGGATCAGGAATTGTTACCAAGGGAATTTTCAGAAATGACAGTGACGCTGCAAGAGCATTGGGATTTGAAAAACTAAAGCAGGAAACCTCTTTAAACGGAAGTGTGGGGCTGACCTTCAAGCCGATAAGCAAGCTTTTTATTACTTTGGATGGATATTTTATAAAAGTAAAAGACAGAATTGTAATTACAGGAAATATTACGAGCCCCTTACTGGAGCCATATGGTGTAGAAAGCGGAAGATTTTTTGCCAATGCAGTAGATACAGAAACAAAGGGTGTCGACCTGGTAGTTTCTTACGACTGGAATCTGGGAGGAGGGAAGCTTAATGCAAGCCTTGCCGGAAACTATACCGAAACAAAAATTACTTCCATACATTTCCCGGAAGGGTTACAGGCAACCAGAGAAGAGTTTTTCGGACCGGATCAGATCAATATTATTGAATCTTTATCTCCGAAAACAAAAGCCAGTTTAGGGCTTAATTATAATGTAGGTAAATTTAATTTCCTCGTTAGAAATACCTATTTCGGGAAAGTGATAAGAGATGGATACCCTTATGGAGGAGTACAGGAGTTCTCCCCAAAAGTAGTTACCGATATAAGTGTGGGATATGATATTTCAAAACATATTAACTTTACACTGGGAGCCAATAATATATTTGATGTTTTCCCGGATTTACAGATCTACGAAAACTCCTATTATGGAATATTTAAATATGCACCGGTACAAATGGGAACATTGGGAAGTTATTTCTTTGGAAGAATGAATTTTAATTTCTAACAATATGGGAAATTCTCCTTTGCATAAAATTGGCTGGAAAACAGCAACTTCCATCGTCATCTCCAGTATGATAGGAACAGGTGTATTTACAACGCTGGGTTTTCAGCTGATGGATATTACCAATACATATAGTATTATTTTACTGTGGGTTATAGGGGGGATTCTTGCTTTATTCGGAACCTTTTGCTATGCAGAGTTGGGGATTTATTTTAAGGGAAACGGAGGGGATTATATTTATCTTTCCAAAACTTATCATCCCATGCTGGGCTATTTGGTAAGTTGGGTTTCTTTGATTATTGGATTTTCTTCACCCGTAGCTCTTGCTGCGTTAGCGATGTCTAAATACCTTTCCGGCTTTAATTATGATTTTGGAAACGGATTTGCCATACTTGTCATTTTCCTGGTTTCAATATCATTATCTTTTAGTTTGAAAGTGTCCAGTAGGTTCCATAACTCATTTACTCTTGTGAAGATACTCTTTATTATTATTCTGATTATAGCAGGAGTAGGACTGTCGGAACCGCAGATAGGAAATAGCCTGAACTATGATACAAGCTGGAAAAATGAAATCATGATGCCTGCCTTTGCCACCTCTTTGGTATTTGTTACTTATTCTTATACGGGCTGGAATTCCGCCTCATATATTGCAGGAGAAATCAGAAATGTTAAGCAAAACCTTCCCAAAGCTTTAATAATAGGTACCGTGTTCGTTACCGTAGCTTACGTATTGATCAATTATATCATGCTGAAGCACGCCCCTTTGAATCAGTTGGTTGGAAAAGAAGATGTTATGGCGGAAGTCGGGAAAAACATGCTGGGAAATTCTTCGGGAAAGCTAATCAATATTTTTATTGCCCTTCAGCTGGTGGCAACCATAAGTGGGTATCTTTGGGTGGGATCCAGACTGACCCAGGCTTTTGCAAAAGAAAATTATCTGTGGAAATTCCTTTCCGTCAATAATAAAAGAAATATTCCCGTGAGGGCTATTTTTGCCCATACCGTGATTGCCATTATCATTATTCTTTCAGGTACCTTTAAAGAAATTTTTGTGTATACGGCGTTCTTACTTCAGCTATTTGCCAGTTTATCAATTTCCACGGTATTTTTTCTCAAAAAAAACCAAAGGAAGATTTTTAAATCCAACCTCTTTTATATATTTCCTTCTGTATTCCTTCTCTTCAGCATCTATATCCTTTATTTTACCTTTATAAACAACCCAAAAGAAAGCCTTATCGGAATGGGAATTGTTTTGATGGGCATTATCCTGTATGGAGTAGATACAAAACTTTCAAAGCGGGAATCATAAAGGTTTTTCAAAATGAATTAATAATTCATATCTTTGCAGGCACAAAATTTCTACAATGTCTAAATCTTTAATTCCAAAGCTGGAAGCCATAAAACAACGATATAATGAGGTAGCAGACCTTATTATTCAGCCTGATGTAATTTCGGATCAGAAAAGATATTCTTCTCTGAATAAGGAGTATAGCGATTTAGGAAAAATTGTAAGAGTTTATGATCAGTATAAATCTGCCCTTGATACTATTGAAGAATCGGATGAAATTATTGCAGACGGTTCCGATAAAGATCTGGTGGATCTGGCCAAAATGGAAAAGATGGAAGCCCAGGAAAAAATTCCGGGACTGGAAGAAGAGCTGAAAGTTTTATTAATTCCAAAAGATCCTGCTGATGATAAAAATGTTATTGTAGAATTGCGCGCCGGAACAGGAGGAGATGAAGCTGCTATCTTTGTGGAAGATATCTATAGAATGTATACCATGTACTTCAAAACAAAAGGCTGGAGACATGAAGTCACAGACTCCAATGAAGCGGCGAAAGGATATAAAGAATTAATCATGAAGGTGGAAGGAGAAGGAGTTTACGGAATCATGAAATTTGAATCAGGGGTTCACCGGGTACAGCGTGTTCCTGAAACGGAATCTCAGGGAAGGGTTCATACCTCTGCAATAACGATTGCCGTATTGCCGGAAGCCGAAGAAGTAGATGTGGAAATTAATCCCGCAGATATTGAAATGCAGACTTCCCGTTCAGGAGGAGCCGGAGGACAGAACGTTAACAAGGTAGAAACTAAAGTTCAGCTTACCCACAAGCCTTCCGGAATTGTGGTCGTATGTCAGCAGGCCCGTTCTCAGCTGGCTAACCGTGAACTGGCCATGGAAATGCTTCGTGCCAAATTATACGATATCAAACTGCAGGAAGTACAGGGAGATATTGCAGCCCAAAGGAAAACAATGGTATCAACAGGAGACCGTTCAGCAAAAATTAAAACCTACAATTATCCTCAGGGAAGGGTTACCGATCATAGGATCAATAAGTCCATGTACAACCTCGATGCTTACATGAACGGGGATATCTCCGAAATGATAGATGCGGTGATTATGGCAGAGAATGCAGAAAAGATGAAAGGAGAGGAAGATAATTATTAAAAAATAGATCAATCATATTCAAGTCCTGATTTTTCAGGACTTTTTTTGTGCTTCGTAATTGGAATTGCCGGAAATTATTGCAGTTTTTTTCTTTAATATACTTTGTGTATTTTTGGTAAAACCGTTCAGTATGAATTTTAAACCAATTGTATTAACAGCTGGAGTATTATTTTCAGCCACATTGTATTCTCAGAAAATGAATTATCCTAAAGCTTTAAAAGGGAGCCAGACAGATACCTATTTCGGAACATCTGTTGCAGATCCGTACAGGGATCTGGAAAATGACTCTGAACCAACTAAAAAATGGGTGGATGAAGAAGTTGCCTTCAGCCAGAATTATCTTTCAAAGATTCCGTTTCGTGATCAGGTAAAAAAACAATTGACGGAAATATGGAATTACGAAAAAATTTCCGCACCTTCCATAGAAGGAGATTACACCTATTATTCCAAGAATAACGGGCTGCAGGCTCAATCCGTAATATACAGAACCAACAATAAAACCAAAGTAACAGAAGAATTTCTGGATCCGAATAAATTTTCGGAAAAAGGAACTACATCCCTATCCCAGCTCTCTTTCAATAAAAAAGGAAACCTGGCTGCCTATTCTATTTCTGAAGGAGGTAGTGACTGGAATAAGATTATTATCATTGATGCTATTACCAAAAAGCAGATAGACGAAACATTGGTGGATGTGAAATTCAGTGGTATCTCATGGCTGGGTGATGAAGGCTTCTACTATTCAAGCTATGACAAGCCTAAAGAAGGAACGGTTCTTTCCGGAATGACGGATAAGCATAAAGTTTATTTTCATAAGCTGGGAACAAAACAAAGTGAAGACCAGCTTATTTTCGGCGGCGAAAAGACACCACGGAGATACCTGGGAGCTGAAGTTTCCGAAGATCAGAGATACCTGATTATTTCGGCAGCCAATGCTACCAACGGAAACGAGCTTTACATAAAAGATCTGAAGAAAGGAGGAGACTTTGTTCAAATTGTAAAAGGCTTTGATATCAATGCCAATATTGTAGATACGGACGGCGATGATCTTTTCATTTTTACAGATAAAGATGCTCCTAATATGCGTCTTGTAAAAACCAATATCCAAAACCCGGTGCCGGCAAACTGGAAAGATGTAATACCTCAAACCGAAAACGTATTGGGAATTTCTTCAGGAGGTGGTTATTTCTTTGCCACTTATATGATTGATGCCATAGACCAGGTGAAACAATATGACAAAAACGGAAAACTGGTAAGAGACATTACTCTTCCGGGGAAAGGAAATGTTTCGGGATTAGGAGGAAAGAAAAAAGAAAAAGACCTGTATTTCTCATTTACCAATTATATAACGCCCGGAACCATTTATAAATTTAATGCAGATTCCGGAAAATCGGAAGTATACCAAAAGCCGAAAGTAAAATTTAATCCCGGGGATTATGTTTCCGAGCAGGTTTTCTATACCTCTAAAGACGGAACTAAAGTTCCGATGATGATCAACTATAAAAAAGGGATCAAGCTGGATGGTAAAAACCCTACGATCCTTTATTCATACGGAGGGTTCAACATCAGTTTACAGCCGGCTTTCTCAGTAGTAAATGCAATTTGGATGGAGAATGGAGGAATCTATGCCGTTCCGAATATTCGCGGTGGAGGTGAATATGGAAAAAAATGGCATGATGCAGGAACCAAAATGCAAAAGAAAAATGTATTCAATGACTTCATTGCAGCCGGAGAATATTTACAGTCTAAAGGATATACCTCAAAAGAATACATGGCACTTTCAGGAAGATCAAACGGAGGACTTCTGGTAGGTGCAACCATGACTATGAGACCGGATCTGGCCAGAGTGGCATTCCCGGGTGTAGGAGTTCTGGATATGTTGAGATACAATAAATTTACAGCAGGAGCCGGATGGTCTTATGACTATGGAACAGCGGAAGATAACAAAGAAATGTTTGAATACCTGAAATCCTATTCACCCGTTCATAACGTAAAAGCCGGAACATGCTATCCTTCCACTATGATTATTACAAGTGATCATGATGACAGGGTAGTTCCTGCCCATTCATTTAAATTTGGAGCGGAGTTGCAGGAAAAACAGGCTTGTGATCGCCCCGTGCTTGTCAGAATTGAAAAGAATGCCGGACACGGAGCCGGTAGGGCAACCGATCAGATCATAAGTGAAAATGCAGACCTGATCTCTTTCGCACTCTTTGAAATGGGAATTAAAAAACTGAAATAAGAAACGTAAGCACCTGAAATAGGGTGCTTTTTTTATGTTAAATATTCATTTGAAAATCCGTAAATTTAGCAACCTATAAATCTGAAAAGTATGAGAAGAGAGGTTAAAAATAAAACTCCTCAATTTAATCTGGTTGGGAATGAAACGGAAATTTACCGCTTTGAAAAAGATGGTCTTCAGCTTCAGTCATCTTATAAAGAAGAAGATGTAAAAGACAAGACACTGGTTCACACATTACCCGGAATAGCTCCTTACTTAAGAGGTCCGTATTCCACCATGTATGTACAGAAACCTTGGACCATCCGTCAGTATGCAGGTTTTTCAACCGCTGAAGAGTCCAATGCTTTTTACACAAGAAACCTGGCAGCAGGACAGAAAGGACTGTCGGTTGCCTTTGATCTGGCAACTCACCGAGGATATGACTCAGATCATACAAGAGTAGTGGGAGATGTAGGGAAAGCAGGAGTGGCTATTGATTCCGTGGAGGACATGAAGATCCTTTTCAATGAAATACCACTGGATCAGATATCCGTTTCCATGACGATGAATGGAGCAGTACTTCCCATTCTTTCATTTTATATCGTAGCGGCCGAAGAACAGGGTGTAAAGCAGGAACAGCTTTCCGGAACCATCCAGAATGATATTCTCAAAGAATTTATGGTAAGGAATACCTACATCTATCCGCCGGCTCCTTCCATGAAGATTATTGCAGATATCTTTGAATATACTTCTCAGAATATACCTAAATTTAATTCCATTTCCATCTCCGGATATCATATGCAGGAAGCAGGAGCAACTCCTGTTCTCGAAATGGCCTATACATTGGCCGACGGTCTGGAATATGTAAGAACCGGAATCCAGGCAGGAATGAATGTAGATGACTTTGCTCCGAGACTTTCATTTTTCTGGGCTATTGGAATGAATCACTTCATGGAAATTGCTAAAATGAGAGCAGCCCGTTATATCTGGGCCAATCTTTTGAAGCAGTTTAATCCACAGAACCCAAAATCCCTTGCCCTTAGAACCCATTCACAAACTTCAGGATGGTCACTCACAGAACAGGAACCCTTTAATAATATCACCCGTACAGCTATTGAAGCCTTATCTTCAGCACTGGGGGGAACACAGTCCCTTCATACTAATGCTTTGGATGAAGCGATAGCCCTTCCTACAGACTATTCAGCAAAAATTGCGAGAAATACCCAGATTATTTTACAGCAGGAAAGCGGAATTTGTGATGTAGTGGATCCGATGGGCGGAAGTAATCTCGTAGAAAGCCTTACCCAGCAGATGATAGAGGAGGCTATGAAATATATTGATGAGGTAGAGCAGGAAGGAGGAATGACGAAAGCCATTGAAGCCGGAATCCCTAAAATGAGAATTGAAGAGGCCGCCGCCCGTAAACAAGCTAAAATTGATAGTGGAGAAGAATTCATTATAGGAGTAAATTCTTTTAAATCTTCATTAAAACAGGATGAAATAGAAATTCTGGATATTGATAATACAGAAGTCCGCAGAAAGCAGATTGAAAGACTAAATAAGATCAAGGCAGAAAGAAATACTGAAGCCGTACAGCAGATCCTCAATGAGATCAGGGAAAGTGCTAAAACAGGAAAAGGAAATCTTCTGGCTTTATGTATCGAAGCGGCCCGGAGAAGAGTAACTTTAGGAGAAATGAGTGATGCCATGGAAGAAAGCTTTGGCAGATATAAAGCGAATATTAAAACAATTTCTGGAGTATACGCTATGAATGCAGGTAAAAATGAATATTTTGAGAAAGCACTCGGGCTTACTCAGCAGTTTGAAGAAGAAGAAGGCCGCCGTCCACGATTAATGGTTGCCAAGATGGGACAGGACGGACACGACAGAGGAGCCAAAGTTGTAGCAACAGCCTTTGCAGATATGGGATTCGATGTCGATGTGGCTCCATTATTCCAGACTCCTGAAGAAGTGGCAAAGCAGGCCGTGGAAAATGACATCCATATCCTGGGAGTGTCTTCATTGGCAGCAGGGCATAAAACACTGGTACCTCAGGTAGTGGAAGAACTTAAAAAATTAGGAGCAGATGATATTACCATTGTGGTAGGAGGTGTGATCCCTCAGCAGGACTATGAGTTCCTTTATAACAATGGTGCGGATTTTATATTTGGTCCCGGAACCAATTTACCCAAATGTGCCGTGGATATTTTAGAAGCTTTCATAAATCATGAAAAATAAAAGCATATAGATTACAAATTGTATAATTTTTGCATTTATAAAAGAAAATTTTTATTATGCCTTATACAGTAATCTCAGTATTTCCTGCATCAGTAGATGTAGAAGGAGTTAAAAAAGACTTAGTAAATAACGGTTTTGATGAGGCAGAGATCATCGTCTCCAAATCGAAACTGCATCACGGTTCCTCTTCCGATAATTATGAAGAAGATGAAAAAACAAAAAGCTTTTGGGACTTTCTTTTCGTAAAAAAAGGAGAACTATTATCCGCTTACAGTAAAGAAAGTGTTGGCAATCATGATATTGTAGTATATACTGATACCCTCGAAGAAGCTCAGAAAGCAAAAAGCCTTCTCAATGAAAAAGGAGCTATCGAAGTCTATAAAAAACAACCGGAAACAACAGCAGAGAAAACAATTGCCGATATCCCCGAAGATGTCTACAACGGTATAATTGCCAAGGCAAGACATAACGTCTATTTTTTGGATCCGGAAAGAGTTTACAAACCTAACAGCAGAGGAATGGATATGCCTATGGATTCCCAGGGCTCCCGGGATTAGAAGAATCGATATTAAATGAAAATAAGAAAGATACTAAAGCCTGCTAGAAATAAACTGATTTTTTAGCAGGCTTATTTTTTGCAGAATGACCGATGTTTTGGCACTAAGAAAAGCAGACGCTCTCCGGTTCAGGCTGATTCCACTTGAGTCAACTATAAAAAAACATTGAAAAGCTTAATGAATTACAGATTACCTTCACCGAAACTTAGCTAAATATAGTGATAGTGCAATTTTCAGGGATATAAAGCAGCCGACCGGACCTAAGGAAGTAAGGTTATTTTAGTTTAAGTCTCTCTTAAATTTTAAAAATGAATTTCCCAATTTAAAAAAATAATATATCTTTGCACCAGAAAATAAAGTTTAACCATTTAAAAACAACGAAGCAATGTTCAGTACAGTTCATAATTCTACAGTTGGATTACCACTTATGGTGGTAAGGCTTCGTGGTTTGGTACATTCTTAGAAATATTACAACAATAGATATCAAAAACCCGAAGTCATACAGATTTCGGGTTTTTTGCGCGCTATTTCAAATTTAAATTTTTCCGGAATCTTTTAATAATCAATTTTATCATTTTGATCTGATTTGAAGATGGGCTAAATCTCTCTTGCAAGGAGTTCTTCTGTTCTTTAAATCTGTATGGAATGATACTGCTGTTATCATTGGATCAAGAAAGAATCTACAATTTTCTCCTTAGAATAATGATAATTGAATGTCAACTAAAACTTTAGTTGGTGTATAAGTTAATGAATAAAAAGAGACAGGGACGAATTTCCTGAGGTTATGAAACTTCAGTGCCAGTACCCTGAGCATCAATTTAAATTAAAAACAATGGGAAATTTAAAACTTAAAGGAAAAGATATATTAAAATTAGGATATCCGAACAATCAAAGTGTCAATATCGCTTTGGAAGTTATGAAAAGAAACTTTGCAACAAAAAACATACATCATGTAAAGGGTCTTTTAAAAGATATCCTTCATAACCCGGAAAATTTTGAGAAGGATCTCACTTTCGGACAAATTGCAGAAGCCTTGCTGATGTCGAAAAAAACAGAAAAAAGAATGCTTAAAACTCAGAGGGCTGCTTTTCAGATTTTTGGAACTCAGATTTCCGAGGAAGCCAAAAACCAATTGTACACCGCATTAAAATTACCGGTATCTGTTGGCGGAGCTTTAATGCCGGATGCTCACAGTGGTTATGGACTTCCTATCGGTGGGGTTCTTGCTGTGGAAAATGCGGTGATCCCTTATGGAGTAGGAATGGATATCGGCTGTAGAATGAGCCTGAGTATTCTTGATACGCCGGTCTCCTATCTGGACGGAGCCAAAGATAAATATGAGAAGGCGCTGGCTGAGCATACCAAATTCGGAATGTATGAAACCCATAAATCTCATGTAGACCATGAAATATTCGGCAGAGATACATTTGATTTAATTCCGGTTTTAAGAAGACTGAAAGGAAAAGCAATCAAACAGATGGGAACTTCAGGAGGAGGAAATCACTTTGTGGAATTTGGAGAGGTAGAAATTACGGAAGAAGATGAACAGATCGGACTTCCAACAGGAAAATACCTCGGCATTCTGTCCCACAGTGGTTCCAGAGGACTTGGGGCGGAAATTGCCCAATATTATTCCCGGGTGGCCGTAGAACAGTGTCCTCTTCCAAAAGAAGCACAGCAGTTTGCTTGGTTGGATCTGAATACCCACTTAGGATTGGAATACTGGACCGCTATGAACCTGGCCGGAGATTATGCTTCCGCCTGTCATGACGATATTCACCGAAGGCTCGTAAAAGCAGTAGGAGGAAGGGTCAAAGCTAGAATTGAAAACCATCACAATTTTGCATGGAAAGAAAAACATAACGGAAAAGAAGTTATTGTTCACAGAAAAGGAGCTACTCCTGCCAATGAAAATGAATTGGGATTAATTCCCGGCTCGATGACGGCTAAAGGATTTATTGTAAAAGGAAAAGGAAATCCCGAAGCTTTGAACTCGGCTTCACACGGAGCGGGAAGAGCTTTTTCCAGAGGGGAGTGCAGAAGCCGTTTTACTCAAAATGACATAAAAAAAGAATTGAAACTTAAAAATGTTGTTCTGATGGGCGGTAATGCAGAAGAAGCACCTATGGCTTATAAAGATATCAATGAAGTGATGAATGCACAAAGCGAGCTCGTTGATATCCTCGGAACATTTCAGCCCAGGATTGTGAGAATGGATAAATAAAAAATTAAAAAAAATGGGAGCACCACATAATATAAAAAGATACGGAGAAATCTGGCCGGAATTCAGAATCGAAAGCGGCCTGGAAATTTTAAATAAGCTGAAAGATAAAATCATTATATCCGGTGGCTGGGCCTGGCATTTCATGTCAGAACCCGGTCATACGGAATATAAACATGCGCATGATCATAAGGATATAGACATCTTTGTGAAGAAAGAAAATGTAGCCGGGGTTATTATCATCCTCCAGCAGGAAGGCTTTCAGAAAGTCTGGACCCGGTATGATCATTTACCCAGTGAAGAGAACTTTCGCAGATATGAGAAAACAATAGAGCATGAAAATAAAAAAACACACAGGATTACTATTGATTTTTTTGAAAGAAATGATTTGGAAACTATCGAAGCAAACGGATTTCCCGTAGTAAGCCCGGAAGTTTTACTTTCTTTCTACAGAAATATACATTCCAGTGATAAGTGCTGGGCTGTAACAGCAGCGAAAGATCTGTTGGAAAAAGGAATTAACCCCGTGGGACATCCGCGGCTTAATGAAATACCAAAATAAAATGGAAAAATTAATACAGATAACCTCGGGGAGAGGGCCTTTGGAGTGCCAGTGGGTAGTTGCTAAAGTTCTCAAAGTCTTCCTGGAGGAAGCAAAACAGAATACCATTGAATATGAAATTATTCATAGGGAAGAAGGAGACGAAAATCTCACCCTGAAATCGGTAACCCTGCTCCTGAAAGGAAAAGAGGTTTCCAGGTTTTTAAAAAACTGGCTGGGAACCATTTGCTGGACAGGTAAAAGTACCTTCCGGAAATTACATAAAAGGAGCAATTGGTTTATCGGTATTTTCGAAAGGGAAGAATTGGAGAAAATTAATTTCCAGGAAAAGGATATTCAGTTTCAGACTACCAGAAGCCAGGGGAGTGGCGGACAAAATGTAAATAAAGTAAATACGGCAGTTCGTGCTACCCATTTTCCTACGGGCCAGAGCGTTTTTGTTCAGGATTCACGTTCCCAGCTGGAAAATAAAAAGCTTTCCATTATCCGATTGAAAGAAAAGGTAATGAACTTATATAGTAAGCAGCTGGAAATACGAATGCAGGAAACCTGGAATAATCACCTCCAGGTCCAAAGAGGAAACTCGGTCCGTACCTTTTCGGGGACAGATTTTAAAAAGAATTATCAGGACAAAACTTTTAAAAAACAAAGAAATGTTTTAAAAAGTGAATTAAAAAATTATAAAAATGACCTTAACTAAAAATAAATACTATTTTGAAGCCCTGGACAATTACCCTTATAATCTTCCGGATTGTCTTGAAGCTCTGAACTATGCATTGTCCTATGAGCCGGAAGATGCGGACAGCCTTTGTCTTATGGGAAGAATATATAGTGAAACACTGAGGGATTATGAACAGGCAAAGCTGTATTTTGAAGAAGCAATGCAATGTGATGTTACCAATATTAATACCCCTCAATACTATATAAAATGCCTTTTGGATAATGAAGACCTTGAGGAGGCACAAAAGCTTATCCTTTTTTCTTTAAAGCTTAAAGGGATTGATAAGGCTTACATATTTTATCTTCAATCAGTCTTTTTTGAAATTCAGAAAGAGTTTAAAAAAGCTTTAGTAAGCTTAAAAGAAGCCAGCCAGTTTAGCTATAATAAATCAATGACGGATTTCCTCGGAAACAGGAAGAAGTTCCTGAAAGATAAAATGAAGAAAGGAAAAGGAAAGAAGAAAAAAAAGAAGAAGACTCAATAAGTCTTCTTTTTTTATTTTTTTACGGAAACAACATAGTCATACACAAGCTGATGCTGTTCGTCATTAAGCTTGGCTTTAGGAGCCATTGCATTCATAATTCCAACCCATTGTACGGAAGTGTGAGCGGTAGGTTCAGGGAGGTCATGACATCTTCCGCAGGAGTTTTCAAAAATTGTTTTTCCCTGAGCGAGCTTTTCTGATGAAGTACTCACAGGTCCTGTAACAACAGACGCCTTTTGGGTACATGAAGCAAGTAATACAGCAATAATGAATGATGATGCAATTATTTTTTTCATAACGTTTAAATAGTTAATTGTAAACAAAAATAATGAAATACTATTGTTGTTTATTAAAGTGAAAGTATTTTTAATTTAGAAGAAATAAAATTAAATTCCCTTTCTATGGGATGTTGAAGGTAATTTTTATATTTTTGGGTAGATGAAATTTTCTACAGAAGAGCTTATAAATGGAATACAGTCAGGCAATAAACGTCTGATTGCAAAAGCCATTACTTTAGTTGAAAGTAAAAAAGCCGAACATAGGGAACAGGCCGAAGAATTGCTGAAAAAGATTATGCCTTTTACAGGAAATTCAGTGAGAGTGGGTGTTACCGGAGTTCCGGGAGCAGGAAAATCAACATTTATAGAAAGCTTCGGAAGGCTCGCAATTGCCAATGGAAATAAAGTTGCTGTTTTAGCCATAGATCCCAGTTCTGCCATAAACAAAGGCAGTATTTTAGGAGATAAAACCAGGATGGAGGAGCTGGCCAAAGAAGAAAATGCATTCATCCGGCCTTCCCCGAGCTCAGGCTTTTTAGGAGGAGTGGCCAATACAACCTTTGAAACGATGCTTATCTGTGAAGCGGCGGGTTATGATTTTATTCTCATAGAAACCGTAGGAGTGGGACAGTCGGAAGTTTTGGTTTCGGATATTACAGATGTTTTCCTGTTCATTAAAATTATCGGAGGAGGTGATGAGCTCCAGGGAATAAAAAGAGGAATTATGGAAATGCTGGATATCATTTTCATCAATAAAGTAGATGATTCCAACCGGCAGAAAGCCAAAAATACCAGGCTGGAATTAAAAAGAGCACTGGATTTTATTCCAGCCAAGGAAAAGAGCTGGAAAGTTCCTATTCTTCTAGGATCAGCTTTACAAAACGAAGGTCTGGAAGATATTTATCAGAAAATCAACGAGTTTATCGATCTGAAAAAGAAAAACGGACATTTTGAATCGGTGCGCATTCAGCAATCTGAAAAAAGATACGAATATTGGGTTCAGGAATATATTCTTTCCATGATAAAGAAAGATGCTACGGTGGAAGATGCCTACCTTCAGCATAAAAAAAATGCTTCAGAAATGGTGTCCAATCCAAGTACCGAAGCAAAGTTATTTGTAAAAAATTTTCTCTCTAAAAATAAAGATTAAGGCTGAGGAACCTCATTTTTTGAAACATATCCGTCATAAGAAATAGGCTGACGGTCATTGCTTCTCATAGAAACAAATGCCTTTCCGTTCTTATAAACCTCCATGATCACTTCCGGACTGCTTACATCATTGGGCTTAATTCTTATTACCCAGTTTCCTTTTTTATTCTGGGATTTATTAAAGGAGAAATCTTTAGAAGTGAAACGGTAGCTGTTTTTATCAGTGTTTCCCAGTGAAGGATTGAATGATCTTCCGAAATAAGGAAGCGCTACGTCCATTACATCTTTTTTCAGTTCAATCGTATAATTACCGCCCGTAAGATCCAGTATCCTTGTGGAAGTGGAATTGGGAATGGAATTCATTACGTTGATCACATCATAATTGGTGGGATTGGCCCGCTGGGCATAAAAGGTAAACTCCCCGGAATTAACCAGGGCATCCACTGTTTTTGAATCCATTGTATTCTGCGAAGAACAGCTCTGGAAAAACAAGAATGATGCGAATATAAAGAAGAAGGCAATATGCTTTTTCATGATCTTAATTATTATTAACTTTAAATAGCAAAATGTATGCAAATATAATGGCATATACTACCTTTTGGAATAGAAATTGTAAACCTTGAATTATAAATTATATTATAGACTATGAAATTTACGCACTTATTAGGAATAGGGGCAACTGTCTTATCAGTTGCAGCTTGTACAACTAACCCAATTACGGGGAGATCGTCTTTGCAGCTGGCTAATAATTCTGAAATACTAACCATGTCTGCCAACGAATATAAAACAACACTTTCCGATTCTAAAGTTATTACGGGAACAGCAGACGCCAACAAAGTAAAAACAGTAGGAAATAAAATAAAAGGAGCAGCGGAAAGATATTATCAGAGTATAGGAAGGTCTGCTGACCTTGCTAATTACCAATGGGAGTTCAACCTTTTGCAAAGTAATGAATTGAATGCATGGTGTATGCCTGGAGGTAAAGTGGCAGTATATACCGGGATTTTACCCGTAACTAAAAATGACAATGGCTTAGCCGTAGTAATGGGACACGAAGTATCGCATGCGCTGGCCGGTCATGGTAACGAAAGAATTTCTCAGGCTATGGTAGCTCAGTACGGAGGAGCTATTTTAGGTAGCACTATTTCCAATGCTGAGTGGGCGAATATTTTCCAGCAGGTATACCCTGTAGGTTCGCAAGTAGCCCTTTTAAAATATGGAAGAAACCAGGAGTCTGAGGCTGATAAAATGGGATTATATTTAATGTCAATGGCGGGGTATGACCCAAGAGAAGCTATCCCTTTCTGGAATAGAATGGAAGCGGCATCTACAGGAAGTAAGACTCCACAGTTCTTATCCACTCACCCCAATTCTGAAACGAGAATTTCTGATCTTCAGAAAGATTTACCAAAAGCCTTGGAATATTATAAAGCTGCCGGAGGAAAATTGTAAATTTATTTATATTGTTAAAGATTTTTTTAAATTTTTATTAAATTTGACGTTTTAAAACACAAGATTATGAAGAGTTTATCAATTACCGGATTTATACTTTTAGCTGTATCTGCTTTATTATTCTATCTTACAACCGACTTCTCGGTAGAACAGATCAAGCTTTCCCATATTATGGGAATTATGGCAGGGATCGGGATAGGACTTATTATCGGTGGAATGGTAGGATATTTAAGTAAAGGAAGCGCCATAAAAGCGGAACAGAAAAGAAAAGAATTTAAGCAACTGCAAAAAGAGAAAGAGGAGCTTGAAAAACAGGCTGCTGATATTGCAAGACGCAAAGCAGAACTCGAACAACAAAATAAAAATCCTCAATTTTAATTGAGGATTTTTTTATCAATATGAGTATTGTATATTGTACTTTAGAATTTATATCCTAATCCTACCATAAATAAGTTAGGACGGTTGTCATACCTGATCTCATCACCCGATACCGAATTGATGAATTTTCTGGTATCTTTACTGAATGCTCCTTCATATTTGGCATTTACAATAAGTTTTTTAATTTCCAGCTGGGCTCCGAACTGGTAACCCACTGTGAAGTTATCCTTTGAATTTTGTCTGAAATCATTGAAAGTATCTTCCTTATCCAGATTAAAGCTGGCTACAGGTCCTATAAATACTCCCAGCATATTTCCCAACACATTATGTCCCAATAGTACCGGAACATCAATTCTGTTGGTTTTAATATCAAAAGATGTATTGGAGCTGGAATCTGTAAAATCATTTTTAAAATGAGTATAATATACCTCCGGCATTAAAAAGAAAGAACCAGGTAAAGAAGCTTTTAATGAAAGACCTACATTGAATCCTACATTATTTTTTCCTTTTCCTTCCACTGCCTCGTTAACCGTGCCTTTAATGTTTTTCCATGAAGGAGAACCTGTAGGAAATATTAAGTTAGCCTTCCCTGCCAGAGAGATCTGGGCGGAAGCCAACATAGAAAATCCTATTAACGCTATACTAAGTACCTTTTTCATTATCGTCTATTTTAGTAATTGTATTTTCAATAGATGTTTTATTGTTTTCAAGCAGATACTCTCTCAATTCTTTGAAGAGCTCTGAAGAATAAACGAAGTCAATTAAATTTTTATTGCCTGCTGTAATCAGGATATCTTTATTTCCTTCCCATTCTTTAATTCCTAATCTCAGATATACAATTTTCTCGCCAATCGTCATTACCGAGTTCATATCGTGTGTATTGATGATCGTTGTGGTATTGTATTCCTTTGTGATCTCCAGCAGCAGATCATCGATTACGTTGGAAGTGTAAGGGTCCAGACCGGAGTTGGGCTCATCACAGAATAAATATTTGGGATTATTAACAATCGCCCTTGCAATCGCCACACGTTTCTGCATTCCTCCCGAAATTTCAGAAGGAAATTTTTTATTGGCTTTATCAAGATGTACTCTTCCGATAACTTCAAAAGCCCTTTTTTTCTTTTCCCGGTAGGTCAGGTTCGTAAACATGTCCAAAGGAAACATTATGTTCTCCTCTACGGTTAAGGAGTCAAATAATGCCCCTCCCTGGAATACGGTTCCTATTTCGGTACGTAAATGCTGTTTCTCATCCCGTGACATCACATTAATATCTTTCCCGTCAAAAAGGATTTCTCCCGAAGAAGGCTGGTAAACATTTAATAAACTTTTCAGGAATACAGTTTTTCCGGAACCACTCTGCCCAATGATCAGATTTACCTTTCCTTTATCGAATGTGGCTGAAATACCTTTCAGAACTTCAACATCATCAAAACTTTTTTTAAGATCTTTTACCTCAATCATTTAGCTCAATATTAATTGGGTTAAAATTAATTCGGAAATAATAATAAATACCATGGTCCAAACTACGGCCTGTGTACTTGCTCTACCTACTTCCAGGGATCCACCTTTTACAAAATATCCGAAATAGGAAGGCACGGTAGCAATGATAAAAGCAAAAACCACAGTTTTTATAAATGCATAATAAATAAATAAATTAGGCATATACATTTGTATACCCACGATATAGTCGTTTTCCGTCCAGTTTCCCGTCAGGATTCCCGCAACATATCCTCCTCCTATACCAAAAACGATACTGATCGCAATAAGCAACGGATTAAAGATGATACATGCGATGATCTTCGGGAATATCAGATAATTGGGAGAGTTAACACCCATAATATCCAGTGCATCAATCTGCTCGGAAACTCTCATTGTTCCAATACTGGAAGCAATATATGAGCCAACCTTTCCTGCTAAGATCAGACTGATAATGGTAGGAGAAAATTCCAGAACAAGAACCGCCTTGGTAGCGTATCCTACAAATGAAGGAGGAATGGGAAATGAAGAAGCATCAAAGTTATTGAACATTTGAATGGCTACTACAGCTCCCACGAATATAGAGGTGAAAATGACCAACCCAAAGGAGTTGACACCCAAATCGTTTATTTCTCTCATAAGAAGTTTCCAGAAGACCTTCATTTTCTGAGGCTTCTGGAGTGATTTACCTAGAAGAATAATGTATTCTCCTATAGCTGTAAAAAACTTTTTTAACATTTTGCTAAATTAGACTTTTTTTATTAAAGCATTATTTATTTTGCATTTTTATCTCCACCTATTACTAATAAAATGGTTTTAAAAATAATGACCAGATCCAGAACAAAACTCCAGTTTCGTACATAAAATGCATCTGCCAGAATCCGCTTATTCATTTCAATTTCCACATTTCCGGAATCTCCCCTCAGTCCGCTTACCTGAGCCAGGCCGGTAATGCCGGGACTTACCATGCTTCGCAGGCAGTAACGCCCTATTTTAGATTTATAAAAATCATCCACAGCGAGCATATGAGGGCGCGGACCTACTACCGACATTTCCCCTTTAAGGACATTGATGAACTGGGGAAGCTCATCAAGACTGGTCTTTCTTAAATAAGTTCCAATCCTGGTAATACGCGAATCATTTTCACTGGTGGTTTTCCTCGCCGAATCTTCATTTACTACCATAGTCCTGAATTTTATACAATTAAAAACCTCCTCCTGGAAACCATATCTTTTCTGAAGGAAGAATACCGGACCTTTTGAATTTGTTTTAATTAAAACAGCAATGATGGGAAACAGCCATGAACATATAAAAATCAGGACCATTAAAGAAAAAACAATATCAAATGTCCTCTTTAATAAAAAATTAAAATAATAATCCAGCGGATATCTCGCCTGGTTTAAGACGGGCTGGGTTTCAATATAGTCCAGGTCATACAGGAAAAAATCACTCTTCGTAATATTGGGAATCAGGGTGATGTGTACTTTATTGGACTCGGCCCATTCAAAAAGTTCATTTTCTGCTTTCTTGCTGAAATTATTTT
Source organism: Chryseobacterium sp. CT-SW4 (assembly GCF_048572715.1). Lineage (GTDB taxonomy): Bacteria > Bacteroidota > Bacteroidia > Flavobacteriales > Weeksellaceae > Chryseobacterium. Next base: position 192,655 of record NZ_CP183840.1, read on the forward strand.
CAATAGGGATATAAAGGGTATGTATTCCATTTTTTTTCCAGAACTCTACCAGATCATCCTTTTCCAGACGGTGGTTATAATCAAATATTTTATATCCGTAATCTTTACGGCTTTTCAGGATGTTTTTAAGTATCTCCGTAGAATTATTCTCATTCAGGAACATTATATTTCTATGATTAATACCCAGGGAACGAAAATATTTTATAATAAAATATACGGTGGATTTAATCAGGAAAATAAAGAAAGCAAGATAAGCTCCTAAACGGTAAATATCTGAATTGAAAAACACATTCCGGCTTACTTTCCCGATCAGTAAAATTCCCAATATAAAAATAAGGGTATGAATGAAAAGCCGTTCCAAAAACGAGGTGTAGGTAAGGTTCCTGGCAATATTATAAATCTTCGTTCTTCCACTGAGCAGAATCCAGAACAGGAACAGAAGGATCAAAGAAAAGATATTCTGATACCATACCTCTTCATTATAGACCAGGTTTTTATTTCGGGTGAGGAAAAAGAATATAAAAACAGAAGCTATAACGCCGAGGTCAAGCGAAATGATAATAAATTTCAGGTATCTGGAGTATCGGATTCTTTGCATTCGTCTTCTGAAAGGTTATCAAGAACACAAAACTACGTATTTTTAAGGGATATTCAGATATTTATGTGTCTGTACGGACGCCTGCCACTTGGGATGTTCCAAAATAAAATCTGTTATTTTGGGATACATTTCATCTCTTTTGCTCCATTCGCTTTGAAGATAGAGCTTGCAGCTTTCAGAAACTTTGGCAGCCTGTTCTTCTGCGAATGTAAAATCATGATTATTAAAAACAATCACCTTAAGTTCATGGGCCTTTTGATAAATTTCTTCCTGTGGAAGTCCTGTTTTCTTTGGAGAAAGGGTAATCCAGTCCAGATGTCCGCTCATAGGATAAGCTCCCGAGGTTTCAATATGAATAGTGCATCCCAGTTCTTTCAGTTTGGAGGTAAGAATATCTAAATTCCACATGAGCGGTTCACCACCTGTTAATACGATGGTTTTACAATGTTTTGCCGCTGTTTCTGCGATCTCCTCTGCATTCATCAGCGGGTGGAGTTCAGGATTCCAGCTTTCTTTTACATCACACCAGTGGCAGCCTACATCACAACCTCCCAGTCTGATAAAGTAAGCGGCTTTTCCAGTGTGGGCTCCTTCGCCCTGAAGAGTGTAAAAATGCTCCATTACAGGGAGCATTTTACCTTCTTTTAATAAAATATCTTCTTCTTTGTTCATTTTAAATTAGTCATTATAGACTGATGTTTTGTATGCAATGATGGTATTTTTCATCAGCATTGCACGGGTCATAGGTCCGACGCCTCCGGGAACAGGGGTGATCCAGCTTGCTTTTGCAGCACAGCTGTCAAAATCTACATCACCTGCAAGGTAATATCCTTTCGGAGAATCATCATCTACTCTGGTAATACCTACATCAATAACTACAGCTCCTTCTTTAATCATATCTCCTTTTAAGAAATGAGGATCTCCTAAAGCTGTAATGACGATATCGGCTTTCTTGGTATATTCTTCAATATCTTTAGTATAAGAGTGGGTAAGGGTAACCGTAGAATTTCCAGGGAAATCTTTTCTTCCCATTAATATGCTCATAGGTCTTCCTACAATCTTACTTCTTCCGATGATTACACAGTCTTTACCTTTGGTTTCAATATTATATCTTTCTAATAAAGTCAAAATTCCAAACGGGGTAGCCGGTAAGAAGGTGGCCATCTCCAATGCCATTTTTCCAAAGTTCTCAGGGTGGAAGCCATCCACATCTTTTCTCGGGTCAATGGCCATGATGATTTTTTCCTGATCAATTTGCTTCGGTAATGGTAACTGTACAATAAACCCGTCTACCTCTTTTGATTTATTAAGCTCCTCAATTTTTTCCAATAGTTCGGACTCCGAAACGGTACTTGGAAACTTTAAAAGCGATGAACGGAATCCTACTTCTTCGCAGTCTTTTACTTTACTGTTTACGTAGGCTTTACTTGCCCCGTTGTTTCCTACGAGAATAGCAACCAAGTGAGGTGCTCTTCTTTTGCTTTCCAGAATTTTTTCAACTTCTGCTTTGATTTCTGCTTTGATTTCCTTGGATACCTTTAGTCCGTCAAGAATTTCTGCCATTTTTACGATTTATTAGATATTGAGTTCAAATTTACTTATTTCTTTTGTAGTAATTGATCAGCCCGTTGGTAGAACTGTCATGAGAGTTAACAGCTTCATTATTTTCCAGTTCCGGAAGAATTTTATTAGCTAAAACCTTTCCTAATTCTACTCCGAACTGGTCAAAACTGAAGATATTCCAGATTACTCCCTGAACAAAAATTTTATGTTCATACATAGCGATTAACTGTCCCAGTGAAAATGGAGTTAGTTCATTGAATAATATGGAGTTAGTGGGCGTGTTTCCCTGGAAGACCTTGAAGTTAAGGAGCCTTTCGATCTCTTCATCGGATTTGCCAGCACTTCTTAATTCTTCCTCTACTTCTTCCTCTGTCTTTCCAAAGGCAAGTGCTTCAGTCTGAGCAAAAAAGTTAGCAAGAAGTTTTTCCTGGTGATCGGAAACCTGGTTGCAGCTTTTTGCATAGGCAATAAAATCTGCAGGAATAAGTTCTGTTCCCTGGTGAATTAATTGATAAAAAGCATGTTGCCCATTCGTGCCGGGTTCACCCCAAATGATAGGTCCTGTTTCATATTCTACAAAACGTCCGTTTCTGTCTACACATTTTCCGTTACTTTCCATATCTCCCTGCTGAAGGTAAGCTGCAAATCTGTCCAGATACTGAGAATAAGGTAAAATAGCATAGCTGGTAGCTGCATAGAAATTACGGTACCAGATGCCTAAAAGCCCCATTAAAACGGGTACGTTTTCCGAGAAATCTGCCGTCTGGAAATGCTGGTCCGTATCAAAAGCTCCCTTCAGAAGCTGTTCGAAGTTTTCGTAGCCTACGGCAAGCACAATACTTAGCCCGATGGCGCTCCAGAGAGAATATCTTCCTCCGACCCAATCCCAGAACTCAAAAATATTTTCCTCTGCAATTCCGAACTTTTTAACTTCCTGTATATTAGTGGATAAAGCTACAAAGTGTTTGGCCACGTCTTCCTGTTTACCAGCCTTTAAAAACCAGTCTTTTGCTGAATGGGCATTCGTCATGGTTTCCTGGGTGGTAAATGTTTTGGAAGCAATAATGAACAGAGTTGTTTCAGGATTTAAGTTCTTTACAACCTCTGCGATATGATTTCCGTCTACATTCGATACGAAATGAACGTCTAAACGGGTTTTAAAATGTTTTAAAGCAGAACATACCATGACAGGACCGAGATCTGATCCTCCGATTCCAATATTGACTACATCAGTGATTTCTTTTCCACTGAACCCTTTGTGCTCTCCGGAAATAACTTTCTCAGAGAAAGCTTTCATATGCTCCAGAACCCTTTTGATCTGAGGTTTGATGTTTTCCCCGTCCACCAGAATTTCTTTATCAGAAAAATCTCTCAAAGCAGTATGAAGAACCGCTCTTCCTTCTGTTTCATTGATCTTATCCCCTGAAAACATTTTGGAAATAGCATCTTTAAGCTGACATTCTTCTGCCAGGTTCAATAAGAGCTGCTTTGTTTTGGAATCAATTAAATTTTTAGAATAATCAAAAAGGAAATGATCTCTCTTTAATGAAAATTCATTAAAACGGTTAGGATTAGCCTGAAAAAGATCTCTCAGTTCAAAATCGTTATTGGCAAAATGCTCGTCAAGAGCTTTCCAGCTGTGGGTTTGTATAGGATTTATTTTTGATAGCATAAATTAGGAATTAATTGTAGATTAGAAAATAAGTCTGTTTCAATTCGTGAAAAATTCAATTCTAATTTTCCAATTTGCAAATTTAAGGAAAAAATGAATGGGATGAATACCTGAAAATAATAAGAAATATTTAAATCTCTTAAAATCTACAACTGGTATGAGCTTCATGATTGTGAACATAAAAAATGAATAGAATTATTGCAGTAATAACCCATAAAAAAATCTCCATATTTCTATGGAGAAAAGTAAAATCTAAAATTATGATTGATAACCATTAGCTGGCTAGGATAGCTATTTGTTATTCCTCAGAAAGCCTTTGTTTTGAAGGACTGTTTATTTTCTTTCTTTTCCAGAAATAGAATGAAGCTCCCGCAATAAGTACAATCGGCCAGATGCTTATTAACCCTACTGCAATTTTTTGAATCAGATAAAATCCTTCCACAAAAGCATTCCTGGCATCATACAGGAAATTGAATTTATATTTATTATCAATATTTTGAATGTTGGTAACGGATATTTCGGCAACCCGAAGCTTAGGTTCTTTAATGTAAATATCTACCGTGCTGTATTTGATCTGATCGGAAATATTCATCTGCGCCAGTTGTTGCTGATTTCCCTCTTTCATATTGGCATCACTCAGGGCCACCGTGTTTTTATCAGTTTTTATCCGGGCAATATTCTCCTCTGTCTTTTTATTTCTCTGAGCTTCCAGTTCTGTATATTTAAGGTTGGCCGTTACATCATCTGCATTAATAATTCTGGAGTGAAGAAAGAGCTTTTTATCATTAATTGAAGTTAAAAATTCACCTAATTTTTCGTTAGGAACTCTCACCTGCATTTTATTTTCGGTCTGATATTTCTTGATAAGCATGGCATCCTCATCTGAAGTATTATAGGTGTCTTCGGAAAGAATATTACTTTGCAGATTGCTGTGAGTTACAAAACCTCCCATGTTCCGGACGGCTTTTTCTATGGAAATGGTCGCATCATAAACATCTTTCACTTCCATATTGATATCCGCTGTTTTGATAAACTGCTTATCTTTTATCTGCATAGTAGCCGCCGAAGAAATGCTGTCTGAAACTGCAAAAGCCGAGTCTGTGGAGGCATAAGCTTCAAGGCCGGCGGTTTCATGCTTTTGACATGAGTAGATTCCTAATAAAAGTATTGTGGCCAGTGATAATTTGAGGTAGGTAGTTTTCATGCTGTTGATTTTAATAATTTGCTTACTTCAAAGTTCAGGTGGAATCTTTTGTAATATTTGAAAATCCAGGGTAAAAGCCTTGTAAATAAAAAATATAAATATAATAAACTGTAAAACAGTGCTTTGTAAATCAATGATAGAATTGTGAATTTGTTTTCGGAGTGATTTTTGTAGTTGTTTTACAAATCAAAATCACAATTTTATGTCAAATACTTTTTCCAAAATCAGAAATGCGATAGAATTATTCAGATCAATAGATTTTGATCAGTTGAGCTCAATTTCTCAAAAAGTGGATTTGCCCAAGCTGATGCAAAATTTTTCCAGTCTTGATGATAAACAATTAAAAGGATTGATGAAAATGCTTGATCCCGATAAGAAAAAGAAAGAGCTGCCTGCTATCGATGGGGATTTCTACGACATTTATCATACACTAAGTCCGGAGCAGAGAGAAGTTCAGCTTAAAGTAAGAGCATTTATGGAAAAAGAAGTGAAGCCTTTGGTGAATCATTATTGGCTTAGGGATGAATTTCCTTTTGAGCTGATTCCCAAGTTTCAGAAACTTGATATTTGTGGCGTTACCTATCAGGGATATGGCTGTCCGGGAATGCCTTTTTTAATGGAAGGAGTTATTGCTATGGAGATGGCCCGTATTGATGCTTCCATAGCGACTTTCTTCGGAGTACAGTCCGGGCTGGCAATGGGATCTATCTATATCTGTGGTTCGGAAGAGCAAAAGCAGAAATGGCTTCCTCAGATGCAGAAGTTTGAAAAGATAGGGGCATTTGGACTTACGGAGCCGGAAGTAGGATCAGGAGCAGCCGGTGGTTTGACAGTGACCTGTAAAAAAACTGAAGAAGGATGGATTCTCAACGGTCAGAAAAAATGGATTGGAAACGCTACGTTTGCTGATATCATTATTATCTGGGCAAAAGATCTGGACAGTGGGGAGGTTAAAGGTTTTATTGTAGAGAAAGACAATCCCGGATTTTCTGTGGAAAAAATAAAAGGAAAAATGGCGTTGAGGATTGTGCAGAACGGATTAATAACTTTAAAAGACTGCGTTATAACAGAAGAAAACAGGTTACAAAATGCGAACACATTTAAAGATACGGGAAAAGTCCTGAGAATGACAAGAGCCGGAGTAGCCTGGATGGCAACCGGCTGTGCCAGGGGTGCTTATGAAAGTGCGCTGGACTATACCCGGAAGAGGGAACAGTTTGGAAAACCGATTGCTTCGTTTCAGATGATCCAGGGACACCTGGTAGAAATGCTTTCCAATCTTACGGCCATGCAGACAATGGTTTTCAGATTGTCGGAAATGCAGGATGAGGGGATTCTTAAAGATGAGCATGCTTCCCTTGCGAAGGTTTTCTGTACTTTGAGAACCCGTGATATTGTTTCCAGGGCACGTGAAGTGATGGGAGGCAATGGTATTTTACTGGAATATGATGTCGCGAGATTTGTTGCCGATGCAGAGGCCATTTATTCATATGAAGGAACAAAAGAAATCAATTCGCTTATTGTGGGGAGATCCATTACAGGATTCAGTGCATTCATATAAAAAAGCCGCTATCAGCGGCTTTTTTTATTCAATTAAGACTTTATATTTTTTTCGGTTATCCCAGATCGCAAAAATATTGATCAGAAATAAAATAACGGATATGATGATTCCGGAAGTAGAAGGGTCCCTGTACAGATTGTGTAATACGATTCCTATCATAACCGGCAAAATCATTATAGCGCCTAAGGCTCTTGTTTTTGGAAAGATAAATAATACCCCTCCAATAATTTCGATAGCTCCCACTAACGGCAACAGCCAGCCGATTTCTTCAAATGCGGCAAACACTTTAGCCTGTTCCTCAGTTAATTTAGGAGAAGGAGCATAATGTACAAATTTGTTCAAACCTGCATTAATGAAGGTAAGAGCAAAAAGAAAACAAAGAATAAACTTTAAGATTTTCATAATTGATGGTTTTAAATCAAATGTATGATAAAAACATCAATATTTATACAAAACTTTATTTTTATTATATTTTTTCTTTTGTTTTTGCAAATGTGTTGGATTTTATGAAATGGTTTAGTCCATTTCTTTTAATGTTATATTTTTTGAAATCTTATAGCTTTTCTTTTTACGATGCGGTTTTTCCTCTTCTCCAAGAAGTCTACCCCAAGGCTTAAGTCCTTCTACTCTTTCAAAAATAATCTTAATAATAGCAATAGCAGGAATACATAAAAACATTCCCGAAATCCCCCAAAGATGCTCTCCGATAAGGATCCCGATAAAGGAAAATAAAGCATTGATCTTTACTTTGGATCCTACTACGAAAGGAAGAATGATATTCCCATCAATGACATGCACTCCGATATACCCGATCATGACATATACACAGGTAGAAAGAGTTCCGGTAGCAAATGCGATAAAACATGAGATCAGAAGAGAAATACAGATGCCGATATAAGGAATGACATTCAGTAAGCCGGTGAGAACGCCCAGGAGAATAGCGAACTTCACGCCCAAAAGGGAAAGTACGATAGTTGTAAGTGTAGAAACAATAATCACCTGCAGGCAAAGCCCGAAGATATATCTTTTGGTCATGATTCGTACTTCTGTTACGACTTCCTGGACACTGGATTTATGTTTTTCATTAAATACATTGATGATGAAGTTGTTTAATATTCTTCTGTAATTTAAAATAAAAATGAAAAATAAGATGAAGAAAAATAAGAACCCCATACCTGTTGTAAATATCCCGAAGGTAAAGCCTAAAATTACTCCTGACGAAGAAAGCAGCTTATTAAGCCCCTGGTCAATATAATCCAACTGCTCGTTTATTTTAACATCAAAAGTATCGGAAACCCATCTTTGAAGATTTTTAAACACTGTATTGAATTGCTGGGTAAGGTGTGGCAGATCTTTACTGAAACTTGAAAGCTGCGAGCCAAAGAAAAATATCAGCCCCGTAAGGATGATAAGCATAATCATGAGGGAGGTCATGGTAGACATGGATCTGGGAAATTTGAGCTTTCTTTCCAGAAAAGTGGCTAAAGGCAGGAACAGCATGGCCATTAAAAACGCAAGAAAGAAGGGAGCCAAAATACTTTGTCCCAGCATTAAAAGGTAGCCTATTCCAATAATGGAAATAATAGCAAGAGCCAGTTTTAACAGAAAGGGTAGTTTAAAAAAATTCATAAGTGTAAAAATCTGTTGTATAAAAATACTAGATATCTTTTATTATCACCAAAAGAAATATCAAAATAATAAAAAGAAAAACATATCAGATTTCTGATATGTTTTTGCTGATAAGAAGTTCTATGTTTTATTTTTCTATTGCAATATCAATTACTTCTTCCATTTTATTGACGTAGTTTACTTTCAGATTTTTTAAATAATCTTTTTTAATCTCTTCCACGTCTTTTCTGTTCGCCTCACAAAGAATTACTTCCTTAATACCTGCACGTGTAGCGGCAAGGAGCTTTTCTTTAATACCACCTACCGGAAGAACTTTTCCGCGCAGGGTAATTTCGCCCGTCATGGCGAGATGAGGTCTTACTTTTTTATTTTTAAAAGAAGAAACCATGGAGGTAAGCATTGCGATTCCGGCAGAAGGCCCGTCTTTAGGGGTGGCACCTTCAGGAACGTGTACGTGAATATTCTTTTTCTCCAGATCTTCCTGCTCTATCCCAAGGTCTGCATGTTTAGCCTTGATGTATTCGAGGGCAATGGTGGCGGATTCTTTCATTACGGTACCTAAATTACCTGTCATGGTAAGGTTTCCTTTTCCGTTGCTTAAAATACTTTCAATAAATAAGATATCTCCTCCTACACTGGTCCATGCCAATCCTGTTACCACTCCCGGAACATCTGAAATTTCAGATAAACTTCTAGGGCGCGGAACACCCAGTATTTCATCTACTTTTTCCAATGAGATTTTAGGGTTGTATTCTTTTTCCAGTGCGATTTGTAAGGCTACCCATCTTGCAATGGCTGCAATTCTTTTTTCTAATGATCTTACTCCGCTTTCAGATGTGTGAGCTTCAATGATATGTTTGAGTTCTGCGTTACCCAGCTTAAATGATTTTGTTTGTAAGCCATTTTCTTCCTGCTGTTTTTTGATAAGGTGCCGCTTTGCAATTTCTATCTTTTCTTCCAGAGTATAACCGGCAATCTGAATAATTTCCATTCTGTCCAGAAGAGGCGTCTGAATGGTGGATAATGAATTGGCCGTTGCGATAAACATTACTTTGGATAAGTCATAGCCCATCTCAAGAAAATTGTCATGAAAAGATTTGTTTTGCTCAGGATCCAGTACTTCCAGCAGGGCTGAACTTGGGTCTCCATGTATTCCCTGTCCTACTTTATCAATTTCATCCAGAACAATTACCGGGTTGGAAGTCCCTGATTTTTTTATAGACTGAAGAATTCTTCCGGCCATAGCCCCTATATATGTTTTTCTATGTCCACGGACTTCACTTTCATCATGAAGGCCTCCTAGAGATACTCTTACATATTTTCTTCCCAAAGCGTCTGCTACAGATTTTCCTAACGAAGTTTTACCCACTCCGGGAGGACCTACCAGCAATAGGATAGGGGATTTCATATTATTTTTTAATTTCAGAACAGCCATGTGTTCCAGAATTCTTTTTTTAATATCATCCAAACCGAAATGAGCTTTATCTAAAACCTTCTGGGCTTTTTCAATATCAAAAATATCCTGGCTATAGTTATCCCAAGGTAAATCTGTAAAGAAATCCAGATAATTTCTCTGAACATTATAATCGGGAGAATTTGGATTTTGCCTTTGAAGCCTGTTCATTTCCTTTTGAAAATGTTCTTCGACTTCAGCAGACCATTTTTTTGTTCTGGCTTTTTGTAAAAGTTCTTCTACATCGGTTTCCGGTCCGCCACCCAGCTCCTCCTGAATAGTTCTGATCTGCTGATTTAAGAAATACTCTCTCTGCTGCTTATCAAGATCTTTCGAGGTCTTTTGGTGAATCTGGTTTCTAAGCTCTAATTTTCTGAAGCTTTCATGCATCAGCTCATAGCATTTGCGGGCTCTTTCCATTAAGCTTTTCTCTTCCAGAAATCTTTGCTTGTCGGAAGAAAGGAAAGTACCGTTTGAGCAGATGAAATTAAGAAGTTCATCCTTGTTGCTGATGTTTTTTATCGCAAAATTGGCAGCATTCGGAATGTTGGGATCCAGCTCGATAATTTTCAGGGCCAGATCTTTAATATTGTCTAATAAGGCATCATATTCCTCTTTATTCTTAGGTTTTACATCTTTTAATTTGGTGATTTCAGCTTTAAAATAAGGAGTGGTTTCAATGAACTTTTTGACTTTAAATCTATGAAACCCTTTTGTAATGGCTGTAATATTGCCTTCCGGTAATTTAATTATTTTGATAATTTTAGCCAATGTTCCGGTATGGTAGAGATCCTTTTCCCCAGGTTGTTCTATTTCAGAATTTTTTTGACTGATTACTCCAATAAAATCTCCATTCTTCTGAGCTTCTTCTAATAACTGGATAGAATTTTTTCTTCCTGCCGTGATGGGCATAACTACATTAGGAAACATGACCATATTTCTTACCGGGAGGATTGGGAATATTTTCTGGTCTGTATTGTTTTCAGTTTCTGAAAGATCCGAAAGAGTTATCTCTTCAGCAACAATATCAAATCCGTCTGATATGATTTCTTCTAAACTGATATCTTCAAATTTTGTCATAGTTCACTGAATGACAAATTGTCATTTTCGTTTTAATTCGTTAAAGTGATAATTAATGATATAATGGAAAAACAGGCTCCATTTTATCTCTTTGTATATCTCACAATACCTGTGCCATTTATAATTTGATAAAAAATATGGTCAAAATTTCCTTTTTCGAGAAAATTGATATTTAAAATTAAAAAAGAAGAATACATTTCTGTAATTTCTTAAAAATGTGTATTTTCGCAGACTGATAAAAAACTTTAATTTATAAAATGGCAATTTTAGGACAGATTAGGAGTAGACCTTGGCTTTTGATGGGTGTTATAGCTGTAGCGCTTTTAGCGTTTTTGGTAAACCCGGATAGTATTGATAAGGTTTTTGGTAAAAATCCTGATGTTTTAGGAAAAGTAAATGGAGAAAAAATTACCCGTGAGGAGTATAACGACCAGCTTTTCGTATTACAACAACAAGCAGAGCAGCAAGGGCAACCAAAGAATGGTCTTGAAGAGCAGGCTTGGCAGTTACTTGTACAATCTAAACTTATCAAGCAGCAGTTTGAAAAAATGGGTTTTGAAATGACAGAAGATTATTTCTGGAACCAGATCCAATATGATCAGATGTTTGCTCAGAATCAGCAGTTTTTTGATGAAAAAGGAAACTTTAAGACTCAGGAGCTGAAAAAGCAGATTGAAGAGTTGAAAAAAACAAGTACTGAGGGATATAACCAGTGGTTAAAAACAAGAAAATCTATTGAATACAGATTGATGGCAAGACAGGTTTTTGCTAATGTTTCCACAGGAATCACTACAGGAAAAAAAGAGGCGGAAGAATATATGAGACAAAGAGATCAGCTTGCGGATATCGATTTTGTTAAAATTGATTATGCAGCTTATCTTCAAAAAACTAAAATAAATGTTTCCACTCAGGATCTGGCAGATTATATTAAAGAGCATCCTGTGATGTTCAAATCTGAACCAAGCAGAAATTTAGGAGTGGTTTATTTTCCTTCCCAGCCAAGCGCAGCAGATGACGCAGCCGTTCTGAAGGAAATTACAAAACTTTATGCCGGAGGTACGGATGCCAGCGGAGGTACGGAAAATTTCCAGAATACCACCAATGATTCTATGTTCGTGATGGCCAATTCCGATATGCCTTTCACCAACCAGTACTTAAAGCCTAATCAATTGCCACAAACGATACAGGGACAGATAACTACTGCTGCAATAGGACAGACTTTCGGACCTTATAAAGAGCAAAATTTTTATGTAGTTTCTAAGCTTTTGGATAAGAAAACTTCAGATTCTACTCTCTCAAGACATATTTTAATTGCTTATAAAGGAAGCCCTGCAGGAGAAGGAGTTACAAGATCTAAAGAAGAAGCTAAAAAATTAGCGGATTCAATTGGAGCTGCTGTAAAAGCAAACCCTGGTAAATTCACGGAATTTTTGAAATTCTCAAGCGATCCTAATTCTGCTGCACAAGGTGGTAGCTTAGGATGGACAACTCCTGAGACTCCTTTCGTTCCTGAATTTTTACACTATTTGGCTAATAATCCTAAAGGAGCTACCGGAGTTGTTGAAACCCAGTTCGGATATCATATCATCAATATTGAAGATAAAAAACCGGGCTCTATGGGATACAAAGTTGCCAACCTCGTGAAGGCAATCAAACCATCTGATGCTACGGAAGCTGAGGTGGACAAAAAAGCAAGAAGATTTATTCAGCAGGTACAAGGAAAATCATTCAATGATTTTGTTAACATTGCTAAAAAAGATAATTACCAGTTCTCTAATCCTAAAACGGCAGGAAGATTTGATGGTCAGCTGCAAGGTTTAGGTACAGATAAAGATGCCGAAATCTTAGCATGGGCATTCGATAAGAAAAGATCCAAAGGAGATACAGAATTCTTTACAGTAGAAGGAACAGGTGATAAGATCGTAGTATATCTGAACGGAAAACAAGAGAAAGGATTAGCTGATCCTGAATCTGTAAGAGATCAGATTGAGATCATTGTAAAAAATAAACTGGCAGCGAAACAGATCACAGATAAGATCAACGCAGCTAAAGCCACAGGCTTGGATCAGATTGCAAAACTGTTTGCTACCACCAAACAATCTGCTCAGGTGAATATGTTGAATCCTTCTGTAGCAGGTGCTATGGAGCCGAAAGTGGCCGGAGCGGCATTTGGAGTGGCAACATCTAAACTTTCCAATCCTATCGAAGGAGGAACAGGAGTATATGTTTTAGTGAAAAAGTCAGAAACCACCAATAAACAGCCGGGAGATATTAAGCAACTTACTGAGTCTATTACCCAAAGAAATGCAGGTATGTTCGGTCAGGCCTGGCTGAAGAGCTTACAGGACAATTCCGATATTCAAGACTATAGAATTGAGATCTGGAATAAACTGGGAACTCAGCAACAATAAAAATAATTTTATACAATAATAAAAAGCGGCAAAAATTTGTCGCTTTTTTGTATTTAACGCAGAGTAATAAAGAAAAACATTAATTTAAAATGTATTATATTTGCTCATTAGAAAAAATTTAGCAAGTGAAGTTTAGTAAAGAATTAAAAGCTGGAATAATAGCCCTTATTGCTATTGTAGGTTTTGTGTTGCTGTTCCAGTTTATGAAAGGCAGAAGTCTTTTTACTACAGACAATATATTTTACGCGAAATACGATAATGTAGAAGGGTTGGCCCAGTCTGCACCTGTTTCTATTAACGGGTTAAAAGTAGGGCAGGTGGATAAGATCATTCCCCGCACTACGAAGGATGGTAAGATTCATTTCATTATAAAAATTACGGTAGACAACAACTTTGAATTTTCCAAAAATTCTACATTGGAAATTTTTGAACCGGGATTAATGTCGGGAAAAGAAATGCGTGTAAACTTAGTGTATGGAGGACCGACAGCTAAGGATGGTGATACATTAGAGGGTGCTTATAAACTTTCTATGATGAGCAGCCTTTCTTCCCAGGTAGGACCGGTGAAAGATCAGGTACAAACCGTTTTGCACAGAGTGGACTCTTTAATGACGAATGCCAACCAATTAGTGGATGCTCAGAACAGAGCTGAAATTAAAGCCCTGCTTTCCAATCTAAACAAAACTGTTGGGGCATTACAGACCACTGCATCCAATGTAAACTCCCTGGTAGGACATAATGATCCAAAGCTCCAGCAAGTGCTTGAGAATGCAAGTGCTACTATGCAGAGTGGGAAAGTTACCCTGGACAAATACGGAAATTTAGCAGAAAGTATAGATACCCAGAAGCTGAATGCCACTATTGCGAGTTTAGATGCTACAGTGGGACAGCTTAATCAGGTGATCGGAGGTATAGACAGAGGCGAAGGAAGTTTAGGAAAGCTGATGAAAGACGAACAGCTTTATAACAACCTGAATGCAGCATCCACTAATCTGAACTCCCTGATTGAAGACATGAAAGCAAATCCGAAACGATATATTAATTTTTCAGTGTTCGGTAAAAATAATAAAGACTAATAACGATTTATCCTATGCAATATATTGATAACATTATTTTTCTGGTTCTATTGGTTGTAGGTTTTGGTATGTTTGCAAAAAGCCTCCAAAAACTCTACAGAAATGTCAGATTGGGAAGAGAAATTGACCGTACTGATCATAAAGGAGAACGCTGGGGAATTATGACTCTGGTTGCATTAGGACAAAGTAAAATGGTAAGACGTCCTGTTGCAGGGATATTACATATTTTTGTATATGTAGGTTTTATCATAATCAATATTGAGCTTATTGAAATTGTTGTAGACGGAATATTTGGAACCCATCGCTTTTTGGCTTCCGTTTTCGGTGATACCTTTTACAGTTTCTTTACCGCTACCCTTGAAATTCTTGCACTTCTTGTAGTGATAGGAGTGGTTGTTTTCTTTATCAGAAGAAACTTTTATGGAGTTAAAAGACTTACCATGAAAGAACTTTTCGGATGGCCAAAACATGATGCCAACTGGATTCTCGTTATAGAATTTGCCTTAATGATGGCTTTCTTTAAGATGAACACCGCTGATTGGGTTTTACAGCAGCGAGGACTATTATCGGCACATGGAAGTTTTCCGATCAGTTCCACGATACTGGCTCCTCTTTACAGCAACTTCAGTGACGGATTTTTATTCTTTACAGAAAAAGCCGCATGGTGGTTCCACTTTGTAGGAATATTATTCTTCATGAACTACCTTTATTATTCTAAGCATCTTCATATCCTTTTAGCTTTTCCAAGTACATGGTATGCCAACCTTGAGAAGAAAGGAAAATTCAATAACCTGGAATCCGTTACCAAAGAGATTAAACTGATGATGGATCCGAATGCAGATCCTTATGCGGCCCCTGCAGAAGGTCAGGCTGAAGAGGTTCCTTCAAAATTCGGGGCAGAAGATATATTCGATTTAAATCAGGTACAGCTACTGAATGCCTATTCCTGTACTGAATGTGGAAGATGTACTGCCGTTTGTCCTGCTAATATTACCGGTAAAAAACTTTCTCCAAGACTGATCCTTATGAAAACAAGAGACCGTCTGGAAGAAGTAAGCCGCAATATTGATAAAAACGGGAAATTTGTGGATGATGGGAAGAAGCTATTAAATGACTATATAACGAAAGAAGAGCTTTGGGCCTGTACGACTTGTAATGCTTGTACGGATGCCTGCCCGGTATTACTGGACCCGCTTTCCATTATTTTTGAGATGAGAAGGTTCCTGGTAATGGAACAGTCTGCTGCACCGCAGGAATTAAATCTCATGATGACGAATGTGGAAAACAATGCGGCTCCTTGGCAATACAACCAGGCAGACCGTTTGAACTGGGCTGCGGAAGCCTAAACTCCGGATCTATTTAAAGTCTAAAATAAATTCATAGTAGAATGGATTTCAATATAAAAACAATGGCAGAATATGCTGCCGAAGGAAAAGCACCTGAAGTTTTATTTTGGGTGGGTTGTGCAGGAAGTTTTGATGATAGAGCAAAAAAAATTACCAGAGCGTTCTGTAAAATACTTAATAAAATAGGTGTGGAATTTGCAGTTCTGGGACAGGAAGAAAGCTGTACCGGAGATCCTGCAAAAAGAGCTGGAAATGAGTTTGTATTTCAAATGATGGCATTAACCAATATTGAAGTGCTGAATGCTTACGAAGTTAAAAAAATTGTAACCGCTTGTCCCCACTGTTTCAATACCCTTAAAAATGAATATCCGAGCTTAGGAGGAAATTATGAGGTATTGCATCATACACAGTTTCTTAAAAATCTGATGGAAGAAGGAAGATTGAAAATAGAAGGCGGAAGTTTCAAAGGAAAGAAAATAACCTTCCATGATCCTTGTTATTTAGGAAGAGCTAATGATGAATACGAAGCACCAAGGATTTTACTTGAAAAGCTTGATGCTGAGCTGGTGGAAATGAAGAGATGCAAAACCAATGGGTTATGCTGTGGAGCGGGAGGTGCTCAGATGTTTAAAGAACCGGAAAAGGGAAATAAAGATATCAATGTAGAAAGAACTGAAGAAGCACTTTCTTATGAGCCGAAAGTTATAGCGACAGGATGCCCGTTCTGTAATACGATGATGACAGACGGTGTAAAACATTTTAACAAAAATGAGGAAGTTGCGGTTAAAGATATCGTGGAATTATTGGCAGAAGCAGAAGATTTATAAAGCTTTATCCATTAAGATATAACAAAACAAAACTCAAGGCTTTCTTGAGTTTTTGTTATTTAAAATAATTCAATTATAATGCTTAATTTTATACTTTAAATACAGAAGAAATGAAAATTGAAGAATCCAATATAGTAGAAACGAATGATTACAGAGTGATTGTATACCCTGCTTCCCGGCCTTTTACAACGAAAGAAGCCAAGGCAATTACCGAAAAATTGTATGACTTTCTTGCCACATGGGCTGCCCATGGGAAACCTTTATCTTCTTCTTTTAAAATTGAAAGGAATCAATTTATTATTGTTTGTGTAGATGAAGAAAAAGAAGCCGCTTCCGGGTGCTCAATAGACTCACTGACAGGCTTGATGAGACAGCTGGAAGAAGAGTTTCAATTAGGCTTTTTTGACCGTATGAAAGCCAGCTTTGTAGAAAATGGAGAAGTGAAAACGCTGAAGCTAAGTGATTTTAAAAACGGATTGAAAAACGGAGAGATTTCAGAGGACATTGAAGTATTTGATTTTTCCAAATCAACGTATGTAGCGTTTCTTTCAGATTTTCTTTTACCACTGAAAAGAAGCTGGGCTGCTTCTATAAAATAGTTTTCTTGAATATACTCTTTCTTTCATCATGGTTTCCGAATAAGCTGGAGCCTACCAATGGTAATTTTGTATGGCATCATGCAGAAGCTGTATCCTTATTGAATAATGTGGAAGTATTGCATGTTATAGGAGACAGTAACCAGAAAGAAGAGTTTATGTTTGATGAGAAAGAAGTAAATAACATACGGGTTCTTATTATTTATTATAAAAATTCTAATAACCCGGTTAAAAACTTTTTAAAGAGAATTAAGGCTTATAAACTGGGTTTTGCTAAAATGACAAGACCGGATCTTGTTCATGCTAATATTTTGCATAACAATATGTTATTTGCAGTGTATCTTAAGAAAAAATATAAGATTCCGTTTGTAATTTCGGAACACTGGTCAGGTTTTCAAAAAGAAAATCAGTCCGGAACTTCCTTTAAGATTAAGCTGATAGCAAAATACATTGCCCACAAAGCCGGATATATTTTACCCGTCAGTAATCAGCTTAAAGAAAGTCTCCGGCTTATGGGAATAAAAACACCCATGAAAGTAGTCTCAAATACCGTAGACACGGAGGTGTTTACTATCAATAATAAAATAAAATCATCAGGGACTGTTCACTTTCTTCATGTTTCCGGGCTTACCCCTTTAAAAAATCCTGATGAGATCATAAAAGTAATTTCCCGGCTTCATGAAAACGGTTATGATGTACAGCTGGAGGTAGGAGGTGATGGAGATATTCAACCCCTAAGAAAATTAGTAAAAGAGCTGGAAGGAGAAAGCTATATAAAATTATTCGGGTTACTAAGCCATGAAGAAGTAGCGGAAAAGATGCAGAACTCTGATTACTTTATTCTTTTCAGCGAAAATGAAACCCAGGGATGTGTCATTTTAGAATCTTATGCCTGTGGTAAGCCGGTAATTACAAGCCGGGTGGGAGGTGCGGCAGAACTCATTCGGGAAGGCTTTGCCATTGGAGTAGAAAGGAATAATACAGTACAACTGTATAATGAGCTGGAAAAAGTCTGCAGGGGCGAATATATTTTTAAAAATGAAGATCAGATCAGGCAGCTCATTATTGATCATTATTCAAAGGAATCTATTGCAAAACAGTTTATGGAAATATATCAAAAGGTAATATGACAGAGCAGGGATTTTCCGTTTGTATTTTTCGTGATAAGCTCCAAAATAAAAAGTTTTTTAGAGAAAAAGCTTATGATTCATTATTTATAGAAACACCGGCTTTTGATATTCTTATCGAAGGTATAATTCTTAACAAAAAGAAACTATTAAAAAATTCTTACTCAAGCTTTAATGATTATCTGATAACCCACTATGCAGACCACGGCTGGAGAATATTACAGCAGTTAGAAGGAGAATTTAGAGGATATATCTGGGATAAAAGGAAAAATAAAATGTTGGTTTTTACCAATCCCACCTCTACCCAAAAAGTATTTTATTCTAAACTTGAGGACCATATTTTTATAGACACCGATTTGGTCCGTTTAAACCGAACAATCAAGGAGAGTGGATTTTCAATAAGCCCGGATATAGCAGCTTTTTATCAGTTAATGGTATTAGGAAGTCTATTGGAGAACAAAACTCCTTTGGAGAATATCTATAAAGTTTTAGATGGACATTTTCTTGATATTGATATTCAGAATCAAATAATTACAGAAAGGGAATATTTTAATATTTCCGGTATTGAATATTATAAAAAAAATAAAGAAAAAGCCTTAGACGATATTCACGAAGTTTTCTCGGACTCGATAAAAATGGAGTATGAAAAGGATATGGAGCTTAATACTTCGCATCTATCACTTCTGAGCGGAGGATTGGATAGCAGAATGGCTTTATTGTATGCCCTGAAAAACAACTTTGATATAGGTTGTGCTTTTTGTTTTTCCCAATCTCAATATTTCGATGAAAAAATTTCAAGAAAAATTGCAAAGGACTATGGGCTAAACTATGAATTTGTTCCTTTGGATGGAGGATTATTTTTAAATAAGATTGATGAATTGACGAGGATATCAGAAGGAATGACGCTTTATACCGGGGGCATTCATGTTCATCATGCCATTAATAACCTGACGTATAAAGACTTTTCTATCTTCCATAGCGGGCAGATCGGAGATGGTATTTTGGGAGGATTTAATTCTGAGCCACGGAAAAAAAATCCTACTGAATACAAGATAGTTATGAACAAGCTATTTTTGCCGAAAGTAGAATCGGATTTGGAATCGGCATTCAGAAACCATGAAAAGGAAGAGATTTTCCTTTTGAGGAACCTGGCTTATAACCGAACGGTATTTGGTGCACAGGTCTTTCAGCAGAAAGCCTATCAGACATCACCATTTATGACTAAAAGCTTTATAGAACTAGCAATAAGCCTGCCTGAAGAGTGGAAATATAAACACCGGTTTTATTTCGAATGGCTTTCCAAACATTGTAAAGAAGCTGAAAAATATATTTGGGAAAGGACATTAATGAAGCCTGATGCTAAATGGAAGGTTTTCGTAGGAGATAAAATTGTCAAAAGAAGTTTTGTACAGTTTTATAACAGAATTTTAAAATTACCCCAGAAAACCAGCATGTATCCCTATCAATATTATTATGATTCTGATATAGCGATACAGGATTGTTATCAGCAGTATTTTAATAACAACATAGATAGATTGGAGAACTATCCTGAACTTAAAAAAGATGTGATCCGCCTGTTTTCAGAACGTAGCTTTCATTACAAAAGTCTGGCAGTAAATATTTTGGCTGTTTTTAAATTGTATTTTAAATGAAAGAAATAAAGCAGTTTTTACAGAATTTTCTTAAGAACCAGGGGCATTATGTCTTTATCTCCTTATTGCTTGGGAAAATTTGTGCTTTTCTTTCTTCTATATATATCATCAGGCTTATCCCTGAGCAGGATTTTGGAAAAATAAGTATTGTCGCTGCTCTTTTTGCTGTATTTTCTTCATGCAGTGGCTTTGGAAGCGCTCAAAGCTTACTAAGGTTTGGTTCCGTTGCTGAGGATAAAATGGAGAAAAGTAAGCTTTCTGCCTATCTTTTAAGGAAAGGGTTTTTATATCAGTTGATTTTAACACTTATCTTTTTAGTTGTATCTGTTTTTTTTGTTCAGAAATATGAAGATATATTTTGGATTTTCTTATTCTTTTCGGTCAGGCTTATTGGCTTTTTTTATTTTCTGCATATCCAGTCGGACCTCAGAATTAATAATAAAAACAGGGAGTTTGCAAGGATAAACAATGTAGTGAATGTATTGGGGCTTGTAATTCTTTTAGTACTGAGCTATTATTTTCAGTTGGCAGGATACCTTATTGCAATGGCAGTTACACCTTTTCTTTCTTTATTCTGGTTTAAAAAAGATTTCCTTACAGCGGGTAAACTTTCCGGTTCTTTTGATGTAAAAGAACTTTGGAAATATGCCTGGCATACTTCCGGTACAGCCCTACTTTCGGATGCTTTATTTTCTGTGGATATTATTTTATTAGGTTTTTTAATGAATGAGAACGCGGTGGCCAATTATAGAATATCCATTCTTATCCCTTCCAATATTACCTTTTTATCCCTGGCATTTATGCAGAGTGATTTTCCGGTTTTAGCTAAAAATTATACCCAAAAAGCTTTTCTTAAAAAATATATATCGGATTATTACAAATTATTTATACCGGTTTGCTTTATTATTTTTATACTTGCAGGGATTCTAAGCAAGGATATTTTAAGAATATTTTTTGATGAAAGGTATACTGAGAATTCATTTTTGTTCATTATTTTTATGTTTATGTTTTTGATGAATATCCTTTTCCGTAATCTCTATGGTAATCTGCTTTCAGCAGTAGGTAAAATGGAGGTGAATACTAAAGCTTCTTTATTTTCATTACTTTTGATTATTGTATTGGCTTTCCTTTTAGTTCCTGAGTTTGGTATTTTAGGTATGACATTGAGTGTAGGGATTACATTAATGAGCTCAGGATTTATTCTGGGATTCTTCTTTCATAATTACCTTAAGAAATTAAAATAAGTTTTTATCTTTGTCGGGTAATGAAAAATGTCGTCTTCGGAATACTGGTTATATTTTTTGCATTTCTAAGTTGTAGAAGTGATGATGATACTATCCAAAGAATAGATCAGATACTGGATATTTATATGCAGGACAGCCAGGGACGTGATTTGCTTAATACAAATACTGAAGGGGCATTTACTTCAATTACGATGAATGATGTTCAGGGGACAACAAATAATGCTCCGGTTACCTATTCATCGTTGATGACAGGTGACTCGATTCGTTACATCCGTTATATGGCAGGAGCGAGAAGGGTGACTATAGACTCCATAAGCCCGGAAGACAGGACCTATGAATCCATTATAGCACTGGCTATTACCAAAAGGCTTACCGACTCCACAAATACAGTTATTAATGACACTTTAAGAATTCAATATCATTGGTCTCCCTCCGTATTTCAGGTTTCCAGAGTTTATTACCAAAATGAACTGAAGTTTACAAAAGAGCCAAATGTCTCGAATGTAGTAACTATCGTAAAATAATTTTTAACTTTGCACTAATTCCGGTTAAGACTTCCATTCGATAGTTTGAATGGGAATTTAACTATTAAATAAAATCTTGAAATTTTATGTTACAAGTCAATTTTTTACGCGACAATAAAGAACGCGTTTTAGAAGGTCTGAAAAAAAGACAATTCAAAAATCTTGAGTTGGTGGACGAAGCTATTGCTACCGACGATGAAAGAAAAAAACTTCAATTTGAATTAGATTCTCAACTTTCGGAAATGAACAAAATATCCAAAGAAATAGGGATATTAATGAAGGAAGGTAAGAAGGAAGAAGCAGAATCAGCAAAATCTAAAACCGGACAATATAAAGAGTCGAGTAAAGAATTACAATCCCAGCTTGAGATCAAGGAAAAATTATTATTGGAAATTTTATATCAGATCCCTAATATTCCCAATGAATTGGTGAAAAACGGGGCATCAGCCGATGATAATGAAAATATCTACCAATCCCATACTGTAGAAGGGTTGGGAGAAGGAGCGATCCCTCACTGGGAGCTTGCCAAAAAATATAACCTTATAGATTTTGAACTGGGTGTTAAAATTGCAGGGGCAGGATTTCCTGTTTATTTAGGAAAAGGAGCGAGATTACAGCGTGCTCTGGTTCAGTATTTTCTGGATAAGAATGTGGAAGCAGGATATACGGAAGTAAATCCGCCACATGTAGTAAATGAGGCTTCAGGATATGGGACGGGTCAATTGCCGGATAAAGAAGGGCAGATGTATTATGTTACCGAAGATAAACTATATCTTATTCCTACCGCTGAAGTTCCGGTAACCAACTTATATCGTGATGTTTTATTGGATGAGAAGGACCTTCCGATTAAAAATACGGCTTTTTCTCAATGTTACAGGAGAGAAGCAGGAAGTTATGGTTCAGATGTAAGAGGATTGAACCGGCTTCACCAGTTTGAAAAAGTAGAGATTGTAAGAATTGAAAAGCCTGAAAATTCTTATGCCGTTCTTGAAGAAATGGTAGAGCATATTAAAGGTATTCTTACGGATCTTGAGCTTCCGTTCAGAGTGTTGAGACTGTGTGGTGGAGATACGGGATTCGCTTCTGCTATGACCTATGATTTTGAAGTATGGAGTGCTGCTCAGGAAAGATGGCTTGAAGTAAGCTCTGTTTCCAACTTTGAAACGTTCCAGGCTAACCGTTTGAAATGCCGGTACAAAGCTGATGGTAAATCTCAGCTGGTTCATACCTTAAATGGTTCTGCAATGGCCCTGCCTAGAATTATGGCGGCATTGCTTGAAAACAACCAGACTCCGGAAGGCATTAAGCTTCCCAAAAAGATTGCCGAATATGCACGATTTGATATTATCAACTAAATATAAAAAGCCTCCAGGTGATTGGAGGCTTTTATTTTATTATTCAGTTGTAATAACAATCTTCTTATCAGCATTTATGAAAGGTTTCTTATTTTCTCCAGAAAGGGCTTCCATATCATAAGTTACTTTTACCGTATGATCGTCCATTTGAGTAATCCAGTCATGGCGGCCTGTAATGGATTTGATTTTATTCTCAAATTTTAAAGTAATATTTACTTCTTTATACATCATCTGCATCATTTGCAGTGTTTCTGCTTTACTGGTATCATCACCTTCAGGTAACATCATTTCCTTATTGAAATCATCGGTATTGATAGTGAGTGTTTTTCCGTTCCAGTTATTAACCGTATTGATATCAATAGGTAGGTTATCTGCCTTGGAAAATCCTTTTTTGATATAATTGTAGTCAGAAGGAGCAAAACGGTCCATTTTAAAAGATATCCCCGTAAAATCCTTCTGATCAAAATTCGATTTCATGAACACCTTTTTCATAATCCGGACAGAATCCGGATCCTTGGAGATCTTTCCTTCTTTCTTTTCCAGATCGTAAATGCTGGTCCAGGTTCTTGGTAGCTTTTCTATTTCTTCCAGTTCTTTTTTATTCTTAAGGGAGTCAGCAAACATAGACTTGAATGAAGAGATCATTTCTTTCATATCCAGATCGGCAGTGACTGTTGAAGTGGAATCTTTATAATAGGTGACTTCAGAATTGAGCGAACAGGATTGCAGTGCAAAAAAGCTCACAATGGAAAAGATGAATATCAGATGCTTCATGATGTAGTTTTTTATAGTTAATGACAGTTCCCAGAATTATGCTGGTGTGTACTGTGGTCTCCTTCAAGATGACAATCTCCGTTATTGTCCTTTGAAATGGTCATGGCTTCAGCTCTGGGTGATACGTAGGGAATTCCCAGTTCAAGGCCTCTGAGGACAAATAAACCGCCAAGGATAATCATAAGAATGGGAATGGCTTTTAAAACTTTGGTTCTGAAAGCCTGGTTAACTAAATTTCCGACCAATACTACAGCAAACATGAAAGGTAATGTTCCCATCCCGAATAAAGCCATATATAAAGCTCCCTGCCATATTCCTCCGCTTGCCAGACTTGCGGTAAGAGCCATATAAACCATTCCGCATGGTAAAAAACCATTAAGGATACCCGTGGTAAACCTTGAACGGTAGTCTGCTTTTTGGAGAAGGCGGCCCAAATTAGATTTAACGGAAAATAAAAACTTTGAAAAGAAAGGTATTTTCGAAGCAAAATCTTTACCACCAAAAGAAAAAACAGCCATTACAATTAAAAGGATTCCCACAATGATTGTTAAGTACCGCTGAAATCCTGCCATCTCAAAACCTTGTCCTATAATGCCTAATAAAGCTCCCAGAAGTGAATAAGTAAATATCCTTCCGAATTGATAAGTGAGGTTCTGAAGATAGTAATTGGTAGCCTGTTTTTTTGTTAATCCCATCGACAGAGCAATAGGACCGCACATTCCGATACAGTGAAAACCGGATGCGAAGCCTAAGCCTATTGCCGATAAAATAAGTGCTATTTCCATATCACATCATAATCAAGCCTGTAATCAAGCTTATCTTTCGTCCACATCAGTCGTAAGGTATAATTTCCGTGCTTTAATACTGATGCGGGAATAAATATTGAATTTCCGGCATTCAGAACTTCAGTTTTTTTAATATCCAGGTTCTGATCATCCGTTCTGTTCAGAACAAAATTTACGATGGTATTAGAACTGTTGTTTTCTTTTGGAAAACTTATCTTAATACCTGTTTTATCCTGAAAGTATACGGGTTTCTCTCCCAAAGCATCCGCTCTTTTTTTTGCATCAATTACACTTTGGTATTGAAGCTCCTCTTCATAATAATTATCAGTTACCATCTCTGAATTTTTTTGTCCGTTCGGAAAAAGAAAAATCATGGATAAAATAAAGATTATAAACGCTCCTAATGCAACAATAACACCGTGTCCCCAACTAAAATTTTTCATTCTTTAAAATTGTAATTTAAATGGCCCTTCAAAATAGGTTTGATAAGAGTCAATAAGTTTTCCTTTGGTGTCATATACACCGATAGTGATATTCTGCTTGGAAAGGTTCATTTCGGATTCAGGGAAACTTATATTAATGGTCCCTTTTGTGATTTTATCTCTATCCACAGTTATCATACTGGAGGCACTATAAGTAATAACCCCGTTTTTAGGTTCTATTACTTTTACGGTTACCACCTTTTTCTCGTTCGTTTTGTTCAGGAAAGTATAATTGTAAGTATTGGTAATTTGTCCGTCTCTTACAAAAAACGTGCTTCCGGCAGGTTTTATGAATTTGGCTTCCATTTCCCCTCTGTTATACAGGAGATAGCCTAAGAAACCAACCAATAAGGCAAGTACAACCGCGAAACCTTTCATCCTTGCTGTAAACTTGAATGGAATCTCTTTTTCAATTTCATTTTCCGTGGCGTAGCGTATCAATCCTTTAGGTAAGCCTACTTTTACCATTACTTCATCACAGGCATCAATACATGCAGTACAGTTTACGCACTCCAATTGTTGTCCGTCTCTGATATCAATTCCGGTAGGGCATACCACTACACATTGGTGGCAGTCTATACAGTCTCCCTTGCCGGCTGCTTTTCTATCCTCACCCTTTCTCCATTTAGCTCTGTTTTCTCCACGTTTGAAGTCGTAGAATACATTAATGGTTTCTTTATCAATTAAAACTCCCTGCAATCTTCCGTAAGGACAAACCAATGTACATACCTGCTCTCTGAACCAGGCAAATACAAAATAGAAAGCCGCTGTAAAAAGAATCATTACCATAAAGTTGGTAGGGTTGGCAAACGGACCTTCCGAAATGATCTTAAATACTTCCTGATATCCCACTATATACATAAACATAAAGTGAGTAATTATCAGCGAAATAATGATATATATGGTCCATTTTAAACCTCTTTTCCAAATCTTCTCACTATTCCAGGCTTGTCTGTCAAGCTTCATCTGCTTATTTCTGTCCCCTTCAATAGCATATTCTATTTTACGGAAAATCATTTCCAGGAAAATCGTTTGCGGACATATCCATCCACAGAAGATCCTACCATAAGCAATGGTAAATACAATAATGAATATAATGGAAGCTATGGCCCCTAGTGTAAGTATAAAAAAGTCCTGAGGATAAAAGGGTTGTCCCAGTATGAAAAACTCCCGGTCAATTACATTGAATAATAAGAGAGGGTTTCCATTGATTTTTATAAAAGGTATTGAAAAGTAGATAATCAGCAGAATATAACTTACGATATTCCGGTAATTGGTAAACTTTCCTTTTGGTTTTCTGGGATAGACCCATTTTCTTTTTCCGGATTGATCCATTGTCCCTATAGAATCCCTGTAGGTTTCAGGATCCAAAACCTGTCCTTGTCCGCCACGTGCTATTTCTTCTATATCTGACATTTTTTCTAAGATTTTAAAAAAGAAAAAAACATAATTTGCTATTCTATTTTTTCAAACTAATAACAAATTATGTTTCATGTATATTTTAAATTTTAATTATTTACTGTTTTTCCCAATGCGCTTCTTCTCCATATGGAGGAGCTCCACCTTCAGCAGGAGTAATAGGAGGCTGTTCTTGGTTAATGTGATACACATAGGCTGCTACATTTTGAATGTCACGTCCTGTAAGAACTCCGTTTTTACCCCATGCCTGCATTGCAGTACCGGCAACCCCATTGTCAACAATATGGAAAACATTTTTAAATAATGTCTTCTCATCCTGGTTATGCCAGTAGTTATCTGTCAAGTTAGGACCAATTCCTCCTCGTCCTCCTTCAGAGTGACAAGATACACAGTTGGTTTTGAAAACTTCTTCACCAGCTGCTACGTTATCTTCGGAGAATACTGCCGTTTCAATAGTAACAGGAGGCTGGGTTGCTTCAAATTCCGCAATACTTGCAATCTGAGCTTTATATTCAGCATCATATTCTTTAATAGGACTTGCGAAGTCTGTAAAAATATAAGCTGCCATATATACTATACAAAAAGCCGTACCAAACCAGAATAATCCTAGCCACCATTTCGGTAACTGATTATCCAGCTCCATGATTCCATCGAAACCATGGTCGATAAGGATATCTTTCTCTTCTGTTGCAGACTGCTTTTTGAAAGCACTGTCATATAATCTTTTGAAGTAAGGTATTTTCTTTTCTGCGATATAAGCAGCCTTTTCTTCAGCAGATAGCTTTTTAAATTTATTATTCTCAATAATATCTCCGATGGCACTGTGGATATAAGCCAAAATACAGCTTATCACTACTGTTCCCCAGAAATAAGGAGAAGCGAAAAATACATAACTCTGAACAAACAAATAATAAAAAACTATTAAGAGTCCAATTATTATTAAGATGTTTACAAAAACGGGTGTCCTTTGTTTCATAATCGTTTAATTTTTTGAATCAAATTCGTCCTCATCATCCTCTAGAGGAGCATTCTCTTCTTCCTGATAATGTTTTTTAGGCCTGCTAAATACATAGATGATCAGAGCTACAAAGAATAGCATAAAGAATATCAGGGCCAATGTCTGATAAAAACCAGCATTCTCTGTATTGGATAATATGTCTTTAAAATTCTGAGGAATCATTGAACTGTTTAATGTTTTTAGTTATTATTACTTGCTGTTTGTATTTCAGTCGTTTTAATGTCGGTTCCTAATCTTTGCAGATAAGAAATAAGAGCCACAATTTCTTTTTTCTCCAATTCTCCTTTTGGCCTCTTAGCATAGGCGTCCTTCAAGTCTGCTGCTTCGGAGAAAATATCTTTTACGATCTTGGCAGCCTGATTATCTGCCCATGTATTGGCTGAATCTATATTAGCTTTGGTATAAGGTACATCGAATGCACTTTTCATAAGCTTAATTTTGTCTACCATATTAGATCGGTCTAAGTCATTTGTAATTAACCAAGGGTAACGTGGCATGATAGAACCTGCTGATGTTGATCTTGGGTTATACATGTGCTTATAATGCCATGAACTTGGGTTTTTACCTCCTTCTCTGTGTAAATCCGGACCTGTTCTTTTAGAACCCCATAGGAATGGTCTGTCGTACACAAATTCTCCGGCTTTGGAATACTGTCCGTTTTTACCGTTAAATCTTACTACTTCATCTCTGAATGGTCTGATTACCTGTGAGTGACAAGCATTACAGCCTTCTCTGATATAAATATCTCTTCCTTCCAGCTCCAGTGGTGAATAAGGCTTCACTGCTGCGATAGTAGGAACACTTTTCTTAAGGGATAAAGTAGGGATGATTTCAACCATACTTCCGATAGCAACTGTTATGAATGCCAGGATACCTAATAATAAAGGCATTCTTTCGATCCAAAGGTGAACTCCTTCTCCTTGTTTACGGGTGTTGCCGATATTTGCCAATGCAGGAGCTTCAGCAGGAACTTCTTTTTGGAATGATCCTTTTCTTACAGTAGCGATTACGTTCACTACCATTAAGATTGCTCCGGCAAGATAGAATAACCCTCCTACGAATCTCATTTTAAAATATGGAATGATAGCCGTTACGGTATCTAGCCAGTTTTTCCATAACAGGGTACCATCCGGGTTGAATTGTTTCCACATTAACCCTTGAGTGAATCCTGAAATATACATTGGAACCGCATAGAAAATAATTCCTAATGTTCCTAACCAGAAATGCCAGTTAGCCAGTTTCACAGACCAAAGTTTGGTTCTCCACATGATCGGTACTAAGTAATAGATTACCCCGAATGCCATGAAACCATTCCATCCAAGAGCACCTAAGTGAACGTGTCCGATCACCCAGTCTGTAAAGTGACCGATTTTATTTAATGATTTTGTAGCTAAAAGCGGTCCTTCAAAAGTCGCCATACCATAACAGGTAACCGCTACTACAAAGAATTTTAGTATAGGATTTTCTCTTACCTTATCCCAGGCACCTCTTAATGTAAGAAGCCCGTTTAGCATACCTCCCCATGACGGAGCGATCAGCATAATTGAGAACCCGGTTCCCAATGCCTGAGCCCAGGCAGGTAAAGCAGTATATTGAAGGTGGTGAGGACCAGCCCAGATATATACGAATAGCAATGACCAGAAGTGGATAATTGAAAGTTTATAAGAGAATACCGGACGATCTGCTGCTTTAGGTAAGAAATAATACATCAGACCCAGTACAGGAGTTGTCAGTACGAATGCTACCGCATTGTGACCATACCACCATTGTACAATAGCATCTTTTACTCCCGCATACATGGAATAGGATTTCCAGCTTGTGAAAGATAAAGGTACTTCAAGGTT
The DNA here is from genome assembly GCF_048572715.1 of Chryseobacterium sp. CT-SW4. Classification (GTDB taxonomy): domain Bacteria; phylum Bacteroidota; class Bacteroidia; order Flavobacteriales; family Weeksellaceae; genus Chryseobacterium. The sequence continues at coordinate 221,895 of NZ_CP183840.1, forward strand.
GTTGAAGATATGCAGCATAGCCACTGCAATCCATGTTCCGATATAGAACCAGATTGCTACATAAAGGTGTCTTACTCTTCTCTTGGCGATGGTACCAAACATGTTGATTCCGAAAATCACCCAGGAAACTGTAATTAATATATCAATAGGCCACTCATGTTCAGCATATTCTTTAGAAGTATTGATCCCCATAAAGAAGGTGATCACTACAGCAACGATCATGATTTGCCATGTCCAGAAATGTAACCATGACAGGGTGTCACTGTACATTCTCGTTTTCAATAATCTCTGTAAAGAATAATAAACACCAGTAAAAACAATATTACATACGAATGCGAAAATCACCGCACTGGTATGCAACATTCTGATTCTTCCAAATCCAAACGCTCCGTGGGTATTTACTAAACCCTGTATGTTTCCGGAAGCCAAACTCTTAATGGTGGTATCATCTGTACCGAATAAGAATTCAGGAAGTTCCGGGTAAAAGAGCATTAATGCTGCCGTAAGCCCAAACAAAAACCCTACAAGCCCAAATACAATGGTCGCGTAAAGAAATGCCCGAACAATACTGTTGTCATAACTAAACTTTTGTGTTTCCATATCAACTATTCACTTTTTTCTTCAAATTTTTTATTATCTCCATTTTCCTTTTCGTCAGTTTTGTTGCCATTACTTTCGTCTTCCTTCACTTCATCGGAGTCAAAAAGTATTCTTACGGCAGGAGATTCATCATCTTCAAACTGCCCTTTTTTGGCGTTTACTATAAAAACGACCAGAAAAATCGCAGCCAAAGAAACACTGCACAGGATCATCAAATAAAGAATATCCATTGGACAACAAAATTAACCTATTTTCGGGGTTCAAATTTAGTGAAAAATAATGATATTCATCACTAAATACTAAAATGTATTAATTTAAAATCAATCTAAATAAGAGGGTTTTCAAGACTTTTTACCAAAATATTTGTTACCTAACAGCCAGGTTGAAAAAGTGGTAAATGCAACAACCGTTATAGAACTTATCGGCATTAATATAGCCGCAAATAATGGCGACATATGTCCCGTCACAGCAAAGCTTAAACCGATAATATTGTATAAAAAACTGATTATGAATGTGAGTTTTACAATAGTAATGGAGCCTTTACATACATTTAAGTAACGGTCTAAAGTCACTACTTTTTCTCCGTCCATGATTACGTCAGAAGAAGGAGTGAAAGAGTTGGTATCGTCTGCAATTGCAATACCCACATTACTTTGTTTCAGCGCACCGGCATCATTCAGTCCGTCACCAAGCATGGCAACTTTTAATTGCTGGTCCTGAAGTTCTTTAATATAATTGAGCTTGTCTTCCGGGCTTTGATTGAAGGCCATAGCACTGTAACTAGGTATGATCTCCTTTAATTGATTTTCCTCGGAAGAATTGTCTCCACTTAAAATAAATATCTTATAATGAGTAAGCTTTTTAAAGAGATTTTTAAGATTTTCACGGTATTCATTCTTGAAAATAAATTTTCCTAAAAATTCATTATTCCTGCTAATGTAGACTGCTGTCTCAAGATTTTTAGATTCCTGCTCGTTAAAGCGTGCAGAACCGATTTTATAAATATTTCCTCTTACGCTGGCTTCATAGCCCTTTCCGGATATTTCCCGGAAATTGTCTACAGGAAGATAATCATCCGGTATTTCAATAAACTCATACAAAGATTTGGAAAGAGGGTGATTAGAGTTTTTCAGAAGGGATTTTATATTGGAAAGATCGGATTCCGGAATGACTTCACCTTCATATTTTATGCTGGATTTTTTTCTGTGAGTGATAGTTCCGGTTTTGTCAAAAACCAAAGTGTTGATCTTAGCGATCTTTTCTATGGTAAGAGTATCTTTTACATAAAACTTATTTCTGCCCAAAATTCTCATAATGTGGCCGAAAGTGAAAGGCGCGGATAATGCAAGTGCACATGGGCATGCAATAATCAAAATGGCACAAACCACCTGGAACATTTTTTCCAGATCAATGAAATACCAATAAATTCCTGCGATTAAAGTTATACCTAAAATGATGAATGTGAATTGCTTACTGATGCTGTTGGTCAGTGTGTCCAATCCTGTTTCATGTTTTTTAAATGCCTCTTTATTCCAAAGCTGGGTTAAATAGCTTTGATTGACATTTTTAATGACTTCCAGTTCCAGGGATGAACCCAGCTGTTTTCCGCCTGCGAAAATTTTATCTCCGGGTTTTTTGCTAATGCTTACGCTTTCGCCTGTAATAAAACTGTTGTCAATATTTCCTTCACCATTGATGAGGATCGTATCTACCGGTATGATTTCCTGGTTCCTTACCAAAATCCTGTCTCCAATCTGGATATTGGACAGTAATATATTTTCCTGCTTACCATTGAAATCAACTTTGGTTACCGCAATAGGATAGAAAGATTTATAGTCACGGTCATACGAAAGTGCACTGTAAGTTCTTTTCTGGAATATCTTCCCGAGAAGCATCCAGAATAATAATCCGCATAAAGTGTCGAAATAGCCCGGTCCGTAATCGGTTACAACCTCATAAATACTCCTTCCGTAAAGCATGAAAATACCGAGAACAATAGGGACATCAATATTGATGATTTTATTTTTAAGGCCGTACCATGCGGATTTATAATAATCTGATGCGGAATAAAATACGATTACGGTAGCAAAAAGGAATAAAATCAGTCTGAAGAAATTTTTGTTTTCCTCTACCCAGCTGTCATTGGCTCCGAAATATTCTGGAAAGCTTAAAAACATACCGTTCCCGAAAGCAAATCCGGCAATGGCAAATTTTATCAAAAGAGAGCGGTCAAAATGTTCTTCCTTTTGATCAACGGTTTCTAAATTAATGACAGGCTTATAACCCAGATTAGTTAAAAATTTAGCTAGTTCACTTAATTTCAGGTCGTTATGATTGAATGAGACTTGTAAGGTCTTCCTCGTAAAATTGACCTGGGAGTATTTTATATTTTTGTTAAGTGTATGAAGGCTTTCTAAAAGCCATATACATGAAGAACAATGGATTACGGGAATTTTAAAAGTAACAAGACTGGTGTTTCCTTCTGAGAAATCAGTTACTTTATCGAAAATTTCAGGAGTGTCCAGATAATCGAATTGTGAAGAATTTTCATCACTTGGACGGATTCCTGCTTTTTTATTTAATTCGTAAAAATTACTTAAATTATTGGTATTCAGTATTTCGTATACTGACTTGCAGCCATTGCAGCAAAAAATCCTGTCATCAAAAGAAATTCTTTCCTTTTCTATGACCTGCCCACAATGATAACAATTTTCACTCACCTCCAACTATATTATTGACATACAAAATTATAACAATTTTTTTTGTTTATGGAGTTAAAAAGTTATATTTTTGTGATAAATATCATATAGAATGTCGCAGGAACAACAAATTGCTATTGAAGAGAGGTTCGCCAGAGTTTTTAATGATAAATCATTTAAGGAAAGACTTTCCGCCCCGGATTATGAAAAATATCTGAGTGCTAAAAAAAAGTTGAACTTCCAGAAACATGAAGTTATTTTTGAGGATGGGGAAGCTCCTAAAGGTGTGTTTGTCATAGAAAAAGGAGCTGCTAAACTTTCTAAATCAGGAGCATTTGGTAAAGATCAGATTTTGAGATTTATTAAAGAAGGGGATATTATAGGCTATCGTTCTTTGCTTTGTGGAGAAAATTTCCAGGCGAAGGCGGAAGCGATGACGGATATTGAATGTATATTTCTACCCGCAGATATGTTCATGTATTTGCTGGAGGTGGACCCGCAGTTAGCTTTTGTAATGCTTCAGAAAATCTCTTATGAGTTGGGAGAATCTTCTAATACGATTACATTCCTTGCTCAGAAAACAGTCAGAGAAAGATTGGCCGAGATTTTATTGCTTTTGGAGCAGAAATTAGGAGTTGATCCGGAAGGGTTTATCAAAATTTCCTTAACCAGAGAAGAAATTGCTAATATCATAGGAACTGCTACCGAAAGTGCCATTCGTCTTATTTCAGAATTTAAACAAGATAATCTGATAGAAGTTGACGGGAGAAATATCAAGATATTGAATCACGATAAACTCATGAAACTCGGACACGTAGTTTTATAATCTATACAAAAATTTAAGTCGGCTGAAGCCGACTTTTTAACTTTTAATTCCCATATTTTTTATGTCTGTTCACTCCGAAATTAAAAAGGTTACTACCGAAACCTTACGAAAAATGAAATTCGATAAGGAAAAGATTACGATGCTTACCGCATATGACTTTACCACAGCCAGAATGGTGGATGCTGGGGGAGTAGATGCCGTATTGATTGGTGACTCTGCTGCCAATGTAATGGCAGGATATGAAACCACCTTACCCATCACTTTAGATCAGATGATCTATCATACACAAAGTGTGGTTCGTGGAATAGACAGGGCATTGATTGTTGCAGACCTTCCTTTTGGTACTTATCAGAGCAATGCGGAAAAAGCACTTGAATCTGCAGTAAGAATGATGAAAGAAGGAGGTGCCCATGCTATTAAGATTGAAGGAGGGAAAGAGATTTCCAAGCCGGTAAAAAAGCTGATCCATGCCGGGATCCCGGTAATGGGACATTTAGGGTTGACGCCTCAGTCTATTTATCAGTTTGGAACCTATAAGGTAAGAGCAAAAGAGGATGCTGAAGCTGAAAAGCTGATAAGTGATGCTCAACTTTTAGAAGAACTGGGATGCTTCTCCATCGTTTTAGAAAAGATCCCTGCGGAATTAGCAAAAAGGGTTACGGAAAGTATTTCCATTCCTACCATTGGAATAGGAGCAGGACCTCACTGTGACGGGCAGGTGTTGGTATATCATGATATGGTAGGGATGAATAAAGGATTTACCCCTAAATTTTTAAGAAGATATCTTGATCTTTACACCGAAATTACAGGAGCAGTTGCCCAATACGTTAAAGATGTAAAAGAAATGGATTTTCCAAACGAAAAAGAAAGTTATTAATTTGATATATTTTTATTAAGAACACAGAATGACACAAGGAATTATTTCTATTATTGCCCTGGTATGCCTGGGGGCAGGGTTATTTAATTTCTTTTCTCCGGAAATTAACAGCATTTTGTCCGGGAAAATATTTTATATTTTGATAGGTATTGGTTTTTTTGCAGAAGCGACTTTCCTTTCCAACCGAAGCCTTGCTTTTCCAATGTATGCGGCAGCACTGATGTGTGTACTCGGAGCTTATGTATTTACAGATACCCGTTTTGCAGTAATAAAGACTATCGGTCTCATCATTGGAATTATTTTTTCTTTATCCAACAGGTCGAGACATATGCTTTAAATGAAATTTATGGAAGATCAGATTCTTTATGAAGATAACCACCTTTTAATAATTAATAAAAAAGTAGGGCAGCTCGTCCAGGGAGATAAAACCGGGGATGAGTCATTACTGGATTCTATAAAGAATTTTATTAAGGTAAGAGATGCAAAACCGGGAAATGTATTTCTCGGTCTGGTTCATCGTATTGACCGCCCTACGTCCGGTTTGGTTATTTATGCTAAGACATCCAAAGCATTATCCCGTTTGACACAAATGGTAAAGAACCGGGAAATAAAGAAAACCTATTGGGCGGTGGTGGCTAAAGATCTTATTCCCCAAACCCAACGCCTGATTCACTATCTGAAAAAAAATGAGAAAAATAACAAAGCAATTGTTTTTCCTAAAGCTACTGAAGGAGCCAAGGAAGCGATATTGACTTATAACGTTATTAAAAGTTTAGATAATTATCTTCTTCTTGAAATCGACCTGGAAACCGGACGACATCATCAGATCAGAGCTCAGTTATCCAAAACAGGAGTGCCGATCAAAGGAGATTTAAAATACGGTTCGCCCCGCTCCAATCCGGATGGTGGTATAAACCTGCACGCCAGAAAACTGGAATTTATTCATCCCGTTACAAAAGAAAAAATAAAAGTGGTGGCCCCCGTTCCTCAAAATGATGCGGTGTGGAGAGCATGTGAAGATTAATGGTAATTAAATATAAATGCGGACTATCTCAATGCAGGTAGTCTTTTTTATTTAAATAAAACCAAAATTTTGCATATTCTGAAAAAATAATTAACTTCGCTCCATGCTTTAGGGGTGTCTGTTAAACAACAGGCTGAGACTTTACCCTTTGAACCTGATTCTAGATCATACTAGCGTAGGAAAAAGTAGATGACTTTTGCTGTACATTCTATTGTACAATAATGGCCATTCCTAAAGTGTATTAAAAAATTAGGAATGGAACTTATAATCAATCACACAAAAAAGACATTTGAGATACTTCCCGGTAATCTGGAAGTATTGATGACTATGGAAATTCCCCAGCAGAAAAAGGGAATTGCAGTAGCTGTTAACAATCATATTATTCCCCGTTCGTCCTGGGCGGAAACAATGCTTAAGAATAAAGATTCAATTTTAATAATAACCGCTACCCAGGGTGGCTAAATATAATTCTATGGCTTATTCAATTACACGTTCACCCTTTCCGAACTCCAAAAAGGTCTATATTAAAGGCAAGGTTTATCCGATTAATGTCGCCATGCGGGAAATTTCTTTAAGCCCTACAAAGCTTTCCAATGGAAATTTAGAGTACAATCCTCCCGTGACGGTCTATGATACCTCAGGCCCCTATACCGATGAAAATGCAGAGATTGATATCATCAAAGGACTTCCAAGGATCAGAGAGCAATGGATTCTGGACAGAAATGATGTAGATATTTTAGAAGATATCACTTCCGAATACGGAAAAGCACGTCTCGCAGACTCCAGCCTGGATCAGCTTCGTTTTTCCTATAATCATCAGCCTAAAGTAGCGAGGAAGGAAAAAGAAATCACTCAGCTTTATTATGCCAGGCAGGGGATCATTACTCCTGAAATGGAATATGTGGCGATAAGGGAAAACCAACGTATTGAGCAGCTTAGTGAAGTTCCGCAAGAGTTAAAAGCCCAGCATCCCGGAAACAGCTTTGGAGCCCTTACGCCTAAAAATAGGATTACCCCGGAATTTGTAAGGGATGAAATAGCAGCGGGGAGAGCCATAATTCCTAATAATATTAACCATCCTGAAAGCGAACCGATGATTATCGGACGTAATTTTCTGGTTAAGATCAATGCCAATATCGGAAACAGTGCGGTGTCTTCCAGTATCGAAGAGGAAGTAGAAAAGGCAGTTTGGGCATGCCGGTGGGGAGCAGATACGATTATGGATTTATCGACAGGTAAAAATATCCATGAAACCAGAGAGTGGATTATCCGAAACAGTCCGGTTCCCATTGGTACCGTGCCTATTTACCAGGCGTTGGAAAAAGTAAAAGGAGTTCCGGAAGATCTTACCTGGGAAATATTTAAAGATACCCTCATCGAACAGGCTGAGCAGGGAGTCTCATATTTTACCATTCATGCCGGAGTTCTCCTCCGGTATATCCACCTTACAGTCAACCGGATAACCGGAATTGTGTCAAGGGGAGGTTCTATTATGGCAAAATGGTGCCTTTATCACCATCAGGAAAATTTTCTCTATACCCATTTTGAAGAAATATGTGAAATCATGAAAAAATATGATGTTGCATTTTCTTTGGGTGACGGCTTACGTCCGGGATCTATTGCGGATGCCAATGATGCCGCCCAATTTGCTGAGCTGGAAACCTTGGGGGAATTAACCCGGATAGCATGGAAACATAATGTACAGGTAATGATAGAAGGACCTGGCCATGTTCCTATGCACATGATCAAAGAAAATATGGATAAGCAGTTGAAAGAATGCCATGAAGCTCCTTTTTATACCTTAGGACCCCTTACTACGGATATAGCTCCCGGCTATGACCATATTACCTCGGGGATCGGAGCGGCGATGATCGGGTGGTTCGGCTGTGCGATGTTATGCTATGTCACACCCAAAGAACATTTAGGGCTACCCAATAAAAAAGATGTGAAAGACGGTGTGATCACCTATAAGCTTGCAGCTCATGCTGCCGATCTGGCCAAAGGACATCCGGGTGCCCAATACAGAGATAATGCTTTGAGCAAAGCCAGGTTTGAGTTTAGGTGGGAAGATCAGTTCAACCTTTCCCTTGATCCTGATACGGCACGAGCCTATCACGATGAAACACTGCCTGCTGAGGGAGCTAAGATTGCACACTTTTGTTCCATGTGCGGTCCTAAATTCTGCTCCATGAAAATTACCCAGGAAATACGGGAGTCTGCAGAACTCGGAATGCTGGATAAGTCCAGAGAATTTATAGAAAGAGGAAAAGAAATCTATTTATGATCATTGTTATCACACCGGAGCAGTATTTCAAAAGGGAATCGGATGGGATCAACAAGTTACTGGAAGAAGGGCTGGAACTACTTCACATCCGCAAACCCTATGGAACAAAAGAAGACCTAAAGGTTCTCCTTGATGGAATAGAAGCATCCTTTTATCCGAAGCTTGTTTTACATAATTATCATGAAACAGGAAAACAATATGGGATCTCGAGATTTCATTTCACGGAGCAGGCTAGAGTAAATAAAACCTATCCGCCTTATGAGGAAGGAAAAGTGAGCTCCACTTCTGTTCACGATATAGATTCATATAACAGGTTGAATAAAGAATGGGAATATGCCTTTTTAAGTCCGGTTTTTCCAAGTATTTCCAAACCGGGACACGGAAGAGATTCAACACTTTTAGATACCATTGGGAAAAGGAATAATAAGGATGTTAAATTAATAGCATTGGGAGGAATAGATGAGAAAACAATCCCGGTCATTAAAGATAAAAATATAGATGGTATAGCCTTGCTGGGAGCTATATGGCAGAATGAAGATCCTTTGTCAGCATTTAAAAAATGCAGGAAAATTTTTAAAAATTAAATTTCATGGAAGAATTACAATATATCTCTCAGGGAAATACAGCGCTGGAACAGCAAAAGAATATACACCAGTCTTTAGATGCGGGAGTTAAGTGGGTTCAGGTACGATGGAAAAATGCCCCGGAAAGTCTTTTAAGAGAATTATCTCATAAAGCAAAAATACTCTGTGCGGAATATCATGCAGTTTGTATCATCAATGACCATACTGAGATAGCAAAAGAAGTAGATGCGGATGGAGTCCATTTGGGGTTGAGTGATGGATCTGTTAAAAAAGCAAGAAGGATTTTAGGTCCCCATAAAATTATTGGGGGAACTGCGAACACATTTTCAGATGTGCAGCTCAGAATAGAAGAAGAGTGTGATTATATAGGGCTGGGGCCTTTGAGATATACTCCCACAAAAGAAAAATTGAGCCCGGTCTTAGGTTTTGACGGATACCGTCACATCTATCAGAAACTGAATGAACAATCAGCAGAGCTCCCGAAAATCTATGCTATTGGCGGGGTCATCTTAAATGATATTGAGACTCTTAAAGAAATAGGTCTACATGGAGTGGCGATATCGGGAGAAATTACCGGAAAACCTCAAATTACTTATGAAATACAAAAACTTTTAAAATGCATAACAAATTAAAAATAAGGGACCGGACTTTTAATTCCAGGTTGTTCCTGGGGACCGGTAAATTTGGGAATAAGTCAGAAATGGTTTCGTCCATTATCGCCTCAGAAACCGATATGGTGACGATGGCATTGAAAAGACTGGATATTCATTCCGAAGAAGATGAATTACTAGAATCTTTAAACCAGACTCAAGTTCATCTTTTACCCAACACCTCAGGGGCAAGAACAGCCAAAGAAGCGGTACTGGCAGCCCAGCTTGCAAGGGAGGCGCTGGAAACCGACTGGGTAAAGCTGGAAATACATCCGGACCCGAAATACTTATTACCGGATCCCATTGAAACATTGTATGCAACGGAAGAACTGGCTAAGCTCGGATTTGTTGTGATGCCCTATATACATGCTGACCCTGTTTTATGCAAACGCCTTGAAAATGCGGGAACAGCAGTCGTGATGCCTTTAGGTGCTCCCATAGGAACAAATAAAGGATTGCGGACGCTGGATTTTTTAGAAATTATTATAGCTCAAACTAAGGTTCCGGTAGTTGTGGATGCTGGAATAGGAGCTCCTTCTGATGCTGCGAAAGCAATGGAAATGGGAGCCGATGCGGTATTGGTAAATACAGCTATCGCAGTAGCAGGGAATCCGATCGAAATGGCATTAGCTTTTAAAGAAGGAGTCATTGCCGGAAGAAGAGCTTATGAATCAGGATTAGGAACCATTACTCATAGCGCGGAAGCTTCAAGTCCCCTGACCTCTTTTTTATTTGAATAAATGATGAACAGCTTTAAACAGGTTTTTGAAAAATATAGTTGGGAGCGTATAAAAGAACGCATGGATGAGATCACATTGTCGGATGTTCATAGAAGCTTGAATAAAAAGAACAGGACAATAGAGGATTTCCTACATTTGATTTCTCCGGTGGCTTCTCAGGAACTGGAGCTGATGGCTGCTATGGCACAAACGATTACCCAAAAAAGATTTGGTAAAATAATTCAGTTGTATGCTCCCCTTTATCTCAGCAACGAATGTCAGAACATTTGTACCTATTGTGGATTCAGCCTGGACAATAAATTAAAAAGAAAAACATTATCCGATTCCGAATTAATGCTTGAAGCAATGGCTTTAAAGGCTATGGGAGTTGATCATCTGCTGTTGGTGAGCGGAGAAGCGAATAAGACGGTGGGAATTTCTTATTTTCTTAATGCAGTTAAATTATTGAAGTCCCATTTTGCCAATATTTCAATAGAGGTTCAGCCCCTTTCCGGAGAAGAATATTCTTTATTGCATCAGGAAGGAGTTCATTCTGTATTGGTATATCAGGAAACATATCATGAAGAAGTTTATAAACAATATCATCCTAAAGGGAAGAAATCCAACTTTCATTTCAGGTTGGAAACACCGGACAGGATAGGTGCTGCAGGTATTCATAAAATAGGTCTGGGAGTTCTTTTGGGACTTGAAGACTGGCGTGTGGACAGCTTTTTTAATGCCTTGCATATCAATTATCTTCAAAAAGAATACTGGAGAAGCCGGTTTTCGGTTTCCTTTCCTCGCCTAAGACCGGCAGAAGGGATAATAGAGCCTAATTTTGTGATGGAAGATAAAGACTTACTCCAATTGATCTGTGCCTACCGGATCTGGAATGAAGATATTGAAATATCAATTTCCACAAGGGAAAATGAGCTTTTCCGTAATCATATTATTTCCCTGGGTGCAACTACTATGAGTGCCGGTTCAAAAACTAATCCCGGTGGATATACGGTAGACAGGGAATCATTGGAGCAATTTGAAACCAGCGATGAGAGAAGTATGGAAGAAATAAAAGAAGTCATCAAAGCAGCCGGTTATGACCCTGTAATGAAAGACTGGGATAAGGTCTATAATAGTGTTAGCTTATGAAACCCAAAGATTATTTTGCAAGATACAGCCGTCAGGTATTCATAGATGAGGTAGGACTGGAAGGACAGAGGAAAATCCGGGATGCACAAGTTCTGATTGTAGGAGCGGGCGGACTGGGAAGTCCTGTTATTCAGTATCTGGCATCTGCGGGAGTGGGATTATTGGGAATAGCGGATTTTGATGTGGTGGAGCTTCATAATTTAAACCGACAGGTAATTCATACGGAAAAGACTGTCGGAGTTTCCAAAGTGAAAAGTGCGGTTCAGTTTGTAAAGGCTATTAATACAGATGTAAAAGTAGAGGAAATTGAAAAGAAACTGACTGAATCTAATGCAAAGGAAATACTCGCTCCTTATGATATTATTGTTGACTGTTCAGATAATTTTACCACCCGTTATCTTATTAATGATCAGTGTGTGGATTTAGAAAAACCATTAATTTATGGGAGCATACAGGGGTTTTCAGGGCAGGTGGCGATATTCAATTTTAAAGGAAGTAAAGACTTGAGAGCCATTTTTCCGGATCCTCCTTTGGAAGAAGATATACCGGATTGTGACAGCCTGGGAGTTTTAGGTTCTTTACCAGGAATCGTAGGGAGCATGATGGCCCACCATACTTTAAAAATAATATTGGGCTTGCCTGTACCTTTAAATCAGCTTACCCTTATAGACACCCGGGACTGGAGATTTCAGACTCTCGAATTGTAAAACATTCATTCCATTTATAACAAGGCTGGCTCATTCGTATTGAGTCAGCCTTATCATATGAATTATTGTCCCGGCTGCATTACGCCTCCGTTGTCTTCTTTTTTATTGGTGTTGAGGATATTTGGATCTTCTTTGGCCAGCTTATTCCGGGTAGGAATTTTATAATTAATAGATAAGCCGAAATTCCTTGTATCATATTTATTGCTTAAAAATACACTTTGTCCTGATGGAGGATTAGATCTTACATACATTCGCTGGCTGTTGAAAATATCATTGGCAAACAGGGAAAGTGTCAGCCGGTTATCCATAAATTTTTTAGTAAGCGTAATATCGAAGGAATTATTGAAAGGTTTCTCGGCGATAAAATAAAAATAACCGGATTTTGCGGTAATATAGCTGTAATTGGCAGTAAGCTTAATATCCTTTGGCAAGATAATCTGGGTCATAATATTAAAAATCCATAAGCCTTTATTGCTTACATTTTCTATATCATGCTTCTGGTAACCTGCATAAAGATACATGAAATTAATTTTATCAGGATTGAAATCAAACTTCATGATTTCGCTCAGGGGTTTACTGAAGATCATAAACGGAACCGGTAAACCTACATTGAAGTTATGAATAGTCATACTCGAAATATTCACCTGCTCATTATAAATACTTTTTCCGTCCCTTCTGATAATCTGTGCCACCTGATTTTTAGCTGAGCTTACATTATAACCGATGAAAGCATAATCAAATGCCGATACCTTTAATTCATAATTATCAAATATAGTAGGCTGTAAATTCGGATTTCCGTTGATCTGTGTATTGGGACCTGCAAAAGTGGTATTATTCGGGTTAAGAGCTGAAATACTCGGGAGATTTATCTTTTTATTATAATTGGCTGCCACATACACCTGGTTCATCACATTGTACTGAACACTTGCATTGGGAAACCATTTAAACTTATTAAAAGGAATCAGATCTTTCTGAACAACCGCATTCGTACTGTCCACAACCCTTGTAACTCCTGAAATATCATAGTTTTCCGCGCGGGAACCTACAATGAAATCAAACTTTTTTAATTTAGCCTGGAATTCCAGATAAGTGGATGCCGTCTGTCTTTGATATTCCAGGTTGGTAAGTCCTTTGCTTTCGGTATCGAAATTTTGTTTTTCATATAAACCTCCGAAGCTTACCTTTCCGCCATCGAGTATATTGATCGGTTGGGAGTAATCTACTTTAAAATTGGTGACCCTCATCAGGGATTTGTTTTTTAAAATATTGGAACCCGGAAAAGAAAAGTTCTCCTGGTCTTCCGTATAGAATCCGTTCCTGAAAATATTGTCCTGATTAAATTTACTGTCAGACTGGGTATATCCCAACTGGAAATCAAGCTTCTGAGCTTTATCCTCAAAACGTTTCTGATAAGTAACTACGGCTTCCTGACGTAAATTATTGGTAGTAGAAGCATCAAATGATTCAAAACGGGCCTCTTTTACAATATCAGGATTAAGGTAATAAGGAAGATCGGCAAGTCCGTTGCTGGTCGTATAATTGTCATTATAATTATGGTAAATATCGTAATTCAGTAATAACCTGTCCAGACCTAAGTCAAAAGTTAATCCTGATTTAGCAAAATAGCCACGTCCGATACGGTCACTATTGCTTAATAATAAATTATCCTGATTGGTATTCAGCATACTTTCACGATAATTTTGCCCTACATTCAGCTGCCACCCGAAAAACTTATTTCTGGCATTCAGGTTAAGGGAATTGGAAGTCCTGCTCCTGAATTTATCATAATTGGTAAAAGAATAATTTCCGGAATAGGTAGCGGTTAAATATTTATTAGCATTTTTATTGGTAATAATGTTCATAATGGCTCCTCCGGAAGTGGCAGGAAATTCTGCGCCGGGCTGGGTGATCACTTCAATCCGGTCTACGGAATTGGCGGGCATTCCTTCTAAAAAAGAGTTCAGCTCATTAGATGTAATATTGAGAGGTCTGCCGTTCAGATATACATCCAGGATTTTACTCTGGTACATCATTCCGGCAATATCGGTGGAAACAAGCCCCGGAAGTTTTTTAATTCCTTCCAATACATTTCCGTTATTAAGCTGTGGCTGTTCGGAAAAATCAAAAATAGTACGATCGGCTTTCTGCTCTACCGCCTTTTTGGTTTTGGTGAGGGTAACACCTTCAATTTCCTTTTCTTTTACAGGGGCCGTATTTTTTTCCTGTGAGAAAATGGTAATTGTACTTAACAGTGAAAGTGTAAAAAAGACTTTTTTCATTAACGATTACTTTAGTTGGTTAGACGTTAAAAACCGGACTTTGTTACAATAAGTATTTTTAATGGGATGAAATATTCCGTAAACAAAAAAAGCCTTGCAATACGCAAGGCTTTTTTTAAGATCTAACTAACAATTAATTTTGTTCTTGTTTCTTAATCAGGTTAAGAGCTGAACCAGCTTTGAACCAATCAATTTGTTGGTCGTTATAAGTATGGTTTGCCATGATGATATCTTTAGTACCGTCAGCATGTACAAACTCAAGAGTTAATTGTTTTCCAGGAGCAAATTTATCCAGATCAAGGAAGTTTACAGTGTCGTCTTCCAGGATTTTGTCGTAATCAGCTTCGTTAGCAAATGTTAATCCTAACATACCTTGTTTTTTAAGGTTGGTTTCGTGGATTCTTGCAAATGATTTTACCAATACGGCTTTTACTCCAAGGTGTCTAGGCTCCATAGCAGCGTGCTCTCTGGAAGAACCTTCACCGTAGTTCTGGTCTCCTACCACGATGGATGGGATTCCTGCAGCTTTATAAGCTCTTTGTACAGCAGGAACTTCTCCGTACTCACCTGTTAATTGGTTTTTAACTTTATTGGTTTCCATGTTGTAAGCATTTACAGCTCCGATCAACATGTTATTTGAAATATTATCAAGGTGACCTCTGTATTTCAACCATGGTCCTGCCATAGAGATGTGGTCGGTTGTACATTTTCCGAATGCTTTGATCAATACTTTAGCACCTTCAATGTTTTTACCGTCCCAAGCTGGGAATTCTTCCAATAACTGAAGTCTGTCAGAAGTAGGGCTTACATTCACCACTACGCTTGATCCGTCTTCAGATGGAGCCTGATAACCGTTATCATCCACAGCAAATCCTTTGGAAGGAAGCTCATGTCCGTTAGGCTCGGCTAATCTTACCTGCTCTCCGTTTTCAGCAGTTAAAGTATCTGTGATAGGGTTGAAATCTAATCTACCTGAAATCGCAACTGCAGCTACCATTTCCGGAGAAGCTACGAAAGCGTGTGTATTAGGGTTTCCGTCAGCTCTTTTTGCAAAGTTTCTGTTGAAAGAGTGGATGATAGAGTTTTTCTCTCCTTTTTCCGCACCTTCTCTGTCCCACTGTCCGATACATGGTCCGCAGGCATTCGTAAAGATTCTTGCATTTTCAAATTTTCTGAAAGAATTTAAGAACCCATCTCTTTCAGCGGTGAATTTCACCTGCTCAGAACCAGGATTGATTCCCAGAATTGCTTTTGGTTTTACTCCTTTTGCTACCGCATCTTCTACGATAGACGCAGCTCTTGATAAATCTTCGTAAGAAGAGTTGGTACAAGAACCGATCAGTGCCCATTCTACTTCTAGCGGCCATCCGTTAGCTTCAGCCTTAGCTCTGAATTCAGAAACAGGAGTTGCTAAATCCGGAGTGAAAGGACCGTTAAGGTGAGGTGCCAATTCTGAAAGGTTGATTTCAATAACCTGATCAAAATACTGTTCAGGGTTTGCGTACACTTCAGCATCACCCGTTAAATGTTCCGCTATTTGGTCAGCAGCATCCACTACATCCTGTCTTCCTGTAGCTGCTAAATATCTTCTCATGGAATCATCATATCCGAAAGTGGAAGTTGTAGCTCCGATTTCAGCACCCATGTTACAGATTGTTCCTTTACCGGTTGCTGAAAGAGACTCAGCTCCTTCACCGAAATATTCTACGATGCATCCTGTTCCTCCTTTTACGGTAAGAATTCCTGCTACTTTTAAGATAACGTCTTTTGCAGAAGTCCATCCGCTCATTTTTCCGGTTAATTTTACACCGATAAGTTTAGGCATTTTAAGTTCCCATGCCATTCCTGCCATTACGTCTACCGCATCAGCTCCTCCTACACCGATAGCCACCATTCCTAAACCTCCTGCATTTACCGTGTGAGAGTCGGTACCGACCATCATACCTCCAGGGAATGCATAGTTTTCCAGTACAACCTGGTGGATAATTCCCGCTCCCGGCTTCCAGAAGCCGATTCCGTATTTATCACAAACAGAACTTAAAAAATTAAATACTTCTGAATTTTTATTGATCCCTTCCTGTAAATCTTTATCCGCTCCTACTTTAGCCTGGATCAGGTGATCCGCGTGTGCAGTGGAAGGTACAGCCACTTTAGCTTTTCCCGCCTGCATGAATTGTAGAAGTGCCATTTGAGCAGTGGCGTCCTGCATTGCTACCCTGTCCGGAGCAAAATCTACATATGAATTTCCTCTTTCGTAAGCTTGTGTAGCATTTCCTTCCCAAAGGTGGGTATATAGTATTTTTTCTGATAATGTAAGAGGCTTTCCAACCGCTTTTCTTGCCGCAGCAATTCTATCCGGGTAGCGCTCATACACCTTTTTGATCATATCAATATCAAATGTCATATCTCAAAAATGTTTTAAAATTATCAAACAATTAAAATGTTCCCAAAATTACAAAATTTTACTAGTTTATGAAGACGAAATTATTTAGATTCTTTATAAATATGATTTTTATAATTTCTATATCAAAGTTTTTTTTTCTACTTTTGTGTCAACAAAAAACAAACAATGATGATTATGAGTAACAATATCCGCTTTTTAGGGGTATTTCTTCTGTTGCTGGTCTTTTCTCAATCCCAAGCTAGACCGGCAGGCAATTCCTATGCAAAAAATTCTTTAACAACTTATTCCGAAAACGATTCCATTCAGAAAGGAAATGTACCGGATGGTAACCTGGATATTCCCCGTTTGATCCCTAAAAAGAAAAACGGAAAGTTTGGGTACGTAAACCAGACCGGGAAATTTATTATTCAGCCTGAATACCATATCGCGGTTTTTTTCAGTGAAGACTGTAACCTGCTTAATTCCAGCAATGAAAAAGCAAGAGAGTTTGGTACAAAAGACTATGCTACGGTTGAAAAAAATATGATTTCATATAGAATAGACCAAACCGGAAAAAGAGTTTACCAATACAAAGATGAAGATTTAGGAATCTGTAAAAGCGAATATAAAAAGCAACAGTTCCAGGCCTACGTGGCAAACGGATTTTACGGTATCGTGGAAGAAGCTAAGTTCATGAATCCGGACGATCCTTCCCAATACAGAATCTATCCTAAATACCAGTACTTACACGTAATGGAAGGAGATAATATCGGAAACCCGATGGTTGTCGCAAGTATGAACGATAAGTTTGGAGTGATAGATGTGAACAACAATATTATTATCCCTTTCGAGTATTCAGATATCAAAAGAAACTATAGCTGGAAGCTAGGTAAGATGTTTGAAGTAACAAAAGACGGTAAAAATTATTACTATATTGATGCAAATAACAAAGCTTATTAATCGATAAGCTTGCTCAATAGCATATTTTTTGTAATTTCGCGACTGAAATAAAGGGGTGCTGTGAAAGGCTGAGATGATACCCAATGAACCTGAACAGGTAATGCTGTTTAGGGACGGTTGCGAGAATTACATATCTTAAATCCCCTTTTATTCCATTAAATTTTAAAAATTTATACGAATGAAAGGTTTTTTTTTAGGGCTTATTACCACAAGTACTGTTGGTTTTATTCAGGCTCAAAACTCAGATTCTCTGAAAATAAAAGAGATTGAAGCTGTTAATTTTACCAGAAGGCTTCCTGTAGCAAAGGAGATTATTAATGTTCAGAAAGATTTGGATAATAAGAACCTGGGCCAGGATTTACCTATTCTGCTGAAAAATCAAACTTCCATTATATCGACTTCCGATGCCGGGAACGGGGTAGGATACACAGGGTTTAGAATTCGTGGAGTGGCGGGACGAGGAATTAATGTAATGATGAACGGTGTTCCTTTCAATGATTCTGAAAGCCAGGGAACTTTCTTTGTGAATGTTCCGGATTTAACAAGTTCGGCTTCTCAGATCGTTATCCAAAGAGGGGTTGGGACCTCCAATAACGGTGTGTCTGCTTTCGGAGCAAGCATTAATGTAATTTCCAAGGATCCCGAAGACCGTTTTTATATTAAAACGGATGACAGCTACGGCTCTTTCAATACCTATAAATATTCTGCAGAAATAGGTTCGGGTAAATTTTGGGGAAACAGACTTTCTTTAATGGGGCGTTACAGCTATATCCATTCTGACGGGTATATTGACAGGGCTTCTTCCGATTTGCATTCCTATAATTTCACGGCATTATTTGAAGAAGGTAAAACCAGAATCCGGCTAATGGCTTTTGGTGGCCAGGAAAAAACCTATCAGGCCTGGAACGGGATAGACCGTAAAACCTGGGAAACGAATCCCAAGTTTAATCCTTCAGGAGCTATTTATGATGCCAACTGGGAAAATATCGTAGGGTTCTACGATAATGAAACAGATAATTACAGGCAAAACCATTATCAGCTCTTGTGGGAGCAGGGAATCAATGACCGCTGGAATCTGGAAGCTACTTTCCATTATACCAAAGGGAAAGGCTATTATGAGAATTATAAACAGGGAGATCCTTTCTTGCGATATAATCTACCCAATCTTATCGTTGATAGCCAGACGCTAACCACTTCTGATTTTATCAGAAAGAAATGGCTGGATAATGATTTTTATGGCTTAGTATCTACTCTTTATGGAAAATTTGACAATTGGGATGTTAATTTTGGAGCAGTAGCCAATCAATACTATGGAAGGCATTACGGAAATGTAAGGGATGTCTTTAACCCCGGGATTGATAAGCATGAGTATTACAGAAGCCGGTCCGTAAAAAATGAAGTTTCAGGATTTGCAAAAGCTCTTTTCCGTGTAGATAATTTTGAATTTTTCGGAGATCTTCAGCTTAGAAGTATTGACTATAATACCAGGATTTTAATGGCAGGAGACAATGAAGGAGCAAATCTGGATAAAAACTGGCTGTTTTTTAATCCTAAAGCGGGAGTGAATTATAAAATAAGCAGAGGGAAAATATTCCTTTCTTACGCCCATGCCCACCGTGAGCCTAACAGGGATGATCTGATTGCCGATAATAATGTAAAGCCGGAAAAACTTCATGACTTTGAGGCAGGAATTGAAAAGCAACTGGGGATAGTTTCTCTTACAGGAAATTTATATTATATGTACTACGTAAATCAATTGGTGCTTAACGGACAAATTAATAACGTAGGTGAGTTTATCAGAACGAATTCCGGGAAAAGCTATAGAAGAGGAATTGAATTGGGTGCTCTCGTTAAGATTTCTAAAATATGGGAGGTTTCGGGAAATATGACCCTGAGCCAGAATAGAAATAAAGATTTCAAAATAGAAGATAAAGCGGGTGTTCAGGATCTGGGAAATACCCAAATTTCTTTTTCACCGGATTTTATGGGGAATTTATCTTTAAAGTACAGTCCAACCGAACAATTCCAGTTTTGGCTGAATGGACAATATGTAGGAAAGCAATACCTCGATAATTCGGAGGACAGAAATTTACAGCTTAAAGATTATGTGCTTGCCGATTTCAATGCGCAGTATCAATTCAAAATTGCGAATAATGATATTGCTTTAAAATTATTGATTAATAATCTTTTTAATAGAAAATATGTGAATAACGGATATGTCTATGATTCCAGTCCTTATTATTTTTCACAGGCCGGAACTAATTTTATGTTCGGAATAAGTTGGAAGATCCAATGAGGAAAGTGTAATTAAAGAAGTCTATTATTTTCAAAAATTCAAAAAAGATATTTAATTGTAAATAAGTTAGATCAGAGAGACTGTTTCGGCAGTCTTTTTTCATATAGATAATCGTACAGAAAGTCATTAAAAAGTTATAAATTTGCCACCAAATGAATATTTCGGCTTACATTTTAGAATATCTGAAACGATTTGGAACTGTTGTAGTTCCAGGTTTTGGGGTGTTTTCCCTGGAGAGCTCTAAGGCGATTATCAACTCTGAGAATGGCAGCATACTTCCGCCTTCCAACCAAATAGCTTTTGAGCTGGACTACAAAGTTCAGGGTGATGATCTTATTGAGTTTATTCAGGAGCAAAAGAAAGAATCCCGTGAAGCTGTAAAAAACGAATTGGAAATCCAGACCGATTTTTGGAAGAAAAAGCTTCAGGCCGATCAGTCTTTGGAAATTCCAAGATTGGGAGTGCTTTCTTTGAGTGAAGGAAAATCCCATTTCAAAGGAAACCGGTTAGAGGCGGAACATCCTGATTTTTACGGGCTTGAAGAGATCAGAATTTCAGATATTAAAAATACAGAAAAAGCGGATCATTCAGAACAATCGGATAAAGATTATAAATTCAATAGATCTGTTTTATGGATTTTCCTGATCCTTATTCCTGTTTTAGGAATAGCGTATCTGGCGTATACTCAGCAGGAATTTCTTTTCGGAAAGAAATCTTTTGAAAATGTTACGGTTCAGACTAAAACCCACAGGATCGCAGAAGATACAGTAAAACTCAAAAAAGATTCCCTGAACACAATAATAGTTTCCGATTCGCTACCGAAAGATTCGTTAAAGCCTGCTGCTACGGGTGTAAACCTTAAGCCAGCTACAAAACAATAGTATATCAATGGGGAAAAGAATAAAAACAGCGTCAGAATCTCTGACCATTATGACCAATATCGTACTTCCGAATGAAACCAATTCTTTAAGAAACCTTTTCGGAGGAGAACTTCTTTCCAAAATGGACCGTTGCGCGTCCATTTCGGCATCAAGACATTGTGAAAGGAGAGTGGTGACGGCTTCGGTTAACCATGTATCATTTAACCGTCCTATTCCGGAAGGAGGAGTGGTGGTTTTGGAATCTAAAGTTTCCAGGGCATTTTCTACTTCTATGGAAGTCTATGTTGACGTTTGGCTGGATGATCCGATTAACCAGACTAAAGTTCATACCAATGAAGGTATTTATACGTTCGTGGCAGTAGATGAATTTAACCGTCCAATCCCAATTCCTGAAATGATTCCCGAAACGGAAGAAGAAAAGCAGAGACACATTGCTGCCTTCAGAAGAAAAGAACTTTCACTGATCCTTTCCGGAAGAATGAAACCGCTTGAGTCCGTTGAGCTGAGAAAACTTTTCCAGGGAACCGAAGAAGACGGAGCAGGCCACCTATAAAAGATTAATTATTGGACTTTTTAAGCTTAAAAGCATAAGGTTTTTAAGTTTTTTGTGCTGAAAAAATAATACAATGAAAATCCTTCTTTTAGATAAAAATCACCCACTTATTTCAGAACAGCTTTTGGCTAAAAATTTTATATTGGAAGAGGACTTTACGTCTTCCTATGATGAGGTTTGCCGGAAAATTGAAAATTATGATGGAATCATTATCAGGAGCAGGATTCCATTAGATAAGAACTTTCTTGAAAAAGCTAAAAACCTGAAATTTATTGCCCGAGTGGGTGCCGGTATGGAAAATATTGATATTTCCGTAGCTGAAAAATTGGGGATTCAGCTGATTAATTCTCCAGAGGGAAATCGTGATTCCGTGGCCGAACATGTTCTAGGAATGCTTCTGGTTATTATGAACCGCCTGTTTATTGCTTCACAGGAAGTGAAGGAAGGAATCTGGAAACGGGAAGAAAACCGGGGGGACGAACTATTAGGAAAAACCGTTGGGCTGATCGGATACGGAAATATGGGAAAAGCAACCGCTAAAAGATTATCAGGCTTTGGCTGTAAAGTTATTTTTCATGATATATTGCCTGATCTGTCCGATGAATATGCTACCCAGGTAAGTTTGGAAGAGCTTCAGGAAAATGCGGATGTCCTAAGTTTGCACATCCCTATTACAGAAGATACTTACCATTTGATTGATGAGAAGTTCATTTCAGAAATGAAAAAAGATTTTTATTTTGTCAATACGGCAAGAGGAAAAAACTTAAAGACTAAAGATCTGGTGAATGCCTTAAAATCTGGAAAAGTGAAAGGTGCCTGTCTCGATGTGCTGGAATATGAAAAATCTTCCTTTGAAAACATTGAAAACGAGAATGAAGACTTGAAATACCTTTTGGCTTCGGATCAGGTAATCGTAACTCCCCATATTGCCGGATGGACCCATCAAAGCAAAGAAAAGCTTGCACAATTTATTGTAGATAAAATTTTTTTATCTTATATAATTTAGCATAATGTTATTTATATACAAATATGTTAAATAATTCATAATTTACATTTGCAGGTCGGGATTTGGACTGAGTTTTATTAAATTGCCGATCATTTTTTTGAATTTATGAAGAAGCTGACCTTACTTATTCTATCTGTTTTTTTAATTTCTTTCTCCTGTAAAAACAAAAGTGAATCTCAAGAAAAAAAGCTCGAACAAACGACCAACCTTCCTAATTTTGGAAATGTAGAGCTGGATAAAGTATTTACTAAGAGTGATGACGCTCTCCAAAATAAAGATGCTGTTATTCGCTATATCAATGATTATTACAAAAGAGTTTGGGAAGGAAATGACCTTAGCGGAGGAATCCTGGTAGCAAAAGGAGACGATATATTATTTGAACAATACAGGGGCTTCGGTAGGGAAGGGAACCAACAGCCTATTGATAAGAATACTCCTTTACATGTAGCTTCAGTTTCAAAAACTTTAACGGCAATGGCGGTACTGAAACTGGTAGAATCAGGAAAGATCAAACTTACCGATCATCTTACCCAGTTCTTTCCGGGATTTCCTTATCCTGAAGTTAGCGTACAGGCCTTGCTTTCCCAACGAAGCGGACTCCCGAAATATGAATATTTTATTCCTAAAATACAACCTGCCCCGGCTGAGCTTTCAAAAGCATTTTTAACCAATGAGGATATCCTTACAATGCTCATTAAATACAAGCCTGAGCTAGCACGAGAAACCAATACAGGGTTTATGTACTGCAATACCAATTTTGCCCTGCTTGCCCTTTTGGTAGAAAAAGTGACCAAAACTCCTTTCCCTCAGGCTATGAAAGAAATGATTTTCACACCCCTGAAAATGGAACATACCTATATCTTCCAGGAGAAAGACATTCCTACGGCTTCCCAGTCTTTTTATTACAGAGGCAACAAATTATATCCTCTGGACAGATTGGATCTTATTTACGGAGACAAAAACGTATATACCACGCCCAGGGATCTGTATAGCTTTTCAAAAGCCATGTTTTCCAAAGACTTTTTAAAACCTGAACTCATGCAGATGGTCTTCACTCCATACAGCAATGAAAAGCCGGGGATGAATAATTATGGCTTAGGATTCAGGATGAAAATTTTTGATAACGGAGAAAAACTAACCTATCATAACGGATGGTGGCATGGTACCAATTCCGTATTTGCCCACCTGTTGAATTCAAAAGTGACTATTGTGGCCATAGGGAATAAATATTCCAACAAAGTATATACGGCATTGGCATTATCAGGTTTATTTGAAGACTTTCCCGTTCAGAAAGAGAAACTTCATGCCGTAATGAATGACTCTTTGAAAAGTGAAAATGAAGTTTTTGGAGAATAATGTTTACTTTTGCTTAAACATATTCATGAAGAGATATTTTTTATTACTCATTATAAGTTTTTGAAAAGTGAAAATGAAGTTTTTGGAGAATAATGTTTACTTTTGCTTAAACATATTCATGAAGAGATATTTTTTATTACTCATTATAAGTTTTCTTGTGCATTCCTGTGCAAGGGTAGGTTCTCCGGTGGGAGGGCCTAAAGATTCTTTAGCTCCGAAGTTTTTAAGTTCCAATATAGACTCCGCACGAGTGAATGTTTCCAGGGATATCCGGGAGCTCCGTCTGGACTTTGATGAATATGTAACATTGAAAGATATTAATAAGAACCTTATTATTTCTCCTCCTATTAAAAAGATCAAACGTATCTTACCTTCCAATATTGCCAATAAATATGTATTGATTCAATGGGAAGATACTTTACAGGCCAATACCACTTATAATTTCAACTTTGGAAATTCTATTGTAGATAATAATGAGTCGAATGTATTGCCTTATTTCAATTTTGCTTTTTCTACGGGCGATAAGCTGGATGACCTTTATATAAGTGGTGAAGTAAAAGATGCCATGGCACTTAAAAAGCAGACTTCTACCGAAAATAAACTGGTTGTAGGATTATATCAGGCTAATGATTCCATCAATTACAGACAAAAGCCTTATTATATCACCAAAGTGGATGCTGATGGATATTATGAACTGAACTATCTATCACCAGGAAAATATAAAATTATAGCCTTTGAAGATGAGAACGGAAACTCCGTATATGATGCCGGAAAAGAGAAAGTAGGTTTTCAGAAAGATGTTGTGGATGTAGAAAAATCCATTTCGGGATTAAACCTGAAAGTATATCCATCTAAAAAAGCATTGAAATACGGAGAGATGAAAGAAGTTCCCGGAGGAATTTTAATGACGTTTGAAGGAGGCCCGGAGAATATAAAAGTATTATCCCTGAACGAAAAGCTTCAGGATATTAAAGTAACCCATCGTCCGAAATCAGATTCTGTAAATATCTGGTTTGATGCAGTGAAGAACGGAGTGGGGCAGACCGTAACCGAAAATTTGAAATTCAGTTATGATGCCGATGGTAAGCAGGATACGGTTTCTGTATTTTATAAGTATAATGCTAAAAATGCAATGACAATAGCCTCCAACAATGATGGAAATCTGTTACCACCAAAAACTGAATTTAAGATTCTCTCCAATTATGTTGTTGATAAAATAGAACCGGAAAAATGGATGCTGAAAAGTGACAGCTTAACTACTCATGAGTTTACAGCCAGAATTTCAGAAACCAATCCGTATCAGATCCTTGTACAGTCCGATTTTGAGGTAGGTAAAAAATATCAGTTGACCATACCGAAAGAAACCATCGGATCATATTATGACAAAATACTTAAGTCTTACCGTTTTGATTTTGAAGCAGACAAGGTGGAAAACTATGGAAGCCTTACACTGAAACTTCAGAATAAGCCTGATTCCAACTATTGGATACAGCTGCTGGATTCTTCTGGAAAACTTATTTATCAGAAATATACCAATACCGAAAGTGTAAAGTTTGATATTGTAAAGCCGGCTGAATACATTGTAAGGATTCTTACGGATAATAACGGCAATAAATATTGGGATGAGGCTGACTTTGAAAAAGATATTTTTGCGGAAGATGTTTATACCTACTATAAAGTAGCCGTAGTGAGACCATTATGGGATTCGGTGGAAGAATGGGATCTTAAAGATACGAGAACACTGGACAATCCTAAAGCTGCAGGTACTCCGGCTGTAAGTACACCTGACCCTTTGCCGCCGACAGATACTCCTGTCATTGATAGCAGTGAAAAAGAACTGAAATCAGGAAGTTCTGTTTTAACTCCCGTTAAATAAATAATGAAGATGATAAAAAAGATTATTTTTTGGAGCTTGGTAGGTTTTGCTCTGATTCAGTTTATTCCTGTTGACCGGGAAAATAAACCTGTGGATCATGCTGCTAATTTTACAGACATTCACAAAACTCCGGAAAAGATAGGGAGTCTACTGAAATCAGCTTGTTATGACTGTCATTCCAATGAAACGGTTTATCCTAAATATGCGTATATAGCTCCTGTTTCATGGTCCGTAAAAAGCCATATAAATGAAGGGAGGGAGCATCTCAACTTTTCTGTCTGGGCAACTTATAATAAGGATTTAAAAGCCAATATGCTTAAAAACTCTATACAAAGTCTTCAAAATAAGACCATGCCAATGCCAGGCTATATCGTCTACCATGACGAAGCCAATTTATCTGAAGCAGAAAGAACCTTATTAATCAATTACTTCGAAGAAATATTCAATTCTAAAAATTATTAGCCAGCTGTTCACAGGGAAAGCCGGGAAATATGTTTTAAATTAAATCTCCTTAAGATAATTTTCAAAAAACTTTTTCTGGGAATCAAAAGCGATATCCTCGAGATTAAGTTCGTTTAAAGGAATCCATTGAGCTTCTGATATCTCAGAAAGCTCAAGGTTCACTTCAAATTTTTCAGAAACCCTGTATTCATAAAACAAATCAATCGTGTTATAATCAATTTCTTTATACTGATATACATTGGGTAAGCTTGTCAGATAAGTAAGGTTTGAAATATTGATCTCCAATTGCAGTTCTTCAAATAACTCTCTTTTGCATGTTTCTTCCGCGCTTTCTTTGGGATCTACAAAGCCTCCGGCCAAATCCAGTTTTCCTTTTTTAGGGTCCCTGTTTCTTTTGGTCAGATAGATCTCATTTCCGTAGCAGATGACCACAGCTACTGCTCCTGCAACATTGTTGTACAGGGTAAAATTACAATTGGGACAACTCCATTTTTTTTCGTTATCCCAATTAAGAGATTCTTTGCCACAATTGGGGCAATATTTCAATACTTTCATTAAGCATTAATATTTCTAGGGTGATAGTTAAGTATCACATCCCTAAGCTCTTCAGTTTTCAGGTGGGTATAAATTTCAGTAGTTGTAATACTTGAATGTCCCAGCATTTCCTGAATATAGCGCAGATCTGCTCCATTTTGTAACAAATGGGTGGCAAATGAGTGCCTGAAGGTGTGCGGAGAGATTTTTTTACTTATACCTGCCTTATCGGTAAGCTCCTTAATAATAAGAAAAACAATTACTCTCGACATTGAAGTTCCTCTGCTATTGAGGAATAACCAGTCTTCATACTTCTTGTTGATCTTACTTTTTGGACGAACTTCCAATATGAAATTTTTCAATAATTTCGAAGTATAATCCGCTAAAGGGACAAATCTAGCTTTGTTTCCTTTACCGTTTACTTTGATGTAATTTTCTTTAAAATTAATATTTGAAATTTTCAAATCGATAAGTTCAGATACACGGAGTCCACATCCGTAAAGAACCTCAATAATACATTGATTTCTCTTTCCCAGATCCGAATTGATCTCAATAGCTTCAATAATTCTATTGATATCTATAAGACTCAACGTATCCGGCAAATACAAGCCCAGCTTTGGCCCTTCAAGCAGTGTTGCAGGGTTATCTTCTCTTGCTTCGTCTTCAACCAAAAATTTGAAAAAAGCTTTTATAGAAGAAATCCATCTTGCCTGTGAGCGTTCACTAAACTTCTGTTTAGAGAGCATAAAAATGTATTCTTGTAAATTTTCATATGCGATCTTATCTGGGCCGACATTATCCAGATATTCTTCGGCATATTCTTTTAGTTTTCTGATGTCCCTGATATAGGCATCAAGAGTGTTTTCTGAAAAATTTCTTTCAAAACGAAGAAAGATTTCAAAATCTTTAATTTTTTCATCCCAAGTCATTTGTGTTATTTTTTTAATTCACAATCCGATATTTGTATTATTTCAATGTTATGGTTTTTTAAGAATGAGATCCCATCATCATCCGAATACTCGTTAATATAGACCAGTCTGGAAATTCCCGCCTGTAAAATCAGTTTGCTGCACTCTTTGCACGGAGACAGTGTTAAATATAACGTAGCCCCTTTAGCAGATTGTGTAGAGCTGGCTAATTTTAATATTGCATTGGCTTCGGCATGCAATACGTACCAGTGAGTTTTTCCGTCTTTGTCTTCACAACAATTTTCAAAACCCGATGGAGTACCATTGTAACCATCTGAAATAATCATCCTATCTTTTACGATAAGAGCTCCTACTTGTTTTCTTTTACAGTAGGATAGTTTTGCCCACTCCAGGGCCATTTTTAGATAAGCTTTGTCAAACTTATTATACAGCATCATTGTTTATTTCGAAATAATTTTATAATTTTTTTAGAAGTTAGGCTTCCTTTTTTCAAGGAAAGCAGAAACTCCTTCTTTTTTATCTTCCAGTTCAAAAAGTTCACCAAAATATTGAATTTCAGTAGAAAAACCTTTATCCGTATCAGATAAATTTACGGCATTTATCGCTCTGGATATTGCCATAGGTGAATTTCGGGAAATAGTTGCTGCCAACTCTTTAGTTTTCAGCAGAAGCTCTTCGGAAGAATATACTTCGTTCACCAAACCTATTTCCTTAGCTCTCTGTGCAGAGATCATTTTTGCCGAAAAAATAATTTCATTAGCAAGCCCTTTTCCTACCAGCTTAGGGAGTCTTTGGGTTCCTCCATAGCCGGGAAGTAATCCCAGGGTCACCTCAGGAAGGCCTAATTTGGCATTTTCCGAGGCATATCTGATATGACATGCTAATGCAAGCTCCAAACCACCTCCTAACGCAAAACCGTTGATGGCTGCAATAACAGGCTTGGACATATTTTCTATTTTGTTGAACAGAATATTTTGTCCGTTTCTTGCTAATTCTTCAGCTTGCTGTTTTCCAAAATCAGAAAACTCTTTAATATCAGCACCGGCCACAAATGATTTTTCGCCGCTACCTGTAATGATAATTACCCGGCAGTTTTTATCCGAGTTCAATTCATCTAATGCTGAGCTGAGTTCCTGAATTGTTCTGGCATTCAATGCATTTAAACTTTCAGGCCTATTTATTGTAATCGTTGATAGTTCTTCTTTTACTAATAAAATATTTTCGTAACTCATCTCTGTATTAAAATTATTTTGGCAAATTATAAATTTTTTTTTAAAAAAATAGGAAAAAATATCAACTTTTTCCTATTTTAGAATATTATGTTATCAATTTGCTTATTTGAAGTGGTTCATCATATTGGCGTCAATATTAATGCTCAACTGTGCAGCCACTTTCATGCCAAGCTCGATATTTGCTCGAAAAAAATGGCATAACTGGCGATTGATAATCTCTTCTTTTTTAGGGCCGTTGATCCCTTTCATGCTTTCCACTATATTGTGAACTAAATGATCACGGTCTTCGGCATTCATTGCTTTTGTATAGAGAAGACCCGGTTGGGTATAGTGGTCATCATCATTTTCATTCCTGTTATAATTAGCAACATGGGTGCTGTCTAATTCATATTCAAAGCTCTTATAAGATGGATCCGGCTGGATATCATCAACAAAACTATTGGGATGGTAATTAGGCTTATCTCCATAATCTGTGGAGTCAGCCATAAATCCGTCACGCTGATAGTTGTTCACGGCAAAAGGACATCGGTTAACTTCCAGCTGATGTGCATTTACACCCACTCTGTACCGATGTGCGTCCGGATAAGAGAACAATCTTCCCTGCAGCATTTTGTCCGGAGAGAAGCTGATTCCATTTACCAGATTGCTTGGTGAAAAAGTAGCTTGCTCTACATGGGCAAAATAATTCACCGGAATTTCATTAAGCTCCATTTCACCTACCTCTATAAGAGGGAAATCATTCTGAAACCACACTTTAGTGATATCAAACGGATTCCATCTGAATTCTTTGGCCTGTTCTTCAGTCATTACCTGAATATACATGGTCCATTTCGGATAATCTCCGTTTTCGATGGCATTACAAAGATCTTCTTGAGCAAAATCAGGATTTTCACCAGCCATTTTTATGGCTTCCTCATTATTGAAGTTTTTAATCCCCTGTTTGGTTTTCAAATGAAATTTTACCCAGGTTCTTTCATTGTTTTCGTTAATCATGGAGAAGGTATGGGAACCAAAGCCATGCATATGTCTGTATCCATGAGGAGTACCTCTGTCCGACATTAAAATAAGAACCTGATGAAGCGATTCCGGATTAAGGCTCCAGAAATCCCACATCATAGTGGCACTTTTCAAATTGGTTTTAGGCACTCTTTTCTGAGTATGGATAAAGTCAGGAAATTTTTTGGCATCTTTAATAAAGAATACCGGAGTATTATTTCCTACCAAATCCCAATTTCCGTCTTCCGTATAAAATTTCAATGCAAATCCCCGCGGATCTCTTGCGGTGTCTGCACTTCCTTTTTCTCCCCCTACTGTAGAAAACCTTGCAAACATGCGGCAGGTATTCCCTACTTTTGAGAATAATTTTGCTTTTGTATATTTTGAAATATCATGCGTTACTGTAAATTTCCCATAGGCTCCACTACCTTTGGCGTGGACAATTCTTTCCGGGATCCTTTCTCTTACAAAATGGGCCAGATTTTCCTGTAGAATAAAATCTTGTAGAAGAACCGGACCTCTTGCACCTACCGTTTGAGAGTCATGATGCTCAAAATAAGGTGCACCATTACTTAATCTTAATTTTTTAGAATCCATATAGTTATGATTTGACTGATTGAAATCTTCTAGTGCAGCAAGATATTTAATAAATCACAAATTTAGTCGAAATTTTGATTGCTTATAACAAAAACATCATATCTTTGTAATAGATAATATTAATCAGATGAACATTCAGCAATTGGAGTATCTTATCGCTGTGGATAAGTATAAACATTTTGGTAAAGCGGCTCAAGCATGCTTCATTACGCAACCTACATTAAGTGCAATGATACAGAAATTTGAGGATGAACTGGATGTAAAGGTATTTGACAGAACGACACATCCTATCCGCACAACCGATGTAGGGCTTCAGATTATAGACCAGGCCAAAGTAATTATAGAGTCTGTAAATGAACTGAAAAATAAAGCTAACCTGTTAAATAATATTCTGGGAGGTACTATTAACGTCGGAATTATTCCTACCGTATCATCATTTATTCTGCCTACTGAAATTTTCAAATTTTTAAAAGATAACCCGAAAATTCAGATGAATGTAAAAGAGATGACCACGGATAATATCATTAAAGCATTAAAAGCCGGAGAGCTGGATGCGGGGATTATTTCCACACCATATGATACCGCGGATGAATTTTACCAGGACTTTCTGTTTAATGAAGAGTTGATGATCTACAGTTCGGATAATGATGCCAATAAAAAGAATTCCTATATCATTCCTGAAGAACTTAATGTTGAAAAAGTCTGGCTTTTAGAAGAAGGTAACTGTCTGAGAAGTCAGTTTGAAAATATTTGTCATTTAAAAGAAAATACATTAAAGCCTAAGAACCTGGACTTTTTAGCTTCGAACATCCAGACCCTAGTTCATATGGTGGATGAGGTAGGAGGGATCAGTATTCTGCCGGAATTGGCTCTAAGCCAGCTTTCCGAAGATCAGAAGAAAAAGGTGTTCCGATTCAAAAAGCCTTTCCCGTATAGAGAAATAAGTGTGATCTATTATAAACCGACCTTTAAGCAGAAAATAATTGATGAACTAACGGTTTCCATACAGAATTCCCTGAAGGACAGGCTGAACTATAATAAAAATCCGAAAGATTATACCAGTGTTAAACCACAATAGGGTAATCAGTCTCTCCTTTATTAAATAATCATAAATCGTAAGATAAATTTTTAAGTATTAAAAATAGTACTTAACTTTGCACCTGTTTATGAAATGAGGAAAAATTTGACCTGATTGCAACCTCTGTAAAAAAATGCTAAAACAGTATTTCTTTTGAGCTTCCTGGTTATTTTTAAGTTTTTCTTCTTATTTTTAATTTTAAAATAAAGAACTAATATGTCTTATTTATTTACGTCTGAATCCGTTTCAGAAGGGCATCCGGATAAGATTGCCGATCAGATATCAGATGCTTTGATTGACCATTTTCTAGCCTATGATAAATCTTCCAAAGTAGCATGTGAAACTTTAGTAACAACCGGACAGGTGGTATTGGCAGGAGAAGTGAAATCCGGTGCTTATCTGGATGTTCAGAGTATTGCCCGTGAAGTGATCAATGGAATTGGGTATACGAAAGGTGAATATATGTTCAATGGAGACTCTTGCGGTGTTATTTCCGCGATCCATGAGCAATCTCCTGATATCAACCAGGGAGTTGACAGAGCGGTGACCGATGAATCTTTTGAAAGTAAAGCGAATGCGCAGGGAGCGGGAGACCAGGGAATGATGTTCGGATATGCTACCAATGAAACGGCTAATTATATGCCGTTGGCTTTGGACCTTGCCCATACAATCCTTAAAGAACTTTCTGAGCTGAGAAGAGAAAATAAAGAAATCGATTATTTACGTCCCGATGCAAAAAGCCAGGTAACTATTGAATATTCTGATGATCATAAACCTATCAGAATAGACTCTATCGTAGTTTCCACCCAGCATGATGACTTCGGTACCGAAGAGGTAATGCTTGCAAAAATCAGAGAGGACATTAAGAATATCCTTATTCCAAGAGTAATTGCCAAGCAAAGCGATGAAATCAAGGCATTATTCAATGATCAGATCAAATACCATATTAATCCAACCGGAAAATTCGTTATCGGTGGACCTCATGGTGATACCGGTCTTACCGGAAGAAAAATCATTGTAGATACTTATGGAGGAAAAGGAGCACACGGTGGAGGTGCATTTTCAGGAAAGGATCCGTCAAAAGTAGATAGAAGTGCTGCGTATGCTACAAGACATATTGCTAAAAACCTGGTAGCTGCGGGTGTAGCAGATGAAGTGCTGGTGCAGGTTTCCTATGCTATCGGAGTAGCCGAGCCTTGCGGATTGTATATTAATACTTACGGAACTTCCAAAGTAGATCTTCATGATGGTAAAATAGCAGAGAAAGTTTCAGCAATTTTTGATTTAAGACCTTACGCCATTGAGCAAAACCTGAAGTTAAGAAACCCTATCTATCAGGAAACAGCTTCTTATGGACATATGGGTAAAGAGCATTATAAAGCAGATAAAACTTTTAATAAAGGTCAAAAAAATGAACTGACACTTAAAGACCTTGAATTCTTTACCTGGGAGAAACTGGACAAAGTAGACGAAATTAAAGCCGCTTTTGGAATTTAATTTCTCATGATAATAAATAAGCTGCTTTATCTTAACCGGATAGAGCAGTTTTTTTTAAATTTACATCAATTTAAAATAGTAATGATGAACCTTAGACTTGCAATAATTACCATTTTCCTTTTTCTTTCTGGAGCCCTGATGAAGGCACAGTATACGATGCATAAAATGATAAATGTAGGATATGTATATCAAAACCAGAGTTTTGGAGAAGTAGGCGGGAAATTGCTGTTCCTTAAAAATGATGATGTCATTTACAGGCTTGGAGGTTCTGCCTTAATGGGATCTACCCATTCTCAATTTGCCATTATGCCTAAATTGCAGGCAGATGTTTTACTCAACTTTGAAAAAAATGTGGACTTCTACCATTCTTACTATTTCTTATTGGGAGTGGAAGGGACCACTAAATATATTGCTCCGAAAGTAGGGGTTACTCTCTTTGGGCTTCTGGATTTAACCGCAGGATATGCCTTTCCGATTGGCAATGCCGAACTTCGCGGAAAACAGCTGAAAGGTGTAAATATTAACTTCACACTAAATATCCCTACTGTCTTTATTCATGACAGGTTTAAGTAACTTTTTTTATATTTTTATTATAAAAATTTAATAAATGATTAACAGTTGTTAATTTTTTATTATATTTACAGCCATAAACCGTATTCGCCTATTGATAAGACTCTACTCTTAAAACTGTTTTGTATTCACAGCCTACCAAGTAAAATGCTTGGAAATAAAGATTGTACACAAATAAAATATAGAGAAGAAAGTTATGAAATCAGAATCGGATAGCTTATTAATTTCCCGTTACCAGAATGGGGACGAAGGGGCACTATCAACACTTATTCACCGTTATCAAAAAGAACTGTTCACCTTCATTTTTTATAAAATAAATGATGAAGATCTGGCCAACGACGTTTTTCAGGACACTTTCATGAAGATTATCATAATGCTTAAAGAAGGACGTTATAATGAAGAAGGAAAATTTATCCTGTGGGCCAAGCGAATTGCTTATAATCTTATTATTGATCATTTCCGCGTAAAATCTAAAAATGTTAAAGTTTCGGAAACCACTTTTGAAAGTGAAGAGTATTCCATTTTTGATTTATTGAGCGACCCTTCGGAAAATATCGAAGACCAGCTGGTTACCAATCAGATTCAGAGTGACCTGATGAAAATGCTGGAGTTTCTTCCTGAGAACCAGCAGGAAGTGATAAAATTACGGTTCTTTGACGGACTGAGCTTTAAGGAAATTGCAGACCATACGGATATGAGTATCAATACTACCTTAGGAAGAGTAAGATATGCACTTATTAATCTCCGAAAGATAATGGAAGAAAATAATATTATTCTTACGAGATAATAATTGCTTTTATTTTACGTTTTAAAGAAAAACATATTTTCGCCTATGAGAAAAAATGATTCTTTAAAAGTCAAAACTTTGAAACCTAAGAAACAGACTATTGATTTTTTGCTGAGCTTTTCAAAAAATCTTGATGTAGTTACAACTAAAACGAGAAATTATCCGATTTCCAAAAATTAAAATTATTAATTTTGTGCTGTATGAGAATTCAGCACATTTTTTTTGACTTAGACAACACCCTTTGGGACCACCGTAAGAATGCTTACCTAACCATAAAAGACCTTTTCGAAAAACAGGAAATTACTTTAAAATATGCAATTGATTTTGAAGAGTTTCACGCTGTATATCACGATATCAATGAAGATCTGTGGGAGAAGATAAGAGATGGGATAATTGATAAGGAATATCTGAGAAAGCACCGTTTCTATGATACTTTTAAACATTTTGGAGTCGATGATGAACAGCTTGCTCAGTTTTTTGAAGAGCATTTCCTGGATAAAATCCTGAATCATAATGAGCTTGTGGAAGGGGCGCAATATATTTTGGATTATTTAAAATCTAAAAATTATACCCTGCACATTATTTCCAACGGATTTCAGGAAGTAACGGAAAGAAAATGTATACTTTCGGGAATTGATAAATATTTTTACAGTATAACCAGTGCGGATTCTGTGGGAGTAAGAAAACCGAATGCCAGGATTTTCGAATATTCTTTGGGATTAGCCAAGGCAGCGAAAGAAGAAAGCATACTGATCGGGGATGACTGGATTGCTGATGTGGTAGGAGCGCAGAACTTCGGCATGGACGTTATTTTCTTTGATGTCTATAAAGAAAACAGGCAGGAGAAAGATCTTAAATCTGTCCGGCATCTTTTACAGATAAAAGAATACTTATAAAAAAAAGCCTTTCAAACTGAAAAGCTTTTTGTATGGTAAAGAATTATATTCCTAAACTTGTTCTTACTCTTTTTATTGTTTCCTGAGCTATTACCTTTGTTTTTTCTGCTCCTTCCTGAAGTTTTGTTTCCAGCTCATCCAGGTGGGACATATAATAATTAAAGGTTTCTCTTTCTTTTGCAAAACGGGTAAGGATAAGATTGAGAAGCTCAGTTTTAGCATGTCCGTATCCGAAATTACCTGCGAGATATTTGGCTCTTAATTCTTCGGTTTGTTCAGGAGTGGCAATCAGCTGGTAGATGGCAAAAACTTTATCGGTTTCCGGATCTTTAGGTTCTTCCAATGATTTTGAATCTGTTTCCACACTCATTACCTGTTTTTTCAGTTCTTTTTCCGGGAGGAAGATATTGATGATATTTCCCCGGGACTTGGACATTTTCTGACCGTCGGTGCCGGGTACGTATTTAGTGTCTTCCTGAAGCTCGGATTGAGGCAATACCAAAACTTCACCCATCTGATTATTGAAGCGGGAAGCTACATCGCGGGCAATTTCCAAATGCTGAAGCTGATCTTTTCCCACAGGAACTATTTCTGCATCATACAGCAGGATATCGGCAGCCATTAATATAGGATAGGTAAATAATCCCGCATTTACATCCTGTAGCCTGTCCGCTTTATCTTTGAAGGAATGAGCCAGGGTCAGTCTCTGATAAGGAAAGAAGCAGGATAAATGCCAAGAGAGTTCACAGGTTTCAGGGATATCACTTTGTCTGTAAAAGAATGTTTTTTCTGTATCCAGTCCACAAGCAAGCCAAGCCGCAGCAATTTCGTAGGTGTTTTGTTTTAATACTTTTGCATCCTTGATCTGCGTAAGAGAATGAAGGTTTGCAATAAATAGGAATGATTCATTTCCTTCCTGCTTCGATAATTCGATTGCAGGAATAATAGCACCTAATAAATTACCAAGGTGTGGGGTTCCGGTGGCTTGTATGCCGGTAAGAATTCTTGACATTTGTTATAATAAAATTTAATTAATGAATTTGTAAATTTACGAGGTTTGGTGAGATTTAAAAAATCTATGGAATTAAAACTTTGTTTCCTCCATATTTGGGTTCCTTACCAATGGCCAGATCCAAATAGACTTTTGCTTTAGCTAAATATTCGCGGATATTGGTCTTTAAACCTGCAAATTTATTGACATTTTCCGCATTATATCCGTAGGCTTCAATATTGTTTTTCCTGGCCAGGAATACGGCTCTTTCGTTATGGAACTTCTGGGAAACAATAATAATTTTTTTCTGCCCGAATATTTCCTTGGCTCTCACTACGGAATCCAAGGTACGGAATCCTGCAAAATCCAAAAAAATTTTATCTTCAGGAACTCCATGTTCCATTAAGGCGAGTTTCATATCTTCGGGCTCATTATAATCTTTACGGCTGTTATCTCCGCTTACGATAATATATTCGATTTTTTCGCTGTGATAGAGTTGGGCAGTTGCTTTAATTCTATTGGTGAAATAGGTGTTGGGAAGCCCGTTGCTTAATGTTTTACTGGTTCCCAGTAGTAAAGCGGTTTTTACATGAGGAACATCCGAAGTGAGATCAAATAAAAAAGGATCGCTCTCCTTTTTAATGCTGTAATTGGCAAAGGCAATAAAAATAATTCCTGCGACAAAAAGAAGCAGGAAAAATTTAAAAATATTTTTTAGAAATTTCATTCGTGTATAAATTTAAAATTCAAGACCGTTCGGAAACGCTTTTTTTCTGAAAATTAAAAGAAGGATGGCCCCCACTGTAATGGCGGAATCCGCTACATTGAATATATATTTAAAAAATTCTATATGCTTTCCGCCGATTAAAGGCACATTTTCGGGAACATTCCAATCTACAAGAGGGAAGTGAAGCATATCTACCACACAGCCTCTCATAAAACTTGAATATCCTTCTCCAAACGGAACGATCTTAGAAATGCCGCCATAACCTATCCAACGGTCGATGCTTGCATCATATACGGTCCCGCTGTCAAAGATCAGCCCGTAAAACATTCCGTCGATCAGGTTTCCAATAGCTCCTGCAAAGATCATAGCCATAGGGATCAGCAGATAATTGGATTCTCCCCTTTCGAGCCACTTTTTGAAAAGGTAAATCATACCTCCGATCAGAAATACTCTTACGATTACCAGAAAATATTTTCCGATCACTCCTCCGAAATGAAGGCCATATGCCATCCCCGGATTTTCTACAAAAGTAAGTTTGAAGCCTGGGAAAACGGAAACACTGTCGTCCAGGTTAAAATGCGTTTTTATATAAATTTTTGAAGCCTGATCAATTAATAAGATGAGAAACGTTACGGCTAAGATTTTTTTCAAGATTTCTAAATTTTATCTGCTTGTATTTTATTTTCTGGAAAGTTCATCAAGTCTTTTTCTGTCTTTGGCAGACAGGTCATTGATTCCATTTTTACCCATTTTAGCTAAGAGTCGGTCTATTTCCTTTTCTCTTTCGCGTTTGTCGGAATTAAACTGATCATCAATGGTGTAATTCTTAGGCTTTTCGGGGAATAATTTATTTTTGATCCATTCCCGGTTGAAGAAGCCTAATACAATAATGAGAACAATTCCCAAAACCCAATATTCGCTCATGAGATGAATATATATTAAAAATTAGGTTTATAAGGTATTGAGACAATACAATATAAACCTAAATTATTGACAAACCTTGCGGTTATTTCTGCATATTTTTCGCTTCAATACTTAAAGTAGCATGAGGAACAGCTAAAAGTCTTTCTTTTGGAATTAATTTACCAGTTACCCTGCAAACGCCATACGTTTTGTTTTCAATTCTTATTAAAGCGTTTTTAAGATCACGGATGAACTTTTCCTGTCTTCCTGCCAAAATTGCATTCTGTTCTTTACTTAGAGTTTCTGCTCCTTCCTCAAAAGCTTTGAAAGTAGGAGAAGTATCATCGGTTCCATTATTCTGGTCGTTGATGAAACTCTCATTGATCATTGTCAAATCTTTTTCTGCTTTAGCAATTTTCTCTTGAATTAATTTCTTAAATTCCTGTAAATCAGCGTCACTATATCTTACTCTTTCGTCTTGCATACTGTTTTTTCTTTTTTAATAAAATTATGAAATGGAATTTATAACCCAATAACTAAATATTAATATTTTTCAATATTTACTTTAAAATTAACCTCATCTATTTCGATTTCGTTAAAATTTGAGAGTGAAGATACAATTTCTATTTTATTTGACAAGACCTCGGAAGAAATATATTGTTCGTTTTTCCTGATGTCTTCGATAAACGGAGTACCTTCTTCAATAAAGATGTTGATCCTGTCTGTAAGTTCAAAATCCTTATCTTTTCTCAGATTCTGAATTCTGTTGATAAATTCCCTTGCAATTCCTTCAGATCTTAACTCATCTGTTAGCGTCAAATCTAATGCCACAGTTGTTCTCGCATCAGAAGTTACCGTCCATCCAGGTATATCTTTGGTGGAAATTTCAACATCGCTTAATGTAATTTCATACCCCTGGATATCCAGTTTGCCCTCTTTTTCAAGGCTGGATATCTGTTCAGGTGAAAGTGCAGCGATTTCATTTCCAACTACTTTCATGTCTTTTCCTAATTTAGGACCTAGTGCTTTAAAATTAGGTTTGATTTGTTTTACAATTAAATGAGATGCTTCCTCAGCATTGATTAATTGCAATTCTTTAACATTAACTTCTTGTTTAATT
The DNA here is from genome assembly GCF_048572715.1 of Chryseobacterium sp. CT-SW4. Lineage (GTDB taxonomy): Bacteria > Bacteroidota > Bacteroidia > Flavobacteriales > Weeksellaceae > Chryseobacterium. The sequence goes on from NZ_CP183840.1 coordinate 260,923, forward strand.
AATTCTGCAACAGCCAGAATCTGCTCTTCCGTTTTTGAATCCAATACCGGGATCAATACTTTTTGAAGCGGCTGACGTACTTTTACATTTTCTTTCTTTCTTAAAGAAAAGACCATACTTGTAATATTCTGAGCAAGGTGCGTTTTCTCTACAAGGTCTTTGTCAATTAACCTTTCATCAGCAGTCGGGAAGTCCGTAAGGTGTACGGATTCACAGTTTTCTTTTCCTGTTACATTATTAAGATCCTGATATAATTGATCCATAAAGAACGGAGCGATAGGAGCAGACAATTTGGCAACCGTTTCCAGACACGTGTATAAAGTCTGATAAGCTGAGATTTTATCTTCCGTATACTCTCCCTTCCAGAAACGTCTTCTGCATAATCTTACATACCAGTTACTTAAATTATCATTCACAAAAGTATTAATAGCTCTCGCCACTCTTGTAGGTTCATAATCTTCATAGAAAGCTTTTACTTCTTTTATCAGAAGATTAAGTTCCGAAAGGATCCACCGGTCGATTTCCGGCCTGTTTTCCACATCTTTTTCCTGATAAGTAAATCCGTCTACATTCGCATATAATGCAAAGAAAGAGTAAGTGTTATAAAGGGTTCCGAAGAATTTTCTTCTTACTTCATCAATCCCTTCGATATCAAATTTCAGGTTTTCCCATGGATTTGCATTGGACATCATGTACCAACGTGTTGCATCCGGTCCGTAGATCGAAAGGGTTTCGAACGGGTCGACAGCATTTCCTAAACGCTTTGACATTTTTTGTCCGTTCTTATCCAGAACAAGACCGTTGCTCATTACATTTTTATAAGCTACCGAATCAAAAACAGCAGTTCCGATGGCATGTAAAGTATAGAACCATCCACGGGTCTGATCTACACCTTCCGCGATGAAGTCCGCAGGGAATGCCTTATTATCATCAATCAGTTCTTTGTTTTCAAAAGGATAATGCAATTGTGCATAAGGCATGGATCCTGAATCGAACCAAACGTCGATCAGGTCGCTTTCACGCTTCATAGGTCTTCCTGAGTCAGAAACCAGAACTAACTTATCCACAACATTTTTGTGAAGATCCACAAGGGAATAATTACCTTCGGACATATCTCCGACTTTAAATCCTTTAAATGGATTTTCATTCATCAATCCTTTTTCAATAGCTTTCTCAATCTCGTTATAGAGTTCTTCCACAGATCCGATGATTTTTTCTTCTTTTAAATCTTCGGTTCTCCAGATCGGTAATGGGATCCCCCAATATCTTGAACGGGAAAGGTTCCAGTCGTTTACATTTTCAAGCCAGTTGGCAAAACGTCCTTCTCCGGTAGCTTTCGGCTTCCAGTTAATTCCTTTGTTAAGCTCTACCAATCTGTCTTTCACTGCCGTCATTTTTACAAACCATGAATCCAGCGGATAGTAAAGTACAGGTTTGTCAGTTCTCCAGCAATGAGGATAGCTGTGGACGTATTTCTCTACCTTAAAGGCTTTATTCTCTTCTTTTAATAAAATAGCCAAATGAACATCCCATGATTTTTCAGGAGCGGTTCCTTCGTCATAATATTCGTTCTTTATATATTTTCCTGAGAAAACTTCCGGAACATTTTCACCACGGATGAATTTACCCTGTAAATCTACAAGAGGAACAAGGTTATCGTTGGCATCCTTTACCAACATTGGAGGGATTTCCGGCTGAGCCATTTTAGCGACTCTGGCATCATCCGCTCCGAAAGTAGGGGCAGTGTGAACGATACCTGTACCGTCCTCGGTAGTCACAAAATCTCCTACAATCACTCTGAATGCATTTTCAGGATTGTCATTGGGAGTAAACCATGGAACCAGTTGCTCATACCGCGTACCTGCAAGCTGCTCTCCGGTGAATTCCTTGAGTATTCTGAAAGGAATGGTTTTGCTTTCCGGAGTATAACTGGCAAAATCTTCATCGGTTCCTTCCGTATATTTTTTACCGAATACTTTAGGTAAGAGTACTCGGGAAAGCACTACGGTTACCGGCTCAAAAGTATATTGATTAAAGGTTTTAACAGCAACATATTCAATGTCTCTTCCCACGGTAAGAGCCGTATTGGAAGGTAAGGTCCAAGGAGTGGTCGTCCATGCCAATATGCTTACATCACCGTCTATATCATTGAATAAATCCGTAGATTCTTTTTTAGCTTTAAATTGGGCCACAATCGTTGTATCAGATACATCACGATAAGTTCCCGGCTGATTCAGCTCGTGGGAAGAAAGTCCGGTTCCTGCCTTTGGTGAATAAGGCTGGATCGTATATCCTTTGTATAATAGTTCTTTACCATACAGCTGTTTCAGTAACCACCAAACCGTTTCCATGTATTTGGATTTGTAGGTGATATAAGGATCATCAAGATCCACCCAATATCCTATTTTCTCTGTAAGGTCATTCCACACATCCGTATAGCGCATTACCGCTTCACGACATGCTTTATTATAATCCTCCACAGAGATCTTTTTGCCGATGTCCTCTTTTGTGATTCCCAGTTCTTTTTCCACACCCAGCTCTACGGGAAGTCCGTGAGTGTCCCAGCCTGCTTTACGGAAAACCTGCTTTCCGTTCTGAGTCTGAAAACGACAGAAAATATCTTTTAATGCTCTTGCCATTACGTGGTGAATTCCGGGCATTCCGTTGGCAGAAGGAGGACCTTCATAAAATACAAACTCCGGATTACCTTCACGAATCTCAACACTTTTATTGAATGTTTTCTTCTGTTTCCAAAATTCAGAAACATTTTCAGCTATGTCAATAAGGTTGAGGTTTTTATATTCTTTAAACTGGCTCATTGTAATATCTCAATATCGTTGATTAATTAAGTTTGCAAATTTAGTGAATTTTGTCGGTTTATAAGGTATGTTTTGCGTAGGTTCTTTCTATTAAAAACTTCAATTTCAGAATCATAAACTATAAAAGCCTTCTGGAATATGAAAAGCCTGATTTTTAGATATTTTATAACTTAAATCCTATTTTTCAGTCGAAACATAAAATTTTCCAAGGGTATACTAAGTTTTAATAACTTTGTTTGCATAAAATTATTATCATTGGAACTATACCCGTCAATTGAAAGAGCCAGCGTTCAGGAAATTAAAAGATTTCAGGAAGAAAAACTTAAAGGGCTTCTGGAGTACCTTAAAGACAATTCACCCTTTTATCAAAAGCTTTTTAAAGACAATGACATACGGATTGAAAGGATTCAGACATTGGAAGACCTGGTTAAGATTCCGGTGACTACCAAAGATGATCTGCAGCAAAATAACCAGGACTTTTTCTGTATACCTCTTGATAAGATAGTGGATTATAGTACCACTTCGGGTACGTTGGGAGATCCTGTAACTTTCGGATTGTCGGATGGAGATCTGGAAAGGCTGGCCTATAATGAAGCAGTTTCCTTTGCCTGTGCGGGGATTAGTAAAGGGGATGTCGTCCAGATGGTGACTACTATTGATAAAAGATTTATGGCAGGTCTCGCTTATTTTCTGGGATTAAGAAAAATGGGAGCCAGCGTGGTGAGAATGGGACCGGGCATTCCGGAGCTGCAATGGGATTCAATATTTAGATTCAAACCTAAATACCTGATCACCGTTCCTTCTTTTTTACTGAAAATGATAGACTATGCCGAAAAGCACGGACTGGATTTTAAAAATTCCAGTGTAAAAGGGGCGGTTTGCATCGGGGAAAGTATCAAAAATCAGGATTTTACAGATAATATTCTTTCACAAAAGATCAAAGATAAATGGGATATTAAATTATTCTCTACCTACGCTTCCACAGAGATGAGTACGGCTTTTACCGAGTGTGATTATCAGGCCGGAGGACATCACCACCCCGAGCTTATCATTACGGAAATTCTCGATGATAACGGAGATGCTGTAAAAGAAGGGGAAAGCGGGGAGCTGACGATTACAACATTAGGGGTAGAAGCTATGCCTTTACTCCGATTTAAGACGGGAGATATCGTACAGGCCCACTATGAGCCTTGTAAATGTGGAAGGAATACCATGCGTTTGGGGCCCGTTATAGGGAGAAAACAGCAGATGATAAAATATAAGGGAACCACCTTATATCCACCGGCAATGAATGATATACTCAATGATTTCAATGGTATTTCCTGCTATCAGATTGTTATCAGGTCCAATGAGATAGGACTGGATGAAATTGTCATAAAGCTGAGTGCAGAAAATGAAACCGGAAATTTCGTGAATGAAGTCAGGGATCATTTCCGGGCGAAACTCCGGGTGAGTCCTAAAATCGAAGTGATGAGTTTTGAAGATCTTTCCAGGCAGGTCCATAATCCCAACAGCAGAAAGCCAGTCACTTTTATTGATCTTCGTTCTCACTAATTGTAAAAGAAATAGGTAATATGAAAAAGACTGCAAGTGCAGTCTTTTTTATGATTGTTTTTCCATTTTAATTAAATTGGCAAGATTCTTAACGACATTGTCATGTTTCTTAACAAAAGGGTTTTCCTTATTCCAGACATATCCCGCTAAAACCGCACATATTTTCCTTTTGATATCTTCATTTTCGGGCTGGTGGAAGAATAACTCCTGGAGATTTCCCGTATACCATTCTTTTATATAGGTAGTAAAAACATCTACACCATACAATATGTACTCCGCATATTCTTTCTGCCAGTCTACGGTTTCCCCGTTCAGCTGCCTGATGGCCAGTTTTGCAGCAAGCATTCCGGACTCTGTGGCGAAAGCCATTCCGGAAGAAAAGACAGGGTCCAGAAACTCAGAAGCATTTCCGGTAAGAGCATATCCGTCTCCGTACAGTTGCTTTACTGAGCATGAATAGTCAACCAGTTTTTTGGGTTCAAAAAGGAAGTCCACGTCTCCGAAACGTTTTACATAATAATCTGACAGAGCAATTGCTTTTTTAAGGGCTTCCGCAGTATTTCCGGTTTCCGAAAGCTTTTCAATATATTCGGTAGGGCCTACTATTCCTATGCTTGTATTTCCGTTGGAAAAAGGAATAACCCATAGCCATACTTCAGTTTCAATGATATCAAAGGAGATTAAGGTTCCTTCCGTTCCCGGCTCCCGGTTAATATCCTTTACATGTGAAAATATGGCAGAATGGGGAGCGAGTCTTGAAGGTTTTTCAAGGTTGAGTAAACGGGGCAGTACCCGTCCGTATCCACTGGAGTCTATGACAAACTTCGCATGGATTTCTTTTGTTTCCCCATTTTTATTTTTTACGGTTGTTACCGAATCGGTTCCTTCAAAACGGATATCGACAACTTCAGTTTCAAACTCGAGGTCAATTCCTTTATTGATGACTTCTTTGGCCAGGGTGTCATCAAAATCGGCCCGGGGTACCTGCCAGGTCCAGTCCCAGCCTTCTCCGAACTTATTACTAAAATCAAAAATACACACTTCATCACCCCTCAGAAAACGTGCACCTAATTTTTTTTCAAAATTCATTTTGTCTAATGCAGGAAATAACCCTGCCTCATCAAAGTGGTCCATGACTCTCGGAATTAAGCTTTCGCCCACCACTAATCTGGGAAACCTGGTCTTTTCAACAATTTTTACTTTAATATTGTTTTTCTTTAGGAAAGAGGAAGAAACACAGCCTGAGGGTCCAGCTCCAATCACAAGAACATCAACAAATTCTTTGCTCATGATTGATTTTTTATTTTAATAATAACTTATATCTTTGCCGCAAAATTAATAACAAAATAGTTAATAACTATAAAGATACCATTACTTTTGATTAATGAAAATAAATAATTTTTTAAAGCTTAGAGATTTCCAGAAGATCATTATTGAAAATGAAAAAATAGAGCTGGATGAGGTTCTTTTAAGCAGGGTGAACGCAAGTTTTCATTTTTTAAAAGAGTTTTCAAAAAATAAAGTGATCTATGGCGTGAACACGGGTTTTGGGCCAATGGCTCAATTCAAGATCAGTGACCAGGATACTTATCAGCTTCAATATAATTTAATAAGAAGTCATTCTTCAGGAATGGGAAATCCATTGCCTAAAGAAGAGGTAAAAGCATCTATGCTGGCGAGACTAAATACGCTATCTCTGGGAAATTCGGGAGTAAATGAATCCGTGGTATTGTTATTAAAGGAGTTAATCAACAGGGATATTGTTCCTTTGATCTTTGAACATGGAGGAGTAGGGGCGAGCGGAGATCTTGTACAGCTGGCCCATCTGGCATTAGTGCTTATAGGAGAAGGAGAAGTATTTTATAAAGGAGAAAGAAAACTTACAAAAGAAGTATTTGAATCCGAAGGCTTGGAGCCCATACAAGTGGAAATCCGTGAAGGTCTCGCTTTGATGAACGGAACTTCAGTGATGTCCGGGATTGGGATTATCAATGCATATAAAGCCAGTCAATTAACGGAAATTTCGCTTAAGCTGTCGTGTGCGATCAATGAAATCGTACAGGCTTATGACGATCATTTCTCAGCGTCTTTGAATGGTACTAAAAAGCACTCCGGACAACAAAATATTGCTAGGAAGATGAGGGAATATCTTGCCGACAGTAAGCTGATCAGAAAGAGAGAAGAGCATCTTTACACCCATTTTGAAGAGCAGGAAAAAGTATTTAAAGAGAAAGTTCAGGAGTATTATTCCTTAAGATGTGTACCCCAGATTCTCGGTCCAGTTCTGGATACTCTTGAATATACAGAGACTGTCCTTGAAAATGAAATCAATTCTGCGAATGATAACCCGATTGTGAATGTGGAAGAGCAGCATGTTTACCACGGAGGAAATTTCCATGGTGATTATATTTCGTTGGAAATGGATAAGCTGAAGCTGGTGGTTACTAAGCTTACCATGCTAGCAGAAAGACAGCTTAACTATTTGTTAAACTATAAGATCAATGAAATTTTGCCACCTTTTGTTAATTTAGGGAAGCTGGGATTTAATTTTGGGATGCAGGGAGTCCAGTTTACGGCTACATCCACTACCGCGGAGAGCCAGATGCTTTCCAACTCCATGTATGTTCATAGTATACCAAATAATAATGACAATCAGGATATTGTGAGCATGGGGACCAATGCGGCGGTTATTTGCAGGAAGGTTATTGAAAATGCTTTTGAAGTACTGGCCATTGAACTGATCACCATTGTACAGGCGATTGAATATCTGGGTTTCCAGGATAGAATATCTTCCTCTACAAAAGCATTATATGATGAGGTGAGAGAGATTATCCCTGCCTTTTCAGAAGATATGGTGATGTATCCTTATATGGAAGAAGTAAAAAAATACTTAAAGAAAAGCAAGGGTTCGTGATCGACTTTTAAACTAAGATGAATTTAAAATAAACTAACACATGAAATGTGCAATTGTCACAGGAGGCTCCAGAGGAATCGGGAGGGCTATCTGTATAAAACTGGCAGCAGAAAAAAAATATCATATACTTATTAATTATACTTCTAATGGAGCTGCGGCTAAGGAAACTCTTGCTGCGGTTGAGGAGTTGGGGGCCACAGGAGAAATTCTCAAATTTGATGTGGCAAATGCAGAAGAAACGAAACATGCCTTGGAAAGCTGGGAGAAAAAAAATCCTGATGCCGTTGTGGAAGTGATTATTAATAATGCCGGAATTACCCGTGACGGATTATTTATGTGGATGAACAATGAAGACTGGAATTGTGTAATCAACACGAGCTTACATGGTTTTTTTAATGTAACCAATTTTTTCATTCAGAAAATGTTGAGAAATAAATACGGCAGGATTATTAATATGGTGTCGGTTTCCGGTGTAAAAGGAACGGCAGGACAAACGAATTATTCAGCGGCCAAAGGAGCAGTGGTAGGAGCTACCAAAGCTTTGTCTCAGGAAGTGGCCAAAAGAAATATTACCGTGAATGCGGTGGCTCCGGGATTTATCAGAACAGATATGACTCAGGACCTGAATGAAGATGAACTTAAAACGATGATCCCTGCCAACAGGTTTGGTGAACCGGAAGAAGTAGCCGATCTGGTAGCCTTTTTAGCCTCTAAAAAAGCGTCCTATATTACCGGGGAAATTATTAATATTAATGGAGGAATTTACTCATAATCAATATTATAAGTAAAATGGAAAATAGGGTTGTAATTACCGGAATGGGAATCTACTCCTGTATAGGGATCACTTTAGATGAAGTAAAAGAATCTCTGTACCAGGGAAAATCCGGTATTGTCTTAGACAAGGAAAGAAAAGAGTTTGGGTACCGATCCGGACTCACCGGGCAGGTTCCTAAGCCTAATCTTAAAGATCAGCTGACCAGGAGACAGCGTATAAGCATGGGAGAGGAAAGTGAATATGCTTACCTCGCTACGGTAGATGCACTGGAGCAGGCAAACATCGATCAGGATTTTCTTGATGCCCATGAAGTAGGCATTCTCTACGGAAATGACAGCGTGGCCCAGGCTGTGGTGGATGCTATTGATACCGTACGGGAGAAGGAAGATACGACGCTGATGGGCTCAGGAGCTATTTTTAAATCTATGAACTCTACGGTCACGATGAACCTCTCCACCATATTTAGGTTAAGAGGGATCAATATGACCATCAGTGCTGCCTGTGCAAGCGGATCGCATTCCTTGGGATTGGCCTATATGATGATTAAAGGCGGATTACAGGATATTATCATATGCGGAGGAGCCCAGGAAACCAATAAATATTCCATGGCCAGCTTTGATGGTTTAGGAGTCTTTTCCGTAAGAGAAGATGAACCGGAAAAAGCATCCCGACCTTTTGATGCGGGAAGAGATGGACTGATACCAAGCGGAGGAGGGGCAACTCTCATTGTGGAAAGCTTAGAATCTGCTCAGAAAAGAGGAGCTGCTATTCTGGGAGAAATTGTAGGCTATGGCTTTTCTTCCAATGGAGGGCATATATCCACTCCCAATATTGACGGGCCTGCACTGGCAATGGAAAGAGCTCTGAAGCAGTCAGGACTCAGTGCAAAAGATATCGACTACATTAATGCTCATGCCACTTCTACCCCTATCGGAGATGCCAATGAAGCAAATGCGATCTATGAAATTTTCGGAGGAGATGTACCGGTAAGTTCTACAAAATCAATGACGGGTCATGAATGCTGGATGGCAGGTGCCAGTGAGGTGATTTATTCTATTTTAATGATGCATAATGATTTTGTAGCACCCAATATTAACCTTGAAAACCCCGATGAGGAAGCAAAAAAGATAAATTTGATCTCCAAAACAAAAAATCAAAAAATTGACGTATTTTTGTCAAATTCATTCGGGTTTGGTGGAACCAATTCCGCACTGATTGTTAAAAAATTTGATTAAGAAAATGGAACGAGAGAAAATTATTGCTATTGTTAATGATTTTTTGGTGAATGAATTTGAAGTAGACCAAGATGATATCAGCAATGATGCCAACCTTAAAACGACATTAGGCTTAGACAGCCTGGATTATATTGATATGGTGGTTGTTATTGAATCTAACTTCGGAGTTAAATTGGGAGAAGCAGACTTTAAGAAAATGGTTAGCTTCAACGATTTCTATACCACAATTGAAAATAAGATAGCTGAGAAAAACGCTTAGTTATTGATTAAACTTTTATACTTTACTACTTAAAATTTCCGTAAAAAGTTTCCGTATTTATGAACAAATGGAAAGGTAAATCTAAAGGGACAATATTAGGATATAAAATATTTGTCTACTGCATTAGAAATATCGGAATCAGAAGTTCATACTTTGTACTGTACTTTGTAGCAGGCTATTATTTTTTATTCCTAAAAAAAAGCAATCAGTATATTTCCTATTACTTTAAAAAGAGACTGGGCTATTCTTTTTGGAAAACAAAAATTTCGGTATTTAAAAGTTATTTTACATTCGGAAAGGTCCTGATTGATAAAACAGCTATTTCCGTAGGGCTGAGAGACCGGTTTACCTATGAATTTGACGGTATTGAAAATCTGAGAAACCTTCTGAAGGAAAAGAAAGGAGGTGTCCTTATCAGTGCCCATATCGGAAATTTTGAAATTGCCGAGCATTTTTTTGCCGATATTGATTTTGACTGTCAGATAAACTTAGTGACTACGGATCAGGAAGTAACCGTTATCAAAGAATATATGGAGAGTATTGCCGTTAAAAAAAGCAATATAAAATTCATCTATGTAAAAGATGATATGTCCCATATTTTCGATATCAATAAAGCCTTAAGCAATAATGAGCTGATCTGTTTCACCGGTGACCGTTATTTTGAAGGTTCAAAAATGCTTGAAGCCGATCTGCTGGGAAAAAGTGCCAGATTTCCTGCAGGTCCCTTTCTTATAGCTTCACGGCTGGGAGTTCCGGTAGTGTATGTGTATGTAATGAAAGAAAAGAATCTTCATTATCACTTATATGCAAGAGTAGCACAGGTGAAAAAGCGGGATGCCCAGGGATTATTGAACTCTTATGTTCAGAATCTGGAGACCATGCTTCAAAAATATCCGTTACAATGGTTCAATTATTTTGATTTTTGGGACGATATTGATTAAATTTCAATAATTTTAAAGATTATAAAACTGTTAATCAAACATCCATCAGGAAGATGAGGTAAAGAGATCTGCTCTTACCTTATGTTTTACCATGGATTAAAAAAACACAATTCTCTCTTTGAAAAAAGAATACGACATACTGGTAATAGGCAGTGGGTTAGGAGGTCTTGTTTCTGCCCTCATTCTGGCAAAAGAAGGTCTGAAAGTCTGCGTGCTGGAAAAAAACAACCAGTACGGAGGAAATTTGCAGACATTCGTACGGGATAAACTCATTTTTGATACCGGAGTTCATTATTTGGGAGGACTTTCCAAAGGGCAGAATCTCTATCAGTATTTTACCTATCTGGAGATTATGCAGGGGCTCGAGCTTCAGAAAATGGATGAGGACGGTTACGACAGGATCAGCTTTGAAGAAGATGGTATGGAATATCCCCATGCCCAGGGCTATGAAAATTTTATTGCCCGGCTTTCAGCCATCTTTCCCGGTGAAAAAGAAAACCTGGAAAGGTATTGTGAGGAAATTCAATATGTGTGCAGCCAGTTTCCAAGATATAACGTAATGGGGGAAACCAGCTATAACGAAGAGGTTTTACACCTTAATACCAAAAGGTTCATAGAATCCATCACTTCCGATAAGAAGCTGCAGGCTGTATTGATAGGATCCAACTTCCTTTACGGAGGAGACTCGGAGAACACCCCTTTCTATGTCCATGCCCTTACCGTCAATTCATGTATTCAAAGTGCTTATAAATGTGTAAAAGGAGGAAGCCAGATATCTAAACTTCTCGTGAGGAAACTCCGGGAATATGGAGCGGATATTTATAAAAGATCGGAAGTTTTTGAAATCGTCTTTGAAGAGGACCATATTAAATCCGTAAAGACGACGTCCGGAAAAACAGTTGTTGCCAAAAAAATTATTTCCAATATTGAAATTCGTTCCCTTCTTAAACTGATGGGTCCGGAAAAACTTAAAAAATCATTCGTCAACAGGATTTTAAGCTGGGAACCCGTTTCCTCATGCTTCAGTGTTTACCTTACTTTAAAGCCTCACAGCATTCCTTACTTTAATTATAATATTTACCACTATCAGTCAAAAGACCATGTGTGGAAAGCCTTTCATTATAAAAAAGAATTGTGGCCCGAAACCTATATGCTTTCTGCCACTCCTTCTAAAAAGTATCCTGAATTTGCGGAAAGCCTGACCTTAATTTCCTATATGGATTTCGATGAGGTGAAAGAATGGGAAAATACGGTGAATACTATTATTCATGATGAAGACAGAGGGGAAACCTATGAAAACTTTAAGAAAGACAGAGCGGAAAAAATGATTACAGCACTGGAGAAGAAAATACCGGATATCAGAAAATCAATTAAAGGTATTTATACTTCCTCACCTCTTTCCTACAGGGATTATATAGGAAGCTATGAAGGGAATATGTATGGTTATTATAAAACATCAGAGAATCCCCTTAAAACAATGGTTTCTCCTAAAACAAAAATTAAAAACCTTTTCTTAACAGGCCAGTCGGTCAATATGCACGGAGTGTTGGGAGTGATTATCGGGGCATTTAATACCTGTTCGGAAATTTTGGGAAGGGAGGTTATTGATGAACATGTGAAAAAAGAAATTGAAAGTTGAAATGCTGACAGGAAGTTTCCATACCATGAAAGACAGAAAAAAGTTCTCCCATTACAGTAATAATAAATTATTGATATTTATTTTTCTTGTCCTTAATTTAATTTCCTGTGGGGTATCCAGGTCTGTTCATCATCTTCCGGACATACAATCGTATACTTTGGAAATCCCGGAAGTCCATAAGATTAATGATTCCACCTTTACGTATCACCAAAATTATTTTACTAAAAATAAACAACACTTATGGGAACTCTACATTCACGGGAACCCTTTGCAGCTAGGATATAACCGGGGTGCGCTTACAAAGGATCTTATGTGGCGGCAGGAAGAAATTTTCTTCTCTAAAGTCGAGACTTTTGTTCCTTCAAAATTTAAACAAAAACTATTAAGTGGCTTTCTGAAATGGTACAACCGGAAAATGTATCTGAACGTAAGGGAAGATTATCAGGCTGAGCTTTACGGGTTATCCCGGTATTCTTCAGATAAATATGATTTTATAGCTCCTCCGTATCTGAGAAGTTTATACCTCCACGGAGCCCATGATATAGGACATGCGTTGCAGGATCTGGCTATGGTAGGCTGTACTTCTTTAGCCGTCTGGAATGAAAATACGGAAGATGGGGACTTGCTGATCGGGAGGAATTTTGATTTTTATGTAGGAGATGACTTTGCCCAAAATAAATTGGTGGAATTTGTCCGTCCTGAAGAAGGTATTCCCTATATGTCGGTGAGCTGGCCCGGAATGATCGGAGTGGTTTCAGGAATGAATAAAGAAGGAATAACGGTTACGATCAATGCAGGGAAGTCTAAAATTCCCCTGACGGCTAAGACACCTATTTCTTTAGTTACCAGAGAAATTTTACAATATGCGCATACCATTGATGAAGCAATTCAGATAGCGAAGAAGCGTAAGGTTTTCGTATCGGAATCAATACTCGTAGGCAGTGCAGCAGATAGGACGGCTGTGATTATTGAGACTTCACCTAAAAATTTCGGTGTATATGAATCTGTAAATACTTCAAAGCTTTTTTGTACCAATCATTTTCAGTCTGAGGCTTATAAAGATGACAAAAGGAATCAGAAGCAGATCGCCGAAAGTCATTCTCAATACCGTTATGAAAAGTTGCAGGAACTCCTGCAGTTCAATGAAAAACTCAATCCGGAGAAAATGGCTGGTATTCTAAGGGAAAAATCCGGGCTGAAGAATAAAAATATAGGTTACGGAAATGAAAAAGCAATCAATCAGCTGCTGGCTCATCATGCCGTCATATTTTCTCCCGAAAAGAAATTGGTTTGGGTTTCCTCCAATCCCTACCAGCTGGGAGAATTTGTTTGTTATGATCTCAATACTATTTTTTCTGATCAAAGAATGAAGAATGGAGAAATGGCAGCTTCTCAGTTCAATATTGCGAAGGATCCGTTTGTTGAGTCTCAGGAGTTTCAGGATTATGAAATGTATAAGCAGATGAGCTCAGAGATAAATGATGCTATTCATGATAAGAAAAAAGACATTCTGCTAACGGATGATTTTATAAATTACTACCAGTCTCTGAATCCTGAATTATGGGAAGTATATTACCAGGCAGGACAGTATTATTACAAAAGAAAAGAATATCCGAAGGCAAAAGATCAGTTTGAAAAAGCTTTAAAAAAAGAGATCACCACCGTTCCGGATAAGGCCCGTGTGGAAAAGAATCTCAGGAAAACTTTGAATAAACTTTAAAATCAATTATCCTCGGGACTGAATTTATTCAACAGAAGATAAACTCCTATTCCCACAAGACTGGAAGCCGTGCTGGCGAGAATAAGACTTCCGATCAGATACTGAACCAGGTTATTTTTAACCAGTTCAAAATCCAGCTCATGCTCAAAAATATTACTGTTGCCATGAACGAAAGGAGAACCCAGGTAAAGAGAAGCTGCAATAATAAAAGGAATAAACGGAGGCAGGCTTATATTGGAAGCTACAAAAGCTAAAACCTTATTAAGCTTTAAAACGACGGCAAGGGAAATGACAATTAAAGTATGAAAGCCCCAGAGCGGAGATAGCCCTATGAATATTCCCAAAGCAATAGAAAATGCTTTAATGCGGTTGCTGCCGTCACTTTCGAGGACATCTTCCTTAATGAATTTTTTAAAACTTTTTTTCCTGAAATCATGAATGAAATTCCGGGGAGCAATATAAAATAAAGTAATGATCACCAAAATGGTATTTAGAATGCTGATCCTTGTAAAATCTTTGAAAGGCCGAAAATGAGAAACACGTTCTGCCGGATCATATAAAACTTTTACCGGAACATTTTTTACCGGAATCCGCTTCCATGCAGTCCGTACAATGATCTCTATTTCAAATTCAAACTTAGGTGTGAAATATTTCTTTGGAATTTTATGTAAGGGATAAAGTCTGTAGCCGGATTGGGTATCTTCAAGTTTTATCCCCGTTTCGAACCAGAACCAGAAGTTGGAAAACCTGTTTCCGAAGCTGCTTTTTTTAGGGATCCCATCCTGAGACATATTCCGGTTTCCGATCAGCAGGACATCTTCTTTTTCATGAAGGAGAGCTTCCACAAATACAGGAATATCATCCGGGTAATGCTGCCCGTCGGAATCGATGGTAATGGCATAATCAAAACCCAGCTCCTGAGCTTTTCTGAATCCTGTTTTGAGGGCATTTCCTTTTCCCTTATTGTTGGGAAGGCTGATTACCGTGATCTCACGATATCCCGAAAGAATCTCTGCCGTGGAATCTGTAGAACCGTCATTGATTACAATTATATTCTCCGTGTATTCCCATACGCCGTCGATAACCCTTTTCAGGGTTTTCTCATTATTGTAAGTGGGAATTAAAACGCATATTTTCCTTTCGGAAATAGCATTTTGCACGTCTTGAAGGATCATTGCTTTATTTCAGGGTCGCTTTGTCGTCAGCATTAAATGATTTGGATTGGGCTGCAAAGTTTTTAATATAGCTTTTTAAAGCAGAGTTTTGCTTAGCATAATTATTTAAAATAAAAGTTTTATCATCTTTTATGCTGGAATGATACCCTACAATCCAGGGAATATTTTCCTGTACGCTGAGACGGATTACCCTAAGTTCCATATTATTCGGGTTACTTTTAATAATGCTTTCCAGTTGGGTAGCCCCGGTCTTTACAAAAGATTTTCTTTTTCCTTTTTCGGTGGTTACTTTAGCTTCCATAATCTTTGCTGCTGCACGATAGCCGGAAACAACAGGGTCCGAAGATGTTTTCTTTTCTGCTAAACTGATAAAATTCCTTGCATTCTCATTGGAGGAATTAGCTTTTGCATAGCTGCTTCTTAAAGCTTCAATATCAGAAGCCTGAAAAAAAAGAACAAAAGCGGTAATAAATGATAAGATAAGTTTCATGATGTCAATTTGTTATAGGTCACTGACATTTTTAATGCAATTGTCTCGCCAAAAGAAGTCGTATTTTTTACTTTAATGGTGGAAGCCGATTCATCCATATCCAGCTGAAGCTTTAAATCCGGGGTTTCAAATGGGTTAATAATAGCCATGAACTTTACATTCGAGGCTGATTGCAAGAATAAGCGACAGCCGGAAAACTCTTCCGAAAGCTCCTTGACGATCTGCATCATACAAACTCCGGGAGTAACCGGATTTCCGGGAAAATGACCTTTAAAAATTTCATGATCCTTATTCAAAGTAATGTGGGCGGTAAAACTGCCGGTGTCACTTTTTTCATAAGATTGTAAAGTATAAAAGCCAGTAAGGATAGTCTGCATGGGTTATTCTGTTTCTGTTATTTGAAATAGCCGGATATTGATCTTAAAATCTTTATGGGCAATATTGATACTATCCGCGAATATATGTTTTTTTGCCGCAAATGAAAAATCTATCTTTTCTTTCTTGTTTTTCGTATAAACGATTTGTTCTAAAAGCTGATTCTCTTTATTAAAAAACAGATAATACCCATTCTTTTCCCATTTTGATGTATAAATTTTTGAAGAAGTATTTTCAAAACTTTGATCGACAGGATATCGTTTTCTTAACAGTTGGCGGAAGTCATTCATTAAAAAGTTGGTAACCATCTTTTTGTCCATATCGGGAATGATATAATTGACTTTAAAATCGTTTTCAGAGATCTCAAAATCGATAAGCTTATTTCCGAAATCCGAAGTTAAAGCGACACGGTGTGTCGTATCACTCAGCTTTTTAATAATTAAAATTCCACTTAAATGATGCTTATAAATATCAATCTGGCATTTATAAATATAATCATGGTTTGAGGAAAAATATTGGTTTTCAACGGTTTTATCCTGAGAAGACACGGAAACTGCATCCGTAAGACGGTAAGTTTTACAGGAAGTGAACAGCAGAAAAAGGCTGCTATAAAGAAAACTCTGACGCAGGAACCGGTGCATTGATCTTGGTATTTTTAAACTGAATTTGAGTGGTATCGCCTGACGCTTCCAACATATTCACCTGGGCAACCGTCGCCTGACTTTTAGGAAAATAAAGCTCCACCTGCTTGATATACTTTAACAATTGAGAGGATTTGGGAATAAATCTCGCAATATTATAATTGGAATTTTTAAAATAAGAGACGGTAAATTCCGGATCACTGAACATCTTTCCGCTGGCACTTCCCACGATCAGCTTATTGATCTTTTCGAAAGTTTTGCTTTTGGCATCTACGGAAGATTTTTTCCCCTGATCGTTGATATAAATCTTGTTATTCTTAAAAATAATACTGTACTGATAGGGTTTGGTGTATTTCCAGCTCAGAGTGCTTGGTGATTGTAGGGACATCTTCCCGTAGGTAACGATATTCTTATCCAGAAAATCCATTTTCTTGGTCTGGGTAAAGTCACTTTGCAGGGTTTTTATCTTTTGGGTTTCCGAAGATACCCTGGTGATAAAAGCTTTGGCTTCAGCTCCCGTCATAGAGGTGTTCTGAGCAAAAAATAGTGAGGAAACCAGTAAAAAGGTTCCCAAAGCAATATGTTTAATCATTTTGTTTTGGTTTTATAAGCGTGTCTACCGTGAAGGTAGTGTACTTTTCTCTCTCCAAAAATAACAATAAATCGGCCAACACATGATAGGTCTTATTTGAAATGTCGTGGAACAGAATAATACCGCCGGGCTTCAATCCTTTAATCACTCTTTTGTAGATTTTCTTTTCATCATTAATGATGGTATCCAGAGAGCGGATATTCCAGCCTATACTTTTCTTACGGGTACTTTTAACGGCCCTGGCAATATTCGGGTTGGTAACCCCGAACGGAGGCCGGTACAGAGAAGTGGAGATATTTCCTTCTTTAAGAATAATATCATCTGTCTTTTTTATTTCTTCCATTACCTGCCGGGTAGAAGCAAATCCTATGGATGTAGAATGAGAATAGGTGTGATTTCCAATGACATGGCCTTCCTCGATAATTCTTCGGAACGTTTCGGGGTATTGTTCTATCTGCTTTCCGATACAAAAAAATGTAGCTTTTATCTGATGCTTTTTCAAAAGATCCAGAAACAAAGGGGTGAATTCCGTAGGTCCGTCATCAAAGGTTAAGGCAACTTCTTTCTTTCTTGTCCTTTTATGGGTAATGCTGTTGATAAAATAACCGAGCTGGATATTAAAAGAACCCCATGCCACTACTCCTATAAATGCCATAAGACAAAAAAGATAAACCCAGAAACTTCCTTTAAAGCTCCAGATAAAAAGGTTGCAGAATAAATAAAACAGAATGAACGGATAATGTTTCATCTTAAATTATGCTTTTATATTTCACGTGTTCCATCTTCAGAACTTATAAAAAACTTTGGGTTTTAAGGTTCGGGTAGTTAAATGTAAGCATTTTAAAATTTAAATCCTTTCCAGTAAGACCAGGCTGTGATCCGTACCCAGAAGATGATTGTAAAGAAGCACATACTTAATGTTTTCCTTCTTCACTGCATTGATCATCATGACTTCCGGAATTTGCTGCTGTTTAAGAATATGACAGGCCATAAATGTAGAAAAACCACTTGCTGTATTGAATTCTCCACTTAAATGTTTGTAATATAATAAAGCCGAATCAGGAAACAGATCCATAGCAGAATGGTAGTAAGTGTCAGAATCCTGATCTCCACTGAATCCTAGAATCAAAGCATCAATATCCTGAGGACTGAGATTATTTTTACCTAAAAAATCAAGGATAAAATTTTGGATCCCACCTTTGGACATCTTATTGATGATCCGAATGTCTTTAAGCTTGGCATATGATTTTTCCGTCTGTTCTTTTCCTAATACAAAGAAACTTGAGCCTTCTCCCCAGATGACACCGTTCGTGGAAGAACTTAGAAAATCAGCAGGAAGGTCCTCATGCTTTTTAATGCTGTTGTTTAGCTTGTAGAGTTCCATGGTTCTTTCGGTTTGCTCATCTGTGGAGCCTACCAGAACATTTTCAGCTTCTCCGTCATTGATCTGAAGCTGGGCATCCAAAAAAGAAAACTCCAGTGCGGAAGAAGTATTTACATATGTGAAGTTATAGGCATGGCATTGTAATCCCAGTGCTATCTGACCGGCTACCGTATTATGCGTAGATTGAATGAAATAAGTAGGTGTCAGGAATTCTTCATTGTTTTCAATAACATTTTTGAGGAACTTTTCAGAATCCTGGGAACATCCCATTCCCGTTCCTACAATGATGGCATCCGGCTTTTCAATTCCTGCTTCCTCCAAAGCATACCGGGAAGCAACTGTGCTCATTTTTACCGTTTTGGACATTCTCCTGATCATAGCAGGGGGAATGAACTCTTTATAATTAGGTTCCACGGCTTTTACTACCTGAACGGCATTTTCAGGTTTAAGATCGTTAAAAAAATCCTCCTGAAGTATCTCCTGAGCAGAAATAGACGCTGCACTGTTAATATAAACCGCACTCATGATTTTGAAAAAATTAATGTTGAACAATTTCCTCCGAACCCGAAAGAGTTGGAGAGTACATGGCGGATATTTTTTTCTTTAAGTTCTGTAACAGGAATAAGATCAAATTCTTCCATCTTGGTTTTAAAATTCAGGTTGGGAAAAATAAGATCATGTTGCATGGCCAAAATAGAAAATACAGCTTCTATTCCTGCGGCGGCCGCCAATGTATGTCCGGTAAAAGCTTTTGTTGAACTGAATTCAGGGACGTTACCTTCCCCGAAAATCCGGTTCATCGCAATCCCTTCTGATAAATCATTATTGGGAGTTGCTGTTCCGTGAACGTTGATATAATCGATGTCTTCTTTTTTCAGCTGAGAGATGGAGAGGGCTTGCTGCATGGCAAGATATGCTCCCTGTCCGTTTTCAGAAGAAGCCGTCTGATGATGGGCATCATTGGCATTTCCGTAGCCTGAAAGATATCCCAGGACTTTTTTATGATCTTTTTTGACAGTCTCATCCGATTCAAGAACCAGAAAAGCAGCTGCTTCGCCCAGGTTTAAACCTTTTCGGTTTTGATCAAAAGGGGTATTATAGGAATCCGTAAGAATCATCAGGGAATTGAATCCGTTCAAAGTAAACTTGGAAAGAGAATCCGTTCCTCCCACGATAACACGGTCAAGAATTCCATTCTTAATGAGCTTGGCACCCATCATAATGGCATTGGCTGCTGATGAACAGGCCGTACTGATCGTTGAAACCATTCCTTCCAGTCCTAAGAAATCCGCAATGGCCAGCGAAGAGTTTCCTGCATCATGAGCATCAATATATTTTTGCTTATCGGGAAATGTTTCATAGCTGTAAAAATATTTCTCCGTAACATCCATTCCTCCTACACTGGTAGAAGAAATCAGTCCGGTCCGGTAAGAATTGATATCTGAAATACCGGAACTTTCTACCGCTTCTTTGGCAGCCATCATTCCCAACAGGGAGGTCCTGGTAATGTTATTATCTTCAGGTAGTCCCAGCCTTTTGACAAGTTCTTCATTGGAGAGCTTTATTTCACCTGTTTTAATATGGCCGGAGTGGCGGGTTTCAAACAGTTCGATATCTGAAATGCCGTGTCTGCCGGATTTCAGGGAAATAAAATTTTCTTCTACATTATTACCAATGGAAGAAATAATGCCCATCCCCGTTATGGCAATTTTATGACCCATTAATTATTTTGTTCTGTTTTCTTCGATGAATTTTGCCATGGTATCGATAGACTCGAATATTTCTTTTCCTTTCTTAGGATCGGCCAATTTAATTCCGTAATCCTTATCCAGAAGCACGATCAGCTCCAGTGCATCAATAGAGTCAAGTCCCAATCCGCCTCCGAATAACGGATCCGAATCTTTAATGTCCTCTACGGAAACATCTTCAAGGTTAAGTACATCTATGATTTTATGCTTTAATTCTGTGTGTAAGTTTTCCATAATTTATTGAGGTAAAAATTTTATTAAAATTACCATTCCGGTAAAGTCTGATCTTTTTTGAAATGATAAATAGTATATTTTTATAAAGTTAACAAATATACAAAAGCTGTATAATTTTCCTGATATAATTCGACCCATCCGCACAATACTTTTTCTGCTTTCCCAGACTCTAAAAGCCGGCGGGAATAAGTGTGAAGAAACTCTTCATCAAAATGATCCAGTACGAAAAATGCATTTTCTGTTCTCATCTGATGACGGATGCTGATTTCGCCCACACAGATATTGGGCAGCGTATACACGAATACTGCCGGGCTCGGGTAATAATTTTCCTGTGAATTGATACTTTCCTGATATTTAAAATCCGTATCCAGACTGGAAGAGCGGTTAGCAAAGACAATAGCGGTTTTACTGTTGTCTTCCTGATCTTTCAGTACCATTTCAGCAGACAGGAAAGCCAGTTTGCTGAGGTTATCCATTTTATGAAATTTGGGATAATTCAGTTCCATACTTTTATAAGCTTCTTTGGCAAATTCGGGGAAAGTGTGGATAGGGTTTTCAAAAATAACCTTGTCATTAACGGATATTTTTGAATTTTCTATAGTGCAGGTCTTTATTTTATTCATCCTATCAGTTTTAAGATTTTTCCAATACGACAGCCGCATTGCACCCTCCAAATCCCGATGCTGTTTTGAGGATATAATTAATTTCCCTGTTCTGAAGCTTACTGATAATATGTAAAGGTTGGGAAACTCCCGGTTCTTCAATATTTCTGGAAGGGAGTAAGGTCTGGTGTAAAGAACTTTCCATGGAAATAATGCTCTCCAGTAATCCGGCTGCCCCAAGACAGTGCCCGAAGAAACCTTTCATACTGTTAAGCGGAACGTTTTGCAGATCCATCCTGTTGAATGCGATAGCTTCCATTTCGTCATTATATAATGTGGCTGTTCCGTGGGCGGAAATAAAGTCTATTTGATCAGGGGCAATTCCAGCTTCCGTCATCGCATTTTTAATACTTGCATACAACCCTTCTCCGGTTCTTGAAGGTCCCGAAATATGATTGGCATCGTTGACCGCAGAGTCTCCAAGGATTTTAAATTTAAATTTATCATTTTCGGAAGGTTCCGAAGTGAGATAAACTGCAGCAGCAGCTTCTCCAAGGTTGATCCCGTTTCTGTTTTTATCATAAGGCTTGCAGGGCTCTTTTCCTATGGCCTGGAAAGAGTTGAATCCTGAAATCACAAATTCTGATATTTCATCACCGGCAATGACAAAAGCATTTTTATATTTTCCTGAAAGAATCATGTTTTTGGCCACACTGAGAGCCATTACTCCTGAAACACAGGCATTAGAAACAATAATAGGTTGGGTTTTAAAACCGAAAAAATCAGCAATTTTATGGGCTAAAGCTGAAAGATATGCTCCGTGAGGTATGGAATCCTGATTTTTAAGAAGACTGATATTCCCTTTTGTAGTGGATAATATAAAAGCGGTTTGGTCTGTGACAGAATGCCGGCTAACCAAAGGCTGTAAACTTAATAAGAGCATCTTCTCCAAACGGGTAAATCCACGCTCATTAAACTTTTTGCTGAATTCATGTTCCAGTTCTTCATTATTAATCATAGAAACATAGAAACTTTCCTGATTTTCTCCGATACTATTAAGGGCAACACCTGAGCGGTTCTCTAATAAAGCCATCCAATTGGAAGAGACGTTCATTCCCAGCGGAGTAACGCAATTATAATCCGTAATATAAATGTCCTTCTTCATTATAATTCCATTTTATCTTTCCACTTTTGAAAAAAATCCGGATTGTAAAGCGATAGATTGCCTTCACTATCCAGAAAGACCTGAATAGTTTCCCCGGTGCAGACCAACTGGTTTTCCTGGTTGTAGATCTCATATCTGAAGATCAGTTTTGCAGAAGCTGAGTTTACGTAAATGGTATCTATCCTGAATGTTTCCCCATACCTTAAGGGGAGAAAATGCTCACAGGTACTTTTTACAATAGGAGTCACGTAGCCTTCTCTCTGAATATCCAGATAAGAGAGACCGTGCTGTCTTCCGAAAGCTTCCCGTCCATCCTCAAAATAGACAATATAATGCCCGTGCCAGACAATGCCCAGCGGATCGGTTTCATTAAATCTTACCCTGACTTCTTCAGAGCACATCATTGTTTTTTCCTTAGACTGCATTTTGTTTTCTTTCGTAAAAAATGGAAATTGCTACCATCGCAATATAAAATAAAAATAATAAAAACAGCTCTTTGGAAACCTGGGAGATGCTGCTATGTCTTAAAATAATATCATAATAGGCATTGAGTCCCCAGTTCATAGGAGAAAAGCCTGCAATATGCTGCATAAACTCCGGCATTAAAAAAACCGGGACCCAGATTCCTCCTATAGCCGCAAGAACAACCACTGATGTAGCACCGAAAGGGGCAGACTGCTCCTGAGTTTCAGCCAGGGTGCCCAGCAATATACCGAATCCAATAGCCGCCAGTCCCGCAAATAAAGTGACAACGATCAGGCTGAGCATATTTCCCGATACATCAAAAGCCGGAAGATTAAAGTAAGGAAATAAAAATACCCCTACCGCGACCATCAGTAAAAACTGTATGATACAGATGATAAGATAGGTAAAGGTTTTTCCTAAAATATGAACGAAGTAAGGGGTAGGGCTTATCCTTGCCCTTACACTGGTTCCCTGGCTTTTTTCTTTGACTAAATTAATAGAGAGCGGAACTACGATAAAAAATATCGCGAACAGCGTCCAGGCCGGAACATTGTGCTGAACCGAATTGGGTATGATTTCTTTTTCCCCCTTTAAAGGAGTGATTTCTTTAAAGCTGATTAAGTTTTTATTTTCTTCAATATCTTCAGTGGTCCCCAGCTGCTCCTGAAATGCCTTGTATATTTTTTTATTTTCAATTTCAAAAACCATTTTATTCACGGAATTCATTACTGAACTTTTAAAGCCTGCATTGGTGGCAGGATCAAAATAAAGATGGAGTTCTTTTGCTTTGGGAGCTTTTTTTTGTGCTTGGGCAGAATCTGCTTCCAGACCGAATGAGCTTACAATGGTTTGCACTTTGGAATCTACATTGGCATTCAGGTCTTTGGTTAAATTTTCAGGAATTACGATAGCCATCTGGTATTCTCCGGAGAAAACAGCATCCTGTGCCGTTTTTTCATTAAAATTGGTAAGAAGCCGGAATGTTTTGCTGCCTTCCAGTTCCTTTTTGATGTTTTGAGATACTTCAGAATGGTCATTATCAATAAAAATAATAGGAATTTTTGCTCCTTCCAGGTTTCTAAAAGTGGAATCCTGTATGAGGGTTATGGTTATAATCAAAAGAAGCGGCATTACGAAAATAATCACAATTCCTCCGATATCTCTTTTCAGTAAAAAAATCTCTTTAATAAAACTTCTCCACAGTTTATACAACATCTCTTAATTCTTTTCCGGTTAATGAAATGAAGACATCTTCAAGATTATGGGCGCCTTCAACTTTTGAAATGAGCTCTTCAGGGGTTCCTGACGCGTGAATTTTTCCCCCGTCTATAATAGCTATCTGGGTACAGAATTCTTCTGCTTCCGAAAGGTGATGCGAGGTATAGATGATACAGGTTCCTTTGCGGTTTAGTTCCTGAAGAAAATCGATGATCACTTTTTTAGACTGAACATCTACGCCCACAGTAGGCTCATCGAGGAACAGGACTTTCGGATGGTGTAAAGTTCCTGCAATAAGATTACAGCGGCGTTTCATCCCTCCTGAAAACTGTTCGATTTTTTTATCTGCAAATTTGGAAAGGCCCATTCTTTCCAGAGCTTCATTAATATCTTTAGTAAGGGTTTTATGTTTTAATCCATAAAGGCTTCCGAAAAACATCAGATTTTCTCTGGCGGTAAGAGTGGGATAAAGGGCATATTCCTGAGGAACAATCCCGATAATCTGCTTTATCCTGAGACTGTCTTTCTGAGGTGATAATCCATTAATGGTAAAGTGTCCTGCAGTGGGTTTTACCAGTCCGGAAAGCATCGATATCAGTGTGGTTTTTCCGGCACCGTTAGGTCCCAGGATTCCAAAGATCTCCTGACTGTTGATCTGTAATGAGATGTCATTAACAGAAAACTCCTCAGCACTTTTATATTTTTTATATAGATTTTTAATTTCAATAATAGGCTGTTCCATCTCAAATTGCTTTCTTCAGTTTTTTATAAAAAGCTTCCTCCAGATCGGCAATATGCAGCATGGATTTTGAAAGCTCCTGATAAATATTGCTTTTTGAATTCCGGTTTTTATATACGCGGGCGATGTCCACCGCAAAATCGCGCCAAAGATCCCCTATTGCGGTTATTTCTTTAGACAGTTCTCTTAATTCATGATTTTTAAGAATTTCAGCAGCTTCCTGTAAGAAGGCTCCGTAAATAAACCGGAAACCGCCGCCGCCGGTACCGATCTCCTCCTGCATTCTGATCAGCTGTCCCAAATAGTGGTTGGTAACTTTAGTTCCTTTTTTTTCTGCCCACTTCGGGATGCTTTTGGCTACCCACCGTATAGCTTTTACTCCAATAATGGGAACAGGTGCCAGCATATTTTTGCAGGTGTCCCGGATTCCTTTTTTAATAGCTTCTTCCAGCTGAATATCCTCCGGAATATAGATGGGGTAGTACATATGTCCTTTAGGAGGAAGAGCCCCTTTGGCATAACGCACTTTTTCCAGTTCTTCTTCGGAGAGAGAGGTGGTATAATCCATCACAGGGTCACTGATGAGGAATCTTCCGTCTTCTTTCCCATATACCACAAGGTTATGGGCATTAAAGTGAAATTTATACTCTTCCGGAAAATAGGCGAGGTTGAAAACACCTACTTGTAATCCTGTTGGGATCTTGTTTTCTAAATTCTTTTCTAAAGCTGACTGAGCCTCCTTAGGATTTGAAAATTTTTGTCTTTTGATTTTTATTCCCAGCCGTTTGGCCGCTTTGCTGAAAATGGCTCCCGGCATGGGACGGTAGCTGAAACCAGGCGCAAAATTAACTTTAAGAAAAGGAAGGTATACGAAAAACAAACCTGAACCGATACCGAAAATCATAGGTTCACTTATTTTTATTCCTTTATTAAGTAATAAATTGGAGGCAACACCATTCTCGCAATGGGCGGTCTGATGATGTTCAAAATCAAGCTTCATTTTAATATTTTCTTTTTGGGGCATAAAATAGGCAAAAAATATGCAATGTTTTATGCTTTTCCGTCAAAATTTTTTAGTTCGTTTACTGTAATCCCGAAAGTGTCTGCATATTTCTTTAACACCTTGTCATCCAGCTTTTTGAATATATTGGGCTTTGTATGTCTTTTTACACGCCATTTCCACATTCCTACATACGATGCAAGGACGCTCAGGTCCATTTTGTTCACCTCCATAAAATATATAATAGGACTTACTATATTATTGGCTACCTGTTGTTTGGCTTCTTCTATTCTTTCCTGAATTAATGCCATGGATTCATCCAGCGCCAGTTTTTTTGCTTCCCAGCCAATGCTGTTGGCGGTGGTATAGTTGTCATTATCGTCGGTAACGTAGAGAACTTCGGTCATGTTCGCCGTTTTCATATTACTTTCGTCCTGGGGAAGATCTTGCTTTTTCATCCGTTTAATTGTAAGGGTTATTTGTAAGCCTTGATTAAATCAGGGTTTCACTGTTGAACTTCTTGAATGAATAAATTAATATCCGCTCTTACCAATAAATTCTCATTATAAAAGCTTTCACAGGAAATATTACAGATGTTTTCATACTGAGAAATAAGAACGGCTTTTGAAATAATGTTTTTCCCTATTTCAGGAAGAGCAAAAATTTCAATTTTCTTGATATTGGTAATAAAGCCTATCACCTTGGTATCTGCTTCCGTATTTTCAAAGAAACTTTGTCCGAAAATAGAGGAACAGGTCTGGGCGAGATTTTCAATTAATCCTGCTTCTGTCAGCCTGCCGTCATGAGCAAAAATATTATCGGTTTTTATTTCAAAAGAAGTAATGACTTTTTCCTGGGTAAGCTCCAGGATATAATCCACCATCAGCATAGGTTTGCGATGGGGTAAAAAATTGTGGATATTGATTTTCTGTACTCCTTTTGCTTCCATGAACGATTATTTTACAACTGTTTTCATTTGGGAAGTGGCGATAATATTTCCTTTTACTCTGGTGGTGATGCTTACTAAGGTAACGCCCATCACTTCATTGATAATGCTGACTTCGGTTTCCAGGAGATCACCTACTTTGGGCAATGCCACAGATTCAAAAGATTTAATGGCACCTATATATCCGGTGGGGGATTCCTGTCCTGATAAATAATATTTATAGCCGGTATGCAAAGCTACGCTCTGGGCCTGGTGCTCGATAACTCCGGCAGCATGGAAAATTTCTCCCTGAACAAAAATATTCTCTTCTTTGATAAGAAATGCGGAGTTCAGGGAATCTTCGGTGTATTCGGTGAGGGTATTCACCATTACGAAGGGATCACGCTGGGGAATGAGACTTTCTATAAAGCTCTTATCGGATATGGGAAGGCTGATTTCCATTAGCATACGGTTAATAAAGCACAGGAGTAGGAGAATCTTCCGCTTTCAGGAACGCATAAAAGAACTTTTTCGCCCTTTTTAAGCTTCCCAGAATTCATTAGTTCTTCCAATACGATAAAAATAGATCCGGCACCGATGTTTCCTACTTCGGAGAGGTTATAATACCATTTTTCTGCTGGAAAGTCCATGCCTTTTTTGGCAAACTCATCTTTAAGACCTTCTTTAAAATAACCTGAGGAAATGTGGGCCAATACATAATCAATTTTTTCCGGGTCCAAATTATGCTTATCAAAAGAGGCTCTTAAACTTTCAGCTCCTTTTACTAAAATATACTGATCCAGGATTTTAGTGTCCTGTTTTAAGGCAAATAAAGATTGTTTCAGCCATTCATCGGAAGGGTAGTCAGCCCAGGATTTAAGGCTTCCGTCTTCCTGCTTTTCACATCCGGAATACATGCAGGCTTCAATCTCATGGGCGTACGAGTAGAAATCAATAAACTCTATTTTTAATGAAATGCTGTTTTCTCTCGGTTTATTTTGTAATAAGAAAGCGCCGGCACCGTCAGAAAGCATCCATCTCAGAAATTCTCTTTTGAAGGCGATAATAGGTCTTTCTTCCAGTAATTTTAAATTTTCAGCTTCATGGTTGAATTTATCCGCGGTCATCCAGGCAGAAAACCTTTCAGAACCGGCACAGACTGCATTTTGTTTTACCCCCGCTTTTACGGATAAATAGCCATAATTGAGAGCGTTCATTCCCGAGTTGCAAAGTCCTGTGGAGGTATTGATCTCAATAGATTTACCGGTTTTAAGCTCGCCATGAACCATAGATGCATGTGACGGCTGGATCTGATCTGCAGAAGTGGTTCCGCAGGATAAAAGCTCCATGTCATCCTTTGTAAAGTTGTTATCAAAAAGCCCTTCGATGGCTTTAGCCGTAATCTGGGCATTGGTATGGGTCGGCTGGCTGTTTTTATCTAATGCGTAATATCTTGTCGTGATTTTATTATTTCTTAAGATAAGGGCTCTCGCTTTGGAGGGAGCGTCATTCACCATTCCAAGATAAGTTTCCATTTCTTCGTTGGAAACGGGGTCATTGGGTAAAAAAGTTGAAGCTTTAGTGATATATACGTCTTGCATCATTTTTATTTTAAGTTAATTCCTTGTAAATATTTTTTTTCTTTTTGTCTTTTAAATCGTAAAACAGGTGCCAATAGTATGTGAAAGACCAAAACAACAGGTGAGACCACCCATATTGCAGCCATAAGGTATACTTTAAAAAGCTTAACCAGCATAGGGCGTTTTTCTTTCTTTCGGATAATTAAATTGGACCAAACGGTAAAGATTTTATTTCCTACTTTCTCTACTCTTACGAGGAAGGGGCGGATCTCAACTGCACCATTTTTTACCAGGTCCGGCTGAAGAGGAGTAAAATCATTCTGTTCCATATGTTTTCTTATGATCTCACCGTATTTACCGGCTCCGGCGATTTCTTCATCTGAAATTCCTGCGGCCGGAAGCATCCCTGATTTTTCCTTCTGTCCGGTGGTCAGCCATCTTAAAATAGTCAGAACACTGGTATAGTTGTCATGTCTGTCTACCAAGGCGATATTTCCCACCAGCCTGGCATTCATATTTTTTAAATAGACTTTTAATTTTTCCTGGGACAGCATCCACATATTTCGTGTTCCGGAAATCGTTACTACCGGAGTGTCTTTCAGGATATTTTCCGCATATCCGCTTTTCAGGAATGAAATAACAGGAATGGATGGAGTAAGATACCATACCTGATAGCCGAACAGGATGAGGTCAAATTTTTTGTTCAGGACATCTTCCGGAGGGGGCAGAATCTCTTTGGGGATCTGAAGATAAGATTCCGGAAAGGTATTGAAGAATACATCGCCTGGCCATGGAAAAGGAAAGTCTTCCTTGAGCTGAATGTTATAATACGTCACATTATACTCCTCCTTTTTGTCTTCAAAAGGCTTGGCTATATTCTTTACAATCTCGCCCAGCTGCCCGGTTTGGGTGTAATAAATGACAAGTATATTCTTCTGCATGAAAGTTGTATTGTTTACAAAAATATGTTTTTCAAATTAATCAATTACTTTCTGTATATCTTTATTGATTCTGATTGGTAGGTTAAACTATATTCATTATTTTGAAATGATAAAGTTTTTACGTTCATAAAAATAATAATTTCAGGTAGGTGATTGATGTTACTGATACTGAATGCAGGATCAGATACCAAAAGTACATCAATATTCTTGTTTACCATAGAAATATCTTTAAGATAAGAGATTTTCCGGGTTTTTACGATATAATTATTTTCTGCAATTTCCCGTTTTTCCCGATCTTTTATTAAGCTGAAAATTTTTCTGCCAGCCTGATACAGACACAATAAGACATCTTTTTGGCCGTAATCATCCGCCATATGCAGAATGGTTGCATTCTTGGGAATATGCTTATTCAGTTCGTAGTAAACGGATTTATTCAGCTCAAAGTCTTCTTTTACTTTTTTTACAATGTCATTTTCTTTATAAAGGAAACTTAAAAACAATTTTTTCCTGAAGTAATTTTCATCCTCAATTTCATTTCGGAGTAAAGCAAACTCTTTTCGGAAATACGCATTGATTGTTTTGCTTCTTTCCGTATAGGATTTTCCGAAACTTGCATCTTCCTTATCAATCCTGTTTCCTACTTTTACGGTAATGCTTCCGTCATAAATGATAAAATCTCCTTTTGGCAGTACCTCGGAGTTCCCATGGATATAGATGGGTAGCACATCCAGCCCAAACTGCTCTGCAATATAGAATGCTCCTTTGTGAAACCGTTTTACGTCATTGGTATAGGAACGCTCCCCTTCAGGAAAGACAACAAGGGAATAGCCCTGATTAATTTTTTCTTTCAGCTGATCCATGCCTTTTTCTATCCCCTGTGATACCGGATAGAAGCCTAAGGCCTTTACCAGTCTTCCAAAAATAGGAGAATTATACACCCAGTCATTAACAAGATAGATGATTTTGTGATTGGCCATAGCCAGGGCAAGTGTATCGAGGAAAGAGGTGTGGTTCGCAATAATTACAGCAGGTTTGCTGAAATCTTCCTGTGGGTTCTGAATGATTCTTTTCTTTACGAACGGATTGGTGTATAGTACGGAAGTAAGGAATTTAGCGATGAATAGTTTGATCAGGTCAAGGGTTTTTCCTTTGGATCTTTTAACAAAGAAGGCTCCGAGGAAAGAGAAGCTGAAGCCACCTACACCATAATATAGAAAGGAAAAAAAAGAATGGATAAGCAACCTGAAAGTAACAGGAGAGAGCCCCTTTTTTGAACGGTTAATAATTAATAACCGGAACCAGAAAGGATATAAGGTGGAAGTAATAATAATTACCGAAAACATTCCTATCAGGGCAACCAAAGCTAAAGAATGCAAAGCCGGATGCTTGGCAAAAATTAAAGATCCGATAGAAAGGATAGTCGTAAAAACAGCTAAAATAATAGAAATCCTGTAAGTGGGAAGCTCATTTTTCCCCGTGGTATGCTCCTTCTGCATGGCTTTGGTAAGAAAGATACTGAAATCATCGCCGACTCCGAATACCAGGGTGCAGACCACAGTGCTGAATATATTCAGCTCCAGCCCGAAGAAGTATAAGGTTCCCGCGGTTACCACCCCTGTTAAAATGATAGGGAACATAGTGAGAACGGACAGTTCAAAATTCCGGAAAAAAACAATAATGGTAAGGATAATGGCTAAAAGGGAATAATTGATCAGGGTATTGAAATCCCGTTTTAGTAATCCCAGAAAGTTTTCATTCATCTGCTGACGGTCTATAGCCAGCACATCATGTTTCTTTTCAATGTCTTTTATGAAGGCGTCTCTTTTACCTTCGTTGACCTTTACAATGGTAGAAACGGTGTAGAATCCTTTTTCATTGCTAATAAATTCAGGGAGTTGGAGCGCTTTTATTTTTTCATAGTCCTGTAAGGTTAAGGAAGAGAAATTTTTATTGAGCAGATGATTAAAATTATCAAAAGCATTACTGTTAAACCCGAATTTTTGACCGCTTTGTATAAGCTCCGCACTGGTTTGGTTTTTTCTTTCGGGAGTCCAGAATTTTTTCCAGTTTTCTATTCTGGTCTGCTGGTCTTGTTGGGACAGGACGATGTTTCCTAAAGAATTGTAGCTTAGTATTTTACCTTCCTGTTTTTCTTTTTCAAGGAAAGTGTTCAGTTTTGTATTGCTCTCAAGAGCTTCTTCTGAGGAATTTCCGTAGGAAATAGTATAAATGGACTTTGAGGTGATATCTGACAATTTCTCCAGTTTAGCTTCACTGATTTTTAATTCTTTCGGGATATAATTGAGATCCCCGATATTTTCATTGAACCCGACATGCCGGAAACCAAATAAGCAGGCTATAATAACCAAAGAACAACCTATAATAAGAGGTTTGTTTTTTTCATAAGGGTAAGAGCCTATTTTATCTATGAAATTCGTGTTGGGCTTTGTCTTGCTTTCTTTCGGGTGGTAAAGCTGAGGTACGATGATCAGTGCAGAAATAGAGGACAGCATTACAGTCAGAGAAGCAAACAATCCTAAATCTTTTAAGGCCTCGGAACGTACAAAAACCAGGCAGAGGAATGAAACTGCCGTGGTAGCACTGCTTAAAATAATGGGTTGGGAGATTTCTTTATAAAGCTCTTCAATATTGTTGTTGTGTTTGTAATGGGTGAGAATATGCAGGGCATAGTCTATGGTGATCCCGATTAAAATGGCACCGATACTTAAAGAAATAGCCGAAATTTTATCTTTAATAAAATAAAGCACAAGAAGGCTTAGCAGAACGGATATCAATGTTGGAAGAAAAACGATAACCGGAGTGAAGAGATTACGGAAATAATAAATTAAAAGAACCAACAGCACCGTCATCGAAATGATAACTGTATTCTGAATATCTTTTTTGATCTGTTGGGCGTTGGCTACTGCTATAACGGGAGAACCGAAATAGCTGATTTCCGTTTTTCCTTTAAATTCTTTATTGATTTGATCTTTGATCTCATTAAGCTGATCCACAAAAGCTTCATTGTTTTTGGTATCGTTGCTTTTATATTGAGGATCGATGAAAAGAAGGAGGTTTTTTCCGTCTTTGGTTACGATGAAGCCGTCTTCCAGTTTAAAATCATTGCTGATATTGAGGGCGTTGAGTTTTTTTATTCCGAGAAATGTTATTCCAAGAGGATCTTTTTTTATAAATTCCTTTGTTACAAGGCTGGTAGGAGAGACCAGTGAGATATAGTTGTTTTCGACCTGCCGGCTTATGCTGTCCCGTCGTATTTTCTGGGATATGACCTGATAATCTTCCTGATCCAGGAAAAGAGGCAGGTTTTGGTTCACAAAGTCGAAAGTCTCGGATATTTCATTTTCATTGACCTTTCCCTGTATGGAATGGATATACCGTTGCAGCGGCT
This sequence comes from Chryseobacterium sp. CT-SW4, assembly GCF_048572715.1. Taxonomy (GTDB): domain Bacteria; phylum Bacteroidota; class Bacteroidia; order Flavobacteriales; family Weeksellaceae; genus Chryseobacterium. Next base: position 293,462 of record NZ_CP183840.1, read on the forward strand.
CTGTTTTGGTAAGAAACAGACTGGCGGTTTCAGAGAGTTGGAAATGGTCCTCACCGGATTTGTTTTCAATAATTACAATAATCTTATCTGAAAAATTGAGCTGCTTAAGAACTTTAGCGGTAAGATCGGATTTTTCATTTTTAGGAATAATCTGATTGATGTCTTCTTCAAAGTTAATTTTCGATGCGAAAAATAAGGATATAGCCATGATCCCCAGCGCTGTTACTGTGGATAAAAGCTTGTTTTTAGCAATCAGATAATATAAAAATATAAAAAAACGGTGCATCTTTCTTCCTGGATTGCAAATTTAATTTTTTCATATAATATATGGATGAAGTCTTGGTTTAAAAGTTTTGATAAAGAAGTTTTACTGAAAATCAATAAAATATTTCATGTGAAAAGAAAAAACCTCTACTTTTGCAAAGTTCCCATAGATGAAATGCATTTAAAATAAAAACACATCTTAAGTAAAGATCTAGGTAATATGTTTAAAATATTTGATGAAAAAATAAATGGAATTTTATTGGTTATAATATTCCCATTTTTACTTTTCTTAATGTCTTATTATGGCTTTGAATCTTCCTATATAGGGATGAAAGACATGGAAAAGGCACCGGATTTTATGTTTTCCTCGGTCTATGCTTACCGCGTTATTCCTAATTTTTTGAGTGTACATGTCACGGAAGCTGTTACCTATGCAGTAGATCATTTTTTACCTTTTACAAAAAGCTTTTTATTAAAGAACGGAACTTTATTCTATCACAGTACTTTTCTGATCAATGTAGTTTTTTTTATAGCTTCTTCTATTATTCTCAATACGATTTTCAAATTTAATACGGCAAAAATCCTTTTAAATGTCAATATAAGAAGAGTGGTTCATCTGCTGGCAGTATTTTTTATGGTGATTGTGCAGTATGTACCTACCAACTGTGATTCTATTGCTATTTTCTTCTATGTTTGGGGAATGCTGCTTACCCTTAGATATTTTCATTTTAGAAAGAATAAAGATCTTATAGGCTTAAGTCTTATCATTGTGGTGTCAACATTTGTAAGAGAAACGGCATGTCTGAATATTGCTTTTTTCGGTGCTTTATTCATCAGCCTGAAAGAGCTGACAAAAGGAAAGGTTACCCATTGGAAGGAAGTTTTGTTTCTGGTGATTTCCTTTATCGTTCCTTATATTATTTTAAGGCTGATGATCAGGCAGGATGCTTCTTTTTTCGAGGGGATTTACATTGTGAAAAACTTTACGAGTCCATATAATCTTGCCGGATTATTATTCGGTGCGATAGGGTTTTATTTAACCTATAAATTATGTGAGAAAGATAATAAAGAGGTATTAAAAAAATATCTGTTTTTCTCATCTCCCTATCTTTTAATGATTACATTAGTGGGGATTTTCTGGGAGGCAAGGCTCTTCTTACCGTTGATTCTTACAGGATTTGCAGTAGCTTCCCATCAGTTTAAAAACATTATACCTTCTAATTCATGAGTTTATTACACCCATATTATATCATTGCAATTATCTATATGCTATACTTTAGCTTTCAGGAGGTATATGGCAATAAAGTTGAAAAAAAGTGGTTGTATTATCTGGGAATATACCTGGTTATCATAGCGGGACTCCGGGATAATGTAGGTCCTGATTTCGGGAGTTACCGGGGGATATATATCTATTCTGACACCAAGGATTATGTAAGTATCTTTTTAAAGGCTCTTTCTTTGGATGGTCCCCAGCCTATGGAGCTGGAATGGTTGTTCGTACTGATCAATAAAGTATTGCTGAATATTTTCAACGCGCCGTTTTATATGCTGACGCTGGTCGTGGCGGCATTGGCGATTTTTTTCAAGGTCGAATATATTGATGATAATACTTTCTATCCTTTTACTTTCATTGCCTTCATGTTTATTCCCGGCTTTTTCATTGGGGAAAGTGGGCAGATACGTCAGAATTTGGGGTCTTTTATCGTTTATTTTGGGATCCGGTATATAAAAGAAAGAAAACTGTTTTATTATCTTCTCTGTATTTATTTGGCGGCAGGTATCCATAATGTCTGCTACATATTTTTACCGATGTACTGGCTGGTGCGTGTTCCTTTGAATAAGGCGGTAATGCTTGTTCTTATTATTACTTCCATTTTCTTGTCTCCGTTTGAGGTCTATAGGTTCTTTGGTAACTTTATGAATAGTATTGCGGCAGATAATACCCTTTCCATAGGGTTTAACGGATATATTGATGAATCAACAGAAAGACTGAACGGGGGATTTGGTATCCCCGAGGCCATGATGGTGATCCTTACCTTCTTTTTGTTTGCTTTTGATACGAAGATGGTGGAGAAGTACCCTTATTATGAATATCACCGGACATATGCTGTTTTGGGGATTTGCTTCTATTTTATTTTTAGAAATAACCCGATCTTCTCGTCCAGGCTTGCCGGAGCCTTTATTGGTTTCGCTTATATAATCATTCCGAATGCCATGTACGTCGTCTCGGAAAATGGTAAGAGGATGATCCATACCTTTATAATTGCTCTGGTCATCTTTAATTTTGTCGTATTTGCAAGTTTTAGAAACATTACGGCGGGGAAATTTACCATTGATCTTTATAAAAATCATTTACTGCCATAAAAAAAATTTAAACTAAAAAATAGTAAAAGGACCACACTGTTAATGTATGGTCCTTTTTTAGTGATTATGGCGATGAATACGGTGTGTTTCTCTTTTGTATTGTATTGTTGTTTTTGATAAATATTATTTAATATAATTTAATTATGAATTAGTTATTTATAAAATAAATTGCTTTTTTTTATCAAAGGCTTGAAAATTGCTGTGAATTAGAGACAAAAAATTCAAGGATATGGAAAAGCTAATCAAAAACTCAGTGACATTATTTAGTCTCGTCTCGATCTGTATCTATGCTACCACTAGTTTAGAAAAAAAAGAAGATTCTTTTTTGTTGGAAAATACTCAGACTTATTCCATTGTGAATAACTCAGATAGTATTCCCAGGAATATAAAGGAGCAGAAAAGAATTGTAAAAAGTGAAACGGTATCTTCATCAGTTCTTAAAGAAGATAATGATTCCATTGACGTGCCGCTGGCTGTTCCCGATTGGACCAAAGCCCCCAATAGTTATATTTTTGATCCTGCAAGCAGTAATGAAGGATTATTGGTTCCTGTAAAAAAAGCTTATGCAATGTGGTCGGGTGATCCTTATATAGGAGGGGAGAGTATTCCTGCCGGTACTGCTTCGGCAGATGTATTATGGGAAGATGTACCGGGGCTTATAAAGACAGGAGCAGGGTATGGTCTTGAGTTGGTAGGATCCGGCCAGGATGCCAAAATAAGAGTTCCTATCAATAAATCTAAAGAAGGTAATGCAGTGATCGTATATAGAGTGAATAATTCTATTTATTGGAGCTGGCATATCTGGGTAACGGATGATCCTACCAACGGCCCTCAATATAAAAGCTTTGATGCCTTAAAGAGGGAAAGAAATAACGGAACCGTAGAGCTCATACCGGATTCTGACTGGGGATGGATGGACCGGAACCTGGGAGCGGTCAGTAATACCATTACAGGAACCGAATGGAATAAAAACGGAGGACTTTTATACCAATGGGGAAGAAAAGACCCGATACCTCCTTTGGTTTTCCGGGGGAATGATTTCTATGAAGTGTCAGGATCCATTGGCCGGGTAAGGCATATAGGCTCAAGGAATTTTACCAATGCTGTTAAGCTGGATGACCTTAAAAAGTATATCCTTCTGTCAAATGCAGAAGTAACCAATAATATCAGAACTTCTGTAAAAAATCCTCTAAGCCTTATTTATATTAATAAAGATGATAATTCAGGCCCGGCATATTATAATGATAATGTTAATTTACCCGTTAACTGGTTTGGGAAATCTTCAGAATTCAAAGATAGCAGGCTTCCGGAGCTGAATTTGTGGTCTGATAATTCACAAGGCTTGATCGGGGAAAATTATAACAATGATAATAGTGCGCGTCCCTATAGAGATAAGTCTTCCTACGATCCGTGTCCCAATGGATGGAGGGTTCCGTCAATGCTGGTAGCCAATTTAGCCTCGCCTACTTATATCGATGATATACGGATCGACTTTTCTCCTTTTGGAGTAAGAACAAAACTGGGAAAAAATGAACTTGAATCCAGTGATTACTATGAAATAAAACCTACCGACAGTAATGTTCCGGATTATATGAAAGGATTTAAGGTATATCCTAATTTCGGATTTGATTTATCCAAAGTGGGAGGATATGATATGGGAGTTTTCCCGGGAACGGGACAGCTGATAAGAAATGTGCATTCAGGGCAGTATACCGATCAGCATCATACCTGTTTATGGACAGCAACGATGGCCAAGCATTTTGATGAAACGCCTGCGACTGTGGCGAGAACATTATTTATGATTCCCGATAAAGACCAGCCGATAGTGCCTGATTCTACCTATCCTGCTGTGAAAGGAATGTACAGGTATATGCCTACCGAAGGAATGGGAACATCAGATGCCAATGGGTGCCGGTGTGTAAAAGACCCGTTGTATACTGTGGATAATTATAATTTTCCTACGGAATATCTGGATCCGGTTTTAGAATATAAAGAAGGAATGGATAACCCGAATACGTATCAAATTGTCAAAAGCAGTATATCATCTACCATTGAAATTCCTGTAAGCAAGGCGTTTTCGGTACAGAGCCAGTTGCTTAATAATACTGCTATTCTTAATTCCTCCAATTATAATAACCTAAAGCCTAATGTACTTTGGACTACTAATACTAATTTAATTAATAAAATTTCTATTACAAATCCTATTCCTTCTTCACTGACAGAGCTTAATACTTCAAAAATTGTAGTAGAAATAAAGCCTAACCAAAGTGGAAATGCAGTGGTGACCTTGCATAATGGAAGTATCAGTAATCCTGTGTATTGGAGCTGGCATATCTGGGTAACGGATACTCCTGTAAATTCATATGTGTATACTACTGAGCAGCCGGTAGCAGGGGTTACTAATTATATTAATTATGTAAATAGCGCAGATGTCATTCTGCAGACTGAATTTATGGATAGGAATTTAGGCGCAACAGATGCTTTTCCTGTAGTAGCCAATCCATTGACTCCCACTTCAGCAGAATTATCCAAGATAAGAGCTTCTACAGGATTTCATTACCAATGGGGAAGAAAAGACCCGATTCCTCCTTTGCAGTACGCAGATAACAGAGCTTCATACAGTATCTATCTGGGAACGGTAGCGGCAAATGGAACGGTAACCTATACCACCCTTACCAATGCCACTTATAATAATTTGTCAGGAAGCTATATTGTGCCTTATAATGTGTATACAAATTCTGCCAATGCTAATGTTTTATCCACGGATAAAATATCGGTAAAAGCAGAGAAAGTACTAGGCTATTCCATTAAAAACCCTTTGGTGTATATGACCCCAAGTACTTTTGCTACTTATAACAGTGCAGCTCCTACTTCTACGAATGGAACAGACTGGATATCCAATGAGCCCAATATAATGGCGGAAAGATGGGGAAGAGGAGGTGAAAAATCTCCATTTGATCCATGTCCTGAAGGATGGAGAGTTCCTGATGTCATAGGTGTGGCTATCGTAGTCAATAAAGACTACGGATTAACACCATGGTACAAAAAAGATAAAAAGATAGCGACTTCTTACAGTATAACCTCCGATTATTTGGGAGTAAGAGTTAGAAACCCGAGTACCACAACTACTATAGGCTATACTTTTAATAATGCAAGCTATAAGATCGGTAATTACCCTAATTCCGGATCACGGGGCTTCAGGAGTGTAACGGCTAACCAGACCGGAAGTGGAACCTATAATTTTATTAATTTTCAATATCCCGGAGTTTGGACCGCAGCATTAGCGTCCAATTATATAGGCAGGTCTATTAATATGCTTTTTGATGCAGCATCCAGTGCCAATCGTGAAACTGCTTTCAATGATAACAATGATCCCTATTTTGGAATGAGCTGCCGCTGTGTTAAAATTAAAAATGATGCTACCGGAAACGAAGAAGGAGTTATCCCCAAATCTATTGTAAGCACTGCAAGAATTGCAGAGATAGAAGAGGGAGTAGATGATAGAATAGCAGAAGTAAACCTCTCCGAAAATAAAATAAAACTGTTTCCTAATCCGGTAAAAGAATGGCTATATCTTAAATCTTCCGTAAATAAAGATTATGCTTATGAAATATATAATATCTCAGGACAGCTTGTAAAGTCCGATAAGTTTGTTGATGGCAAGACTAATCTGTCTTCTTTGCTCGCCGGGATTTATTTGATAAGAATTGAAGAATCAGACATTATAATGAAAATTTTGAAACAATAATTGTTTAAAAATAATCATAACAATTGAAAAGAAACATAAAAAATAGTGTACAACAAATCGTAAATTCCTATTTTTGACTGCTGAAAAAAATGATGAATTTATAAGTTGGGAAGCTTTTTATGTTTCTTTTCTTTCTATGAATAAATTAAGAACACAATGAAGTTAAAAAAAATATTGCCATATTTTAATATCAAAACTTTCATTTATTTTCTAATTGCTATCACTGCCATCTATACACTGGCATTTACTTTGGTGTATAATCTAAAAGATGACGGATATATTCTGGCCGACTGGCTGATCAATTATGAAGACGGGGGTTTTAAAAGAAGAGGACTTTCAGGAAGTTTCTTTTTTATATTACAGGATCTTACAGGTCTGAGGCTCAATTACATCGTATATTTTTTTCAGTTCAGTATCATTTCCCTATTCTTTTGGTATTACACCAAGCTTATCAGGTATAAGGAAACCTCTTTTTTATACCTTTCTTTGCTGTTGTCTTCCATTGGCTTTCTGGGTCTTCTGAATAATGTAACCTATGTAGGAAAAAAAGAGTTTATTGTATTTTTAATCTTTACTCTTTTCGTTTACCTGCTGGATAATGATAAATTATCAAAACTAAAGGAATGGGGTATCTGTTTACTCTTATGTATAAGTACTTTACTGCATGAAGTAACTTTATTTTATGTTCCTTATTTCGCTATTGCTCTCTTTTTAAAGACAGATAAATTTGAATTAACACGATACATCAAGTACTTTCTTTCCGTTTTTATTCCGGCGGCTCTTATCCTTATTATTGGGAAGAACGTCAATGAAGGGCAGTCTCTGGAAATCCTCAGCCAACGTGGAGTACATCCGATTTACGGAATATTTTTCTGGGATGTGGATGAAAGACAATACATCAAAGAGCATCTTTATGAATACAAATTGTATTTTATCACATTGGCTATAAGTGTTTTCCATATTGCTTATTATATCATATGTTCACACTACAAAAAACTGTTGTCTTTATTACTGATAGGGGCATTCCTGTTCACCATACCTTTATTTTACCTGGCAATAGACTGGGGAAGATGGATGTATATCCATATGATGATGATCATTATTCTATTTGCCCTGCCATTGAAAAACGGAGATTCAGTTTTGAGCTTTGAAAAGATTAAAGTGGATGGGAAATTTTATGTTACATCGCTCATTATTATATTCTCCCTGATCTATCGTTCCGAAATGTCCGGTAAGGGATTCACTTTTGAGGGAATTTTCTACAGAGTCTTCATTGCTCCTACAGAACTGTTAAATAAAATGTGATAGGGAGACTATATTATAAAAAAACTTTACTTTTGCAAAAATTCTAGGAATGTCGAAAAATTTAGTAATCGTAGAGTCTCCAGCAAAAGCAAAAACAATTCAGAAATATTTAGGGAAAGATTTTGAAGTAAAATCCAGCTTTGGACATATTCGTGATCTGCCGAAAAAGGGAATGGGAATCGACCTTGAAACTTTCAGCCCTGACTATGAAGTTTCTGCTGATAAAAAAAAGCTGGTGGCGGAATTAAAAGCTGCGGTGAAAAAAGCAGACATCGTATGGCTGGCTTCCGATGAAGACCGTGAAGGAGAAGCTATTGCCTGGCATTTGGCAGACGAGCTGAAACTCAAGCCGGAAAACAGAAAAAGAATTGTTTTTCACGAAATTACTAAAAATGCAATTCTTAAAGCTATAGAAAGTCCCAGAGATATTGACCAGAATTTAGTAAATGCACAGCAAGCCAGAAGAGTACTGGACAGAATCGTAGGATTTGAAATGTCTCCCGTTCTTTGGAAGAAAGTAAAACCCGGATTATCCGCGGGAAGAGTTCAGTCTGTTGCAGTGCGCCTTATTGTAGAAAGAGAAAAAGAAATCAGGGAATTTGTACCTAAAGCCAGTTTCAAGCTGGATGGAATTTTCCTTAATAAAGCAGAGCAGGAAATCTCTGCAAAACTGAAAAAAGACTTTCAGAAAGAAGAAGAAGCTGAACAGTTTTTAGAGCTTACCAAAACAGCAGAATTTAAAGTTCTGAATGTGGAGACCAAACCCGGTACCCGCTCTGCATCCGCTCCGTTTACTACTTCCACTTTACAGCAGGAAGCCTCTTCAAGATTAGGTTATAACGTGACGACTACCATGCGTCTCGCCCAGAGATTGTATGAAGAAGGATATATTACCTACATGAGAACCGACTCTGTAAACCTTTCCCAGGAAGCTATTGAGGGCGCAAAAAACCAGATTCTTTCGGAATATGGGGCAGAATATTCTTCTCCGAGAAATTATACCACCAAATCAGCTTCCGCTCAGGAGGCTCACGAGGCGATCCGTCCTACCGACTTCGGAGTGAAAAGTATCGGAGATGCCCAATTGAATAAATTATATCAGTTAATATACAGAAGGACACTGGCATCCCAGATGTCCAATGCTAAAATTGAGAAGACTACTATTGAAATAGGAGATGCTAAGCTTCCCCAGCAGTTTGAAGCTCAGGGAGAAGTTATTGTTTTTGACGGATTCTTAAGAGCTTATGGAATTGTAAAAACAGAAGATGATGATGAGGAAAACAATGAAAAACTATTACCGAAAGTAAGCATAGGAGAAGTTTTAAACTATAAAACAATTACAGCCACCGAGAAGTTTACCAGACCAAGTGCCCGATATACGGAAGCCGGATTGGTAAGAAAACTTGAGGAGCTGGGAATAGGACGACCTTCTACTTATGCACCTACTATTCAGACGATTCAGAATAGAGAATATGTAGTTAAAAGAGAGGTGGAACCTCAGACACGTGAAGTAATTAAAATGACTTTGGCGAAAGACAAGATCAAAAAAGTTGTTTTAGACGAAAAATTCGGAGGAGATAAAAATAAATTTATCCCTACGGACATAGGGGAAGTGGTAAATGACTTCCTCACCGATAATTTTAAAGAAGTCCTGGATTACGGCTTTACAGCCAGAGTAGAAGAAGGCTTTGACGAAATTGCTAATGGAGAGCAGAAGTGGAAAGAAATGATGACGGATTTCTATTCTAAATTTCACCCTAAAATAGAAGATGTTGAAGAAAATGCCGACAGAGCTACGGGAGACAGGCTATTGGGAGTAGATCCTAAAACAGGTAAAAATGTGCATGCACGGATCGGAAGATTTGGTCCTATGATCCAGATCGGAGAAACTGAAGATGAGGAGAAACCTATATTTGCCTCTTTAATGGTAGGACAGAATATTGCCACCATTACACTGAAAGAAGCTCTGGAGCTGTTTAAGCTGCCATTTGATTTAAATGATTTTGAAGGTCAGACAGTTTCCATCGGAGTAGGAAGATTCGGGCCTTATGTAAAATGGGGAGAAACTTTTATCAGTATTCCGAAAGGAGAAGATCCGTTATCTGTAAACCAGGAAAGAGCGGAAGAGATCATTAATGAAAAGAAAAAAGCGGATGCCCCGATTGCTACCTACAAAGGCGAGCCTGTAACCAAAGGAACAGGAAGATTCGGCCCTTTTATTAAATACCAAAGCATCTTTGTGAATGTTCCTAAAAAATACGATTTTGATAATCTTTCCCAAAGCGATATCAATGAACTCATCGAAGCTAAACTTGAAAAAGAAGCCAACCGGTACATTCAGCAGTGGGAAAAAGAAAAAATTTCTATTGAAAACGGAAGATGGGGCCCTTTCATTAAGTTTGGAAAAACAATGTTTAAAATTCCAAAGAAAAAGGATGATACCAAATACGAAGCGGAAGAGCTGAAAACCGTTTCCCTGGATGAGGTTAAAAAATGGATTACAGACCAGGATAAAAATGCTTTTGCAGAAAAGAAAAAACCGGCTGCTAAGAAAAAAACAACAACAGCCAAGAAAAAATAAATAAAAGGCAGTGAACGAATCACTGCCTTTTTATTGTTAGAAAAACTTTTCCTTAGTTAGGTTGAGGGGTCCTTTATCCTTGAAAATGAACTGTATGGATTCTTTTTCATGTAAATACTCGCTAAGCTCATCATTGTCTTTGAAAAAGTCCATGGTGTGCCCGTCAATACTTTCTATTACGTCTCCCAGGCTTATATTGTGTTTTTTCACATTGGCACTTTCCTTAATCATCCTTATGACCTGAATTTGTCCATTGTAAATGGTACAGGCAAACCCGAAATTGGAAAAATGATAGGGGATAGGTTCTCTTTTACTGGAGTAGAGCTTATATTTTTTCTCCTTAGGATTAATAATAAGGTTGCCCAGGTTTCTGAAAAAATAATTTCCCAGCACCGCCTCGTACTGAAGTTTATCCGATACCGAAACCAAGGGGGCATAGGATCTGGAAAGCTCGGTTTCTGAAGTCGACAGGTCATACTCATTCTTTAAAAGATAAGAGGTGCTATTCTCTATCTTTCCGGAGATGCTGATACTTCCCCAGCCTTCAAGAGTAAGCCGTGGAATATCTTTTCCGAAAACGATGTCTGCAAACTCAGGAATGACATCCAGGTTTTCAGAATTGGAGCCGAAATCAGAATGAATCAGTGTCTTTCTATCGTTTAACAGGAGGGGAAGGTAATGAAGATGAGATTTTTTATCGATTTGGAAGGGAGTTTCCTGTACGATTTTTTTAGGAATTTCTTTATTGGAAACGGTCAGGATCTGAGTATCAAAATCAAAATCCCAGATGAACTGATTGATAACTTCAGCACCTAATACGGCATCGATTTTAATAGTGGAAGGTATGACTGAAGACTGAAATATAATGGCTTTAACTTTTGATTTTTGTAGCTGACCTATGGATAACGTGGGAAGAGTGGTAAATCCGATATTGAGCTCCTCACCGGTGCCGTCGGTTGCCGTTTTTTCCTTTTTCTCTTTTTTTAGCTGAAGCTGATGAAGAAGCTCCTCATCAATTCCACAAAATGAAAATCCATTATCCCAAAGGATATTAACATCAGTTCCATTTACTTTCCCTTTTAGAATGATTAAATTATTGCTGATGGTAAAAGGAACTTCTGTGGGGAGTAATTGGGTGTCGGCCTTATGATTTTGTCCGAAAATATTCAGAAAAATAAAAGAAAAAATAATAGAGAAATATTTCATTTATATGTGTTTTTTAAAACTTGATTAAGTTTGATAGTGGTGGGAAAACAAAAAACAGACCAAGTCTTTTCCTTCTTTAATTTCTTGAATAGATGCAGGATAGGGACCGGAGGCTTAAAAGCGAGGTTTAATGAGGGGGAAGTGTAAGATAGTTTATGTCTTTTGAGTGGCTATTAAATAATTTTATTTTAATATTTTTGGCATTGTATTAATTTAATATATGAATTTTGAAGATTTTATCATTTCGCCCAGAAGTTTCAAAACGGAAAGCTGGCAGATTGGAAGCAGGATTTCCAAGGGCATAAAAGAAGGAAGTATTGTTCTTCTTTTTGTATCTGATTACAGAGGGGTGGGAGGAGATGCGGAGATGCAGGATTTTACGGGAGTAAGAAAAGAATTTTATAAATTGTCTCAGCTGGATTTTGAAGTTCCGGTAATAGATCTGGGTGATCTTGTTTCCGGAAAGACGGTTGAGGATTCACATTATATTTTACAGGAGGTTTTATCTGCCTGCCATTATAAAAATGCTGTTCCGGTAATTATTGGGGGGTCCAATGACTTTGCTTTTTCATTGTTTTCAGCCCTTAACTTCCATCAGAAAAATATCAATTATACACAGATCAGTAATATTATTTCGCTAAAACAAGGGGAATCAATTAATGAACAGACCTTTTTAAGTAAAATTCTGGGATCCAAAAACTTTTCCATTAAAAACTATCACCATCTGGGCTATCAGAAACATTTAAATGAAACAGACTCTATAAAACTGATCAAAGAAGTACAGTTTGATATTGTACGTTTGGCTGAAATGATGAACTCTACGGAAAAGACAGAGCCGTTTTTCAGGAAAGCAGACCTGGTGACTGTCAACTGTGATGCGGTGGAAAGCTTTAATGATCCATTCTCCATGAATCCTCAGGTAAACGGACTTAATAAAAGAGAGATTTGTGCCTATATGAAAGAGATCGGATTAAGTGATAATTTACAGTCGGTAGGGATCTTTAATTACAATATTTATTCAGATAATCAATTGAACCACCAGCTGTTGGCACAAATGCTTTGGTACCTGATCGAAGGAATTAATATTCAGCGGTCACATCCGAAAGAAAGACATTATGAAATGTTTTATGTTTTGATAGACGATACGGAATATGCATTCCGGCGGGATGTCTTCAGTAATTTGTGGTTTTTCGGAAAGGATGAGAATATAGAAAACTGTATACCGTGTTCCCGGAAAGATTTTGATGAAGCAAAAAAAGGATGGCTTAACCCGAGATTAATGAAAATATAATATATGATAGAAACAGTTCCCTCTAAAGTTTCCGTCATTGTTCCCGTATACAATGTTGAAAATTATTTGGAAAAATGCCTTGATTCATTGGTAAATCAGACGCTCCGGAATATTGAGATTGTAGTTGTGAATGATGGGAGTAAGGATAATTCTGAACAGATTATCCAAAAATACGCACAGCAGTATCCCGAAAAGATCCGAGCCTTTACAAAACCAAACGGTGGACTAAGTGACGCCAGAAATTTTGGGATAGAAAGATCCAGCGGAGATTATTTGGGATTTGTAGACAGTGATGATTATGTTACGGAAACAATGTTTGAAGAAATGCTTTCCTTGGCAGAAAAACATCAGGCTAAAATGGTGATCTGTAACATTCAGAAAGTGGATGAGCATGGAAATATAACCCAGAAGCTTACCCAGATTCCGAATCTTCCTGAGAAAATAGAATTGGAAAAACACTTTTCCATATTTTCGGATATTAGCTACTTTGCATGCAATAAATTGTTCAAAAAAGAGCTTTTTGATCATAAAAGATTCAAAAAAGGAGTGCATTTTGAAGACATTCAGCTTATTCCCCAGCTTTTGCTGGAGTGTGAGGTGCTGGCACAGACGCAGAATTTCCATTATCAGTATCTGGAAAGAACCGATTCTATTACAAAAACACATACAGAAAAAGGGTTGGATATTCTGAAGGCCGTAAAAGATGTGGAAGAAGTTTTTGGAAAATCCAGGTACTTTAATAAAAAAAAGGAATTGAAAAACTTTCAGATTTTTGAGGGTGTTTATTCTTTTTTAGCCTATTTGGCATTTGTTAAAGATGAAAAAGAATTCTTTAATATGTCTAATGAATTAAAAGTTTTTATAAAGGAAAGAGGCATAAAATTTAAAGATATATTGAAGTATACTCGTTTTGATAAAAATTATATTTTATCTTTGCCGCTGAAAAAAAAGATTTTTTATTTGTTATATTTCGCGGGGCAGAAAAAACTTATAAGAAAATTAATCTAAACACAAATGCGAGTACAATTGATACAGATGCAAATCTGTATGGGTCCTTATGCTGTTATTAAGATGTCAATTACGTACTTATTAGAAAAAAATGAAGAATTTTGAATTGTTCTTGAATGAAATAGGAGTTTCTATTTTTTATATAAAAATAGGATTGGGCTTTCTATTTTCATTTTTAATTACCTTCTTCTCTATTCCCACCATCATCAAAATTTCCCGAAGGAAAAATCTGATGGATGAACCCGGAATAAGAAGTTCACACTTGAGGAAAGTTCCTAACCTGGGAGGAATTGCTATATTTTATTCCATAGGAATATGCGCTTCTATATTCGCATATGAACTCTTTGATCTCTATAAATTCTTATTTGCATCACTTGTAATCCTGCTGTATATCGGGGTAATGGATGACATTGTGGTAATGAGGGCATACAAAAAATTAGTAGCTCAGATTGTGGTATCTTCCCTTATCGTTATAGGGTCAGATATCAGAATAAGAAACCTGTTTGGTATTATGGGGATTTATCAGATCGAGTATTGGGTGAGCGTACTTTTCAGTATCATTACTTTTATAATACTGATCAATGCATTTAATCTTATAGATGGAATAGACGGCTTAGCGGGCGGCTACTCTATTATATGCAGTGCTCTGTTTGGGATTAGTTATTATAGATTAGGAGAATATAATTATCCTCTTGTTGTTCTTTCTGTTATTATCATAGGAGCCGTACTCGCCTTCCTCTACTATAACCTGTCTAATTACAGGTCAACTAAAATTTTCATGGGAGACACAGGATCAATGCTGTTAGGATTTTTATTGGCATTTACCTCTATTTGCTTTATTGATATATTCATTGATAAAGCGCTTCCTAACGTTCCCCGGTATCATTTACAATCGGCACCTGCAGTAGCGGTAGCCATATTAATTCTACCCATAGTAGATACTCTGAATGTAATTATTGTAAGGCTTAGTAATAAGAGATCGCCTTTCGATGCAGATAAAAATCATATCCATCATAAACTTTTAAAGCTTAATTTGACTCATAGAAGATCAAGCTTTTATATTATTGCCTATTATCTTTTCATTGTAATAAGTGCCTATTTCCTGAGACATATGAATATTAATCTGTTATTATTAATTATTTTAGCTTTAGGTTTTATCGGTGCTTATTTGCCAGATTTCATTTATATGCTAAAAAATAATAAAAAGTAACGATTAAATCTTTATTTTTGCAAACAACATTGAAAAAATATGATGAAGAATTATAAGTATTTATTACCCATACTATTGTCTTTTTTAGTGACATCCTGTATAACAAAGAAGGATGTACGCTATATGCAACCTACTGAGACTCTTGTGATTAATGAAGAAGGATTGGTGCCCTATAATATTCCCGTTTACAGGATTACCAAAAATGATATCTTAAACCTTAATATCGTGACAACTCCAAAAGGAGATGCCGCTCAATTTTATTCTGCCTTGAATACTTCTGTTTCCAATACTTCAAGTGGGGTAAATAACCCTGTAAGAGGAATAAACAGTAATAGTGGTAGTTCTCAGGGAGGAAACTCTAATTTTTATTTTAATGGTCTTAAAGTAGATTCAAGAGGAGAAATTAATATTTTTGGTATTGGGTATATAAAAGCTGAAGGAAGAACTATTGAAGAGGTAACCCAGGAGATTCAAGCAAAGGTTAATGAAAATTTTCAGGAAGGGAAGGCTGAAGCAAGGTTAAATATTGACGGTATTACTTATTATATACTTGGAGATGTAGAGAGTGTTGGGATAACAGGAGAAAAAAGTGCTCATAAAAACACGCTTACCATTACAGAAGCTTTAGCTATGAATGGTGGGCTGAACAGAACCGTAGATAGAAAAAATATTGTTATTCATAGAAAATTACCGGAAGGAATTAAAATTGCTAAAATAGACCTCACCCGTGAAGATGTAATGAATTCTCCATATTACTACATTCAAAACGGAGATGAGATTTATCTTAATACAAGAGGGAAAAGCTTAAATGGGTTTGGAAAAGATCCAGTACAAACTTTAACGACAGGTGTTTCTGTTCTTACAACCGCATTATCCATCTATTTGCTTATTAAAAACCTTTAGTACTATGATTCCAGGAAAAGACACTAATGTAGAAAAGAGTGACACTCAAAAGGAAAAGTTCGGTTCTTTTGCTTTATTCGATATTGAGCATTTTTTAAGAAGAATATTAAAAAATTGGTATTGGTTTGTATTAATGCTAGGAATTGGATATGCTATTTCTTGGGTATATGGAAAATATTATGCTCAAAATATTTACGCATCAAACTTATCATTAAGTGTTTCAAATAATACGGCTAGTTATTTTACACCCAATCAGTCCTTCAACTTTATTTGGGGACAAGGGGGAAACCAGGATGGAGTTTATTTAAAGAAAATGTTACTGTCCAGATCTCATAACGAGTTTCTGGTAAAAGAATTAGATCTTTTTGTGAATTATTCAACCAAAGGAGCTATAAAGTCAACCTATTTAGACAAAGATGATTCACCTGTATATGTACAAATTGATAAAAGTCATTTACAGCAGATCAATTACCCTATCACGATAGTCCCTAAAGGAAGTGGAACCTATGAAATAGTTCTACCCGAGGAAGGACAGTCTACTAACCTTTATAGTTATGAGTTTGAAGGGTTTCATAATATTAATGCATATCCTAGACCAGCTAATAAATTAATCAGATTAAATGAATGGTATACAAGCCCTAATCTAAGATTTAGGCTGCTTGAAAATCCTGTGAAGCCTAAAATTAAGCTTGATAATATTGTTGTTACTTTAAAATCTGTCAATCAGTCAGTAGGGGATATTGTATCCACTATAAGTGTAGAATTTGACAAAGAGATTAACACCATTATGGTTATTACTAAAAAAGGCTTTAACCTGAATGGTACTGTCAGTTTCTTAAACAGATCAGTAGATCAATTACAGAGAAAAAGATTTTTAGATAAGAATATTGTTAACAAAAATACTGAACAATATTTACAAGGTAATATTGATAATATAAGAAAGAAATTAGATTCGAGTGCTCAGATTCTTAATTACTTGAAGACCTCAGAGAAATTATATGATATCAAGGATAGGGATGAGAAATCTTTAGATAAGATAAAAGATTTAGAAGCTAAAAAAGCTGACTTAGTAAGCAAAATAAACTCACTAAACAGTATAAGAGGCAGCCTGGAGTCAAGAAACTTTGAAAATATGATCAGTACTAATGCTGCCGGTTTTGAAGATGGTATGTTTTCAGCGAATGTTTCGGAATTGAAGTCTCTATATCTTAAAAGAAGAGAAATGGCTTCAATTTATAAACCGAATTCGGAGCCAATGATTGAGATTAACAGACTGATTAGTGATGCTAAACTAGCATCCTCCAATTTATTAAGGAATTATTATACGCTATATTATAATGAAATTGATAAAATAAACCAGCAGGTGGCAGATGCCAATTCTGATTTAACATCTTATCCAGAAAAAGAAAGAAAATATCTTGATGCGGAAAGAGGGTATAATATGATTCAGGCTACTTATAACAGCTTATTGAGCAGGCAGAATGAAACTCAAATGAGAATGGCCACTAATCAGTCGGATATAACAGTCATTGACCCCGCTAAAAATGTTGGTCAGGCCCCGATAGGCCCCAATGTGAAAGGAACTAAGCTTAGCATCATGGGAGGGTTGTTATTCTTACCATTGTTATTTATTTTGGTAGGTGAGCTCCTTGATAACAAAATCCGTAATATTAAAGAATTGTTGAATGCAACTAAAATTCCATTACTTGGAGTTATCGGTAACAACAACAATGATAATATGTTAACCGTACTGGAGCAACCTAAATCTTCTGTATCTGAAGCCTTCAGAGGAGTAAGAGCAAACGTAAGGTTCTTATCCGAAGAAAACGGTAAAAGTAAAATTATACTGGTAACCTCTTCCATTGGAGGTGAAGGGAAAACATATGTTTCCATTAACCTGGCCTCCGTTTTAGGACTAAGTGATAAAAGAACTATCCTATTAGGAATGGACTTAAGAAAGCCTAAAATATTTGGTGACTTTAAAATAGATAATAAGTATGGAATCTCTAATTATCTGACCGGAGAAGTTTCCATAGACCAGATTATCAATAAAACTAAAATTCCTAATCTGGATGTTGCCACTTCAGGACCTATTCCTCCTAATCCATCTGAACTCTTAATGAGTGAAAGGAATATTAAATTCCTGGAAGAGCTGAAAGAAAAGTATGATTTTATTATTATTGACTCTCCGCCGGTAGGATTGGTTGCAGACTCTTATGAATTGATGAAATATTCAGATTCTAACATTTATGTAGTCCGTCACGAATATACTGAAAAGTATATGTTGAAGATGGTAACCGAGAAGTATCATAACAAAGAGATCCAGAACTTAGGACTTGTTTATAATGATTATAATACAAGGCAAGGTTATGGCTACGGTTACGGATATGGTTATGGGTACGGCTACGGCTATGGATATTTTGATGAAGATAAAAACTATAAAGAGCCGTTACTTATTAGAATCAGAAATAAGGTACAGGCGATTTTTAACAGAAAATAATATTTTAAACCCTCATTTCATGGGGGTTTTTTCTATATGAACTATTGGAATTCTATGAAAAAAAGAATAAAATGAGTACTTTGCCGTTTACTTTATAACAAATTATGTTTTTTTGTTTACTTTTAACTAAACATTAAGAATATCATTAATACAAAAATGTTTTATATTTGCAAAAATTAAATTTTAAAATAACCATAAATCCATGTTCTTTTATGAATAAAAAATTATTGTTTAGCTTCCTTGCCCTCCTGGGAACAGTGGTGAGTTTTAAAGCACAAAGAAACGAATTGGGAATTCGACTGGGAATGAGTAACCTGGTAGGTGATATAGGAAGAACTAATTATATTTTACAAAAGCCATTGGATTTAGACAGAGTTTCAGAATGGGGATTTCCGTTTTATGGTGGTATATTATATAGATTTAATTTTAACCCTCATCAGACTGTAAGATTGGATTTAGGATATAACCAGATTCAGTTTAATGATAAGGTAGCCAAAGAAGAATATAGAAGAAATAGAAATTCATACGGAAAGAATAATGTATATGAAGCCAGTTTAATGTTTGAATATAATTTCTTTCCGGTAAATAATGAACAAGTGAGTATGTTGAGTCCTTACATATTTGGTGGAATAGGTGCATTAATGTTTGATGCTCCTAAAGCTACTATGGTAAATGACTTTAGAAGAGATGCGGACGGGGTGGCTCAGGCTCCGGTCAATGAACTGGACTTTACAACTACTCCGATTTATACTACAGGAACAAAAACAGCAATGCAAATTCCTTTCGGAGTAGGATTGAAATATAAATTTAACCATAATTGGGCGCTTTTCGCAGAAGCTACATTCAGATATACCCTTACTGATCAGTTAGATTACAGTAAGGTAGTCACCAAAGATGTGAAAGCTACCTATAATGCAGATATTTTAAGCCCGGCAACCGGTGGTTCCCTGCTTCAGACAGGTGCCTACTATGTAGTTTCCAAAGAAAGAGAAGCTGCATTTTTAAGTGAAAGAAATATTGGTGATACCAGATCGAAAGACTGGATAAATACAGTAAGTTTAGGACTTACCTATTCTTTCGGAAGACCCCCATGTTATTGTGATTAGTATGTCGTTGATTAAAGATAAAATAGATCCGGAAAAGTTACCACAGCACGTTGCTATTATTATGGACGGTAACGGAAGGTGGGCAAAATCTCGGGGAGAAGAAAGAACATTTGGGCACAAAAATGCTATTAATGCCGTAAGAAATGCCATTAATGCATGCAACGAAATTAATATTCCCTATCTCACATTATATACATTCTCTTCTGAAAACTGGAACAGACCGGCAGAAGAAGTGGATACCCTAATGAATTTACTGACAGAAACCCTGTTGGTAGAAGCTGATGAAATATTCAGCAAAGGATTAAGAATGCATGTAATTGGTGACTTGGAGAAGTTGCCGCCCCTGGTAAGGGAACAATTACTTCAGGTAATTGATTTAACAAAAGAAAACACAAAAGGTAATTTGGTATTGGCCATAAGCTATGGTTCACAAAAAGAAATACTGAATGCCGTAAAAAATATTAGTTCTGATGTAAAGGAAGGAAAAGTAGAGGTAGAAAATATTGATGAAAAATTATTTGAAAGCTATCTTTATACTAAAGATTTTCCTCCCATAGACTTACTTATAAGGACCAGTGGCGAAATAAGAATAAGTAATTTTCTCCTTTGGCAGATCGCTTACGCAGAGCTACAATTTTTAAATGTTCTATGGCCTGATTTTACTAAAGATATTTTCTTTCAATGTATTGTGGATTACCAAAACAAAGAAAGAAGATATGGATTAACAGGAGAACAGGTAAAAATCCAGTAAATTTTAAGAAAAGAAAGACTACGATAAAATGAAGTTTAGACTATTACCCATCATCATGTTTGTTGCTTCTGCACATTTTTATGGACAGGTAACTCCGCAGGACAGTACTGCAGTAAATAATAATCCTGTTCACGCAGATAACCAGACGGGTTCCTACACACTTAAGGACATTGTTGTGGATGGGGTGAAAAAATACACACCTGCACAGATTTTGCGCTTTACAGGCCTGTCGAAGGGAGAGAATGTAGATATACCGGGGCAGAAGATAAGTAATGCTATAAAAAAACTATGGGATACACAATCTTTCTCAGAAGTGGAAGTATATGTTCAAAGTATTGAAGGGCAGACTGTAGTATTGAAATTTTATCTTCAGGACCTTAAAGAGTTGGGTGAAGTGAAATTCAGCGGGAAAGGAATCGGAAAGTCAAAGAATGAAAAACTGGCAAAAGATAATAATTTAAAGCCCGGAACTAAAATCACCCAGAATTTGGTTTCAAGCCTTAAAACCAATATCCCTAAAGACTATATCAAAAAAGGATTTGCAGATACTAAAATTACAATCGAAGAGAAGATCAATGCCAATGATCCGGCTTTAGTAGATTGGACCATCAATGTTGATAAAGGAAAAAAAATCAAGATTGATCATATAGAATTTGAAGGAAATCAAAATATCTCTGATGCTAAGCTGAGAAAAAAAGCCTTTAAAGAAACCAAACAAAAAAGATTTGGGATAGGAGGAATCTTAAAATCTTCCAAATTCATAGAAGAAAAATATCAGGAAGACAAACAAAGCCTGATAAGCTATTATAACTCTCTCGGATATAGAGATGCAGCAATCGTTTCAGACTCCGTATGGAGAAATAAGAAAAATAATTATGAAATCAATGTAAAACTGAACGAAGGTAAAAAGTATTACATTGGTGATGTAACATTTACAGGAAATACTGTTTATTCTACCGAATATCTTCAAAGACTCTTAGGGTACAAGAAAGGAGATATCTATGATGCCGTTGGGTTCAATAAAAAAGTAGGAGAAGATGGAGGAAAAGAAGATGATTCCGATATCAAATCCGTATATATGAACAACGGATACCTTTTCTCTAATGTAACTCCTGTAGAAAAATCAGTATCCGGTGATGCAGTAAACCTTGAAATCAGAATTAATGAAGGGGAGCAGGCTATCTGGAATAAAGTGACATGGCAGGGAAACACAACTACCCACGACCATGTTATCCTTAGAGCTTTAAGAACAAAACCAGGAAACCTCTTTGCCAAAAGTGATATTAAAAGAACCTATTTTGATCTGGCGGGAATGTCCTTCTTCGATCCTCAGCAGGTAGGTCAGGATATTCAACCCAATCAGCAGGATAATACAGTAGATATCAACTGGAAGCTTGTAGAAAAAGGATCTTCTCAGGTTCAGCTGCAGGCGGGATATGGAGGTAATAGTTTCATTGGAACGTTAGGATTAACTTTTAATAACTTTTCCTTAAAGAACTTCCTTAGATTTAAAGATTTCAGACCTGTTCCGCAGGGAGATGGACAGACATTCTCCATTCAGGCACAGGCAGGACAATATTTTCAGAACTATGGAGTTTCATTTACAGAACCATGGTTATTCGGAACAAAACCGACAGCCCTTTCTGTGAGTTTAAATAACTCCAGAGTAAGATATAGCGATTCTTCCGGTAATGCACAGAAGTTAAATATATTTTCAGCATCAGTAGGTTTAAACAGATTACTAAGATGGCCGGATGATTATTTCTCCCTGTACACAGGTATTCAATATCAGAAGTATGATTTTAATAATTATCCTTTTGACTTCGGAGGAACTACCGAATACTATGGTACAGCGAATAACTTCAGTGTTAACTTAGGATTGAGCAGAAACTCTGCAGGATTAGACCCAATATTCCCGACTATGGGTTCCAATATTGAACTATCCGCAAAGCTGACTCCGCCTTATTCCTTGTTTAGTAACAAAGATTACTCAACAATGACTCCTACTGAGAAGTATAAGTGGATGGAATTTTATAAGATTAAATTTAAAGCAGATGTTTACAATGAAATTGTAGGTAAATTAGTCTTAAGATCTTCCGCAGAAATGGGATTCATGGACGGATATAACAAAGAGCTGGGAGCACCGCCGTTTGAAAGATTTTATGTAGGAGGAACAGGATTGTTCGGTGGACGTTATGACGGTAGAGAATTAATTCCGTTAAGAGGATATGAAAATGCCTCTACCTATGGTGGAGACAGCAGCCAGGGAGATATTACTCCACAGGGAGGGGGAACTATCTACAACAGGTTTACCCTTGAAGTAAGATATCCGATCTCTCTGAACCAAACAGCAAAGATTTATGCCTTAGCTTTTGTGGAAGGAGGGAATGTATGGAATTCATGGAGCTCTTACAATCCATTCCAGTTGAAGAGATCAGCCGGTATTGGGGTAAGAGTATATATGGGAGCCTTTGGTTTGATCGGATTTGATTTTGCTTATGGATTTGATAAAACAATTGGAGGAACAGAACCTGCTGGTTGGAAAACTCACTTCCTAATGAACCAGTCATTATAATACACAATATGAGAAATTTTAAAATTGTTTTCACATTTATATTATTTTTGCTTTTCGGTTTAGGGAAAGCACAAAAGATAGGAGTGGTAGATACTGAATATATTTTGAATAAATTGCCCGAATATCAGGAAGCAGAATCAAGATTGAATGCTCAGATTGATACCTGGCAGACAGAACTTCAGGATCTACAGTCCGAATATGAAAGAAAAAGATCAGCTTTTGAAAGTGAAAAAGTTTTATTAGTAGGAGATCAGTTGAAATTAAGAGAAAAAGAAGTAACTGATCTGGAAAAGAATATTAAAACTACTACCAGCTTGCGTTTTGGAGCCACAGGAGAAATCAACAAGCTCAGAACCAACTTGGTTCAGCCCTTTCAGGATCAGATCTGGAATGCTATTAAAACAATGTCCGAAAAAAATGGTTTGGGCATAGTTCTTGATAAAAGCAATAACATTAGTGTTATTTTTCTTCAGAAAAGATATGATTATACAGATAAAGTCCTGGATATTTTGTTGAAAGGATCAGATAAAAAAGAAAAAACTAATACTAAAAGTAAAAAGTAATTTTTTAAAATTAACTTTTACTGGAATTTAAAATCTAAAAACAAAATTAAATTATTTATTTACCAATTATGAAAAAATTAAGTGTATTATTTGCAGCAGTAATGATGGTTGTATCTGTAGGTATGGCAAAAGCTCAAAAAATTGCTACTTTAGATGTTATAGGTGTTCTTAACGCAATGCCTGAAAAGAAAAAAGCAGATGCTGATTTAAAATCTTTCTTAGATACTAAGCAAGCTGAAATCAAAAAGAAAGGAGATGCTGCACAAGCTAAATATAAGCAGTATGCTGAAGAAGCTCCTAAGAAAACTGCTGATGAAAACAAAGCTAGAGAAGCAGAATTACAAAAGCTACAGGAAGAAATTGCTCAAATGCAGGAAAAAGCTCAAAAAGATTTCCAGACAAAACAGGATGCCGCTTATGAGCCTATCGAAAAGAAATTGAATGATGCCGTAACTAAAGCTGCTAAAGCTAACGGTTATGACTATATTATGGATGCTAACTCTTCTGCATTTGTTTACAAAGCAGGTCCGGATGCTACAGCAGCTGTGAAAAAAGAATTAGGAGTTCAATAATCTGAGTAAATTAACAAAGATTTATAAAATTCACCACCTCAAAAAGAGGTGGTTTTTTTATTTTTGCCAAATGGAAAAAGAAGTGTCAACAACCGTAAAGGTTAGGTTTAGTGATTGTGACCCTATTGGTCATTTAAACAATGTGAAATATTTGGATTATATGTTCAATGCCAGAGAAGACCATGTAGAAACATTCTATGGCTTCACTTACGAAGAATATACCAAAAAAACCGGTTGTACCTGGATTGCCATACAAAACGAAATCGCTTACTTAAAAGAAGTGAAATATAACACACAGGTCGTGATCAGCAGCAAAACCATTGATGTACAGGATAGAACCGCAAAAGTGGAGATCCTGATGAAAAGTAAAGATGAAAAAACTATTCATGCTGTCTTATGGGTAACGGTCATATATTTCAATGTTAAAACAAGAAAATCAGAAGTCCATCCTGAAGATATAAAAGAACTGTTTCAAAAATTTTATGTAGATTTATTACAAAAGGATTTTCAGTCGAGAGTAAAATTTTTAAGAAGCCAAAACGCAAAAAATTCATAATGAAAAAAATATTAGTTATAGGAAGTAATGGTCAATTGGGAAACTGTATCAGAAAAATAGCTCCCGATTTTGAAAATAAATATGAATTCCTTTTCACAGATTCTGCCACATTGGATATTACAGATGAAGATCACGTGGCTGACTTCTTTTATGATAATAAACCGGATTTTTGTATTAACGCTTCAGCATATACGGCAGTAGACCTTGCAGAAAAAGAAAAAGAAAAAGCATTTGCAGTGAATGCAGATGGAGTAGCACACCTTGCACAAGCCTGCCTTGAACACAAAACAATTTTAATTCACGTTTCTACCGATTATGTCTTTGACGGTGAAACCAATTTATGTTACTCGGAAGATGACTTTACCAATCCGGTAGGAGTCTATGGGATGTCTAAAAGAAAAGGAGAAGAGCTTGCCTTGGAGCTAAACCCGGGTACTATTATCCTTCGTACTTCCTGGCTGTATTCCGAATTTAATAAAAACTTTGTTAAGACCATGCTGAACTTATTTTCCCAGAAAGACCAATTGGGAATTGTAGCAGATCAATATGGGCAGCCTACCAATGCTAATGATCTTGCCGAGGCCATCATGAATATCATTGACTATAACCCCAAAACATTTGGTATTTTCCATTTTTCCAATTATCCCGAAACTACATGGTATGACTTTGCAAAAAAAATAGCAGAATATTCCAAGTCCACTGTCCAGCTTAAGCCACTCACGACAGAAGAATATCCGACACCAGCCAAAAGACCTAGAAGAAGCACCATGTGCCTGGATAAAATAGAAAAAGATTATAAAATTGAGCCCAAACACTGGGAGAATAGTTTGGAAGAATGCCTGCATATTCTCTCGGAATAATAAATTAGCTATGAAAAATATTATAATTGCTACAGCTGTACTCTTTACACAGTTTCTTTCCGCTCAGAATGTATACCTGAATAAAGTAGAAAAAGTAAATGATAATAAAGATAAATTTTTTTACAAGATTAATGAAAAGGAAGAAGAAGCAATGTATCTGGGTGAATTGGAAGTTCAGGGATTTTCCAGAGATGATGCCTCAGTTTTTTCTATGATCTACAAAAAAGCGAAAGAAATAGGAGCCAATGGATTTACATTAAAACCATTTCAGACAGTTGATGGGACTAATGTGGAATTTAATCCGTCCAACTATAGACTAAACCTTTATTATGTAAGTCAGGAAAATTTAGTTTTACCGGTTCAGCAGATTTACCTGTTTGCTTCATCAGAAAAAAATCAAAAAATTAGTATCAATAATAAAGACTATATTCTTTCCCCGAGAAGCTATATTGAAATGAAAGCTATTCCCGAAGTTATTTATACAATTTCCACCAAAAAGCTTTTAGGCTCTACAATTAAATTACAAATAAAACCCAATCAGGCCTCTCAGTACTTTCAGGTTTCTTCAGCAAAAATAAAAAGTAATACGTATGGAGAAGGTGGAATCAATTTAAAAACGGGAGACATCATAGGCTTAGAAAGATCTTATGCCGAATTTCTATCTGTAATTTACCAAAAACAGGCTATAAATTAGGCTCCGCCGGAAAATAAACTAAAAAAAATAAATCTATTAATCAGCAAGTTAAAACTTAATATTAATTAATTATTAAATTAAGTTTAAAAAAGTTTGGAAGTGACGGCTATAAGCCCCTATCTTTGCAGCACTGAAAAAGAAACAGTAGCGCAGGAGTATAAAATTAAAATTAGCAAAAAATCTTTTAAAAAAAGGTATAAAAACTTTTGGATATAGAGATAAAGTTGATTATCTTTGCCCACCCTTTTATCGAGGGTAGCGCAGGAGTTAAGATTGAATTAGGATGGGAATTTAGGGTTATTAAAAAAAAACTTTAATTTTTTTTCAGAAAGATTTGGTCGATAAGAAATAAATACATACTTTTGCACTCGCAAATACGGAATGAAACAGACAGAGGATTAGTTTTGTATGTAGCGAAAGAGAAGAGATCATTGAAATAAGATATAACAACCAAGTAAGGAAAAAACTAAAGCGTTAAAACCTTTGAGAGAGAGATACAAACATACAATGGAGAGTTTGATCCTGGCTCAGGATGAACGCTAGCGGGAGGCCTAACACATGCAAGCCGAGCGGTATAATTCTTTCGGGAATTAGAGAGCGGCGTACGGGTGCGGAACACGTGTGCAACCTGCCTTTATCTGGGGGATAGCCTTCCGAAAGGGAGATTAATACCCCATAATATAATTATTGGCATCAATGATTATTGAAAACTCCGGTGGATAGAGATGGGCACGCGCAAGATTAGATAGTTGGTGAGGTAACGGCTCACCAAGTCAGTGATCTTTAGGGGGCCTGAGAGGGTGATCCCCCACACTGGTACTGAGACACGGACCAGACTCCTACGGGAGGCAGCAGTGAGGAATATTGGACAATGGGTTAGCGCCTGATCCAGCCATCCCGCGTGAAGGACGACGGCCCTATGGGTTGTAAACTTCTTTTGTATAGGGATAAACCTAGATACGTGTATCTAGCTGAAGGTACTATACGAATAAGCACCGGCTAACTCCGTGCCAGCAGCCGCGGTAATACGGAGGGTGCAAGCGTTATCCGGATTTATTGGGTTTAAAGGGTCCGTAGGCTGATTTGTAAGTCAGTGGTGAAATCTCACAGCTTAACTGTGAAACTGCCATTGATACTGCAAGTCTTGAGTGTAGTTGAAGTAGCTGGAATAAGTAGTGTAGCGGTGAAATGCATAGATATTACTTAGAACACCAATTGCGAAGGCAGGTTACTAAGTTACAACTGACGCTGATGGACGAAAGCGTGGGGAGCGAACAGGATTAGATACCCTGGTAGTCCACGCTGTAAACGATGCTAACTCGTTTTTGGGCTTTCGGGTTCAGAGACTAAGCGAAAGTGATAAGTTAGCCACCTGGGGAGTACGAACGCAAGTTTGAAACTCAAAGGAATTGACGGGGGCCCGCACAAGCGGTGGATTATGTGGTTTAATTCGATGATACGCGAGGAACCTTACCAAGGCTTAAATGGGAATTGACAGCTGTAGAAATACGGTTTTCTTCGGACAATTTTCAAGGTGCTGCATGGTTGTCGTCAGCTCGTGCCGTGAGGTGTTAGGTTAAGTCCTGCAACGAGCGCAACCCCTGTCACTAGTTGCCATCATTAAGTTGGGGACTCTAGTGAGACTGCCTACGCAAGTAGAGAGGAAGGTGGGGATGACGTCAAATCATCACGGCCCTTACGCCTTGGGCCACACACGTAATACAATGGCCGGTACAGAGGGCAGCTACACAGCGATGTGATGCGAATCTCGAAAGCCGGTCTCAGTTCGGATTGGAGTCTGCAACTCGACTCTATGAAGCTGGAATCGCTAGTAATCGCGCATCAGCCATGGCGCGGTGAATACGTTCCCGGGCCTTGTACACACCGCCCGTCAAGCCATGGAAGTCTGGGGTACCTGAAGTCGGTGACCGTAAAAGGAGCTGCCTAGGGTAAAACAGGTAACTAGGGCTAAGTCGTAACAAGGTAGCCGTACCGGAAGGTGCGGCTGGAACATCTCATTTTAGAGCGTCGTAAGACGATAAAAAAATTAGTACGCAAGTACAAAAATCTTTCTTAAAGTTAAGCTTTAGTTTTTTTGTTTGGTTGGTATATATATAAGATATAACCCACTAGAAATTAGTATCAGGGAAAGAGAAAGAGACATGAAAAAGGGATTAGAGAATAACCTCTGGCTCATGCCTTATGACTCGTAAAAGAGTCTCGTAGCTCAGCTGGTTAGAGCGCTACACTGATAATGTAGAGGTCGGCAGTTCGAGCCTGCCCGAGACTACTAATTAAAGCGGATAGCAAATAGCGACTAGCTACTGGCCCTTAGCCAATAGCAAGAAGCCCAAAGCTAAAAGCACCTAGCGGGGAATTAGCTCAGCTGGCTAGAGCGCCTGCCTTGCACGCAGGAGGTCAAGGGTTCGACTCCCTTATTCTCCACAGTTTGTATTGGTAAAACTAGACATGTAAACCTCATGACGAGAGCCGTCATTGATACATGAATACGTTTTACATTAATACAGAAGAATTAAAGATCATTGACATTAACGGTAAAGACATCACAAAGAGAAAACCGAGCACTTATAAGTGCTTGAGTAACCTAAAAAAATAGGAAAGAAATCGTTAAGGGCGTATGGCGGATGCCTAGGCTTTCAGAGGCGACGAAGGACGTGGTAAGCTGCGAAAAGCTCGGGGGATTGGCACACACGAATTGATCCCGAGATGTCCGAATGGGGCAACCCAATACATTGAAGATGTATTACCTCTTAGGAGGGGCAAACCCGGAGAACTGAAACATCTAAGTACCCGGAGGAAAAGAAATCGAAGAGATTCCGTAAGTAGTGGCGAGCGAAAGCGGATTAGCCCAAAAGTTTTTATATGTTTAGAGGAATGTTCTGGAAAGAACAATCATAGAAGGTGATAATCCTGTACTCGAAAGGTATATAAAGATGATAAATGAGTATGGCGGGACACGTGAAATCCTGTCTGAATATGGGGGGACCATCCTCCAAGGCTAAATACTCCTGAAAGACCGATAGTGAACAAGTACTGTGAAGGAAAGGTGAAAAGCACTTCGAATAGAAGGGTGAAATAGAACCTGAAACCGTACGCCTACAAGCGGTCGGAGCACCATTAAGGTGTGACGGCGTGCCTTTTGCATAATGAGCCTACGAGTTAATTTTACTAGCGAGGTTAAGTAATTAAGTTACGGAGCCGGAGCGAAAGCGAGTCTGAATAGGGCGGATAGTTAGTAGGATTAGACGCGAAACCTTGTGATCTACCCATGGGCAGGTTGAAGCTCTGGTAACACAGAGTGGAGGACCGAACCGGTTGACGTTGAAAAGTCTTCGGATGACCTGTGGGTAGGGGTGAAAGGCCAATCAAACTGGGAGATAGCTCGTACTCTCCGAAATGCATTTAGGTGCAGCGTCGATGTTAAGTTTATTAGAGGTAGAGCTACTGATTGGATGCGGGGGTTTCACCACCTACCAATTCCTGACAAACTCCGAATGCTAATAAATGTTCGTCGGCAGTGAGGGCATGGGTGCTAAGGTCCATGTCCGAAAGGGAAAGA
The DNA here is from genome assembly GCF_048572715.1 of Chryseobacterium sp. CT-SW4. Lineage (GTDB taxonomy): Bacteria > Bacteroidota > Bacteroidia > Flavobacteriales > Weeksellaceae > Chryseobacterium. Next base: position 323,099 of record NZ_CP183840.1, read on the forward strand.
ACCCAGACCACCAGCTAAGGTCCCCAAATATATGCTAAGTTGAAGCAACGCGGTTGAACTGCATTGACAGCTAGGATGTTGGCTTGGAAGCAGCCATTCATTTAAAGAGTGCGTAACAGCTCACTAGTCGAGCGGTTCGGCATGGATAATAATCGGGCATAAGCATATTACCGAAGCTATGGATTTGTACTTTATGTACATCTGGTAGGAGAGCATTCTATTTGCGCCGAAGCAGTATCGTGAGGTATTGTGGAGCGGATAGAAAAGAAAATGTAGGCATAAGTAACGATAAAGGGGGCGAGAAACCCCCTCACCGAAAGACTAAGGTTTCCTCAGCCATGCTAATCAGCTGAGGGTTAGTCGGGACCTAACGCGAACCCGAAAGGGGTAGTGGATGGACAATGGGTTAATATTCCCATACTTGCTCACAATAAAAGGGGACGGTTGGATGTAGCTGCTGGAGACTGACGGAATAGTCAAGGCCTAGCCTTCGGGCGAAGCTGCTGTAGTGTAATCTGATCCAAGAAAAGCCGAAGTGAAGCAACCCGTACCAAAACCGACACAGGTGGTCGAGGAGAGAATCCTAAGGTGCTCGAGTGAGTCGTGGCTAAGGAACTAGGCAAAATAGTCTCGTAACTTCGGAATAAGAGACGCCTCCCTCCGGGGAGGCCGCAGTGAAGAGGCCCAGGCGACTGTTTATCAAAAACACAGGACTCTGCTAAATCGAAAGATGCTGTATAGGGTCTGACACCTGCCCGGTGCTGGAAGGTTAAGGAAGGTGCTTAGCGTAAGCGAAGGCATTAACTGAAGCCCCAGTAAACGGCGGCCGTAACTATAACGGTCCTAAGGTAGCGAAATTCCTTGTCGGGTAAGTTCCGACCTGCACGAATGGTGTAACGATCTGGGCACTGTCTCAGCCACGAGCTCGGTGAAATTGTAGTATCGGTGAAGATGCCGATTACCCGCAATGGGACGAAAAGACCCTGTGAACCTTTACTATAACTTCGTATTGACTTTGAGTAAACAATGTGTAGGATAGGTGGGAGGCTATGAAGCTTGCACGCTAGTGTAGGTGGAGCCAACGTTGAAATACCACCCTTTGTTTACTTGGAGCCTAACTTCGAAAGAAGGACATTGCGTGGTGGGTAGTTTGACTGGGGTGGTCGCCTCCAAAAGAGTAACGGAGGCTTTCAAAGGTACCCTCAGCACGCTTGGTAACCGTGCGTAGAGTGTAATGGCATAAGGGTGCTTGACTGTGAGACCAACAAGTCGATCAGGTGCGAAAGCAGGACATAGTGATCCGGTGGTTCCGTATGGAAGGGCCATCGCTCATAGGATAAAAGGTACTCCGGGGATAACAGGCTAGTCTCCCCCAAGAGCTCACATCGACGGGGAGGTTCGGCACCTCGATGTCGGCTCGTCACATCCTGGGGCTGGAGAAGGTCCCAAGGGTTGGGCTGTTCGCCCATTAAAGTGGCACGCGAGCTGGGTTCAGAACGTCGTGAGACAGTTCGGTCTCTATCTATTGCGGGCGTTAGATGTTTGAGAGGACTTGATTCTAGTACGAGAGGACCGAATTGAACAAACCTCTGGTGTATCAGTTGTACCGCCAGGTGCACCGCTGAGTAGCTATGTTTGGAAGAGATAAGCACTGAAAGCATATAAGTGCGAAACTCGCCTCAAGATGAGACATCTTTTAAGGGTCGTTGTAGATGACGACGTTGATAGGCTACAGGTGTAAAGTTGGTAACAGCATAGCCGAGTAGTACTAATTACCCGTAGATTTATAGCCTATTAGGTTTATTTTACAGAAAACTGTAAACCAAGCCTTATAAGTGCGCTACAGGTTTTGCCTTTGTGATGAAATTTACCGATAAACAAGCAGTATGCTTTATGCTGTAAGCCAAGAGCTTATAGCCTACTGCCTACAGCTATATACCTTCTTTAGGGTGGTTTTAGCGGTGGGGCTCACCTGTTCCCATTCCGAACACAGAAGTTAAGCCCACCAGCGCCGATGGTACTGCTAACGCGGGAGAGTAGGTCGCCGCCAGTTTTTATTTAAAAGTCTCATACTGATGTATGAGACTTTTTTGTTTTTATATAATAATACACTGATAACAGGGAATACCTTAGCTATAGGTTGAAAATGTTCTTTATATAATCCTTATACTAAGATAAACTGAAACAACTAAACTAGGTAGGGATTGCGAATGAAACTTTATACAATCTTTATCCAGAGCCTACTGAACCTAATAAAGTAAGACAGAAACCTCACAGAATAGATATCCACCAGATACATCTATAGGTAGGGATTGCAAATGATCTTTATACAAAGTAAAAGTAATCTGAATCCACTAAAGCAAGACAGAGATCATACATAAAGATATCCATCAGAAATACCTATAGGTAGGGATAGCAAATGAACCTTTATATAACTCTTTATACAAATGAAACCGAATCCAATAAATCCAATACATAAACCACAGAGAATAGACATTCTACTAAAATGAGTAACCTATCGAAGTTCTCTTCTTCAAACTATGAGAAACAGCTCCTAAAATAGCAGGTTAAAAAGTCTCTCCTCAAATCCTAGTACTGCTAGACTATTATTACTCTACTCTCCAGCTCAAATAGCACTTACAGTAAAAACAACCCTGCTTTGATAAGATGCAGCAGGAATTGTCACAGATACACCGCTTAACTGAAATTGTATATTAATCCCTGTATAAGATGCAAGGGCCAGGACAGCCTGTATCCTGAAAAGCTCTATATCCGTAAGAGTAACAGTCTGATAAGCTGTTCCTCCGGTAATGGTGCATAAGGCACAAAGAGTAGTGCCATTGCTTGTTCTTTTAGCAGATATTACCAAACCACTATTCCATGTAGGATTAGCTTCATAGCGTACAGAAACTTTTGCGTTCCCGAGTAATAAAGGTACACTTACAGCCAATACAGCTTGATTGGTTGCACTCTCATAAGTACCTGCATAGTTACTTCCTGCTTCAGTGATGGTGGGGACGCTGACAGCCCAGTTGGTTCCTGTGAGGGTTAGAGTCTGAGCTTGGTAAGTACTGTTGGATATGATAAAGAGAGGTAAAACCAACCAAAGAAATTTGATCAGATTTTTTTTATTTGGGATTAGTAAAGTATAGCTCATTTTATTCTGTGATTGTATAGGTAATAACAATAGGAGTGTTAGTTCGTGAAGTAAGATTGGTATAGCTGCTGACAGCAAGCGTAATGGTCAGTCTATGTCCATTATTGGCCCCATTTCCTGTGTAGGCACCTCCAATTCCTGTGATGATATTTGTAGCCGTCGTGGTTAGCGTAACCTGAGCGGTGGGAGTTCCTAATGTTCCTGCTCCTGCACCGGAGGCGGTTGCTGCAGTTAATCTGATATTTACTCCGGGAATAGTTTGGTTTACGGCTGCTGTAATTCTTCTGGTAAGACCTCCGGAAGCAATTGCAGAAGTATAATTAATCCATTTTGTAGTATTACTTGCCGGTGCTGTGACAGGCTGTCCTGCTTCCGTAGGAGCTGTAAAGTTCATAGCAATGGCGCCGGCGGGTTCAATATCCAATAAAGTTACAATAGGTAAACTAACGGACACATTGATATTTCCTGTTGTTTGTGAAAATACTGTATGAGATATTATACAGAAAATGATAACCGTGATGTGTCTCCTTAATTTCATTTTTTCTTTTTTACTTCGTTATAACCTACTTTTATAGTTTCCTGCTGGTATTTAACTTCATTTTGCTGTTTAATAATATGAATAGACATATTTTTTGTTTCAGAAGGGGTAAGGGTATACTGAAATGTATCAATAGGAATTTTATAGCGTTTATCCAGGCCATTTCTGAAAATTTTAACTTTCCATTCCCCGGGACGGAGATAGGTGAAATCAAAACTCTCTCCTAAAAAAACTATTTTTCGAAAGGTCTGTTCATTATTTGAAGCCTCTATAATAATACTTTCCTTCTTTTTCTTTCCTGGGGCAGGGCGATAATGGGCAAAGCTGTAAGAGCTGTTACTCTCATTTTCGGAAAGCTGGATCATACCCTGTATAGTGGCAGCGGTTGTTAATCCGAAATTAAATACATTTTCCTTTTCTATCAGATTTAATGAAGCAGGTAAAGAAGTATCGGTTATATCATTCATACCAATGCTAGAGCGATCCATTTCAAGGATGTATTCACCGGGAATAATGTTCTTAAAAATATAATTTCCGTTTTTATCTGTAACTGATAAATAATTACCCAACATTAATTTTATTCCTTCCGTCTTTTGAACGCCTAGATTACTGATGTTCCCCGATAAAGAAGTATAGTCTGCAATCTTTTGAACCGGTGCATTAAGGCGTAAAGTATAACGGAGGGAAAATATAAAGTCTTTATGTCCCAGTTCTCCCCTTTGCAGAGAATATCTTCCGGATAGGTCCAGTTCATTTCCGGGAAATAGTTCCTGATGAAATAAAAGCTCAAATAGATTTCTGTCTTTGTAATATTCCTCCGGCATATAATTGTTCTGGTAAAAAAGGCTGAAAGTCGTTTTATCGGAAAAGCGGTTTAAAATCCGGGCTCCATAATATACTTGCTTTTGATTTTGAAGCTGATACCGGGAAGTAATGGCGTAGCTGGCATACAGATTAAAGGAAGTCCTGAATTTTTCAAAAGCAATATTAGCTGTATAAAAGCTGGAATTTCCGTTAAAACCTGTAAGATAATTATCTGTCTTCCCGAACTGGCTTTCCAGATTTACCTGGAAAATTCCTATTTGCTGATTAATAATTACTTTAAAGTATTTCTCATAATAATCAAATTCTTTGGGTTCTAACCTGTCCTGGTATTTCTGATATCCGTTATAGAGCATAATGAAACCCTTTGGATGATAGTTATATTGCAGGCCATATTGAAAAAACTTTCTATAAGGGGCGGCCAGAAACAAAGTATCTCTCTGGAAATTTCGGGCATCCTGTATATAGTTGGCGAATACGTTAAGCTTTTTTAAAATTCTGTACTGAAAGTTTCCATTAAACGTACTTGTATTTGTAAAGTATCCTGCAAACTCTGGGCTGGCCCTCATATACATTATATTACCGTTGATCTTTTCAAAAGTTGCCTGGGCCTGAAGCATATAGGCGGTTCCTTCCAGTTTCTGGGTTTTACTGTAAGCGAGTTCACCGGAAACATTTACATTTTTGGATAATTGAAACTTTCCGGCAGCATAAGGAAGGCTGGCATCGGAGTCCAATTTAATATTTCCATAATTACTTTCTCCTGTTCTGGGTGTTTTATACAGATATCCTGCAGTGATTTCCGATTCTTTACGGATTTTAAAAGTTGAGTAGATATTAAATTCATCCTTAATATCCCGGAAAAACCTGGGGTGATTATAAAAACCTCCTAAGCTGAATTTTTTAAAATCATACCTTAATTCTGCCCCGCGTCCATATCTGGCAAATTCAGTCAGGTAGGAAGCAGAATAATTTTTATCACCTAAATGAATAAAGAAGTTGTTTCGGTTATAATTAATAAAGTATTCCTCATACTGGGTAAATGAATTGAATTCCACCGGATTTTTACTAACCGCATGAAATTCAATTTTATTTTTATTCTCTTCGTCTAAACTACCTTTACCATAAATCTCACCCTGGAAGCCGTCATGGTATCTTCCCATATTCTCCATTCCGATGAAAGCTAAAGAGGCAGCAATGGGAAGCCTGTGATAGATATCATTTTCAACTGGCTTTACGGAGATTATTTTTATGCTGACATATGCAGTCTGGTTTTCAGAAGGATTATCCTGGGAATAAACTGAAAGATTGAGATTTTGGTATTCATTCTGTCCGAGTTCCGGATTGGTGGCTTTATGGATGGTAACTATTTTCGTTTCACCCGGAGGTAAAATGAGGGAAGTATTCTCATCTACCACGGCATTTTTACTTTCTAAAAAAAGGCTTTCTGTTACATTTCCACTGTTCTTCAGTAGAAAGGAGGCATGAATAGTGTCTCCGGCTCTTATAAATTCGGGCGATTCTAAAGATACAAGAGAAAGGTTTCTATTTCCCGAGACTGTAATTTCAGTGGTTTTTGTAAAGTGATTACCATTCCGCTGATCCTTTCCCTCTAGACTGATGGAATATACTCCCTGCGCAGCTTCCGTAGCAATACGTAAAGGAACAATATAAACAGTTTTTTCATAGCCAGACAGTGTAATTTCACCTTTTGCTAAAATGGGAGTGATATGTGGGCTGGAAGAATTAACGGTAATATCATAGGTTCTATTTTCTTCACCGGCGTTTTCCAGAGTAAACGAAATAGAAGTCGATATTCCCGGTAATAAACTATCTTTTTTGCTGGCTGATCCATTGGGCAGCCTTTGAGAAAAAATAAATACCGGGAATAATATAATGATATATAAAGCCCAAATTTTAATCATTTTTTACTTCTAATTCCACATTGAGAGCAAAAGCATTTTCCTCTTCATCAGTAGCTATAATGGCTGCATTATATCTATCGGGTGGTACTTTACTGATATCAATGTAAAAAGATTTTGAGGTATTGGGTAATAAACCCATCGTCAGACTGTTATAATTTCCGACCTTTTCGCCGGTTTTACGGTTGTATATTTCAATAGAAGCTGTTGGCTTGCAATATAAATTACCAATATTGGCTATAGCAATTTTTACGATCTGCTTTCCTTCTTCTTTTTCAACTTTTACACTTTCAAATTTGAGATCAGGTTTAGCGTTTTCTGCTTCATAATCGGTAATGACCTGTATAGCATACCGGATGATTGATGTAATATTTACACCTGCTTTATCATTACTGGGCTTGATGTCTTCTACAGGTTCTACAATGATCACACTCCAGTAGCTGCCTGGTTGTGCAGGTCGCTCAGGGACTGTAATTTCATAAAAAATTTCAGTTTTTTCCTTTGCTTTTAACGTAACAAGGTTCGTATTGAGTGTGATCCAGTCACCATTTGTTCTGGTATTGGTATGTAGTGCAGTATAATTAATAGAGCCATCAGCCTGGTAGGCGAAATCCTGAAGAAACAGCTTTACGCTTTGAGGATGATTATCCGTATTCTCAATAGCTATTTTTCCTTTATAAACTTTTCCGTTCTCTACTTTATAAGTGTGGGTCAGCCCGTTGAGTACAACAATACTGGCACGTAAAGAGATAAATTGAAAAATAAGTAAAACAAAAAGGAGAATACGCTTTAGCATCATGATGTAAAGATTGAAATTTGAAATAGGGATAATACATTATCTGGAAGAGTATTATACATAACTCTTCTTAAACTTTATCTTAAATACTTTAGCAGAAACTAGTTATCTGATATAGTGTAGGTAACAGTTGCTACGGTAGAGGCAGTTGCCTGAAGATCTGCATAGACGGCTACTCCGCCAGGCCCGCTTCCTGCTGCCAATGCATAAGTAAGATTGTGTCCGTTATTGGCTCCGTTTCCGGTGTATGCACTACCGATTCCTGAAATAATAGTCTGATCAGCTGCACTCAGTGTAAGCTGGGCGGAAGGTGTACCCAATGTACCTCCTCCTGAACCTGTGGCTGCTGCGGCTGTTACGTTAATATCAATTCCCGGAATGATGGCATTTAACCTTACTGAAACATTACGTGTAGGATCAGCAACAGATTTAATGGAAGAGTAGTTAAGCCAAAGAGTTGTATTTGCTGTACTTGGAGTAATTGGCTGTCCTGCTTCCGTAGGTGCTGTAAACCCTAGAGTAATATTTTTAGTAGCAGCTGGCTCAATGTCTACCAGTGCAACTTCGGGGATAGAAATCGTAATAGTATGATTATCAGTATTAGTGTCTTGCGCATTAAGATGAGCGGAGAATGATAACGCCATCAAAGACAATGTCAAAGGGAATGTGAACTTTTTCATGGTAATTAAATATTAATTTTAAGGTGAAATTAGTAAAAAATTGATAAAGTGAGAAAAATATTTTAATAATTTATTTAAAGTTATTGTGCAATGCTTATTAATTCTTCATTATTGGGTATTAAAGCATGCTTTGAGAGGGCTCATTAAAGCTGAAAATACTAGAATCTGCTTAAAATTCCCCAATGGATTTTAATATCATTGAACTTAAATGGGTTTCCGAACTCATTACCATTGGATAGCTGGAAGCTCATCAGGCCGATAGGAATAAAGAAATTGAATCCTAATCCGACACTATACAGTTTAGGCTTTACATTTAAAGATTTATTGTTGAGCTGGCCATATTGCCCGAAGAAATCAAAAAATGCCTGCGTACCGATGAGATACCTGTATTCAAGGCTGCCGTAATAGTAAAAATCAGCAGCGAGGGAACTTTCATTGAAACCCCGCATGGAATTCCAGCCTCCGAAACGATACAGTTCGTTGGCAGAAAAATCAATTTTGGAGTCCATGATGGCTCCTTCCCCTTTTATATTGAGATAATGATTTCCCGAAATATGATAATTATGTTCCCCAAAGAAATAGAACTGGTTCTGGTTGGCTTTAATATTATCCGCTGTGTACGTCGTTGCAAGGAAGTCATATCCTACATTGAGTTTGGTTTTATACAGAAAGAGGTCAATATCGGTAGGCTCAGTCATCTGGTACCAGATACCGATCCCTTTTTTATTGTAATCTTTTCCCTGTACGTATAAAGTATCGATGATGCTGGAAGTTTCAAAGGTTCCCCTGAATCCTATTTTCTGCCTGTTATTAATGTGGTAGTAAACTGAAGGCAGAAGCTTTACATTCGCAAAAGTAGAATCCTGGCGGAATATGTTAACTTTCATATTAAGCCCCACATTGGATTTGAACATATAAGGAATATCCGTCTCAAGATCAAAAGTCTGTCCTTTATCCGGATTTCTCTGCCAGTATAAATTAATGGCTTCAAAACCATTGAACATATTTTTAAAATTGACATTTAAAGTTCCGTTTAAAGTAAACTTATCGGTTTTATCATTTCCAAACCCTATAACTCCGTCAAAAGTATTGGTCTTTTTCTTCTCCATAAAAAGATAAATCTGAGTGGAGTCTTTCGTAAATAAAGTCTGAGGGGGTCTTTCAAGGCTTACAAACTGATGGCTCTGGAAGCTTTTCTGAATTGCCAGAAGGTTTTTATCATCATAAGTTTTTCCTTTAAATTCTTTTTCGAGGTTTTTAATAAATCTTTTAGGAACCCTTTCATATCCTTTGACCACAAATCCGTCGATGGTTCTTTTATCATTTTTATTAATATCCAGTTCTACGACGGGATATCCGTTTTTCTGTCCCTTGTATTTGGATTTAATCCTGCTAAAAGAATATCCTTCATTAATATAAACTTTATTAATGCTCTTTTTGGTGGAATCTAAATTTTTAGTAAAAAAATCCTTTTTAGTATTGAGCTTTTGTACCAGGGAATCTGACAGATCTACATACGTTTCGTTGTAGTTTTTTCCTTTGTCATAAATGATGTCTACACTGTCTCCTTTTACTTTTACTTCTTTTAATTGAGTGAAAAAGTAATTATTTTGAGCAAGTGAATCCAGGAACTTTACGGCAGAAATGGAATCCTTGACCTTTTTCTTAGTGTGAGTTTCCGAATCGGTAAGCCAATATTGCTTTTTCTGCGCCTGTGCAAAAACGCAGAATAAAGCAAAGAATATTTTTAAAAACAGTTTCAAACTCCTTTATAACTGAGAACTAATCCAGCTTATTGTATTTTTTCATTAAATTTTCATAGGTTGTCTGAGGAAGGATCCATTTCAGAGGAACTCCTATTTTTTGCCCGAACTTTCCAAAATAGTAATGGGCTTTCCATTTCTTTTTGCTTAAAAGCGTTTCAATATATTCTGCCACTTCCAGGGGCTCGGTACCCTCATCTACATGGCTGTTCATCAAAGCATATACTTTATTGAAGATATTTTGATAGGGTTCAGATACTTTCGTTCTTACACGGTTTTCAGCAATATTGGTTTTAATGTCTCCCAAATGAAGGGAACAAACGTCAATATTCCAGGAATAAACCTCATAGCGCATGGCTTCCGTAACCTTATCCAGGGCCGACTTTGATGCCGAATAAAATCCTCTGAAAGGAAGGCCCATCTCACTTCCTATGCTGGATATATTGATGATTTTTCCAAACCGGTTTTCACGCATTTTAGGCAGTACGGCGCTCATGGTCTGAACAGCTCCTACCAAATTCAGGTTAAATAATTTTAGAATATCTTCCTTTGATGAATCTTCTACAGCTCCTACCATTCCCATTCCTGCATTATTAATAAGGATATCAATTCTGGTTTCGGATTTCAGTACTTCTGTAATGGCATTCTGAACGGCATTATTCTCCGTAATATCAGTAGAAATGGATTTGAAATATGGACTTTCAGTTTGTTTTCTGCTGAGCCCGTACACCTTATGTCCTTTTTTTCCGAAATATTCCGCCAGCACAAAACCGATCCCCGAAGAAGTTCCTGTTATAATGATAACTTGTTGATTGGTCATAAATTAGTTTTTTGCAAGAATAGTACTCAGGTCTTTCCAGAACATAGGATAAGATTTCTCAACTACATCCTCATCTTCAATATTAAATTCTTTCATAAGGCAGAAAGGAGCAAATGCCATCGCCATCCTGTGATCCTGATATGTTTTTACAGAAATATTTTCTTCCGGTTCGTTAAAACTGATGGACTGAATACTCAGCTCCGTAATTTCAGTTTCCGTCCCGAATTTTTTAAGCTCATTTTTTAATGCGGAAAGGCGGTCCGTTTCTTTTACTTTCAATGTCCCCAATCCGGAAATCTCAAAAGGAATTTTCAATGCCGAAGCTGTTACACAAAGTGTTTGTGCAATATCGGGACAATCGTTCATATCCAAGATAATCTTTTCAGGAAAAGAAAACGTTGGATCAGGATGTAAGCTGATGGTATTGTCAATTTCTGAGAAGATCGTTTTTATCCCGAAAAATTTCTCATAGATTTTTGAAATGGCAGAATCTCCCTGGGTGGAAGCTTTAAAGAAACTTTTTAAATGAATGGTTTCTCTTCCCAATGCACAAAAAGAGTAGAAGTAGGAAGCAGAACTCCAGTCACTTTCTACCTCGAAAGAGTTGGCTTCCGTGGATTCATCGAATTTCTTAACTGTAATGGTATTTCCTTCAAAGGTATTTTCAATTCCAAATCGGGTTAAGATATCCAGTGTCATTTCAATATAGGATCTGGAAGTTATTTTTCCAATCAGGTTAATTGTTAATCCCTGATCCAATTTTCCGGCTATTAATAATAAAGAAGTAATGAACTGGCTGGAAATATCAGCAGGCACATCCACTTGTGTTGCGGTGATTTTCTTTCCTGTAATTTTTAATGGGGGAAAGCCTTCATTTTCCAGGTATTCGATTGGAACACCCAGATCCTGCAACGCACTCACCAGATTTTTAATAGGTCTTTCTTTCATTCTTTTTGACCCGGTAAGAATAGTGGTCTTACCTTCCATAATCGAATAATAGGAAGTAAGGAACCTCATGGCTGTTCCTGCGTGGTGAATATCTACCGTTTCCGAATTTTCGGACAGCGCTTTTTTGAGCAGCTGGGTATCCTGAGAATTGGAAAGGTTGGTAATTTTTATATTTTTAAACAGATTTCCCAAAATTAACAAACGATTCGAGATGCTTTTCGAACCGCTGATCTGAATTGTCTTGTCTCCAATTAATTTAGATTTTTCTAGCTTCATTATTTCTAAGATTTTAGATCTGTAATTAAAATTTCAGATTCTAAAAAGGCTTAAAATCTGAAATTTCAGTGGATCTATTTTAATTTTTCGTTATTCCGGTGCCGGTCTTTATCGCGTTCAGTTTTTATTTTCATCTTTCTGTCGAAGGCATCCTGAAGGTTCACTCCCGTTTGATTGGCTAAGCATAAAGTAACAAATAAAACATCCGCCAGCTCTTCTCCGAGATCTTTATCCTTATCGCTTTCTTTCTCGCTTTGTTCACCATATCTTCTTGCGATGATCCTGGCTACTTCACCTACTTCTTCCGTCAGCATTGCCATATTGGTTAATTCATTGAAATATCGGACCCCGACAGTTTTTATCCATTCGTCGACCTGTTGCTGAAGATGAGTGATTTCCATTATTGATAGGCTCCTAAAGTTGGACTTGAAGTTCTCGACACATTGACGATATCGGTGGGAACGCCTGAGGCTACCGATACATCTCCTTTATTCCTGGCCGGTGAGCTTTGCTGAACCCTAAGGTTCATTTTGGCTATATAAAAGTTAACAAACAAAGGATCTTCATTTTTGTTGCTTTGAATGACATTGGCATTATTATCAAAAGAGAATCCGGCTTCCGAGGTGCTCGAATATTTTAATAGGCAGTTCTGGAACTGGAAATTGAATAGCTGCCCCGGAGTCTGCTCAAAGTTAACGGAATTATTCCTGTCGGAATAGACTATACTGTTTCGGACGTTGATCTGTAATGCTCCCTGCTCCGTCTGCCCGGAATCATTCTGCCATTCGTTTGTAGCAAAAATTCCGTATCTGTTATAAGATGCTAAAAGTCTTGAATAATTGGCGATGGTAGAATGGATAAAATTATAGACCCCACCTTTGAAAATCCCGATACACGATTCTCCGCTGTTGTTCATCACTAAATTATTAGCATTGATGGTAGAATTTACAGAATATATTCCGTATTCCTGGAAAGTATGAATAAAGGAATTTGTGATGGTCGCATTGGTTTGTCTCATATCCAGTCCTCTGGTTCCGCCAAACAGCCTTGCGTGGTTCATGGTAAGAGTGGAATTGGCTTCCATTCTTATGGAGTTCCAGTTCTTAGGAATAGTATCATAATAAGTTTCATTTCTGTCACCTCTCAGGATAACTTCATTGTCCAGGGTTCCATTTATATTTAAGGTAGCACCGGAAGAAACTTTCATTCCGCTGTTTTTATGAAAATAAACTTTAGTGCCGGGCTGGATATCCAGTTTAATGCTCGGATTAACGGTAAGATCTCCATATATTATCTTTGCCTTATCATTAGTCCATGTTGTATTGCTGCTTATTACATTCGGGTTGGAAGGGGTCTGAATAAAGAATTCAGCATCCTGAACCACAGAAAATAAGGTTACATGCTGTTCGCCGGCTACGGTATTAAAGAGAATACGATCTTCCGCAATGGCTTCAGGACCTGTTGCCTCAGGGGCAATTTCAATAAAAATAAAAAGGCTGTCTTTTTTTCTTAAAGGGACATTCTGAAAATTATATCCTGCTTTTCCGTCTACATTGATCTTATAAAGAGAGGTTGCGCCTTTTTCCAGCCTGATGCTTGGAATAAGGACATCTTTATCTTCATTATTGAATACTTTTACCAGATAAGTTTCAGAACGTACCTGGTGATAAACGGTATCACAAAACACCGTGTCTTTAGAAAGTCTCAACGCCTGTGAAGGAGCATCAAAGGTGATATCATCCTTATTACAGGACACTGCCATCAGAACGAGCCAGAAAGAAAAAGCAAGTATTAATTTGAATTTCATTAAAATTAATTTTAATAGATTTCAAATGTAACGAAAATACTTGAAATTTCTTATTCCCAGAAAATTATTGAGTTTGCTATTTGGATATTAGAAAAAATATTGTATTTTTGCAGCCTAAAATTAGCGGAGAAATATCCATTACTATTTCGAAAGCAAAAAACTTTAATTTTTTAAAATTGTATTATGAAAAACGGAATCCACCCAGAAAATTATAGACTTGTTGTTTTCAAAGATATGAGTAACGACGAGGTGTTTCTTTGCAAATCTACAGCAGAAACAAAAGACACTATTGAATATGAAGGTCAGGAATATCCATTAATCAAAATGGAAATTTCTTCTACTTCTCACCCTTTCTACACTGGTAAAGTAAAATTAGTTGATACAGCAGGTAGAGTAGATAAATTCATGAACAAATACAAAAAATTCGCTAAGTAATTTTTTGAGATTAAAAATATTGAAGTCTTTCGGAATTTCCGGAAGACTTTTTTTATTGTATTTTTGTGAGAACTTTGAATCTAAATATTGAATTAACATGCAGCTTGTATTTTCTGATGCACAATATTGGGAAGACTTTCTTCCACTTACCTTTACCCGTCCGATAGCAGAGATGCGATGCGGAATACTTACTTTTTCAGAAAGATGGCAGAAATTATTGGAAGCCTCTGAAGTTTCCTATATCACGGAAAACTATTTACAGGATAAATTTAAAAAACCGGAAGAAAAAGAAAGTCTCTTTTTGGTGGCAAATTTTCTTCCTACGGAAAGTGTGGTTCGGCAGATCAGGGAATTACAGCAGGGAGAAGCTTTGGTATACGATGATGAGCTGATAGCTGCCAAAATTAATATGAAAGGCTTTTCACTTAATCAGATTGAAAAAATAACGGATATCAAAGAAGACCTGGTGTTCTTCAAAAAACCAACGGATCTTTTTACTTATAATAACGAAGCCATAGATTTTGATTTCAGCTTGCTAACCCAGGGGAAAGTTTCACAGGAATTGTCTTCAACAAACGGGCTATTGGGAGATAGGAAAGATCTGTTTATAGAAGAAGGAGCACAGGTAGAATTCTCAACATTAAATACCAAAACAGGAAAAATTTATATTGGAAAGAATGCAGAAGTAATGGAAGGCTGTAACTTAAGAGGTCCCATTGCTCTATGTGAAGATTCTAAATTTAATCTGGGAGCCAAAATTTATGGCGCCACAACCATTGGACCTCATTCCAAAGTAGGAGGGGAAGTAAGCAATATTATTATGTTCGGCTATTCCAATAAAGGACATGACGGATTTGTGGGGAACTCTGTAATTGGGGAATGGTGTAATCTGGGAGCGGATACCAACTCATCCAATCTTAAAAATAATTACGGACATGTAAAACTCTGGAATTACAGAACCAAAGCTTTTGAAGATACAGGGCTTCAGTTCGCAGGGCTTATTATGGGAGATCATTCCAAAACAGCAATTAATACCCAGTTGAATACCGGAACGGTAATAGGCGTGGCATCCAATATTTTTAAAGAAGGTTTTCCTCCTAATCTCATTGAAAACTTTTCGTGGGGTGGGTTTAAAGGAGATGAAAAATTTAAACTGGATAAAGCCTATGAGGTAGCGGAAAGAGTAATGGCAAGGCGAAAAATTGCATTGACAGACGAAGATAAAGCAATTTTTAAATATATTTTTGATACCTTTTGAGAAGGCAGAAAATAAAAACTTCAAATTTTTTTGAAGTTTTTTTATTTTTAGATGTAATGGAATTTAGTTTTTAATTGTTTTACCTTTAGAAACAAAACTTATGACCCAGGAAATTTTCAAGGATACGGTGTTTATTCTCAGAGATGAGATGTATCGTTTTGCGAGAAGATTTGTCATAAGCAGTGATGAAGCAGAAGATATAGTACAGGATCTTATGGTGAAGTTTTGGCA
This sequence comes from Chryseobacterium sp. CT-SW4, assembly GCF_048572715.1. Classification (GTDB taxonomy): domain Bacteria; phylum Bacteroidota; class Bacteroidia; order Flavobacteriales; family Weeksellaceae; genus Chryseobacterium. The sequence continues at coordinate 338,552 of NZ_CP183840.1, forward strand.
GAAGAGAGAAGAACTGGTGCAATTTGGAAACTTAAAATCCTATGCATTGAAGTCAGTGAGAAATGAATGTCTCAACAGACTTAAACATCAGGAAGTAAAAAGAGGGTTTGCAGATTTGCAAATTCATCGGTCCGAACTTTATAGTATCGAAGTGAACAACCTGAAGGAGCATATTATGCAATTTATTAATCAGCTGCCTGAAAAACAGAAAATGGTGATTCACCTGAAAGATGTAGAAGAATATGAAGTTTCGGAAATCTCAGAAATTCTTGAAATGGAAGAGAATGCAGTAAGAGTAAATCTGATGCGCGCCAGGCAAAAAGTAAAAGAACAAATCTCACAATTGATGAGCTATGAACAACGATCAATTTCAAAATAAATACGATGAAGTCTTCCGGGAAATGAAGGAAGAAAAAATGAATTGGAACTTTGAGGACTTTCTGCAGAAAGCGGAACCCGAAGAAGAAACCCCCATTGTACCTTTGGTGAAAAGTAAACCATCCTTTCCAAAATGGTTTTGGATGGCAGCAGGTGTGGTGATTCTTTTGAGTATCGGATTTGTGTTCAATTATAATTCCCATAGCACGGTAAATGAAAAAGACAGTCTGGTAGAAAACGAAATTCAAAAGCAGAAATCCCGGTTTCTGGAAGAAAATAATGAACATCAGGAGCAGATTGCCCTCCATGATAATGATTCTATTTCCGGGGCTAAAAAAGATTCCGTCTTCCAGGAAAATTCCATAGCGGAAAAAGATGTTTTAGACGAAATCTTACCAAAAAGAGGGAGGCTTAAAAAAGAAAGGAAACCCAAATTTGTAGATAATACCTATCAGGTTTATCCGAAATACATCCCGTCAAAGAAAGATTCCACAGGGTATAAAGATAATTATGTAATTGTGAATGGAAAAAGAATTGACAATGTAGAAGAAGCAATCAATGTAACAAAATATTCATTTCAGGTATTGGCAAATGCCAGTGAACGGATGACCTCCGCCCAGGTAATGGATAATGTAGATTAAAATAAAGAACTGATCAGTCTTGAAATAAGATTAAAATTAAGAGAACCATGAAAAAAATATTCATCATATTCGCACTTGCTTTTTCCCATTTTTTTAATGTATATGGGCAAAAAGAAAAACTGGACCAGCTTTTTGATAAGTATCAGGAAGTGGAAGGTGTTACCTCTATAAAAATTGCCAAACCTATGTTTGGGATGTTAAGCAGTCTCAATATTGAAGACTCTCAGCTTGATCAGATTAAACCCTTGCTGTCGAAGATTAACGGATTAAAAGTACTGATTACCGAAAACCCGGAAGGAACGGATAATTCGGAAGGAAGAAAAGTAAAGGCCAATCTTTCTCAGATTAATAAAGACATCTCTTCCTATCTGAAAAACCTGAATTATAATGAAATAATGACGGTAAATAACAGCGGAAGTAAAATTAAGTTCCTTTCCTCAGAAGCTAGAGAAGGAATTTTGGACGATCTTTTGCTGAGCATAGACAGTGGAGGAGGAGAAAGTGTACTGGTAATGCTGGACGGCAAGCTCTCTGTAGATGATATTAATAAAATTATCAATGCCAGCGAAACTAAAGCAGCAAGTCTCACAAATAATTCCTCAGGAAACACCAAGATCTCAGAAAATACGACTTCTTACCTGAATGGAGAAAGCCGAAATGTAGGACAGTTTACAGGAATCCATGTAAGCACAGGTGTTAACTTGATCTATAAGCAGGAAAATCCTACCAATATAAAAGTTCTGGCTGATGCAGATAAACTGCAGTATATTATTACAAAGGTGGAAAACGGAGTGTTAAAAGTTTATATTGATACAAAAGGAGTTAAAAACTTAAAATTTAAGAACTTAAGTGTAAATGTTTCTTCTCCCGAAATGAACAATATTAAAGTCTCTTCCGGAGCCAACTTCACGGTGGTCAACGCTCTGAAAGAAAAAAACATGGAAATGGAAGTTTCTTCCGGAGCCAATCTGAACGGTAAGTTTGCCATCTCCAATGCAACCAATATAAAAATAAGCTCTGGGGCTAATATGAATGCGACTCTCAACTCAACTCATTTAATGCTAAAGAGTTCCAGCGGTTCGAATGCCAAGTTAGTTGGACAGGTAGACAATGCGATTTTTGATATCAGCAGCGGTGCGTTGTGTAAAGCAGAAGACCTGGTTTTGAAGAATGCTCAGGTAGAAGTTACCTCAGGATCTAATATTTCACTTAATGTAACAGACTCACTTAATGTAAAGGCATCATCAGGAGGGTCTGTCAGATATAAAGGAAATCCCCGGATTGAATCCAATATCAGCAAAACGTCAGGAGGTAGCTTAAAGCAAATCAACTAAAAAATTCAGCCATGAAAACCTTACAGAAAATTTTATTGACGGTGTGTGCCTTATTCCTGCTTCAGTCATGTATTGTATCTGAAAAACCCAATATTGATTTTTTTGCAGATAACAGGCATGATTATAACGGAGCTAAATTTACAAGTATTAATGTTCCAATGATCTTAGCAAAGCCTTATATTAAAAAAGCTTTAAAAGAAAGTGGAGAAGACAAAGATATCCTGGCTCTTGTAAAAAAGGTCTCCAAAATTAAAGTCTTAACCGTTGAAAACGGAGATAAAGCAATGCTTAGAGAATATGCACAATATTTAAATGACAACAATTATGAGGACTGGGCTACCATTAAACATGACGGGGATAATGTAAATGTGCGGGTGAAGCAAAAAGGAGAAACCATTAAAAATATGTTGATTACCGTAAATTCCGACAAAGATCTGGTTTTTGTAGATGTAAGAGGAAAATTTACCGCAGATGATATTTCGAAAATGATTAATTCAGCGTCTGATAAATAGCTGTTTTCATATTGACTAAATTTTTTATGATAACCGTTCATATATGGAACGGGTTTTTTCGATTTACAAAATGGATTATTAATTTTTATTTAAACTATTAAAAAGAATTTTCACATCTCATCAAAATAACCTAATTTTGCAAAGAAAGGAAAGATGTCTATTCATAACAAAATTGTAGAGACAGCCATCACTTTTGATGACGTTCTTCTAGTCCCTTCTTATTCAGAAGTATTACCTAATCAGGTTTCATTAAAATCAAGACTTACCGATAAAATTACGCTTAATGTTCCGATAGTTTCGGCAGCGATGGATACTGTTACAGAAGCAGATCTGGCTATTGCATTAGCCCGTGTCGGAGGTTTGGGGTTCATTCACAAAAATATGCCTGTTGTAGAACAGGCGGCTCAGGTGAATCGCGTAAAACGTTCTGAAAACGGAATGATTTCCGATCCTGTAACCCTTTCAAAAGATCATACATTAGGTCAGGCCAAAGATATGATGGCCAAGTATAAAATTTCCGGGCTTCCAGTAGTAAATGCTGATAATGTACTTATCGGTATCATTACCAACAGGGATGTAAAATATCAGGAAAACCTTGATATGAAAGTGGAGGAAATCATGACAAAAGAAGGGTTGATTACTTCCGATAAAGATACCAATCTGGAAAAAGCCAAAGAAATCCTTCTTAAAAACCGAGTTGAAAAACTTCCGATCGTAGATAAGGATAATAAACTGGTAGGATTAATCACCATCAAGGATATCGATAATCAGTTGGAATACCCGAATGCCAATAAGGATGATAACGGCCGTCTTATTGTAGGAGCCGGAGTAGGAGTGGGAGAAGATACAATGGACCGTATCGCAGCATTGGTAAAAGCGGGAGTAGATATTGTTGCCATTGATTCCGCACACGGACATTCAAAAGGAGTGCTGGAAAAAATTGCTGAAATCAGAAAAGCATATCCTGATCTGGATATTGTAGGTGGAAATATTGTAACCGCTGATGCAGCAAAAGATTTGATAAAAGCAGGTGCAAATGTTCTAAAAGTAGGAGTAGGGCCAGGTTCCATATGTACTACAAGAGTAGTGGCAGGGGTAGGAGTTCCTCAGCTGTCAGCTATTTATAACGTATACGAATATGCCAAGTCCAAAAATGTAACAGTAATAGCTGATGGTGGAATTAAGCTTTCAGGAGATATCGTAAAAGCAATCGCCAGTGGGGCAGGAGCAGTAATGCTGGGATCCCTTTTAGCAGGAACAGATGAAGCTCCGGGTGAAGAAATCATATTCCAGGGAAGAAAGTTCAAATCCTATCAGGGAATGGGAAGTCTTTCCGCAATGAAACGTGGAGGTAAAGAAAGATATTTCCAAAGTGAAGCCAAAAAATTCGTTCCGGAAGGAATTGAAGGAAGAGTTCCTCACAAAGGGAAATTGGAAGATGTAATATTCCAGTTGACAGGAGGGCTGAGAGCAGGAATGGGATATTGTGGTTCTAAAGACATAGAAGCTTTACAAAAAGATACTAAAATGGTTATGATTACAGGAAGCGGATTGAAAGAATCCCACCCTCATGACGTAATCATTACCCAGGAAGCCCCTAACTATTCCTTCTGATATTATTTCTGAAATTGAGGAGTTCTGATTGATAATTTTCTTTGGCATACCGTTTGGAGAGTATGTCAAAGATGAATTAAAAAATTATGAAAAAATTATTTTATAGTGCTTTTGCACTTGCTTTAAGCGCAAATTTCGCGTTAGCTAATCAGAATTCCGTAACAGATAGTAAGGAGACTCTTGAAATTGTAAATGCTAAACCACAGCCACTATCCTTCATTAAAAACTATAAAGGAAAAACTGTTAAGGCATCCAAACTCTTGGATAATCCAATAGTAAAAGCGAGACTTATTAAGCTAATTGGAAATGACGATTACGTTTTCTTAAAGAAAAACTGGAATGTTGAAGAGCCTATCAGCGTTGTAGGAAATACGGCTGAGGCTTCAGGATGTAAAGTTCATGATTGCGGAAATACCAATTTCATTCTTTTATTTGATATTACTGATAACATTATTCAAGTTGGGATTAGGAAAAACGGAGGTAAAGCACTTATTATTTCTGAAGACCCGGAGAGATCCATACCAGGAGATCTGGAAGAGTGGTCTAAAAGAAATCAATAGTCCTTAAAAGAATAAAAATGATAAATAAGCCCGGAAAATTTCCGGGCTTATTTTTTTAGTTATAAATAGTTTTTAATAGTTTTCAATAGTTTGATTATACTTAGGTGTATATTTTATCATTATAGTTAAAAATATTTTGAATAGTAATAAATATTGTTGTAACAATCCTATTTTTATTCCGACTTATGAGGGTATTTCAACACAAATAAGAAAAAAAACTAAAAAGCAAAAAACTTTAAATAAATAAAAATGAGAAAAATTTTCCTTTGTGGGTTGGCGATGTTTTCATGGTCACTATCGGCACAGCATAAAGTATGCGGCTTTGATGAAACATTGAAAATGCAGGACAGGCTTAATCCCGGATTAAGATCTGCTTTTGATAAAATCGTTCACCAGATTGGTGCTCAGAAGAAAAATGGGGCAGCTTCCGTTTATAATAAAGCGGTAAACGGTATTTATGAAATCCCCGTTGTGGTCCATGTCATTTATCCGACAGGAGCCGCTGTAGGAAGTACCTATAATAAAACCGATGCACAGATTCAGGCATGGCTTGAAAGAGCCAACCAAATGTATGCAGGTACGTATGCATGGCCTACTACTCCGACAGATTTTGGAACATCGGAAGCGTTTCCTATTAAATTAGTTCTGGCAAAAAGAGATCCTAACTGTAACCCTACAACCGGGATCGTAAGATATGACGGAGGAAGCTTACCCAATTATAATACAAGCGGGGTAAGACAGCAAACCAACGCCGGAGCTACTACCACACAGGTAAAATCTATTGCACCTCACTGGCCGGAAACTGCCTACTTTAATATTTATATAGTAAGTATGTTTGATGGAGACACAACTCCTAATGCCGGATTAATGGGATGGGCCGCATTTCCGAATAACCTGGATGTGAACTATGAGTCCTTTATGAAATCAGGCGTTGTTACCAATGCGCATGATACTACACTGGCCCATGAGTTCGGACATGCTATGGGGCTATATCATACCTTCCAGGATGGTAACTATGCAGCACAGCCGGGTGATGTGGATTTCTGTCCTCCTACTACCGGAGTATGTGAAGATGACGACGACATGGTATGTGATACGGAAAGAGCGGGAAGTGGTTATACCCTATGGCCGGTTCCTACCAATTCACACCTTAATCCGTGTACAGGGGTTAATTACCAGGGAGTACAATACAATATGATGAATTATTCCAACTCTGTGGCCCAGAAATTTACTGCAGGTCAGGGAGATAGAATTCAGGATCTATTTATGCTGATAAGAAGCAGTCTTACTACATCTACCGCAGCTACTGCCCTTCCGGCGACTCCGGTAAGCACAGCACCTATTGCGGCGACATGTAATCCTACAGGAGTGAGTAACCCGAGTACCACTTCAGCTTATCTGGCAGGTCCTACTTTTGTTAAATTGGGACAGATTGATAATTCTTCCGCAGCTACATGGCCGGGTGCTCCTGAATATTATGTGGATTATACAGCTAAGGCTTGCCATACCGCATCACATACCCAGTTGACCGTAAATCAGCCGCAGACTATCCAGGTAGGGTTTCTTCAGGCTACTTCAGTAAGCCAGTCGATCAGAGTTTGGATAGACTACAATAATAACGGAGCTTTTGAAGCTTCAGAATTAGTAGGTTCCGGAAATAACGTAGCGACAGATCCGAATGGGTACGGTACGTTTACAGGAACATTTACGCCACCTTCAACAGCAGTGATGAATACACCGCTTCGTATGAGAGTGTTGGCAGATATTATCAGCCCTAGTTCATTTGCTGCTTGCGGACAGTTAGGATACGGACAGGTTGAAGATTATTCTGTGACCTTAGTAAGTTCCCTTGCTACGACCGAAATAAAGGCGGATAGTGACGATTGGACCATTTACCCTAATCCAAGCCTGACAGGAGATAAAATATATATCCAAGCTAAAAATGCGAAGAACCTTAAGGTGGTAATTTCTGATATGTCAGGAAGATTAATTGCTACTCCATCTTTAAAAGAAGAAAGCAAAGGAACTTTCACGATCAGTGAAAACCTCGCAAAAGGTGTTTATATGGTACAGATCTCCGGTGACAATAAAACTAAAACGTCTAAGCTGATTATAAAATAGAGTATTTATTATTGTTAATAAGAAACCTCCTGAAAAAGGAGGTTTTTTTATTTTACTTTATTAAACTTAAAAGAAGGTTTAATAATACTGTTTAGAAATTTACCTTTTGATTTTGCCGCTTTAAATTTACTGACTACATCCGCAGAGACTTTAAAATAATCATACACTGCACCGGACTGATAAATAATACGAAGTGTTTCAGTCTCAGGAAAATAAATATAATTATTGACTACTGAAGAAGGCATACTAAACTTCTGCAAAAAACATTCCTAAAGAAAAATACCTTCTGTTACGAAGGTATTTTATTAATTATTTATTCAGGTTTTCTTTAAAATCATCAATCCGGTAATCGGTCAGTGCATTGCCCTTTTCAATCTTTTCCTTGGAATATAATCGGAAATCATTTTCAGTCTTTTCCAGCAGATGGTCATAGGGGCCTACCGACGAGATCAGCTTTACCAGCACAGGGGAAATTTCCAGACAGATAAATAATCCCATAATAAATGTTGCGGCCAATCCTATTATAGCAGAATTTTTTCCCAGCTCATCCAAAGCCTGAAGTCTTGCTGCAAAACCATTAAAACGGTCTTCGAAAGTTTCTGTAGATTTTCTTTCCGTTTCCAGGTTCGTATATACTTTTGATATTTCCTTATCAAGATACTCCAGCCTTGTAGATACTTGTTTCTGGTAGTTTTCCAGGTCCTGTCTTCTTTGTTCTTTTAATTGCTGCTTACGTTTGGCATTTGGACCGAATCCTTCTTTTCCGCTGGTTAACCCGGACTGTTTACCCAGTATTTCCTTTTCCAGTTCTACCGAAGCGGAATCATATGATTTTTGGTATTGGGCTATCTTATCGGTAATCTGCTGCTTTTCGGTTTCAAAAGGTTTGGTTTGCTGCAGAATTCTGCCGTTCATTTCTCCCTGAAGCTGGGTCTTATTTCTCTGGATAATGGTATTAAGCTGCTTATTAACTTCTTTTTCAAAGATTTTAAGCTCCAGCGGTTTTGAAATGATAATTCCTAAAAAAGTAGCTAAGATCAATCTGGGGATAGCCATTAATATCTGGTTCCACCAAACACCTGTTTTCTTTATGGAAGAAACGATATAGCGGTCGAGGTTAAAGATCATTAATCCCCATAAAATTCCAAAGCCAATAGAGGTAATGATATTGTCAAATACGGTGTACATCGCATACCCTGCGGAAAGTGTAGCAAAGATAGCGGTGAAAAGAACAATTCCCCCAATTCCTGCGAACTTATTCCATTCACTGGGTGTTTTCCGTAAAATATGAATGTTTGCTCCGGAGCATATCATCAGGAAATACTGAAACCAATTCATAGAATGATCTGTTTGATTTATAGTTGGTTGCTTTTTTTTCATGATAGAAAATTTTATACAAAGGTAATATTAAAAATCATACCAATGTTAAAAATGGTATTATGTTTTACCAAGTATGTTGCTATACGGATTTAATAACTTCATTCTTGATCGAAATTTAGGAAAGTGTCATTTTTGATGATTTTTTTTAACGAATATTAATTCTAATTTAATAAAAAAAATTATACATTTACTTTTACTATAAAAAATATAAAATGTATGAAAACAATCTTTACATTCTTAGCGCTATTCAGCGTTATGAATATCTATTCCCAAAGCTCGCATCCTTACTGTGGTTTTGACAGTAAAATGCAGATGCTAGACAGAAAGTACCCTGAACTGAAAAAAAGAAGGGAAGAATCTGAAGCGAAGCTTCGAAATGTTAATCAGAAATCTTATCTGAATAAAGTAGGAGCTACTACTACGAATGCCTTGTACACCGGACAAATTTATGAGATCCCCGTGGTTGTGCATGTAATAGAATCTCAGGCCCCTGCTAATGCGAATTTGGCTGTAACTGATCAGGAAATCAAAGACTGGATAGACAGAGCCAATAAAATGTATGCTACTACCTATGGAAATGGCTTTTATCCCGAAGGTCCGGGACCGGATGGAGGTACAGTAATACCGTTCAAGTTGGTATTGGCCAAAAGGTCTCCCACCTGTACCGCTACTACGGGTATTGTAAGATACAATGGCAGTACTCTTCCTCTTTATGATACCCACGGAGTAGCCAGTGAAAATACGGGAAACGGTGTTCCTGACGATGATATTAAAACATTGGCGCCCCACTGGCCGGAGAACTCTTATTTTAATATCTATCTAGTAATAGGATTTAACGGACAGCAGCAGTTACCGGATGGATTAATGGGATATGCTACCTTTCCTGAAACACACGACATGGACTATGAAAGTTTTATGAAAGTGGCTACAATTAAAAATCAGAATGATACTACGCTTACCCATGAACTGGGACATGCTTTCGGATTATATCATACCTTTGAAGGAGTAGACTATTTAGACCAGACCTCATGTCCGGTTAACAATGATTGTACTGTTGATGGGGACCGTATTTGCGACACATCACCATCCAAAAGTATGTTTGGTGTGCCGGTTCCTAATAATAGTGCTATTGATCCATGTACAGGACAAAACTACGATGGGACACAATACAACATCATGAATTATACCAATGAGGTAAGGAAATTTACGGAAGGACAGCGTACCAGAGCGGTATTGTTAATGATGCAAAATCGAAAAAACCTTCTTAATTCTTTAGCCGCAAAAGATCTGTCAGTAGTCGTAACCTCTCCGGTTTCCATTACAGCCGCACAATGTAATCCTGCAGGTACCGCCCATCCTGCTAATAATAATTACCAAGTCGGTCCTTACAAAGTGATATTTGGTGATATTAACAGTATGACAACAGGGTATGATTCTGATGAACCAGCTCCGTTATTCTATGCGGATTATTCAACTGCTTCCTGTATCAGACCGGCTTATTACACAGATATTCCATCGAATACGAGTACTCAGCTAAGGGTCAGCTACATCAATGGATTTCCACAAGCCGAAAAATTTAAAATAAAAGTATGGATAGATTATAATAATAACGGTTCTTTCGAAAGCGGTGAACTGGTTCTCAACAGTACATCATCTACTGTAAATTCTGCCACTGCCCGAACTACCCTTAAAAATATTACACCTCCGGCCAGTGCAGTGAAAAATACCTATCTCAGAATGAGAGTGGCCGTAGATGCAGCTACCTATAACGGGGTAACGCTTCCTGATTATACCGCATGTTCACAGTTGCAATATGGACAGATGGAAGACTATGCAGTGAGAATCAATTCTACATTAGGAACAATAGAAACGGCAAATACTGCGGAAAATAAGGTAGTTTATGTAAAAGAAGAAAACCTTTTAAAATTAGCAGGAGGTAAAACGGAAAAATTTGGAGATTACCAGATATATGACATGAGCGGTAAGCTTATTCAAAGAGGTAACGCAAAAACTAATGAAATTCAAATTCAGGCTAAACTTCCTAAAGGAACTTATATTTTAAATTATTCCAATAATGAAAAAACGAGTTCAACGAAATTTTTAAATAATTAATTATAATAAGGGCTCTGTTTTCAGAGCTCTTTTTTTTACTCTTTTATGAATAAGATAATATATTTAATATTGCTGTTTCTGTTCAGTTGCCAGGCACAGAAAAAAGAAGATCTGAAAATTCAGAAATATAAAAATGTTGCTGACTATTTTTTGGGAACGTGGAAATTTGTAGAAAAAAACTACGAAGAAGGAGAAGAACGTAAGATTTATCCGCTTCATGAATGTACAAAAAAATATACATGGCGTTTTGAAAAAGATCAGGATCAGTTCTTTTTAACCAAAAACTTTACAACAGGAAAAGACTGCTCTATAACAAGCTCTTCACGCAGATTTCCCGTTACGGTAGAAAACAATACCATTTCCTATATGGAAGGGGACCTAAAAAGATTGGAAAGATATCAGGTTGTAAACCCGAATAGCTTTTTTATAGAATATACAGATATTTTACAGGGAAAAATTAGAAACATCCGGGATGTTTATGAAAGACAGTAGATCTATTTTAAGCGGTCAGGATTTTGCTTTAAAAAACTTTCCCATCCTGTATAAGATTTTTGATCAGAAATAGTCCCAGAATTAAAATGATGACATACCGCTACTGCCAGGCCATCTGACGCATCCAGGTATTTGGTGGGAAACTCCTTTAGCTTTAATAAATTTTGAAGCATTCCGGCAACCTGCTCCTTACTGGCATTTCCATTCCCTGTGATCGCCATTTTAATTTTTTTAGGAGAGTATTCGGTGATAGGGATATTGCGGTATAAGCTTGCTGCCATGGCTACTCCCTGGGCACGTCCAAGCTTCAGCATACTTTGTACGTTTTTTCCATAGAAGGGAGCTTCTAATGCTACTTCATCGGGATGAAATTCATCAATCAATGATAAGGTCCTTTCAAATATATATTTAAGCTTAGTTTCATGATTAGGATATTTTTTCAGAATCAGTTCATGAATGGAAACCAATTCCATTTTTCCCTTTTTAACAGAGATAATCCCGAATCCCATGATAGCGGTACCCGGATCTATGCCTAAAATTATTTTTTCTGGAATCATCAGGTCAAAGATAAGACTTTTTGAAATTACTTATTAAACCTACATTATTTCTTACCCAACTAATAGTTTAGTTCTAATTTGCAATCTGTTCTTTGATCATTTCTTTTCTTAGTTCAGTAGCGACGGGATCTATGGCTTCCACCATCTTTTTAATTTCAATATGGGGTTTGAAAACAGCTTTCAGTCCCTTGTTCTCATCCGCTATATTGGACAGGATAATGGCAGTTGTTTTTGTGTTAGGGTAATAAAGGATTAAAGATGGAGATCCCTTTATATAGCCACTGTGGAAATAGGTGGTTGGCTGACCGAGGTTAAGCATAATTCCGTAACCATAACCCATTTTTCCAAAGACAGGATGGTTTCTTTCCGAACTTTTGGTAATGAACTGATGAAGAGTTTCAGGCTTTATAATCTTATTGTTATAAAGCGAAGTATTCCAATGGTGCAGGTCATCAATAGTAGAAAGTATTCCTCCGGCAGGGATACCTATATTTTTATCTCCAAGCCTTTTAGGCATATTGGCTATTTTTTCATGGACGTTGGTATTTCCCAGGTAAGCACCCGCAAAGTTATTCCCATTAAAAGTTTCGCCGGTGGAGCTATTACTCATTCCCGCTTTTAAAAATAGTTCACTCACGTTATCACTATAAGATTTACCGGAAACTTTTTCAATAATTTTTCCCAAAGAATTGTAGCCGTCATTGGAATAAAAGAAGTCCGAACCGCTTTTAAACATCAGCCTAGCCCCCAAGGTATTTAATCCTGAAGTGTGGTTGAGGAGCTGATGAATCGTAATATTCTTGTATTCGGCAGTCTGAAAATCCGGTAAGTATTGAGAAACTTTATCTTCCAGAGACAGTTTTCCCTGTTCCATCTGGAGAAGGATTAAAACTGCGGTAAATTGTTTGCTTAAAGAACCGATAGCAAATACAGTATGGGCATCTATGGGCGTCTTACTTTTAAAATCGGAATATCCTGCATCCTTTCTGTACAGTTCTGTGGAGTCTTTAAAAATGGCAATACTTCCGTTGAAATGATATTTCTCAAAAACGGAGTCCGCTTGCTGGGAAAGTAATTTTTTTTTGAAATTAGTGATGGTGCTATCAATAATGGCATTTCTGTCTTCTGTATTTTCAACCGTTGTTTTACAGGAAAATATAAACAGAAAAGAACAGAACAATATTAAAATAAATGTTGTTTTTTTGATCACAGTGTGTATTTTGCATAAAAGTAAGAAAATCCCGTGAGTTAGTAAAACTAAGCTTTTAGTAAAAGTTATTCTATTGGATCATATAAACTTCCCCGTCTCAAGTATGAGCCTGAATTTTCGGGACTAGATCACAAAACCAGAAAACATAATCCCCATCATGCTTATCTTCGGATTCTTTGGGTCTTGGATAAGTCTTTTTTACAATTTCTCCCACTTCAAATTCAATAGGAAAATTAAAAATAGGTCCGTCAAAAGTGAAGGTATGAAACTCCCCGTTTTCTCCACACGGATCAACATTCTCCGGGAGATCTTTTATGAAGTTTTCATCAATGACTCTTCCTGCGAAGCTTTTGTCAAGATAAGTTTCGTTCACGCAGCTTACGATAGTTTTAAAACCGAGATCAATAAATTCATAAATAAGTTCCAACGTATTTTTCTTCCATAAAGGAAACACAGCTTTCATTCCTATGGATTTCAATTGCTCCTCCCGGTAGTTCCGCAGGTCTTCAAGGAAAATATCTCCGAACACAGAATGGGTAATACCCTGAGATTGCAGTCTATTCATAGTTTCCGCCATGATCTTTTGATATTCTTCCATAGTCGGCTCTTTGGGGATCTCCATTTTTATCAGAGGCAGGTCTAAGCTTTTAGCTTGCTGCTCCAAAAGACTTATAGGCACACCATGCATGGAAACCCTTTGGTATTCGGTGTTGATACTGGTAAGCAGTGAAGTTACTTTAACATTATTTTCTTTCTGAATAGCATATAATGCTAAAGCAGAATCCTTTCCGCTACTCCAGTTAAATACAGCCTTTGGTTTCATTGAAAAATGAATTTGAGTTAAAATTTTATAATCTGCAAATTTAATATTAAATTGTTTGTAACATTTTGTACCGTGAGATTGTCTTATATAAATGCGGAAACAGGAGATTTTTTGAAATTTGACATTAACTAAACTATAATATATTAAGATGAAAAACTTATTATTGGGGACGGCAGTCCTATTATTTGCAGGAATTTCAAATCCTGTTTTTTCACAAAAAGGGGACGCCCCGAAATTTGTGAGTAATGTCGAAGGGGTAAAAGAATACTCCTTGAATAATGGAATGAAGGTACTTCTGATTCCGGACCAGTCTCAGAGCAATATGGTGGTAAATATTGTTTATAATGTAGGCTCAAAAGACGAAGGCTACGGCGAAAAAGGAATGGCCCACCTGCTGGAGCACATGTTGTTTAAAAGCACCAAAAATATGGGCGACATCAAGAAACAGCTTTCTGATAAAGGAGGTCGTGCCAACGGAACAACCTGGTATGACAGAACCAACTATTATGAAATCTTCCCGTCCAGCGATGAAAACCTGAAATGGTCTCTTCAGATGGAAGCAGACAGAATGCTGAATGCCACTATCCTCCAGTCCGATCTGGATAAAGAATTTTCTGTGGTTCGAAATGAATTTGAAATCGGGGAGAATAACCCTACAAGGGTAATGATGCAGAATGTATTCTCAAATGCCTATACCTGGCACAATTACGGAAACAGCACCATCGGAAGTAAAGAAGATATTGAACGGGTAAAAGCTCCGGTCTTACGGAAATTTTATGAAAAATATTATCAGCCGGATAATGCAACCCTGATTGTTGCCGGAAAATTCGATGAAAAGAATGCACTTCAATATATCTCGGACTATTTTGCAGCACTCCCTAAGCCCAACCGTGAGCTGGGAGGTACATATACCGTGGAACCTGCTCAAAACGGAGAAAAATATTTTGAAATAAAAAGAAATAATGACCAACAGATTATTGCGGTAGGCTACCATACATCGGCGTTTGCAGATAAAGATTACGCTGCATTAGGAGCTCTTTACGAAATCCTTACGGCAGATCCTTCCGGATATTTATACAAAAGCCTGGTGGAAACCCAAAAAATCTCATCCGTATGGACGTTCAGCCCTGTAGTAAGAGATCCGGGAATGGTCTATTTCAATTTTGACGTACCCAAAGATAAAAACCTCGATGAAGCTACAAGGTCTGTAAAATCGGAATTGGATAAGGTGGCCACTCTTAAATACACCGAAGAAGATCTTAAAAGAGCAAAGGCAAAATTAATTAAGGATATTGAAAACGAAAAAAATAATACGATTAATTATGCAATAGGTCTTACCGAGATCATCGGAGCAGGAAACTATAAATTAGGATTTATCTACCGTGATAACGTTGAGAAACTGACACTGGCAGATATAAACAGAGTAGCTCAAAAATATTTTAAAAATAACAACCGTACCGTAGGGGTTTTCCGCCCTGCCGCCAATGAAGAAAGGGTTTTCCCAGCAGAATTCAGGGATAATCAGATTGCTGATCTCGTAAAAGGATATCAGGGTAAAGCGTTGGAAAAAGAACCGGCTCCTTTTGAAGCTTCTATAGCCAATATTAAGAAAAACCTTAAAGAAGGAAAACTTTCCAATGGGATGAAGTACGGCCTTATTCATAAAGAGCTTAAAGGAGGAAAAGTACAGGGAGCATTCCGTTTCAGAATCGGAAATGAAAAAGACCTTCAGGGGAAAAATGCCATCGGAAGCATTACCGCTGCTTTATTGAAATCAGGGACCACCACAAGAACAAAAGAGCAGATCCAGGATGAGCTGGACAGAATGAAATCTTCTGTAAATATCTATGTCTACGGGCAGAACCTGATCGTAAACCTGACTACCTATAAGCAGTATTATCCTGATGTAATGTCTATTTTGCAGGATATGCTGACCAACTCAATCTTCCCGGATAATGAGTTGGCGAAAACGGTAACTGAAACCAATACATGGCTGGAAGGACAGCTTAAAGATCCGAACGCTATTGCCAATAATGAATTGCAAAGGTTAGCATCTCCATATCCGAAATCAAGTATTTTCTATGTGCCCTCTTTGCAGGAGCAGATTGATGACAATAAGAAAGTAACCAAAGCCCAGGTGCTGGACTTCTATAAAAATATCATGGGAGTATCGGATGCGGCAGGAACACTGATCAGTGATCTTGATCCGAAACTGGCCGAGGCCCAGCTGGAAAAAACATTTGGAACATTTACGGCCAAATCAAAATTCGTAGAAGTAAAGCCTACCTTCTTTGAAACTAAAAAGCTGGATAAGAATATAATTACTCCGGATAAGGAAAATGCTGTGGCATTGGGAACTTCAAGCTTTAAAATGTCACAGGACAACCCGGATTATCCGGCATTGGTAATGGCAAATGAAATATTGGGAAGCGGAGGTTTCCTTTCTGCAAGACTACCGATGAGGTTGCGTGAAAAAGATGGAATTTCCTATGGAGTGGGTTCCTATTTAAATGTTCCTGTTACCAATGATGTAGCATCATGGAACTATTATGCGTATCTCAACCCGACTAAAAGGGATGCCGTAGAAGCAGCTATTAAAGAAGAAGTAAGAAAAGCTTTAGCTTCCGGATTTACACAGGAAGAACTGGATTCCAATAAGAAGAGCTATGCTAACCAGAGAACGACAAGTTTAGGAATGGATAATATGCTTGTTAACCTGGTAAATAATCAGCTTCTTTTAGGTGTACCACTGGAAAAATTTGATGAGCAGAACAAAAAGATTCAGAACCTTACCCTTTCTGAAGTAAACGGTGCTTTGAAAAAATACCTTTCCGAAAATAACCTGATCTCTGTTTTTGCAGGGGATTTTAATAAGAAATAAAGCTCACAAAGCTGTTAATAAAAAGGACTGATATTATTATCAGTCCTTTTTTGATGGTAGAGATCTACTTTATTTTTTAACTTCCTTAATAGGAATGAAACCTCCGTTTAAATAGTCAATTTTCATTTCAAAAGGGACAGAGGCAGGCCCTGAAGCAATTAATCCTCCTATTATTCCAAAAAATGCAGAAGCCATAATTACATCTCCTGTTTTGGCGGTAGTTTTATTCTTACCCACAAAATAAAAATCTCCCTCTCTCTTCTCGGCTTTGGAAAATACATTATCTAAAGACACATAGAAATAAGGAATGCCCTGATGGATAATAGCATACCTGTCTCCTTTTTTTATTTCTTTTTCTTTTCCATCTACATTTTCATAGATCCTGGTCACCTTGCTGTTTAGCTTATCATAAAATTTAATATTTGCTAGTGGCTGATCCGGCTCCTGGTTTTTAAAAGATTCATAGCTGTTATATACCCCGTCTTTCAGTTCTGAGAATGTATAAAGGTTGATTTTCTGTTTTTCAATATCGTCATAATTTTTAAGATCGGTAAAGGTATAATGATCCGTTTGAGGCCCTTTATGAGCTATATTTTTACTGATGAAGTTACTCACCATTTCACTCCCTTTTCTCATCGTGGCTTTCGTTACATCCAGGGAAGAATGGTCAATCACAGAATCTATTTTATCCAGATAGGAGTAAGTGCCGTCCTCATTTTTGGAAAAAAGAAAAGCCTGGAAATAGCAATATCCATGCTCGCTAAATGCCCCGGTAACTTCTGCAAACGACAGTTGCTTCAGATACAGGACAAGAGTTCCGTCTTCAGCATTTTCACCATTAATATGATTCAGAAGAGTCTGAAACTGTTCGGATAGGTTTGAAGAGGGAATTACTTTGGCTTTTGCATTAAAGGCCCCTTTTTGAACAATTCCTAAAGAAGTAGTGTCAATTCTGCTGTCTATTAGCTTGATTGTTTTGTAATAACTTTTACTTGCCTTGGATTCGGGAAAGCTTATAGAAAAGTCTTCCGTTCTTTTTTGTGAATATAGGACTGCTGCTATAAAAATAAAAATGGTTAAATTAATTTTTGATAAACGCTTTTTGTGTTCATTAATTTGAGTTGATTAAAAAAGCGAAAATAAATAAAAATAATTCAATGTTTATAGTTAAATTTAATTTTCTTATTAAAATAGGGGATAAAAAAAGTGACCTCAATTAGCTGAGGTCACTATTAATATAGATCTGATCTTATTACATATTCCTTCTGTACTTTCCCCCCACTTCAAACAAAGCATTGGTGATCTGCCCAAGAGAGCAGTATTTCACCGCATCCATCATTACTTCAAATAAATTCTGTTGGTTGATGGCTGCATGCTGCAATTTTTTAAGGGCATCTTCAGATTTTCCTTCATTAGCTTTCTGGAAATTATGAAGAGATTCGATCTGAGCCTGCTTTTCCTCTTCTGTTGAACGGATCACTTCACCCGGAAGTACAGTTGGAGAACCATCTTTTCCAAGGAAAGTATTTACCCCGATGATGGGATATTCACCCGTATGTTTCAGCCATTCGTAGTGCATGGATTCTTCCTGGATTTTTGAACGCTGGTACATGGTTTCCATAGCACCCAGTACGCCGCCTCTTTCCGTGATTCTGTCAAACTCATTATACACGGCCTCTTCTACCAGGTCGGTAAGTTCCTCAATGATGAATGAACCCTGAAGCGGGTTTTCATTTTTGGCCAGTCCCAGTTCTTTGTTGATGATCAGCTGAATGGCCATTGCTCTTCTCACAGACTGTTCCGTAGGCGTGGTGATCGCTTCATCATAAGCATTCGTATGGAGTGAGTTACAGTTGTCATAAATAGCATACAATGCCTGAAGAGTGGTTCTGATATCATTAAAATCAATTTCCTGAGCGTGTAAAGAACGTCCTGAAGTCTGAATATGATATTTAAGCATCTGGCTTCTTTCATCTGCTCCGTATTTCAGTTTCATGGCTTTGGCCCAGATTCTTCTTGCCACACGGCCTATAACTGCATATTCAGGGTCGATACCGTTGGAGAAGAAGAAGGACAGATTCGGAGCAAAGTCATTGATATCCATTCCCCTGCTTAGGTAATATTCTACATACGTAAATCCATTGGCAAGGGTAAATGCCAATTGGGAAATAGGGTTTGCTCCGGCTTCGGCGATATGATACCCGGAAATGGAAACGGAATAGAAGTTTCTTACTTTTTCTTTAATAAAATATTCCTGAACATCTCCCATTAAACGCAATGCAAATTCCGTAGAGAAGATACAGGTATTCTGTGCCTGGTCTTCTTTTAAGATGTCGGCCTGGACGGTACCACGGACCGTTGCTATGGTTTTAGCTTTAATTTCTGCATAGGCATCCGCAGGGATCACTTCATCTCCGGTAATTCCCAGTAACTGTAATCCTAAGCCATTGTTGGACGGAGGAAGTTCTCCGTTATATTTTGGACGGGCTAAGCCTTTATCATCAAATTTTGCTTTTAAGACCTCTTCCACTTTTGATTCCAAACCATTTTCAATAATATATTTTTCAACATTCTGATCGATGGCCGCATTCATGAAGAAAGCCAGCAGCATCGGAGCAGGTCCGTTGATGGTCATGGAAACGGAAGTCAGGGCATTCACCAGATCAAATCCGGAATAAAGCTTTTTGGCATCATCCAGGGTGGCAATAGAAACTCCCGCATTTCCGATTTTACCATAAATATCCGGCGGTAGGGCAGGGTCTTGTCCGTATAGCGTAACGGAGTCGAAAGCAGTGGACAAACGTTTTGCCGGCATTTCAGCAGATACATAATGGAATCTTCGGTTGGTTCTTTCCGGACCTCCTTCTCCTGCGAACATTCTTGTCGGATCTTCACCGGTTCTTTTGAACGGATAAATTCCGGCTGTGTAAGGGAAGCTTCCCGGAAGGTTTTCCTGGCCTTTCCATTTGATCAGATCTCCCCAGTCGTTGTATTTTGGAAGAGCAATTTTTGGAATCCTTAAATGAGATAAAGATTCCGTGGAGGTTTCCACCTTAATTTCTTTTCCGCGAACGAAATAAGAATAAAATTCCGCATGAAAAGCTTCCTTGGTCTTTTTCCAGTTGGCCAGAAAATCTATATTTTCCTGTTGGAGCTCTTTCTCAGCTTTTTGGTACTCGGCTTCTAAAGCTTCATTACTGATAATATCTTTTACACCTTCAATATGATACATCTTGCGGGCAAATTCAGCCTGCTTCTCAATAGCAGCGTCATATTGTTTGTTGTTTTCTACAATTTCGGAAAGGTAACGGACTCTTTTGGGAGGAATAATGGTTACCTCGTCCGTTATTTCCTGTTCTATGAAAGTTTTTAGACCTGAATCGGTAAACTTTTCATTCACTTTGGAAATGAGCCTGTTATACAGCTCTGTCGTTCCGTGATCATTAAACTGGGAGGCTTTGGTAGCATACACAGGCATATCTTCCAATGGGTTTTCCCATAGCTGATGATTTCTCTGGAATTGTTTTCTTACCGCCTGAAGCGCATCTAAAGCTCCACGTTTGTCCGATTTGTTTAAAGCTATTAAATCGGCGTAATCCAACATGTCGATCTTTTCAAGCTGAGTAGACGCCCCGTATTCCGGAGTCATTACATACATTGAAATATCAGCAAAATCCGAAACTTCAGATCCGGACTGTCCGATCCCTGATGTTTCTAAAATGATCACATCCGGATGCGCCAGCTTCAATATATTTAATGCTGAATGAATGAACGGTGATACGGAAACATTATTTTCCCTCGTTGCCATTGAACGCATATATACTCTTGAGTCATTGATCGCATTCATACGGATCCTGTCCCCCAAAAGTGCTCCTCCTGTTTTTTTCTTGGAAGGGTCCACGGAGATAATAGCAATTTTTTTATCAGGATTGGAACGTAAAAAACGTCTTACGAGCTCATCCGTTAAGGAAGATTTTCCTGCTCCTCCCGTTCCTGTAATCCCGATAATAGGGATCGTTATATCTTTTGACTTTTCATTGATGGTGTTTACTAGTTCGGGTTTTTCTTCCGAGAAGTTTTCTACGGCAGAAATAATTTGTGCGATGCTGGTAGGATTGGCAAAATCAATGGAATCTAAATCTTTAGCTGTTACCTCTTTTCCGGTTGCAAAATCCGATTTCTGAACCAGGTCATCGATCATTCCCTGAAGTCCCAGCTCACGGCCGTCATCAGGAGAATAAATCCTGTCTATTCCATAAGACATCAGGTCCTTGATCTCTTCCGGTAAGATCACTCCGCCGCCACCGCCAAATATTTTGATCTGTGGGGAATTCTTCTCTCTTAAAAGGTCATAGATATATTTAAAATATTCATTATGCCCTCCCTGATAGGATGTCAGGGCAATTGCATTGGCATCTTCCTGTATCGCTGTATTCACAACTTCTTCTGCCGATTTATCATGTCCCAGGTGAATGACTTCACATCCGGTTCCCTGTATCACACGACGCATAATATTGATTGCCGCATCATGTCCGTCGAATAAAGACGCAGCAGTAACAATTCTTACCTTATTTTTAGGGGTATATTTTTGGGTTTCCATAAATGATTTAGAATATTTCTGAACTTCCAAATATAATAAAATATAAGAAGAATGATGCGGTATCTAAATCTTGTAAAATCAGGTTGTTGCGGATAGATGTACGATTTCCGGATTCCTGATGAGGTAACCTGTTTCATGAAAATTATAACTAATTTGTATATTTTTGTATCATAATTTATCATTATGAAAAGAGCCTTACTTTATTTTGCATTGGGAACAATTATTAGTTTTCTTATTAATTATTTCTTTCTGAGCAGCCAAAATATGGGGCTGGATTTATATTACGGAATCGCATTTGGTTTTGCCTGGGGATTGGCTTATTATTTAGATACACCTCAGTTTTCCCTGCCACAGAAGCTGGGCTTATCTTTTGTAGCGATGGGGCTATTGGTCCTGGTGGGCTTTTTTGTCTTTAACCTTGAACTGGCGATCCCTTCGCTTCTTAAATTTTCTACTGTATTCGTGGCCTATTACCTTATTGCGAGCTTTCGTACAAGTAAATCTTTAAGAAATTAATGGATCATAATAAAGCTGGTATATAACAGAATAAGCAGCATTATAGTTAATCCTATGGAATTGATTATAAAAAGCAGCATCCCTTTCAGAATACTTACTCTTTTTCTGGTTTCATATACACGATGGTGTGCGATGAAAAAATACAGGGACATATATATGAGCATTCCTGTATAAGCCAGAAATAAAATAAAACTTAAAAGAGAAAAGTCAGGAAGTAGAGCCGTGAGCCTTTCTGCCATTATAAAAATTAAGGTTCCCAATAATAAAAAGGAAAAGAAATGGAGCGTAAATATCCCGTGGTCGAAGTACCACCATCTTTTTTTATTGTGAAATAACCAGAGGAAGAAGGCAAATACGGGAAGATATACGAATAATGCTTTAGGAAGAGTATGAATGAACGTATCCCTGAATTTGTTAATTATTTCTTTTTTACTGAATCCATCTTCTCGAAGCTCAAACATTTTTTTAGCAAAAGGGCGGAAATAGCTGTAGAGTGGATTAGCTGTTTTGTTATAAAGCGAATCGTATTCTTTCAGATTACGGGCTCCCAGGATTAAAGAACTTTTATTGCTGAAAGTATTATCCAGCAAATCGTCATTTTCTCTGTTCTCAATAGAGTCATTTTTCTGAAGACTGTCAATTATTTTTTTGGTGTGTTGGGCGTTTTGGCTTGAGATCACGCCTTCTTTTTTGAGATTGTCAAGCGTTTTGGTTAAAGTTTCCTGCTGCACCTTTTTATTTTCTACGGTAGATTTTGGAGTATCCTCCTGGTCTTTATGCTGAGGAATCAATGCCGGAAGCAGAAAAGTAATGAAACTTACGAATATATAAAGCTTTACAGGAGCCACATACTGTTGTCTTTTCCCGGAAAGATATTCCCTGGTGAGCTTACCCGGAGAGAAGAGAAGGTAATTGATGGTTCTCCAGAACTGTCCGTCATAATGAGTAAAATCTTCTATAAAGTGAGTGAAAAGATAATGAAAAGGTTGTCTGGTCTCAATATTTTCCTGTCCGCAGTGGGGGCAAAATCTTTCGGGAACTTCATGTCCGCAGTTAAGACAGGTTTTATCTTCTCTAGTTTTTCCGTGGCTCATGGTTTTTAAGAATTTTTAACAAATATAATTATTTAAACTTTGAAAAAATATCCCCGGAAATAAATTTATAATTAAAAATAAAAAAGAGAAATAAAATAATAAATGTGGGGCTAAGTGGTTGATATAAAAAAAGAAAGAGTTGAGGGAACCAACTCTATCTTTTATCACCTGTGCTTTTAGAATCATCTAAAAATTTTCATCGTTAAGAGAATTTACAATATTTGTGCCAAGAATTATATTAAAATTTTCTTAAAAGCATTAAGGAAGTGTTGAAGTGTCTCTGATTAAGAAAATAAGTTTTCTGATTACAAAAATTATTTGTACCTTTGCACACCCTTAGAGGGCAAATTATGTTTAATTTTTAACTAAAACGTGTGAATACATTAAGTTACAAAACTGTTTCAGCGAACAAAGCTACTGCTAATAAAGAATGGGTTGTGGTAGACGCTGAAGGTCAACCGTTGGGAAGATTAGCTTCTCAGGTTGCAAAGATTTTGAGAGGTAAGCACAAAACAAACTTTACACCTCACGTAGATTGTGGTGATAACGTAATTGTTTTGAATGCTGGGAAAGTAACGCTTTCCGGAAACAAGTGGGCTGATAAGACTTATATCTGGCATACAGGATATCCTGGAGGACAGAAGTCTATGACTGCACAGGAACTTCAGAAAAAAGATTCTTTAAAAGTGTTGGAAAAATCTGTAAAAGGTATGCTTCCAAAAAACAAATTAGGATCTGCTTTGTTTAAAAACCTTTATTTATATGAAGGAAGTGAGCATAAGCACGAAGCTCAGCAGCCAAAAACAATTAATATTAACGAATTTAAATAATTAATATGTCTACAGTTCATAAAATAGGAAGAAGAAAAACTTCTGTAGCAAGAGTTTATGTAAAACCAGGTTCTGGGAACATTACAGTAAACGGTAAAGATGCTAAAGAATATTTTTCTACAGACGTGATGGTTTACAAAGTAAATCAACCATTTATCCTTACTGAAACTGCAGGTCAGTATGACGTTACCGTAAATGTTTTCGGTGGTGGTAATACAGGTCAGGCAGAAGCTATCAGATTAGGTATTTCAAGAGCTTTATGTGAAATCAATGCTGAATTCAGATTAGCATTAAAGCCAGTAGGTTTACTTACAAGAGATGCAAGAATGGTGGAAAGAAAGAAGCCAGGACAGAAAAAAGCAAGAAAGAGATTCCAATTCTCAAAACGTTAAAAAAGCGTATGGCTATTGGCTTATGGCGAATAGCTTTAGAAAATTTTTTAAAAAATTATTTTTTAACCCAATGCTGGAAGCCAATTGCCAAAAGCAAGACGCCCACAGCCACTTTGCCCGTTACGTTTAGCATCCAAACACTTCTCCCATCTAAAGAAGTTGTTGATTGTTTAAAAGACGGAAAGTAAACTAACAAAAAACAAAAACATGGCAAAAGCAAATGTAAAAGACCTTTTAGAGGCTGGTGTACACTTCGGTCACATGACAAGAAAGTGGAATCCAAATATGGCTCCATACATTTTTATGGAGAAAAATGGTATTCACATTGTAGACTTACATAAAACAGCAGTAAAATTGGACGAAGCTTGTGGTGCTTTGGAAAAGCTTACTTCTGCAGGTAAAAAAGTTCTGTTCGTTGCAACAAAAAAGCAAGCTAAAGAAGTTGTAGCTAAGCATGCATCAGAACTTAATATGCCTTATATTACAGAAAGATGGCCAGGAGGTATGTTAACAAACTTTGTTACGATCAGAAAGGCTGTTAAAAAAATGAACTCCATCGATAAAATGAAAAAAGATGGTACGTTCGAAACTTTATCTAAAAAAGAGAGACTTCAGGTAGACAGACAAAGAGCTAACCTTGAGAAGAACTTAGGTTCTATCGCGGACATGGTTCGTCTTCCTTCTGCAGTATTTGTAGTAGATATCTTAAGAGAGCACATCGCTGTTACTGAAGCTAAAAAACTAGGTATTCCTGTTTTCGGTATCGTAGATACAAACTCTGATCCTAGAAAAGTTGACTTCGTTATCCCAGGAAACGATGATGCTTCCAAATCTATTGATATGATTTTAAGCGTTGTTTCTGAAGCGATCAAAGAAGGTCAGTCTCAAAGAAAAGCTGATAAAGAAAAATCTAAAGAAGGAGAAAAAGTATCTGCTGAAACAGATGCTGACTTCGATGCAGAATAATTAAGATTTATTCTTATAAAAATAAAAACCGCTAGTAATAGCGGTTTTTTTATTTACTATAAAATATTTTAAATTAATTGGATAATGTAATCGAGGTTGAATTACTGATAAACTTGGTAGATTGATAATTGGAACGGCACACCGTCCCGGATAATTTATAATTCTGGTTTCTCGGTACCATCGCATAACCCATTTTACCGGCGCCGATAGGGATCTTCCTGAAAAAATTATTTCCGCTTATCGTAAGCACCATATTACATGAAGATTTGTTTTCTATATTGATGGAAGTCCGTGGATCATCCGTAGAATTGTTGAGCAGATCATTCAAAACCTCAGTAGTTTCAGGTTTATATGTTTTTAAAAGCTCATTATACTCCCTTTCCACGCTGGCTGCAGAGGTATTGCTGCTACCGGTACCGGATATTGTAGGGAAAGTCCTTCTTACAGGATAACGGGTGTTGTAATTTAAATTACAGCTGATAAGAAAAACAAAGGTACCTGAGAGGAGAATATATTTTTTCATCTAAAATATTTTATTTCGAATTTTAGTAGTTTCGGATATTATTTAAGAAGGTGAATTTAACGTAATCACAGTTCCTTTTATAATATTCTTCTGAGTTGCATAGTTAATAGAGCATACCTTACTTTCAACCTTATAGGTTCCCTTTTTAACCACCATAAAGTTTTCCTGACGGGAATTGACAGGAAGATTATAATTCTGTTCCCCTTTAAGCCTTACAATGAGGTTACAGTCCGTATTGTTTTGAAAAATAAAAACGGCATTTTGTTCATTGCTGTCCTGGCTGGATAATGTGGTCAGAAGGCTGGCTGTCCTGTTGTCATGGTCTACCGTTGTTTCTGCAATCAGCTTGTTGAATTCTTCCACTTCAGCAGGGTGAGTTCCTTTTTTTACTTCATTGGTGATGTCTGATACGACAGGTCTTGCGGCCATAGGCTTGGCATCTTTTGCTCCCTTGGTCCATGCCTGGTTTTTTAAAGAAATAAGTCTTAGCTCCAGAATATCTCTTTTAGGATCTTCCGGATGAGCCTTACTTAAATAGTCTTGAATGTCTTCTATACTTGTGCTTTTTAAAATGTGCTTCTTATTGTATTTTCTTTGAGCATCACAAAATCCGGAAAATAAAAGAAATAAAATAAGAAGAATGAGGGATTTTTTTTTCATTAGTGTATTCGAAATTTTATATAAGTTATGGTTTTTCCTTTTGCAGAGAACAGTTCTTCATAGTACGTCCTGATATCCCTTAAGTAAAGAGTGTCGGGGTCGTACTCTGGAGCACCGTAAATATCATGATGGGCAGTAATGATTTCAAGACCCATCCCTTGTAATAGTCCTAAAGTATAGCCATGTAAAAACTCGGAATCGGTTTTTAAATGAATAATTCCTCCGGGCTTTAAAAACTTTCTGTAACGTTCAAAAAAGTCAGGATGTGTCAATCTGTGTTTTGTTCTTTTGTATTTGATCTGGGGATCAGGGAAAGTGATCCAGATTTCATCAACTTCATTTTCAGCAAAAAAATGATCTACCAGTTCAATTTGGGTTCTCAAAAAAGCGACATTCTTCATATTATTTTGAACGGCTTCTTTCGCCCCAAACCAAAAACGGGCACCTTTTATATCAATACCGATAAAGTTTTTATCGGGAAATGCTTTGGCAAGTCCTACGGAATATTCTCCCTTTCCACAGCCTAATTCAAGAACAATAGGCTGTTCATTTTTAAAAAAATCAGTTCTCCATTTACCTTTTAATTCAAAACCGCTAAGAGCTTGTTCTCTAGTTGGTTGAATAACGTTTGGTAGCTCCTTGTTTTCGGCAAATCTTGCCAGTTTATTTTTACCCATGAGAATATTAAACTTCCTGGTGCAAAAATAGCAAAATTTAATTTATTTTGAGTCAGGAGGACCGCCAAGTGCAACCATAAGTGCCTTTTGAATGGTTTTTTGTGAGGCATACTGAGCACCGCAAACCAAGCTTGTAAATAGGTAATCACCTTTTTCAACAACAACAGAACTGCTGTTATGCGCGGGTACTGCTAAACGGTATTTGATATTACCTACCCCCTCCATTCTTACAATGATATTGCAGTCGGATTTATTTTCTATCAAAACAATACATTCTTTACTGGAAGGATCATTATCAAAAAGGGAATTTAAAATTTTTACAGTTTTGTTTTTATGCTCAATGGGTGAAACGGACATCAGCATATTGAACTCTTCAGCTTCGGCGTCCGGAATAGCTGCCGTGGCAGAGGTATTAACAACAAATGTATTTTGGGCATTACTCGGAGTAAAGTCGGCAGGAGCCTGCTTGGCCTCTAATTCTGCTTTATACCGGGCTATCTGCTTTTGTTTGATGATGGCGTTCATTTCATCAAAGGTGATCTTCGTGGAAGGTCTTTTTTTTAGCATGGCGAGCATTTCCTGCATGTCTTTTACCTTCTGATCAGCGGGATGGGCATTCTTGATGTACTCCCTCATCATTTCCATTACCCTTGGTTTTAATATCGACCTGCGCGGATCTTCGGGATGGGCATCTCTCAAAAAAGCATTGATTTCGTAGATGTTTTTACTACGCATGATATTATCATAGTTTTTCATCTTTTTTTGAGAAAAAAGACTGCAGAAAAATAGGAGACTAAAGAGCAAAACTGATTTTTTCATGTACTTATGATTAAGTTAAAAAAAATGGGAGTAGTTTTCTTCGTCTTGTGTTTTAAATATCACTTAAGCAAAAATGATGCAGTTTTTACTTATTCTAAAATAATAAATTTTTTATAACCTTATACCTATTTCTCTTTAAAATGAAAAATGCACCCGGCTGTAATGGCTCAGATGCATTTTTTTATATATGAATAATTGATTATTTTATTTCACAACCTCTTGAAGATGGGAGTTTTTAAGCCTTCTCTGATAGATAGGCAGATATTTTTCAATAGGTATTTTGACGGCTTCGAAATTTCCTGTCATGATATAAGGTTCTATATTCTCCGAAGAATAAACGAATTGAAGGAAATTATCAATAAGGTTTTCCGGTATTTTGAATTTTAGGAAATAATCTTTTCCTAAATAATTTTTTATCTGGGTAACGGAATTGTTCATTCTTTCATATGCTATATACCGCTGTTTTTTCTTTCTTTCCCCGGATAAAATATCATAAATACTTTCCAGGCTGAAAGTAAGACCTCCGTCTCTCAGTCCTGCTACAGGCAGTTCCGGTGGAGTTCCGTCTCCTTTCGGTTCAGGAAGGCCTATTACTTTTTTGATGGCAAGACCTTTGTCTTCTTTTTTAAGAGCAGTTACATCATACCTTAAGTTTCCGGTGGGTTTAAATCTGCTGATCACCACTTCCTGGATATCGTGATACGCTATTTTTAATTCTATTAAATTTCTTGCACCAAACATTTCGGGGGAAAGTTTCACATCTTTTCTTTCCGTAACGATAGAGGTAAAACGGATAATATCTCCCGGACTGGCCTGAATGCTATAGTTTCCATTATAATTGGTAAGTACGGTTTTTTGAGTATTAAGATTGGTTACATATACCTGGTTAAGATAAAGAACGGAATTATCTCTCAGAAATACCTCTCCGGAGTAAATTTGTGCATTGGCTTTAATCAGAAAAACCAAAAACAATAGCGTAATAAGTTTCTTCATATAATTGGGACAAAATTACATAGAATTAAATCATTTTATAATGAGGAATAACGAAAAACAGGTTAAAATTATATTAAACTTTTTCATAAAAGTGTTAATGAGTGTTATAGTATACTTTATAATCTTATAAATAAGGAATTTGATTCACATTATTTATCCCATAATCTGTCATTTCTGTGTTTTACTAAAAGCCAGCTCGTATACTTTACGGTAGTTGTAGTTCCGAATTCGGTCCAGTTTAAAAAATACCAGTAGGTAGCGGTAGGAACGGGTCTTCCATTGATGTTTCCGTCCCAGGTAAACCGGTTGGAAGGGGTTCCCCGGAAAACTTCGGCTCCATACCGGTCAAAGATCCTGAATTCGATATTTTCTTTGGTCATAAGGGCGGAATAGTCGATAACATCATTGGTTCCGTCTCCGTTTGGAGTAATTGTGTTGATCAGATTGATAATAACAAAAGGCCTTTGGATGACTTCACAATTTTTAGAGTCTCTTATATAAATGATATGGTTACCTCTTTCTACATTATAAAATATATTGGAGCTTTGCCAGGTAATGCCATCCAGGGAATATTCATAAGGCGGTGTGCCGCCGCTCACCCCTATGGTGACTGTTGTTCCGTTAATATCAATGGAAGTAATGGCAGGAAGGGGAGATTCGGTAACATTTACATTTTGTCTGTAAACACAGCCGTTAAAGGTAAGGTCTACCCAATAGCTTCCTACCGGGACATTGGATATGGAAGAAGTGGTTTCTCCGGTGCTCCATAGATAACTTTCAAAACCAGGTCCTGCATCCAGCGTGGTGGTAGCTTGGGCGCAGATCTCCTGGTCCACAAGAAGATCGGATTTTTTGGGAGCTTTGATCGTAATACTGATAGATGCTACTTCCGGACATATTCCACTTTTTTCAAATCTTAAATAAAAGATCTGAGTTCCGGTGATGTTAACCGGATTGTTAAGCGGCTGTATATCATTTTGAGCATCTGCCAGACTCCCATGATAGCTTACTGTTACATTCGGATCATTGGTAAACAGGTTGATATACTGTGATAAATCCACCTGTAAAATTCCGTCCAGATCACTGTCACAAAGACTTTGTATCACGGAGCTTTGGAGCAACGGAATTTTATTTCCAATACTGAAATTAAGCGGTTGAACCACCGTAGCACATCCATCTGGAGAATCCACCCTTATATAAATTGTAACCGGGGCATTGTAGCTCCAGTTATTGGGAAGTGTGTTGGCATTTCCTGCAGTGGCATCCGTAAGGGTTGCATAGTATCTTACGGAAGTAAAATAATTGGAATTGGTAAGAACCAGCGGAGTGATATTGGATAAAATAATATTGACAGTTCCATCAAGGTTATCGTCACAGAAAACCCCGTTATAGTTGTTTAGTACATTGGCTACCGGAAATAAGTTGAGTGTTATTTCCGCAATATTTTTACAGCCCAGATTGTTTTTTACAACGGCATATATGATGGTTCCGTTGGCAGCGGTATAAGAATCGGGAGAAGTAATAAGAGCAGCAGGATTTTCGGTTTGGGCATCAGCTAAGGTAGGATAGTAGGTGATCGTTACGGGAGATGTGTTGGTTACATTAGCCAAAGTTAAATTAAAAGTTCCCTGTCCGTTTATATCACAAGCGTTTAACGTAGTATTATTAGTGGTAAGGACCTGAATGTTAATCGTTACCGTTACCGTTTCACAATCGGGAAAATCAGGATCATTTCCGCAAAAAGTATAGGTGAAAGTATCTGTACCTGTTGTTCCGGGATTGGTAACGGTGTAAGTGATGACACCCGTTGCCGGATCTATACCAGCCGTTCCTGAAGTGGGAGGAGTGGTTATAGTTATAGTTGAAATTACAGGAGTCTGTGTAGAGCTGCTGAAAGAAGGGATGATAGTTTGTGTGGTACACACATCATAAGCTGCCGTACTTTGTTTGGTACAGTTTAAAACTTTGTAGGGTTCGGTAACCAGTGGAGCACAGCTTCCCATAGTTACGGAACACGTGTAATACCCCGATTGGGTGGGAGAATAAGAAGTTCCGGTGGCCCCGGGAATAAGAACTCCGTTTCGGTACCATTGGTAGGAATCATAGATGATAGGATCTACCGTAAGAATAATTCCGGGGGCACAGTCTCCTCCGGATTTTAAGATAACGGGCTGAGTGGGAAAACCCGCGAAAAAACCTCCGTAACCCACAGCATCACTTCCGGCATTTATTCCTGCGGTAATAGCTTTAGTGGAGACCACGGTAATAGTTCCGGTGACATTGGGTATTCCATAGGTAACCCAATTATTAGTTCCTGTCATAGTGTAAGGTCCTGTAATGGCGGGTGGAGTAGCACCGTTAACGGTGACTACGGCTCCGACTTCGGTGATCAGGTTTAATTTGGTAGGAATATTGAGAATACCGGTGGGATTATTATTAGAATAAACAAAGTTTTCATCAATAAATCCTAATTCATTGATCTGCTTCGGAAGGTAGCAGTTAAGAGCCGGAATAAAATTAAATCCTCCTGTAGCCACTTCATTTCCCACTGCCGAATCTCCGGCTAATATTTGATATACATAGGCATTTTGAGAGGTATTGATATATAAATTATAATGATCGTTTCCCTGCAGCTGGTATTTTGTATCGGGGATCATAAAATACTGTCCTGTATTAAGGGTAGCAAGCGGAACGGTTTCATTATTAACAAAGATCTGGGTATTATCTGCTGTGGCAATTACAAGGGCACCTTCCATGTGGGCTCCTATTCTTCCATTTCCTTTTACTAATGCAAACGTATTTCCCAGCTGATTAACGGGGACAGCCTGATCCATCAAAATATCCGAGCTGGTAGGGAAGTCTCCTGCATATTGGCCGTTAAAATTTCCGTTCGTAACGTTCACGGGCTTATTGGATATGATTTTGGCACCGATAAATCCGTCGAAATTTCCTGCAATATTCCCTATTCCGTCAATGATGTAGGACTGGCCTTTATTAAGAGTGAAGGTCATGACAGGATTGGTTGCTCCTGTTGTTCCGTTGGAAAACTGAACTGTATTTTTATACCCTGAAATAGTGACCGTTGTATTGTCTTCTGTGGCCAGCACACTCGTCATAAAATTCAGAATGGGATTGCTGACACTGATGGGAACAGTAGCTGTATAAAAGGTCGTTCCCGTAGAAGGGATCCCTTTGGAGGTAATAATTTCTGCGTGATTATAGACGGAGAATCTTAAATTGGCATAAAAAGGAAAGTCCGCTTTCAGGTAAAGACCTTTAGAGGTTGGGGTGAACAGGTCTGTCTGTTGGGTTGTTATGATATAATCTCTGAGGACATCGAATTTCTGAGGATTATTTTTACTGATAGAAACCGTTCCTATAAGGACATTGTTATTATAAATGCTTACCGGAAAAGAGGTAGTCCGGTTCGTAGATAAATATAAATTTTGATAAGGATTGGGATTCCCTGTTCTGTCTACCATGGGAGCAAACCAATGCTCTCTGTCTAGCTGGGCTAAAACAGTAGTGAAAATACAAAATATAAGAAAAAAGGATAAAGTTTTCTTCATCTATAACTTGATTTATCACAAATTTAATAATAAAAAGTGTTAAGGTGTTGAAAATAAATAAAAAACCACGATTATGTCTCGTGGTTTTTTAATGTTTGTTATAATGAATTGCTATTCTCGGTTTTTAACAAGGATCCAGCCGGTGTATTTTATAGCGGGCTTATTAGTTTTACCAGGCTCATTCCAGCTTATGTCATACCAGTAGTTTCCGGTAGGTACGTTTTTACTGTTTACGGTTCCGTTCCATCTGTATCCATTGTCTTTATTCCCCTGATGAAGCCTGTTTCCGTATCTGTCATAAATATTGAATACCAGATTAGGCTTATTGGCCAGTGAGGAATAATCAATAAAATCATTGATTCCATCTCCATTAGGAGTGATTACATTAACCAGATTCGGAACGGTGATGTCCACTGATATAGGGTCACAATCGTAAGCATCCTTTACATATACTCTTGCTTCTCCACGCGGAAGCTCATTAAAGACATTAGAGTCCTGCCAGTTGATATTATCTATTGAATATTGATAAGAAGGTGTTCCTCCTACTACATATACCGTAATATTATTAGTGGAAACTTCAATATTGGATATAACAGGCTGTTCGGAAGCATATACGCTTACTGTTTGTTTGGTAACGCATTCTCCTGTTTTAAGAAGAACCCAGTAAGTTCCTACTCCTACGTTTGAAATGGATTGGGTCGTTTCACCTGTACTCCACTCATATCCGTCAAATCCATCTCCCGCATCTAATGTTGTAGTATCTTCCATACAAATAATTTTATCCACCAGAACGGTAGATTTTACAGGAGCAAGTACTACTAATGTTACTTTAGCGATGCTGTAACATCCATTGGCATTGATGACTTTTACATATACCACCCCGTTTGGTGCTACATAGGCAGTAGGGTTTGTAATCTGGTTGGTTCCGTTTGCTGCATCGGTAGGTGAAGGATAGTATTCTTTTGTAATACCGGTTTCGGTGGTAACTCCTGCAACGGTTAAATTAAATAAAGCAGTAGCTACATTATCTTCAAGAAAACAAGATCTTAAGTTGGCATCATATACCTCAGGACTGGCGGAAACGGTAAGGTTTAAAGTAACTTCTTCGCAGTCGATAAATTCAGGAGCATTTCCACAGAATCTATAAACAATCGTGTCAGGTCCGAAATATCCAAAGTTAGGAACATACGTAATGACTCCGGTTGTAGGGTCAATAGTTGCAGTTCCGTTAGCAGGCTGGGTAATTATGGTTACGGTACCCGGTACCGGTGTTTGGGTAGAGTTGCTGAAAGTAGGGACAATGGTTTGATATCCCTCACATACGGTCATATCGCTGGTAGTTTCCTGAAGACAGGTAAATACTTTATAAACCGGAGTTTCTGCCGGAGGGCAGGATCCTATGGTAATTCTTACGGTATAATCACCTGCTATGGTTGGAGTATATGAGTTGGATGTAGCTCCTGCGATAGGGTTTCCGTTTAAGAACCACTGGTAGGTATCATAGCTGTCATCTACTTCCAGTACAAGTCCCGGAATACAATCTCCGGACTGTTTTGCGATAAGTGGAATTGAAGAGAATCCTGCAAAATACCCTCCGTATCCTGCTGAGCTATATCCTCCGTTTACTCCTGCTGTTACGGCTTTTGTAGACGTGACAGTAACATTTCCTGTAATTCCCGGTACGGCATAGGTTACCCATTGAGCGTTTCCGGTGAGCGGATAAGGACCTTGGGAAGCCGGAGGTGTTACTCCGTTTACTGTTACGGCAGCACCTGCTTCCGTAAGGATATTAAGTTTTAAAGTAATCGTAGAGGTAATCCCTGGCATTTCATTAATTTTCCCGATCTCATCAATTTTTCTGGGTAAGAAACAGTTTAACGGCGGTATGTAATTATACCCACCGGTGTTTGTATTGGATGAAGTATTAGCTCCTATCAACTGGTACAGGTATACGTTTTTCGTGGTTCGGACATAAATATTGTAATGTCCGCTGTTGTTCTGGTTAACGTACGCATTATCCATAATTCTGTAAAACTCTCCTTCATTAATGGTGGCAATAGGAAGAGTGGCGTCATTAAGATAAATATCCGTATTATTTTCGGTACCGATGATAATTCCTCCTTCCATATCATACGAATTGGCGGGAGATACACTTCTTACCATGGCAAATTCATTACCGAGACGGTCCACTGGTACGGCCTG
Organism: Chryseobacterium sp. CT-SW4; assembly: GCF_048572715.1. Classification (GTDB taxonomy): domain Bacteria; phylum Bacteroidota; class Bacteroidia; order Flavobacteriales; family Weeksellaceae; genus Chryseobacterium. Next base: position 373,008 of record NZ_CP183840.1, read on the forward strand.
GTCCATGATGAGGTCGGATCCGGATGTCGTATTTCCGGTGGCATACATTCCGTTTGAGTTTCCGTTAGTAACCGAAATAGGTTTGTCGGAAACAATTTTAGTGCCTATGAAACCTGTTTGATTGGGCTGTACATTTCCTAATCCTGCCAGTATATAAGACTGTCCTTTATTCAACGTGAAAGTCATGGTCAGTGGAGGAGTGGTAAGATTTACGAACTGAACATTCGGATCGTAGCCGGAAACAGTGACCGTCGTATTGTCTTCTGTTGCCAATATACCGGTTGTAAAGTTCATGGAGCTGGAGCTGTAAGTAATAGGGGCAGCAGCAGCATAGAAAGTGGTTCCGATTCCTGCTTTACCTTTGGATGTAATGATTTCCCCATGGGAACTTACGGCAGCTCTTAGAGATACAAAATAAGGTCTTTCCCCTTTGGTGTACACACCTAAGTTAGTAGGAGTTGCAGCACTGGAAGAACTGTTTGTTCTTATATATTGAGTTCCCAGTGAATAGGTCTGAGGTGCATTTTTACTTATGGTTACGGATCCTATTTCAATATTATTGCTATAAATTTTGACTTCAAAAGGAGTGGTGGAGTCAGTGGAGAAATAAAGCATATGATTGTAGCTGGATGAAGAGCTGTCATAATAAGGAGCGAACCAATGGTCGGTATCTCTTTGGGCAAAGAGACTACTTAAAGTTGTGAAAATTAATACAAACGTGAGTAGAAATCTTTTCATAGATATGGGAATTAGGATTTTTGCAAAAATACTAGAATATTTTATATGTATTTAAAATATTTTAAAAAAAATGAATATAGTTATGAAAAATATACAATTTTAAGATAATGATTCTGAGATGTATATTTTAATAATATATTTTCCTAATTTTTAAATAGTTTGAAACTTTATTTTTTTAGCTTTTACATCTGATCTTTTTTTATTCTCTGTTTTTAACCAGTATCCATCCTGTATATTTAATAGGGGTTTTATCCTGATTAGGTTCGTTCCAGTTGATATGGAACCAATAGGTGCCTGTAGGCAGTTTTTTTCCCTGATGTTTCCCATCCCAGGTGTAGTTGTTAAACTTATTTCCTGTGAAAACTTTATTGCCATACCTGTCGTATACTACAAACGAGAGATTTCCTTTGTAAGAGAGCGCACTGTAATCTATATAATCATTGATGTTGTCTCCGTTCGGAGTGATGGCGTTCAGTAGATTAGGGACGGTTACTTCTACCGATACAGGCGTACAGTTGTACTCGTCTTTTACATAGAAGGTATGCTGTCCTCTGCTTAAATCCGTAAATACATTGGAGTCCTGCCAGTTGGTTATCCCATCCACTGCATATTGATACTGAGGTGTCCCTCCGTTCACGATTACGGTGGCTGTATTATTTGAAATTTGTATCTCGCTGATTACCGGGTCTGCAGGTTTCATCACTTTTACCACCTGTGTCAAGAAGCAGCCGTCTTTTTCGAGGATCACGGTGTATTCTCCCACACCCACTCCGCTGATGGATGAAGTTGTGGCTCCCGTATTCCATTGATAGGAATCATAATCGGGTCCGGCATCTAATGTAGTTCTGTCATCGATACAGATATATTGGTCTACCAGTAATGGTGATTTTTTAATAGGTTTAGCGATCAGTTCAATTTTTGCATCTGCTGTACAGCCTTCATTGGTAGTCACTTTTACGTAAACAAAACCACCTGTGGATCCATAATTTGTTGGATTGGTAATTTCATTGGTTCCGGCATTAAGGTCTGCCAAAGTAGGATAGAACTTTTTAATGGCTAGAGGATTGTTTACAATATCGGCCGTAGTAAGATCAAAATAAGCCTGATCTTCAAACTGACATGCTTCCATTACGGTATCTGATATGGTGAATGGAACAACGGTTAAATTTAAAGTAACTTTTTCACAGTCAATAAACTCGGTAGCATTTCCGCAGAATTGATATACTATGGTATCTGAACCTAAGAAACCAGGATTAGGCACATAGGTGATTACTCCTGTATTGGGATTAATTGTTGCGGTTCCGTTGGTAGGTTGGGTAAGTATGGTTACCGTGCTTGGAAGTGGCGTCTGTGAAGATGATGTAAAGGTTGGAGTGATTGTTTGGATGTTATCACAGACAGTTAACGTTGAGGTAGTTTCTAAAGGACACGAAAATACTTTATAAACAGGTGAGGTGAGGGGAGAGCAAGTGCCCGAAGATACTTTTACGGTATAGTTGCCTATCTGGGTAGGAATATAAGTGCTTGTAGTAGCTCCTGAGATGAGATTTCCATTTAAATACCATTGATAAGTGTCAAAGTCGTCATTCACTTCCAGCTCAATTCCGGGTAAGCAATCTCCGGTTTTTTTTTCAATAACGGGAGTAAAGGGTGCGTCAAAATAATAACCGCTGTAGCCAGCTCTTGCAAGTTGTCCAAATCCTCCTGTTATACCAAAAGATAAAGCTTTGGTAGAGGTTATTGTTGTATTTCCTGTAACGCCCTGGGAATAGCTGTATTCATAAGTTTCCCACTGGGAATTTCCTGCGAGGGGATAAGGTCCCTGTGGAGTAATGCCGTTTGCAGTGACGGTTGCTCCTGCTTCTGTAACGATGATAAGTTTGTACTGATTGGGAAGAAATATAGTGGGCATATAATTGATCTCACCAATCTCATCTATTTTTTTAGGAAGATAACAATTCAGCGGGGGAATATAGCTGAATGATCCCGTCCCTTCATTTCCGGTTCTCTGTGAACCTGACAACTGATACAAATATGCATTTTTAGATGTTCGTATATACATATTGTAATGTGTAGTGTTGTTAGGATTTACAAAAGAATTATCCATAATTCTGTAAAACTCACCTTCATTGATTGTGGTGACGGGAGTTGGTGAGCCATTAAGATAGATATCCGTATTATTCTCTGTGGCAACGATTATTCCACCTTCCATATTATTAAGGCGGGAAGCTGTTAAGCCCCTTACAAGAGCAAATTCATTTCCTAAATGTTCTACAGGAACAGATTGATCCATAGTGATATCTTCAGTAGCGGAAAGGGATGTTATATTGGTTGCGTGGGTGCCGTTTGAATTCCCGTTCATTACGGAAACGGGTTTGCTGGATTCTATCTTGGCGCCTATAAAGCCGGTTTGGTTGGCCTGTATATTTCCTGTGCCGGCCAATATATAGGATTGCCCTTTATTTAAAGTAAATGTTATGGAAGCGGGAGGATTGGGAAGGTTAATAAATTGAATATTGGAATTATACCCGGAAACTGTAACGGTTGTGTTATCTTCAGTAGCTAATATTCCTGTAGTAAAATTGAAAAAGGATGAGCTGTAAGTAATGGGAGCGGAGACCGCATAAAACTTGGTTCCGGTGCCATATCTTCCTTTGGAAGTGACGATCTCACCATTTAAACTATCGGTCATCTTCATAGAAACATAATAAGGTTTTTCACCTTTTGTGTAAACTCCTAAAGTTGTGGGAGCAGCGGCGGTTGCCTGGTTTACGATATTGGGTCTGATGTATTGTTCGTTTAATACAAATCTTTGTGGATTTCCTTTGCTTATGGTTACGGAACCGATTTCTATATTATTATTATAAATTTTGACTTCAAACGGAGTGATAGAATCAGTAGAAAAAGTAAGAAGGTGATAGTAGCCACTAATTGTTGGGATTTTGGAAGAATCAAAATAAGGAGCAAACCAATGTTCGGTATCTTTTTGTGCAAAAAGTTGGCTGATCGAAAAAAAGATTAATAATAAGCTAATAGAAAAACTTTTCATACCCATCAAATATTTATGCGAAAGTAATATAATGATTAGGTGTAGTGCTTTATATAACTCTGTTTTTTATGGGTGATAGTACCTGTTAAGTATATTAAAGTATCTGTTTTGTTGTTATTTATATGAAATAGTAATTATTAAAAAAGATCTGTTTTTAATTAGGTGTATTTAATGAATTATTTATTGTGTTTTTATAATTAAAGGAGCTATTCCGAAAATTGAAATAGCTCCTTTTTTATATGGAATCTCTTTTTATTCTCTGTTTTTAACCAGTATCCATCCTGTATATTTAATAGGGGTTTTATCCTGATTGGGTTCGTTCCAGTTGATATGGAACCAATAGGTGCCTGTAGGCAGTTTTTTTCCCTGATGTTTCCCATCCCAGGTGTAGTTGTTAAACTTATTTCCTGTGAAAACTTTATTGCCATACCTGTCGTATACTACAAACGAGAGATTTCCTTTGTAAGAGAGCGCACTGTAATCTATATAATCATTGATGTTGTCTCCGTTCGGAGTGATGGCGTTCAGTAGATTAGGGACGGTTACTTCTACCGATACAGGCGTACAGTTGTACTCGTCTTTTACATAGAAGGTATGCTGTCCTCTGCTTAAATCCGTAAATACATTGGAGTCCTGCCAGTTGGTTATCCCATCCACTGCATATTGATACTGAGGTGTCCCTCCGTTCACGATTACGGTGGCTGTATTATTTGAAATTTGTATCTCGCTGATTACGGGATCTGCAGGTTTCATCACTTTTACCACCTGTGTCAGGAAGCAGCCGTCTTTTTCGAGGATCACGGTGTATTCTCCCACACCCACTCCGCTGATGGATGAAGTTGTGGCTCCCGTATTCCATTGATAGGAATCATAATCAGGTCCGGCATCTAATGTAGTTCTGTCATCGATACAGATATATTGGTCTACCAATAATGGTGATTTTTTAATAGGTTTAGCGATCAGTTCAATTTTTGCATCTGCTGTACAGCCTTCATTGGTAGTCACTTTTACGTAAACAAAACCACCTGTGGAACCATAATTTGTTGGATTGGTAATTTCATTGGTTCCGGCGTTAAGGTCTGCCAAAGTAGGATAGAACTTTTTAATGGCTAGAGGATTGTTTACAATATCGGCCGTAGTAAGATCAAAATAAGCCTGATCTTCAAACTGGCATGCTTCCATTACGGTATCTGATATGGTGAATGGAACAACGGTTAAATTTAAAGTAACTTTTTCACAGTCAATAAACTCGGTAGCATTTCCACAGAATTGATATACTATGGTATCTGAACCTAAGAAACCAGGATTAGGCACATAGGTGATTACTCCTGTGTTGGGATTAATTGTTGCGGTTCCGTTGGTAGGTTGGGTAAGTATGGTTACCGTGCTTGGAAGTGGCGTCTGTGAAGATGATGTAAAGGTTGGGGTGATGGTTTTTGTTGCGCAGGCATTTAATGAAGCTGTGGTTTCTGCCAGGCAGGTATATACTTTGTATACCGGGGTCGTTACGGCAGGGCATGTTCCCATGGTTACTTTTACGGTATAGTTTCCGGATTGGGTAGGTGTGTAGGTGTTGGATGTTGCCCCGGAAATCGGATTTCCATTTAAATACCATTGATAGGTTTCATAACTGTCATCTACTTCCAATACAATACCCGGGACACAATCTCCTGTTTGTTTCGCAATAACGGGAACGGATGAGAAACCGGCAAAATAACCTCCGTATCCTACCACTCCACTTCCTCCCGCAATACCTGCAGTAACGGCTTTAGTGGAAGTTACGGTTACATTTCCTGTGATATTGGGAATGGAATAAGATACCCATGCTGCGGTTCCTGTAACTGGGTATGGACCTTCTGTTGCGGCAGGGGCGATTCCGTTTACGGTAACGGCTGCTCCGGCTTCTGTTAATATATTGAGTTTTACCTGATTGGTGGTAGGAGGCAGGATGTTGATCATCCCTATCTCATCAATTTTTCGGGGTAAAAAACAGTTTAATGGCGGAATATAATTAAATCCAATCGTGGCATTGCTATTGGCAACCCCGGCAAGTAGCTGGTAAACATATACATTTTTGGATGTTTTGATGTACATATTGTAGTGCCCGTTACCCTGATCTATATAATTAGTGTTTTGAAGTTCGTTTACTCTGTAGGATTGGCCTTCATTAAGGGTGGCTACTACGGGTCCTCCGTTAACGGATACTTCCGTATTGTTTTCTGTAGCTACAATCAATGCGTCTTCCATTCTTACACTGATGTTTCCATTACCTTTTACCAGAACGAATTCATTACCAAGTCTTTCTATAGGAACGGACTGGTCCATAATGATGTCGGCACCTGAAGAGCTGGTTAAGGAAAACTGACCGTTAAAATTTCCATTGGTAACGGAAACAGGTTTGTCGGCTACTATTTTGGCACCGATAAAACCTTTGAAGTTTCCACTTATGTTTCCGATTCCCTCGATGATGTATGATTTGCCTTTATTTAAAGTGAAGGTCATCGTGGGCGTTGTGGTTCCGGTGGTTCCGTTGGAAAATGAAACGGTAGGAGAGTAGCCTGATACAGTGACTGTGGTATTGTCTTCAGTCGCTAAAATCCCTGTGGTAAAATTATATAATGAGCTTGATTGTTCGATAGGGGAGACCACTGCGTAAAAAGTGGTTCCTATTCCTGCTTTTCCCTTAGATGTTAATATTTCTCCGTGGCTGGGAGTGGAAAATCGGAATGTTGCAAAATAAGGCTTTGAGCCTTTGGTGTATAAACCCTTGGTACTTGTAGTAAATAATTCTGCCTGTGTCGTTGCAATAATGTTTCCGTATGGAACAGGATATACCTGAGGGCTTCCTTTACTTATTGTAACAGTCCCGAGTAAAACGCCGTCATTATATATTTCTACCGGGAAAGGCGTTACCGAATCCGTAGAAAAATAAAGTGCGTTATGAGCACTGCTGCTGCTGCTTCCTCCATATCGGTTCATCATGGGAGCAAACCAGTGCTCTGTATCTCTTTGGGCGAAAAGCGTATTAACTGTTAAAAAAACTAATACTAGACTAAGTAGAAATCTTTTCATATAGATGGGAATTAGGATTTCTACAAAAATATAATAATATTTTAAATATTGTTAATGAATTTTAAATAAAAATTAAAATATGATTTTATATTGATTGGTAAATATTGTGATGCATACGAAAGTTATAATTATTAAATGCTAAATGAAACTCCTTTGGTTAAGAAATAAAAAACATCCCGGAGACCAGCTCCGGGATGTTTTTTTATATTTGAATATAAGAATTAAGCTAAGCTTACTCTTACAAATCCTGTAACTTTTAAGTCAGAGTTTACAGATTTTACATAATCAGCAACAGATTGTCCACCGTCTTTGATGAATGCCTGGTGTACCAATGTGTTCTCTTTGTAGAATTTCTGCATTTTTCCTTTTAGGATATTATCGATGATATTAGCAGGCTTTCCTTCTTTAGTAAGGATGTCTCTTTCAATTTCTAATTCTTTATCGATAGTTTCCTGAGATACCTGAGTTTCGTCCAATGCAATTGGGTTCATCGCAGCTACCTGCATAGAAACAGCTTTAGCAGCTTCTTCAGCACCGTCTACTTTAGCAGAAAGGGCAGTGATAGAAGCGATTTTGTTTCCAGCGTGGATGTAAGCTCCTAAGAATGGTCCTTCGATTCTTTCGAAAGCTCCGATTTCGATTTTTTCACCGATTACTCCTGTTTGCTCTACAAGTTTTTCAGCAACAGTAATTCCGTGGAAGTCAGTAGCTAAAAGCTCTTCTTTAGAGGCTGCAGTGATAGCCATTTCAGCTAATTCATAAGCAAGCTCTACGAAAGCTTCATTTTTAGCAACGAAGTCAGTTTCACAGTTTAAAGAAATGATAGCTCCTAACGTGTTGTCTTCATTTACTCTGGCGATAACTGCTCCTTCAGTAGATTCTCTGTCAGCTCTGTTAGCCGCAACTTTTTGTCCTTTTTTTCTAAGGATTTCAATCGCTTTTTCGAAGTCTCCTTCAGCCTCCACTAAAGCTTTCTTGCAGTCCATCATCCCTGCACCTGTTGTGTTTCTCAATTTTGCTACGTCCGCAGCAGCTGGTGTATACATAATATCTGTTATTTTTTTATTAAAATTAAGATTGATTTTTTAGTTTATTTTTAAGCAGTGCAAAGATAATGATTTTAATGATAAACTAAAAAATGACTTTTTGCGTTATTACCTTAAATTAATAATTTTTAAAACTTTTGTTAATGAAAAGAATTTTTCTCTTAGTTTTTCTTTGTTTATTTTCCCTCAGTTTTTCTCAGAAAAAGAAAAAAGCTAAAACTAAGGCAGTTACAGAGAAGGAAACAGTCATTATTTATACGGAAGAAGAGGCTGAAAATACAAAAGAAGCGAGAATCATTGCAGGTTTTTTAAAGCAAAATCCTAATCATGCCAAATCTGATCATTTCAAAAGAAAACTGATGCAGATTATTATGGCGGATAATTCTGAGGAGGCAAAACCTACAATAAAACGTCTGAGTAAAGATAAAGTCGCTAAAATTACCCAAAATAACGAATTGAATAATACTTCTAAAACGATAGCTTCCAATACGGCCACTGAGGAAAGAAAGGTAAGCTATGCGGGAGTGAGCACCAAAAAGAAGTCTGAACCCAGTGAAGAAGCAAAAAGGACTGCATCTGTGCTAACCCATCTCTTCAGTAATGATGTGAGCCTTAAAGAGGCTTATGTAAATATTAAGAACGGCTCCAACTGTAATTTGATTGTGAAAATAAGTGGAAAAAAGTATTACAACTTAAATGTGCCGGCACGTGGAGAGAATTATATTATGATTGATAAAGGGGAATATGTGCTGACTACAATGGTTTGTGGTGCTAAATATTCTTCTCTGAAAAAGATTAATAAGGATATTGAAATTCAGCTCAGCACTTCAGAATAAGCTTAAAATAAAAAATAAAAGAAGGGTAAGAAATTTTCTTACCCTTTTATTTTATCCTTTAAATTGCCCCATGGCAATGAATTTTTCCTGTCTTTGAGTTTCCAGTTCCTGTCCTGTAAACTTGGAAAAAGCTTTTATATTTTGCAATATGGAAGTCTTTAAGTTCAGGAAAGTGGTTTCAGGGTCATAATGAGCACCTCCGAGAGGTTCTTCAATAATCCCGTCAATGAACTTCTCTCTTAGAGCATCCTTAGGCGTAAGGTTTAATGCATTGGCAGCATCTTCCTTGTGATCCCAGTTTCTCCATAAGATAGATGAGCAGCTTTCAGGAGCGATTACGGTATACCAGGTGTTTTCCAACATATATACTTTGTTCCCTACCCCGATTCCTAAGGCACCGCCACTGGCTCCTTCACCAATGATATAGGTGAATATAGGGGTTTTAAGCTGTACCATTTCGAAAATATTCCGGGCAATAGCCTCACCTTGTCCTCTTTCTTCAGCTTCAAGCCCGGGATAAGCCCCCGGTGTATCCACTAAAGTAATTACAGGGATATGAAATTTTTCGGCCAGTTTCATCAGCCTTAATGCTTTTCTATATCCTTCAGGATTTGGCATTCCAAATCTTCTGTATTGTCTTTCTTTTGTAGTTCTTCCTTTTTGGGTTCCGATGATCATTATTTTCTGACCGTCAAGAGTGGCTAAACCACCCACCATAGCAGGATCATCTGCAAAATTTCTGTCTCCGTGAAGCTCTAAAAAGCTTCCTTTGTCTACCATCCCTCTAATATAGTCTAAAGCATAGGGACGGTCTGGATGACGGGAGAGCTGTACTCTTTGCCAAGGGGTAAGATTACCGTAGATTTCTTTTTTCTTTTCCAGGATCTTATCCTCAATCTGGCTACATGCTAATTTTACATCAACACCGCTTTCTTCTCCTACCAAGGAACAAGTCTGGTATTGATCCATTAGTTCTTTTATAGGAAGTTCGAAACTTAAATATTCCATTCTTGAAGTAAATTAAATCTTTCAAATTTATGAAAAATAATGAAATTCTATTGAAAATTATTTACAGCATGGCTTATTCTTGCTATACTTTCTTCTTTTCCCAGGATTTCCAGAATGTCCGGAACGTCCGGTCCTTTCAGTTCTCCCACTAAGGATAACCGGAGTGGCATCATCACTTTTCCCATTCCCAGTCCTTTATTTTCGGCAAAATCATGAATGGTGTTTTTCAATGTTTCCACATGAAAATCAACAGCTTCCAGCTGGGTGGATAAGTCTTTCAGTATTCCTGAAGTTTCTTCGTTCCAGGCTTTCTTGGATGCTTTTTCGTCATAGGAGGAAGGTGCTTCAAAGAAAAACTTTCCGTTTTCATAGATATCTTTAGGGAAGGTGGCTCTTTCCTTCATCAAATGAATGATTCTTAATAATTTTTCATCAGCTATGTTTAAATGTAAATCTGAGCTTTTCAGAATATTTAAAAGCTCTTCATCTGATTTCATCTGTATATACTGGTGATTGAACCATTCCGCTTTTTCTTTACTGAATCTGGCTCCGGCTTTGTGCACTTTATGAAGATCAAATTCTTTAATCATCTCGTCCATCGATAGAATTTCCTTATCATCAGCCGGGGACCATCCTAATAATGCAACCATATTTATGAAGGCATCCGGAAGATATCCGTTTTCCCTGTAACCCTGCGAGATATTTCCGGTTTCAGGATCCTTAAAGTTCAGCGGAAATACAGGAAACCCGAATTTATCTCCATCTCTTTTGCTCAGTTTTCCTTTTCCTTCCGGCTTCAGAATTAAAGAGAGATGAGCAAACTGAGGAGCTTCCCAACCCATAGCTTCATATAATAAAGTATGCAGTCCTAAAGAGGGTAGCCATTCTTCACCACGGATGACATGGGTGATTTCCATTTCGTGGTCGTCTACAATATTGGCAAAATGATAAGTGGGCATTCCGTCGTTTTTTACCAGAACCTTATCATCTAACGTATTGGTATTCACGGAGAATTTTCCACGGATGATATCTTCCAGATTCAGGGTTCTGTCCAACGGCATTTTGAACCTTACCACATAAGGTTTTTTTTCATCCAGAAGTTTCTGAACTTCTTCTTCGGAGAGGGAAATGCTGTTTTTCAGGCGGTTCCTGGTTTTGTTATCATAGGAGAAAACTTCACCTCTTGCTTCATATTCGGCACGGATGGCATCCAGTTCTTCCGGTGTATCAAAAGCCAGGTAAGCATAATCCGTCTGTAAGATCTTCTCAGTATATTTATCGTAGATATCTCTTCTCTCCGATTGTCTGTAGGGAGCAAACTTTCCTCCTTTTTTCGGGCTTTCATCAGGAATGATCCCGCACCATTCCAAAGCTTCTTCGATATATTCTTCGGCACCTTCTACGTATCTTGCCGTATCGGTATCTTCAATTCTTAATACAAAATCACCTCCCTGGTTTTTCGCAAAGAGATAATCAAATAATGCGGTTCTTACACCTCCTAAATGTAAAGGTCCTGTCGGACTTGGAGCAAAACGTACTCTTACTTTCGCCATTTATAAAAAATTTTGGTGCAAATTTACTTAATAATTTATTTTTTAATGAGTTTTTATAATTTGATTTTTAGGGTTTATTTCTATTTTTGTATAAACCAATAAAGAAAACTAAAGTATGCTAGAAATAGGAGAAAGACCTTGGGGAAAATATTTTGTATTAGCAGACGAGCCTAATTACAAATTAAAAAGAATCGAAGTAAATCCGGGTCAGAAATTATCGTATCAATACCACCATAAGAGACAGGAACAGTGGACAATCATCGAGGGTGACGCTACTATCGTTCTGGATGATAAGGAAATCAAATTAGCATACGGTGAGAGTATTTTCATTCCCTTAGGAGCTAAACATCGCATGATGAATCTGTCTGATAAGCCGGTTGTTTTTATTGAGGTACAGACGGGAACTTACTTTGGAGAAGATGATATCGTAAGGATTGAAGATGAGTACGATAGAAAATAATTACTTATTAAAGAAGGGAATGTCCCCATCTTGATCACTTTGGATCATCCGCTAAAATAGTATAATGAATGATATTTCCCTTTTAATAGGACTGAAAAATAATCTGGAATATTCCAAAAGTTGCTATGAAGCCATAAGAAAGAATTATCCTGATACGGAAATAGTTTTTGTAAGCTATGGAAGTTCGGATGGTACCCATGCATGGCTTGAATCGTTAAATGATGAACATGTTGTTTTCTTTTATGATCCGGAAGTAAAAACCCTTTCGGATACTTATAACAAGGCATTAGAAATTGCTACTAAAAATTATGTATGTTTTTTACATAATGATATGGTAATCGGTAAAAATTTTCTGTCCGAACTGGAAAAAGTGCTTCCTGAAAATAATTTGGTGTATTACAAGGTTATTGAACCTCCTGTTTTTGCGGCTGATAAAAGACTGTGGAAGGAAATACAGGATTTTGGGACAGATTTCGAAACCTTTAAATTCGATGATTTTTTTGATTTTGAAAAAAGACAGACTCCAATAAAGGGAGAGTACACAAACGATGTAAGCTTTTTTCTGGCTGCCAAAAAAGAAGTTTTAACCCGCATAAATGGCTTGGATCCTCTTTTTAATCCTATGTTCTGTGAAGATGATGATCTTATAATAAGGTTAAGAATGTCAGGGGAGGAAACCTTTGTTTGCCCTACTGCCATAGTTTACCATTTTGTGAGTAAAACTTCACGGTTCTCTGAAGAATATGCCAGCAAAACCCAAAAGATAGAAGAAAGCTCTTTACGGAATTTCACCAGAAAATGGGGTTTTAACAATCAGTCCAAAGTAAAGAAGAAATTGAAGTACGGATTACTGCTGGATCATCCTAATCATAAGGCTGTAAAAACTCTGGAAATTTATGTGGATCATATCTATTCGGATTTTGACCCGACTCCATATATTTTAGAAGAACAGCCCACTACTCTGGTGGATCTTAAAGAAAAGTTTAGACATAGACATGCTGAATTTCAGGATGATGTCATGCTGAGATTTGACGGCAGGAAGCTGTCAGATAAAAACTTATATGTTTTTAAGAATCTTGCTGATATAATAGAAGAAAAAAAATATTCGGGAAGAAATCTTCTTCAAAAGCTCTTTATGAAGCCCAATCAGTTTAGTGCCGGTAATTTGAAGATTGAAATCTTAAAGGATAAATCTTACGAACTCCAATTAATACAAAGAAAATAATGTTCAACTTTTTAAGACCTGTTACTATTACCTATGGAATTACCGTGTGCAACGAGCATAGGGAATTAAAGAAGCTTTTAGAAGTCCTTCTTCCTCTGATTGATAAAAATGACGAAGTGCTTGTTTTAAGGGATGTGACCAATCCCGATCAACAGGTAGGAGAAGTATTGGAAGAATATAAGTCTCAGATAAAGATCATAGAAGCTAAACTCAATGGAGATTTTGCCACTTTTAAAAATAATCTGATCCATCATGCCCGGTCAAAATATTTATTTCAGATAGATGCTGATGAATATCCGGAGGAAGATCTAATTAAAAACCTTAAGCCTTATTTAAGAAAAGAAAAGAGTGTGGAATGCTTTTTTGTACCCCGGATCAATATTGTTGAAGGGATTACGGATGCATATATTCAGCAGATGAACTGGAATGTAAATGAAAAAGGATATATTAATTTCCCCGATTATCAGGCCAGGATTATCAAGAATAATAAAAAAATATTCTGGAAAAATAAGGTGCACGAAGTTTTATACGGCAATAAAAACTTTACGGAAATGCCCCGGGATTATAAATGGAGCCTAGTCCATATCAAGAATTTCGAAAAGCAAAAGAAGCAGAATGATTTTTATGATACCCTCACTTAGTCTTCCCAAAAATATTTTCTGTTCTTTCCGCTCAATTTATTTTGCAGGTTTTTAAATTTAATCTTCCACTGAACGGGTTTAAGACTTCTTATTTTATCTAATTTTTCATTCAGAAGCTTGATCTCAAACTTGAGAAGAGACTCTTCATTGGAGGTTTGCTGAGACAGATTGGGTAAAATTTCATTATTAATAAGCTCAAGACGCTGCTTTATCTTTTCACCCATAGCTTTCGGCGAAAGGATATTCTTCACATCATTCTGTCCCTTTTGAGCTATTAATGAAGCCAGTTCCCGGTTGGAGAATACCAGTTCCATTTGCTGGGAAGCATGTTCTACATCTGCATCTGCCCATACATCTTTCTCTGTACTGAAATAATACTCATTTCCGGTTTTGATCAGGTTATATTTTACCAAAAAAGAATTGTTGATATTCATAAACTCCGTATTAGCTGAATAAGAGGTCGCTATTACAGGTTTACCCAAATACATAGCTTCTGCCATGGTAAGTCCGAAACCTTCTGAACGGTGAAGGGAAACAAAACAGTCACAGCAGTTCATCAGGCTGTATAAGCGGTCACGATCAAGGATTTCTTCAATGATAATAATACTTTTATTATCACCAATTCTCTCCATAAGTAGTTTTTTCTCATTTGGAAATTCCTTGCTGATGGAGGTCTTGATCAGAAGAAGTACATCCGGATTATTTTTGCCGAAGGTTTTTTCATAGGCCTCAATAGTGGCTATGGGATTTTTTCGGCTTATAGAACTGTAATAATCAAACATGGTCATGAAGATGAACTTATCTTCAGGCAAATTAAATTCTTTCCTGGAGTAGGAAGGCGTTTCCAGTTCTATAGAATGCATTATTTTGATGACAGGTACGGGAGATACTTTTGAAATAGCCTCCGTGCAAAAGTTACTGGGAACCCATATTTCGTTGAACAGGCTGAAGAATACCTTTGATTCTTCGGGAAAGTTTTCCAGTTCCCAGGCCCAGAACGCGATATTATATTTATTTTGAAAGTAAGACTTATCCGTTTCCTGCATCACGGAATGGAGCCTGTCTATATTAATTTGAACAAGATTAATATTATAGGGGTTTTCCTCCGAAACAGCCAGTGCATTTTGGGTTTCATCCATTACATGCTTGGAGAGGGTGATATTAAAATCATTAATGACATAAGGAATATCCGTCGTTTTAATCGCTCTGATGTTGGAACGTACACCTTCACCCAGGCCAAATTGTTTATTGATATATCCGGATATGTTAACCCCAAAATTAGTAGTATTTGCCATAAATGATTTAAAAATATAATAACTTAAATAGCTGATATGCTACAGGCCGTGTTTTCTTAAGATTATTTTTTAAATATATTTCATAATCTTCAATTGACTTGAGCATTTCTGCAAAGGTAAGATTGTTATGATAGTCCTGTATAGAAAGAATCTTCTTTTTTTTCTTCTTTAAAATTAAAAATCTTCTTTTTAATAATCTGAGGGAGTCATTGGAATTATATGGATTGAATCTTTGTATTAATTGAGAATCCGTGTTTTTCCTGTCATCTAAAAAAACACTTCCTACTTGTTGTAGCTCATGTATACGATAAAAAGCTGTTTTTTCACTGGTAAAATAAAAACTGTTTTTACGGGAAGAAACTAATGCAATCCATTCATCGTGATGATAATGCTGCTCAGGGAATGGATGGATTTCGCTTACCATTGATCTTCGGATGGCCATATGGGCTCCGGTTGCGATATTTCCTATTAAATTGAATATCTCGAAATAATTATAGGAAATGTTTTTATTTTTAAAAAAGTCAAAAATATTCCAAATGGTATTCTTTTCAATTTTTTCATCATCATCATCAATAAGGTAAGCCGATGAAGAAATCACATGAATGTCAGTATTATCTTTAAAAATATTTAAAAAGGTTTCCACTTTGAAAGGCAGCCAGATATCATCCTGATCCGAGAGAAAAATAATGTCATGGGTACACAGTGAAATGGCTTTTTCAAAATTCTTGACACTTTTCAGAGTCGTATCGTTACTGTATATTTTGAAAAGATCAGGGAATTTTTTCTGATAATCCAGGAGGATCGCCGGAGTTCCATCCGTAGAATGATCATCACATATGATAATTTCATCTACAGGAACGGTTTGGGCTAGAATGGAATCAAGCTGCTTTCTTAAAAAACGCTCTCCATTATAAGTACATAGGGCTACAGAAGTTTTCATTATCCTTATATATCAAACACTTTATCTACCCAATTTTCTATAGTATATTTATAATAAATCTCCTCAGGAATTTTCTCATACGGAGTTTCAAAGAAAGATTGATCCAGATCGCTGCATGTATGGTTGACAACAGCGATATTTTTAGGATTATAAAAGTCGTAATTTTTAATACTTTCATTATCCGTAACAATTTTCTTTTCCAGGGCCATGGCTTCAAAAACACGGAAACTCAGCCCGTATTGCCCTTCTCTCATTAAGTCCAGCAAAGCTTTTGATCCTTTATAATAATTGGGCAGTTCCTCATGGCTTACCTTTTTCATTCTGAAGATCAAAAATAAATTTTCCGGCAGATTAATGAAAACATTTTTCAGCTTATGTTTCCAGGTTTTTTTTCCGATGACCATAATCTGAAATTTGAGGTTCAGATCCATTAATTTTTTTACCATCAACTTAATGAATGACAGCCTTTTATTATCATATGAGGTAATATAAAAAAGATCCATTTCCGGTTTCTGAAGAGCAGCCGGAGTATAAGGAAGGTAAATATAATTGGTTAGTTTTTCAAAACTATGTTTTTCTATATCCACTTTGTCAAAAGAAAACACTTTATCAAAAACATGGAGCTTATCTTCTACCGGGACTCTTTCCAGACTGTCATAAAGATAGGTAATAAGTCTGTCTGTGTATTTTTTTATATTATTTAAGGTGGACAGATCAAAAGTATCAGGATTCAAAACCAATATCTGATCCTGAGGGCCCAGTTTCTTGAGAGAATCCAAAACATACTTTTGTCTTTTCTCTTTTTTCAGATTTTTCTTTAAAAAAGTTTTACTGAGAGCGTTAACGGCCCTTTCGTTGAAATTGGAGTGAGATATTTTACTGATCCGGATATGATGGGCATCAATTCCTTTACGGCATAATGCCTCCACAATATGTTTGTCGTAGTCCCAAAAATCATAGCTAATTACACAAATTTTCATTTATTATCTCTCTCTCGTTTTAAAGATTCATAGGTCTCAAAGACGCTTAAGGACTGTAAATAGCAAAGTTGATACCCTTCTTTACCATCGAGGATACCCAATCGTAGGATATAAGCCTGGAAAAATCTGAAGCCAGTTTTAATATATTGTGTTAAGAGATTGAAATTCTTACCTTTAGCTGCGAGTTCCTTTCCTTTTAAAGTTCCATAATGAATCATCTTTTCTTTATAGGTCTTATAATCTGAAACGGAGAAATGCAGAAGTTTATTTTTTAAGACTCCAATTGTTCCATTGACATGCAGGGTTTCATGAACTTTTTTTTCAGCGACATATCTTGCCTTTGACTTTCTGAATAATCTGAAATTCTTATCGGATTGGGTACCCGAAAAACGGATAGGCTTTCCTGCAAAAAAGAATTTTCTGTAAAAATAATAAGCGTCTTTCTTATCAGCTTTTCCAAGTTCATCAATAATCTCTTTTCGGAGCTGAGGAGTGATTCTTTCATCGCCATCCAGAAAAAGCACCCAGTCATTTTGGGCATTGTCCAGGGCCAGATTCCTTTGCTGGGTGAAATCTTCGAATCTATTCTGAATGATTTTTACTTTTGGGTGCATTTGAGCAATTTTCAGTGTATTATCCGTACTGTATGAGTCTACAATGATAATCTCATCACAAAAATCAAAGCATTTGAGAACGTCCTGTATGTTTTTTTCTTCATTATATGTTATGATAAGTCCACTAATATTCATCACAACTGTTCATAGATTTGGAGGATTAAAGCTATTAAAATATATTTTTAAAATAATTTTAATTTTCCAAAGATAAGTTTTAATTTGAATTTTAACAGGGTATCATTCCCTTTTATGTCTATCCTTTGCAACTCGTACATATTTTGGGTCGGAAAGTAATTTATTTTATTTCCGATCCTCACCGCAAATAGTATTCCGTTATCCCTGAGTTTTGAGAAAACTTTTTCTTTTTCATCTTTTCTTTTGGGGTATTTTCCATAGGGATAGGCCAATACCTTAGAAAATTCTATATCATGACTTTTTAAAATGTCCATATTGGCCTGTACGTCTTTCTCTATAAAATCAGGAGTAAGATTTTTAAAATTCTCATGAGAATGACTATGAAGAGCAATCTCAAAAAAGTTTTTGTCCAGACTGCCGATGTCCTCAAAGCTCATCATTTCATAATCTTTATAACCTTCCTGAATAAATCGGGTAGGAATAAAGATAGTGGCTTTCAGATTATACTTTTTCAGCAAGGCAGGAAGATAATCATGGTTATTTTTATAACCGTCATCAAATGTAATGATAATGCTTTTCGGCTGTGAATTATTTACTTCACTGAAAAATTTAGAATGGTATTTTCTCCTGCTTAAATATTCAAATTGCTTTTCCAGGTTGTGAAGGCTTACTGTGAGATCATCATTGCTGAATTCTTCTACCTGATGATACATCAGAATAGTAAGCCTGTTTGCCGGAAATAAAAAAAGATACAGACGAAAATAGACGGTAATAAAAATGATCAGTACAATAGAAATAGAGTAGAAGATCATAATATTTTGCCGTATTTTTTTTCTATTTCGATGAGCCTTACTTTTTCGTACAGTTTTATATATTTAAGAAAGGTATAATAAGCCATTGTTTTTGCAATATAAAATCCGGGAAATCCGTCGAGAAACCCTCTTTTAAAAAAGAAAACTTTTACAAATTCAAATACAGGTCCCGCAATGATTTTAAAGCGGTTGATTTTTTTGCCTTTATCAAACATCTTTTCCGCCATCATATCGGAGTATTTGTTAACCTTCACGATATGATGGTGAATGCTCTTATAAGTATAATGGTCGAGTTTACCATTTAAAATACCTGTCTTTTCCTCTGTAATAAGATATTCATGCACTTTATCGTCAGAATAATGTGCAATATCCCGTTTAAATAATCTCTCACGGTATACATCACCCCATCCTCCATGTTTTATAAGATGAATGCCGAGATGGTTGTTAAACAGGGCTTTATATACTTTAAACTGAGGGTTTTCCGAGGAAACGACCTTATCTATGGAATTTAGTAATTCCATATCAGGCACCTCATCGGCATCTAAAAAGAGAACCCAATCCTGGGTGCAGAGGCTTAATGCATAATTTTTTTGTTCACCGTAACCCTTAAATTTCTTTTCAAAAAATTTAACTTGTGGGTATTGCTGAGCACATATTTCTTTGGTTCGGTCCGTAGAAAAGCTGTCAACAATTATAATTTCATCAACTGTGTTTTTGAGTGCGTCCAATAGTCTTACAATATTTTCTTCTTCATTGTAAGTTATGACGGCGAGGGAAAGTGTCATTTGTGTTTTAAAATTCCAAAATCGTTTTTTCTATTATTTGTATACAATCTGATAATTGCTCTTCGGTAATTACTAACGGCGGTGCCAATCTGATGATATTTCCATGAGTAGGTTTCGCCAGTAATCCGTTTTCTTTCAGTTTTAAACAAAGATTCCATGCCGTGGAGCTTTCTGGAGTATCATTGATTAAAATAGCATTCAATAAACCTTTACCTCTTACTTTGGTAATAAGGCTGGTCTTTTCTATGATTTTTTCTATTCCGGCTCTGAAAAGGTTACCTAATTCTTCTGCCCTGTCGGATAATTTTTCTTCGGATACAACATCTAAAGCTGCCATGGCTACGGCACAGGCAAGAGGGTTTCCTCCAAATGTAGAACCGTGCTGTCCGGGCTTAATAACATTCATGATGCTGTTGTCAGCCAGTACGGCGGAAACAGGATACATACCTCCGGATAAAGCTTTTCCTAGGATAAGAATATCGGGCTGCACATTTTCATGATGGCACGCAATAAGCTTTCCTGTTCTTGCAATTCCGGTTTGTACCTCATCGGCAATGAATAGTACATTATGCTTTTTACATAGTTCAGAAGACTTTTTTAAATATCCTTCATCCGGAACATATACACCGGCTTCACCCTGAATAGGTTCTACCAAAAATGCAGCAATGTTCTGAGCTTCTTTTTCCAGCACTTCTTCCAGTGCATTAAGATCGTTGTAAGGGATTTTAATAAATCCAGGGGTGAAAGGACCATAATTATTGTTTGCATCCGGATCATTGGAAAAAGAAACAATAGTAGTCGTTCTTCCGTGGAAGTTATTTTCACAAACAATGATTTTAGCTGCATTTTCATGGATGCCTTTTACTTCATAGCTCCATTTCCTGGCCAGCTTCACTGCCGTTTCTACCGCCTCAGCCCCGGAGTTCATCGGTAAAACTTTATCAAAACCGAAAAGGGAAGTGATCTTTTGTTCATATTCTCCCAGTTTGGAATTGTAGAATGCTCTGGAAGTCAGGGCTAATTTCTGAGCCTGCTCCGTCAGTGCACCGACAATTTTAGGGTGAGAGTGTCCCTGGTTAACAGCAGAGTATGCCGAAAGAAAATCATAATATCTTTTTCCTTCCACATCCCAGACAAAAACACCTTCTCCACGATCCAGCACTACAGGAAGCGGATGATAGTTGTGAGCGCCATGCTTGTCTTCAAGATCAATATAATATTGTGAATTTTTTGTTGTTTCTGCTGTTGACATATATTTTGTTTTTTGCAAAGTTAATAATTTCACACGATAAGGTCTAAAAATGAAAATACCTCAGAAAATCATTTAGTTTCTGAGGTATTTTTTAATAAGTGTTATTTAAATAACAAATTATTGAAACATATTATTTTATTTCAAACGAAACCTGTTTTACTTCAGCCGAATTTCCTCCAATCATTGCTTTAAAGGTTCCTGACTCTACAATAAAATTACCTGAATTGTCATAAAAACCTAATTCTTTATCCGTTAAGCTGAATTGAATGGCTTTTGATTCTCCCGGCTTCAGCTCTACCAGCTCAAATCCTTTCAGTTCTTTAACAGGTCTTGCCACCGAAGCAAATTCATCGTGAATGTAAAGTTGAGCGACCTCCTTTCCTGCATATTTACCCGTATTTTTAATAGTAACGCTTACCACAGGTTTTTCTCCTTTCTGGAATTGGTTTTTATTGATTACAGGCTGGGAATATTCAAATGTGGTATAGCTCAATCCATATCCAAAAGGATAAAGCGGCGTTTTTTCCGAATCCGAATAATGGGTCCAGAATACATTGTTGTCCTTGTCAAAAGGTCTTCCCGTATTCATATGATTATAGTAAATAGGAACCTGTCCTACATTTCGCGGGAATGTCATCGGTAGTTTTCCGCTTGGATTATAATCTCCGTAAAGCACTTGTGCCACCGCATTACCAGCCTGGATTCCCAATTGCCACGCTTCTACAATAGCCGGAATGTTTTCGTCCGCCCAGTTAATCGTTAAAGGTCTGCCGTTATTTAAAACCAAAACAATATTAGGATTGATTTTATAAATCTCTTTCATAAATTCTTCCTGTAAACCAGGTAAGTTAAGGTCTGTTCTGCTTCTGGCTTCTCCTGAACCGAAACCATGCTCACCCAAAACCATTACGATAACATCTGCATTTTTAGCCGCTTTCTTAGCTTCTTCAAACCCTGATCTGTCTGTGGTATTGTATTGTACTTCCGTTAAAAAGGTAGGTTCCTCAGTAGTGGTGTTAATACCCTTTACGTATTGTAAATCACTTTCTTTATATTGCTTCATTCCTTCCAGGACGGAAACTGCTGTGTTATTATCGGATGCGATTCTCCAGCTTCCCAACGGTGAGTTTTTGCTTTCCGCCAAAGAACCTAATAATAAAATCTTCTGTCCGGATTTTTTTAATGGAAGGAGATTTTTTTCATTTTTTAAAAGAACAATGGATTTTTTAGCCATATCGAGAACGGCCTCATGATTGGCTTTGCTTCCTATGACTTCTTTTTCCCTTTTTTCATCCAGGAAACGATACGGGTCATCAAATAAGCCGAGTTCAAATTTCACTCTTAAAATCCGGCGGCATGCCTCATCGATATAAGATTCATTGACCTTTCCCTGCTTTACGAGTTCGGCAAGATAAGGAACATAGATTCCGCTTTCCATATCCATATCTGTTCCGGCTTCCACAGCAGCTTTTGCCGCAGCGTTTTCATCTTTTGAATAACCCCAGGGGATCATTTCACGGATGGAAGCCCAGTCGGAAATTACAAATCCTGAGAATGCCCACTTTTGTTTTAAAATATCTCTCAGTATATGTTTATCCGCAGTTGCAGGAACTCCATTGATGGTGTTAAAGGAATTCATGACACTCCGTATGCCCGCATCTACAGCTTCTTTAAAAGGAGGGAGTACCTGGTTGTATAAAGTGTTGGTTCCTATTTCTGCGGAATTGTATTCCAGACCACCTTCAATAAAGCCATAGGCGGCAAAATGTTTGGCGGTGGCTGCAATTCTTAACGGTGAACTGAAAGAATTATCTCCCTGAAAGCCTTTTACTCTTGCTGCTGCAATCTTTCCTCCTAAAAACGGGTCTTCACCAGCTCCTTCCATCAGGCGTCCCCATCTTGCATCCCTGGAGATGTCCATCATGGGCCCGAATGTCCAGTTGATACCGGAAGCAGCCGCCTCAGAAGCCGCTACTTCTGCGGATTTTTCAATCGCTTTTAAATCCCAGCTTGCCGCTTCGGCCAAAGGAATGGGACTCAGGGTTTTATATCCATGGATCACATCGAAGCCTATAATTAAAGGAATGCCCAGGCGCGTTTGTTCCACTGCTATTTTCTGTACTGCCCTTACTTCCTTCACCCCGCGTACGGTAAGCATGGAACCTACCAGTCCCTTTTTTATATTTTCATATTTCTGCTCAGCACTTCCTCCTACGGGAGTAGGTCCGGTAACGTCCCAGAATCCATTGTACTGATTCATTTGTCCGACTTTTTCGTCTATTGTCATTTTGGACATGAGGACATCAATTTTCTTTTCTATTTCCGGATTGAGCTTTTGTTGAGCATTCACCTGGGTTACTGTTAACATATTCATCGCTGATATAAATAGTATACGTTTGAAATTCATTATTAACTTACTTTAAAATTATATTCTTATCTTTTTGAAGGCTGTGAGATTTTATTGCTCAGTTTCCGTAGTGAAACTTGAAGCCGGAAGTTCTGACTGATTAAAAAGATCGGGAATAGCGGTATTGCTCCAGGCATACCTCACATAGGCGGGTGCAGGAACTGCTTTAGATTCCACGATAATATCTTTTCCTTTAATAGTGGCCTTTGCTTTTGAGAATTTTCCGTCACTGCCGGCAATTTCAAATAATTGGGATTCTTTATTCTTAAAATGAAGTCCTTCCGCATATTTAAAATGCAGGGTAGCTTTATTTCCTTTAAAATCCACAGACGTGAACTGAGGACTTTCCACCAGCCCGTTATTGATGTGGTAGACATTTTTTAAAATTAAATTGGCCATTCTGATGCCTACCGGTTTTTTATTTTTGGGATGGATATCATTGACTACGTCCAGATCCGATGTAATAACCAGCCCGGAATTAGGGACGGTTTCCGAGGCTATTCTCTGTTCATTTTTAATCTTCACGTTAGAGTCTCCCTGTTCGGCATAAGGTGCGATTTGAATGATGTAGAACGGAAATTCATATCCTCTCTCACTTCTCCAGGCGGAGATCATGGAGGATAACAGGGTGGAATATCCATCCGGGTTCCCTGTATTTGTTTCTCCCTGGTACCAGAAAGCTCCTTTTATTTTGTATGAATTGATAGGGGAGATCATGGCGTAATATGCTCCCGAAAGCTGGGACGGATAATATTCGGAAGGAGAAAGTTTTTTATAATTTTCAAACAGCGAAGGATTTTCCTTGAAGACGTATCCGGGTGTCCAGAGCTCAGCCGGAGTTCCTCCCCAGGCAGAACATATAATTCCTACGGGAACACCTTTCAATTCCTGCTGAAGTTTTTCGGCAAAGAAATATCCGATGGCACTGAAGTTTTTCATAGTTTCCGGGGTGCAGTTCTGCCATGCTCCGAAAAGGTTATTCTGCGGAAAGGCTGCGGAGAGTTTTGGAACTGAAAAAAAACGGATATTCGGATGATGGGCTTTCGCAATTTCAGCTTCTCCGTCTTTAATGCCCCATGCTGCACTCATTTCCATATTGGATTGTCCGGATACCAGCCATACTTCACCCAGCATTACATTTTTTAAAGAGACTTCGTTATATCCTTTTAGGCTTATGGTGTAGGGACCACCTTCTTTACCGGTAGGAATTATAATCCTGAAGGTAGCGTCATTGCCTGTAATGACTTTATATTCTTTGTCCAGAAAATCTGCTTTAAGGGTGATTTCTTCTCTAGGCGTTGCATTTCCCCAGATTACTACTTCGGAATTGCGCTGTAAGACCATATTATCGGTAAAGATCGCCGGTAGATGTAGGTTAGCCCATATCAGAGATGACATAAGAATGCTTAATAGAGTGTAGATCTTCATAGTTGAATGTTAAGTAGTTTTTTAAAGAAAGGATATAATTCATCAGCCATTTTCTGGTCATCTTTGATGCTTGGATGATGGCCGCAGCCGGTGGGCTTCATCTCTTTGAATTCGAAAACTTCAATGGGAAGATGTTTCTTGTCATTTTTAAACCGGTCTTTTATGGACTGAAGACATTCCATAAATACCATATTCTTCGGTCCTGAAACCATCGGGCTGTTGAGCAGGACGATTCGTGTTTCCGGATATTTTTTATAAATATTCTGAATGAAAGCCACATAATTTTCAATGAATTGGGCTTTATCGAAAGGCAGCCGTGTTTTTTTGCCATCACCATCCGAAAGATCATTAGTTCCCAGGCAGATGCTGACCAGGTCCGGCTGATAGTCATTTCCGAATTTTTCCGGTTGGGAAGTTCTTAGATACAGGTGATCATACACATCCGGAAGGATGCTTTCTTCCTGTCTTTCCGAATTCCAGTTTCTGTACATTCCGTATCCTGACACGGAGCTCAGAAGAAAATCTGTTCCCATCATCCGGGATAGAACGGGTCCATACGCAAAATAAGCATTGTGCTGGTCAAACCATTGTCCCTGGCCACATGGAAGTCCCGATTCATCATTTCCAAAGCCACAGGTAATGGAGTCTCCTATAAATTCTATTTTCTTTTTTGAAGAGGGCTTTGCAATAACAGCATTGATTCCGCTGCCGTCAAATTCCACTTCACCCATCGCTGCTTCGGTAGCTTTATATAATTTCAGGGTATGAATGGTTTTTGACAGATCAGTTGCTTCGTAGGTGAATTTTTTGAACTGATTATGGTCTACTTTAAAGCGTCCGAGGTATTTTCCGTCCAGCTCAACGGATACATAGTTATAATAGCCCTGATAAGGAATGTTTTTAAGACTAAAGCTAACGGAATTTCCTTTGAACTGGAATTCTACCGAAGATCCCGGACCTATGAGCTTTCCTTTGTCGAAAGATGACTGTAATACTCTTCCGTTCCATATATATTTCTCGAGATAATTTCCCCGCTGATCGAACTGACGGAGATATTCACGGGTTTTAATTCCGGATTCGTTCAGGTCTGAGGTTTTCCAATTTCCATCGGAAGAAGCTGTTTTCAGGAGCATGGAGCATGTTTCTTTTTTATCCGAAACGGACCATGTGATCCAGCTCAGCTTTCTTTTATTCATCCACTCAAAATAGCGGAACCATTCTTCATCATCGATCTTGCCGTCACCGGTAGCTTCCATTCCTGCGGACTCTGATATGAAAACAGGAATTCCTGCCTGAAGTGCAGCATCCACTCTTTCTCTCAGTTCACTTTTATGGGTGGCGGCATAAAAATGCATGGTATACATGATATTTTTAAAACCTTTTATAGGATTTTTCTGAACAAGATCAATCCTTTGGTCCCATTCCGGATTGCCGACCAGAATAATATTGTCTGGGTCATTTTTGCGGATAACACGGATGATTTCTTCAGCGTATTTCTTTACTTCTTCCCAGGACTGTTTTTCAGGCTCATTGAAAATCTCATAAATGACATTGGGTGATTTTCCGTATTTCCGGGAGATTTTATCAAAAAAATCTTTAGCTTCCTGAGTCCGGATATTGTGGCTGTGCCAGTCGATGATCACATAGATGCCTTCTTTGATAGCAGCATCTACCACGGTTTCTATGCTTTTAAGATTATGTTGAGGTTCTTCAAGATAGGCTCCGGCGGGCTCTACTCCCATCGCGGCTCTTACTACATTTACATTCCAGTCTTTCTTTAGCCATTGCACCGCTCCGGCCGTATAAAACCTCGAATGCCAGTTGCTCCATCCGAAGCTGGTTCCTACCAGACGAACGGGCCGGCCTTTCTGATCCGAAAGCTGGGTTCCGGCTACCTGAAGATTTCCCATGTCCTTTACGGCGGTCTGAGCCTTGATGGCGGATAGCCAGCAGATAAAGAAAACGAATATGAATTTTGAAATTTTCATTATAAATCTTTTAAATAAATGAAATAAAATTGAAAATACTAAAAGTATAACTAAGTTATTATATTATTTATATAATTTTAATTTTGATGCTTCTTTTTCAAATAATGTTTTTTTATTCTGATAAAATTTAATGAAATCTTTCTCAGAAGGGTGCCCTTTGAAAGGAAGATAATATTCCACTTCATTATTCCCGGGTTTAAAACCGGCATTTCTCCAGAATAAAACATAAGAAAATGTATGCTTATCGAGTATGGGTAATAGAATATGGGAGAACCATCGGTGATCCGGGATCTGATTGTATCCGATTTCACCAATAGCCGGAATTTTTGAATGTTGGTCTGCTGCTTTATTCATTGCAGTGAGCAGTACGTCCAGCTGTCGGGCAAACTTTTCTCCCTGGTCCGCATTTCCTCTTTGGTAAGCATCAAAAGATAACATATCTGCGTATTGATCTCCGGGATATCTTGCTAAAAATTCTTCCGGTGTAGAAAATTCAGTGCTGGTGTTGTAGCTCATAATGAGATTGTGAAGTCCTTTTTGAATTCTAAGGTAATCAGCTGAAAACCTGAATAATTCTTTGTATTCTTCATCGGAAGCGGATTTTGCTCCCCACCAGAACCAGCCTCCGGTATGTTCATGGAAAGGTCTCCAGATCACCGGGATTTCTTCTCCGTTGTTTCCTTTCAGATCGGAAAGAAAAGCGGCTATTTTATCCAGATATCCTACAAAAACACTGTGATGTTCACCGCCGGGTAAAATATTTTTTATAGAGGTGTTGGACGCATCCCAGGCATTCTTTCCGGTAATAGGATTGTTAGCATGCCAGCTTATGGTGATAATTCCCCCTCGTTCATATCCTTCCCGGATGTATTGTTTCATTTTATCAAAAGGAACTCCGTCCAGGTTTGCCGGTTTTCCAAGTTCCAGGTCACCGAGTTCCCATCCGTATACTGCGGGATAATCCTTTACTATATCTTTTACATCGCTTCTTCCTTCCTGGTATTTCCAGTAAACGCCGTAGGCAAGATCATCCTGATGCCCGATGAAATATCCTTTTTTCTGAGCTTTTGCAAGATTTTCGTAGAGCTTAACGGTTGCTGCTGTTGCTTTGTCGTCCGACAGTTTGTACTGTGCCTGGGCCATCCAGGAAAGGGAGAGTGAAACAACGGTTAAAAGGGTTTTATAAAAAGAAAAATTCATTGCTATCGGTTTTCTGTCTGAATATAGAGAAACTATTTTGTTTTGACCAATCTTAACATAAGGATGTCTCTGGAAGGTACTTTAGCCGTTAAAACTTTTGAGGTGGTTCCTATATTTTTTCCTGTCCACAGATCGATGAGTTTGTAATTTTGCTTTTGGGTATCAAATACTTTTTTAGATACCTCTTCATCGGTGAAGCTATTGGCTTTCCAGTCAAAAGTGAAATCTTTCGAAGCTTTATCCCGGTTTAAAAATGCTACTGCCCAGTCGCCATTTTCCAGCGGTTTGAAGAAGATTTCAAATTCACCTTCATCTTTATATTTAAGCGCCTGAACGCCCAGTTTATCCTGATTAATGGCGATTACTTCTTTATTGGTTAAAACTTTTTTGGTTTCCTCATTCATGGTTTTCAGGTCGTTTCCGGCAATGAGAGGCGCTGCCAGCATGGCCCACATAGAGAAATGCGCTCTGTCTTCATTGGGCGTTAAAGCTCCGTTTCCCACTTCAAGCATATCGGGATCATTCCAATGCCCGGGGCCTGCATACTTTCTTAATCCTTCCTGCTTGTCGAGGATTTGCATCGTCCCGAATGCTTTCCAGGTTCCATGATCTTTAATACAGTCAAAGCAATTATAAATATCTCCTGTCGTTCTCCAGAGATGTCCTACATTCTTGCCCCATTCCCATGGCTGGTTGCCTCCCCACTCACAAATGCTGAGTACGATAGGGCGACCGGCTTTTTTCAGGGCTGCTGTAAATGTTTTATAGGCGCCTTCAGCTTTTAAGCCTTCTGTGTTGCACCAGTCATATTTTACGTAGTCGATTTCCCATTGTGCATAGGTCAATGCATCCTGAAATTCGTAGCCGCGGCTTCCTGGTCTTCCCCCGCAGGTCATGGAACCGGCATCTGAGTAGATCCCTATTTTCAGTCCTTTGGAATGAATGTAGTCGGCAAGTGCTTTCATTCCGGAGGGAAAACGTTTAGGATCAGGGTGAATAAATCCTTTTTCATCACGGTCTCCATGCCAGCAGTCATCAATGTTAATATAAGTATAGCCGGCATCTTTCATTCCCGAAGAAACCATAGCATCTGCCATTTCTTTGATGAGATTTTCGTCTACATTGCATGCAAATTTATTCCACGAATTCCATCCCATTGGAGGTGTCATGGCCAATCTCTGGTATTTGGTATAGTCCTGTGCATAATTGTTGCCTTGAGAAAAGGCTGTGAAACTCATGGAGAGTAATATAGCGGAAATTAATTTTTTCATGGTAAATAATTTAAGAGTGGTGTAATCTTTTTAAAACTTCAAGACATGCCCTGCCGTTATGATAGGGGCATTTCCAGAAGCCGGCCTTATCTTTCGGGATAATTTGATTGTCCCGGTTAATTCCCCAGAACCATTCTCCTTTGTTGTGGTCGATGATATGCTGTTGGGTAAATTCAAAGTTCTTTTTGAAATAGTCCAGATATTTTTCATCGTTGGTGAGCTCGTAGGCATTCACAAATCCTATCCAGAATTCTGCCTGTGGCCACCAGTGTTTTTCAGTGATCAGCTGATTTTTTTCAGGATCAAACTCGTACCATAATCCGCCATCGGAATCCAGTCCTTCAAGGGTTGAGTCAGCCATTTTAACCGCGTACTTCCTGTATAGGTCAATAAGTTTTTTATCCTGAGATACTTCAGCGCACCATTGTAATAGCCAGGCTGCTTCTATATCGTGTCCATAAGAGATCACATCTTCTTTTTCTTTCCAGTTTTCATCAAAGAACAACTTCAAATGCCATGTCTCTTTATCAATAAAATGCTGGTCTATGGTAGTAAGAATATTGATGATATCCTGTTTGAGGTCTTCGTTATCCCATACGAGATAAAGATTGGCAAAAGCTTCTACAATATGAAGGTGCGTATTCATGGTCTTTTTTTCATTGGCATCTTTATCACTCAGGCGCATATCTGAAATTTCTTCCCAGTCCCGGGTGTAAGCTTCAAAATATCCCTGCCTTTCCTGGTCATAAGAATGATTCTGAATGCTGTGATAAAGTATAATGGCTAAATCTAAGGCTTCCTTATTTTTCGAAACTTTGTAAAACTCACTTAGTCCGTAGATCGCAAAGGCCAATGCGTAGATTTGGTTTTTAGTATCTTTTGGGCTTCCGTCCGGATGGATGCTCCAGTAAAGTCCTTTTTGCTTAGAATTATAAAATTGATTTTTAATTTCATTAAAAGCTCTTTCCGCTGTCTTTAGATGTCCGGGATTTTGGGTAAAAGCATAAGCGGCGGAAAAAGTCCAGAGAATCCTGGCATACATTACGGATCCTTTTTCTGCATTATAATTTTTATTTTCCCGATAGTCGATTTCGCCTATGAAACCTCCGTTCTTTTCATCGATCGTGTTTGTTTCCCAATAATCGAGTATATGATGAAGTTCTTTTTCAATTTCTTGTAACAGGGCAGTTGGAAGCATAGGAATGAGAATTTAAAGGTGTTGCCAATATTGAAATACTACCGGCAACACCAGATAAAACTATATAAAATTATTTTAAAGAATTGTTGTTGTCTACAATATCTATGATCGTTTGTACAGATTCATAGGATGTTAATTTATCTTCAGGGGTATTCATGCAATAATCCACCAGCTGGTTGACAGAAGAAACAGCCACATGCATTCTTGTATCGGAAGAGGCGTAATAAATAAAGACTTTTCCGTCTTCATCCGCGATCCATCCGTTGGAGAACAATACATTGGAGACGTCTCCCACGCGCTCTATCCCTTCGGGTGCCATAAAGTAACCGGCAGGTTTATGAATAACCTTTCCGAGATCATTCAAATCCGTCATGAACATATACATTACATAGCGGAGTCCTGCGGCGGTATTCCTTACTCCATGAGCGAGATGGAGCCATCCTTTATCTGTTTTTATGGGGGCAGGGCCCAGTCCGTTTTTCAGTTCATATACTGTGTGATAGACCTTTCCGTAAATGATATGCTCGTCTTCAACGACAGGGTTAGTCATGTCAGTAACATATCCCAGTCCGATTCCGCCACCGCTTCCTACATCAATGAATCCATCCTGAGGTCTTGTATAAAGGACGTATTTACCGTCTACAAACTCCGGATGCAGTACTACATTACGTTGTTGTCCGGTATTGGAAATAAGATCCGGGAGTCTTTCCCAGCTAACTAAATCTTTAGTTCGTACAATTCCGGCGTTGGCAATAGCCATAGAAGTGTCTCCCTTAGGTGCATTCGGGTCTTTTCTTTCCGTGCAGAAAATACCGTAGATATATCCGTCTTCATGTTGAATGAGTCTCATATCATATACGTTTGTGTCCGGATTTCCTTCGATCTGAGGAATTATCACAGGCTTTTCCCAAAATGTAAAATGGTCAACCCCGTTAGGAGATTCCGCAATAGCAAAGAACGATTTTCTGTCATTGCCTTCTACGCGGACTGCCATCACATATTTATTATTCCATTTCATGGCGCCGGCATTAAATCCGGCATTAATTCCGAATCTTTCCATAAAGAAAGGGTTCCTTTTATCGCTCATGTCATACCGCCATTCCAGTGGAGTATGGGCTGCTGTGATAACGGGGTTTTTATATCGTGTGAAAATGCCGTTTCCTGCTTCCTCTACGGGAGAATTTACTTTTGAAATTAAATTCTCAAACTCTTCTTTTACAGCATTAAAGCGGGTATTGAATAATTCGCTCATCTTGTTTTAATTATATTTTTAACTATTTCTTTTTTCTTCAAGTTGTCGGGTGATTTCTTTTACTTTTTTATCGGTTAAAGGATAGAAGATCATTCCTATAAATGCCAGTACACAGCAGGCTGCGGGTAATAAACTGATCATTATTCTCTCTCCAAATATGGTGTCAGCGGTTTGTTGAGCTGCATCCGGCATATAATTGAACCACGCAAGGATCCATCCGCTTAATGCGGCTCCTAAAGCCCATCCCAATTTCTGAGACATGGAAGAGGAGGAAAAAATAAGTCCTGTCGCTCTTCTCCCCGTGAGAAATTCCTGATGATCTACAATATCGGCAAACATTGACCATAGAAGGGGCAATACATATCCTGCAAAGACTGAGATCAGAAACTGAAGCAGGAATATGAGGGTTAAGTTATTCGGAATGAAAAAGAAGATCACACTGAAAAATCCTGCCAGGAGGATGGAAATCATATAAGTTCTTTTCTTTCCGTATTTGGCGGACAGGGAAGGAGCTGCAATTACTCCTATTAGATTAGCGGCCTGCCCGATCAGAAAATAAATGGTGGTAATATCCCATCCTGTTCCCGTCATTTTATAATTCACCTGAACATAATCCCTGAAATAATAAATGGCCACACTGTCCCGGATGGCATTGAACAATAAAGCGGCTAATCCGGTTCCCACCAATATCCACCAGGGCGAATTGTTGAAAAGGTTTTTTAAATCCGTTTTAATAGGAACATTTTCTTCCGTTTCGATCTGTTGTACTCTTTCTTTGGTCCAGCTGAAGCATAAAAGGAAAAGAATAACACAGATAAGTCCGATGACACCTACTCCCATAGCCCATGCAACAGCTGAAGTGCTCACAGAGTGGTCAACAATATGCTGTGTATTTTCTAAGCTTTCAGGATCAAATCTTTCAGCAAAGAAGTCGATAAGGGGCTGAAGAAGCATGAAGGTTACAAAGCTCCCGATAAATGCAAAAGACATCCTGTACGATGACAGGGAATTTCTCTCTTCCGGATTAGGAGAAATAGCTCCTAATAATGATGCATAAGGAACATTGATCAAAGAGTAGACTATCATCATTAAAGAATAGGTGATATAGGCATAGGTAAGCTTTCCTGAGGTGCCGAAGTCAGGAACGTAAAAGGTAATGACTCCCATGATGGCAAACGGAATAGCAAACCATAGCAGGTAAGGACGGTATTTTCCCCATTTTGTTTTGGTTCTGTCCGCAGCAATGCCTACGAAAACATCAAATACGGAATCCCAAAGCCTGGCAATCAGAAACATGGTGCCGGCCGCTGCGGCGGTTATCCCGAATACATCGGTATAAAAAAAGAGGGAATACATCCCGAAAATTTTCCAGAACATGGAAGAAGCAGCATCTCCAAATCCGTATCCAATTTTTTCCTTTAAGCTGATTTTATCTTTGTTCATTGAGAAAAAAGGGTATTAGTTTTTTTATTTATAAATACTTTCACGTTGAATATCTTTCAGGAATAGAATGTTTTCCAGATCGTGAAAGTTTTTAAAGTCCTTTTCATTAGGATGTCCTTTAAAAGGGACGTAATAATGCATTTTATTCTCACGGGTGAGTCCATGATTTCTCCATGCAAGGATGTAGGAGATTTTATATTTTCCTACGGCATTCATTATGGTTTCGGTCCAAAACTTATCATAAGGAATCTGTTCGTAGCCGGTTTCTGCGAGAGCCGGTATTTTATGGTGTTCCCTGGCCACTTCATCCATTATTCTGAATTGACGCTGAGCATTTTCCACAAACGAATTGTCTTTGGTGGGATCCCCCATTTCATAAATATCGAAGCTGATCATATCCACATATTGATCTCCCGGATAAAACTCCATAAATTCCTCTTTGGTTTTGAAATCGGAGGTATTGTATACCCAGATTAAATTGTTCACCTGCTTTTCTTTGGTTAAATAATCATAGGTGAAAGTCCAGAGTTTTTTATAATCTTCAGGAGTGGCATTTCCTTTTCCCCACCAAAACCAGTTACCGGTTAATTCATGGTATGGGCGAAAAAGAATAGGAACCTGTTTTTTATCTTTTCCTTTAATGCTTTTCAGATACTTGGCAATGCCGTTCAGCCAGTCTTTATAAAGCTGATGCTTTTCGGCGCCGGGCAATATCACTTGGATACTTTCTTTGGTGTTGTCCCAGGCGTCTTTGCCTGTTTTGGGATTAGACGTGTGCCAGCTTATGGTGTTGATTCCTCCCATATTGTAGGCTTCTTCTATCATGGTTTTCATTTCTTTAAAACTAAAAAAGTCGATAGGTCCGTTTTTTCCTGTTTCAAAATGAATGAGATCCCATCCGAATACCGCAGGATAATCACCTGATGTTTCTTTTACATCGCTTCTCCCTTTTTCCATTCGCCAGTTCACTCCATAGCCCAGATCATCCTGATGCCCGAACATTATACCACGGTCTAATAATTTCCCTAAATTCTTATATAAATTTTTAGTTTCCGGAGTGGCATTTTGATTGGAAAGATCCTGAGCCGGGACATTAATAAAAAATGTGCAGCTGAGCAGGCTTAGAAAGGATATTAGTTTTTGGATTTTCATATTACTTCTGCTTAGCATATTTAGATATAACTTCCCAGGTGGAAGTGTCGGAATCAAAAACCGCATTCAATCCCTGTTCTTCCATTGGAGGATCTCCCATGAAATCATCTCCTTTTTTCCAGTACACCTGGCCCGGAATAGGGCGTGCAATCCCTCCGAATGCCCAGAAGGCAATCCCTCCAAAACTGCCTTTTCGCCGTTTGTTGTTTTGCCATAGCTGGAAAAGGCTGTCGTAATATTGATTCCTGAGGGTAACGGAACTGCTGATATCAAATGAATGCCCATCCCGTGGAAAGCCAAATTCTTCGAGAACCAGGGGCTTTTTTAAGCTGTCTGCTATTTTGATATGGGTATCAATATAGGCCAGTGACTTAGATTTTGCATTTTCAAAACCTTCTTTCATTTTATCTTTCTGGAACCATTCCCAGTTTTTCGGCCAGATATGAACGGTAAGATAATCTATATTTTTGTCCAGGTGATTTTCTATATACAGCTCCCTGTTTTCAGTTCCCATTAATCCTTCGCTTCCGGTGGTTACCAAATGATTTTTATCTAAAGACTTAATGAAGGCTGCCGTTTCTGCAATGAATTTTTTATAACTGTCATTGGCGGACGGTCTCATGGGTCTTGGTTCATTGGCAATTTCCCACGCCATGATATTGCGGTCTTTGATATAAGGTTTTCCTGTAATGGAATTTTTACGGGTGATAATCCTTCTGACCTGTTCCTTGTACTGCTGCATACAGGGTTCGCAGGTGTAGAATTTTAAGGTGTAATCCCTTAATTCGTCCCAGTTAAGAGCTCTTTGTACGGTGGTGTCATCAATATGTCCGTTCCAATTGAGATATTGGAGGAAACCTCCGCTCCACTCCCAGTTATTGGAAAGGAAAAGAACAACCTTCATTTTTCTTTTGGAAACTTCTTTCATTAGAATATCCAGTCCTTTCAGGTTGTCATCATTAAATTTTCCCGGTTCATACTGATAAGCCGGCTCTACACGGTTTACTCCATTGATTTTTCCGGAGCCTTCCACACCTACGAGGACACGGATATTGGTGACATTTTGAGACTGGAGGAAGTCGAGTTCTTTTCTCAGTCTCTCTATCCCTCTGTCGGGGTTTTTCTCCAAACCGAGGTAAGACGCATACCAAAAGTTGGTTCCTACGAAATAATAAGGTTTCCCTTTCAGGAAGAATTGGTGTTCTCTTGTTTCTACAAATTTTTGGGCATTCGCCTGTAGGAATGCCCAAAAAAGAGCAAGAAAAGAAAATTTGAAAATAAAATTCATGGATGTTTAAAAATAAAATTTTGTTAACATTTCATTAATCCCAAATATATTTATGTATGTTTGTTGGATATAATATTATTTTGTCATTTTTGCGTGTAAATTGTGCATTGTGATTGTAAGTTTTTGATTTATAGGTTAATAATATTGATGTAATATGAGCGAAAACCATAATATTTTAAGAGAGATAGTGACAATTTTCCCCGATGAAACATTTATGGTTTTCGATCGGGTTAAAAATACATTTGATTTTCCTATTCATTATCATCCTGAGATAGAAATAAATTTCATTTTAAATGGGAAAGGAAATAAAAGGGTGGTAGGGGATCATATCGGAGAGATTGATAGCATTGAACTCGTGATGGTAGGGCCCAATTTGCCGCACTGCTGGGATAATTACCGGTGTAAAACCAAAAGGATCAGGGAAATTACCGTTCAGTTTAACCAGGATTTTTTTGAAGAGTCCCTCATGAAGCGCCGTATTATGAAACCTATTGATGATTTGGTTAAAAGCTCCATACGCGGGGTTTTATTCTCTAAAGAAACGGCGGAGAAATTGAAAGAAAGGTTTTTAAATATCTCTAAATTAAAAGGTTTTGAGCTTTTTATGGAAATGATGCATATCCTTCATGAGCTCGCCACTGCTGAAGATACTACCATTCTCTCTTCTTATAGTGTGGAGCAGGAAACCTTTGTGGATAACGACAGTATGAAGGTCATTCATGATTATGTACATACTAATTTTGAAAGGAAAATCACATTGGAGGAAGTGGCTTCCGTCACTAATATGAGTATTGTAACCTTTAACCGCTTTATAAAGAAGCGAAGCGGAAAAACATTTGTTAATTATTTAAACGAGATTCGGGTAGGATATGCGGCCAGATGGCTGGTTGAAAAAGACTTAACTGTTTCTGAAGTGGCATTTGAAGCGGGTTTCAATAATATGGCCAACTTTAATAAGATTTTTAAATCCATTCAAAAATGTACTCCTTCTGAATTTAAAGCTCAGTTTACCGGAATCAAGAAAATACAATAAGCTGGGATGTTTTTTGATTTCAATGCTTTCAATGCGTTTTTTTGTGAAAGTTTTGTTAACACCAGATAGTACTTTTTAACGATTTAAGAACAGTTTTATATGAGAATTGTTCTTTTTTTATGTAAAAAAATATAAAAAAGTATTGTTTGATATTTAAAAATTATTAAATACGTAATCCTTGTAAATTATTGATAATAAATAAAATATAGGCTTGTTTTTTTATGGAATTAATTCTTTGGGGTAGAAATAATACTTAATTATGACAAAATAGCATTAATGTAGGTTGCTTTCAAAAATTAGATTTGTTACCAATGTAAACTATATGTTAACCCTAATTTAAGAATTATTTCTTTCCATTTTAACCATGAGAAAAAAATACAACCTACTATTTGACCCTTCTCAGAATAAAGCAGCATTGTTTTTTGCATTTGCTTTTTTACCAATCGGGTTGATGCACGCTCAAAGTAAGCGCAGTGATACTTTGAAAGAGAAAACGATTGATGAGGTAGTGGTAATCGGATATGGAACTCAGAAGAGGACAGATCTGAATTCTGCGGTTTCATCTATTAAATCAAAAGACTTACAGGATATCAAACAGGTTTCCGTGGATCAGATGATTCAGGGGAAACTTGCCGGGGTAACCGTTTCCAGCAATAGCGGACAGCCCGGATCAGCAGTATCTATAAGGGTAAGAGGAACAACCTCCCTTAACGGGACCAATGAACCTTTGTATGTAATTGACGGAGTTCCTGTATCGGGAGATGCTACCGGACGTTCTACTTCCGGAAGACCGATAGCGGGAAATGATTTTTCTTCAACCGGGGGAGCCGGAAGTGTTGCCGTTTCTCCGATTTCTTTTCTTAACCCTAATGATATTGAATCTATTGATGTGCTGAAAGATGCTTCTGCAACTGCTATTTATGGTTCAAGGGGAGCGAATGGAGTAATCATTGTAACCACCAAATCAGGAAAAAGAGGAGCAGGAAAAGTAAGCTACGAAGGATTTACTTCCATAGCCAGCAATTATAAATACCTGGATGTGCTTAATTTACAGCAATATGCTCAGTTGCAGAATGCAATGGCTCCGGTATTCGGGACCCAGGTAAGACCTGAGTTTGCCCATCCGGAATTATTGGGTGAAGGTACGGACTGGCAAAGAACAATTTACCGTACAGCCGTATCACAAAGCCACCAGCTTTCATTGTCGGGTGGGAAGGAAGATACCAATTATTACCTTTCCATGGGATATCTTGATCAGGAGGGGACCATTATCAATACAGGATTGAAAAGATATACTTTCAGATTAAACCTGAATACAAAAATAAAACCCTGGCTGAAGGCCGGAGCTAATATTTCAGCAGGTATTTCCAATGAAAACTATACGATTAATCAGAGCTATGGAGGTTTGATCACCAATACGCTGCTTCAGGCTCCGGATCTTCCCGTGTACAATGCCGACGGTTCCTATGCCGCTCCGCCTGCAGGTCAAAATGTTAATTATTTTAATCCGGTAGCGGAAGCTCTTACCAAGGTTAATAAGCTGATCAGGAAAAATTTCCTGGGAAATATATATGCGGAAGCGGACCTGTTTAAAGGATTAAAATACCGTTTAGAGATTTCTGCCAACACGGAATTTGCAGAAAACACGGAATTCTGGCCTCAATATAACCGGGGATCCCAGTCCAACGATACAGCGGATTTATGGCTCAGGGATAACGACTGGTATTCTACCAATATCAAAAATTTACTGACCTATGACAGAACTTTTGGGAACCATAAGCTTACGGTGTTGGTAGGACATGAAGCGCTGGATAATCACTGGAAGGGAATGACGGGTGAAGGACACGGATTTAAATCCAATGATATATATACGCTGAGTATGGCTGAGGAAACAAAAGCCACAAGCTATAAAGGAAGTGCTTCTATGAACTCCTATTTTGCACGTTTGATTTATGATTTTGATAACCGGTATAGTGTTACGGCAACCATTCGGAGAGACCAGTCCTCAAAATTTGATCCGCAAGGTAAAAATCAGGTGGGATATTTTCCGGGAGTGTCTGGATCATGGAGGGTGACCAAAGAAAAATTCATGGAGTGGATTCCTTCCCATATTATCAGTAACCTGAAATTCCGTGCGGGATATGGAGAAACAGGAAATCAGCAGATTCCTAATAATTTATACTCTTCCCAGCTAACCATTTATAATACACCGGCATACCTTAACAATCCGGACCTGAAATGGGAAACAATGA
The DNA here is from genome assembly GCF_048572715.1 of Chryseobacterium sp. CT-SW4. Classification (GTDB taxonomy): domain Bacteria; phylum Bacteroidota; class Bacteroidia; order Flavobacteriales; family Weeksellaceae; genus Chryseobacterium. Next base: position 411,361 of record NZ_CP183840.1, read on the forward strand.
AGCAGACCAATATAGGGGCGGATTTGACCTTGTTCAGGAGATTGAATATGAATTTTGACTGGTTCGATAAAAAATCTTCGGACTTTTTGTTCAAGCTGCCATTACCCGATTATCTGACAGGTGGATATTCTCAATACGGCGGGATAGAAGCGCCTTATTCCAATATCGGGGATATGAGAAACCGCGGGATCGAAATCACAGCTTCTTATGAAACCAAAGGAGAAAACTTTACATGGAGCAGCAACTTTGTATTTACAAGGTACAGAAATGAATTGCTGAGTCTGGCCAGCGGAATGTCCAATTTAACGGAGTATGTCAATATCAACGGTTACCAGCCGATGGTAGCTACCAATACGTTGATCGGACAGCCGATCGGAACATTCTGGGGATTAAAATATGAAGGATTATACAGAACAGCGGCAGACCTTGCCAATGCGCCGACGGTGTACGGAGATGCTCCTCAATTAGGAGATGTTAAATATGCGGATATCAACGGGGACGGAAAAATTGATGATCTGGATAAAGCGATTATCGGTAATCCGCATCCTGATTTCACTTTTGGATTTACCAATACCTTCAGATATAAAAGCCTTGACCTGTCTATTTTTATTCAGGGGTCGGTAGGAAATGATATCTTAAACCTTACCAAAAGAAACGGTACCCAGAATGCCATGATGTATCAAAACCAATTGGTGGATGCATTGGACTACTGGAGTCCGGAAAATCTGAATGCGAGCCAGCCGAGACTGATTAACAGTATCTCTCATCCCAATATCATGATCTCTGACCGGTATATTGAGAAAGGGGATTACCTCAGAATCCAGAATATTACATTGGGATATACTTTACCTTCAGACTTTGCTTCCCGCATTAATCTGTCGAGATTCAGGATTTATGTAACGGCGCAGAACCTATTTACCATTACCAATTATTCAGGCTATGACCCTGAAATCGGATCATTCAATCAGAATGTATTGCTTACGGGTGTGGATAACGGAAGATATCCGACTCCAAGGACTTTTATTTTTGGTGTAAACTTAGACTTTTAATTACTGATATATATGAAAACCTTATATAATTTTAACTTTAGAAAACTGTTTATTACAGCGTTTGCTTTAGGATCAATGCTTTCCTGCAGCAACGAATTTACAGACAGACCTTCGGAAGATTCCATCAGTGCAGATAATTATTACGAGAATGATGACCAGGTGAGAACGGCTACCGATGCGCTGTATTACAAAACATGGTTTCAGTTTAATAACAAATTCTTCTATGCCCTGGCCGAAGTGGGCTCCGGGAATATGTATACCAACTCTTCGGATGTAAATGCGATGAGAAGCTTTGGGATCACCTCGGCAGATGCGGAAATGCTGGCAGGATGGCAGGCGCTATGGGCGAATGTGGCTCAGGCTAACTACCTGATCAATAATTTACAGACCAATGCAAGTGCTTCCGTAAGTCAGTCCGTCATTGATAATGCATTGGGAGAGGCTTACTTTATCAGGGCTACCGCTTATTTTTATTTAGTCAGAATTTGGGGTCCTGTACCTATCATCCAGAATAACCTTGTACATGTTACCGATCCCCAATTAAATACCAATTATGTAGATGATGTATATGAGCTGATCAGAAGAGATTATACCAATGCAATCGGTTTACTGGAAACCAAAGTAAGAGGTGCGGCCTATGCGAGCAATGCAAAAGTATCTAAAGGTTCTGCTAAAGCTATGCTGGCTAAAGTATATCTTTATAATAAGAACTATGCGATGGCCAAGCAGTTGGCTGAAGAAGTGATCAATAGTGGAGAATTTAAATTACTGGGAGGAACTTCTTCCTATTCTTTAAGTGGAAAATCCTTTGCTGACCTTTTTAAATATGCCAATAATAATAATGAGGAATCCATTTTTGCCTTACAATGGAAAACGGATGCAAACTACGGATCTGCCAATAACTGTAATACTCAGTTTGGAATAAGCAACGGAACTATATCGACGTCCAATGCTTCCTATGGAGGGGTTTTCGCTCCTTCGCAGGATATTTTGACCCTGTATGAGAACAATGATGTCAGAAAAAATGAAACCATTATGTTCCCGGGGCATGATTATCCGGATATGAAGATCAAAAACGGGCTAAACTTTCAGGTAGGATTTACAGTTCCTGCCGCAGACCAGATAGGAGGGCAGGGTGCCGGTGCCGCCATTAAAAAATATTGCATAGGTATTGTAAACGGTAATGAAACGGGGCCTATCGATGCATGGGCAATGATGAATAACAATACCTATATCATGAGGTATGCAGATTTATTGTTGATTCATGCAGAAGCTATACTGGGCGGAGCAGCGTCTACTTCCGATGCGGCAGCCTTAAAATCTTATAATGCGATAAGAAACAGAGCCGGACTGTCAGACGTAACTTCATTTACCTTTGATGACTTATTTAAAGAAAGAAGAAGAGAACTGGCATTTGAAGGGGATTTCTGGTTTGATCTGGGAAGAATAGACAGAAGTAAAGCCATCGCGATCATGGCTGCTCAGAACAGGGGAAACATGTTCAGTGCAGAATATTATACACCGGACAATAATGATTTTACTTTGCCTTATCCGGCTAATGATGTGGCCAAAAATCCTAAACTTTTACAGGCACCTGTAGCCTATCAATTTTAAAAACTAATAACATGAAAAAGTTTATATCTTATTTTAAAATATTGGCTTTAGTCCTTCTTGCAGGAATCCAGTTTTCATGTAATGATGATGACGATAATCTGTATGCAGGAGCCCCGGAAATTGATATGGTATCAGCATCTGTGGATGAAAACGGGCAGGCTCTTAATCCTTTGGTAAGCACCAATATGGGATATGCCAACAATACTTATATCATTAAAGGACGTGGGTTTGCGTCTTTAAAGCATATTTATTTTAATGACCATGAATCTTACTTTAATCCTAATTTAGTTACAGATAATACCATTATTGTAACCGTAGATATCAATACTCCTTATGTCAACGGAAATAATAAATTAAAATTGGTTACCAATACAGGCAGTGTGGAGTATAACTTTATCATCGCACCGCCAGCCCCGATCTTCAGAGGATTTCAACCTGTAAATGCGGCGGATGGGGAAACCATTACGATAAAAGGGAATTACTTTGTAGATCCTACGGTAAAAGTGGGAGATATGGATGCGCAGATTATTTCATATACCCTTACTGAAATTAAAGTAAAGCTACCCGCCGGTTCACAGGACAAAAAGGTAACGGTTACCACCTTATCAGGAAATAATACCTGGGGAACAGCGGTAGGAACGGCTATTTACGACGATGCCTTTTATGCGCCTTGGGATATGGAATCATGGAATAATCATGAATATGTAACAGATCCGGATAATGCTTTCCAGGGAGATGTATTTATTAAAAAACAAATAGACGGCTGGGGTAATATTCAAAGTAACTGGAACTCGGATGCAAATGCCGTTACCAAATATACGGGAATTAAGTTTGCAGTCCGTTCAGACGGTCCGGGAAAGCTGATCTTTGTATTTAACAGCCAGTTTTGGGGAGATGCTTCCAAAGCATTTACAACATCGGATGATTGGGTAGAAGTAAAATATAAGTGGAGCGATCTAGGAAATCCTGCTGCTGTTCAGTTTCTTGGTTTCCAAGAGTTTTCAGGGGCGCAGACTACTTATTACTTTGATAACTTTACTTATACCACAGATTAGATTTAATTTCACATTCATATCAAATAGTTTTTACAAAACCGGATTTCAATAATCCGGTTTTAATGTATAAAAAATAGGTCTGCCAGTTGATTAATCCTACTTAAAATTAAATACCATGAAAAGAATATACTCCGTATTTGCTTTATTGATAATGGTCTGTGGTTTTTCACAGCAGGGAAGTATCAGGGAGAAAATCCTGATTGATGATGATTGGAAGTTTGCTTTTGGACATCAGTATGATGTAGAAAAAGACTTTGGTCATGGAACTTCTTATTTTTCCTATCTGGCTAAAGCAGGTTATGGTGACGGGCCGGCAGCGGCAGATTATGATGACAGGGCATGGAGAAGTCTGGATCTGCCTCATGATTGGGCTGTCGAACAGCTTTTTGACGAAAAGGCTAGTTTCAGTCATGGTTTTAAAGCGGCCGGTAAAGGATTTCCTGAAAAGAATATAGGGTGGTACCGCAAAACGATGCTTATTCCCCAAAGTGATATCGGAAGAAAAATTGTGATTAAGTTTGATGGGGTATTCCGTAACTCCAAAGTGTTTTTTAACGGCTATTACCTCGGAAATCAGGAAAGCGGTTATAACGGTTTTGAATATGATGTTTCCGCCTATGTAAACTACGGACAAAAAAATACAATTGCAGTGAGGGTGGATGCTTCTATGGAAGAAGGCTGGTATTATGAAGGAGCGGGTATTTACCGCCATGTTTATTTAGAAAAAACAGAAGCCCTCAAAGTAAAATCCGATGGGGTGTTTGTCTATACGGAGGAGTTGGAACAGGATAAGGCTGTTTTGAATATATCAGCAGAAATTGAAAATAAAGAAAGATATACCGGAAAAATGAAGGTATTCCATACCGTCCTAGATCCTTCCGGCAAAGAGGTGGCATTTCTTTCCGAAGAAATTCCTGTCCCTGAATTCTATGGAGTTAAAAAAGTATCTGCTAAAATTAAAGTTGACCGTCCTCTTCTCTGGGATTTGGAAACCCCGAACCTTTACCGGTTAATTACAGAAATAAAATATAAAGACCATACATTAGATCAGTATACCACTACTTTCGGAATAAGAACCATCCGTTTTGATGCGGATAAAGGCTTTTTCCTGAATGGGAAACCGGTTAAAATAAAAGGAACCAACAATCATCAGGAACATGCAGGAGTAGGAACAGCTATTCCCGATGAACTACAATATTTCAGAATTAAAAAGCTGAAAGAAATGGGAAGTAATGCTTACCGTACGTCACATCATCCTCCTACTCCCGAGCTGCTTGAAGCCTGTGACAAATTAGGAATGTTGGTGATTGATGAGGTCAGGTTAATGGGGATCAATGACTTTCATTTAGATCAGATCAGCTATCTTATTGAAAGAGACAGAAATCATCCCAGTGTAATCTGCTGGTCGGTAGGAAATGAAGAATGGATGATAGAAGGAAATGATAAAGGCGAAAAAATCACAGAGGTCATGCAGCATTATGCCCAAAAACTGGATCTTACAAGACCGGTAACCGTTGGTATAAGCAGCGGATTTAAAAGTGGTATTTCGTCGGTAGTGGAAATTATGGGATATAATTATCTGGGGAACGGAGATATTGATGCCCATAGAAAAGAATTCAAACATCAGCCCGGCATGGGCACGGAGGAAGGATCTACCTTTGCGACACGGGGAGTTTATATTACGGATGATCACAAACATTATAAAGCTGCTTATGATCAAAAGCCCCGGCCTACATTTTACAGCATAGAAGAAGGCTGGAAATTTTATTCGGACAGGCCTTATCTGGCGGGAATGTTTATATGGACGGGTTTTGATTACCGTGGGGAGCCTACCCCTTACGGCTGGCCTTCTGTAAGTTCTTATTTCGGGATGATGGACACCTGTGGCTTTCCGAAAGATAATGTATATTATTTGAAATCATGGTGGAGCAGTGAGCCGGTACTTCATATCCTGCCCCATTGGAACTGGGAAGGCCGGGAAGGAAAAGAAATTGATGTTTGGGTGTATTCCAATGTTGATGAAGTCGAACTTTTTCTTAATAAAAAAAGTTTTGGGAAAAAGGAGATGGAAACAAACGGACATCTGGAATGGAAAGTTCCTTACCAAAAAGGAACCTTGGAAGCAATAGGCTACCGGAACGGTAAAAGAATACTTTATGAAATTCAAAAGACAACTAAGCAGCCGGAACGAATTAAAATGACAAGTCATAAAGATGTTTTGACTACCGTAAAAGACCTCGCCATCATCTCCGTGGAAGTTATTGATAAAGATGGACTGCATATTCCCACAGCTGACCATCCCATAAAGTTTTCTTTGAAAGGAGGAGGTAAAATAATAGGTGTTGGAAATGGAGATCCTACCTCGCTGGAAAAAGATAAATTCATTGATGAATTGAAATTAATAAAGATCACAGATTTAAAAGAGCAGAAGGTCAGTAAAGATTCTTTTAAAAATCTTTCGGATTTACAGGATAACAATTGGACAGAAGCTTTTAAGACCAAAGAAAATGAAACCAGCACCTTTGCTTACAAAGGAAATTTTAATCTTGATGAAGAACCTTCATCAGTACAGGTGGTTTATTATTATAAGGAATTGGGAACTGACTCTGCAATTTTTATTAATGGCGATCAGGTAAGGCCTTCGGGGGAGGATGTCCAGAAATATAATTTAGATTCTTCTTTACTGAATAGAGGAGAGAATACCATTCATATTATCGCGGGTCCTCAGGTGAAGAAAAGGCCCTGGGATGAACTGAATAAAGATCCGGGTTTGATTCAGAGCACGAAAAAACAGGAACCCTGGAAAAGAAAGCTGTTTAACGGATATGCCCAGATAATTATTCAAAATGACGGAACAGGTGAGGATATTGTACTGGAGGCTTCCTCACCGGGTATAAAGCCAGGTAAGGTGGTTCTGAAAAAGAATGATCTATAAAACAAAAGCTGCCTTGTATAAAGCAGCTTTTTTATTTTAAATTGGAAAATCTTAGTGATTATCGTACTTTTTATCCATTACAAAAGTCTCCATGAATTTTGTAGTGTAATTTCCTGAAAGGTAATCCTCCTCATCCATTAATTGTCTGTGGAACGGAATAGTCGTTTTTACTCCTTCAATATAAAATTCTTCCAGCGCACGTCTCATTTTTGCAATAGCTTCTTCACGGGTTTGAGCCGTAGTGATCAGCTTGGCAATCATAGAGTCATAATTGGAAGGGATGGTATATCCGGAATACACATGGGTGTCAACTCTTACTCCGTGTCCTCCAGGAATGTTTAATCCTGTAATTTTTCCCGGAGAAGGTCTGAAGTCGTTATACGGATCTTCAGCATTGATACGGCATTCTATGGAATGTAATTTAGGGAAATAATTGATTCCCGAAATCGGAGTTCCTGCAGCAAGTAGGATTTGCTCTCTGATAAGGTCATAATCAATTACCTGTTCAGTGATCGGGTGCTCCACCTGAATTCTGGTGTTCATTTCCATAAAATAGAAATTTCTGTGCTTATCAACCAGGAATTCGATGGTTCCTACACCTTCATATCCGATAAATTCAGCTGCTTTTACAGCGGCTGCTCCCATTTTCTCACGCAGTTCGTCTGTCATGAACGGAGAAGGGGTTTCCTCGGTAAGCTTTTGATTTCTTCTTTGCACGGAACAGTCTCTTTCCGAAAGGTGGCAAGCTTTTCCGAATTGGTCACCTGCTACCTGGATTTCGATATGTCTTGGCTCTTCAATGAGTTTTTCCATGTACATACCTCCGTTTCCAAAGGCTGCCACGGCTTCCTGAATGGCAGATTCCCAATGGTCTTTAAGGTCTTCTGCTTTCCAGACTGCTCTCATTCCTTTACCACCACCACCGGCAGTAGCTTTTATCATTACGGGATATCCTGTTTCTTCAGCTATTTTTACAGCATGCTCATAAGATTCTATTAATCCGTCAGAACCCGGTACACACGGTACACCTGCCGCTTTCATGGTTGCTTTAGCGTTGGCTTTGTCACCCATTTTTTCGATTTGCTCAGGACTTGCACCGATGAATTTAATTCCGTTTTTCTGGCAGATTCTTGAGAAGTTGGCATTTTCAGACAGGAACCCATACCCTGGATGGATAGCATCAGCATTGGTAATCTCCGCTGCAGCTATAATATTAGGGATTTTAAGATAAGAGTCTTTACTCATCGCAGGACCTATGCAAACCGCTTCATCAGCAAATCTTACATGAAGACTATCTTTATCGGCAGTGGAGTAAACCGCTACCGTTTTGATTCCCATTTCTTTGCAAGTACGAAGGATACGCATTGCAATTTCGCCACGATTGGCTATTAATATTTTTTTGAACATCTCTCCGAATTTTAAATTTTAAATTTGAATTTTAAATTATTTTAAATGAAAAAAGCTTCATCTAAAATGATAATCTTTCATCTAAAATTCCTTAAGATGGATCTACCAAGAATAAAGGTTGATCATATTCTACAGGTGTAGCATCATCCACTAAGATCTTAACGATCTTCCCGCTCACCTCAGATTCGATTTGGTTAAATAATTTCATTGCTTCAATTACACAAACCACTTTACCGTTAGAAACTTCATCACCTACATTTACAAAAACGTCTTTATCTGGAGATGGCTTTCTATAGAAAGTTCCGATCATCGGGGACTTAATGGTCACGTATTTACTGTCATCAGAAGCTGCTTCCGCTTTTTCAGCTGCCGCCGGAGCTGCTGCCACCGGAGCTGGAGCCGCCACCTGCTGAGGAGCAGAATGATAAACTGCAGGCTGAGCATAGCTTACTTCGCTTCCTGCTAATGGAGTTTTAATAGTGATTTCGAAATCTTTAGTTTTGTACTTTACCTCGGATACCTCAGCTTTAGATACAAACTTGATAAGATTTTGTATGTCTTTAATGTCCATAAATTTGATATTTGATTATTGAGCCAAAGATACCAAAAAAACACAAAAAACAACAAAAAACAGCCCAATTTTATCAAAATTGGGCTGTTTTTGTATTAAAACGAGTCTTTTTTAAGAAAAAGCGCTCTTAGTTTTCTTCAGTAGTTTCTACTTCTTTTTCCAATACTACTTTACCTCTGTAGTAAAGTTTTCCTTCATGCCAGTGAGCTCTGTGATAAAGGTGTAATTCACCTGTCGTTGCATCTTTAGCTAATTGAGGAACTACAGCTTTGTAGTGAGTTCTTCTCTTATCTCTTCTTGTAGACGATTGTCTTCTCTTTGGATGTGCCATTTCTAATAACTTTTTTAATTGATGAGCGATGAGACTCACCATCTCATCATTAAATTATATTAATTTTTATCTTTTAACTTTTTTAAAGCATCCCATCTCGGGTCACTTTCATGCTCTTTCTCTTCGATCTCCTCTATATCTTTAGGACTGAACTTTTCCAGGATTTCCAGATCTTCATCCTTTACATTGGGTGAAATCTTTTTCATCGGAATGGAAAGGATCACATTTTCATAAATTAATTGTGCAGCATTGAATGCATGATCTCCGGAAGGAATGGTGATTACATCTTCATCAGAATCATCGTATTCTTCACCGAACTTTACCAATACCCTGATCTCATTCTCTATCGGATGATCAAAATTTTCATTGGTGATGTCACAGATCAATTCTATTAATCCTTTTATTTTAATTTCAAATTCCAGAAACGTAGTATGCTTATCCAACAGCACATCTACGGAAATTCTAGGATTTGTAAACTCCTGTTCAGTATCAAATAATTGAAAGAACGCCTTATCTATCTCAAACCCGAACTGATGTTTTCCGTTTTTTAATCCGGAAAAGCTGATATCATAGTTTCTTAGCTTGTCCATAAAATGAGTGTGCAAAAATATGCATTTTTTTTATAATTACAAATAAAATCTCTAACAAATAGCTGAAAAATTTGTTTTAAAGATTTAAGATTCAGTTTCCTCCGGTAGATCTTCATCCACTCCGTTATCAACAGCCATTTTTCTGGGTTGTAAACGGTTACTCATAAGCTCATTATACTCGCTTCGGTTTTTAAATATTTTGATAGCAGTGAAGATAGCTTCCATAAAGCTTTGCTCATCGGCCACATTCTTTCCGGCTATATCATACGCCACTCCATGATCGGGAGAGGTTCTTATGAACGGAAGTCCGGCGGTATAGTTCACACCTTCTTCATAAGCTATGGTTTTGAAAGGAGCCAGTCCCTGATCGTGGTACATCGCCAGAACGGCATCAAAACTGGAATATTTGCTAGGCTGAAAAAAGCTGTCTGCAGGAAAAGGCCCGAAAGCTAAAATTCCGTTGTCGGAAAGCTCTTTAATGGCCGGTCCTATGATTTCAATTTCTTCGTTCCCGATCACACCTCCGTCTCCTGAGTGAGGATTTAAACCTAAAACAGCAATTTTAGGTTTTTGAATACAGAAATCTTCTATTAAAGATTGATTAAGAATTTTGATCTGTTTTTTTATTTTTTCTTTGGAAATATTTTCCGCTACCTGCGAAATAGGAATATGATGGGTGGAGACTGCAACTTTAAGGCTTTCCGTTACCAGAAACATTAATCCTTTCTTATTGAATTTCTCTTCAAAGTACCCGGTGTGTCCGGCATGCTTGAATCCCATTTTTACCATTTCATCCTTATTGATGGGAGCGGTTACCAGCACATCAATTTCTCCTTTTATTAATGCTTCCGTAGCAGCTTCCAGAGAAGTAATAGCCATTTTGGTAGACTCTTCCGTAGGGGTTCCCAATTCTACATTCACATTATCCTTTACAAGGTTTACCATATTCAGCTTTCCGTTCTGGGCCTGGGAAGCTTCATTGATATAATTGAAGTTCAGATTGAGCTTGAAAATATTCTTCTGATAGGTGAATAATTTTCCAGATCCAAAAATTACCGGTGTAAAAAAATCGGTCATGGCTTTGTCTTTCAGAGACTTCATGATGATTTCAGGTCCGATACCGTTAAAATCGCCAATTGAAATTCCTACTCGTACTTTGTGGTTTTTTGGACTCATTTTGATTATCTTTGAAGATTAGAATTTTACAAATTTAACAAAAAATAATATGTTTACAGGAATAATTGAAGCAGTAGGCATTGTTGAAAAAATTGAAACGAAAGGAAGTAATATAGATTTTACTTTAAACTGTCCTTTTACCCACGAATTAAAAATAGATCAAAGCCTTGCTCATAACGGTTGCTGCTTAACTGTTGTGAAGACCGAAGGTACTACTTATACGGTAACTGCAATCAATGAAACTCTCGAAAAAACCAATTTGGGAAAATGGCAGGAAGGAACAGTTGTGAACCTGGAGAGATGTATGAAGATGGACGGCAGGCTGGACGGGCATATCGTTCAGGGACATGTAGATAAGACAGGAGAAGTGACCGGAATAGAAAATAAAGACGGAAGCTATATTGTTACCATTCAATATAATAATGAAGGAGACTTTGTAACCGTTCCTCAGGGATCTATTACCGTGAATGGAATTAGCTTAACGGTGGCGAAAAGCGAAGATTCTCAGTTTTCTGTAGCCCTTATTCCTTATACATGGGAATTTACCAATATGAAAAATCTTCAGCCTGGTGATACGGTAAATCTTGAATTTGATATAATTGGTAAGTATATTGCTAGGTTAATTAAAAAACAGAATGTCATTTAAATACAGAGGATATAGTTTAAGAAATCGATTCTTTTTAGGCTTTTTATTAGTTTGTATATTAAGTGTTGCAGCTTCATCCCTTGTTCCTTACTTTGTGTTAAGAAATAACTCTCTGAACCAGAGTAGGATAGATATGCAGGATAAAACGAATGCTGTAATGGGGTATTTGGATTATGCAGTGAGCAGATCTTATGTAGATACTAAAGATTTGCCGAATGTTCTGGCCAATAAAATCCTGGAAATTGCAGATATCAACCAGCATGATATCGTGATTTATGATCTTAAAGGAAATTATTTGCTCTCCAATAAAGATGAAAGTCTTGTAGAGCAGAAACATGTTCCGATAAATGTAGTGAACAGGATTCTTTCTACGGATACGAGAATAGATATCCGTGGCTATGACCAGGCAAAAGATGCCGTATTTACCTCATCTTATCTGGTGCTTAAAAATAATGTGCTGGAACCTATCGGGATTGTGTATATTCCTTTGTATCATAATGAATCCGCTTACTTTGAGGTATTGCATAAATATGTTAAATATATTCTCTTAGTAGACATTTTTCTTATCCTTTTCAGTATCTGGCTAAGCTGGGTGACTTCTAACAATCTCGCTAAGACCATTACCAAATTTTCCGATATGATTACCCGGATTACTTTATTCGAAAATGAAATGCGTCCGATCAGGTATTATAAAAATGATGAGCTGAATGCCCTTGCGAGAGCTTATAACAGGATGATCCTTCAGATTCAGGATCAGAAAGAACGTCTCCGCTTCAAAGCATCGGAAGAAGCATGGAGGGAAATGGCCAAGCAGGTGGCCCATGAGGTTAAAAATCCTTTGACTCCAATGAAGCTTACTATTCAGAATTTCGAAAGAAAATTTGATCCCGAAGATCCCAATGTGAGGGATAAGGTAAAACAAATGAGCAAAACAATGGTGGATCAGATCGATTTGATCGCTACCGTAGCCTCAGCCTTTTCCGAATTTGCGAAGCTTCCGGAGAAAAATAATGAAATAATTAACCTCAATACGGAGGTTGAAGATATTTTAAGGGTATTTAATGATGATAATATTTTCACACATACCAACAAGGATAATATTATGATCAATATGGACAGGATTTATCTTTCCAGAATCATTACCAATCTTGTGACCAATGCCAAGCAGGCTAAAAGTGATGACCGTAAGCTGATCATCAATGTGGATATTGAGCAGCATCAGAGACGGGTTATTATTTCCGTGCAGGATAACGGAATCGGAATACCGGAGAATATGTACGAAAGAATTTTTGAACCTAATTTCACCTCGAAAAGCAGCGGTATGGGGTTGGGATTGTCTATGGTGCGTAAGATGATCGAAGACTATAAAGGGGAAATATCCGTGAAATCCGAAGTAGGGAAGGGATCAACATTTACAGTTACTTTACCGATCAATTTATAAGTGAAGCCTTTTAAATTTAAGCAATTCAGTATGGAGCAATCCCGGGAAGTATTCCGGGTAGGTACGGACGGTGTTTTGCTGGGTGCTTTGGCTGATGTGAATAATGCCGGCCATGTATTGGAAGTGGGAACCGGAACAGGGCTGATCTCATTGATGCTGGCTCAAAGAAACAGGGAGGCGCTCTTTCTGGGGATTGATATTCAGCAGGAGGCAGTGGATCTCACTCGCCTTAACTTTGAGAATTCGCCATTTCATGATCGGCTGGAAAATAAGCTTCAGGATTTTAAAACCTTCGGAAGTGATCGGAAGTTTGATCTTATCGTTTCCAATCCTCCTTATTTTGAAGAATCCGGATCCACTAAAGATAAGATTGCAAGGCAAATAATTGAGCTTAACGGGCAGCAGCTTATTTCCAAAGCTTCGGAACTGCTTTCTCCCACAGGGATATTATCCGTTATCATTCCTTTTGAATCAGGGGATCGCTGGCTCAAAATAAGTGGGAAACTAGGATTGAATCTAATCCGTAAGGTTAATATTAAAGGAATTGAAGGCTCCAAAGTTAAGCGTCTCATCCTTGAGTTTTCATTGATGGATAAGCCTTTGAAAGAAACGGAACTGATCATAGAAAAAAGTCCGAGAAAATACTCGGACCAATATCTTGAACTCACAAAGGAGTTTCATGTTTTTTAGTAAGATTATTCTTTTTCTTATTCGAATAATTCTGCCGTATCCAATACAGATACTTTACCGTCTTCACATCTGATCGCTTCTCCCGGGAAATTTTGGATCATATGATAATCATGGGTGGCCATTACTACGGCAGCTCCGTTTTCAAATGCCACCTGCTTTAGCAGGGTCATGATTTCATTGGATGTTTCCGGGTCGAGATTTCCAGTAGGCTCATCGGCCAGGATAAGGTCAGGATGATTTAGTAAAGCTCTTGCGATGGCAATACGCTGCTGCTCTCCTCCGGAAAGTTCATGAGGCATTTTGTGCTTTTTGCTTTTCATGTTTACGCTGCTCAGCACCTCATTAATACGGTCCTCGATTTTTATTTTTTCAGTCCATCCTGTGGCTTCAAGAACGAAGCGCAGGTTTTTCTCCACTGTACGGTCAGACAGAAGCTGGAAGTCCTGGAATACGATTCCTAATTTTCTTCTCAGATTGGGAATTTCGGAGGTTCTCAGCTTGGCAAGATCAAAGCCAACTACGGAGCCATGTCCGGCAGCTAAAGGAATATGACCGTAAAGGGTCTTTAGCAGGGAACTTTTTCCGGAACCTGTTTTCCCGATAAGGTAGCAGAATTTACCTTTCTTAATGTTCAGATTAACATCAGAAAGAACGGTGAAATTTTTTTGTGCAATTTTCGCGTGTTGTAAATTTATTATATTGTCTCCGGCGATGCTTGTATGTGGCATAATTTGATTTTTAAGGGCTATTTTTCTGAATAGCTTTCAAGAATTTAAAAATAGAAAAAAGAAGCTTAATAAGCCTAAATTTTGTGAAATTTTAACAACAAAAAATGCCTGAAAAACTTCTTTTCAAGCATAATTTGTATATGATAATTCAAGATATTATCTCTTAGCGCGTATAGCACTTACAGTTAATCTCTTTCTGCCTTTAGCTCTTCTTGCAGCCAAAACTCTTCTTCCATTTGGCGTAGACATTCTTTCTCTGAAACCATGTTTGTTTCTTCTCTTTCTTTCTGATGGCTGGAATGTTCTTTTACTCATTACTATATATTTAAATCGTAATTATCTATTATTTTCAGAGTGCAAAGATATGGTTTTTTTTATAATCTGCAAATTTGAATCATAATTTTTTTGAAATAATTTGGAGACGGATGTTATACATTTGAATATAAATTGCTGAAAGATGATAGCCGATATAATTATAAAAACTATATCTTTGGGGACTCAAATTTAAAGAATGTTTACACCAGCAGAACTCTTAGAAATCAACGTCCTACTAAAACCGGAAAACAAAATAGTAATCCTTACTCATTATAATCCGGATGGAGATGCTGTGGGTTCCAGCCTTGGTCTGAAACATTATTTAAAGGCAAAAGGAATACATGCGGAGATAGTTGTTCCTAATGATTTTCCGAAGTTCCTGAAATGGATGCCCGAAGCTAAAAAATGTGTTATTGCTGAATATAAAAGGAAATATGCTTTTGATCTGGTAAACGAAGCGGATGTTATTTTCTGCCTTGATTTCAATTCTCCTTCCAGAATTGGAATGGTAGGTGATTGGCTGACTCATGCGAAGGGTAAAAAAATATTAATAGATCATCATCAGCAGCCTGAAGCTTTTGATTATGTGTATTCCGATACGGTCATTCCGGCCACTTCCCAGATGATTTATCATTTCATCGAAGCCATGGAAGATGAAAACCTGGTGGATCAGGATATCGCAGAATGTCTGTATACCGGAATTATGACGGATACGGGAGGTTTCCGTTTTCGCTCCACGAGCGCCACTACCCACAGGATTATAGCTAATTTAATTGAAAAAGGGGCGGATCCCTCTTTAATAACATCCAATACGTGGGACACAAATACCGTTTCCCGTCTTCATTTGCTGGCTTTGATTTTAGGAAGAATTGAAGTGGTTTGCAATGACAGGGTAGCCGTTTTATACCTTACCAGAAATGAATTGAAAGAATACGGTTTTCAAAAAGGAGATACCGAAGGTTTTGTCAATTACGGACTGAGTATTTTAGGAGTAAAGATGGCTGCATTTTTTATGGAAGATCTGTATGAAGACTTTATTAAAATCTCATTCAGAAGTAAGGACGATATTGATGTTAATCAGTTTTCCCGAAAGTATTTTAACGGGGGAGGACACATCAATGCAGCCGGTGGAAAATCCTATGAATCTTTACAAGATACGATTGCTACTTTTAAAGCAAAGATTGAGGAAGATGAGATGTAAGCTTTTTATAGCCTCTTTCTTCCAATTCTGCGCACGTATAATCGTAAACGGTGTGAAACATATCATCCAAAAACTTTTTATTGAACAGACTGAATTGATTCATTCCGGGCGGGTCTAAAAATATATCACAGGAACTGGCTTTCATATAAACGGATTTGGCGATGGCCAAATGCAGAATCCTGTCAAACTCTTTCATTAAACTCATATTCCGGAGTTCGTCGTAGCTTATGGAGTTTACATGCGATCCAATCAGAAAGTCACACTTATCAATAATAGGTTCAATAGGAAGGTTGTCCAGCACACCTCCGTCTACATATAATTTGTCTCCGATTTTGACCGGAGGAAGGACAAACGGGACACTCGATGAAGCTAGTAAAGGGGCGAAAAGAGGACCTTCGGAGAAGAAGTCGACAATGCCGTGTGTCATTTCTGTGGCCGTGACATAGACGGGCATCTTTAGTATTTTGAAATCATCCTCGGGAAAATGGTCTACAAATAATTTAAGAATAAAGTTGGAGCTGAAAATTCCGTTTTTGGAAAGCCGCAGGTAAGAACGTGAAAAAAAGGTATGCTGCTTGACAATTTCCATCATCTCATCAGGCGTTTTTCCAAAGGCATAAAAAGCAGCAATAATGGATCCGGCACTGGTCCCTGAAATGATATGAGGTTTTAAATTATATTCTTCTAATGCTTTTAAAACCGCAATATGAGCAACTCCGCGCATTCCACCTCCAGATAGGGTTAAGCCAATTATTGGTTTTCTTTTTTTGAAAGAGAATAGCCCCATAGATATTTTTTTTGGTTATTTGTTTTTTCTCATGGTTCATCACAATCCGAGTCGATCTTTATAAAAAGATCATCAAAAGCCTTCGCCATTTTTTCATCATAAGATACACGCGCAATTTGTGAATTACTGCAGTTTCCCCACCCAAAGGTTATCAAATCAATGATCGCATAGTCCTTTCGGTCCGGAGAATTAAGATGTTCACTGAATTCTCTCATTATCCTTTCCGGATCTCCGTTTCTCTTGCTCATTTCTTCCCTGAGTTTTCTCCATTCTTCAATCATTTGACCTTCATCCGCATTTAAAGCTTGAGCAAATTTTCTGCAGTTTTTGGATAGCTTATTGTTTAAAAGCACAGATGGATCTGTGTAAGCAATAATTTGAATTTTTTCAGTTTCATATTCTATCAGAAGTTCCTGATATCTCTGTTTTTTTATATTTTGCCAGTAAGGAGTATTGACCACTTTCAGGGTTTGTAACAAAGCTTTTTTCTCTGCAAATTCTGTGTCCAGCTTGGTAAGAATTTCATCTTTATTTTCTCTTACTTCATGCAGGTTTTTTAAATAAAAAACAGACGGGGTATTCATCAGGGTTCCGCTTAATTCAAACCAGAGCTTATACGTTCCCTCGATCTCTTTCCGGCTGTATTTGTTTTCATCAAAGTATCCCTCGTTGTCACATAATTCCGTTACAAAGTGAAAAACACTTTCTTTGCTTTTAGAAGAGGCTAAAGAATCTTTTACGGTTACCGATGGCTGAGGTAATGTGTCTTTCACAGAATCTCCGGGAGTCGCCGGATGGTCTTTCTTGCAGCTGAGGAGTAAAATGCCTAAAGAGATGAATGCGATGATGATTCTCATGGGTTCTTATTTACAGGATAAGATTTTTAGGCATATTATGAAGCAGCTCAGTGTTGATAATCTCTGCGCAGATGGATGGTTTCTCCCAATGTCCGTTATGTCCACAATCCAATACATAAGATTTAATATTGGTTTTATCCGGAAGGTTTTTAATCATGGAGTCGGTTTTTACGGCATTATCATGTTTTCCTGCTATTACAAGGATTTTGGCTTCCAGGTTTTCCAGGACATGCTTTTTATCCGTTCTTTCCACCATCCCCTTCACACAGGCTAATGCTCCAAGGTTATTAGTGGATAAGGCTATGGAAGTCGCTAATTCTATTTTGCCCTCCAGGATATCTCTTTCATTAGGATTAAAAAGATTAGGGACTCCCGCTTTTGCATAAGTGGTAAAAGCTTCTTCTATGATCCTGTAACTTTTTATGCGTAACTTTTTCTTTTCTTCATCATCGGGAAAATAAGTAGAAAAGAATAAAGTAAGGCTTTTCAGGAGCCGGGGATATTTTTCAGCAAATGCCAATGCCGTGTAACCTCCCATAGAATGCCCTAATAAATGTACTTTATCTAAATTTTGACTGTCCAGTACTTTCTTTACTTCTTCAGCCATTAATTCCATAGTATGAACTTCGCTTATGATTTCGGACTGACCATGTCCCGGAAGGTCGATTTTTAACAGGTTAAAATTCTTGGAAAGATGAACTTCCAGATCGTTCCATATGGAAAGATTTTCCATAAAACCGTGGAGTAATACTAAAGTTTCAGCTCCGTTTCCTTTTTTTTCAAAGTTCAGCATACTATAAGATTTATTTTTTAATAATGTATATCAATATAATCGACAAAGCCTGAAGGATTAACCATGTCCTGAAGTCTCCAGGTTTTTCCTCCGTCTTTGGAAAGGAATGTTTTGGTTCCTTTTCGGGTATAGACTTTACCATTTTCGTTTTGGGAAATGCTTTGTCTGATCTCTCCTGTAAAATTCATGTATTTATCTGATATGATCTTCATATCTCCTTTAATATCAACAAAATCTTTACCTGATTTTATATTTCCGGTAATCTCATACCTGTCCCTGTCTACTTTTTTAAAACTTACCGATCCGCTTTTAGTAATAAGATTGTGGGTGAACTTATGAGCTCCGTCAAAGTCTTTGAAGCGGTTTTCGCTGTTTTTAGCCCTGATACTGTCATTGATCTTGGTTCGTACGGCATTAATGGAATCAATGATTTTAGTGCTGTCAATATCACCGGAAGAAGGCTGGGTTTCCTTTTTCGAACAGGACGCTGCTGCTATGGAAAAGGCGGCAAGGATTATGATTTTTTTCATCATTAGGATAATTATATTCTCAAAAATAAATAAAAAAGAGCATTTCAAAATGCTCTTTTTTATTTATTTTGTAAGTTCCTGGTATACTTTCTTTTCCCAGGGTTTTATATCGGTGATTCCATACCGTTCCTTTTGGGAAAGAGCGATATTATCCAGCATATCCACAAAGTTTTTATAATTGGATTCATCGGTTGGTTTTACGATAACCGTAAACTTATTTTGATCCGGTGCATTTTTGTAGGCTTCTGAAATTATTTTCGAGATATGAACGCCATCAAAATCGGTTTCCTTTAAATTTCCCGTATTCAATTCTTTTGAGTTGCTCTGGTGATAAAACACGCGGTCATTCTTTCCAATGATAAAGGTAATCTGATTCTTGTCTTTAATAAAATGCTCTATTACAGGCTGGGGGTTCGGGTCTTTTGCAGGAAGCCCCAGATCCATGACGTTCGGTTTGGTAAAACTTGCTGTCATCATAAAAAAGGAGATAAGAAGAAATCCTAAGTCTACCATCGGAGTCATATCCACTCTTATAAGTTCTTGTCTGCGGGAACTTTTACCATTTTGCTTTTGGGGTACGATTAATTCATCCATGATCAGTATATTTTAAATGTTAGTGTTTTTGGGGAAATTGTAATTATTTCATCATTATTTAAATTAAAATATACAAAGTTTATACCTGAAATTACAAAATGGTAATAAATTGATATTTTTACGTTTGAAAGTTTTGAATTTCAGCCATAAAAAATCCCCGGTGGCTGTACCGGGGATTCTTTTTTATTTGTTTTTCTTATAGTAATTAATACCGCAATCCAGGAATTTTTTGAAATCCTCTTTGGGCATATATCCCGATACCGGTGTGTTGATCACTTTTCCGTCCGGAGTTACGAGGACATAATGGGGTTGGGAATTATTATTAAAGTTAACCTGTTGGAATAAACTCCAGCGGTCACCTATTGTTTTTACTTTTTTAATTT
Organism: Chryseobacterium sp. CT-SW4; assembly: GCF_048572715.1. GTDB lineage: Bacteria > Bacteroidota > Bacteroidia > Flavobacteriales > Weeksellaceae > Chryseobacterium. The sequence continues at coordinate 431,054 of NZ_CP183840.1, forward strand.
GTCCGTCTCCCAGATCAATTTTTGTCTGTTCACTTTCAGGAAGCTCTTCTTTGTCATCAACGTACAGGGAAGCTAATACCACATCGTTTTGTAGAATAGGTAAAATGTCCGGCTCACTCCATACAAATTCTTCCATTTTCCGGCAGTTTTCACAACCATATCCGGTAAAATCAATCAGAATGGGCTTATTCTCTTTTTTCGCGATCTCTACCGCTTTAAAGAAATCATGCTCGGGATGCATCCCAAGGATTCCGTCATTTTCATCGTGGAAATAGCTAACATTCAATGGGGGAAGGATTCCGCTTAATAGCTGAAGTTTTGGGCGGTCGGACGGAAATAATCCCTGAATAAGATAAATGACGAACCCTATTCCCAGTATTCCCAATACTTTTCGGGTGATGGAGATTTTCGGTTTTTTATCATCGTGAGGGAACCGGATAATTCCGAATAAATAAAGAACCAGCCCGATGGTTATAATGATCCAGATAACGATAAACAGTTCGCGTTTTAATAAAAATGTTTTCGATACGAGATCTGCTTTAGATAAGAATTTTAAAGCTAAAGCTAATTCCACGAAACCCAGTACAACCTTTACCGTATTCATCCATCCTCCTGATTTAGGAAGACTTTGTAACGCCTGCGGGAATAAGGCCAGCAATCCGAATACAATAGCCCATGCTATCCCGAATCCTGCCAATGCAAAAGTAAGAAGCATCGGAACATTCGATGAGCCGGTTACGGCACTTCCTAATAAACTTCCCAATATAGGACCTGTACAGGAGAAAGAAACAATAACGAGGGTAAGGGCCATAAAGAAAATTCCTATAATACCTCCCGCTTCCTCCGCTTTGGATGATTTATTGGCAATAGAGCTCGGTAAAGTAATGTCGTAATAACCGAAAAAGCTTCCTGCAAAGAATAAGAATATAATGAAGAACGCTATATTAAGCCAGATGCTTGTGGATATCTCATTGAATATATTTCCAGCAATTCCATCTATTAAATGGAAAGGAACACTTAGTAAGACAAAAATGATAAAGATGAAGAATCCATAAATAAGAGCATCTCTTTTTCCTTTAGCCTTATTTTTATTTCCTTTGGTAAAAAATGAAACGGTTAGCGGGATCATCGGGAAGACACATGGAGTCAATAAGGCAATCAGACCTCCGATGAAACCTAATAATAAATACGTCCAGTAGTTTTCACCGATTTTAGTAGAAGTAGTTCCGCAATCTGTTAATGGATTTTGGAAATCCAGGGTCTCAATTTTTAATTTCTTTGGATCCAGCTTAGAAGACTCATTAACCTTGATTTCTTCAGTTTTAGGAGTTTCAGCTACTGTTGCTATCGTTTTGGCAGAATCTGCTGTTTCCTTAGCTTCTTCAGTTTTGCTTTCTTCGGGAGCTCCTTTTGGAGTTATTTTTTGATTAAATTCTAAAGTGTTGGGAGCCAGGCATACCCTATCGTCACAGGTCTGATAGGTGATTTCGGCAACCACATCTCCCGGTTTTGCAGGGTCTTTAAGTTTAAATTTCTGCCTGAAGCCGGCGGAATTGGAATAATACACAATAGTTCCCCCAAAGGCTTCAGAGAATTCTTCATGTTTTTTCCCGACTTCCTTAAACTTTCCGATTAATTCAATATTTTTTCCTGAAACAATATACTCGGTCGGAATACCGGTGTCAGGCGGCAGGTCCTTGGAGTATATATGCCATCCGCTTTCGAGGGTAGCATTAAGCACAGCTTCATATTCGTTGTTTCCTAATTCATTAACTGTAAATTTGAATTTTACAGGATTCTTAATCTGAGCATTACCTGCTGAGAATAAAAATAATAGAACTAATACAAACCAGTTTTTAAATTTCATGTTTTTTTTCATTAAAAATTTGGAGAACAAAATTTGTTTCCTCATCTCTTGTGTATCTTCTGTCCTGCCTCAAAGGTATAATCCCGAGAACGGAATTATCACCATCCGTGAGAAGCCAGATTTTTTGCTTGGCTAAAATAGATAATTTTTCGTCCTTAAAAAACTTAGAGACTTTCTTTTTTCCTGAAAAGCCTGATGGATAAAAAAAATCACCGGTAATTTTTTTTCTTAATTTTAAAGGAAAATGAAGCTTTTCAGCATTGAAATACCAATCCATGTTTCTGTCTGTTTCAGGGGAAATCTCAATGAAATCTTTTAAATTTAGCTTAATCTGTCCCTGGGAAAAATCAAAGTCTTCCATTACGGTAATTTCATCTTCCGGTGCAGGCGAAAAGTTGTTTTCCGTGATGATGATATGGTTTCTGTTGATTACTAACTGAAATTCTTTCGAGAAAAAAGAACTCCCGGTTTCCGCCTTAAAGATCTTCGCAATTTCTTCTTCCTTATTAAATCCGTATTTTTTTAAAATCTCAAATTTTACAAAGTCACTTTCATGGCTGAGCTTTTCTTTGTCAAGCACCTTTTCATTTTCATGGAACATAGAAATTTTATTTTCAATATCCCGGATCTGCTTTTCTATAAAATCCTTCGCCTGATTGAGATAAGAAGAACTTCTTTTAAAATTCTCTAAGAAATGATCATTGGTTTCCAATAATTTGGGGACAATTTCATTCCTGATTTTATTTCTTAAATAATCACTTTTTTTATTGGAAAGATCCTCCCTGAATTCAATATTTGCATAGCGGGCATACTGATAGATCTCCTCTTTTGAAAAAGAAAGTAAAGGTCTGATGATATTGTTTTCATTGGCAGGAATACCGCTTAGCCCTTTTATTCCAGACGCTTTGGAAAGATGAATAAGAAAAGTCTCCAATTGATCGTTAAGGTGATGGGCAGTCACCAGATAATTTAAACTTTCTTTTTTTTGTATTTCCTTAAAAAAATTATACCGTAGTTCCCTGGCCCAAAGCTGAATCGAGTGGTCAGGTTGTTGATCCTTTTCGGAAACTTCATATAAATGAAACGGGATGGAATGCTGCTGACAAAAATCCTCAACTGTCTTTTGATCGGAATCCGAGTCTTCACCTCTTAATTTATAATTGATGTGCGCCACCTGAAAAGGTAATATTCCTCCATCATTTGAAGAGAAAAAAGAAAAGAATAAATTCAATAAAACCATGGAGTCGGCACCTCCGCTTACCGCCAAAAGATATGTGTGTTGATAAGGGGCGGGAACCAGGAGTTCGAATTGATTTTTAAAACTTGATTTGTTGAGCATTACAGCGTTCTGATTTCTTTCATGCAAAGATAATTCATAAAATTAAATTCAATTCGTTACCTTTGATTTGTCTAAAAAAGATTACGTATGAAGATTTTAAAAGTTTTAACAGTTTCTGCGATGGTGTTGGGATTGACATCTTGCGTCAGCAAAAAGCAATATGATGCTTTAAGTTCTAACTACAAGCAATGTATTGAGAATATCGGGGAAAGACAACGTGAAATCCAAGATTTAAAAGCTCAGAATTCTGCATTATCAGGAGAAAACAACCTCCTTAAGAGTCAGCATGATGCACTCAAGTCCTCTTTAGATGCGTGCTTATCCAATACAGGAAAAAGCTCAGCAAATATTGACAAGCTGGTAGGAGAAATTAATGCTTCCAATGCATACATTAAACAATTGATTTCTTCCAATGCTAAAAATGACAGTCTGAACCTGGCATTGTCTAATAAATTGAAAAGATCGCTGGACAATGTAGCGGATGACGATGTTCAGGTAAAAGTATTAAAAGGAGTGGTAATGATCTCCCTTTCTGATAAAATGCTTTACAAAACAGGAGATTATAATGTGTTGCCTGAAGCTCAGGAAGTACTGGGTAAAGTAGCCAAAGTAATCAATGACTACGACAAATATTCTGTGCTTATTGAAGGAAATACGGATAACGCACCGTTGAATTCTATGAATTTACCAAGAGACAACTGGGATCTTTCTGCATTGAGAGGTACAGCCGTAGCCAAAATCTTACAGACTCAGTTTGGAGTGGATCCGGCCAGAATTACAGCGGGAGGACGTTCAGAATACAACCCTAAAGCAACTAATATGAGCGTATCCGGAAGAGCTGAAAACAGAAGAACCGAGATCATCATTATGCCGAAATTGGATGAGTTCATGAAACTGATGGACATTGCTCCAGTAAAGAAATAATAAATTGAAACCTTTTTGATACCATAAATCCCGGAATTTCCGGGATTTATTGGCTTAATCAAATTAAATCTTCTTTTTTCAATAATGAATAATCCTGTGAAAAACGAATTGTGTTTTTCTATTTGGTTGTTTTATAGGGGTGAATACTGTTTTATAGATTAAAATTCTTTCTGCCTTGTTTTTTATTGATATACCTTTTAATAGTGTATGTCCGAGGACAAATTTACATCTAAAATAACCAGGAAATATCAGGGGTTTTACGGATTTTATACCGGATTTTCCCTATTTTTGAAAATCAATACTTTTATCTTACTTTAGTGAAAATTTACAGATGAGCTATTTTGAAGAGAAAAACCCGGAAATGGACCGGTATTTAGAAACGCATGCTTCTGATGAACCGGATATTCTGAAGAAGCTGAGAAAAGAGACTTATCAGAAAACGACTCAGCCTCATATGATTTCGGGTTATCAGCAGGGCCGCCTGCTGTCCATTATCTCTCAGATGATACGGCCTGAGAAAGTGCTGGAAATAGGGACATTCACGGGATATGCCACTTTATGTCTTGCGGAAGGGTTGGCAGAAAACGGACAGTTAATTACCCTGGACATCAATGAAGACCTGGCTTATCTTCCCCGGAAATATTTTGCAGAAAGTAAATATGCCCATCAGATCGAATTTAAAATAGAAGATGCAAAAAAATTTTTAAAAGATACCGGGGAGGTTTTTGATTTGGTATTTATAGATGCCGATAAAGAAAACTATACCGAGTATTTTAAATTGATAAAAGATAAAACGAAATCCGGATCGGTGATAATGTTTGATAATGTACTGTGGTATGGTAAGGTATTGGAGGAAAATCCAAAGCATAAATCTACGAGGGTCATTCAGGAGCTTAATGATTTGATTGCAAAAGATGATGACTTTGAAAATCTTATTTTACCTTTGCGTGATGGAGTCAACTTTCTCCGGAAAAAATAAAAAACGGGACCTGAAATCTCATTCAATATTATGAATAAAGGAATTTGTATTGTTACTGTAGCTCCTGTCCGTGCTGAAAATTCGGATAGAGCGGAAATTGTTACAGAGATATTATTTGGTGAAAGTGCGGATATTTTGGAAGTGAATAAAAACTGGACCAAAATAAAAATGCATTACGACGGATATGAAGGCTGGATGGATACCAAACAGATAAAACCGGTATCCGATGAAGAGCTTACCAATAGAAAAATAACGGTAGTTACCGAAAATTTTTCATCTGTAATGATGAACGATGGGCGAACACTTCTTTCCATGGGATCAGAAGTGGAATTTCCTGCAGTAGCATCCCGGCGAAGCCACGAAATTCGGGAAAGCCTTGCCCTTACAGCCAAAGAATTTTTAAATGTTCCCTATTTATGGGGAGGAAAAAGTTTTTTTGCGGTGGACTGTTCAGGCTTTGTTCAGTTAGTATACAAAATCCATAATATTAAATTACCCAGAGATACTTATCAGCAGGCAGAAGTAGGAGAGCCGCTTACCTTTGTGGAAGAAAGCCAGCCGGGAGATCTTGCTTTTTTTGAAAATTCTGAAGGAAAGATTATCCACGTAGGAATTATGCTTGAAAATCAAAAGATTATACATGCCTCCGGAAAAGTAAGAATTGATACATTGGATTCCACAGGGATCTTTAATAAAGAAATGAATAAACATACTCATAAGTTGAGAGTTATAAAGAACGTCCTTTAATCACTTAAAAAAACTATGATGTCCAGGCTGTTATTATCGATAAATATGTTGTTGCTTATTTCGCTTTGGATCTTTACGGGAACTCAATATTCGGATTTGCCGGATATTATTCCCACCCATTTTGACCTTCATGGAAAAGTAGATGGACAAGGGCATAAAAGAATTATATGGTTTTTGCCTGCCATTGCTACCTTTATTTTTTTACTTTTTGTCTCGCTTTCAAGAATGCCCGATTCACCGATGCTGAATGTGCCGGACGAGCTTCGGAAAAAAGAACCCCTTGGAATCATGTTGTTCAGTATGTTAATTCCTTTACAGCTTTTATTGGGAAGTATTATTATAGAAAGTATTTCCGTAGTACAAGGAAGAGAGAAAAGCCTGAGTAATTTTCCTTTTGTATTAATAGTGTTGCTGTTTTTAGTGATCGGAATTAACATTTTCATTATCTATAAAAAGAGAAAAAATGAAAAAATCTAAAGGAAATTCAGCAGATAATGGGCATAAGCATGGTGATTGCCGGATATTGAAGAACGGTTCTTACAATGAACCCAATGATTTTAATTTCAAATGATTTTTTTTTACAACATATTTGTCCGTGGATTAATTCTAGGCATGCATGTTCTTTCGTGGTTTAACGAAAAAACTAAAAAAGGTGTGGATGGAAGAAAGCAGTCACTTTCTATCATACGATCATCTTTTTCAAAAACGGACCGCGTAATTTGGATGCACGCTGCCAGTCTTGGAGAATATGAGCAAGGGCTGCCGGTATTGGAAAAGCTTAAAGAATCATTTCCTGAGCATAAAATCCTTATTACTTTTTTTTCCCCTTCGGGATATGAAAATGTAATCAAAAAAAATCATCTGGCACATGCTGTCTGCTACCTTCCTTTTGATAGAAAAAATACAGTTAAAGAATTTACGGAGCAGATGAACGTAGACCTGTTCTTTACGGTGAAATATGATTATTGGTACAACCTTTTACAGGAGCTCCGAAATAAAAAGGTCAAAATCTATGTAATTTCCGCGCTGTTCTATGACCGGCAGGTTTATTTTAAATCTTATGGAAAGTGGTTTGTAAAGCAGCTTAGAAAAAACGTTGACTGGTTCTTTCATCAGACGGCTTCTTCATTTGCTCTGGCCGAAAGTATAGGTTTGGAGCACTCCTCAATAGCAGGAGATACAAGATTCGACAGGGTTCGCCAATTACGGTTACGGGATAATAAGGTGAAAGGCATAGAAGAATTTATCAATAGTAAAAAAGTGATTGTCTTTGGAAGTTCATGGGAAGCAGAAGAGAAGATACTTTCGAATGTTTTTAAAGAGAATCCTGACCTGAAACTGATCATTGCGCCGCACGATCTGAAACGTGTCCAAGGAATCCGTCAGCATTTTCCGGATGCTGTTTTATATAGTAATATCCAAAATTCTTTATCTGAGATTAAAGATGCCAGGCTTTTGATTATTGACAGCATTGGGCTCTTATCGAAGTTGTATTCCTATGCTGATATTGCAGTGGTGGGTGGAGGATTTCATGATGCGGGTCTTCATAATATTCTGGAGGCTGCTACATTTGGCGTTCCGGTTATATTTGGAAACCACTACAAAAAAAATCCGGAAGCGGATGAGCTTATCAGTAGAGAAGGAGGGAAATCTTTTGATAATGAAACTTCCGCATCGGCTTTCATTTATTCTTTACTACAAGATGAAAAACTGTTAAGGAAAATGTCGGAAAATGCAGAGATGTTCGTAGAGGAAAAGCCCAATTCTTCAGAACTTATCCTGAAACATATCCGGAAAGATTTTGCTGTTAATTAAAGATCTTCGAATACTTTAAAAATCCGTTCAAGGCCCAGTTTGCCGTATAATATAAAGACTTTAAAGTGGAGAATCCCATGAAGTCTTTATAAACCAGATACTGATCTTTAATAATATGCTTCTTTTTGCGGGAGACACTGTTTTCACGCATTCTGTACTTGGCAAGCGTTTGTTTTACCGGATAGCCTTCAGGAACTTGCTTTAAAAGATTAAGCCACATCACATGATCTTCACGTTTGCTGTTTTCAGGAAATAAGAATTTTCCTACTCTCTGGCTGTCATACACGGTAGCTACCGGAGCTAGTCTGCATGTTTTCAGCAGGTTGGAAAAAGTTACAATTTTATCTGCCTGGAAATCCTTTAATACAGGATTTAGATTTTCATCACATCTGGAATAGTTACAGTAAACGAGTTCTGCTTTATGGTCTTCCATATAGCCGATCATCGTTTCCAGATAATTAGGGTACCAGTAATCATCGGAATCCAGGAAGGCGATATATCTTCCCTGAGCTCTTTTAAGGCTTTGGTTTCTTGCATTTCCGGCTCCTCCGTTCTTTTCCAGAACTTCCAGCTTTATTCTCGGATCGTTATATTTTCTCAGAATCTCTACCGTATTATCTGTGGAAAGATCGTCTGTAATTAGCCATTCCCAGTTATCGTAGGTCTGATTGAGCACAGATTGTATGGTTTCTTCAATAAAGTCTGAAGAATTATAGCAGGGAGTGATGATGGAAACAAGATCTTTCATGGGTAGAATAAGGTCAAAATTAAAGTTTTATAAATCTTTTTTCATAGAAATGCCAGGAGGCGACTCCCACACAGATAACAAGCAGCATGCAGACAACGGCCATTACATACGGATTATAGTTGGCAAAAAGACCAAGCGTAGTAAATACTCTGATGATGGGAAAGTGGAATATATAAATACCATAGGTGAAATCTCCGTACTTTCCGAAATTATTTAAAAATTTAAATGAGTAAGCAATATATAATACGATAATGCTCAGCATTATAGGAGAAAATAACTTAATACCGGCAATGAGGTCGATCCATACGGTAATGATGGCGATGATGAAAAGAATATTTTTGTTTTTAATGAATTTATCAAAATTAAAATAGATCAGCATTCCGCCGATAAAATAACATAAGGAACCTGGAATTTGTCTGGAAATAGCCATTTTACCTAAGTGCTCAAAATAATTTAAATAGGCCAGCGAACAGAAATATAAGATAATCAGGCTGATATTCCTGTATTTATTGTTTTTACCGAATAATAAAAACATCAGAGGAACCAGAAAATAAAAGCAAAATTCGATTTTAAGGGTCCAGAGAGCTCCATTCACTGCCTGGTTCCCAAAAACTCCCGGAAGGGAAGGAGCCATAAAGTTCATAAATAGGGAATTCCAGAATACATATTTATAAACTCCCGGATTGCTGAAATATTCCGAAAAAGATAACGTACTTACCAAACTCAGAAATATAGCGGCAAGAAAAATAACCAGTAAATAAGCCGGTAAGATCCTGTTGAATCTCTTTTTGATATATCTTTTTAAAGAAGTAGTCCTTTCGTAGCTTCTTGCAATCAAAAAACCACTGACGATAAAAAATGCAAAAACGGCAACTTCAACGGGACTGTTTTCTAAGATAGCGAGTTCTTTCGAGGCACTTAGTGCCCCTAAGTGGCCCACAAAAACTATAAACGCTAGCAGAACCCGAATGAAATCAAAATTGTTTTTCGTTATATCTTGCATTTTTTTTTGAGCAAAAATAACCTTTTTTTCTTTATTAGTAAGCGGGTAGGTTACAAGGTATTTATTAAAATGTAGATATTTCATATTATTGATCTATGTTTAAATAAGGAATTAAGGTTATCTTCGTTTAAATCTATCTGAAATTACAATTTTTATTAATATTTTTTCAAAAAAATAGATAAGTAAAATAAATAAATCATAATTTTAGGCCTTGAAAAATTTGATATATGAAGAAATTAGCATTACTATTTACAGGATTGTCATTGTTAGCAATAACAGGATGTAATGATGATGATACTCCTGAACTGATATACCCAATTGCAGGAACATGGCAGCCTGTCAAGGAAGTTATTACAGTCATTCCTACCGGAGGAGGTGGTTATTCTGATGAAATCACATATTCCACTTGCCAGCAGGAATCCAGATGGATATTCAATGAGAACAGCTCAGGACAAAGAACGGATAATGAGGAGGTAGGAACTCCAGCCGTGTGCAGTGTGATATCCGATCGTAGCTTTACCTATGTTTACGATAAAAAAGAAAAAGATTTTGAAATTAAATATCAGGGTACGGCGGCAACCGAGAAAGGAGAAGTAACCCTCCTCACGGAAACAAGCCTCAATCTGAAAATAGAAGATATGACAGATCCTAACCAATATAAGTCAGTTACTTATACCTTCAAAAGAGTTCAGTAACATTCAGTAACTTTATATCAGTAAAAATCAGTCTCATCTTCTTTAAGGTGAGATTTTTATTTATTGAAAGACCAAATGGTAATTAATTAAAAATTAAAGCTCTATTTCTTTTAAAATCTTTAATTTTGTGAGACTTGATAAATTAATAAAAACAAAATAGATAAATAAAGTGTTTTACGATCATAAGCAGATAGAAAAAAAGTGGCAGAAATACTGGGAAGAAAATCAAACCTATAAAACTTCCAATTCAACTGATAAACCTAAATTTTATGTACTCGATATGTTTCCGTATCCATCAGGAGCAGGACTCCATGTGGGGCATCCTCTTGGGTATATAGCGTCGGATATTTATGCCAGATATAAAAGACATCAGGGCTTCAACGTATTACATCCGATAGGGTATGACAGCTTTGGGCTTCCTGCTGAACAATATGCAATTCAGACAGGGCAGCATCCGGCCATTACCACAGAAGAAAATATCAACAGATATGAAGAGCAGATGAAAAAAATCGGGTTTTCATTTGACTGGAGCAGAGAAGTAAGAACCTCCGATCCTTCCTTCTATCAATGGACACAATGGATCTTTATCCAGCTGTTTCATTCCTGGTATAATAAGACTACGGATAAAGCAGAGCCTATCGATACCCTTATTCAGCATTTTGAAGAAAAAGGAACCGAAGGATTAAATGCCAATCAGAACGATGAACTAAGTTTCACCGCAGAAGAATGGAAAAATGCTTCCGAAATCGATCAACAGGATATCCTTTTAAATTATCGTCTTGCTTACAGAGCGGAGACCTTTGTAAACTGGTGTCCGGCATTGGGGACCGTGTTGGCTAATGATGAGGTAAAAGACGGAAAATCAGAAAGAGGAGGATTTCCTGTGTATCAAAAGAAAATGATGCAGTGGAGCATGAGAATCTCTGCCTATTCCGAAAGACTGTTGCAGGGACTTCAAACTTTGGACTGGCCACAGCCGCTTAAAGACTCTCAGGAATATTGGATCGGTAAATCCCAGGGAGCTCAGATTAAATTTCAGGTAGAAAACCATGAGGAGTTTATTGAAGTATTTACGACAAGACCCGATACGATCTTTGGAGCGACGTTTATGGTACTGGCTCCTGAAAATCCTTTAGTGGAAACCATTACTACGGATGCCCAAAAAGCAGAAGTGGATCAGTATATAGAAGAAACTTCCAAAAAAACAGAAAGAGACCGTCTCACAGATGTGAAAACGGTGTCGGGAGCTTTCACGGGAAGCTATGCTATTAATCCTTTCAGTAATGAAAAGATGCCTGTTTACATTTCAGATTATGTATTAATGGGATATGGAACGGGTGCTGTAATGGCAGTTCCGGCCCATGATGAAAGAGATCACAGGTTTGCGAAAAAGTTCGGTCTGCCTATCAAAAAGGTAGTGGAGACCGATGAAGATATTCAGGAAGCATCCTTTGATTCCAAAACCAGCGTATGCGTAAATTCCGAATTTTTAGACGGATTAAGCTATGAAGAAGCAAAAGCTAAAGTCATAGATGAGGTGATCAAAAGGAATATCGGCTTCGGAACTATCAATTATAAACAAAGGGATGCTATCTTTTCAAGACAACGTTACTGGGGAGAACCGGTTCCTGTCTATTATAAAGATGAAATGCCTTACACCTTACCGGAATCTGCCTTACCTTTAGAATTGCCGGAAGTAGAAAAATATTTACCAACGGAAGACGGTGATCCTCCATTAGGAAATGCAAAAGTTTTTGCCTGGGATGAGGTGAATCAAAAAGTAGTGGCTACCGACCTGATAGACGGGAAAACAGTTTTCCCTCTGGAATTATCCACAATGCCGGGGTGGGCTGGAAGCTCATGGTATTTCTTACGGTATATGGATCCGAATGACCAGGAAAATTTTGTTAAAAAAGAATTGGCGGATTATTGGGGACAGGTAGATTTATATATCGGAGGAAGCGAACATGCTACCGGGCATTTATTATATTCCCGTTTCTGGAATCTATTCTTAAAAGATAGAGGCTGGATCAGTCATGATGAACCTTTCCAGAAGTTAATCAACCAGGGAATGATTTTGGGAATGAGTGCTTTTGTTTATAGATTACTTCCTGACTATCCTTCTGATATTAAATTTGACATAAAAGATTTAGATATTAATTTTCCCGAGAACTTATTTATTTCTAAAAAATATGCAGATGATATTTTTAGATATAAAAAAGCTGTAGGGGATTTAGCACTTCGGGATAACTTTAAAAAAGGAGGTCAAGATTCCTACTATAATGATGTTGAAGTTCCTCGGCAATTGAATGAATTGAAAGGTATTTATAATAGTAAATTGAAAGAGTTAAACCCTAACTCTTTTGAAGTTGCGGATTTAGAGGGAATATTATTTTTAGGAGATCCTCAAGCAATCCATACTGACGTTTCTTTATTAAAAGGAACTTCCGATGAGCTGGATACGGAAGCTTTCAAAAAATGGAGACCGGATTATGCAGATGCTGAATTCATTCTTGAAGAAGGTAAATATATTACAGAACGCGAAGTGGAGAAAATGTCCAAGTCCAAATACAATGTAGTAAATCCGGATGTGATCTGTGAAGAATACGGAGCGGACGGTTTAAGGCTATATGAAATGTTCCTGGGACCTTTGGAGCAGTCCAAACCTTGGAATACGCAGGGACTAAGCGGAGTATATGGTTTCCTTAAAAAATTCTGGAACCTGTATTTCAATGGAGATAACTTTGAAGTTTCTGATGAAGAACCTACTAAAGAAGAATATAAAGTATTGCATACCTTAATAAAGAAGGTAGTTTTTGATATAGAAAACTTTTCATTCAATACCTCTGTATCTTCATTCATGATCGCCGTTAATGAATTGCAAAAAATAAAGTGTAATAAGCGTAATATTCTTGAGCCGCTGGCTATTATCATTTCGCCGTATGCACCTCATATCTGTGAAGAACTTTGGAGTTTGCTTGGGCATACCGATTCCATAGAATTTGAAAAATTCCCGGAACTGAATGAAGCTTATCTGGTAGAGGATGAAATAGAATATCCTGTAAGTGTAAACGGGAAAATGAAGTTTAAATTAGCTTTATCCGCAGAGCTGTCTGCTAAAGAAATTGAGGATTTGGTGATTAGCAACCCCAAAATGCAACAGGTTTTGGAAGGAAAAACACCTAAAAAAATCATTGTAGTCCCTCACAGAATTGTGAATATTGTAATTTAAAAAAAAATTAACATTGGCAAATTAAAAAAAATAAGGAGTCTATATTTTTAAATTTTTAACAGATTTTTAAAAACTTGGAAATATCTCTAAAAAAATGATAAATAATTAAGATATCGAAATCGTAATAAAAATTCTTTGTCAAAAAAAATAAAAATGTTTATTTGAGACTATTGTATTTTAATTAATTTTGCCTTTAATTTACACCCTGTAAAATTTTAAAACAATATAATTTAGTTAAATATGGAAATGAATGTTTCAAAAAATGATGAGCAAGTAGTTGCTAGAAAGACGGGAGGCTTAAATCCAGCGGTTATTATTCCTATTCTATTAATTATAGGAATTTGTATTTATTTATTCGTACTTGGTAATCCGGGTAACTTTAAAGCTGACCCAAGATTATCTGGTGCATCAGTAGCATTTTCTGATGTTGAGAGTAAGGATATGCACCCTGAAGGTTTCTTAGGAATGATTTACATGGGGGGGATCATCGTACCACTTCTTATTACATTTATGATTACGGTTATCGTATTCTCTTTTGAGCGTTACTTTATTCTTAGTAAGGCATCTGGTTCAGGAAATGTAGATAACTTCGTAGTAAAAGTGAGAAGCTTATTGAATCAAAACAAAATTGACGAGGCTTTAGAAGAGTGTGACAGACAACAAGGATCTGTAGGAAATGTTGTAAAAGAAGGTCTTACTACTTACAAAGCTTTAGCTCATGATACTACTTTAAATAAAGAGCAGAAAATGGTTGCTCTTAACAAAGCGATCGAAGAAGCTACAACTCTTGAGATGCCAATGTTAGAGAAAAACATGATGATTCTTTCTACATTAGGTACTGTTGCAACGTTAGTAGCACTATTAGGAACAGTAATCGGGATGATTAGAGCATTCTTCGCGTTAGGAGCTGGAGGAGGTACTCCGGATGCTGCTGCCCTTTCAATCGGTATTTCTGAAGCATTGATTAACACTGCATTAGGTATTGGTACTTCTGCTGTAGCTATTATCCTTTATAACTTCTTTACTTCTAAAATTGATGGATTGACTTATAAGATTGATGAAATCGCTATGAGTATCCAACAGTCTTTTGCTGAATTTTACTAAAAAATAGTGCATGGATTGTAAAATCCGATTCAACAATAAAAGAAGTTTAAAATAATAAGTAATATTAATAATGGCGAGAATTAAACCAAAAAGACATGGTGTAGTTACGGACATGACCGCGATGTGTGATGTTACGTTCCTACTACTTACGTTCTTTATTATGACCACTCAGTTCAAAAAGCCTGATGTGGAGCAGATAAAACCGCCATCTTCTATCTCAGAAAAAATACTTCCTGATGCTAGTTTAATGACTATTAATGCAACACCGGACGGGAAATTCTATTTCCAGCCTGTTGAAAATGCATCAGAGAGACTTGCTCTTTTAGATAATATGGGGCAAAAGTATGGGATGACTTTTACTAATAACGAAAAAGCTGCATTTCAGAGAGTTCAGGCAATTGGAGTTCCAATGGGCCAACTTAAAAGTTATCTGAATATGTCGGAAGATGAGCAGAAAAATTATAAAAGTCCAACAGGAATTCCTATGGACAGTACAAATAAGCAGTTAATTGACTGGGTACAACAGAGTTTAAGCGTTAATCCTGAATACAAATTGGCGATTAAAGGCGATGTTACTACTGAATATCCGAAAGTTAAAAGTTTATTTGAGGGTTTAAGAGATATTGATTTTCTTAAATTTTGGCTGATTACATCACAAGAAGGTAAACCTAATGAGTAATAATTAGAAGAAATGGCAGAAGTACAAGTACAGGAAAAAGGTGGTAAGGGTGGTAAAGTCCGTTCGAAAAAGAATAATCCACGGGTAGATATGACTCCCATGGTGGACCTTAACTTCTTACTATTGATGTTCTTCATGTTTACATCAACCTTTAGTAAACCGAATGTTATGGATTTGGGTCTTCCGGCAAAACCGAAAGATGAAACAAAAAAACCACCTCCAACAGAAATTAAACTTTCGAATTCAATCTCATTATTACTAGGTAAAAACAACAGAATTTTCTGGCACCAGCAAGATAATACATCTTTAACGGATCAGAATCTTAATGAAACTACTTTCGATAGAGATGGAATTAGAAAAGTAATTGAGCAAGCAAAAGCAAATGCAGCTGATAAAACTAAGTTTACGGTGATTATCAAGCCTACTGACGATGCGGTATATAAAAACTTTGTGGATATTCTTGATGAAATGGCAATTACAAAAAGCGAACAATACGGTGTTACCGATGTGAAGCCTTGGGAAAAAGCTATTTATGAAAGAAAAATAGCTGGAGCACCAGCCGTTACAAAGTAATTTAACCATAAAATTATTTGATCTATGGCAGATGAAAATGTATACAACAAAAATCTAAGCTTAGACGAGATTGTATTTGAAAATAGAAATAAAGAATATGGTGCTTATGATATCAGACATCAATATCCTAAGATTTTAACAAAATCTTTCCTTATTGGAACGTCTATATTTTTAATTGTAGCTTTATCTCCTTTTATATATCTTACCATCAAAAATTTGAATGCTCCTGAAAAGCAGGAAGTAAAAGCGGATTTGGTAAATATCCTTGAAGAAGATAGAATTATTGAGCAGCCTAAAGAAGAAGAACCACCCCCACCACCTCCACCTCCAAAAGAGGAAGAGAAAATTGAGGTAATCCAGAACGTGGTTCCGGAGCCGGTAAAAGCTCCAAAAATCGAAACTCCACCACCTCCGATTTCTAAGCAGTTAGAAACAACTACAGGATTAGTGGCTCAGGAAGGGGTAAAAGCACCGGCATATACACCGCCGCCGCCGCCACCTTCAACAGGAACTAAAACTTCAACCGCCGAAGTTAAACCACAAGTGAGTGATACTCAGGTTTATACTGAAGTGGAGCAAACCGCAGAATTCCCTGGAGGAATCAATGCCTTTAGAAATAAAGTAGCAAGCAATTTCGACGGTTCTGCGATGAATGGAGATGAAGGAACTGTAAAAACAGAAATTACTTTCGTAGTAGAAAGAGATGGAAGTATTACAGATGTTAAAGCAAGCGGTTCTAATTCCGACTTTAATTCAGAAGCGATTAGAACAATCAAATCAATCAGAAACAAGTGGACTCCGGCGAAAATCAATGGTCAGTCTGTACGTTATAGATTTAGATTGCCTTTAACAATGAATTTTGAATAATATTGTTTATTTAAATATTTATTAATAAAAGAGGAGTACATACTCCTCTTTTTATTTTTTTTGTACTTTTGTTATTATGAATTGGTTATCACTTATTACCGGATTTTTCTATATAGTCTTAGGAGTTGTCATTATTATTTACAAATTCTTTTTTGTAATCCTGGACCCCACTATAGCTTACGTACTGGGAGCTATTATGATGGCTTATGGTGCTTTCAGAATTTTCAGAGCCATTGCCAAAATTAAAGAATCAAGAAATGAAGAATAGTTTCAGTATAGCTTTACTCATTATTTTATTCTTTATTTCGGGGTGTAAGAAAAAAAGTGAAATAACGGCTTCTTACTATAAGGGGGATTTGACTGTGCTTACGGATGAATCATTTAAAAGCGTTACCGAAGCCCTGGCTGAAGGATATATGATTAATTACCCTGAAGCTAAAATCAAAGTAATTACTAAAAAAGAAGATTTAGGTCTGGTAGATCTTTTAAATGATAAAGCCAAATTGGTGGTAATGTCAAGAAATTTAACTCCAGCCGAGATCGATGCTTACAAAAAGAATGTTGAACTTAAATTTGAGCCCGCAAGGTTTGCAGCCGATGCGGTCGTTTTTATAGTACCCAAAAATTCTTCCAAAACCAGTTTGTCAATGGATGAAATAAAAAATGGCCTCCATTCCGGGGATAAGCAATTTATTTTTGACGGAACAAACTCCAGTAACCTGAATTTTGTTGCCCAGCAATTTAAAGAATCCCCTAAAGACCTTAAATTCTCTGTTATTTCCGGAAATCAAAACCTTATAGAACAACTGAATAAATATCCCGATAAAATCGGAGTAGTCGCACTCAATACCTTTAGCAGACCGTATGATAAAAATGCGGAAAGACTTAGAGAAATGGTGAAAATACTACCTGTTCAAAAGGATGGAAAACTTTATACGGCGGATATGGAAGGAATGAGAGAAATGAAATATCCGTTTACAAGAGTACTGTATTTTTTAACGAATGAAGCCGGCTTTAATATTGCCAGTGGTTTTGTCCGTTATTCATGTACGCAGCTTGGGCAATTGATTGTACAAAAAGAAGGTTTACAACCTTACAACTTATACAAAAGAGAAGTTCAGATGCGTTAAATATTATTAAAATAAACCTTTTACACCTATAAATATATTATTTTGGTCTAAAAATTGTGGAGTAACTATCTCAATTTGAAATTTATAAATGAAAGATATAATGATTATGAATGTAAAAAAGATTGCTTTTGGAGCAGCCGTGGTATTTTTTACCAACTTTGCGTACGCGCAGACACTACAGGATGGAATTAATAGTATTGATAGTGATAAATATGCTCAGGCAAAAAACAACTTTTCACAGATGATTTCTTCAGCGCCTACCGCTGAAAATTATTTTTACTTGGGAAATACCTTTTTAAGACAGGGGGAACCTGATTTTGCAAAGGCTACCGAAAATTTCAATAAAGGTTTAGCTGCAGATAATAAAAGTTTTCTAAACAAAATAGGTCTTGCAACTGTAAAGCTTGGTAAAGGAGATAAAAGTGCTGTTGCAGAAATACAAAAAATTGTAGCAGACTCAAAAGAAAAAGATGCAGAAGTATTATTCAGAGCGGCAGAGGCTTTAACTTTATTTGAAAATAATAATGCACCGGATGTGGCTATCCCATATCTGAATAAAGCGATTGAAAAAGCTGAGAAAAAAGGTGTTCCTGCTTATTACTACTATACACTGGGTGACGCGTACAGATTGAAGAGAATTCCTGGTGATGCAATGACCGCTTATGATAAAGCATTACCTTTAGCTAAAAATAAAGCTTCCGTTTATACAAGAATGGGAACTTTATGGATGGCGGCCCAACAATGGAAATTAGCAAAAGATAATATAGATAAGGCAATTGCAGTGGATGCAACCTATGCACCTGCCTATAAAGCATTAGCTGCTTATGATATCAAATATCAGGAAAATGCTAAAGCTACACAGGATTTGATCAACTATACAAAGTATGCGGATGAAGATCCATATACACAATTGGAAATTTCCAAACTGTATTTTACCAACGAAGATTATGCTAACTCTAAGACAACATTAGATAAAGTATTCGATAAGGTAGATGATCCGATTAAATTTAAGTTGAGAGCTTACCAATTATATGCAGAAGGTAACTATGCGGAGGCAAAACAAAATATGGATACTTTCGTTTCTCAGGCAGATAAATCCAGAGTACAGCCGGCAGATCAGGGCTTACAAGGGCTGATCGCAGCTGGATTAGCTAAAACTGAAACGGATGCAGCTAAGAAATCTGCTTTAACGTCTGAGTCTCAACAAAAAATTGCTATTGCCAAAGCAGCTAAAGATGAAACTTTAAAATGGGATATGGAACTGGCTAAGATAGCAGGAGGAGGAGCTTCTCAGGCATCTGCTGATTCAGGACCAACTTCACCTGAGATTGAAGCTTTGAAAAAACAAACGGCTGCCAATCCTCAAGATACGGATGCTTTATTCAAATTAGCTACTGCTTATCAGGATGCTAAAAACTGGAACGGAGCGGTTCTTACATGGCAGAAGATGATCAATCTTCTTCCGGACTGGGCACCGGCTTATTACAGCCAGGGATATTCATACCAACAGTCAGGTAACAACGATGCAGCTAAATTATCTTATGAGAAGTTTATCAGTACCGTAAAACCTGCAGAGATGGAAGCTAACAAACAAACATTGGCCTATGCTTATTTTGCCGTTGCTTACATGGAAAAAGAATCTAACCCTGCCAAAGCAAAAGAATATGTTGCTAAATCAGTACAGTTAGATCCTACTTACGAGGATGCTGTAAAACTTAACAGCGAGATCAACAAATAATTTATATTTAAATAGATATGAAACTTCCCATTCAAATAGGTTTGGGAAGTTTTTGTTTAAGTCTTATCTTTGAAATATGAAAACAGATATTCTTGCAATTGGCGCACATCCTGATGATGTGGAATTGGGATGTGGAGGGACGATTGCTAAATTAGTCTCAGAAGGAAAGAAATGTGTAATTGTAGATTTGACCCGCGGAGAGCTGGGAACCCGTGGAACAGATGAAACCCGGAAGGAGGAAGCAGCGGAATCTTCAAAAATACTCGGTGTTTCTGCCAGAGAGAATTTAGGAATGAAAGATGGCTTTCTTGTGAACTCAGAGGATTATCAGATGAGAATTGTTGAAATGATCCGTAAATACCGCCCGGAAATTGTGTTAGCCAATGCAATTGATGACAGGCATCCGGATCATGCAAAAGCAGCCAAATTGGTATCTGATGCTTGCTTTTTATCGGGCCTGAGAAAAATTGTAACCGTAAAGGATGGGGAAGAACAGGAGATATGGAGACCTAAACAAATTTTCCACTACATCCAATGGAAGCATATTCAGCCAGAATTTGTGATTGATATATCAGAACATTTAGAAACGAAAATTGCAGCCTGTATGGCCTTTAAAACGCAGTTCTACGATCCTGAATCCAAAGAACCTGTGACTCCGATAGCGACGAAAGATTTTTATGAAAGCCTTACTTACCGGGCCCAGGATTTAGGACGTCTTTCAGGAGTAACTTATGCTGAGGGATTTACGACTGAAAAGTTAATAGCACTGAAAAATTTTGATGGAATTATTTTGTAACTAAAATAAATTTTCTATATTTGCACCCACGAAACGGTGATTGTAGCTCAGTTGGTTAGAGCGTCGGATTGTGGTTCCGAAGGTCGTGGGTTCGAGACCCATCATTCACCCAGATTAAACACACTTTTTTTAAAGTGTGTTTTTTTATGCATAAAAAAAGCATCTTAATAAGATGCTTTGGTGTTTTTTAGATATGCTTTGATTTAGACTTCATCATCGGAATCGATGGTGTAAGATCTGCTTTTAAAGTCTTTATCGTGCTTTTCTGATATTACATCCTCTCCTTTTTCATTAATGATGAAATCTGTAGATTCATTAAACATCTCCTGGAAACTTTTAAAATCCTCTTTGTAAAGATAAATTTTGTGTTTCTCAAATGTAGCTTCTCCATTTTCTCCGAAATTCTTTTTACTTTCGGTAATCGTAAGATAATAATCTCCCGCTTTCGTCTCGCGCACATCAAAGAAATAAGTTCTTCTCCCTGCTTTTAACACCTTCGTGAAAATTTCATTTTCGTGGCGTTCCTTGTATTCACTCATTGTTAGATATTTTTTTAATCTTGTTAAGAACAAATATAAAAGTTTTCTTCCAATCACAAAATTTTTTTTATGATTTATTTAACAATTCTAAACAAAGGGGCTAAGCGGTTACAGAATTGCTAATTTCACTAAGATTAATAATCATATCTGCTTTTTGAGCGCTAGACTCTCTGTGAGTGATAATTATAGAAGTAGCATTCTTAATTTTTGACTCGATATTATCAAGAATATTCTGTTCGGTTTCCGTATCCAATGCTGAAAGTGAATCATCAAAAATAATGATATTCGGATCTTTAATTAAGGCTCTGGCAATACAAATTCTCTGTTTCTGTCCTCCCGAAAGCATTACACCTCTTTCTCCAACCGTAGTTTTATATTGATCTTTAAAGTCTATAATATTCTTATGTACATCAGCAATTTTTGCATATTCTTCTACCCTTTCGAGGGAAGGATGATCAATAGCGAACCCGATATTATTTTCAATCGTATCAGAGAACAGATAACTTTCCTGTGGGATATAGCCTATAAAGTTTCTATAATTCTCTAGATTATGTTCTTTAAGATTTTTTCCGTCAATCAGGATTTCACCTTCCGTAGGATCGATCAATCTGCATAGTAGTAAAGCGATGGTAGATTTTCCACTTCCTGTCTTTCCCATAATCGCTAAAGATTTTCCGGCTTCTATTTTAAAGCTTAAATTTTCAAGCGCTTTAATTCCTGTGTTGGGATAAACATAAGAAACGTTCCTGAACTCAATATCTCCTCTGATCGGATAATTCTCAAAGTTGGTGTTGACGATTTCTGATTTTTTATCTAAAAATTCATTGATCCTCTGCATGGAGGCTTCTGCTCTCTGATTTACGGAAGTCACCCAGCCCACCATGGAAAAAGGCCAGATCAGAATGTTAATATACATAAAGAAATCTGCGATCTTACCTACACTCAGTTCCCCTGCAATATATTTTTGTCCACCAATGAATATGATGGCTACGTTCAGAAGACCTATTACAAACAGAATGATCGTGAAGAAGTAAGCTTCTGTTTTGGCAAGGTCCAGTGCTTTATCCTGATAATCCGTAATTTTTGTATCGTAATTCTTTTCTATATACTTTTCCCTAGCAAAAAATTTCACTACACGGATCCCGGAGAAACTATCCTGAACAAACGTGGAGATCGCAGATTGGCTTTTCTGCATGATCTTGGACTTTTTGTTAATAATGGAACTTACCTTATAAATAATATAAGAAAGGATCGGAAGGGGAAGTAAGGTCCACAATGTCATGGATGCGTCTGTTTTTACCATATAGATACTGGTAATGAGAAGCAGGATCAATAAATTAACGACATACATTACACCCGGTCCCAGATACATTCTAACAGCTACGACATCTTCACTTAACCGGTTCATTAAATCTCCGATAGTGGTTTGCTTATAATCCGTTAAAGAAAGATCCTGGTAGTGGCGGTAAATTTTATTTTTAAGTTCATATTCAATCCTTCTGGAAGCTACAATGATGGTTTGTCTCATCATAAAGGTGAAAATACCGGTAAGAAGTGAGCAGCCTACAATAATAGCCACATATATTAATACCTGCCGGTTGAATCCGAGACTTCCTCCTTTTGTAAGTTCATCCACAGATTTTCCAACAAACTGTACCTTATATATGTTGAAAAAATTACTTGCAATTATAAATAGTAACCCCCAACACAATAATATTCTGTGTTTCCAAAAATAAGGGTTTAGAGTTTTTAAAGCTTTCATAAACTTTTACAAAATTACAAAAATACCCTAAGACTCAGAATGGGATAAATTCTAAATTTTGCTTATCTTTGCCACCATAAAAAGCTCTTTGAATGTTAGGAAGAAGACAAATCCGTGAAAAAGTGGTAGAAAGTGCCTATTCATACTACCAAAATCCTATAAAGTTTGATGTTTTAGAGAAAAATATGTTCTCTGGAATAGAAAAAATCTATCATCTTTATATTTATCAGCTCAACTTTTTAGTAGCCCTGAAAGATCTTGCTGAAAACCAAATAGAGATTGGTAAAAAGAAGTTTTTCAAAACTGATGCCGATATTAACCCTAATCAAAAATTTATCAATAATCAGGTATTGATCAAGATTGAAGAAAATCCTGAAAGATTATTTTTTACAGGTCAGCATAAAGAACTGAAATGGGATTTGCATGATGATTTGTTGGTGAAAACCTTCCAAAGGATGACCGCAGGAAAGCGTTATCAGGATTTTATGCAGGAGGAGAAATATTCCTTTGAAGAAGATCAGAAATTTATCGGTAAGCTGTTTTTAAGATATATTGCTGAAAATGAAGATTTTCTGGATTATATCGAAGATAAAGAGCTCACCTGGTCCGATGATATTCATATTTCTAATTCCATGGTGCAAAAAACCATCGGATTCATGAAGGAAGATGTGGAAAGCAGAACCCTCATTAAAATGATCAAAGATGAAGAGGATAAAACCTTTGCCAGTAAGCTGCTGAGAGATACCCTGAATAATTGGGAAAACAATGAGAAAAAATTAGGCGAGAGATTGGAGAATTGGGATCTGGAAAGAGTTTCTCTGATGGATAAAGTTATTTTAATAACAGCAATCAGTGAATTGGATAATTTTCCGTTTACACCTTCAAGAGTTATAATAAATGAGTACATAGAAATTTCAAAGGTATTTGCTACCGAAAGGTCAAATATTTTTATTAATGGAATTTTAGATAAATACTGTAAAGATAAAAATAGAATATAGCATGAAAAAGACGTTATCAATTATCGCATTGTCTATTATAGGACTGGGATTAGTTTCTTGTAAAAAAGAAAATAATGAAGCAGCATCTCAATATGTAGGAACTGATTCTGCAGCCACTGTAACACCGGATCAAAGTGGAGTTGTAGCAGGAGATTCTGCAGTAGCCGGAACTGGAGCTGCCACTAATCAGCCTGTAACAACAATCGCTTTATCTGAAAGTAATTTTGATTTTGGAAATATTAAAAAAGGAGATAAAGTAGAACATGTATATGAAGTAACCAATACGGGAAGCAACCCTTTAGTTATTTCTGAAGTTAAACCGGGATGCGGATGTACAGCACCTGATTTTACAAAAGATCCTATTTTACCAGGAAAAAAAGGAAAAATCACTTTACATTTTGATTCTACCAATTTTGACGGAAATGTTCAGAAGTTTGCTGATGTATATGCAAATGTGGACAGCGCTCCTGTTAAATT
This sequence comes from Chryseobacterium sp. CT-SW4, assembly GCF_048572715.1. Lineage (GTDB taxonomy): Bacteria > Bacteroidota > Bacteroidia > Flavobacteriales > Weeksellaceae > Chryseobacterium. The sequence continues at coordinate 455,066 of NZ_CP183840.1, forward strand.
AACATTTACAGCGAATATTCAACCATAATAAATAACATATGCTGACAATTTTTTTACAGGCACAACAACAAGGAGGAGGCTCTATGATGCTCATCATGATGGGGGTAATGTTTGTGGGATTTTATTTTTTAATGATAAGACCACAAATGAAAAAGCAAAAGCAGGAAAAAAACTTTCAGGAGAATCTGAAAGTAGGAAGCAGAGTAGTACTCACTTCAGGTTTGCATGGTAGAATTGCACAAATCCAGGAAGATGGTTTCGTTATTGAAACATTATCCGGAAAATTGAAGTTCGAAAAAGCGGCGGTTTCAAGAGAATTTACAGAAGCCCGTTTCGGAGACAAAGCAGTTAAAAAGGAGGAAAAACCTGCTGCTGAGAAAAAAGAAATAGAAGCTGAGAAGAAATAATTTTCTGTTCAGAGTAAAATAAAAGGTGACCACTTGGTCACCTTTTTTATGATAAATATTTATATACTCTTTAACTTACCTCTGAAATCCTCGATACTTTCATATCCTTTTTCATTCATTACCTCTTTTAATTCTTTAAGAAGTCTTTCAAAAATTCCGGTTCCTTCTTTAGCAAGCTGGCTTCCTACCTGTACCATCTGTGCACCACATAATAAGTGTTCGAAGACATCCCTTCCGTTTTCTACCCCTCCACATCCAATCACGGAAATACTCTTATTAAGTCTTGTATAAAATGCTCTTACATTGGCTAAAGCAGTAGGCTTTACATAAGCTCCTCCGATTCCTCCAAAGCCGTCTTTGGGTTTTAGAACCACTTCTTCTTTGTCGATATCGATGTATAGACCATTTCCAACAGAGTTGATACAGTTTACGTATTGTAAAGGAAACTGATTCAGGATAGATGCCATCTCATCAAAGTGAGCAATGTCGAAATAAGGGGGAAGTTTTACCCCGATTGGTTTCTTGAAAAACTCAAAAGTTTTGGTTAAAACTTCTTTGGTTCTTTCAAAGTCATAACCTACCTGTGGTTTTCCCGGAACATTGGGGCAAGAAAGATTAAGCTCTGTAATTCCTTTAAATTCCGAGTCGTTGATTTTGTGAAGCATTTCAAGGTTTTCTTCTAAAGTCATTCCGGCAATAGAAAGAAAGTTAACCTGTCCTGGATTTTCATTTTGAAACCGGATGGAATAATCCAGGTAAAAATCAAAGCCTAAATTAGGAAGTCCCATGGAATTGATAGTTCCCAAAGGTACTTCAAAATAGCGTGGGCTTGGATTTCCTTCTCTGAAATTAGGTGTTGCGCTTTTGGTAACAAAGCTTCCGGATGGGGACTGTACCATTTCATTAAGCTTTTCAGCATCATCGCACCAAACACCTGAAGCGTTCATTAAAGGATTTTCGAATTCATAAGTGGCAATTCGTGAAGTAAGGTTCATTTTTTCTTTTTATTAAATTATGCAAAGTTAGTGAACAAAAACAAGGCGGCAAAATTCTGAAATTTGATATACTACCCAGAATAAAATATCTTTGTGAAATGAATCAAAACACAGACAAGACCGTTCTTATACTGGGTGCCAATTCGGATGTTGCCAAAGAGTGTATAAAACAATATGTAGAAAAAGGCTATTCTGTAATTGCTGCATCACGCAATACGAATTCCCTTGAAAATTTTGTTAAGGATAATCAGTTGGATGCGAAAGTGGGTATTCTCTCTTTTGATGCGGTGGATTTTGATTCTCATCAGGCATTTTATGATAAACTTCCGGTGAAGCCTCATATTGTAGTCTATGCCGCCGGATTCCTCGTAGATAATGAAAAAGCATTGAGAGACTTTAACGGTGCCCAGCAGATGATGAAGGTCAATTATATGGGAGCTGTTTCTATTCTTAATATTATTGCCATGGATAAAACTAATACCCGTCTGGAACGGATTATTGGGCTTTCCTCTCTCTCCGGGGTACGGGGAAGGAAGAGTAATTTTGTGTATGGAAGTACCAAAGCTGCTTTCACACAATATCTGGCAGGATTAAGACAGGAGCTGTCATCACGGAATATCACTGTTAATGCCTTGGTGATCGGCTATATCAGAACAAAAATAAATGAAGGTTTACAGCTTAATGAATCATTAATTATGGAACCCGATTATGTAGCCGGATTTATTGTGAATGCAGGAAAAGGATTTACCATTGTACCGAATTTTAAATGGAAAATTATTTATCATATTTTAAAAATTCTTCCCGAAGGTCTGGTGGCAAAACTTCCCTGAGTTTTTTATATTGAAATCTATCTTGGCCGGTATAAAATTTTTATTCATTATTTTTGCATGGGAATTATTCTGTTATAGAGATTATTTCTATGACTCCAACAACAATATATCTGTAATTTTTTCTATTAAAAATAGGTAAGCGGTTTTAAATATTTAAAACTGATACAGGTATTGGTTCAGACTAAGCAAAACGGAAAAGATCGGATTTAATAATATATAAAAATATGGATGATTTAAAATTAAACAACGTTCAGGAGCATTGGCAGACCTTTGTATCTTCTGCTGTTTCATGGGCTCCCCGGATAATTACAGCGGTTATTTCGGCATTGCTTATTTATTTAATAGGTGCATGGCTGATCAGATTAATTAAGAAACTGGTAAGGAAGGCTTTTCAGAAACGTAATATGGAACCTTCATTGCAGCAATTCCTTTTAAACCTTATTAATTGGGGACTCAATATATTACTTTTTATAGTGGTAGTGACTCAATTGGGAGTACAGACTTCGGCATTCGTAGCCATGATCGGGGCGGCCGGACTTGCGGTGGGATTGGCATTACAAGGCTCATTAACGAATTTTGCAGGTGGAATCCTTATTCTCTTGCTTAAACCTTTCAAAATTGGAGATTATATCTCTGCAAGTGCTGATGTAGCGGGTACTGTACAGGAAATTGATGTTTTCCATACAAAGCTTATCACTCCCCAAAATCAGTTAATTGTAATACCTAACGGAGAAATTTCCAATAAAAGTATTACCAATTATACTCATTTGGGTATGCGTAAGACCTGGTTTAATATCGGAGTATCATATAATGCCGATCTAAAACAGGCAAAATCAATATTAATGGATGTAATTGAAAATAATCCTTTAGCCTACAAGGACCCGGCTCCCCAGGTAGTCGTAACAGAACTGGGAGACAGTGCCGTTAATTTATCCATAAGAGTGGCAACTTCCACTGAAAACTTCTGGACTATGAATGAGCAGCTGATGATTGATTGTAAAGCTGCCCTCGATAAAGCAGGTATAGAAATCCCTTATCCGCAGCAGGATGTTCATATCTATAAACAATCTTAAAAATAAAAAACGAAAGCTGAATGGTAACATTCAGCTTTTTTATATTTAATGTAAACGTAATGGGTTTAAACTTACTTATTAGCTTGCAGTAGTTCCAGGGCTTTTATCATATTAATTCCTTTTCCCAGAACAGGTTTAAATAAATCTCCTTTCTCTTTAATTCTCTCCAGGGCATTATGAATAGTAAAATCTGTCGGCTTTAATCCTTTTTTTAATTCTTCCCATTCCAGAGGCATAGACACGGAAGCTCCTTGCTTAGGCCGTAAACTATAGGCACTCGCCAGGGTTTGGCCTGTCCGGTTTTGAAGGTAATCCAGATAGATTTTCTTATCGTCCCTTTTCTGTAAGCTTCTTTCAAGCGTAGTAATTTTAGGAAGCTGATCGTTAACATATTTCATGAGGATATGGGCAAAATCTTTTACCTGGTCAAAATCATATTGTGCTCCCATCGGAATATAAATATGGATGCCGGTACTTCCGGAAGTTTTACAATATCCTTTAACTTTAATTGAACTTAAAATTTCGTTGACCTGTAAAGCGGCTTCAATTACATCATCAAACGTATTTTTCTTGGAAGGATCCAGGTCAAGCACGAGGTAGTCCGGGTGTTCCAGATCAGGCAGTGAGCTGTTCCACGGATTAAGGTCAATACACCCTAAATTATTAAGATAAGCTAAGGTGGCCTTGTCATTACAATAAATATAGTCGATATTTTTATCATTGGATTCGGAGTACACTTCCGTGGTTTTTATCCAATCAGGAATATGGTCTCCTGCATCTTTCTGATAAAAGTTCTGTTCTTCAATTCCATTAGGAAAACGATTAAGAGATAGAGGACGGTTCTTTAGATAGGGAAGGATATAATCCGCCACCGACTGATAATATTCGATAACGTCTCCTTTGGTGATGCCGTCCTTCGGGAAATATATTTTATCCTGATTGGTAAGGGTTACTTTGTGTCTGTTCAGGGTGATTTCCTTTTCTTTCTCAGAAGTTCCTTTTTGGGTTTTCATATTTTTTATTTTTTGGTGTGTAGATGTACTAATAGGGGTGGTACCACTGATCTCTTCAGGGTCTTTATCTTCGCGGAGCCCGACAAAAACAGGATGCCGGAAAATACCGTCTTTGGTGATTTCGGAATATTTAATTTCGCAAACCAATTCAGGCTTTACCCACGTAACAGGCATATTGGTTTTAGGAACAGTTTCAAACGGAGATGATTTTACAATAAGTTTCTTTAACCGTTCGTAAAGTTGTTGTAAAGATTCATTGTTAAATCCGGTTCCCGTATGTCCGCAATACGTTAATTCTCCTTGAATGTATTTTCCCAGAATAAGGGCTCCAAAACCTTTTCGTGAACCTCTGGGTTCTGTAAATCCACAGATGATAGTCTCTTCGGTATTGGTGAATTTTATCTTGAGCCACTCACTTGTCCGGTGATCTTCAACATAAAGACTATCAGCTTTTTTAGCAATCATTCCTTCCAGTTTCATATTTTTCATCTGCTCAAAGAAATCAATGCCTTTTTCAGGAATGTGGTCGCAGTATTTAACGATATCTGTTTCGATTAATGCTTCTTTGAGAAGTTCTTTCCGTTGAATAAGCGGCAGACTCTCCGTAGAATGCCCATTCAGCCATAGAAGGTCGAATACCTGGTAAGTTAATGCAAGATTAGGCTGCTCACCAATCTGCTGAAGCAACTGGAAATTAGGTTTTCCCTGGTCGTCATATGCAACAATTTCACCATCCAGGATCATCTGGTATTTCTGTTGTTCAAAATCTGATGCAACTCTTTCAAACTTGGATAAAAAAGAAATTCCATTACGTGAATAAAAGAGAGGATCAGCTTTACTGAGATCGGCGATAGCCCTGTAACCGTCCCACTTTATTTCAAAAATCCAGTCTTTATCGTCAAATGCTTTTTCATAGGATTTGGCGAGCATGGGCCGTATAAATGTCTTTAATTTTTTTTCTTCTGTTAAAGAATTGAATTTACGGAATCTGGGTTTCGTTTCTGAAGTTATGACTTCTTTTTGCCGCTTTTTTTTAGGCTTTTTTTTTCCTCTAAAAATTTCGTTACTAAAGATTTGGGAGAAGTATTTTCTTCAGCATCATAAGAATCTTCTGCAAACTCATCTTTATGCTTTATCAATAGCCACGAATTGCCTTCCGAATTTTTCATTTTTACTAAAGCAAATTCGCCTTTTAGTTTTTTGCCGTGGAGGATAAATTTTAAAGAACCTGCTTTCAGCTCTTTTAGCAGTTCTTTTTCATCGGAAAGCTTGCTGGTGTCATCCAGGGGCTCATACGTTCCGCTATCCCATATTTCGACCTGTCCGGCTCCGTAATTTCCTTCCGGGATATTCCCCTCGAAATCCTTATAGTCGTAGGGGTGATCTTCCACCATCATGGCAAGACGTTTATCTTTTGGATCGAGTGACGGTCCTTTGGGAACGGCCCAGCTTTTCAGTACACCTTCCATTTCTAACCGAAAGTCATAGTGTAAATGCGAAGCTGCATGCCGTTGAATTACAAAGATCAGCTGATCTTTACTTTTCTTTTTTTCACCTTTCGGTTCACTGGTTTCGTCGAACTTACGCTTATTCTGATAATCTTTTAGAGCCATTATGATGCGGTTTTGGATTTTGTATTCTGCAGACTGGCTTTTAACTGTGCCATTAGATCGATGACTTTGCCTTCTTTTACAGGTTCAGCCGTTTTAGCTTTAACATTCTTACCTTTCGCTTTTTGTTTGATGATTTTCATCAGAGATTCTGAATAGGTATCTTTATACATCGTGGGATCAAACTCTTGGGAAAGTTGCTCTATAAGGCTGATTGCCATTTTGAGCTCAGCGGGTTTAGGAGCTTTTTTAGCCGGAATTTTCAGGTCTTTGTAGTCTCTTATTTCCTGATCGAATCTCAGCCGGTTGAGAACAAGGATTTCTTCGTTATAAGGCCTGATCATTCCGATGGCTTCACTTTCTCTCAGTACAAAAGTTCCAATTCCTACCATTTTGGTTTCCTGCAGCGCTTTAATTAAAAGTCTGTATGCATTTTCACCGTTCTTCTGAGGTTCCAGATAATAAGGATTTTCAAAATAGACACTATCTACTTCCACTTCCTTAACGAATTGATCGATTGAAAGTATTTTTGATTTCTCAGGGCTTGCAGCCTCGTAGTCCTCATCTTCCAGGATGATGTATTTGTCCTCCATGAGATAACCTTTTACAATGTTTTCCCATTTTACTTCTTTACCCGTATTTTCATTGACTCTTTTGAATTTGATATTGGAAAAGTCAGATTTATCCAGCATATCCAAATCCAGTTTGCTGGTTTCCGTAGCGGAATAAATTTTAACAGGGATATTGACTAAACCAAAGCCAATGGCACCATTCCAAATTGCTTTCATTGTCTTACGTTTTGCATAAGATCGTGCAATGATTGTGCCGTTGAAATTTATTATTGTGAAATTGCTCCGGTGAAGAAGAGAAAATACATCAACATACAATAGAAGAAAAGTATGTTTATATATTTTTAAAAATAAATAGATTATGAATTGGTCTTGTAATGTTTTTCAATTTGGTTGTTTTCAGTATTTAAAATGAGAATGCCTTCCTGAACATCATCCAGCTGCCCGATTAACTTACCTTCATTATTCCATGCTGATGTTCTGCCGGCGCATGTATAGCCACCCGATTCACCAATAAAATTTGCCATCATGACGCTCATGCTATATTTTTTTCCAATATGGGAGAGTTTCTGAAGATCATCTTCTATACCGTTCACGGAGTTTAAGACGGATGTAAAATAAATTTGAGAACCTTGCTGAAAAGCATGGGTAGAGTGTAAAGGATCGGACAGATCATAACATATGGCTAGGGAAATCCTATTTTGCAATACGTCGAGCTCATAAAAATTTTCTCCTTTTGTGAAAATACCGACTTCTGTCGGGAAGAGATGTTTCTTAGAATAGATTTCCCGTTTTTTTTGGGGTTGGAATAGAATGCAGCTTATCATTATTTTATTTTCAGACTTTGTTGGCATTCCTACTCCGATCGTAATATTATTTTCATCGGCTATTATCTGGAAATCATTGAGTATTGGGTCTTCATAGTGGATAGATAATTCTTCTGCAAGATCGGGTTCATAGCCTGTAATAGATAGTTCAGGGAATATGATGAGATCCGTATTGTTTTGAATGGCTAGGTCAATAAGTTCTTTATGAGTTTTGATATTATATGGAATGTCTCCTTTTATAGGTTTAATCTGGGCAGCTGCGATTTTCATGGGTTTATTTAGTAAGGTTGATATATAATATAAAAGCGGAGATACTTCTCCGCTTTGTATTTATGATTTTAAATTTAATTGTAGTTCCAATTCATCCAGTTGCTCATTGGCAATAGGAGCAGGGGCGTCAATCATGACATCCCGTCCTGAATTGTTTTTAGGGAATGCAATATAATCCCTGATTACCTCATTTCCGTCAAGGATCGCCACTAATCGGTCAAATCCGAAGGCTAAACCACCATGAGGTGGTGCTCCGTATTTAAACGCATTCATGAGGAATCCAAACTGGGCTTCTGCTTCTTCTTTTGTAAACCCTAAAAGATAAAACATTTTGGATTGAAGATCTTTGTCAAAAATTCTGATAGATCCCCCTCCGATTTCGTTTCCGTTAAGCACCATATCATAGGCGTTGGCTCTTGCTTTTCCCGGATCTGTTTCCAGTAAGTGGATATCTTCAGGTTTTGGAGATGTGAAAGGGTGGTGCATTGCATGATATCTTTGCGTCTCTTCATCAAATTCCAATAAAGGGAAATCAACAACCCAAAGAGGGGCAAATACATCTCCTTTTCTTAATCCCAAACGGTTTCCAAGCTCCATTCTCAATGCAGAAAGCTGAGCTCTTACCTTATTCTCGTTTCCTGAAAGGATCAGCATTAAATCTCCTTTCTTAGCTCCGAATTTTTCAATAATCTTTGTTAAATCTTCTTCATTGTAGAACTTATTAACAGAAGATGTTTTAACTCCATCATTCTGGAATTTTACCCATACCATTCCTGAAGCTCCTATTTGCGGACGTTTTACCCAATCCACTAATTCGTCGATCTGCTTTCTGGTATATTCTGCACATCCTTCAACATTAATTCCCACTACCAGTTCAGCATCATCAAATATTTTAAAATCTTTACCTTTTACCAGTTCATTAAGCTCTACGAATTCCATTCCGAATCGGATATCCGGTTTGTCATTTCCGTACTTTTTCATGGCATCAGCAAAAGTCATTCTTGGGAAATCTCCGAATTCCTGACCTGTAATATCTTTAAGTAAAGTTTTGGTCATTCCTTCAAAAACGTTCATGATATCTTCCTGCTCTACGAAAGCCATTTCACAGTCAATTTGCGTAAATTCCGGTTGTCTGTCCGCTCTTAAGTCTTCATCACGGAAACATTTTACAATCTGGAAATAGCGGTCCATCCCTCCTACCATTAAAAGCTGTTTAAAGGTTTGCGGAGATTGTGGAAGAGCGTAAAACTGTCCCGGATTCATTCTGCTGGGAACAACGAAATCTCTTGCTCCTTCCGGTGTGGATTTAATTAAAACAGGAGTTTCCACTTCAATAAATCCCTGATCGGAAAGATAGTTTCTCACTTTTTGTGCCATTTTATGGCGGAAGATCAGCTTATCTTTTACCGGATTTCTTCTGATATCCAGATAGCGGTATTTCATTCTCAATTCCTCACCACCATCGGTTTCGTCCTCAATAGTGAATGGAGGCAGTTGAGATTCATTAAGGATGGTAAGTTTTTCTACCAGAATTTCAATTTCTCCAGTAGGAATATTAGGGTTTTTGCTTACTCTTTCGATTACTTTTCCGGTAACCTGAATAACAAATTCACGACCCAGCTGTTTGGCTTCTTCCATTAATTGCGCAGAAGAACGTTCCTGATCAAAAACCAATTGGGTAATTCCGTAACGATCCCGAAGATCTATCCAAATCATAAATCCTTTGTCACGGATAGTTTGTACCCATCCTGAAAGTGTAACTTCTTCATTTAGATTTTGCAGAGATAGTTCTCCGTTTGTGTGTGATCGAAACATAATAGTCAGTTTAAAGTTCAATGTTAAAAGATCAAAGTTCAGACTTCAAGTGATTGGTTTTTCGAACTTTGAATTACGGGTGCAAAGATAAGCGTTTTTACAGGTTTGGGAAATAAAAAAACCTCCGAAAAGGAAGTTTTAATTATATTTTTTTGTAAAGTTTTATTTCAAAATTGCGGCAAGAGATGGATTCCCATACTTTACAGCAAAATCTTTTGCGGTTTCCCCATTTTCATTTTTCAGATTTTTGTCGGCTCCTTTTTGGATCAGGGTTTTAGCCATATCTGCTTTACCATATCGGGCGGCTACCATCAGAGGAGACTGGTTATCACATATCTGATTAACATTTACATTATTGCTGAGCAGATAATTAAAAACATTCTTTCTTTCGTATTTCACACTGTAGGCAAGGAGATTATATGAGTTTTCTTTAACGGTAAGACATTTGTTAAAATCGTTTTTTGAAAAAGCACTTTTGAAAACATCCACATTATCTGACTGGAAAGCCTTCATCTGGTCTTTTGTGATTTCCTGGGCAGAAAGCAAGTCGGCAAATATTGAAATTCCTAATATAAATGAGGCGGATATTATTTTTTTCATAAACATCAATTTAATAATATACAAAACTAATTAAATTTTTTATATATGGATAAAAAATAGGTGTGCCTTAAATGAATTGTGATTTGAATTTAGTGACCTTAATATTTGATTTTTTTACAGATATTTTTTAACTTAGTAGAAATCAACAAAATTTATCCACTATGGGAAAAGGAGACAAAAAGACTCGAAGAGGAAAGATTACGGCAGGAAGCTATGGAAAAAGAAGACCGAGAAAATCTTCCAAAAAAGTAAATGCTGCTGCGACTAAATCTTAATTCGTAAATAAAAAGACCAGAGATATATCTCTGGTCTTTTTTATCATTTCACTGCGGATATTATTATTTTCCACCCAGAAGATTTCCTAAAATACTTCCAAAACCTCCGCCTTTTTGTTGGTTATTATTACCACCTCCCAATACACTTCCAAGAATATCACTTAATGGATTTCCTGAAGACTGAGATTGTCCTCCACCCAAAACGCTTCCAATGATATCGTTTAAAGGACTGGATTGCTGCTGAGCCTGATTAGAAGCATTTCCAAGGATTCCTCCTAATAGATCTCCCAATCCGCCGGCGCTTACATTGTTCTGTTGTTTTTCTTTTCCAATATATCCCATTACAACTGGAGCTAGCATAGCTAAAACAGGACCTATCTTATCAATGGAAATTCCTGTGTTTTGCGATAATTGGTTTTCTACATTTTGTTTTTGGCCTCCAAAAATGTGATCCAAAATGGAACCACCTTCTGCCTGACGTGTTTCCAATTGGGAAGGATTATTCAGAATACTTCCGTCATGGTCTTTATCTAATGCATTGTTTAAGGCTTCAGCTTCTTTTGCATCCTTGGATTTATTTCTCAGATAAGAAATAATTAGAGGTGTAGCTACTGCTAAAAGAGCAATTACTTGGTTCTTGCTGATCCCAAATTTGCTTTCAGCCTGTTCTGCAACCTGATTACCTGCATTTCCTGTAAGTAGGTCAATTAAACTCATAGTTTGTGTTTATTAATAATTAAGTAATCTAAACTTATCAAAAATATTACCAATACTTATTTTTTATTTGAAATAATTGTTAAAGTTCTCTTATCTCGTTAGGAGTAAGGCCTTTAGATTTTAATATTTCAATGTATTCTTCTGCGCTTATGGTCATCCAGCTTATCGGTTCCGGAGCTTTTTTTCTGTCAATAGTGAATTCTAAAATTCCTATATTATTATTCATCCATGGAAGCATATAATATTCAAGTCCTCCTTTATATTTTTTAAAATTGTCAAAGTTCTGTGCCTGAGGAATCCGCAAGGCAATATGAAAACAGGAAAAATAAAAGAAAGGAATCAGAAGACAGCACCATGAGTATTTTTTTAAAGCCTGAAATCTGACTGAAGATAAGCCGTATCCAATAGCTAAGGCAAACATCAGATTAAAAGGAAGAAAGAAAACGTAATTATCCGTTACTGCATAAAAAGTGGAAAAGCCATATACCAGCAAAGCTGCTGTGAAAAATACGAAAAACATCTTACGATTGGCTTTATAAAGGAGGATAATCCCAGTAATTCCAAAGATGACAAATACATTGAAGTTATATATAAGATAAAAAAGGGATTTTATCAGATCCTGAACATATTGCAAAAATGATTTCTTTAAAGAGTCTTCAACCCAATGACCCTGATCAGATGACAGCGGTGACTTCAGGGGCAGTCCCTGTGAAGTGTTAATTATAAATAACAGGGAAAATAATACAGTAAAGGATAAAAAGGAAAGAAGAATGCTTTTCTTCTGATCTTTAAAATAATAAAGAAATAAAAGATAAGCAGGAATTAATAATATATTTTGTATATGTAGCCACAGGCTTATTCCAAGGAAAATGCCTGCTAAAATGGGATAGATGTTTCTCTTCTGTACAAAGTTTTGAATGATACAGTAAAAAAATAAACTGATCCATAACGTATTATATGTATATACTTCCACAATTTCCGCATTTTTCCAGAACGAAAAACTGAATCCGAAAACAATGGCGGATGTTATTGCTACCCAGTCTGTTTTTATAAGGTTTTTAAGGGTTAGGAATATTATAGAAACCGTAGCAGCTCCGGAAAAGACCACGAGCAGTCTGTTGGCTTCAATGGCATTGAGGCTGAGAATATTTTTAATTAAAATGGTCGTATTGATATAGAGGAAATGGGTTGTAGCGGTTGCTGTAACGGCAAATTGTCCCTTCTCTGTCTCCACAACAAAGCCTACACAGTCTGCAAAAGGAATTTTAGCAAAACTTCCGATATAATAAATGAATAAGAAGACTAAGAATAATAAAAGAGATGTCAGATATTTATTCATTCCCTAATTTTTGAAAATCGGGACATTGGAACATGCTTCTCCGAACATAAGAGATTTTACAATCGGCTTTAGCTGTTCTACAAGCTCAATATATGCGTTTTCCGGAATCTCTTTGTCTGAGCAGCCTTTTACCAAAACTCTTTTCCCTATGAAATCATCAAAATCATAAGACTGAATAGCATTATGCATCAGAAGCACCTCCAGATCTTCTTTATTTCCGAAGATTATTTTTTTTGTAGTTTCCGTTAATCTTGCCGTAATTAAAAAATAGGCCCATAACGGAACAATAGCATCAGCTGAATTGTAAATGTAGACAAAGGCATCTTTATAATCCTCGGGATTAATGGCTGCCACTTTTTCACGGAAATCTTTCTCTTTAAGGATTACTCCTTCAAATAGGAAATCCTTAAGGTCAATCCCTATTCTGGCACCTTTTGGGATCAGATCCGTAAGATCGAAGTTTACTAATCCGCTTTCGGCAACTTTATTTCGTATTTCAAATTCTTCTGACATTTTTATCATTATCTTTGAACAAATTTACAAATTAAGATGGTAACATCTTTAATTTGTTCTCTATTCCTATTATAGAAATATAGAAATGAAATATTACATCATAGCGGGAGAAGCCTCAGGAGACTTACATGGAAGCAATTTAATGAAAGCCTTAAAACAAAAAGATGCTCAGGCAGAATTTAGGTTTTGGGGTGGTGATCTTATGGAAAAGCAAGGCGGAGTGTTGGTGAAACATTATAAGGACCTGGCTTTTATGGGCTTTTTAGAAGTGGCTATGAACCTCAGGACAATTCTGAATAATATTAAATTCTGTAAAGAAGATATTAAGAATAACAAACCGGATTATCTGATCCTTGTTGATTATCCGGGATTTAATCTCCGTATTGCCAAGTTTGCAAAAGAGCTCGGAATTAAGGTAATTTATTATATTTCTCCCCAGCTGTGGGCATGGAAGGAAGGAAGAGTGGAGATTATCAAAAAGTATGTAGATGAAATGCTGGTGATTCTTCCTTTTGAAGAAGACTTTTATAAAAAGCATGGTGTTCATTCTCACTTTGTGGGGCATCCCCTGTTGGATGCTATATCGGAACTGGCTTTGACAGACAAGGAAGACTTTAAAAAGAAAAACGGTCTGAATGAGAAAGAGATTATTGCTCTTTTGCCGGGTTCCAGAAAACAGGAAGTGGAAAAAATGCTTCAGATCATGCTTTCTGTGCGTCCTTATTTTGAACAATATCAGTTTGTTATAGCCGGAGCTCCCAGTCTTCCCAGATCTTTTTATGAAAAATATGTGGATGAAAATGTACATTTCGTTTCCAATAAAACTTATGACCTGCTGAGGTGTTCCAAAGCTGCTTTGGTTACTTCGGGAACCGCTACGCTGGAAACTGCACTGTTGGATATTCCTGAAGTAGTATGTTATCGAGGAAGTAAGATTTCCTATGCTATTGCAAAAAGACTGGTGAAGAATATCAATTATATTTCCTTGGTGAACCTGATCATGGATAGGGAAGTGGTGAAAGAACTGATACAGGATGATCTGCACACATCTCACTTAGTGGAAGAGCTTAAAAAAGTGCTGGAAGGAGAAAAAAGAAATGAAATTTTAAATGATTACCGGTTGCTGAAACAAAAGCTGGGCGGTAAAGGAGCCAGTGACAAGGCTGCCGAAATTATTCTAAAAGTATAGATTCCGTATATTATATTAATGTTAACTTGTTGTATTTGAGTTTATTTGTGTCAAACTGAATGGTGGAAATTATTATTTTAGTTTTTAAAAACACATTTGAACAAACAACCTCTTCTTATATTGGTCACCTGTTTTATACTGGGGATCATTTTTCAGGATAGATTTCTCCTGGGACAGAATGCGGTGTATTGTATTCTTTTCATTGCTTTAATCCTTTTTGTTTTTACTTTTCTGAAATTGAACTTTATTTTCCATAAGCTTAGGGTTATAGGATTAGGATGTATTTATTTCGGGGTAGGTGTGGGGCTTCATTATTATAACAGTCTTCCCTCTGGTGCATCAATTATTTCCTCTGTCCAGCCTGTTGTTTTTAAAATTACTAAAAAGCTTAATTCCACTGAGAAATATAAGAGATATGAAGTGGAGGTCCGGGCAGAAAAAGGTAAAACTAATATGATTTTACTTATAGCTGACAAGAATAGTGAGCCGGATTTTATGCATTATTACAAAGCTCATGTATTTCTGAAGAAATTGAAGGCTCCGGAACATGATTTTCAATTTAATTATGCCCGGTATTTAAAGCGGAGAAATATTGAATTTCAAGCGTATGTAAAAGGGGAAATTATTCCCTCTATGAATAGAAATGACCTCACCTTTCATGAAAGGCTGGCACAGAAAAGACATGAGTTTTTACGCAAAGTGGACCGGGCTTCACTGTCTCCTGAAAGCAGGGAATTTTTAAAAGGGATGATTTTCGCAGACAGAACTGAAATGGATGCACTGGTGCTGAGGGATTTTACCCAATCAGGGCTGATGCATTTGCTGGTCATTTCAGGTACCCATATTGTGATCATTTTTGGGTTGATGTATTTTTTTCTTATTCGGGTTTTTCCTCTTGCACTCCGGAAGTGGGCAATTGTGCTTAGTTTAGCAATGATATGGATTTTTGGAGGTCTCGTAGGATTCGAAAATTCTGTTTTGCGGTCCTGTATTATGCTGACGATCTATTATGTTTATAAACTCCTGGGAAGGAAACCGGATCTTCTGCATTCCCTGGCAGTATCGGCGTTTATAATATTAATTGGGAATACCCAACAGCTTTTTAATATAGGGTTTCAGTTGAGTTTTATTGCTGTATTGGGTATCTTTTGGCTGAATGATCCTATTTTAAACCTTTTTCCCAAAGGAGATACCTATTGGAAACGGTTGTTTTTTAGTAGTGTTTGTATTTCGCTGGCTGCCCAACTGTCAACACTTCCTGTTATTTTGTATTATTTCCATCAGTGCTCGCTGATTTCACTTTTGGCTAATATTTTTATTGTACCGTTTTCAGAGATCATCATTATTTCTTCATTCATTTTAGCTTTATTAATTGTTGCAGGGTTGGATGGGAGATTAATGGTTGATACTTATGACCTTATTATTCAGTTTCTTTTAAAAATTATTCATTGGTTTGCCGGGTTTGAATCTTTCTTTATTGACAATATTTCAATCAATTGGGTGGAGGTATTATTTCTGTTTATTGTATTGGGGCTTTTGAAGTTTCTTATTCAACGGCCGGATTTTAGGAAATCTGCAATATTTGTAATGACTTGTTTGTTTTTTTTTATTTTGCATTCAGCATTTACAATTTATGAAAATCAAAGAGATGAAATATTAATTCATCATTATAATAAAAGCAAGATATTGTCTGTAAAAATAAAAAATAATGCCTGCTTTTGGCTTCCTTTAAATGCAGATAAGAATAAAATAGAGAAATATATTGTGGGTCCTTACAGGACTTCAAGAAGGCTTGGCCATATCGAAATCAAATATTTTTCAAGAGCAGAGAATAAAGTCATTTTCAGGGGCAAAACATATGATTTGAATTGAATATTGCTTATTTGGACTTTCCTTTATTTATAACATTTTCATCAATTATTTAGAAAGATTACAAACTAGGTAATTCTGAGATTTCTCACTTCTTTGTATTGTTAACATTTCCTAATTTTGTGGGAAATTCAAATTTAGACTTAGTATGGCAGGTTTAACGAGTTCTACGATAGGTAGAAAATATGCTATGGCATTATCGGCTATGTTTTTGCTGATTTTTCTTATACTGCATTTGACTACAAACTTATTATCCGTAATAAACAAGGATGCTTTTAATACAGCTTCCGACTTTATGGGTTATAATCCTTTTGTACAGTTTCTTATGCAGCCTATTCTTGGTTTTGCTGTGATATTCCATTTTGTGATGGGGTTCGTATTGGAAATTAAGAATAATAAAGCACGTCCGGTTAAATATGCTGCAAACAATGCATCTTCCAATTCCACTTGGATGTCCAGAAATATGATTATTTCCGGAGCTGTTGTTTTGGCTTTTTTAGGACTGCACTTGTATGACTTCTGGTTACACGAGATTACTTACAAATATGTAGATGGTATTTCACCGGATGCAGAGAGATTCTGGGAGGAACTGCACGAAAAATTTGCAGATATCTGGAGAGTGGCTATTTATGTAATTGCATTTGTATTATTGGGATTACACTTAGCGCACGGTTTCCAGTCTTCTTTTCAGTCCATCGGGGCTAGACATCCGAAGTACACTCCGGTAATTAAAACTATTGGAAACTGGTATTCAGTTATCATTCCTTTAGGATTTATTTTCATCGCAATATTTCATTATATAACTCAATAATATCAAAAATAATATGAGTAAGTTAGATTCAAAAATTCCTGCAGGTCCTCTAAAGGACAAGTGGAAACATCATAAAGACCATATGAACCTTGTTGCACCTAACAACAGAGATAAAATTGATATTATTGTTGTAGGAACAGGATTAGCAGGAGGTTCTGCCGCAGCTACCCTGGCTGAGCAAGGTTATAACGTAAAAGCATTTTGTTATCAGGATTCCCCAAGAAGAGCGCACTCTATTGCCGCTCAGGGAGGGATCAATGCTGCTAAAAATTATCAGGGAGACGGTGACTCTACCTATAGATTATTCTATGATACAATCAAAGGAGGTGACTATAGAGCAAGAGAAGCTAATGTATATAGATTAGCTGAAGTTTCGGCTAACATTATTGACCAGTGTGTATCACAAGGTGTTCCTTTCGGAAGGGATTACGGTGGTCAGCTGGATAACCGTTCATTTGGAGGGGTTCAGGTAAAAAGAACTTTCTATGCAAAAGGACAGACAGGACAACAGCTTTTATTAGGAGCTTATTCTGCAATGAGCCGTCAGATCGGTAAAGGTAGAATTAAAATGTACAACCGTCATGAAATGATGGACCTTGTAATCGTTGACGGAAAAGCAAGAGGAATTATCGCAAGAAACCTGGTAACGGGAGAAATTGAAAGACATTCCGCGCACGCAGTGGTAATTGCTTCCGGAGGATATGGAAACGTATACTTCCTTTCTACCAATGCAATGGGATCCAACGTATCTGCTGCATGGAAGATCCACAAAAAAGGAGCTTATTTTGCTAACCCTTGTTATGTACAGATTCACCCTACATGTATTCCGGTTCACGGAACACAACAGTCTAAATTAACATTGATGTCCGAATCCCTAAGAAACTCAGGAAGAATCTGGGTACCTAAGAAAATAGAAGATTCAGTGGCTATCAGAGAAGGTAAGTTAAGACCTGAAAATATAAAAGAAGAAGACAGAGATTATTATCTGGAAAGAAGATATCCGGCATTCGGAAACTTAGTACCTAGGGACGTTGCTTCCAGAGCTGCTAAAGAAAGATGTGATGCAGGTTTCGGAATCGAAAATAATGATACTAAAGAAGGAGTTTATCTTGATTTCTCTACGGAGATCATTAAAAAAGGAAAAGAAGCAGCTCTTGAAAAGCATATCCATAATCCTACCGATCAGCAGATCTATGATTTAGGAAAAAGCTGGATAGAAGAGAAGTATGGTAACTTATTTGTAATGTATGAGAAAATTACAGCTGATGATCCTTATAAAACTCCAATGAAAATCTATCCGGCCGTACACTACACTATGGGAGGTGTTTGGGTGGATTACAATCTTCAGTCTACTATTCCGGGATGTTTCGTAATCGGTGAAGCCAACTTCTCAGATCACGGAGCAAACAGATTAGGAGCTTCTGCTCTGATGCAAGGTCTGGCAGACGGATACTTCGTTTTACCTTACACTATTGCAGATTATCTTTCTGCAGACATCAGAACAGGATCTATTCCTACTGATTCGGCATCATTCAATGAAGCTGAAAAAGGAATCAAAGAAAAAATCGATTTCTTCTTAAATAATAAAGGAACTCATTCAGTAGATCACTTCCACAAACAGTTAGGAAACATTATGTGGAATAAAGTAGGAATGGGAAGAACTCCTGAAGGCTTAAGAGAAGCGATCAAAGAAATTGAAGAAGTAAGAAATGACTTCTGGAAAAACGTAAAAGTTCCGGGAGAAGCAGAAGGTATGAATACAGAGCTTGAAAAAGCATTCCGTGTTGCAGACTTTTTAGAGCTAGGACAGTTAATGGCTATCGATGCCCTACATAGAAACGAATCTTGTGGAGGACACTTCCGTGAAGACCACTCTACTCCGGATGGAGAAGCGGAAAGAGACGACGTGAATTACAAATATGTGGGAGCTTGGGAATATCAGGGAGCAGACATCAATAATGAGGTGTTGCATAAAGAAGATCTGATATACGAGAATATCGAGGTTAAAACTAGAAGTTACAAATAATCTCCAACCTATAAATACAAAATTATGAGTGCAAAAAAAGGCTTACATCTTACGCTGAAAATTTGGAGACAAAAAAATAATAAAACTAAAGGTCAGTTTGAGACCTATAAAATATCAGATGTTTCCACAGATTCTTCATTCCTGGAGATGCTGGACATCCTGAACGAGAATTTAATTAATGAAGGAAAAGAACCGGTAGCTTTCGATCACGACTGTCGTGAAGGGATCTGCGGTATGTGTTCACTTTATATCAATGGTAGAGCTCATGGTCCTGATACAGGTATTACTACATGTCAGTTACACATGAGAATGTTCAAAGACGGTGAAACAATCGTTATTGAGCCATGGAGAAGTGCTGCTTTCCCTGTAATTAAAGACTTAATGGTAGACAGAAGTGCATTTGACAGAGTAATGGCCGCAGGTGGATTTATTTCTGTTAACACTTCCGGAAATACATTGGATGCCAATGCTATTCCTGTTCCGAAAGAAGACGCTGATAAAGCAATGGATGCAGCAGCATGTATCGGATGCGGAGCTTGTGTGGCTACATGTAAAAACGGTTCGGCGATGCTGTTCGTAGGAGCTAAAGTTTCCCAGTTTGCTTTATTACCTCAGGGTAGAATAGAAGCAAAACGTAGAGTTCTAAATATGGTACAGGCTATGGATGAAGAAGGTTTCGGTAACTGTTCAAATACCGGAGCATGTGAAGTGGAATGTCCTAAAGGAATTTCTTTAGAGAATATTGCCAGAATGAATAGAGAATACATGTCTGCTTTAGTGGACAAAGGATAAAAACAGATTGAAATAATCAAAAAAATCGTCTCCTTTTCGGAAGGCGATTTTTTTTAGTTAAATCTTTCTTAAAAAGACCGATTAGTTTATTGAAAAACCTATTTTTGTTTAACTATAATATTCAAAATGAAAAAATATCTTTTATTGTTTATCATCGCAGTATTTGTGATGTCTTGCTCTAAAAAAGTTGAAGTAAAAGGAAAAATCACAGGAGGTTCACCATTGGAAAGAATCGAGTTCATAGAAGCGTCAGGAGTAGCTACATTACCATTGACGAACATAGGACTTAAAAATGATGGAAGCTTTGCCGGAAGCTTTGATGCTCCTAAAAGCGGAATGTATGTGATTTCATATGGAGGAAAACAAAGCCTTATATACTTAAAAACCGGACAGAAACTGGAAATTTCAGGAAACGGAGCAACTTTCCCTACAGAATATGTAATTACGGGAGATGCTAAAAAGAATAATGATTTCTTTACCGCAGCTCAGAAATATCTTGGAAACTATGCCCAGACTGTAAATATCAATGAACTGATGATGAAGGATGAAAAAACCTTTCTTTCGGGAGTTCAGAAGGTAGAAACCGATATCAATAAAAATATAGAGGAGAACGTAAAGAAATTTAATCCGGACAATGAAGTTGTAAAATGGAAAAAGAATGATATCGCAAGTACGTTACTCACTTTGATGTCCCAATATGAATTGACTCAGAAACAGATTTCAGGAAATCCGTCTTTCAAAGTAACCAAGGCCTTTACAGATTATGAAAATAAGCTTCAGGCTAATAAAGACGAAATGGTGAAAGAAAACCCGGCTTACAGAAGCTACCTGCTTTCTAAAATGAGTCCTGACTTCCAAAAATATGCGGAAGCGAACAGTAAAGGAAAAACAGATATTACCACCTCCGAATTATTTAACGGATATCTAAAAGGTAAAAAAGATATTTCCCAGACTACAAAAGATTATTTACTTGCTTTTGTAATGGCACAATCGGACATTCATCCTACCACGCCGGAAAAAACAGCTGAGAAAATCAAAAAAATTATCGATGAAGATATTAAGGATGCCACCATTAAGGCTGATCTTAAAAAAATTCAGTTTGCTATCAACGGATTTAAGATCGGAGAACAGGCTCCTGAAGCTTCCTTAATTAAGCAGGATGGAAAATCATACAAGCTTTCTGAAAATAAAGGAAAACCTTATATGCTTGCTTTCTATGCATCATGGAATCCCTATATCGGCGAAGCTACCATTCCGGTTTTAAAAGAAGTAGTTAACTTCTATGGTTCTAAAATGAACTTTGTATTTGTAAATGTAGATGATACCAAAGATCAGTTTATTAAAACAAGCAACTCATTACTGAAAGGAATCAAAGGAACAAGTGTTTATGGAGAAGGAGGGCTTAATTCCGATATCGCTAAGAAATATGGTGTTTACGGGTTTAAATTACCTTGCTTCATCGTTGTTGATAAAGATGGAAAAATTGCCAGCAGACCTTTCTTCAATCTGGGAGATCAGGAATTGGTTACCATTTTGGATAAACAGACAGGACTTTCAGCTCCGAAAGTAGACCCTAGAGTACAGCTGCAGCCGGGATTACAACAGCCTGCTGAACAGACTCCTCCGCCACCAGCGGCTCCTGCAAAATAATAAACTTTAATATAGATAAAACCTTGTCTTCGGATAAGGTTTTTTTTATTGTATTTTTGCCGGAGGAAATCCCCGGTTTCATCCCATTATTAAAAAAATAGAATTTACTGAATGACACCGAAAGGTTACATTCTACCGTATTAAAATAGAATTTACTGAATGAAAAAGAAGAGAAATATAATTCTTGAAAATATTAAACTTTTAACAGCAGGAGCTAAAGGAGTAGCCATAGGTAAAACCGAAGACGGAAAAACCGTATTGGTGTCCGGAGCTATTCCCGGTGATGTGGTCAATGTAAGAGTCAAAAAAGCAAAATCCAAATACTATGAGGGTGAGGCCGTAGATATTCTGGAAAAGTCTCCTTTCCGTGTGGATTCCAAATGTATTCATTTCGGGGTCTGTGGTGGATGTAAATGGCAGAATATGAGCTATGAAAAACAGTTGGATTTCAAGCAGGAAGAAGTATATAATAATATAAAAAGAATTGGAGGGCTGGATGATTTTGAAACCATCTCCATTCTGGGTTCCGAACAGGAATATTTTTACCGGAACAAAATGGAATTTTCATTTTCCAATGCCCGTTGGTTAACGGTGGATGAAGTCAACTCCGAGGATAATATTAACGATAGAAATGCCTTAGGATTCCATATTCCGGGAATGTGGAGTAAAATTCTGAACCTTAAAGAATGTTTTCTTCAGGAAGAACCCTCCAACACCATCAGATTGGCGGTGAAAGAATATGGAGATAAGCATGGGCTGGATTTTTTTGATGTAAGAAATCAGGAAGGTTTTCTGCGTACTTTAATGATGAGACAGAATTCTCATGGAGAATGGATGGTGTTATTTCAGCTTTACAGAGAAGAAAAAGAAAACAGAGAAAGCTTATTTAACTTTTTACTGGAAACCTTTCCGCAGATCAAAACATTAGTGTATGCCATTAATCCCAAGCAGAATGATTCCATTTATGATCTGGATATTAATGTCTACTCTGGAGAAGGCTTCCTGATGGAAGAAATGGATGGTTTGAAATTTAAAATAGGGCCTAAATCCTTTTTCCAGACTAACTATAAACAGGCGCTGGAACTTTACAGAAAAACATTGGAATTTGCCGATCTTAAAGGAGACGAAGTAGTGTATGATCTCTATACTGGAACAGGTACCATTGCACAATATGTAGCCAGAAAAGCAAAACAGGTGATCGGTATCGAATCCGTGCAGGAAGCCATAGATGCAGCCATAGAACATGCCGAATTAAACGGACTTACCAACTGTACTTTTTATTGCGGAGATATGAAAGACATCTTTAACGATGAATTTCTTGCCAATCATCCAAAAGCAGACGTACTTATTACAGACCCGCCACGCGACGGGATGCATCAGAAAGTAGTAGAGCAGATCCTTAAGCTTTCCCCTGAAAAAGTGGTGTATGTAAGCTGTAATTCTGCTACCCAGGCCAGGGATCTGGCATTGATGAAAGAGCATTATACATTGGTTAAGATCCTCCCCGTAGATATGTTTCCACAAACGCATCACGTGGAAAATATTGCTCTGCTTATCAAAAAATAATTATTTAAATTTGGATCATAAACTGAAAAGCTTAAGATAGATCGTGAAGAACCTTAGATTTTTTTTATTAATTGTATTGCTATCGGCGCAAATCAATTTTTCTGCACAGGAAAAAGATTCTGCAACAGTGAAAAGTGATACGGTTAAAGCTAAAAAAGACAGTCCGAAGAAAAGCCCTGTGAAACCTTATAATGAGGTAGTCACTGATAAAGCGGTGTCTGGTGAAGGAGTACTCACGGTTCATAAAATAGAGGATAAATATTATTTTGAGATTCCGGATCATCTGCTGAAAAAAGAATTTCTTCTGGTAAGCCGGTTGACAAAAGCTGCTGCAGGAATGCGTTCCGGTACAACCGGATATGCAGGAGACCAGATCGGCCAGCAGGTAGTCGCCTTTGAAAAAGGTCCCAAAGATAAAATTCTGTTACGTTCTATTTCTTATGTAGATTATGCAAAAGACTCCACATCAGATATGTATAATTCGGTAACGAGAAATAATGTGCAATCCATTATCAAAGCTTTCGATGTAAAAGCATATGGAAAAAATAAAAAATCTTCCGTTATTGACGTAACGGATCTGCTGAATGCGGATAATGATATGGTTTCTTTTTCCGTTTCCTATAAAGATGCTTTTAAAGTGGGAGCTTTTCAAAAGGATATGTCTTTCATCAACTTTGTGAAATCCTTCCCCACCAATATTGAAATTAATACCACCAAGACTTTTGCCCGCTCTCTGGGACGAAGCTCTACTCCGGGAAGTTCTCCCGCCGGCCCTGCTCCGAAGATAAGTGGAAACTATACCGTAGAGATCAATTCCTCTTTTGTACTGTTACCGGAAAATAAAATGCAGGCAAGGTATTTTGATCCCAGAGTAGGCTACTTTACCGTAGGGTATACGGATTTTGATTTAGACCCACAGGGGGTAAAAAAGATCTCTCTTATTAAAAGATGGAGGTTGGAGCCTAAGCCTGCCGATCTTGAAAAATATAAAAAAGGAGAATTGGTAGAACCGGCAAAACCTATTGTATTTTATATAGACCCGGCAACTCCCCGAAAATGGGTGCCTTATCTGATCGAAGGAGTGAAGGACTGGCAGAAGGCCTTTGAAAAAGCAGGCTTTAAAAATGCAATCTATGCAAAAGTTCCGGATCCTAAAGTAGATACGGAATGGAGTCTGGAAGACGCAAGATTTTCAGCCATTGTTTATAAGCCGTCTGACGTGCCTAATGCTTCGGGGCCTTCTATTGCAGATCCCCGTACAGGTGAAATTCTGGAAAGCCATATCAACTGGTATCATAATGTTATGATGCTTTTAAGAAACTGGTATTTTATCCAGGCTTCACCCAATGATCCGAGAGCACGAAAAATGGAGTTTGATGAAAAGCTGATGGGTGAGCTGATCCGTTTTGTTTCTTCTCATGAAGTGGGACATACATTGGGCTTAAGACATAACTTCGGATCGAGTTCTACCGTACCGGTTGAAAAACTGAGAGATAAAAAATGGGTTGAAAAAAATGGACATACTCCATCCATTATGGATTATGCCAGGTTCAACTATGTTGCACAGCCCGAAGATAATATCACAGATGCCGGTATCATGCCGAGAATCGGTGAATACGATGAATGGGCGATCGATTGGGGATACAGACGATTTTTTGAATACCAGACCCCCGAACAGGAAAAAGAACATTTAAACCAGTGGGTGATTAAAAGCCTTAAAAATGAAAGACTCTGGTTTGGTACCGAATCAAATCCGTTAGATCCCCGGTCTCAAAGCGAACAGGTGGGAGATAACGCGATGATCGCAAGTCGTTACGGAATTAAAAATTTGCAGAGAATTGTAGATAACCTGGAAAAATGGACCTATACCCCCAATGAGGATTATGAGAATTTGGGGATGATGTATGATCAGGTAGTTTTACAGTTTAAAAGATATTTGGGACATGTTTCAAAATACATCGGAGGAAAGATGGAAACACCTAAGACAGCAGAACAAGCCGGAGCTGTCTATGAAATAGTCTCCAAAAAAGACCAGAAAGAAGCGATGAAGTTTTTGGAGGAAAATATTTTTACCACTCCGCAGTGGCTGGTCAGAAAAGAAATTTTTGATAAAACCGGAAAGACTTCCCTTAAAACGATAGAAGAAGTCCAGAAAGGAGTTCTTGGGAGAATTTTGAGTCCTATGGTTCTTCAGAATATGTATCAGATGCAGTCGGTGGATAAAAATACCTATTCCGTAATGGAGCTTTTTTCAGATCTAAACGGCTCTATTATAAAGAATGATCCGGATATTTACAAAAGAAACCTCCAGCGCAATTATGTCGAAGCAATGATTAGACTGGTTAATCCGAAAATACAGGATCAATCTGATGTTGTTGCCATAGCAAGAGGAAATCTTAATACAATAAAAAAAGAATTTTCAACCATGAGCAATACCTCGGATTCTATTAATAAATATCATTATGAAGATCTGGTATTCCGTATTGAAAAGGCTTTAGATCCAAAATAAATCTATGAAATATTTACATTTTTTTTTCTTTATAGTCTGTGTGAGTATGCTGTGTTCATGCGGAGGAGATGACGATATATGTGAAAGTGGGGAAGGAACTCCCAGAATGATGGTGATGTTTAAATCTGCATCGTCAGGTAAAGAAACGACCCTGGATTCCTTATATGTTGCCGTGGATTATGGATCCGGTAAAGTGGATCTGGGAGGTACCAGAGACTCCGGGTCAAGACTGATCCCTCTTAGAGTGGATGATTCACCTTATACTGATGTTTATTTTAAACTGACTAAGAATGGAAGTGAATCTCAGGTTAGAATAAATTATACCACCAAAGCCACCTATGTTTCTCCGGGCTGTGGAGTGAAAAAGACCTATGAAAATTTAACTTCCGAATTATTAACCTCTGATCCTGTAGTAGGAGTGGAGGCAGGACAAAATTATATAGAGAATGAAGACAAGACTAATCTGTACCTTCTTTTTTAGCATACTCAGTATCGTATGCCTGGCACAGGAGCGTACCGAAGCTAAAAAAGAGAAATGGAACTATAAGCCTAATTTTATGGTAGGTTTCGATATCCTGAACGCCGGAGTTTCTTTTTTTTCCGATAGGCAGTTATATCAGGGATTTTTGTCCACGAAGCTTAAAGATAATGTCCACGGTATTGTAGAAGCAGGTTTTGAAAAGAATATCTATCAAAAGAACGGCTATGATGCTAAGGTGAATGGTCCCTTCTTAAAACTGGGAATGTTCTATATGCTGGCTAAAGACCGCGAAAATGAGTTTAACGGATTTTATGCAGGGGGAAAGCTGGCGGGATCTTTTTATAATCAGGAATATATGTCCGTACCGGTGAGAGGATATGGAGGAAGTAATTCATCAATTGCTTATCCTTCGGCTACTCAGTCTACCTACTGGATAGAAGGCGTGATAGGCGGAAGGGTTCAGCTGTTCGAATCCAATTTCTACATTGATGTTAACCTTCAACCTAAGTATTTAGTTTATACCACCAAACAGGATGATATACAGCCTATGATTGTTCCGGGCTTTGGCAGAAGTTCTTCCAAATTCAATATGGGATTTGCATGGAATATAGCCTATAAATTTTGAGAGAGAATCCGTAAGTGAGATAATTAATAAATACAAATCCATGGGGCAACCCGTGGATTTTTTCTTTTGATGAAAAGTAGTAATTGTTACTCATAATAATATGGACTTTTTTGTGTCTTATTATGTGAATAATATTTTATTTAGGATATTTTCATGTTTTGTAGGATATATGTTTAATTTTTAATATTTAAATTTTATTAATGTATGTATTTAATAATTTATTATAATTGAAAAATATCAAAATTTAATTCGTTAATTGTTTTTAATATTTAAACATAAACTCAATTATTTTGTAATTAATTCAAAAATCGTTAGATTTGGAAATTATTATATAGATATTTATATGTACATGAAAAAACTACTTACTACTTTAGTCTGTACTCTTATGGGTGGGGCTGTATTTGGGCAATGGACGCCTACTACACCTGTTGCCCCTAAGAGAGGAGCAGAGATGAAAATAACTAATGTGAGAGGTTATTATAAGCTGGATCTTAATAAAATAAGAGAACAGCTTAAAGACGCTCAGGAAACTGGGCCGAATGCACAATCTGTAGAAATTTCTTTGCCTACATTGAGCGGGAAAATTGAAAGATTTAAGGTATATAGTTTCCCTGTTTTAGTAAAGAGCTTAGAAGATCGTTATCAGCTGGGATCTTATGTGGGTGTCGGAGTAGATGATCCTTCCAAGTATCTTAGATTTTCTGTTTCTCCTAACGATTTTCAGTCTATGATTATTAAAGGTGGAGAATATGAGTTTATTGAACCGCAAAATACAGATAAAACTGTTTATGGAGTTCATGCAAAAACAAGACCTACTGAAGGAAAAAGTTTTGTTTGTAGTACTCAGGAAAGTCCGGCTGCTGTACAGGATATTCAGGATCTGTATAAAAAAGGAAGCTCTTTCACGAATCAGCCTTCTGATTTTTCAAAATCTTCGGATAAGAAATACAGAACTATGAGATTGGTAATGTCCGTAACAGGAGAAT
Organism: Chryseobacterium sp. CT-SW4; assembly: GCF_048572715.1. Taxonomy (GTDB): domain Bacteria; phylum Bacteroidota; class Bacteroidia; order Flavobacteriales; family Weeksellaceae; genus Chryseobacterium. The sequence goes on from NZ_CP183840.1 coordinate 482,423, forward strand.
ATACTCAATATCATGGAGGTACGGTAGCAGGAGCTGTCGCAGCGATCAATGCTACTATGACAAGAGTAAATGGTGTTTTTGAAAAAGACTTTGCCTTACATCTGATTGTACAGGACTATCCGAATGTAATATATACCAATGCTGCAACTGACCCTTATTCTAATGCAAACACCGGAGCTGCCGGAGCCTGGAATCTGGAATTGCAGAATACATTAACAGCCAATGTGGGAAATGCTAACTACGATATCGGACATTTATTTGGTGCTTCCGGAGGTGGTGGTAATGCAGGATGTATTGGTTGTGTATGTGTGAACCCTACTACTGCTGTGCCGGAAGGTAAAGGTTCAGGATATACTTCTCCTGCAGATGGAATTCCTCAGGGAGATAATTTTGATATTGATTACGTAGCTCACGAAATGGGACACCAGCTAGGAGCTAATCATACATTCTCTCATAACCTTGAAGGATCCGGTGTAAATGTTGAGCCGGGATCAGGATCTACTATTATGGGGTATGCAGGTATTACGGGAACGAATACCGATGTTCAGGCTCACTCTGATGCTTATTTCCATATAGCAAGTATCAAACAGGTACAAACTAATTTAGTTGCTAAAACTTGTGACGTTGAAACTACCATTACCAATAATCCACCGGTAATTGCAGCTTTACCTACTTATAACATTCCTAAAGGAACGGCTTTTGTTTTAACAGCTTCTGCAACAGATGCTGAAAATAATCCTATGACCTATACCTGGGAAGAAGTAGATGATGCAATTGTATCGACCAATAAAAATAATCTGGGAACTACTACTAGCGGAGCCAGCTTCAGATCTGTTGTTCCAAGTACAAGCCCTGTAAGATATTTCCCAAAACTTTCTTCAGTATTGAATGGAGTATTGAATAACAGTGCCAATACATGGGAATCAGTATCAATGGTTCCGAGAACTACCAAATTTGCCGTAACGGTTAGAGATAATAACCCGACGGCTAATCAGCAGCAGACTCAGTATGCTGAGCAAACAATTGTAGTAGGAAACGACGGACCATTCAGACTGGCCACTCAATATGCCCAGGCGAATACACCTACACCGATTGAATGGTTGGTAGCCAATACAACAGCAGCACCTTATAATGTTGCGAATGTTAAAATTGATTATACTACGGATAACGGAACTACATGGACGGTATTGTCCGCTTCTACTCCGAATGACGGGTCAGAAAACTTTACTTTCCCTTTTTCACTGAACGGACAGACCATTAAAGTAAGAGTTTCTTCTATTGGAAATGTATTTTATACCATTGGAAGTGTGGCGCTTACTACTATTTCAGCATGTAGCAGTACTGCACCTACCAATGTTGTGGTGAGCTCTATTACAAGTTCTTCTGCAAGTGTATCTTGGGTACCTTATACCGGAGCTACTTATATTGTTCGTTATAAAAAAGTAAGTGAAACTACTTGGCAGGAAATTCCTACAACTATCCCGGCGGTTAACTTAACTAACCTTGTGGACGGTACTACTTATCAGGTTCAGGTAGCTGCAGTTTGTTCCGGTGTTACAGGTTCTTATTCTGCATCTGTAAACTTTACTACCACTGCTATTTCCTATTGTACGGCATCTGTATTGTCTAGTGCATATGAGTATATTTCTAATGTAACAGTTGCTAATATTAACAATACTTCAGGTGCATCCACTTATACAAATTATGCAACGAGCACTGCTCTTCAGGTTAATTTGGTAAAAGGAAACACTTATCCTATGAGTATATCTGTAGGAAGTCCTGATGATTACGATGTTGCAGCAGTATTTATTGATTATAACAAAAATGGAACATTTGAAGATTCAGAAAGAGTGTTAAGCTTCCCTACGGTGGCTACTGCGACAAGTTTATTTACAGGATCATTTACGGTTCCTACCTCAGCTGTTGAAAACCAGCCGTTAAGAATGAGAGTCGTATTATTCTATGCTGGAGCGGATAATTTAGGATTAGCTATTCCTTCTGCTTATGCATGTGGACTTAATTTCTACTATGGAGAAATTGAAGATTATAATGTAGTAGTGACAAGTGCTCTAAGTACAAGAGATGTTACAGCTGCTGATAGCGGAATCCAATTATATCCAAATCCGGCAACTGATGTATTAAATGTTACTAAGGTTTCAGATAAAGCAACTTATAAAATCTACAGTGCCGCAGGTCAGCTTGTGGAAAGTGGAAATGTAAGCGATGGAAAAATTAACGTAAATTCTTTAGTTAAAGGAGCTTATGTAATTACTATTGACGAAAAAGGAGAGGATTTATTCAGATCTAAATTCATTAAAAAGTAATCGTTTTATTTAATTTATAAAGAATCCTCAGAGAAAATCTGGGGATTTTTTTACTTTATAATATAAAATAGCAAAACGTAAATTATTTGTAAAAATAAATACTTAAACTTGTGAATTGGAAACAAAAAATGTTTAGATTTGTAGGATTAATATAATGTAAAATAGTAACCATATGAAGAAACTTTTACTCTTTTTATTGTTTGTCTTCATGGCAAAGGTCTCGGGACAGACCTGTAATGCAGTCCCGGTCCCCTTTACAGAGTCTTTCAGCTCGGGGGCTCTTCCTTCATGCTGGACTAATCAGAATCCGACTTCTACCTCTACCAATGCCAATGTCAAATGGAAATTTGGAAGCGGTGTAGGATATGGAGCTACCAATAATGGTAGGCCTGCAAGTACCTATGCTTGGGTAGATGCAAGTAGTCCGTATGATAATGAACATACTGTGGAGCTTATTTCTCCTCAGATTAATTTAACAGGATTAACTGTGCCTTATGTTAAGTTTGACTGGTTTAAAAATCATTCAAGCTCAAGCTCCACTACTACACTTCCGTCTAATGATAACAATAAATTAATTGTATCAGTGAATGATGGTAGCGGTTGGGTTCAGATATTTTCTGACGATTCTAATAGTACTCAGTGGAGAACCGTTGGAGTTGGATTACCGGCGAGTTATGTAGGAGCTACTATACAATTGAAATTTACTGTAGATAAAGATGTAGCCGGAAATGGATATTTCTATGATGATCTATTAGTAGATGAAGTAAATGTAATGGAAGCGCCGACTTGTATCGAGCCTTCAGCTTTATCGGTTACAAATGTTACTACAACAGCTGCAACCCTTAATTGGACGGCACCAACGCCAGCTCCTGCTAATGGATATGAGTATTATATAAGTACGTCCAGTACTGCACCTACTGCTGCAACGGCTGCAACAGGTACGTCAACAGGTACCACAGCTACCGTCAATCTGAACCAGAGTACGACCTATTATTGGTGGGTAAGATCAGTATGTTCTTCTACTGATAAGAGTACCTGGGTGGGAGGAGCTTCATTTACGACAGCTACACCGGGATTAATCGGTTCGGGTACAGGAACGACAAGTTATTTGCCGGTATATTCCTGCTATGGATATAATTATTCCCAACAGATATATACAGCTGCGGAAGTGGCTGGAGCTATAGGTACCAACACCTATATTACGTCAATCAAATTCTATGTGAGTTCACCTGCCTCTACCCAGGCTAATTATAACCAGTGGGTAGTGTATATGGGAAATACCACTCAAAATAACTTTGCAAGTACTACCAACTGGATTCCGCTATCTTCACTATCGCAGGTCTATACAGGTACTTTACCGACTATGACTTCCGGACAATGGGTGGAAATACCGTTATCCAATCCGTTCCTATGGGATGGAACAAGTAATATTGTAGTAGCTGTGGATGAGAACGTAACCGGATATTCATGTACGGCAAGCTGGGGAAGTTATAATGCAGGAGCCAACCGAGGTATACTTTACTACAGTGATGGTACCAATCCGGATCCGGCGAGCCCGCCAACGGCATCCAGCAGATATTCCGATATTCCGAGAGTACAATTGGTAGCTGTAGATTTACAGCCATGTACAACAGCAGCACCATCCAATATATCAGTAAATAATGTCACTTCAACGACTGCTACGGTTTCATGGACTCCTTCTACCGGAGCGACCTATGTACTGCAGTACAGAGCATTACCGGGTGGAACATGGCAACAGGTGAATATTACAACTCCTCTTGCTAACTCTTATACGCTTACCAACTTGACGGAGCAGACTCAGTATGAGGTTCAGATTGCAACGATTTGTGGAGGTTCGCAGGGACCATTCTCTTCGAGTGTGAACTTTACGACACCTTCTATCTCTTACTGTACGGCAGGTCCTACAAGTACAACAGTATATGAATATATTTCCAATGTAACGGTAACGCCTACAGGATTGTCCACTATGGTGAGCAATTCCGCTACACCGCCGCCTTTCTATTCTGACTATACTACTGATGCCACAAGATTGGTAACATTGATCAGAAACTCAAATAATAACAGTATTTCAGTTACAAAAGTTTGGCCTGGAAGTACCTATGCGGCAGGAACAAGAGCATGGATAGACTGGAACAGAAATGGAGTTTTTGAAGCATCAGAATTAATTCTGGATTCATCATCAAACACTACATCCGTTGTTAATAATACTTTCTCAGTTCCGGCCACTGCATATACAGGAAACTTAACACTCAGAATGAGAGTGGTGATGGAAGAAGGGGGAACTCCGGATGCATGTGGTACATTCACATGGGGAGAAGTGGAAGATTACGCGGTAAGACTTATTGATCTTCAGCCTTGTACTACAGCGCCTCCTACGAATGTAACGGTTTCCAACCTTACAGCTTCTACAGCTTACGTTTCATGGTTACCTACTGCAGGTGCTACCTATATCATAAGATGGAGAGAAGGATCTACAGGGGCCTGGCTTCCAAGTGCAGCAGGACAGACATTGCCTGCAGGACAATCCTATTATACAATACCGGGGCTTAATGAGCAGACTAATTATGAAGTTCAGATTGCTACGATATGTAATGGAACAACAGGTTCATTTGGAACATCAGTTCCGTTTACAACACCTCCGATCTCTTATTGTAATATGACAGGAACAGGAACAAATGATCATATTTCCAATGTTTCCGTAACTCCTTCTAACCAGGGATTAGCACCAATAAGCAATACTTCGGTACAAACTAACTATATCAGTTATACAACACCGGTTGTAAATCTGGAAATAGGTTCTTCCGGAAATATACTATCCGTATCCAAAGGATGGACAGGTTCCACTTACAGTGATGCAGTTGCTGCGTGGATCGACTTTAACAGAGATGGTGTATTCGATACATCAGAACAGATAATGGATTCATCATCCAGTACAACTACTCCGGTAACCTCTACATTCAGTGTTCCGGCTAATGCTTACAGCGGAGCTCTTACAACTACCATGAGAGTGGTATTGAGACGTAGCAGTGATCCTGTAATGTGTCAGAGTCCAACCAACGGAGAAGTTGAAGATTATGCAGTTAAATTAAGACCTTGTAGTTCTGCTACCCCGGGACTGCCAACATTTAGTAACATTACCCATAATGCTGCTGATATTGCTTGGACAGGAGCTACCAATAATTTAACATATCTTGTGCAATACAGAGAGCTTGGAACTCCAACATGGACGGATGTATATGTAACAAGTTCTCCATATCAGGTAACCAATCTTACCCCTGCAACAACGTATGAAGTTCAGATTTCTGCAGTGTGTGGAGCTACTCCTGGAACACCTACGGCTATCCAGACATTTACCACCCGATGTGATCCTACACCACCAAACGTAACGGTAAGTAATATTACTACGACCACTGCTTTGGTAACATGGGCACCTCTTGCAGCCAGCTCTACTTATGTATTGAGATACAGGGAAGTGGGAACTACTACATGGACTGAGGTTAATAACTTACCGGCACCTCCGGCTAATTCTTACACTATTCAAGGCCTTGACCCTTACACCACGTATGAGGTTCAGGTAGCTAATAAGTGTATCAATGAAACTACAATCAATCCATACTCGAATGTAAAAGTATTTACAACAGAGAGAACATGTGAACTGCCTCCTCCGGGATTAACAATCACCAATATCACCCCTACAACAGCCGTTGTGGAATGGGATCCTTTCCCTGGAGCGACCTATATCCTGAGATATAGAAAAGTAGGTATTCCAAGCTGGACCAATATTGCAGTGTCTACCAATACGCATACCCTTATCGGATTAACTGAGTTAACGAAATATGAAATGCAGGTCGTAAATGTTTGTAACGGTACCCCTGGAACTTATACAGAGCCTTATTACTTTACAACACCTACGGTCATTTACTGTCAGATGTCTTCAACCAATTCAGCAAGCGAATACATTTCGAATGTTACCGTGAAGCCGAATGGAAAACCTGAGATGTCAAATGATTCGGGAGCTAATAATTATTCAGACTTCACGAATGATCCTGCTGCATTTATTGAGCTTGTTCAGGGTTCTACGAATAATGAGATATCCATCACCAAATCCTGGGTAGGAAACAATGAGAATGAAGGAGTGGCCGTATGGATCGACTTTGACAGAAACGGATACTTTGATATTGATGAAAGGATTCTGGTATCATCTCCGAACACGACAACTCCTGTTACAGGAACATTCAGTGTACCGGCAGACGCCTTTATCAGCATGACAGATTATAAGTATGTTGTAATGAGAGTAGCAATGCAGAGAGACGGTATTCCTGTAAATTGTACAAGCTTTGATAATGGAGAAGTGGAAGATTATACGGTAAGAATTTCTAAGCAGATTATTCCTAACCCTACAAATCAGACAGATATCTTAGTATATCCTAATCCGGTTCGTTCCGTATTGAATGTTAAGAACATCAGTGCGAGAGCCAATTACAAGTTGTACAATGTAACCGGACAAATTATATCTACCGGAATTATCTTAAATAATAAGATAGATGTAAGTCAATTGTCTCAGGGAGTATATGTGATCGATATTGAAGACGGTCAGGTAACTGCTCAGAAGAAATTTATTAAAGAATAAATGAATTCAAATAAAATAAGCTCTCAGAAATGAGAGCTTATTTTTTATAAAAAAACTTACCGGATTTTCCCCGGCAAGTTATATGGACTATTCTATTTTAAAAATAATTTGTTCAGCTTGCTCTTTTAAATCTTCAAGATTGGTGTTGTTGTAAATAATATAGTCGGCAAGCCGTATCTTATCTTTTTCAGGCATTTGCCGCTCCATTACAGATTCTACTTCCCGGTAGGTCTTCTGGTCCCTGTCCATTACCCTTTTGATCCTTATATTATCTTCTGCGGTAACGAGAAGGGATTTATAGCATTGCAGATTGAGCTGGAGTTCAAACAATAAAGCGGTTTCCTTAAAAACCAGATACTTTGACTGCTTTTTTACCCAGTCTTCAAAATCAATACGGACAGCCGGATGAATAATTTCATTAAGCTGCTCCAAAAGATCGTTATTCTTAAATACTTTCCCGGTAACATACTTTCGGTCATACATTCCGTCTTCATCATAGGAATCCTCTCCTAAAAGCTGTTTTATCTTTAATTTAAGCCCATCATCTTCATTAACGATAGACTTGGCCCTGTCATCTGAATAATAAACAGGAAACCCCAATTCTTCAATAAAATGAGCAACTGTTGTTTTACCTGATCCTATTCCTCCCGTTAATCCAATAATCTTCGGCTCGGGGTCAGGTTTTGCTGTTTCTGAGTGTATTTCTTCCATAATTTAATATCCGAAAACTTCATTAAAACTAAAGGTCTGGTCAAGTCGAACTCCTTTTTCCGTCATTTTTAAACTTGCCAGTTCGTTATGAGCATCATGTTCAAAAAACAATAAATAATCATTGTCTACACATTGCTTTAAGAACTTTCCTTTTTCTTCTAAAGTTAAAAGTGGTCTTGTGTCGTAACCCATCACATACACCTGGGGAATATGCCCTACGGTTGGGATAAGGTCTGCTGCAAATACAATCGTTTTTTCCTGGTACTGAATAACAGGAAGCATCTGTTTCTCCGTGTGACCGTCTACAAAAATTACATCCATTTTCAGGTCAGGAGCAAAGCCGTAATTTCCCGTATTCGGAAGAGGAAGGAAGTTGAGCTGCCCGCTTTCCTGAATAGGTAAAATATTTTCTTTTAAAAAGCTGGCTTTTTCTCTTGGATTAGGCTCGGTTGCCCATTTCCAGTGACTATCATTGGTCCAGAACTGAGCATTTTTAAAGGCAGGTCTGTATCCTGTTTTATCGTCATTCCATTCAATAGCTCCTCCGCAGTGGTCGAAATGCAAATGCGTAAGGAAAACATCGGTAATATCTTCTCTTACGAAGCCGTATTTTTGTAGGTTTTTATCCAAAGAATCATCGCCCCATAAAGAATAATGACCAAAGAACTTTTCATCCTGCTTATTTCCCAGTCCGCAATCTACGAGTACTAACTTTTTTCCATCTTCTATGAGTAAAGAACGGGTTCCCAGCTCTATCAGGTTTTTTTCATCGGCAGGATTGGTCTTTTCCCATAGACTTTTGGGGACGACCCCAAACATGGCGCCACCATCTAATTTAAATTTTCCACATTGTATAGGATATAACTTCATATAATATTATGTTTATAATGTATTACTTTTTATTAATTTCATCTTCTCAGCAATCCGCTTTCCTGACTCGTCTGTCTTTTCCAGCTGGGTAATGATGTTTTGAAAATCGGCTTCCTTCCGGTTTTGAGAAAGCTTTTGCTTAATGTAAATTTCTGTGGGGATGATCTTTAATCCAAAAGCTCCCTTCATTTCCTTTTCAACAAATTCCTTGCCCATATCCTTTACAAATACAGGGCATTGCTGAAACTTTTCATATTTATAAGTAAGCTTCTCGAGATGATTATAAAGCTCGGAAGCATCCATGATTTCTGCTTTTCCATAAATCTGTACGGCTTCATAATTCCAGGTGGAAACATTGATTTGCTCATACCAGCTGCTGGAAATGTAAGAATGTGCTCCCAGAAAATCACAAAGTAGTTCATCGCCGTTCTTTAAAACCTTAGCCTGGGGATTGGCTCTCGAAATATGAGTTTCCAGATAAAACCGGTCCGGATCATCATCATCATTAAGCATCATCATGGAATGAGTAGCCCTTAATTTATCCCCGGAAGAGATAAGGAGTGCAAAAGCATTCTCTCTGATGATTTGTTTCATCAGTTCATGATCATGACTTTGATATAATTTAGGAACAAACATCTGTTAAAATAATTCTCCGGGATTTTTAGGTTTAGCTATATTTAAATGCTTATAGGCTTTCTCCGTAACTTCTCTTCCCCTCGGGGTCCGTATAATAAAACCTTCCTGAATTAAAAAAGGTTCGTATACCTCTTCCAGTGTTTCAGTATTCTCTCCGATGGAGGTGGCCAGTGCAGAAATCCCGACCGGCTTTCCTCTGAAATTTTCAATCATGACGCGCATGATTTTATTATCCATTTCATCAAGCCCGAATTCATCTACATTTAAAGAATTTAAAGCATATTTAGTGATGTTAATTTCAATTTCACCATTTCCTTTGATCTCAGCAAAATCACGAACCCTTCTCAGAAGAGCATTGGCAATTCTCGGAGTACCCCGGCTTCTTCGTGCGATCTCAATAGCTGCATCTTCATAGATCTTCACGCCCAGCACTCTTGAGCTCCTTTCAACGATCATCGCCAAAAGCTCTATGGTATAATATTCCAGCCTGCTTTGAATACCGAATCTTGCCAGCATGGGCTTTGTAAGCATTCCGCTTCTGGTGGTAGCTCCTACCAGTGTAAAAGGATTGAGTCCGATCTGGACACTTCTTGCATTGGGGCCTGTTTCAAGCATGATATCAATTTTATAATCTTCCATAGCAGAATATAAATATTCTTCCACCACCGGAGAGAGACGGTGGATCTCATCAATAAAAAGGACATCATTTTCTTCCAGATTGGTGAGCAGTCCTGCTAAGCTTCCCGGTTTATCCAGTACGGGACCGGAAGTGATCTTACAGTTTACCCCCAGTTCATTAGCAATGATATGAGCCAGAGTAGTTTTTCCTAAACCGGGAGGACCATGAAGAAGAACATGATCTAAAGCGCCTCCACGATTTTTGGCCGCAGCAACAAAAACCTCCAGATTTTCCAGCGTTTTTCTCTGCCCCGCAAAATCTTTAAAGCTCTGAGGACGAATTTGTTCCTCCTGCATCAGCTCTTCACGGGAATAGTTTTCTTTATCCGGATGTAAAAAATCAGGCATTAATTCATTTCGTTTACTTCAAAGATAGGATTTTTGAATCTAATTCTGAAATTGTATTTGTAAATTAGCAAGCATGAAATTAATAGGACCATTTAAACAAATTATAACACTTTCCCAACTTTCTTTAAGAGGAAAACTATATGATGAGCAATTGGAAATCATTTCAGAAGGGGGGATTGTAGTGGATCAGGACAAGATTCTGGGAGTTGATAGTTTTGAAAATCTTATCTCCAGGTTTCCCGGTATCGAAATTGAAAAAACAGAGGGAGAACAAATTGCTATCCCGGCTTTTGTAGACGCTCATACACATATCTGCTTTGGAGGTAACCGGGCCAATGATTTTGCCATGAGAAATGCAGGAAAGACCTACCTGGAAATTGCAGAGAGCGGAGGAGGTATCTGGAGCTCCGTACAGCATACCAGAAACGCTTCTGAACAAGAGCTTCTGGAAACTTTACTGGAAAGAATTAATTTCCTGATCCGTTTGGGGATCACTACTATAGAAATAAAAAGCGGATACGGACTGGATGTGGAGAATGAACTGAAAATGCTGAGGACCATTAAAAAAGCACAAGGTCTTACTGATGCCACACTGGTTCCGACATGTCTGGCTGCCCATTTAAAACCACGGGATTTTGAAGGCGGAAATAAAGAATATCTGGAATATATCATTCAACATATTTTACCGGAAGTAAAAAAAGAAGAACTGGCGAAACGGGTAGATATTTTCATTGAAAAATCTGCTTTTCAGCCTGAAGAAAGTAAAGCCTTTCTCAATACGGTAAAAGATCTCGGGTTTGAGATTACGGTTCATGCAGACCAGTTTACATCCGGCAGTTCAAGAATCGCTGTGGAGGTAGGAGCAAAGTCGGCAGATCATCTGGAAGCTACTGCAGAAGAAGATATAGAATATCTCGCTCAGTCCGATACGGTAGCTACCGCCCTTCCCGGAGCAAGTCTGGGATTGGGTGAAAAATTTACCCCGGCAAGAAAGCTGTTAGATGCAGGCGCTATTTTAGCAATTGCAAGTGACTGGAATCCGGGATCTGCCCCTATGGGAAACCTCATCACTCAGGCATCCGTTTTGGCAACTTATGAAAAACTCACTACGGCAGAAGTTCTGGCAGCCATTACTTTCAGAGCAGCATTTGCACTGGGATTCAATGACAGGGGAAGACTCCAGGAAGGAATGAAAGCCGATTTTATCACCTTTAACACCAATAATTTTCAAAATATCCTTTATCACCAGGGGAGTTTAAAAACACACACAATTTATATTAATGGAAAAAAATTGAATAATGAAACTATTTGACAAAATTTTAGGAAAGAAACAGGATAATCAAAACATAGAAATAGAAAGCTACGAGGATTTTTGGAACTGGTTTCTAAACCACGAACAGGAATTTTATAAAATAGTAAAAGAAGGCAAATACATAGAAGAAAAGTTCTTTGATGTCATATCACCCCAGCTTAAAAAACTCAATACAGGGTATTATTACCTTGCCGGAATGAGTGATGAAAAAGTGGCGGAGCTTGTTATTACAGTGGATGGAGATATCAGGAATATTGTTTTTGCAGAGGAAATCATTGAAGCAGCTCCAAGTTTGGACCATTGGAAATTTACGGCATTAAAGTCCGAGATGGATATTGACAGGATGAATATCAGGATGGGAGATTATAGCTTCACCAAAGACAATATCTTCTTTTATTCTAATGATATTGAAGATTATCCCGATGAAATCGATCTTACATTTTTGTATGATGGCTTAACGGAAGAAAATAAAAATATTACAACGAACGGAACGTATATATTTTTAGATAATTACCTAGGCGAGCTTAATTTTGCCACACAGATCGACTCTCTTGGAATTATCGGTAAGAGTGAAGCGGAAAAAGAACTCATACCCATTTATAAGCTGAAAGATTTTTTGCAGTGGAGAGAAACAGAATTTATAGAAAAATACAAAGGTGTAAAAAATACTGAAGAGAAAGATAGTTTTACAATTCTTAATGCAACATTAGCCAGTGGCTTACCTTTAATAGCCGTGGTAAATACCTCACTCCTGAAATGGGATCATAAAGCTTCTTATCCGTGGATTTCAGTAGTGAAAATTCAATATAACGGTGAAAAGAATAACGGATTGCCGGAAAAAGACGATTATGCGGCAATGGACGCGATTGAAGAAAAGATGATTAACCGACTTAACCAGGAAGAAGGAAATTTATATATAGGAAGGGAAAGCGCTGAAAACAGAAGAGAAGTTTTTTTTGCCAGTAAAGGATTCCGGCAGACTCCTAAGGTCTTCAATACCATCATGAAGGAACATCCGGAATATGACATCTCTTTTGATCTTTATAAAGACAAATACTGGCAAAGTTTTGAACGATATAATGTCACTAAATAAAAAATTATGATTTGGCAAGGCAGGTTAGATGGAGAAGAGCTTCTTTTCCATAGAATTTTTCAAAGAGTAAAGGAAGAATCCGATTACGGAAAAATTTCGGAAAATGATTTTGTTATTCATGGTTTTGCCGTGGATGAAGGTGTTCAAAGAAATAAAGGAAGAGTAGGAGCACGGGAAGCTCCTGATATTATCAGAAAGAATATGTCTAATTTCCCGGTTATCCTTCCTGATTTTTCATTACTTGATTTTGGGAATATTACCTGTACGGATGGTAATTTGGAAAAAACCCAGGCCAGTCTGAGCGGCAAGGTTTCAGAAGTTCTCCGGAGAAAAGGAAAGTCTTTGGTATTAGGAGGAGGACATGAAGTGACCTATGCTCATTATTCCGGGATAAAGCAAGCCTTTCCTGATAAGAAAATCGGAATTGTCAATATAGATGCCCATTTTGATAACAGGCAACCGGAAAGCGGAGTAGGAGCTACTTCGGGGACAGGTTTCTGGCAGATCGCCCAGGAAGGGGAAATACATTCTTTACATATTGGGATCCAGAGGAATTCCAATACCCTGAAATTATTTGACACCGCTCACCAGTTGGGAATGAAGTATATTTTATCCGATGAGCTGTTTTTTGAAAATCTTCCTTCGGTTTATCAGCGTATCAATGAGCTGGCAGACGAAGTGGACTATCTGTACGTTACCATTTGCATGGATGTTTTCAATGCATCCATTGCGCCCGGGGTTTCAGCAGCAGCTTACAATGGAATATTTGCAGATACCGTATTTATGCATTTTTTCCGGCATCTTTTAAAAAATGATAAGCTGGTAGCACTGGATGTAGCAGAAGTTAATCCGGCTTTTGATATCCAGGAAAGAACATCCCGCCTGGCTGCAAGTCTTGTAAATGAATGGTTTATGATTTAAGTGATAGAAGGATAGTATTTGATAGAGAAAATCATTTTTACAACGGTCTGTAAGGAATAAAATTTGCTACTTTCTTTACGCTCTTAAAAAAGAGTTTACGAATAAATTCACCTGAATTTAAAAAACGGTTATTATGGAACAATTAATAGAAAATAAACTGGTTAAAGCAGATCAAGCTTTTACTGAATGGAGAAAAGTATCATTTGAAGAAAGACAAAAGCTTATTGCGAAAGCAGCTGAAGTTTTAAAGAATCATGCAGAAGAATACGGAGCTATTATCACCAGAGAAATGAATAAACCCATTTCCCAGGCTATAGCTGAGGTAGAGAAATGTGCCTCCATGATGCAGTATTATGCAGACGCTGAAAATGTTTTACAACCGGAAAAAATAGACTCTGAATATCATTTTTCGGAAATAAGATATATTCCTAAAGGAGTTATTTTAGGAGTAATGCCATGGAACTTTCCCTTTTGGCAGGTTCTGAGATTTGCAACACCTGCTATTTTGGCGGGAAATACAGTTGTTTTAAAACATGCTTCCATATGTTTCGGAAGTGGAAATACAATAGAAAAGATATTTAAAGAAGCCGGTTTTCCGGAAGGGATTTTTCAAAACCTTGAGGTAGGACATAAAGAGGTTAAAGAGATCCTGGAGCATGATGCCGTGAAAGGTGTCAGCTTAACCGGAAGCGGAAAAGCAGGAGGAGAAGTAGCCTCTATAGCGGGATTAAATATCAAAAAATCATTGCTTGAACTGGGAGGTAGCGATGCTTTTATTGTACTCGACGATGCAGATCTAAATGAAGCAGCAAAAGTAGGGGCTTTGGCCAGACTTCAGAATTGTGGGCAGACTTGTGTAGCTGCTAAACGTTTCATTATAGAAAGCTCAGTTGAAAATGAGTTCTTACCTCAATTTATAGAAGAATATAAAAAGTTTGTTCCGGGAGATCCTATGAATAAGGAAACCAAAATAGGAGGAATGGCAAGGCCGGATCTTGCGGATGATCTGGAAAAACAATATCAGAAAGCTATTGATAACGGAGCAGAAGTTATTTTGCCGCTGGAAAGAATATCTGAAAATGAATTTCAGCCGGGATTGATTAAAGTAAAAGAAGGAAATCCTATTTTACAGGAAGAATTATTCGGGCCGTTAGGGATGGTGATGATTGCTAAAGATGACGATGAGGCTTTGCAGATGGCTAATGATATTCCTTTTGGATTGTCCAATTCCGTATGGACAAAAGATGCTAAGCGTCAGCAGTTCTTTATTGAGGAACTTGAATCAGGAACGGTAAATATTAACCGTATGACCAGCTCAGATCCACGTTTTCCTTTTGGGGGAACAAAAGCTTCGGGATACGGAACCGAACTTTCTTTAATTGCTTTAAAAGAATTTGTTACTCCCAAAACGGTGGTAGGAAATTAAAATAAAATAAAAAGCTCTCAGGAATTTCTGAGAGCTTTTTTGTTGTATGCTGAGGTTATTTAAACCGTAGTCAGTCTTAAAGTATTTGTTTTACCTCCTTCATAGAATGGAGTGGCGTTCAGGTTAATTACAAAATCTCCCGTTTCGATAAATCCGTAATTGTGAGTAAGCATATTTACCTGAATAATGGTTTCATCCGTCGATTTGTTCATGTCATAGAAGTAAGCATGCACTCCCCAAAGAAGGTTAAGCATCGTAATTACTCTTTTATTGGAACTGTAAACAATGATATGAGAATTAGGACGGTGAGCCGAAATATGGAAAGCCGTATATCCTGAATTGGTTAATGTAATAATGGCAGCCACGTTAGTTGTTTTGGCTATTCTTACAGCAGCAAGACATACTCTGTTCGTGATAAATCTTTCATCAATACAGTTATAGTCTTTCTCGATAGGCTCATTCTTATGTTGATAAAAATGAGTGGTTTCAATATTTTTAACAATTTTTGCCATGTTTTCAACTACCTGTATCGGATATCTCCCTACGGAAGTTTCTCCTGAAAGCATTACGGCATCAGCACCATCCAATACGGAGTTGGCAACGTCGTTTACTTCTGCTCTCGTAGGAGTAAGGCTGTTGATCATGGTTTCCATCATCTGGGTAGCAATGATCACCGGCTTGGAATAGAACCTTGCTTTTTCCACAAGTTTTTTCTGGATAGCAGGAACTTCTTCCATCGGAACTTCCACTCCAAGGTCACCACGGGCAACCATTAGCCCGTCACATTCCAATAATATTTCATCAATATTCTGAACTCCTTCAGGCTTTTCAATTTTGGCGATAATAGGAGTTTTGAATGTTCCTTTAGGATGTCCTTTAATAAGCTCCTTAAGGTCGATAATGTCCTGTGCATGGCGTACAAACGAAAGTGCGATCCAGTCCACTTCCATGTCGAGCATGAAATTAGCATCCTGGATGTCCTTTTCAGTTAAGGCAGGAAGGGAAACATTCGTGTTAGGAAGGTTTACTCCTTTCTTGGAACTTAGCGGTCCCCCTTGGATGGTTTTTGCTCTTACCGTATCTTTTCCGTTGGTTTCGATAACTTCCAGAACCAATTTCCCGTCATCAATAAGAATTCTTTCCCCTTCTTTTACATCTTGTGGAAACTGCTGATAGGTCATATAAACTTTAGTAGAGTCTCCCTCTATTTTTTCATTGGTAAAAGTCAGGATGTCTCCCGGGTTCAGGTAAGATCCTTCTTTTACAACTCCTACTCTCAATTTAGGACCCTGTAAATCTCCTAAAATACTTACGGAATATCCGTACTCCTTATTCAGTTCACGGATAATTTTAATATTTGTTCGAACCAGGTCGTAATCTGCATGTGAAAAATTTATTCTGAAAACATCTACACCAGCTTTTATAAGTCCTAACATTACTTCTTTAGATGATGAAGCTGGGCCAAGTGTTGCGATAATTTTAGTCTTCTTTAAATACTTATTCATAATACTGGATAATTTGATAAAGTTCCTCCTCAGAACTCAATATATAATCTTGAATCGGAAAAACAAGATTTTCGTGTAACAAAATTACGGAAAAATCAGGAAATTGTTCCGATGAATGTAGAATATATTCTACATCTGGCTGATTAATTAATAAAAATTTAATATCTTCTTCTTCTGAGAAGAGTTCCATCTGTTGTTTTTTTTGAAAACTTTCAGAAGATTTGTTGGAAATAAAGGTGAAACAGGTTTGTGTAAACTTATCAAAGGCCTGAAACCTTGGAAAATGATAGTCGTAATAAACCCCATGTAAGATAAGGTCTGCAATTCTTGAAAATATAAGGTCGTTCGCCCGGTTTATTTTGTAAAAAAACTCATGATCAGGGATATGTTTTACTAATCTTACCAATCCAATGGTAATATCTTCAGCTTCTATCTCATCAAGGTCATAAAGTTTTTGAATTTCCAAGTATGTTTTCCTTTTTGTTTAAAATATAAAATGCTCTTTGGGCGGCCTTTTCTTCGGCTTTCTTTTTGGAAGTTTCGGTAGCATTGGTAATCTTATCTTCTTCGAGCCATACGTGGCAGCGGAATACAATTGATTTATTTACCTGAACCTCCTCACAGGTCTCATATTTTATATTGACTTTTTTCTTTTGACTCCATTCCAGAAGAAGACCTTTATAGCTTACAATTTTATTTTCAAGCTTGTTGATCTCCGTGGGAGTTAAAAGCCTGTCCAGGATGATTTTTTTACATGTTTCGTAATGAAAATCAAGATAAACGGCTCCGATTAACGCTTCAAATAAATTCCCTGAGATATTTTCTCCTAAAGCTGAAGGACTGCTTTGCTTTTGCAGAAGATCCGTTAATTTTAAATCTTCTCCCAGCTTATTGAGATTTTTTCTATTGACAATTTTAGACTTCATTTGGGTCAGATATCCTTCATTAGCCTGAGGATAGGTCTGAAACAAATGGCATGAAATTACTGTCCCTAAAACTGAGTCCCCTAAAAACTCCAGCCTTTCATAATTGCTGTCGTGATTTTTAGACGAATTTTTAAGAGAAAATGCTTCACGGTAGAGCTCAATATTTTGTACCTCAGTGCCTAACATGTTATAGAGTCTGGAACTAAGGAAAAAATCTCTCTCCGTTAATTTTCTTTTTCTTTGTTTGAGAAGGAATTTAGAAAAGTATTTCTGTAACTCCATTCAGTAAATTTAGATTTTCTTAAATAGAATACAAGCGTTATGCCCACCAAATCCAAATGTATTACTCATCGCTACTTCTACATTTTTCTTAACAGCTTCATTGAATGTAAAATTAAGTCTGCTGTCAATATTCTCATCATCCGTAAAATGATTAATAGTAGGAGGAACAATTCCGTTAATGATAGTTCCTAAAGCAGCAATAGCTTCAATAACTCCGGCGGCACCCAATAGGTGACCTGTCATTGATTTGGTAGAATTGATCTGAATGTCAAAAGCATGTTCTCCTAATAATTTTGAAATGGCATTGGATTCTGCAATGTCTCCTAATGGGGTAGATGTACCGTGCATGTTGATATGATCTACTTCATCAGCAGTGATATTGGCGTCTTCCAGGCAGTTCTTCATTACAAGGTAAGCTCCTAAGCCTTCAGGATGTGGTGCTGTCATATGATGTGCATCCGCACTCATACCACCACCTTTTAATTCCGCATATATTGTAGCCCCTCGTTTTACAGCATGTTCATATTCCTCGAGAATAATACATCCTGCTCCTTCACCCAGTACAAATCCGTCTCTGTCTTTGTCAAAAGGTCTTGATGCTGTTTTGGGATCGTCATTCCTTGTGGAAAGTGCCATCATTGCATTAAAACCTCCGACACCACTTGCAGTAACAGCAGCTTCGGAACCTCCGCATACGATTACATCAGCTTTCCCTAGTTGGATAAGCATTTTGGAATCGATTAGTGCATTGGCAGAGGAAGCACACGCTGATACGGTGGTATAGTTTGGACCATGAAAACCATATTCAATGGATATGTGTCCGGGAGTAATATCGGCGATCATTTTAGGAATAAAGAAAGGATTGAATCTTGGGATATCGGTGTTTGCCCATCCCAATACTTCTGTTTCGAAAGTCTCTAAACCTCCGATTCCTGATCCCCAAATAACTCCGACTCTGTTTTTGTCTACGTTGTCTTCGATAATTCTGGAATGTGTCACAGCCTCCCTGGCTGCCACAAGTCCGAATTGCGTATTCCGGTCCATTTTCTTTGCTTCCTTTTTGTCAAAGTACTGCAACGGATCGAAATTTTTTACCTCACAAGCGAATCTTGTTTTAAAGTTTGTGGCATCAAAAAGAGTAATCGGAGCAGCACCACTCTCACCTTTTATAAGATTTTCCCAGTAATCTTTCGCATTATTTCCAATCGGTGTTATTGCGCCAAAACCGGTTACAACTACTCTTTTTAATTCCATAAACTTTGTTTAATTTCTTTTTTGTTGAAGAATATTATTTATTTACTACTTCTTCTATATAAGCGATAGCGTGTCCTACAGTAGTAATTTTTTCAGCCTGATCATCAGGGATTTGAATGTTGAATTCTTTTTCAAATTCCATGATAAGCTCCACTGTATCTAGTGAGTCTGCTCCTAAATCATTAGTGAAGCTAGCTTCAGGAGTTACTTCAGTTTCTTCAACGTCAAGCTTATCAGCAATGATAGCTTTTACTCTTGATGCAATGTCTGACATAGTAAATTATTTTTTTAATTGTTAGATGGTGCAAATATATAAAATTCTTTACGATAAAACATTTTTTTACTCTTTTTTGTAGACACCTGCTTCTTATTTTGGGACATGAAGATTTAGTGTTTTAATTTTCAGCTATTTAGGATTTATTTAGTTTAAAGTGTGAAATTTATCATGTTAAATTGAATGTGAATTGTATAGAATTTGCATTTTTATGTTAAAATAAGAAAATATAAGGGTTTAAATAATATTATTAAAGTATAATTTTAATTCTCTTTATTGAAAGGATTATTGGTTATATGAATAAAAAGTTTATAATTAATTAATCTATTTTATGGAATTATTAATTGTGATTTGAGGATTAAATTGTATTTTTAATTATTGTTTTACTATATAGATGAAAAAATAAAATTTTATAATTATGGCAATACGAAATCAATTGGAAAAACTGGCTACAGAAAGAAACACTCCGTGTGTAACCATCTCTTTAAATACCCATCGTACCCATCCGGATAATCTTCAGGACGAAATTGTACTAAAAAATCTCTTAAAAGAAGCGGAGGACAGGGTGATTAATGAGTTTGGTAAACGTGATGTGGCTTCCCTGTTAGAGAAAATTCAGCATGTAACTTCCGAAATTGATGTGAATCATAACCTGGATAGCCTGCATATTTTTCTCTCTAATGATACGGAGGAAATTGTTAAATCTACATGGGAAACGAGTAATAGCGGTGTTCATATTTCTGAAAGCTTTGCCGTAAGGTCATTAATTAAAGATGTTAACAGAAGCGAAAGTTATCTTATTATGCTTTTGTCCCAAAGTGGAGTTCATCTTTATGAAGCAGTTAACGATGGGATTGTAGCAGAAATAAAAAATGACGATTTTCCATTTTCCCAAACCAGGCATTATAATACATTCCCTGACAAAGGAAGTGATCCGAAACATTTGGATGATCTGTTGAGAGAATATTTTAATAAAGTGGATAAAGCCTTAGTTAAGGTAAGTAATGAAACAGGCTTACAGTGTCTGGTAATCTGTACCGAGGATAATTATTCCCACCTGCAGCATGTGGCAGATAAGCCTTCCATATATATAGGGTATGCTGCGGTAGATTACAATAAAGTGGCTCCTCATCAGATTGTACTGCAGGCATGGGAGATTGTTAAAGAAAAGCAGTCTCAGCACAGAGCTAAGCTTATTGATGAAATGAAAGAAGCGGTAGCTCAGGGAAAAGTGCTTACGGACTTACAGGAGATTTATCAGGCTTCCATAGACGGTCGCGGTGATCTGCTAATTGTTCACCAGGATTTTTCTCAACCGGTTTTAATGACGGGGGAGAGGACTTTTGATCTTATTGAAGATGTAACGGTTCCGAATGCGATAGATGATATTACCAGTACCATCGCTTGGGAAGTGTTGTCTAAAAACGGGAATGTTGTGTTTACCGCGCAGGATGAAATAAAAGACTTAGGAAAAATTGTTTTGAAAACCAGATATTAATAATAGGATAAGCTTTAGTGTAAAAGCTGAAGCTTATTTTCTTTTCCCTATCAAACAGCTAAAAAATATCATTATGCAAAATAACGCTTATAACATCGGGATGCTTGTGGGTATCCTGTTAATGTTGGTTTCGTGCCAGAAAACTCAAGACCAAGAAAACTCCAATTCCATTACCCTGGATAAAAGTGAAATTATTGATGAGTACTTTCTGACGCAGGAACTTCAGTCGAAATTAACACCTGACACGGTTTATTCTATTTTAAAGGAACGTAATAATGAATATGTAGATGATAATCTTACCATCCGAAATACTTCTGAAAGAATACGTAAGGCCTCTATTGGACAGTATCCCGCTGCGGTTGTGCTTTCCTGTCTGGATTCCAGGGTGCCGGTAGAAGATGTTTTTCATTCGGGAATAGGAGATCTGTTTGTGGCCAGGGTAGCAGGAAATGTAAGTAATGAAGATATTTTGGGAAGCCTGGAATATGCGTGTAAAGTTTCAGGAGCGAAAGTAGTGGTGGTTTTAGGACATGAGCATTGCGGAGCGATAAAATCAGCTATTGATAATGTTGAGCTGGGGAATATTACAGGTTTGCTTGCTAAGATAAAACCGGCTATTGCAGCAACGACGTATAAAGGAGACAGGACTTCCAAAAACCATGAATATGTGGAAGCAGTTACCCATTCTAATATTTTACATACTATTGATGAGATCCGTAAAAACAGTCCTATTCTGAAAGAGATGGAGGATAAAAAGGAAATTAAAATAGTAGGAGGGGAATATCATATGGAAACCGGAAAGGTAGATTTTATATCTGAGTAAGAAAGGGCTTATCAGAAGGTCTTAATCGATCTTATTTAAAAATATTATTATAAATAAGTAAAGGGTAAATTGCAGAATGGAAATAAAAGGACTACTTTTATAGATGTTAATTTTTCCTTATGGAGACAGTTTTTGCACATATATTAAAAGATATTGAAGGGCTTACTTTAGAGGATATCTCAGGGTTATCCGAGCATATGAAGTTGCGTACCGTGAAAGTGGGCGAAAACTATATTGAAGAAGGAGATTTTGATTCCAAGTTCTTTTATATAAAAAAAGGTTTGATCCGGATTTTCTGCCTTTTTGAAAACGGAGAGGAGAAAACGGTTCTGTTCCGTTGGGAAAACAGCTTCATGGGAAATTATGACGGAATTATATTTAAAAAACCTTCCCGCTTTTTCTACCAGGCTATGGAAGAGGTAGAGATTTTGGAAATGGATTATTCCGTATTGGAATCCCATCTTAATAAAAGCCTTAATCTCAGTAATATCCGGGGAAATGTAATGCTGGGGATGATCGGAGATCTTTTACTCAGAAACGAGAACTTCATCCTTTTAAGTCCTGAAGAACGCTATAAGAGAAGATTAGAAGAAAATGAAGCGATCCTTAACCGGGTGCCTTCCAAATATTTGGCTTCCCTGCTGGGAGTAACCCCCGTATCTTTAAGTAGAATAAAAAAAAGAATTTTCAAAGGAAATTAACTTTTGTTATTTCTAAAGTGCCGAAAGCTTAATAATTTTGAAATAAAATATTTAATATGGAAATAATTTCAAAAATATTAGAGCTCACGCTGAGTGGTATAGCAAGATATTTGGTGATTACAATTCCTGTATTTGCTGTTTTTTATATAATTCTAAGAAAATATTTTAAAAATTTAAAAATACAGGAGAGAGAAGCTAAAAGAAAAGATTTTATTCGTGAGATCGGAAACTCTTTAGTATCTTCCTTAGTAATGGCTGTGGTGGCCGCATTGACAATATTTACCCCTTTAATTCAGTATACCCAATTTTACACCGGAGATGAATATCCGTTTTGGTGGTCGTTTGTAGCTGCGTTTATTGCATTGGTTGTTCATGATACTTATTTTTATTGGATGCACAGGATCGTGCATCACCGTAGGATTTTTAAGCATGTTCATCTCACACACCATAAGTCTACCAATCCTTCTCCTTTTGCTTCCTATTCATTTCATGCATTTGAAGCGATTGCAGAAGCGTTAATTCTGCCTATTGTATTATTTATTATTCCTATGAATCCATGGTCGGTATTCCTGTTTATTCTAGGCGGTTTTATTATTAACGTATACGGACATCTCGGTTTTGAGATCATGCCTAAATGGTTCAGACATAGCTTTCTGTTCGAAGTGCTTAATACTTCTACACACCATAATATGCACCATTCGAAATTTAAAGGGAACTATGGTCTTTATTTAAGAGTGTGGGACAGAATGATGGGAACGGAACATCCTGATTATGTGAAAACATATGATAAGATACAAGCTAAAAGATTCGGGAAAGACAAAGACAAATCGATCAGTATTCCTCTTAACCCATTGAAAGGCAAAATTGAAAAAAAACTTTTATAATTAACATTGATAAAATGCTTTCTCCGGAAAGCATTTTTTTATTAAATCAGCTTTCTGCTAAAAAATAAGTCCGTTTTCCGGTGTAAAAATACCAATGGATGAAGGTAAAATACATAAGTTTTCCTTTGAAAATTAAGTAAATTTGGGAGAAAGGGTTTATTGAAGACTCATAGGACCCAAAAACACTAAAATATTAAAATTATGAATAAAGTAATAGGAATAATAGCAGGAAGCTTACGTAAAGAATCTTTTTCTAAAAAAATAGCCAAAACGCTGGTGCCAATGGCCCCGGAAGGTTTTGAATTTAAAATAATATCCATTGACGACCTTCCTGTTTATAATCAGGATTTTGATGATCATAACCAGGTTCCTGAATCTTACGTGAAATTCAGGGAGGCGGTAAAAGCGATAGACGGAATTATATTTGTGACACCTGAGCACAACAGATCTGTACCTGCAGCTTTAAAAAATGCATTGGATATTGGATCAAGACCTATGGGAAAAAGTGTATGGAATGGAAAACCAGGTGCTGTTTTCAGTAATTCCCCCGGGAACTTATCTGCATTTGGGGCCAATCATCACTTAAGACAAAGTCTGGTATTTTTAAATATTCCTGCCATGCAGCAGCCGGAAGTTTATATTCCTCATATTAATGAAGCATTTGATAAAGAAGGAAATATGAAAAACCAGGATACCAAAGATTTCCTGAAGAAGGCTGTAGAAGCTTATATAGAATGGTTTAAAAATAACAGTCCATCTTAATTTTAAATGTATAGAAGATAATAAAAGGACCCTGATATAGGCCCTTTTATTTTTTACTTAGAAATTGATTGTATCACCATCTTCAGGGATAATTACTTTTGATGATATTCCCTTTTCATTTACGTATTCTTTCAGTTCTTTACGGGAAAGTGTGCAGTGATTCAGTGCTTCCATATGAATGGCTATAATAGTGGATTTTGGAGAAATCTGAGCGACTTTCAGAACATCTTCCTTCCCGAAAATTATTCCGCCAAATCCGTTTACTTGGGCAAAACCGGTGTTTAATACTACAATGTCTGGCTGAAATTCTTTTAAATAATCTTCAATGGCATCCGTCCAGATGGAATCTCCGGCGAAGTACACTGATTTTTCACCTTCCTGATTAAAAAATAAACCCGAGGATTTTCCTAGCATGGCTCCGACCTGCGGGTTTTTATATGCTTCATCCGAACCATGCTGACAGGCGGTCTTTACCCATTTTACATCGTCAAACAGCGTTATCTCATTCATAGCGGTAACGTCTTTAAATCCTGTACTTTCAATAGCTTTTTGATCTTCCGCATTCTGAGCAAATATTTTTTTTGCCTTTGGAATCATCCGGATGGCCGCTTCATCCCAATGATCAGGATGGAGATGGGTGACTATCACAGCATCTGCATCAAGAAGACTTTCAGGGCTTACCGGTAATTCTGTCAGAGGATTTTGTAAATGAGAATTTGGGGTACCTTCAAATCCTGGATAAGCCCCTTTAGGGGCTAACATCGGATCTATTAAAAAATTTTTACCGGCATAATTAAAAACAACGGTTGCATTTCTTATCAGTTGTATACTTGTTTTTAGTGACATATCGTAAGCTTTTTTTATAGTGTAAAATTAAAATGAAGTGTCATTTCATATTCTACCAAATTATAGCTTTGTTATACCATTTTGATAACCGGACGTTATGTTTTAGATCAAAAGTTTTGTAATTTTAAAGGATGAAAACAATTAAGTTCCATAAGAGTGAATGTGGAGTAGAGGTTCTGCTGAACGTGCTAAGTGGAGAAAATATCAAGAAAAATTATCTGGATACTGAGATGTACAGTACGGATTATTTTGAAATAGTATTTTTGAAAAAAGCAGCAGGAACTTTATTGCTGAATCAGCAGAAAGTTGATATCAGGGATAATTCAATTGTGTTTATTTCCCCTTTTCAGAAGAGGCAGTGGAATTTAGACCAGGAACTGGATTTTACCGTATTGGTTTTTCAGGAAGATTTTTTAAACGAATTTTTTGCAGACAAACTTTTTACTTATCGATTACTATATTTCTATCAGTTGGAACATCCTTTAAGAATTTCCGTGGATGATGAAGGGATGAGAGCCTGGTGTAAGATTTTAACGGAAATAAAAGAAGAGTTGGTGAATGTGAAACCGGATAGCGCCCATATTATCCGCTCCCTGCTGTATTATCTCCTGCAGTCTGTTAACCGTAAATATGCTCAGGAAAATAACCTTTCATTAGAGGGTACAGCAAGTACGTATGCTTTTCACTTTAAAATGCTTCTGGAGAACAACATTCTGCAAAAACAAAAAGTAGAGGAATATGCGGAAATGCTGGGAATAAGCAGGATAAGCCTGAATAAAGCGGTGAAGTCGCAGTATAATATCACTGCTTCGGATCTTATAAAGCGGAGATTGGTGTTTGAAATACAGAACAGGCTTATTTATTCAGGGAAAACGGTAAGCCAGATCGCTCATGATCTGAATTTCTCGGAGCCTAATCATCTCATGCGTTTTTTTAAAACCCAGACGGGGAAGACCACTACTGAATTCATAAGAGAATATATTAAATGATAAAATTAAAGAGGCACCTGAAGGTGCCTCTTTAATTTAAATTTTTATTTGGTAATTACACTCGGTACACGGCGCTGAACTGTAATAGCTCCCAGCTGTCTGTAATTGATAGCTCCCATACCATAGGCTACATAACTGACGGTTGTGTTTGATGTATTTTCTCCTGTTGTAAGAATGGTGTGTTGTCTACCTACAGACCCTCCGGTAAATACGGTTCCATTGTAAACTCCAGTGGTAGTCATGGCTACCAGGCCATTGGTAACATCAGTAGTATTTCCGATTCCCAATTGTCCCTGGCTATTTTCACCGGTTACATAGACTCCTTTATTCGTGAACACAAATAAGTTTCCATAACCATAATCAAAACGCTGGGTGGCTACTGCTATGATCTCATCCGTGGCCTGATCAAATCCAGGTACAGAGATCTCCGTAGGAGTAGTGAGGTTGGTTCCGCTGTTACCTATGGAATTTCCTGATCCCCATCTGTAAACATGCTTTCCATCTGCAGAAACTGCTGTTCCGTTATTCCAGCCCATAGAGACTTGTTTGGCAGCAACTCCTCCCGGAAGTGAAATCAGCGTAGGGGTCGTTGCATTAGCAGTACCTCCAGTACCCAAACGTCCAAGAGTACCTAATCCCCAAACATAAATCTTTCCATCGGAAGTTAAAGCTGCTGCTGTATATTGAGAAGCGGAGATGTCAGCTACGGTTTCGGCGATACTTACCTCTGTAAAGGCAGTGGCGGCAGCTCCTGTTCCGGGTCCCGCAGCACTCGTACCTGTGGCACCTCCTACACCATATACTTTTCCATCCTCAGTCAGGACATAAGAGTTCTGACCTCCTGCCTGTACTTTTATAGCTCTGCCGAACGTTTCAGAAGTACCGAAACCAGCTACTTTTGAAGGTAATCCGGTATCTCCGGTGTTTATTCCTAATCCTGTTCTGTAAACATTATTATCACCCCATGCCCAGACTTCTCCTGTAACAGTAGCTGCTATAGAATGGATTTGTCCTGCCGAAGCGTCTGCCAGCGGAGAAGCAAAGTTTAATAAGAATGAACCTGTATTCCCACTGGTACGTCCTAATCCTGTTCTACCATCGGAATTATCTCCTGCTACATATAAAGCATTATCATCCTGCCCGATCATAAGGGTATGCTGATATCCTGCCGAAGCTTTCTTTACTTTAAATTCCGTTCCTACACTTAAAATGCTGGATACTGAATTTCTGACTCCCGAATCATCCAAAAGACAGTCTGACCATTGAGCTGCTTTTTTAAACTTGGTACATTTCTCTGCCAGATCATACACAAAAGTAGCTTCTACTGCTGTACTGTCATTAGGAGTTACTACATCTGCTGCATTGTCAACCTTAGGAAGAACAACTCCCATGGTATTACTTTCCACATGCAGAACTCCTTTAGGAGTCAGTGTTCCTATTCCCACCTGTCCGAAGAACCATGTCCCTATTAAAAGAAAAGGAAGGGTATATAATTTTCTTCTTGATATATTGTATTTCATTTTGATCGCTTTGTAATTATTATTTTTTCAATGTCGTAAAGACTCTACGATTAGCAGTAGTTCCCAGCTGGCGGTAGTTGTTATATCCACTACCATATCCAAGGTTACT
The DNA here is from genome assembly GCF_048572715.1 of Chryseobacterium sp. CT-SW4. Lineage (GTDB taxonomy): Bacteria > Bacteroidota > Bacteroidia > Flavobacteriales > Weeksellaceae > Chryseobacterium. The sequence goes on from NZ_CP183840.1 coordinate 509,766, forward strand.
CGTTGCAGGGTTTTCCGTACTTTGTCCTGTGGAGATCAGTGCATGAGTAAATCCTATAGACGCTCCTGCAGGAGGTGTTCCTGAAAACAATGCATGAGATTGAATTTCTTTGAATGTTGCATTCTGTTCTCCGATAGCCGCACCTGTATCATCGGTTACTATCCCCAGTTTTCCTGAGTTGGTTCCTGTGCTGGTATTTCTACCTATGGCGTATACCGTCTTGTCTGTTACCACTAATACTGACGATCCGAGATAAGGCCCGTTTCTATGTCTTGCAGCAGCTACTGATAGAATATTTTCATCTGCATCCAAAGGAAGCTCTGTGGCGGTTACTAAAGTAGGGGTGTTTCGTGCAGTAGTTCCCAATGCTCTGCTTCCCCATACATACGTCGTATTATCCGAAGCTACGGCAATACCGTTTCCTATTCCTATCGCCAGTTTAGTAAATGTCTTACCCGATGCATCTAATACAGGAACAAGAGTTGGGGTTAAAGTAGTTCCGGAGCTGGTTCCTAATCCGGTCCGATAGGCTTCATTGGATCCCCATGTGTATATTTTACCATCCTGGGTTATTACTCCTGCACCTCGCGGAGCTAAAGAGATCTCTGTAACCACCTGGCTGTCCAGGGCTGTGATCTGGGTAGGGCTGCTTAGTACTGTACCACTTGTTAAACCATTGGCATTAAGACCATACGTATTTCTTCCACAAGTATATACTTTACCACTTGCTGTTAAAATTAAAGTATTACGATAACCTGCTTCTACTCTGATTACACTTTCATTATTAGGAATCGTTACTTTTTTTGGAGTCGTGGTATATCCTGAGGTAGCTCCCTGACATGTCTGTCCATTGGTATTATATCCCCATGTATATAAATCTCCATTCTCCAATACGGCAGCTCCATGCTGATATCCTGCAGAAACATCTACGGCAGGCTGTCCTAGAATGTTAGTCCAGGGAGTGTTCCCTGTTCTTCCCTGTCCGGTTCTGTATCCTGAACCGCTCCCTGCAGTATAAACTGCTCCGTCTTCAGCACCGATAGCTACTGAGAAATAATATCCTGCTGCTACTTTTTTAACTTTGAAATCCTGACCTCCGTAAAGGTTATAATTAACTTCATCTTCCACAGACTGCTTATCCATAAGACAACCCGTCCAATCTCCAAGTGTGGAAGACTTCTTATATCTTACACATCCTAAACTCTGATCATATACGATAGTTCCCTCAGGAGCTTCATCTACCGGAGCCCTTATTGCCTGTGAAGTGGTTACCCCATCATCATCAGTTTCTGTGATGGTTATAGTCTGGAAAGGATTATCAAAGGTAGTTACAGAAGGAACAACCACTAGATTGGATTCATCACCTGCAGCATTGATGGTCGTATAAATACTGTCCACATCTACTTTTTCTACAATAGGTAAAACCAATCCCATTGTGTTTTTCCCATTTTTCTGGTTGATGTCTAATTGTCCCTGTGGAGTGTCTGTTCCAATTCCAAACTGTCCATATACCGGCGAAATTGCAAGTATAAATAAGAAGGTGTATATTATTTTTTTCATCTTAATTTATTTTTTAATTAGCATGGGAATAGGAAGTGAAGTAAATCCAGTACTTACCGCTCCTAGCTGGTTATAGTTTACACTACCTGTACCATATCCGTAACCGCCGCTGTTATCCGTAGAATTAATAGTTTGTACCATCAAAGAGTGATTGACTCCTATTGAGGCCTGTTGGAATAATGTTCCTTCATAAATCGCTTTATCATACATAGGGACAAAACCTGACAGGCTCTCTCCTGAAGTAGTATTGGATCCCGGGGAATATTTTACTGCGGTAGTTCCTGTAAAGAATCCCAAACCGAGACGCTGAGGAGAGGTATTACTTCCTGATGCATAGATATTTTTGTTTGTAATCACAATACAGGATCCTGTATTAGCTGCTGTTGTATCAAACCGTGATACTGCAACCGAGACAATTTCTTCATCTGCTGCCAGTCCGGCTCCGCTATTAATAGAAGAAGTAACATCTACGGGTGAAGCTGAGAACGTAGTGGATTCGGTTCCATACGCTCTGGTTGCTCCCCATGCATATAATTTCTTTCCGTCAGCAGTTACTGCTAAGCCATGATTACTTCCCATTGCTACCTGTTTAAAAGTTTCCCCTGCTAAGATCTGAGTGGGCGTAATATATCCTGAAGAAGCTCCGGTTCCTAATCTTCCCTGAGTCTGGTTTCCCCAAACATATATTTCTCCGGAGGTGGTTAACCCTGCAGCAGAATATCTTGACAATGAAATGTCTGCCATGGTATAAGCAGATAAATTAGCTATTTCGGTGGGAACCTGAAGGGAATTGGCTGCCGAAGTAGAATTAATTCCATTTCCCATGGTACCTTCGGATGAAGCTCCCATTCCGTATACTTTACCTGCATCTGTCAGGATAAGTGAGTTTAAATATCCCCCTTCTACTCTTACAGCTTTCAACGTTGCAGGCCAACCTTTGACTTTCATGGGGAAAACTTTATCTCCCGTATTACCATGTCCGGTGCGGTAATTAGCTCCTTCCCCCCAAGACCAGAGTTCTCCATTGGTTCTGGCTGCTAGACCGTGAAGATCACCTGCTCCTATGTCCACTACAGTTTTAGCCAGGATTAAAGAATAAGTGGCAGTGGTTCCTGATGTATTTCCTACTCCGGTTTTTCCCACTGAATTTTGTCCTGATGCATATACTGCATTATCGTCAAGGTTTAATACGATAGAGAAATCATTTCCTGCTACCGCTTTTTTCACTCTTACGTTGAGTCCTCCATATACATCATAATCAAACAGAGTTGAAATGGATGAGTTATCAACTAAACAATCCTGCCAGCTGTTATCACTATTTTTTACTCTTACACACTTACTTTGTGCATCATAAACTAAAGTTCCTTCTATAGCAGTGCCTCCTGAAGGAGTCAATGCGTTCGGAAGACCGCTTCCGTCCGATAAGGTGTCTATTTTAGGTAATACCATTCCGACATTTCTTACAAGACTGTCATTCACTGTACCATCTGCCGGGAACTGTCCTTTAAGGTGTAGAGCACCTTTAATAGGTTGTTCACCAATTCCAACCTGTCCGAAGACAAATAGGCTAACCAGAATTAATGAAAATGCATAAATCTTTTTCTTCATTACTTATTTATTTTAGAATGTTAATTATTAGGAATTTTTTAAATATTTATCGCTAATTTAACATATTTTTTTAATATTCTGGGGAATGTGATTTAATTTTTATGTTAAGTTTAGTATATACGAAACAAGTACTAACGGGCATACATGATAGTTTAATTACTTTTTTAATGATAAATCCAGTTTTCAATGAAAAAATATTATGCTTATGGATTTGATAATATGATTGTTAGCATTTTTATTGTGTTTTTGTTAATTTATTTTCGTTAAATGTTAAAATTGGATGTTTAATAATGTGGAAAATAGATTACCTGATAAAAATCACAAATGGATGGGGATAGTTTTATCGTAAAAGAAAGGATATAAATGTTAATAACCGTACAGGAAAGTAATGATTATATATAATGTGAATTTGTAATGAAGATTAATGGGAGGTTTAAGGTATTAAAAATAAAATAACCACTGAAAATCAGTGGTTATTGTGGAGTTGGAGGGACTATCTTTTTAAATCTGTTAAAATCTTGATTAATGTATAAATGCTTTGTACAAAGGCTTTTTAAGATTGTTTAATTAATTTAAATTTATTGAAATTAAACTATATTTGAATTTTTTGGGTACAACTTTGGGTACAACTTTAAATTTTAATCATTTTAATTATGGCATCAGTAAGTTTTTTTATTAGAGGAAAAGTAGCGGATAAAGAAAGTACAATTTGGGCAAAGTTTAGAGATAAGGATATTGATATACGTGTTCCTGTTCCGTATTTGAGCTGTAAACCAAAAGAATGGAAAGAGGGAAGGTGTAAAATGCCGTCTAAAAAAATGCATAAAGATGATACCGAAACTATAAACACTCGTCTTTCACAATTAGAAGCTAATATTATTTCAAGTTACATAAATGATATTCCTGAAGTAGATTTAAAAGAATGGCTGAAATCAATTATAGAACCTACAACTTTAAAACCTGAAGATAGTAATTATTCAGATGATGTGATTACTTTTATTGATACTTATATTTCTTTAAAAAAAGATAGTGTTACGGAATCGACTATTAAGAAAGCTAATGTTGTTAAGCAATTAATGATAAGATATATAGCGGATAGAAAAATGAGAAAGAAAACATTTAGAGGATTAAAGTTTAAAGATTTAGATAATTCTTTTAGAATTGATTTTGAAGATTATTGTAATAAGGAGAGTTATAAGATTTCAACTACATATCGCAATCTTAAATTCTTAAAAATGATTTGTAAAGTTGCAGGTTCTTTTGATATTGAAGTTCATAAGCATGCGGAATTATGGAAATTTGAAGTTGAAAAAGCGACAAAGCATATCCCAAAATCAATTTACTTAACTTTTGATGAGTTGGATAAAATAGAGCATAAAGAAATGCCATATGATTATTTAGATAACGCAAGAGATTGGCTACTTATCTCCTGTTATACAGGGCAACGTGTGAGTGATTATATGAGGTTTAATTCTTCTATGATTGTGGAGGATAGTGAGGGACAGAAATACATTGAATTTACACAGCAAAAGACTAATGCTAAGATGCAAATTCCTTTATTAAAAAAAGTCCAAGATATTTTAGCAAAACGAAACGGAGAATTTCCCCGAAAAATATCAGATGTAAACCTAAATCTTTATATCAAAGAAGTATGTGAGATTGCTGAAATAGATGAGATTGTATATAACGGTAGAACAGAGACAATAACTAAAGATGGGAAGAATATTACTCGTAAAGTTTTTGGTAATTTTCCGAAACATAAACTTATTACATCTCATATAGGTAGAAAAAGTTTTGCTTCTAACTTTTATGAGAAAATTCCTACTACTTATTTGCTTAATTTTACAGGACACACTACGGAAAAACAATTATTGGCTTACATTAATAAAACGGAAGTTGAAAAAGCAAAATCAACAGCAAAGATTTTTAATAGCTTAGGATATTAATATATAAATGATTCAAATAGATACTAAGAGAGGAATTGCATTAGACTTTATTGTTTATGTAATAGCTATGGAAGACCCTGTGTCATATCATGGCATACATGAATTTTTTTTACAAAATTTTGAAGTTGAAAAGCCTACACATATACCTGAAATAAGAGATATAATAGCTAAGCTAGACGTTATACAACCAGACTTAGGCATTGATATTAAAAATATAATTATCTCCCAAACAATAAATGACTTATTGTCTCTTTACCCGAAGGAGCTGTCACCTCAAAAAATAGAAAGTTCAGAAGAATTAATAACAGATTATTTCGAGTATATAAGCCGTTTTTTTAATATAAATGCAGTAGTTGTTAATGACGGATTAGTCGATTTTTCTAATATTGGGTCTATTGATGAAATATATAATGATGAAGAGATTAATAATATAGTAAGTGTAATTAAAACTATAATTATTATTACAACCAATATAGTACAGCAACTTCAAAAGCATAAATCTGAAAGTTTACCCATTAATGAAAACGAAATTAATTCTGCTGTCATATCAGAACACTTTCAAAATTATTTACTTCTTAAAATTATATCTCCAAATATTTATATAAGTTATTATGCTTCGCTTATATTTTCTTTACAAAAAAGAGCCTCAAACTTTTTAAGTCGTTTTATAAGAGAAGTTAATGGGCTATCAGAATCAATTCTTATCAATAAATATTCTAGTCGTGAAAAATATCTGGATTATCAAATAAATGAAAATGAAAAATTACTCTTTCAGCATTCATTTCAAACTCCACAACTTGATGGTTCTTTTTTTACTTATGCCGAATCTTCTATAATCTCTTTACAGTCATCTTTTATCTCTTTAGAAGAATCTCTAAAAAACTACCTTAACATATTAAGCGCATCAGAACTATTACGATTTGCAGACCTTACAGCAGTCAATTTATATCAGTATTTAGAATTAAATGCAGAACATTCTCTTTACGGAATGAAGCTAAAATATCTGAATTTACAGAGATATGGAGAAAAAGTGTATTCACAGGAAAACAAGTTCCTTGAGAATGAATTAGATGTTTTTATGAAAGAAAAATCCGCTTTTGTTGACTATCTACAATCAAAATCCTTTGATAGCGATACTGTAAAAATTATTTTAAATGCACTTTCAGAAAATAAATATAGTAGTAACGGTATTAAAGGAGTAGAATTCAAAAATGATATTTATTTCTTTAGGTTTTGTTATTTCTTCTATATTTTTGATTACTTCTCTGAGGTCGAAGGAAAGAAATTTGATACTATTGCTTCCTTTGAAAAAATTACTAAATTCAATACAGATAATAAAAGAGAGGCAAAACAACAATATCTTAAAAATTTTATTGACATTGATAATACACAAGGTAAACACTATCCTTTCACTTTTAAAACTACTGATGCTTTTCTTACAGAAATTGAATATTCATTAGGAATTAATAGGGAAAAACTAAAACCGATTCTAGGATAAAAAATAATTAAAATTTTTATAACTGATAGTCAGATAGTTGTATTGTTTTGTCTAAAAAATATTTTCCCTATTTTTTCCCTGTTTTCCCTATCTGAACCTTTGCATCATAATCTTAAACAAATAAAAATTATGACAAATTCAGCAATTCAATTGATGCAAATAGATATAGAATCTTTTGGTCAGTTTATTCAAAAGTTAGTTAGAGAAGAATTAGAAAAAATTATTCCTGTACAATCAGCGGAAAAAGAGTTTTATACTCGTGAAGAAACAGCAAAACTTTTAAATGTAAGTTTGACAACTTTGTTTCATTGGAATAATGACGGTACATTGAAAAACACCAAAATAGGCAACCGAGTGTATTACTCAAAAGAAGAAGTGTTTTCAAAATTGAAACAGGTTTCTTAAACTTCGGGAAATTCTTACTATCCCAATTATTTCTTAATAATTTACCACACTTTTATGTTTAATCAAAGCACAGTCGAGCATTGTGTGGGTATCTCTTGTGCCAAATTTAAAGTAACAATTATCATGTCAAATACAATCCAATTATTTAATAAAAACTAGAATATTTATTATCATTATCAAGATTTAACAACTATTTGGGAGCTGCAATCTTACCTATCAATATAAACATCCGAAAAATCAACTAAAGCATTTTCAATAACAAAATCCTCAGGCATCGCAAAAATAGCTGTGTACGTTCCTTGTTATGCCTTTTTAAAACAACATTATTTATTATGATTAACAAAATATCGCATTGTACCAATCGTACTATTACAGGTTCATTCCAAAACATCGGAGAAGTTGTGGAATTTATCAAATCTCCTCCAACTGAACATATTGAATTGGTGCAGAATGCTCGAACTTTAGAACGAGGCTCTGAGGAGTATAAAACAATAAAAATCCATAAACTTTCTGCAATAACTATAAATTTTAACTTTTCAGGTCAAATCAAAGGAGAAAATCTAGTTGAATCAACAGGCTATCTGTATATTGATGTTGATAACATGACTGAGCTGGATTTAGAAATCAATACTGCCTATGTGTGTGCCTATTGGAGAAGTTTATCCAATATTGGATTGACTTTAGTAGTAAAAGTAGACGGTTTGACACCTGCTAACTTCAAGATTGCCACTCAGGAGATTGCAAAGGTGTTGGATATACCTTTTGATAAACGGGCAGTATCAATTGACAGGCTTACTGTATTATCCCATGACCCGAATGCTTACTATAATGATAATGTAGAGGTTTTTCCTGTTGCAGAAATGATACCTGTGGAACTTGCGCACGCTAGTTCGGCAGAAAAAAGTACCCAATATAGTACTATTATAAAAACTAATTCAATAGGGTATGATTATATTGGGTATAAATTGAGATTTAATAATTTAGATGAGTTACTGCAACACTATGATATTGTTTTTGACGAAAATGGTTTGTATGATTTTGGTAAGGAGAATAAACTTAAATATTCATTAATATATGTTCCATTCAGAAAAATTGTTGAAGGAGAAAGAGAGAATATCCTAAAAAGCATAGCATATCAGTTAATTGCTCTCAACAAAACAGCAAACAAAGATTTGATACTAAAATATCTGTATGCAATTAATTACAGCAAAATGAGTCCGCCTCTTGAAAACAGTGAAATTGAAACAACAGTAGCAAAGATTTATCAAAACTTAAATGATGCTGAACCTATTCCAAATGCTGAAAGGAGATTTTTATATGATAATTCTAAGAACCTAACAGCCACAGACAAAAGAAGATTAAGCATAAGGCAGATTCATCAGGACAGAAAAAACAAAACTCAATCAGACCTTCTGGAAGTAATGAAAAACTGGGATTTTGATTTATATGGAAAAATGACGATAAAAAAGTTAGCAAAAGTAGCTATAAAAGACCCAAAGACGGTTCAGACTTATTATGCCAAATTGAAAACAGAGATTTTACAAGACCTGAATGAAGAACAAGTACAAATGGCGGTAACTAAAAAAAGATTATTTCAAAAATTTATCAAAATGAACCCTTTATTGAAAGGCTTAAATGAATTAATGAAAATGCAATTACAAACCAATGTCAAAATTGGTTATACTCGGAATATGACTTAAAATGTAAATAAATGTTGGTTTTATTGTTTTTAATTCCGTATCTAGTGATTAATTATTATATTAGTTAGTGTTCTAGGATTAATTTATCTTTGTAGCATTATTTATTTTTACTTATTTTGTATATATGGGCAAACTGAAATATATAGACTTATTTTCTGGCTGTGGTGGTCTATCATTAGGATTACATCAAGCAGGATGGGATGGAGTTTTTGCTATTGAAAAAAATAAAGATGCTTTCAAAACACTACACTACAATTTAATAAAAAATAAAAAACATTTTAATTGGCCAGAGTGGTTGCCTGTTAAGGAACATGATGTAAATTCAATAATTGAGACTTATTCAGATGAATTAGTAAAGCTAAGAGGAACAATTAATTTAATTGCAGGGGGACCTCCTTGTCAAGGTTTTTCTATGGCTGGTAGAAGAGATGAATCGGATGAGAGAAATAATTTAATAAATTCATATATAAAATTCGTAGAATTAGTTAAACCTGATTTGATTTTTTTTGAAAACGTAAAAGGATTTACTATTGAATTTAAAAAGAATCAAGAAAAAGGTATTGCTTATTCCAAATTAGTTTTAAATAGTTTAGATAATCTAGGATATTATGTTCAAGGCAAGCTTATTAATTTTGCTGAATTTGGAGTGCCACAAAAACGGACAAGATTTATTTTAATAGGAGTGAAAAAAGAATTAAAAAAATCATCTCAAGAATTTGTAAATAACTTTTTTTCTGAATTAGAAAACAATAAATTTAGCTTTTTAAAATCAAAAAAAATTAATTTAAAAAATTCTGTAGAGGATGCAATTTCTGACTTACTTCAAATAAATGGACAAATAGAATGTCCCGATTCTCCTGGATTTAAATCGTCCCCTTACATAGAAGCAATATCTAAATATCAAAAATATCTTCGGAAGTACAACAAATTTGTAATTCCTAATAGTCATAGATTTGCAAAGCATCAGAAAACTACAATATCAAAATTTAAAAATATTTTAGAATTAACAGAAAATAGGCGTAATTATGATATTTCTAATGATATTAGATTACACTATAATATTAAAAAGCATACTATAATTCCTCTATCTAAGGACGACAGAAGCCCTACAATTACAACTCTTCCAGATGATTATATTCATTATTGTGAACCTCGAATATTAACTGTAAGAGAGTATGCTAGACTGCAATCATTTCCAGATTGGTATACATTTCAAGGTAAATATACTACGGGAGGTAAACTACGTAAATATGAAGTGCCTAGATATTCCCAAATTGGAAATGCTATTCCTCCATTGTTTGCTGAACAAGCTGGTGAAATTTTAAAATTAATGTTACATGGATAAGGGATTACTTAGATTTGACATTAAAACGGGTATGAAAAATATCATTGGTAGAGATTTAATTACTGATGACTTTATTGCCATTTACGAGTTAGTAAAAAATTCGTATGATGCATATGCTGATTATGTTAAGATTACATTTGGTAATAATGAAATAATTATTGCAGATAATGGTAAGGGCATGTCTAAAGATGATTTGGAGAATAAATGGTTTGCTGTTGCATATTCTGCTAAAAAGGATGGGACTGAAGATGATGATATTAAACGAAACTCTCATTTAAGTAATTTGAAATCAAGAAGGTTTTATGCAGGAGCTAAAGGGGTAGGTAGATTTTCTTGTGATAGATTAGGGAATAGGCTAGAGCTAATAACATCTAAAATTAATGCAAACAATACGTATAAATTAAATATAGATTGGGAAGAATTTGATAAAGATTCTAAGGAAAGTTTTAATTCGATACAAATTCCTTTTGAAGAGATTAAAAGTAATGCTGATTTTCCTCAAAAATCTAAACATGGAACTATTTTAAGAATAAAAAATTTAAATTCAAAATGGGATGAGGAAAAGCTAGTGGAATTAAGACGTTCACTAGAGAAGCTAATTAACCCCTTTTCAAAAGAAAATGATTTCTCAATTGAAATTGAGGCAAAAGAAATTTTGACTAAAAAATATTCTAAAGTAAATGGGGTAATAGATAATACTATTCTTAAAATATTAGATTTAAAAACTACGCAGATAGAATTAAAACTAAAAAATAGTTTAATTTCTACAAAAATTTTAGATAGAGGGAATTTAATCTATCATATTGAAGAACCCAATGAATATAAATCTGTCATTGATGACTTAGAAATTAATTTATATTTTCTAAACAGAAGCGCAAAAATAAATTTTAGTAAATTAATGGATATTGAACCCGTTAATTATGGGAATATATTTCTATTTAAAAATGGATTCCGAGTACAACCCTATGGTAATATTGGTGATGACAGTTGGAGACTCGACAATAGAAAGCAACAAGGGTATAATAGATTTTTAGGAACTCGTGATTTATTTGGAAAAGTAGATATAATTACTGAAAGGTTTGACGAATTTAAAGAAGTGTCTAGTCGTGACGGAGGCTTAGTTGAATCACTAGGAAAAAAAATGCTTTTTGAAATTTTTTACGATAAGGCATTTAAGAGATTAGAAAGATATGTTGTCGGAGTTCTTTGGGGAGAAGCATTTAGTAGAAAGAACTATTTTCTTGATTCAAATACTGCAGTAAAGTTTCGTCAAGAACTAGTGAACGATAAAGATAAAGATACCTATGAAGATGCTGTTGGAAATTTAGGGAGTAAAATCGACTTTGTAAATCTAATTAAAAGCTTAAGTGATGACACTGATATAAAAATAATTGATTATAATAAAGATTTTGTCAATCTAGTTAATGAAAAGTTGGATATAGTTCAACCTAAATTTATCTTAGATTTAGAAAAAATTGCTGAAAAAACTAATGATGAAAAATTATTGAATCAAGTTAAATTAACAGAAGCAAACGTTAATAAAATCATTCGGGAAAAAGAAGAAGCTCAAAAAAGAGAAGAAGAAGAAAGAAAAAGAAGGATTGAAGCTGAAAAAAAAGCAGAAGAAGAGAGGAAAAAACGTGAGAATGCTGAAAGGAAACAACAAGAAGAGGAGCTAAAAAGAAAAAATGCTGAATTGGCTGCTGAAAAAAAGGAAAAAGAAAGAGCTTTAGCAGAACTTGCAAAAATAAAGGCAGAACAAAAAGTTAAGGAAAAGGAAACTGAGAATATAGATTTATCAGATAAGCTTAGCATTGAAACTAAAAAAAATCAATATTTAAACGCTACTAGAAAAACTTTGAGTGATGATGCAGAACAATTGGTTCATACAATTGATTTATATGTAGGTAATGCCTCAACGTATGTTACTGAACTTCTTGATTATGATTTAGGAAAAGAAGCTCAGCTAAAAACTTATGCGATAAAAAACAATGTTGATAAAGCTCTCAAGGTTTCTAGTAATATTATTAAGTCCAATTTCGATTATAAGCATACAAAACAAAGAGTAAATCTTCCTGTTTATATAAATGAATATTTAATGGATATGTATCCTCTTACTCAAAAAAAGATAACGGTACTAATCCAAAATGTATTTGATAAATATCTACTTTTAAATCCAATTGATATAGATATAATTTTAGATAATTTAATATCAAACTCTATAAAAGCAAAAGCAAAAAATGTTCTTATAGAATTTGAAAAATCAGAAGAAAAGTTAGTAATATTCTTTTTTGATGATGGTCAAGGTGTCCCAGAAAAATTAGTAAAAAATCCCGAATCAATATTTCAATTAGGTGTTAGAGAATCAACGGAAAAAGGTTCTGGTATTGGTATGTATGATGTTTTTAATCGTGTTGCGAATTCAAATGGAAAAATAGAATTCATAGGTAATAACCAAAAGCTCAAAGGGGCTGCTTTTAAAATTATTATTTAATATGGCTTCAAGTAATAAAATTCCATTGAACTACATTGTTTTTGATGATGAATCCGACGAATTACAACAGAACAAATCAAATGTCAGCGTTGCTGGGGTTGATTGTAATTTGATTTTTATTAATCCAACCGATTTTTTAGATGTTGCAACTAATAATTTCAAAATTACAGAATTTGAGAGCATGATTGATGAAAAAACAAGAGGATTACAAATTAATCTAATTGCATCAGATTGGAATATGTTGCCAAAAACAGATAATTACAATGAAATCAATGCACTTGAAATAATTAAAATATTGGTTAATAAACATGAAAAGTTTAAAAAGATACAATATTTAGTATATTCAGGAAAGTCAAAGGAAGTTAGTGAGGTATTGATTGGAGAAATTAAAAATGAAATAGAAAAAAATCCACAAGACCCAATAAATTCAAAACAACTCTTAAGTATGTTGTTGGAAATGAAACTTAAATTTTGTACAAGAGCAGAAAGATTTAATGAAATTAATACTTTAATATATAATAACAAAACAATTTCATTAATCGTATTAAATACACTATCAAGTTTTGATAGTAATACTTTTCATAATACAGGAAATGATTTTTTTGACGGAAAAAAAATAGGAGAATTAATAGATTTAATTTCAGAGAATAATAATCTCGGATTAAAATTTATTAGAGAGTTCATTGAAATGTCAATTGCAAATTATACAGAATTAAATGGATGACTTTTATATAATTCATGCCTTAGATGAAACAACATCCTTTTTAGAAGTTTTTAAAGCTGAATTTCCTCAAAATTATCATGTATTTCTTCCAACTGAAACTTCTAAAGATGAAATATTAGAGTTGTTAAAATCGATACCTGAAAATAGCTTGATACTATTTCTTGGGCATGGTCACTCAACAGGTTTATATGGTCCAGAAGGCATTGATTTTCCGCAGAATATTTTTATTGATTCAGAATTTGGGAATATCTTATTTAAAGAAAAAAAAGTAATTCTACTTAGCTGTAATTCAAATCAATTTGTTACGAGATTGAATACTCATAAAGAAATTTTAGGATTTGGAAATATTTTGAGTTCGATGGAACAATTAAGAAATGAAGTTGAAAATGGAGCTAGAGATAATTATGGAACTCTTACTAAAGAAGATATTGATTTTTTTAATGCCATTTATTGTACTGCAATTATTAAAGCTATTAAAGAAACTCATCTTAAAAGGATTAATACTTTAAAAAATATAGCAAAAATAATTGAGTTCTTTATTAACAAGGAACTCAATTATTTATTAAAAAATAAACAAATAACAAAAGAGTTTGCAATTCTATTATTTAGCTTTCGAAATGAAATGGTTTTTAGAGCAAACTAGTTTTTAAAATCTAAAGATAAAAAGACCCACCACCCCTATTGCTGTAGTGTCTCTATTTCCTTACGTTCCCTCTTATAGAATCTATTAATACTAGTTCCTTTCCTTTGATTTTGTATATATACTCTGGATACATTGCATCATTTATTACAAAGTCCTTTACAACAAACTTATCTAAATCTCTTTGAATATATTTCTTTACAAGATTTTTTCCAATTCTGCTATTATCTATAATGTAGGTAGCTTTTAAAGTTTTATCTTTATAGATACCATAGGGATTCTTCTCTTCAAGATTAACTCCAATAGGACTTAGAGTAACAGATAGAGTGCTATCCTGATAAAAATAAACTTCATAAACATACATTGAATTCTCAGGAGCTTCTTTAAAAGGATTTTTTTTCTGGTAATCTATTATAACATTATATAAATCATCGTTTAAATCTGTATTGTTTTTTTTCTTTCTGCATGATGTTAAAGAGAAAAAAATAAAAACTAAAAAGATTGCTGTTCTCATTATTTCAAATCCGTTGGTGGAGGTGGAGGAAGATATTCGTATTCAGCCATGGGTTTAAAATATTTCATCAAATTTCCTTCCTCAATCAATTTTAGATGGTTTAAGTCTATAATTTTATAAACCATCCCTTTTTGATAATCGTTTCCATCATAGTAAGGTGGCTTTAAATCATTATTAATACTTTTCAACTTATTTTTTTTATTGATTATGTCAAATTCTGCCTTGTATGGTTTAGTAATTATAATTTTATTGTTTTTATAATTAAAATATCCTAGTTTTTGCACTGAATAGGTTGGACGAAGTATATTTTCACTTTCTGAAGACATGATAATCAAAGTATCATATCTGTTAAAAACATAAAAAACATTGTCAGTTTTAGAAATGTCCTTATGTATTCCATCTACGCTCTGCGTAATTGTATTGTAAATTTCGTCAGAGACAAAATGTTCATTATTACTTTTCTTTTTACAGCAAAACAAGCATATAAATAATAAACATAATATTATTAACTTTTTCATTTTAAAGATTTTAAATTGATTGATGAGCCAACCTGTACTTTAGAGTTATTGTGCCAATAATACTTCCATAAGGTGTTTTTTCCACCATTAGGAGCATGGAAAAGGTAATGTCCAGGATAATTAGTACTTCCTGTTCTTTTATAATATATTCTGTCACCATCTCTTGCTACACCATAATCTCCGTCTGTTTGTCCATTTACTGGAGAAGGTCCATTTACATTTTTATGTGAATGAATTTCAAATAATAGTTTTGACATAGATTGGTTTTGAAAATTAGGAGGTGTCAGTCCTTCGTCATGTCCAGTAAGTACAGTATAAGAAACTCCTTTTCCTACTTTATAAGCCTCTAATCCCCATTCAACATTAGAGTTTTTTGCAGCAAATGTAAAAACATTAGCAGCATCTTTTGCATCGGTAGTTCTTCCAAAATTAATTCCTTTTGGAAAAGTAGAGTCCCGTAATCCATAATCAGTAGCTAAACTACTGATAATACTTCCATCAGTGGGTTTAGCTTTATCTACTACGACGGGTGCTGTATTTGTCACATTTCCTTTTTTGTCAGTAGCAAATAGTCTATCATCATTTCTTTTCTCACTTCCATCATTTGGGTCAACTCTGGTAACTGTACCATCCTGTAAAAGTTTAAAATCAGTAAAAACCTGTCTCCCATCAGGGTCAATATTACTTATAGGATTATTTAGTACCATATTGTAAGGAGACCAGCTCGAATACTCCTCACTTAAAGGGTCAGGTGAAAACCATCTCCCTGCTGTATCCAAATATGGTTGTGCATCTGGGTCACTCAAATCTATTTCCCTGAACTCTGTAATCTCTTTGGTTTTCTTATTGTACTTTACGGAGCCAATATTAACTACAGCATCCATATCATGAAATTCTAGGTATTTTCCTTTACTTAATGTAGCAATCTTAGGATAATAGCCACGGTCTTTAAAAGGATTCCCAATAGCAATATTTTTTCTTCTTCTTTCAGCTTCTTCAGGAGTAATGGAATCTCTGGTTTTCAAAACCTCATCCATATAAGGTCTGTTTCTTTCTTCTTTAGTAAGTTTAACAGGATTTACCCATTCCTTTTTTGTCTTTAATTGAGTTTTCTTGACCTGAGCCTGCGTAATTCCAGTGAGAAGAACAAAACCAGTCAGTACAATTCTTTTCATAGTCATTTGTTATTTTGTAAAGTTATTCATTAATTTTTTATTCTCATATTTATCTCTCTCTGTTCTTAGAGAAACAAGCCAATCCAAATACATTTCCTCTGGCATCTGCCTGTATCCAATTTCATAAATATGTCCGTACTCCTGTGTCATTAGCTCCATTAGTTCCTTAGCTTTTGGGTCTTGTTGAGCTTTTTTTATGTTTTCAGGATTAGTTGAAGTCAAATTCTGTTTATCCATCAACTTTTCAAACTGTTGTTTATGAGTTTCAGCCCTAAGGATAAGAGCTTTTGCAAAGTTTGGATAAATTTCTATTGCCCTGTTAACTGTTTTTAAAACAAACTCACCATCATTGTCAGGGAAATTCCTGTTATAAGCCTGTGCTAAATCAAATAAACACAATGCTAAACTTTCCTTATCATTCAAAGCCTTCATAAACACACCGTTTTTAATGGCATCCAAATGGATATACCCCGAAGCCATGAGCCATGAATCCTGAGGAAACATCCCACTGGTAAGCTCTGTATTGTACCATCCATCAGATTTAATTTGATGTTTGATGTACACATGATTCGGGGCTAAGGCTAAATTGGCTGTTTCTCCTAATTCCTCTGCCAAAATCTTATACAGGTAAGGCATGGAATTACAATTCCCTTTCTTCGTAGCCAATAACTTAGATACAAATAAGTTGGTAATATCATTATGCCCAAACACATCCTTAAAATCATAATTAAAAGGCTTATACTGTATTACGGTGTCTTTTACAGCAATAGGCAAAGTCTGGCACATAATAGAGTATATTGCTGCATATTTGCTCACTTTATCTTTATCAGATTGCTTGTAATTTAAATCCCTGTTAGCAATGATAGCTTTTGCAAACTTTGTTAAAAATTTGATTTCATTATTGAGCTGTACCGTATCAAGTTTTCCCTGAAAATAGGCATTCTCAACACTGAACACAGCATCTTTAAAGCTATATTTTTGCTTATCATTTAACATGTTGTCAATGGTCTGATAAGCATCATTGTAAAACTGGTTATTTTGGGCTTTAACTGTTCCTGAACTTAGCCATATCAAGACTAAGAATACGAAGGATATAGTTTTGTGAGATAAATATCTTTTCATTATTGTTATAAATGTTTTGGGTCTATTGGGAAATACTGGGCTTTCTCGTTAGACTGCTGAGATTCTTTTTTCTTTTGTTCCTGAGCTTTTCTCAAAGTTTCCTGTTGTTTCTGCTTTTGCTTTTCAGCATTAATTTGTCTCATTCTTTCAGCAAGAGCTTCACTTTTCTGCCTGTTGGCTTCACCTTTCATATTCCCCAGCCACTCTTCATAAGCCCCTTCAGTCATCGGGACATAGCCTAAATTGTCAATATT
Source organism: Chryseobacterium sp. CT-SW4 (assembly GCF_048572715.1). Classification (GTDB taxonomy): domain Bacteria; phylum Bacteroidota; class Bacteroidia; order Flavobacteriales; family Weeksellaceae; genus Chryseobacterium. Next base: position 527,269 of record NZ_CP183840.1, read on the forward strand.
ATTGAACTGGGCTTTTGTCTCCTGTAGTAGTGCCAATGCTCTCGGATAAAATCTGATATTTTGTAGTTCCTCAGGATTTTCAAGATTTTTAATGCCTAATTGCCCTGCTACATACTCCAGTTTAGCTTGCTGAAAAGTTGATTTTAGTAGGTTTGCATATATATTTTTTGGTGAGTATTCTAGTGCTTTATCCAAAGTTTTTCCTACAAACTCATCCATTCCATATTTATGAGCATAACCATTGGCTAAATCTGCATAAAATTGTGCTAATAACTCTTTTTTATCTTGCTCCTTCATATAAATATCATTCTGTAAAGCTTCTGATTTTATATAACCTGATTCAAGAATAATAGAACTTGTAGTAAATATCCCATTGGTAAGCTCTGCATTTTGCCATTCCCCCTCTTCATCCTTAAATTTGACATAAGTATGGTTGGGAGCAAAGGCTAAGTGAGCTTCTGCATTCATTTCTTCTGCCAGCATCAAATAATACAAAGGCATGGAATGACATTGCCCAGAGCCTGTTTTAAGGAGTTTGGAAACAAACATCTTATTCCAATCCTTTGCACCCATATAATCCTCAAAATCATATTTGATAGCTTTATGCTGAACTCCTCCCAACTTCATGCCTTTAGATAGGTACTCAAAAATCATGAGGTTTTTATCTGTATTGCTTTCAGTATCCTGCTTTCTCTCTTTCATTTTCTGTAAGAGCTGTTTTGCTGTTTTCTGAATTCCAGATTTAAACTGATTATAATTTTGTTTATTCCCATAATAGGCATTCTCCACAATAAAATTGGCTTCACTTATAGAATAATTGTCAGTATTGAGTGAGCCTAATTGATTGTAAGCATCATAATAGGATTGTGTGCCTGCTTTTCCTGAAAATGAAGGCAGGTTATAATAAGAATCTTCTAAGGCTTGTTGGTTGTAATAATTCTCCTGTTTATTTCTGAGTTCCTGTTCCTGAGCCACTTTCCTAAAGTCTTCTTCCATCATTTTTGCATTCTGTTGCTGAATCTGTGAGCTTCTGGAATTGTACAACCCACCATGAGGAACAGAGGGAATAACAGACCTTGCTGGACTTCCATAATTTGGATTTGAAAAGTTACCCAAACTACTAGGGGTAGGGGCTTGGGAAGTAGGAAAGTTAGGAATCTGGGAAAATCCTAATGTCCCTGTAAATAAAAATATGGCACGAAAATAAACTTTTAACATTATATATTGTGGTTAATTACAAAAATAAGTCTTTTTAAACCCACTTCATAGTGATTCTCTAAAGTTTTATTTTTGCTAAATTAAATCGATAAAACGTCAAAACTTGACGTGTTTTTTCCCAATTTTCCCGATGTTGGTTTTAGATGATTAAGCATTGTCATCTACCTATCTATTTCCTGACGGAGTTATATAATAAGTATAGTTTTCTCCGATTGCTAAACTGCCCTGAAAAAACTCAACATATTTTAAATCCTCTTGGATGAAAACACCTCCCCAGTTTGATGAGTATTCATAACCTTTTTTACGGTCATTATATACCTTGTTTTTTAAATCTCTATAAGAAAGCTCCCCATCAGCTTTTTTAAACATAATTTGATTATCATTTATAATTACATAGGAATCACTTTTTATAGTTTCGTCTTTTATGCGCTTATTATTATGGTCAAAAATAGCAATATTATAAACAGGTAAGGTTTTACCATAATTAGATTTTATTTTACTATCATTACTGTAATCATTTGAAGAATTGTTTTGATAACTACTACTGTTATTACTACTGGAACTGACATTAGTAGAAGCTGTTACATTTTTGATAATGGTATTTGCAGAATCATATAGCCATTGTATAACACGATTAGTTTCATTGGCTGATGAATAATTAATCCTTGTTCGATTTACTTCATTAACGCAGCTTTTTTGGAAAGTATCATGTATAAGTTGCCTTTGTTCGTCCGTTACATTTAAATTATTGATTTGATTAGAGATTGAATTTACGGTACTTTGAACTTGCTGAACATTATTGTCATATCTATTTTGCTTTGCTATCATTGCATTTCCTAATCCTGAAATGCTTAATTGTTGTGGGTCACGATATTGTGTGGGTTGTCTGGTATTACTTGAAATGTTTGAGCCGTCAACATTGTACATCTCCCATTGTTTAGCTAAGCTGTTATACTTTTCATAGCTAATCATATTCCCGTTTGGGTCAAAGTACTCATATCTATCATAAAATGAATTGTACTTTTTAGTAACTGATTGAGAAAAACAAAAAGTTCCGATTAACAAAGATGCGGAAAGGATAAACTTTTTCATAGTGAATGTTTTTATTCACTCGTCCTCCTGAAGTGAGTATTAATAATACAGAAAGCGTGAAGGACTAAACTTAATTTGTAAATAGGAGGTTCTCGCGAAACCGTGTTACACAAACAAGAATAGCCTCCACGCCATAGGTGGAGGCATCAACTGTTTATCCTGTGTAACTTTAGTTAATTTGCGAGATTTCCTATTAACAGAATAAAAGCTAACGCTTTATATTTTTCGATAAAATTCAGCTACAAAAATATGAAATTTTACGAATCTTTAAAGTTGATTTATGAGTGTATGAAAATATTGTGTTGTTTATCATGATTCGGAGTGGTAAGTAATCTTTTAGTTTTCTGAGTTGTGAAAGATTATATTTTAAGTAAATGGTATTTGTGAATGTATATCTATAATTTATTGTGATAAAAAACAAATGTTTAACTTTTTGTTTTTTTTGTTGATATAAATTTGTCCAATGTTTAAGTTTTACTTAAATTTGATTAAATTATTTGACTATGGAGTATCTAAGAAGTAGTGATTTGCTACGTCAGGCTGTAGAGATTTTAGCAAATGCTGTTAGTGTTCGTATAATAAAAAGTGAATCTAATCTTAATAAATTTTTAGAAATAAAAGGTTGGGCGGTAAATAATGATAAAATAAATTCAGATTTAAAGAAAAATTTAATAAAAGATTTATCATCTTTTGATGATTCGTATCATAAATTATTTTCTATTGGAGAACGTACTGTTATTCTAAAGAGGTCTAAATACTTTAAACAGAGTAGTTCTGCAAAAGAAATGGCTGAAAAAATATTAGCAGAGATTAATGAGTTTTTCATATTAAGCCAATTACAGGAAAAAATTGAATTTCTTAAATCTTTTATTCTTTACTTAATCAAAAATAATAGATTTGATAAAATACAGGATAAAAGGAATAAGATTAAAAACATCAAATCTAATTTGAGGTATATTGATGATGAAGAAGAATCTATGTTAAAAGTAAGATGTAACAATTTTATAACTAACATTAATTCTTATTCATTATGGAAATCCAACAAATTAAAAATACAATTGATGACATATTATTGGCTAATCCTGAATTATCAATTGAGGATAAAGCTAAGCTATTACAAATAAAAGATAGTATTCAAGAAAATACAACAGAAAAAACAGCCGTAGAAATAGCGGTATTGTGGCTTTCTTTATTAAAGGATGCAGCAGCTATTGCGGTAGTAATTGAAAATTTATATAAATGAAAATAGGAGAAGTAATAAAAGGCTTATTAAAAAGTAGAAATATTACACAGTTAGAATTGGCTGATAAAATAGGCAAAAGCAAAACTGCAATATCTCAAATGATTAATGGTGCGTATAGCCCAAGTCCTGATACTTTAGAAAAAATTTCTGAGGTATTAAATGTTCCAATTGCTATTATGTATTTATTAACAATATCTCCTGAGGATGTTCCCGATGATAAGAAGGAGATATATAGAGTTCTTTCTCCGTTATTAGAAAAATATTTGCTAGAAATTTTTGGTATAAATAAATTAGATGGTCGTTTTTAAATGACCATCTTTGTTTTTGTACTTCCTTTGACTAATAAAGATTAAAAGAGTACTTTTTATATGTATAAAATGAGGCGGATTAAGGGTTACAGAAAATGTATAATACTTGGTCTACTATTTACACCACCCGTCAAATTTTTACCGTAAAATATACCCCCTATACCAAATCTCAAAATTTTTGTATATGTATCGGGTGTGTACCTACTATAACGGTTTGGGTGTGGGTTGTGGTGTTTTTTTTTGTAGTGTCCCCTATGCTTGGATTTTGTTTTTCTCAGACTATTTTTACTTTCCTGCGCTCAGAGTGGTTAAAAAGATTTTAACTAACCTTGAAAAGTATTGATGTTTTGAGTAAAAAGTGTCTGAAAAGCTGGTGGTTATCGTGTTTTTTACGTATCTTTACTCTGTACTTTACTACTAAAAGCAAGCCTTGTTTCTTTGTGTACAAGGTTCGATATAAAAACAAAAATGCCTAGAAGTATTGGCGTACTTGCTAGGCAACATCAATAAATTTTAATACATCTAAAACTTATTAACATGGCAAATTTACAAAATTGTCTTGATACTGCTAGTATCTATGTAGGAACGTACAGGAAGTACAACAACGGCTCATTATTTGGGAAATGGCTTAATCTTAGCGACTATGGAAGCTATGACGAACTAATTACAGCAATGTATGAATTGCATTCTGATGAACAAGACCCCGAATTTATGTTTCAGGATTATGAATGTCCGATTCTGGAAAAACTAGGTTTATTGAGCGAGTGCCATATATCAAAAGATATTTACGAAGTACTTGAACAAATCAATGATTCAGGACATGAAGTAGAGATTTACGAAGCGTGTTTGGATTGTTTAGGTAAAATGGAGTTTCAAAGCTTATACGAATATGTAAACAATTTTTATTACGGCGAATTTAATTCGGATGAAGATTTTGTACAATACTTATATGAAGATGATACGTTTAATATTCCTAATTGGGTTGTGATTGATTGGGGAGCAACAGCACGGAGCATAATGTATGATTATTTTGAATCTAACGGACATTACTTTAAATCGTAGTATATTTGTATTATTACAATAACTTATTGTATTCTCAAAATTTAAATAAGTTTAATTAAATTCAAACAGATTTAAAAAAGTACATTTCAAAAATTCGGGTACAACTTTGGGTACAAAATCAAAAAAGAGAAAATGTAATTATCTAAAATTCAATAACTTACAAATTCTCTTTAGTTTAAAAAGTGGAGTTGGAGGGATTCGAACCCTCGTCCAAACAAGCAATACATAAGCTTTCTACATGCTTATTCTGCTATTGGTTTTCGACTGAAAGCAGAGAGCAGACACCCAACTTTCAGCTTATCTTCTAAAGTTTTCGAGTTTTAGCCGAAGATTCTAAAACCTTATTTCTGCATTCCTATATTCCAGAATCAAACGCCGCAGAACAGGGCGATTGTGGAACATCTTGCTTCCTTACTAAATCTTCGGGAAAACGCTTGATCTACTATACTTCGATATTAAGCTGCAAGAGCGAACTCTTCGTTGCCAGTTAAAATTTTGTAGCAAGGGATTAGAGAGATCGCGCTACGGTTCTCTGCATGCTTACTTACCCATTGATCTTGCTGTCGAAACCAGTCAACCCCATAAATAAGACTACAAAAATAAGGATTTTTATACACATATCAGAAAGTTTCCTGGAATAAATTTGAGGATTGTTTTGTGGTTAAATAAAAAATACATACTTTTGCAATCCAAAATGAGATGTAAAATATGTTAATAATTCCAGTAAAGGATGGAGAATCCATCGACAGAGCATTAAAAAAATATAAAAGAAAATTTGATAAAACAGGGGTAGTTCGTCAATTAAGAGCGAGACAACAATTTATCAAGCCTTCAGTAACCTTGAGACAATCAAGATTAAAAGCTGCTCACAAACAAAGAGCTTTAAGCAAAGAAGAACAGGCTTAAGAAATTTTCTCAGAAAATATACTCAATTTACTTCTTAAATACTTATATTTGAGAAGTAAATTTTTTGTTTATATACTTACAGTATGCTCGCAAAGTTTCTTGAATATTTACAATATGAGAAGAGATATTCTCCTCACACCATTACAAGCTACAAAAAAGACCTTGAAGATTTTTCTCATTTTTACCTTAAAACGGAAGGATCCGACCACATATCCAAGGCAAATAAAAAAGTAATCCGTAATTTTATTGTTGAACTGAGTGAAAATAATATTTCCAAAAGAAGTATTAATCGCAAACTTTCCTCACTTCGTAGTTTCTATCTTTTTCTTTTAAAAATAGGGGAGATCACTGTTTCTCCCACCCAAACTATTTCTTCACTTAAATTTTATGCTGAAAAGCAGGTTCCTATGTCTAAGGAGGAAATGCAGGAGCTTACGGAGCATGTATTTGCTGAATTGCCGGCTGTTTTGGAAAAATGTATTATTGAAGTATTATATCAGACAGGAATAAGAAAAGCTGAGCTTTGTGGTCTGATATTTGAAAATGTAAATATAGAAGGGAACGAGTTGAAGATTATAGGAAAAGGTAATAAAGAAAGGTATATTCCTATCTCCCAGGATTTATCTGATTTGCTGAAAACTTATCTTGAGACCCGGCATCCGCTAACGGAATATGAATCCTATTTTTTTGTTAACGGAAAAGGGAAAAAACTCACAGAGAAATTTGTTTATCTTACAGTTAATAAGTATCTTAGTTTTATAACTTCAAAACAAAAAAGAAGCCCTCATATGCTAAGGCATAGCTTTGCAACACATGTTTTAGACAATGGGGCAGAGATTTCTAAAGTAAAAAAAATATTAGGGCATTCCAGTCTTGCAAGTACGCAGGTCTATACAGATGCTAATATTGAACAATTGAAAAAAGTGTTTAATCAAGCTCATCCAAGAGCAGCTAAAAAAGAAGAATTATGAAGATTTCAGTACAAGCCATCGGTTTAACTCCTCATGAACCACTAGAAGCACACATCAACAAAAAAGTAACTAAGCTTGATACCTTTTATGATAAGATTCAAGAGTGTAAAGTATTCCTGAAAGTAGAAAATAATTCTGATCGGGCTAATAAAACCACAGAAATTATTTTGGTGGTTCCGGGAGATGATATTGTTGTTAAAAAAACAACGACATCATTTGAAGAAAGTCTCGATCTTTGTGTTGATACAGCTAAAAAGCTGTTAATCAAGAAAAAAGAATTAGCTTAAAAAATAAATTGCAAAAAACTTGCAAAAAAGTTTGAGATTTCAAAAAATCTGTTCTATATTTGCACTCGCAAAAAGGAACAACGATCTTTTGAAATCTTTTTTAAATTGCCTCCATAGCTCAGTTGGCCAGAGCACGTGATTTGTAATCTCGGGGTCGTGGGTTCGAATCCCTCTGGAGGCTCAATTTAATATAAAACATGAGGGGAGATTCCAGAGTGGCTAAATGGGACTGACTGTAACTCAGTTGCTTCGGCTTCGTAGGTTCGAATCCTGCTCTCCCCACATTTTATATTATAAAAAGTTGCAGATATAAAAGTGTTTTTTTAGATTTGCACAGCGTTTACCAACATTTTTGGAAACAAAATTGCGGAAGTAGCTCAGTTGGTAGAGCGTCAGCCTTCCAAGCTGAATGTCGCGGGTTCGACCCCCGTCTTCCGCTCAAAAAAAATCACTCCACTGTAAGGTGTGATTTTTTTTTTAACTGATACTTAGCGAAGTGTTTTTTAGTATCGGTTTAATAAGCCTCCATAGCTCAGTTGGCCAGAGCACGTGATTTGTAATCTCGGGGTCGTGGGTTCGAATCCCTCTGGAGGCTCGTTTAAAACATAAAATAACAAGGGGAGATTCCAGAGTGGCTAAATGGGACTGACTGTAACTCAGTTGCTTCGGCTTCGTAGGTTCGAATCCTGCTCTCCCCACGATATTTTTTAAGAAAAAAACTTGCAGGTTAATAAAGGTTTTTATAGATTTGCAAAGCGTTTACCAACAGTTTTGGAAAACAAAATTGCGGAAGTAGCTCAGTTGGTAGAGCGTCAGCCTTCCAAGCTGAATGTCGCGGGTTCGACCCCCGTCTTCCGCTCAAAAAATCACTCTATCATCAGCGTGATTTTTTTATTTGCCGATATAGCTCAGGGGTAGAGCGCTTCCTTGGTAAGGAAGAGGTCTCGGGTTCAAATCCCGATATTGGCTCAACCAGAAAACCTTCCCATATTGGGGTTTTCCTATTTTTCGTCAGTTTTAGTAAAGGTAGAAATGCTTGAGATCAACATGAATACCGATTTAAAACTAAATAAGAAAAAGTTAATCAGTCTGGTAAACGGTTTTAAAGAATATAGTTTACCTTCCCCAAAAACATTTAAATCAATTAAATTTTACCAAGCAGATTTGTGAATGTATATCTCATGCTACTGTTTACAAATAAGCTCAACCCATTTTCAGCAAGTCTCCGGAGGAATTTAAGCTTTTAATTCTTTTAGGGTAGTTAATAAAATAAAACAGACTTCTATTGCTATTCTCCAGGTTATAAAAAAAATTAGAGGTGTTTCCTGCTAAAATTGATAGCCTGGAAAACACCTCTAAAATAATGGGTTATTTATTTATCAACTATGTTCCGGATATACTGAATGTAAAACTTCTTGTTGCTACATTTCCAGCGGAATTTCCGGTTTTTATTCTTATGGTGCTGTTATCAATATAAGATATTTGTAATTGATCCAATGTGCTAAGAGAATTGGAAGGCGTAGTCCTGTTTGGAGTTGAGCCGGTTCCGGTATCATATAAGTTAGCATTTAAAGAATATACCTCAGTAAAAGGTGTATCAAATTTAATATCAAAGATACCTGCGCTTACTTGGGAGACTTTATAGCCTGATCCTGTAATGGCATATAAAGCTCCTACTCTTGACGTTAAAGTAACTGTCCCAGATCCGGATCCTACTGTATAAGTTGTCCCTGCGGCTCCGCCTATAACTTTGGATGGATCCAGTATACCTCCGCTATTGCCATTATAAATGGCTAAAATAATACCTGATATAAATTTAGTAGGTCCGCTGGAAGAAAAAGTGGGAATATCTGCTTTCCCTACGACCCCGTTTGCGTCTACTACAAGTATTTTATCCTGTGTAAAAGTTTGATCTTTGGTAGTTGAGGATGTTCCATTGGTAGAAGTGGAGCTATTAATTGTATAAATTGAATTAGCCGTTCCGTTCGTAGGAAGACTTCCTAATCTTAGCGTACCATTAACATGTAAGTTTTCTGTGGGACTACTTGTATTAATCCCTACTTTGCCAGTTTGTGCATTTATCAAAAAACTAATTGATAATATGGCTAATAATAAAGTTTTTTTCATTACTGTTGTTTTATTTATATTTAATATTGTTTAAAAAAGATTTATATAATAATTATTACTTATAAATCCTGCATTCAAAGTATTTTACCAAGCATTACAAAAATTTTACCAAAAATTTTTATACAGTTACTGACCCCTGATTACTTAATATACTAGATCTTTAAGGATTTGGATTTATTGAACTTTTATTGTAAGGATAAATGAATTGTTTATCAGCTAGATATGTGTTTCGGATGAATTGCGGCTCTCTTTACATAATAAGTTTAAAGTTGAAATTATAATAATAGTTTTAGAAGAATTCTATTAATAGTTAATCTGGTACCTTTTTTATTACAATCAAATCCTGGGGAAAGACTTTTCCTCCAATAATCTTTTTACACTTTTTATAGAAGTTATATAAATTCCGCATATAAACTTGAAAAATTTAGAATACTAATCATAAAAAATTTCGTTAAATTCGTATAAAATAATTTTTTGATGAATATTCTTTTATTGGAAGATGATCTTATTCTTTCGGCAGAATTAAGTAAATTCCTAGAATCAAACAATTTTGCCTGTGATAGGATTTACGATGGGGAAACATTTCTCCGTCAGATCAAAGGAAATACTTATGATCTATACCTGTTGGATATTAATGTTCCGAAAGTAAACGGATTGGATGTATGTCAGACGATACGATCATTTGATAAAGTGACTCCTATATTCATTATTTCGGCTTACGGAGATCTGTCTGATAAAAAAGATGCTTTTACCCGGTTGGCAGATGATTATCTGGTAAAGCCTTTCCAGTTTGAAGAGCTGCTGTTACGCATCAATTCATTATTGAGAAGGAAAACCTCTGCAGATAGGGTGGATCAGGAAATTATCCGGATAGACGATCTCATTATCAATAAAACCGAGCAGAAAGTATTTCGGGGTACTACCGAAATAGCACTTACTCTTAAAGAATTTCAACTCTTAGTGTATCTGGCAGAAGCCCAGGGGAGAATAGTTTCCAAACAACAAATTACCGAGCATGTCTGGGAACATAATTTTAATACCAATACCAATACGGTAGAAGTCTATATCAATTTCTTAAGAAAGAAGATCGACAAAGATTTTAAAGTTAAACTTATTCACACCCGCTCAGGATTTGGATACTATTTAAGTCCTATATAAAATGTCGCTGAAAAGAAAGATCGCATTAAGCCTCAGTATTGCTTTTTCATTACTTTTTGGTATTGTAATGGTTGTGATCTATGTATCTTTTAATGATTTCAGAAGAGATGAGTTTAAAGAAAGATTTCGTCAAAGGCTGGAGTTTACTTCCCATTTCATCGCAAAATCCAAAGACTTTGAAGAAGAAGGTCCGCTTTTTTTTAGTGAAAATTCCGATAATATATTGCTGAATGAGCAGATACTGATCTTTAATGCCGATAAGGAACTAATTTACAGTACCATAAAAGACAGAAATGTGACATGGGATGCGGATCTCCTAAAGGAACTCGATGAAAAAAAGGTGATCTATAGTGAAGAGACCAAGCCTGAAATATATGCGGCCTTAAGAATGATCAACGGGGAATATTACTATATTCTGACGAGTGCTTATGATACCAATGGCAAATCCAAATTATCTTATCTCAAATACCTTCTTGTAGCCACTTATCTGATGAGTGCGCTCATAATAGGACTTTTCAGCTACTATTTCGTAGGGCAGTTTCTTCGTCCCCTTGAAGAGCTCAATAATGAAGTTTCTACTATTACAGCACATAAACTTACCACCCATCTCCCGTTGGAAGAATCTGAGGATGAAATCAGCGTACTGGCCCAGTCTTTTAAAACCATGATTGCCCGGCTGGATGATGTCTTTCAGTCCCAAAGAGAATTTACGGCCAGTGCTTCCCATGAAATACGAACACCCATTACGAGAATGTCTTTTCAGTTGGAAAACCTGATGAAGCTCGAGGAACACTCTCCCGAAACATTGGCTGCATTAAAGCAGATTCAGCAGGATGTCTATCAACTGTCGGATTTAACGAATTCATTACTTCTGCTGAATAAGTTCGATAAAGAAAATATCCAGAGCATTTATGAGGAGGTAAGAATTGATGAAGTCATTTTTGAAACTTTTGAAACGGTTAAAAAAAGCTACCCGGAACTGAAAATGGATTTTGTAATTACAGAAGATACTTCTCATGATACATTACTTACCATCAATGGAGTTCAGTCTCTTTTAGATATTGTATTCATCAATTTATTTAAAAATGCAGCCATCTATTCAGATAATTCCGAAATGAAAGTTCAGATAAAAGAAACGGACGCGGATATAAAGGTAGAAGTAATTTCCTATGGAAATACCGTCTCTGAGGAAGAACAGCCTAAATTATTTGAGGCTTTTATGAGAGGAGATAATTCCCAGAATACTTCCGGTTCAGGATTGGGACTTCGGATTGTAAAAAGAATATTGGAATATCATGGGGCAAAGATCTCCTATTCCTCACCCCTTGAAAATACTAATAAATTTACAGTAAGATTCATAAAATAGAATTTTAATTTTTTTTTAAGGATTGTTTAAGTCTGTTTTAATTCCTTCCGTTCATTTTTGCATAATAAACTGTTCAGAATGAATAAACTTGCAGGGGTTTTTATTATCATTTCTTCGTGCATGGTGGCTCAGAGAGAGATGTCACTTCTAGACTGTGAAAATGCATTTCAACAGAATAATCTGCAATTATTGGCCGAACAATATAATATCAATATGGCTGATGCAGACATTTTACAGGCTAAAATCTGGGAACTGCCACAGATCAGCGGTGAAATTAATGCATATAATCCTGAAGCTAAAAAACTTTTTGATATAGGACATGCCAAAGGAGCCGAAATTACTCAGCTTATCTATATGGGAGGTAAAAAGAAAAATGAAATTGCCTTTGCAAAGTCCAACAAAGAATTGGCTCAGCTTCAATTCTCCCAGCTGCTGGTAGATTTAAGGACCCAGCTGAGAACTACTTATTATAATCTTTATTACGAAAAATTAAAGCTTGAGAATACCAATAAACAGCTAGGTTATATGAATGAACTGCTGGCTGCCTACAAAATACAGTCTGCCAAGGGAAATGTATCACTTAAAGATGAGGTGAGACTCCAGAGTATAGTCATCCAGCTGAGTAATGATAAAATTGGAATTAATAAGAATATTCTCGAATTTGAACAAACCCTGAAATTATTGACCGGGGTCCGGGAAAGCATAGAACCTCAATTATCAGAGACAGAAGTGCAGGACCTTTTCGCTTCACAGCCTTTTGGAGATGAAACGGAACTGAAAAATAAAGCCCTGGAAAATAATGCAGACTATCAGTATAATCTCAAACTGATTGAAAATAGCAAGCTGTATGCTCAATGGCAGAAATCATTAAATGTCCCGGATCTGAATCTAGGCGCAGGTTGGGATCAAAATGGAGGAACCTTTAAAAATGAAGTCAATCTTAAAATAGGAATTCCCATTCCCTTATGGAAAAGTAATCAGGGTAATGTAGAAAAAGCGAATTATGCCATCCGGCAGAATGAGAAGAATGCAGATTATCAGAGATTAAGCCTTGAAACCAAAGTGGAGGCTGCTTTTCAAACCTGGAAAACTCAATATGAACAGCTATCCCAGTTCAAAACAAAAGACCTCGAAAACCTGGATCTGGTATATGACGGGATGTTAAAAAACTTCAGAAGAGGAAACATCAGCCTTATAGAATTTGTTGATTTTATGGACAGCTACCGGGAAACGATTCTTCAGGTGTATGAAATGCGAAATGAAGTGATCCAGTCTGCCGAACTTCTTAATCAATTAGTACAAACAAAAATTTTCTACTAAAGATGAAAAAATATATCCTGCTTCTATACGTTGCCCTAACGTTACTATCCTGTAATAAGAAAGAAGACGCTCAACCTGATCCAAAAGGATTTGAGCTGAGTAATACCATGCTTAAATCCATTTCTTTAGCTAAAGCAGAAAAGAGGAATATAGAAGACTATTATAACTTCTATGGGAAGATATCTGCGGATAAGAACAGTTATATTGATGTGTACCCGCTGGTAGGAGGGAATGTATTGAGTGTAAATGTAGAATTGGGGGACTATGTGAGAAAAGGGCAGGTACTGGCTACAATAAGAAGTACCGAGCTGGCGGAAATACAGAAGGATGTAAGCGATGCTAAAACCGATCTTGTAGTCGCACAGAATAATTTAAGAGTAGCAAAAGAACTATACGATGGTAAACTGAATACCGAAAAAGACGTTCTCGAAGCTAAAAGTGAAGTTCAGAAAGCCCAGGATCAATTGCAGAGGGCGAATGCCGTAAGTGCCGTATATAACGTTAAAAAAGGAAATATATACAGCGTGGTGGCTCCTATCAACGGATATATCGTTCAGAAAAATATCAATAAAGATATGCAGCTGCGAAGCGATAGAAGCGATAATATCTTTGATGTAGCCAATACTACCAATGTGTGGGCTATTATGAACATCAATGAATCGGATATCGATAAAATAAGCCTGGGAATGAGAGCTGAGGTATCGACGCTTTCCTATCCGGATAAAATATTTTATGGAAAAATAGATAAGATCTTTAAGATTATCGATCCCGAAACCAATTCAATGCAGGCAAGAGTAGTATTGGATAATGCCAATGGACTGCTGATTCCCGAAAGTAAAGCAACGATAAAAATCCTGAATTCGGAAACGGAGCAGGCTCTCACCGTTCCGTCTAAGGCGGTTATTTTTGATGATAACAGAAGTTTTGTAGTAGTGTTTAATTCGAGAGCAGATTTAAAGGTAAAAGAAATAAAAGTCTTAAAACAGGTAGGTGATGTTACCTATGTTTCCGAAGGCTTATCCGAAGGCGAAAATGTGATTACCAATAATCAGTTGTTGATCTACCGTTCACTTAATAATTAAACTTAATCTATCAGGTTCTCCATGAATAAGTTCATAAAAAATATCATTGCATTTTCCCTCAAAAATAAAGCATTTACCTTTATTTGGGTGGCTGTATTGGCCATTGCCGGATTTATCAGCTTTAAGAATATGCCCATTGAAGCATTTCCGGATGTGACCAATACCCAGATTGTAATTATTACCCAATGGAACGGAAGAAGTGCGGAAGAAGTGGAAAGGTTTGTTACAACACCCATAGAACTGGCCATGAGCCCTGTTCAGAAAAAGACAAGCGTAAGAAGTACCACCATGTTCGGGCTTTCCATTGTTAAAATTCTTTTTGATGATGGAGTAGACGATACCTTTGCCCGGAACCAGGTTAATAATCAGCTAAGAACGGTAAGCCTTCCCGATGAGGTGGATCCCGAAGTACAGCCACCTTATGGGCCAACAGGAGAAATATTCAGATACACCATAGAAAGTAAGAAAAAAGACTCCAGGGAATTGCTGACCTTGCAAAACTGGGTAATAGACCGTGCACTCCGTGGAGTTCCGGGAGTGGCGGACATCAATGTCTTTGGAGGACAGGAAAAAGTTTTTGAATTAAGCATTGATCCCCGGGCTTTGGATAAATATAATTTAACTCCGCTCCAGGTATATGAAGCAGTCACAAAAAGTAACCTGAACGTAGGAGGTGATATCATTGAAAAAAATGGACAGGCCTACGTAGTGAGAGGTATAGGGCTGGTGAAATCAGTGGCTGATATAGAAAATATAACCATTCAGAACGATAGCGGAAATCCGGTTCTGGTAAAATACGTTGCGGAAGTTCATGAAAGCTCTTTACCCAGAGTAGGGCAGGCCAGCCTTAACAATCATGAAGACACCGTAGAAGGTATAGTCGTGATGAGAAAAGGGGAAAACCCACGTGAAGTCCTGGTTGGAGTAAAAGCGAAAATCGAAGAGCTTAACGAAAAAATCCTTCCTAAAGATGTAAAGTTAGTTACGTTCTATGATCGGGATAATCTAATGGATTTTACCACCCACACCGTAATGCACAACCTTATTGAAGGGATTATTTTGGTAACGGTGATCGTTTTTATCTTCATGGCGGATTGGAGAACCACGCTTATTGTTTCTATTATTATTCCCTTATCGTTGCTTTTTGCATTCTTGTGCCTGAAATTGGCCGGTATGAGTGCCAATCTGCTTTCCTTGGGAGCCGTAGACTTTGGAATTATCATAGACGGGGCTGTGGTGATGGTGGAAGGACTCTTTGTGATGCTCGACCATAAAGCCCATAAGTATGGAATGGAAAGGTTTAATAAAATGGCCAAAGGAGGCTGGATCAAACAGACGGGAACAGGCTTGGGTAAGGCTATTTTCTTTTCAAAATTAATTATCATTACCTCGCTTATTCCTATATTTTCATTTCAGAAAGTAGAAGGTAAAATGTTCTCTCCCTTGGCTTTTACACTAGGTTTTGCCTTATTGGGGGCATTGATTTTTACATTGACGCTGGTTCCTGTTTTATCCCATATCCTTCTCAATAAAAATGTAAAAGAAAAGAATAATCCGTTTGTGAATTTCTGGGACAGGATGGTAATGAAAGGATTTAATTTCACCTTTAAAAATAAAGGCATAAGCTTAATTGTAGCCATCTCTTTTCTTGCGGTTACCCTATTCTCAGGAAAGTTCTTAGGAACCGAATTTTTGCCGCAGTTGAATGAAGGTTCACTTTGGATCACAGCAGAAATGCCGATGAGCTCCTCTTTAAAAGAATCACTCAAAACAGCCGATCTTCTGAAGAAGGACATCATGAGCTTCTCTGAAGTTACGGATGTGCTGGCACAGACAGGGCGGAGTAACGACGGGACAGATCCCAATGGATTTGGATTTGTTCAGTTTGCGGTGAACCTTAAACCTAAAGAAGAATGGAAACGTAAGATAAGCTATGAAGAATTAATTGAAGAAATAGACGGGAAATTAAGGAACTATCAGGGAATTACATTCAATTATTCACAGCCTATTTCCGATAATGTGGCAGAAGCGGTAGCAGGTTTTAAAGCGGAGAACGGAATAAAAATTTATGGGGACAATCTCGAAACTCTGGATGAATTGGCAGAAGAAATTTTAAAATCAATAAAAGATGTAGACGGAGTTAAAGATCCGGGAATTATTAAAAATATTGGTCAGCCAGAAGTAAGTGTATTACTGGATAGAGATAAAATGGCAGCTTACGGAGTAATGCCGGCGGATGCACAGGCTGTCCTTGAAATGGCTTTCGGTGGGAAAACGGCATCAGAAATGTTTGATGGAGAAAAGAAATTTCCGATCCGTTTACGCTATTCCCAGGAATACAGAAAAGATGAAAATGATATCGCTTCCCTCATGGTTCCTACTCAGGATGGAACTACGATACCATTAAAGGAGATCAGCAATATTGTTAAAGATAATGGAGCGGCATTCATTTACAGAGATGATATTAAACGGTATATAGGAGTGAAATTCTCGATCAGGGACCGGGATTTGGGAAGCACTATTGCCGATGCTCAGAAAAAAGTGTCAAAAATAGACCTTCCGGAAGGGTATTCTATAGGGAGGACGGGACAGTTTGAAAACCAGCAGAGAGCCTCTCATAGATTGGCGCAGGTAGTTCCGGTAAGTATTCTCATGATTTTCTTTTTGCTGTTCATTCTGTTCGGAAATATTAAAGATTCTCTCCTGGTGCTGGCGAATGTACCTTTCGCATTGATAGGGGGAATTATCGCATTGCATATTACAAGAATGAACTTTGGAATTTCTGCGGGAGTGGGGATGATTGCATTGCTGGGAATTTGTATTCAGAATGGAGTTATCCTGATATCGGAATTTCACCAGAATGTAAAAAACGGATTGTTTTTGGATCAGGCCATATTAAATGGAGTAAAGTCCAGGACAAGACCTGTCATCATGACAGCGCTCATGGCTTCTATCGGGTTATTACCTGCTGCACTTTCCACCGGAATAGGTTCCGAATCTCAAAAGCCGCTGGCTATTGTAATCATAGGAGGATTAATAACAGCCACCATACTTACGCTTCTTATATTCCCCATTATTTTTTGGTTTTTCAACAGGGCAAAAAATCATGATTAAAAACATGAATTATCTACTTGTAAAATTAATTTAAAGATGTAGATTTGTAGCATTCATTTTGTGAAATATTTTATAATAATTGGTTTAATTAATTCCTATTTGTGAATTATGTGTAGAATATAATTATATATAATGTTTTATGAATATAAATGAATAAAAAACAGTAATAATATAAATAAAAATGATGAAGACTACTTTTACCTTACTTTGCTCAGAACCCCCTGAGCCTTACTTTACCATTCAGAAATATCCTTTTAGCTGATTTTCTTTAAAGAATAATTTTATATAATAAAATCATATGGAACGTTATAAGAAAATTGTATCGTGGGTATTTGTATTTTTTTGTATAATGCTTCCCTTGCAGTTAATTTTTAAGATTAATCTGGAAGAGACCTATCCCTCATTTAATTTCCCAGGATTTGCATCCTTACCTATTAAAGAAGAAAGATACATAGCATTTACCAAAACCACCACTCAGGTTTATTTTGAGGATGGAAGTACTGAGTCAATCGTAAAAAGTGATTACCTGGGCAAAAATATTCCTAAGGCTATACAGATTACGTTGCTCCAAAACCTTCTATTTCCTAAAAAATACCCGGTAATAGATGAAAGGATCAAAACCCTGCCGCTTTATAAGAAGGAATTATATCTCCTTAAAAAATCTATTCTTAACCGGAATATAAAAAAGGTTGATCTGGCAGAAAATGAAAAATATGTAAAACAGAAATTACAGGAAAATTTCCCTGGTAAAGAAATATCCAGAATCCTGATTGTGAATGAAAATAAGGATTTTGATATTGAAGATAAAAAAATCACAAACAGGGTAAAGTATGATACTTTGCTGAATTTTAAATTTAAAAACGACAATGATTAAGAAATTAAAAGAACTTCCATTTACGAGCTACCATCCAAGCTATGAGTTCTTGGCATTTTACAGAATATTTTTTTCACTGTTTCTGCTTTGGATGGGGGTGTCGGATTATAGCTGGATCTCAGATATTCCGAATAGTGCCATGCTGCCGCCGATAAGTCCGCTATCCTTTGTCGAGAGTATACCTCCAAAATGGTTTTTTGTAGCCTGTAAATATATAATGTATGCCTGTCTCCTGCTGATCCTAATAGGATTTAGGCCAAGAATATTTGCCATCGTATTTATGGTTACCGTACTTATAACTAACAATTATGCCTATTCCTTTGGAAAAATCAATCATAATTTTATTTATACCCTGCCCATTTTAATTATGGCTTTTTCCCCATGGAATCATACCTATAGTTTTTTTCCGGAACCCAAAAAAGAAACAGACGTTCTTTCCAGATCATGGCCTATATTTCTGATAAGCATGCTTTTTGGCTTCGGAATGTTTACCGCGGGATTTGCTAAATATCTGGGAGGGTGGCTTAGTCTGGACACGCAGTACAGTCAGATCTTTTTTTACAGATACAGATATGGCTTTGAATGGAATAAGCTGTTATCCGATTTTTATGATACTATTCCTTACCCTTTATTTTGGGAATTTTTTGACTATTTCACGGTTCTTTTTGAAGTAGCCTTTATTGTCGCTTTTTTAAAGCCGAAATATTTCAGGTTTATGCTTCTGCTTACCTTACTTTTCCACCTGAATGTGCTTTTCATGCTCAACATATCCTTTAGTTTTGCAATGGGCTTGTATGCACTCTTTATTCCTGCAGATCTTCTGCCGGAAGGCTTTAAAAATGGTGTTAAAAAAATATTCCGTAGTATATTCCAACCGCGATATAAATGGGGAGGCATTGTTTTTGTAATACTATATATCATTCTCATAGCTAAATTCAATTTAAATTTAGTAGGTTTTTTACCAGGTAGAATAGTAACTTTGCTCCCTATTACCAATGAATATATGTTATCAATAATCGTTATAGGGTTTTCATTTTTACTGGCGCTCTATTTGTTTATAAGATCCTTTAAAAAGGCCTATTGAAAATAAATATCCTTGGGAATTTTAATATAAGAACAATTTAAAAACAAGGTCATGCAGGAAAATTGGAAAGACAAACATATCGTTTTTTTTGATGGAGAATGTGGTGTTTGCAATTTTTGGGTACAATGGATTATGGTAAGAGATAAGAAGGATTCCTTTTTATTTGCATCCCTCCAATCTGAATTTGGCCAGAAATTTTTATCAGAAAGAGGACTGGAAACCAAAGAATTCAATACAATGTATCTTTGGAAACCGGATAAATATTATTTGAAAAAATCACAGGCTATATTAAAAATTACAACCCTGTTGGGAGGTATTTATAAATTGGCATTCCTGGGGAAAATTATTCCTCTCTTTATCAGTGATTTCTTTTATGATATGGTGTCGAGAAATCGAATGAAGCTGGCAGCTCAGAAATGTTTTTTGCCGGATAAGCATCAGCGAAGTAAAATAATAGAAGTATAAAAAAGAGCATATTGCTCTTTTTTTGTTTTTAATATCTGCTGTCGGTTTATTTCTGGGAATAACGGGTCGGGAATGATAGAAAAACGGATATAAATGATAGACACTTATCTTCTTTTTTTCCTCATTATTCACTTTTGCCAACAAAATTTTGTGTAAATTTGCATCTCAATATAACGTAACCCCTCTGGGTTTGTGATTTTTTGAATGGGAATATGGAATTTTTTTACAAAAAGATTTTCTATATTTAAAAAATCGTTATATTTGCAAACCGAAAATTTGAATAAACAATAAATAAATAATTTTAAATCATGGCAAAGGAAACGTTTAATCGTAACAAACCACACTTGAACATTGGTACTATTGGTCACGTTGACCATGGTAAAACTACTCTTACTGCTGCTATCAGTAAAGTATTATCTGATAAGGGTCTTGCTGAGAAAAAAGATTTCTCTTCTATTGACTCTGCTCCAGAAGAAAAAGAAAGAGGTATCACTATTAATACAGCTCACATCGAGTACGAAACTGAAAACAGACACTATGCACACGTTGACTGTCCAGGTCACGCCGACTATGTTAAAAACATGGTAACTGGTGCTGCTCAGATGGATGGAGCGATCCTAGTATGTGCTGCTACTGATGGACCAATGCCTCAAACTAGAGAGCACATCCTACTTTGCCGTCAGGTAAATGTACCTAGAATCGTTGTTTTCATGAACAAAGTTGATATGGTGGATGATGCTGAATTATTAGAGCTTGTTGAACTAGAACTTAGAGATTTATTATCTACTTACGAATATGATGGAGATAACTCTCCTGTAATCCAAGGTTCTGCTCTTGGTGCTCTTAACGGAGATGCTAAATGGGTAGCTACTGTAGAACAATTAATGGATGCTGTTGATACTTGGATCGAGCAACCGGTAAGAGATCAGGATAAGCCATTCTTGATGCCAATCGAAGACGTATTCTCTATTACAGGTAGAGGTACTGTAGCAACTGGTAGAATCGAGTCTGGTGTTATCAACACTGGTGACCCAGTTGATATCGTAGGTATGGGTGATGAAAAATTAACTTCTACTATTACAGGAGTTGAGATGTTCAGAAAAATCCTAGACAGAGGTGAAGCTGGAGATAACGTAGGTCTATTGTTGAGAGGTATTGAAAAAACTGACATCAAGAGAGGTATGGTTATCGCTAAGAAAGATTCAGTGAAGCCACACAAAAAATTCAAAGCTGAGGTTTATATCCTTTCTAAAGAAGAAGGTGGACGTCACACTCCATTCCACAACAAATACCGTCCTCAGTTCTACGTAAGAACTACTGACGTTACAGGTGAGATCTTCTTACCAGAAGGTGTAGAAATGGTAATGCCTGGTGATAACTTAACAATCACTGTTGAATTACTTCAGCCAATCGCTCTTAACGAGGGTCTTAGATTCGCGATCAGAGAAGGTGGTAGAACAGTAGGTGCAGGTCAGGTAACTGAAATCATCGACTAATCCATCTTAAACAATATAAAAGCTTCCGTAAGGAACTCTCTTTACGGAGCTTTTTTTTAACTACGGGCATCGTCCAATGGTAGGATACCGGTCTCCAAAACCGTTGATCAGGGTTCGAATCCTTGTGCCCGTGCAAATAAAAATTATGAGTTCATTTGTAGATTTTTTAAAAGGTTCTTATAACGAATTTAGACATAAAGTTGAATGGCCAAAGTGGGCTGATCTGCAATCTTCTACTATTGTAGTGACTATTGCGACAGTTATCTTGGCGTTATTTACCTTTGGAGTTGATGAATTGTTTTCCAAAGCAATCAGCAACATAATAGGAATGCTAATTAACTTGTTCAACTAAAAAAAGTATTTTCTCAAAAATGAGCGAATTAAAATGGTATGTGCTGAAAGCAATCAGCGGTCAGGAAAATAAAGTGAAAAACTATATTGAGACAGAAATCAAACGTTTAGGGTTTGAACAGTACGTTACTCAAGTGGTTATTCCTATGGAAAAAGTAATCCAGCTAAGAAACGGTAAGAAAGTTCCAAAAGAAAGACCTTATTATCCTGGTTATTTAATGGTAGAAGCAGACCTGATGGGAGAAATTCCACATATCATAAAAAATATTCCCGGAGTTATTTCTTTCTTAAGTTTAACAAAAGGAGGAGATCCTGTTCCGATGAGAAAGTCAGAAGTGAACAGAATGTTAGGAAGAATGGATGAACTTTCCGAATTCGCAACAGATGTTGAAATTCCATATGTAGTAGGAGAGAATGTGAAAGTGATAGACGGACCATTCAATGGATTTAACGGAACCGTTGAAAAGATCCTTGAAGATAAAAAGAAAATTGAAGTATCTGTTCTTATCTTCGGTAGAAAAACTCCAATGGAGCTGAGCTACATGCAAGTGGAAAAAGTATAAATATTTCTTATATAAAATATGAAAAGACTACTCTCAGAGTAGTCTTTTTCATTTTGGAACTATATTTTAATTGTGTTTTCGGATTTTTTAAAGAAACACGTAGTTTATATTTAATTTACTTTAGTTATGAACACCTCCGGGTTGAGCACCAAATTTCTCCAATACTAAATGGATGTGGTTCTTATCCCCCGAAGTGGTAGATGATGGATAATATCCGTAAAAAGTAGCTCGGTATAAATCCCCGTCATCACCCAGGATTCGGAAAGTAGATACGCTTACTTCCAGAAAGCCCTGTGATCCCCAACCGAGACTAAGATCTGCGTCTACATTTACATAACCGTTTGCTGGAAGATAAGTAGATTCCTGCCATTGGTACAGCCCGGAAATATCTGCTCGGGTAACTCCAACGAGATTATGGGGAGTAGAAGGATTGGTATTTACAATAAGAGGTCTGTATAAGGTTCCGTTTGGCCCTCCTTTAGTTTGAAAGACGATATCCATTCTTATACCATCTACCATAGGAAGTTCCGCTACCTGGCCCGGATCATTAGTAGCCAGCCAGTTGGAAAGAAGAGTTTGTGTAGTTGTATTTACAGTACCTGATCTGCCATTGAAATCGGATTGACTTACCGGTATGGTATTAGGAAGCGCATAATGGAAATGTTTAGTATATTCTATGGGAGTTCCGGAATTTCCTGCAGCTCCAACACATTGCCAATTAGGAACCGCGGGCGTTCCATTATTTGTCATTAAACACTTTACATTGGTATCGTATACAATAAGTCCGGTTGCCGGAGAAGTGATGGAATTTCTTTGTGCTGTTGTAACAGGATTTAATAACGTACCTCTTATAGCGGTAGCATCATTGCTTACATGCAGATTGGCAGAATTGTCCGGGGTTCCTGTATTAATTCCAACTTGTGCATTGACCCCTGTAACTAAAAACAGGGTTAAGAGTAAAAAATTTTTTTTCATAATTCATTTTTTACAAAGATATTTAGAAGACAAATGAGAAAAATCACTCTGATGAGTCCAATACTGAATAGTGTTGAATGTTTTTAAATTACTGATGCATAATGTTTTAATTGAGTGGAATATCGAAAAACACTTTTTTTTGTACTTTTAACAAAACGAAAAAAAGAAACAAAAGCCAATACATATTTTACGAGCCTGTTTTAGTATGAAAATAATTTATCCTGCTTTGGATTCGATTTTAAAAAAATATATTATGAGTATGATGGCATCCATCATATGCATATTGTTTTTGCATGCATTATTGTATATTTATTTTGAGATGACTTTCTTTTTTTACTATAATTTAATTGCAGGAATTTTAAGCAGTTTTCTTTATATCTATATCAAAAGATTTACATTCAGACAGATACAACCTTTTATTAGTTTGTATATTGTATTTAACTCTCTATTTCTTCTTTTGTATGCCATGTATTTTTGGGATAAAACTCCGGTTGCCTTCTTTTGGCTTCTTATCCCTCTTTCTATGAACCTTTATTCTCAGCGCTCAACTATGTATTGGGTATTGTATATATGCGGTCTGATTACGGCTACCCTGTTTTTGTCAAAATATATACATATGATTCCCCTTTTTAAACATGTGGAAGTACCGGAGAATAGTATTATCATTATCAATTTATTTGCATTGGTTTCTATATTATATTTATTTGTGTTGGGAAGTTATTTCAATAAGAAGATTAATGTTCTCAATTATAAATGGTATAAAAATAAAGAGCTTACCATTTACAAAAAAAAGCCAGAATTGGAGGTAGATGAAATAGGTAGGGATGAAGATAGATCCAGTAATAACGATGCCAGGATGGAAAAGCTGTATGAAGATATCCTTATCTATTTTGAAGAGCAGAAGCCATTTTGTAATAATGATTTTTCTATGATTCAGCTGGCTAATGCTCTCGATACGAATGTAACTTATATTTCCCGTGCCATAAAATTGGGGGCTAATACAAACTTTAATGCTTTCGTAAATAATTACAGGATTGACTTTGTGAAAAAATTAATTGATGATGAAGAGTTGAAAAATTACTCAATGCTCCATATTTTTACTTCGGCAGGATTTAAATATCAGTCTACATTTAATAAAGTCTTCAAGCAGGTGGAGGGAGTCACACCTACTGAATACATACGGAATAGTAAGAAACATAAAATAACTCAGATATAAGAAGTTATTTTTCTTCCGGATTTGGAAAAACTTTCTAAAAATCAGCATCATCCATTTGCAGTTTGAAAAATATTTTATACTTTTGCAGTCCAAAAAGTAGGTTTACGATTTGTGAGTAGAAGTAACCTACTGAATAATAAATGCTTCCAAATTCATTAATTATTCAAACTTAAAAAACAAAAAATGGCTAAGAAAGTCTTTAAAATGGTAAAACTTCAGGTGAAAGGAGGTGCAGCAAACCCTTCTCCACCAGTAGGTCCAGCTTTGGGTTCTGCAGGTGTAAACATCATGGAGTTTTGTAAGCAATTTAACGGAAGAACCCAGGACAAGCCAGGTCAAGTTTTACCTGTAGTAATTACAGTATACGAAGACAAATCTTTTGAATTCGTTATTAAAACTCCGCCTGCAGCAATTCAGTTAATGGATGCGGCTAAGATCAAAGGAGGTTCCGGGGAACCAAACAGAAACAAAGTAGGTTCTGTATCTTGGGATCAGGTTAAAAAAATCGCAGAAGATAAGATGTCAGATCTTAACTGCTTTACTATAGATTCAGCTATCAGCATGGTTGCTGGAACAGCGAGATCTATGGGATTAAGAGTAACAGGAACTAAACCAACTAACGCTTAAAACTTATTGAAATGGCAAAATTAACTAAAAAGCAAAAAGAAGCTTTAAGCAAAGTAGAAAAGGGAAGAATTTATAACCTTGAAGAAGGTTCAAATCTTGTAAAAGAAGTTAACACTGCGAAATTTGATGCTTCTGTTGATATCGCTGTAAGATTAGGAGTAGATCCTAGAAAAGCGAATCAGATGGTAAGAGGAGTAGTATCTCTTCCTCACGGAACAGGTAAAGATGTTAAAGTATTAGCACTTGTAACTCCGGATAAAGAAGCAGAAGCTAAAGAAGCTGGTGCTGATTATGTAGGTCTTGATGAATATTTAGATAAAATCAAAAGCGGCTGGACAGATGTTGACGTTATCGTTACTATGCCGGCTGTAATGGGTAAACTAGGACCATTAGGTAGAGTATTAGGACCAAGAGGTTTAATGCCTAACCCTAAATCAGGAACTGTAACTATGGAAGTAGGTAAAGCAGTATCTGAAGTGAAATCAGGTAAAATTGATTTTAAAGTAGATAAATATGGTATCGTACATGCCGCTATCGGAAAAGTATCTTTTAATGCTGCGCAATTAAAAGAAAATGCTCAGGAATTAATCCAGACATTAATTAAAATGAAGCCGACAGCTGCTAAAGGAACTTATGTGAAAAGCATTTACTTGTCTTCTACTATGAGCCCGGGTATTGCAATTGATACTAAATCTGTAAACTAAAATCTGAAAGACAATGACAAAAGAAGAAAAAGTATTAGTAATACAGGAATTAAAGGATTTGTTACAGGATGCTAAAGTAGTATACGTTGCAGATCTAGAAGGATTGAATGCTGCTCAGACTTCAGATTTCAGAAGACAGGCTTTCAAAAATAATATCCAGGTAAAAGTGGTGAAAAATACACTTTTACAAAAAGCAATGGAGCAAATCGATGGAGTAGACTACTCTGAAATGTATGAAAGTTTCAAAGGTAACTCTGCTTTAATGATCGCTGATACAGCAAATGCTCCTGCAAAATTAATTCAGAACTTCAGAAAGAAAGAAGAAAAGCCGGCTTTAAAATCAGCTTACCTTCAGGAAACTTTCTATATTGGTGACAATAACTTAGGAGCGCTTGCTAACATTAAGTCTAAAGAAGAAATGCTTGGTGAAATCATCGGCTTACTTCAGTCTCCGATCAGAAACGTTCTTTCTGCTCTTCAAAATAAACCTGAAACAGTAGAAGCAAAAGCTGAAGAACCAGCTGCTCCCGCTGTAGAAGAAGCTCCTGCTGAAGCTCCTGAAGCTCCTGCAGAAGGCACTGAAGAAACTCCAAGTGCAGAATAATTACACTCAAAAAATTAAATAAATAATCAACAAAAACATTACAACAATGTCAGATTTAAAAAATTTAGCTGAAACGCTAGTAAACTTAACAGTAAAAGACGTAAACGAATTAGCTGCTATCCTTAAGGATGAGTACGGAATTGAACCAGCTGCTGCTGCTGTAGTAGTATCAGGAGGTGGTGCTGGAGAAGCTGCTGAAGAAAAAAGCGAATTCGATGTAATCCTTAAATCAGCTGGTGCTTCTAAATTAGCTATCGTTAAATTAGTAAAAGATTTAACTGGTGCTGGTCTTAAAGAAGCTAAAGACATCGTAGACGGTGCTCCTGCTCCAATCAAAACAGGTGTTTCTAAAGACGAAGCAGAAGCTCTTAAGAAACAACTTGAAGAAGCTGGTGCTGAAGTAGAATTGAAATAATAATTCTCTTATTATCATATAAACCCGGACTTTAGTCCGGGTTTTTTTGTTTTTGTACAGTAGGATTTTATCATTGATAATTCTTATCTCAGGCATTTATTAAATTAATTTTTTTTTAAGGAAATCCCCTTTTTTTCTTAAGTAAAAAACCTATATTTGTAATCGATAAAACACACAATGATGAGAGAATTTTCTTTTTTTATAAATACCCTTTAGAAGGGAAAAGTTCCCCACAGCTTTAATTTCCCTTTTTTCAAAAAAACAAAATTCTTTAATCAATCATTAATACTTTTTAAATTAGCTTACAACAGTATCTGTTGTGACTGAGAATAATTATGGACCAAAATGCACCAGTTGGTATTGAAATTGAAAATTAAAAACACAATGATGAAAAAAATAATTATGAATCAATTGATTTTGCTTTAGGTTTAAACCTGAACATCTACCTGAATACTTCTTCCTGCTGATCGCAGGAGAATAATAGAAAATTTGAAGGCCTTAGTCTTATCCTGCATTACGTAAAGTAGTGGAGAGGATCTTTATATTCTGATTTAATTAAAAATGCAATATTAAAATAACTCAATTATGAAAAAAAATTTAATTTCGTTCATGATGATATTACTTTCCTTCCTTGCTTATTCGCAAGTGGGGATTGGAATAGCTCAGCCTAATGCTAAGTCCATGTTGGATGTGACTTCTACGACCAAGGGACTATTGGTTCCGAGGATGACTACAGCACAAAGAGACCAGATCTTGGCAAATGGGACTTCCACAGTTGCTAACCCAACGGTAAATGGTCTCTTAATTTATAATACAGATGTAGATTGTTTCAACTATTGGAGTGAGAAAAAGAGCCTTTGGGTTTCTATGGGGTGTGACGCAACTCCAGTAACACCGGTTCAGTCTACCTTCGCTACCTATACAGTGGATTGTAGCAAGTTCCCGGCTGCAGATACCAATACATATACAGTGGGATCTTCCGTAGCGTCTAACAGTGTAGTGGTTCCGGTGAATGTTACACAAGTAGGAAGCTACTTTATCACGATTACATCAGATAACGGGATCACTTATTCTACTTCAGGTACATTTACATCTACAGGAGTACAGAATGTGACAGTAGCAAACGGATCAGGTGCTCCAAGCTCCACAACGATCAATTTCTCGGTTGCGGCAAACGGAACCAAAGTTTGTAGCTATGTGAAACCGGCTGTTGCTACAGGAGGAACAGGTACAACAGGTTCTGCAACATATACTTCATGTAACGTTTCCGTATATGGAGATTATACAGTAGCTACAGCTTTAACGACATCTAACTATATCGTTGTTAGCTTAAATGTAACTTCTGCAGGTCCTATAAGATTATTATCAGAAGACAAAAATGGAATCCTGTTTGACAGTGGTACGATCAATATTACTTCTACAGGAACTCAAAATATTACCTTAAAATCAGTTACTGCAACATCCGGAAGATTCCCTCTTACTTCAGAAGAAGTTTCTCAGGGAGCTAATGGAGGAAGTAACCAGACTGCAAGCTATTCTATTACCAATACATTAACAAATTCATTATTAGGCTGTTCAGCAGTAATAGATGTGAAGCCTAAAGTATGGCAGACTTTTGTTAATACAGGAAATGACGGTGCATCTACAGGACCATTATATACAGGAGCCAACAATGGTATGATTGATCTTGAAATGCAGAATAATTCAACATTCCAGCCACTGGGAATTGGATTATATTATAAAGTATGGGCTAGAAATATTTCAGGAACAAGCTTTAACTATTCTATTTTCACAAGATCATCAGCAGACCCTGCAAGTGCTTACCTATCATATACAGGTTCATTAGGTAATAACAGCAGAGTAGGTTCATTGGATGTATACTTACAGCCAGGAGACAGACAGCCTGTTACTACCGGGGAAATAGGAGCCCACGCAGGACCTAAAGCGCTTTTCGCATCAGAAAACAGTGAGACAGGTATGAATATTACCTTAGGAAATGTTACAGACAGCTCTAAATGGTTTAATAATTTAGGTGCTAAAAAATATAAGTACAGATTGATATTCAATTCAAAAGACTATCGTGATTCAGGAACCAATTTAGCAGTAGTTCTATATGGAATATATGACTCTAATGCTTCGGTTGCTAATTTTGATCCGGGAGATTTAACAGTGAGAGGTGGAAATCCACAAGATACTTACTGGCCATAATTTTATATAAATGATTTTTTCAAACCCTTCTGATTATCAGGAGGGTTTTTGTTTTATTTTTTGTGTAAGAAAGAAAATTTTTGTAACTTTGTAGTCCTTTTGGCGCGAATAATTGTTTGTAAATCAGTAAAATATTGTAAATCAGCTCTTTCATGGAAATGAAAGGGATTTCGTGTTTATGAATATTACGATAATTGTAGCCTGAAAGTATAACGGAAAAATATTTTGCACTACACTGTGAAAAGATATACCAGTGTTGCAGTTAGGAATAAGATTCTGAAAATGAAAATATAAAAGACTGTTCTAATAGCGCCAAATATTAATCAAAGTCTGGAATATTATAGTTTTCTTCTCTTTTTTCTGATATTTTTTAAAAAACAAAATATTTAACCCTTTCTTAAAAGTTTTATGAGTAAAACAAAATCAACAACTCAAGGAAATTCGAGAATTAATTTCTCATCAGCGAAAGGAAAAATTGTAACACCGGACTTTTTGGATATCCAAATTGCTTCCTTTAAAGAATTTTTCCAGCTGGATACACTTCCTGAAGCCAGAAAGACAGAAGCTCTTTACAAGACTTTCCAGGAAAATTTCCCAATTACAGATTCTAGAAACCAGTTTGTATTGGAATTTTTAGACTATCTGGTAGATTCTCCGCGTTATTCAATCGATGAATGTGTGGAAAGAGGACTTACTTATTCAGTTCCTCTAAAAGCAAGACTTAAATTGTATTGTACAGACCCTGAACACGAAGATTTCCAAACAGTGGTTCAGGATGTATATTTAGGTCCGGTTCCGTACATGACACCTAGTGGATCTTTCATCATTAATGGTGCTGAAAGAGTTATCGTTACCCAGTTACACCGTTCACCTGGTGTATTCTTCGGGCAGACTTACCACGCCAACGGAACTAAACTTTACTATTCAAGAATTATCCCTTTCAAAGGATCTTGGATGGAATTTACGACAGATATCAACAGCGTAATGTACGCTTATATCGACCGTAAGAAAAAATTACCATTAACTACGCTGTTAAGAGCAATCGGGTACGAATCTGATAAAGATATCCTTCAGATTTTCGACCTTGCCGAAGAAGTGAAAGTTTCCAAAGCTGCCCTTAAGAAAGTAGAAGGAAGAACATTAGCTGCGAGAGTATTGAACACATGGTTTGAAGATTTCGTAGATGAAGATACAGGAGAAGTAGTTTCCATTGAAAGAAACGAGATCATCCTGGATAGAGAAACAATCCTTGAAAAAGAACATCTGGATCTTATCCTTGATGCAGGGGTGAAGTCTATTCTTATCCACAAGGAAAACAGCAATGAATTCTCTATCATCCAGAATACATTACAGAAAGACCCTACTAACTCTGAAAAAGAAGCGGTAGAATATATTTACCGTCAGTTAAGAAATGCAGATCCGCCAGATGAGGAAACAGCAAGAGGAATTATTGAAAAATTATTCTTCTCTGAGCAGAGATACTCATTAGGAGAAGTAGGACGTTACAGACTGAACAAAAAATTAGGACTTAATATTCCTGAAACTACGGAAGTTCTTACCAAAGAAGATATTATCGCTATCGTAAGACACCTTATTGAGTTGGTGAATTCCAAAGCAGAGGTAGATGATATCGACCACCTTTCCAACAGAAGAATTAAAACTGTAGGAGAGCAGTTGGCAGGACAGTTCGGAGTAGGTCTTTCAAGAATTGCAAGAACCATTAAAGAAAGAATGAACGTTAGAGATAACGAAATTTTTACTCCACTGGATCTTGTTAATGCTAAAACTTTAACATCTGTAATTAACTCGTTCTTTGGTACCAACCAGCTTTCTCAGTTCATGGACCAGACCAACCCACTATCGGAGATCACTCACAAGAGAAGATTATCTGCACTGGGGCCTGGAGGTTTATCCAGAGAAAGAGCAGGTTTCGAGGTTCGGGACGTTCACCATACTCACTACGGAAGAATTTGTCCGATTGAAACTCCGGAAGGACCAAACATCGGATTGATTTCATCTTTAGGTATTTATGCAAAAATCAACAGCTTAGGTTTCATCGAAACACCATATAGAAAAGTAGAAAACGGTAAGATCGATCTTAGCGCTGCTCCTATCTATCTGAATGCAGAAGATGAAGAAGAAAAAGTAATTGCTCAGGCAAACGTTGAACTAAGCGATAGCGGTGAATTTGAAACAGACAGAATTATTGCAAGATTAGATGGTGACTACCCGGTAGTTGAGCCTAATCAGGTTGACCTTATCGACGTTGCACCAAACCAGATTTCCGGTATTTCCGCTTCATTAATTCCATTCCTGGAGCATGATGATGCGAACCGTGCATTGATGGGATCCAACATGATGCGTCAGGCAGTTCCGTTATTGAAGCCTCAGGCTCCGATTGTAGGAACAGGTCTGGAACAGCAGGTTGCTAAAGATTCAAGAATTTTGATCAATGCAGAAGGTA
Source organism: Chryseobacterium sp. CT-SW4 (assembly GCF_048572715.1). Lineage (GTDB taxonomy): Bacteria > Bacteroidota > Bacteroidia > Flavobacteriales > Weeksellaceae > Chryseobacterium. Next base: position 558,569 of record NZ_CP183840.1, read on the forward strand.
ATGGTACAGTAGAATATGTAGATGCAGATAAGATCACTATTAAATATGAAAGAAGCGAAGACGAGGATTTAGTACAATTCGAGTCCGCTACTAAAACTTACAATCTTACTAAGTTTAGAAAAACAAACCAGAGTACAACAATCACACTGAGACCCAACGTAAGAGTTGGAGATACTGTAGAGAAAGGGCAGGTGCTTTGTGACGGTTACGCCACTGAAAACGGGGAATTGGCTCTGGGTAGAAACTTAGTGGTTGCGTTCATGCCTTGGAAAGGATATAACTTCGAGGATGCGATCGTAATCAATGAAAAAGTTGTACGTGAAGACTGGTTTACTTCCATCCACGTGGATGAATACTCTCTTGAAGTTCGTGATACCAAACTAGGTATGGAAGAGCTTACAGCAGATATTCCGAACGTTTCTGAAGAAGCTACCAAAGATCTTGATGAGAATGGTATGATCAGAATCGGTGCTGAAGTGAAGCCTGGAGATATCATGATTGGTAAGATTACTCCAAAAGGTGAATCTGATCCGACTCCTGAAGAAAAACTTCTTAGAGCGATCTTCGGTGATAAAGCCGGTGATGTGAAAGATGCTTCATTAAAAGCGGATTCATCATTGAGAGGAGTTGTAATCAACAAGAAATTGTTCTCCAGAAACATTAAAGACAAAAAGAAAAGAACTGAAGAAAAACTTAAGCTTGAAGAAATTGAAAACACTTACAAAGCTAAGTTCGATGATTTAAGAAACACTTTAATTGAGAAATTAAATATCCTTGTAAACGGTAAAACTTCTCAAGGGGTTAAAAATGACCTTGAAGAAGAAGTGATCGGAAAAGGAGTGAAGTTTACCCATAAATTATTGACTTCAGTTGAAGATTATGTAAATATCAGTGGTTCGGACTGGACAGTAGACGCTGATAAAAATGAATTGGTTAAACAATTAATTCATAATTACAAAATCAAATACAATGACATACAGGGAGTTAAAAACCGTGAGAAATTTGCAATTTCTATCGGAGATGAGCTTCCGGCAGGGATCATGAAGCTGGCTAAAGTTTACATCGCTAAGAAACGTAAACTGAATGTAGGAGATAAAATGGCAGGACGTCACGGTAACAAAGGTATCGTTTCAAGAATCGTTCGTGAAGAAGATATGCCATTCCTTGAAGACGGAACACCGGTGGATATCGTATTGAACCCGCTTGGGGTACCTTCCCGTATGAACATTGGTCAGATTTATGAAACAGTTCTTGGATGGGCAGGTCAGAAATTAGGATTGAAGTTCGCTACACCTATTTTCGATGGAGCCAGCCTTGAAGAAATCACTGAATATACAGATAAAGCAGGTCTTCCTAGATTCGGTAATACTTATCTTTATGACGGAGGTACCGGAGAAAGATTTACACAGCCTGCTACTGTTGGAGTAATCTATATGTTGAAACTTGGACACATGGTAGACGATAAGATGCACGCACGTTCTATCGGTCCTTACTCATTGATTACACAGCAGCCGTTAGGAGGTAAAGCTCAGTTCGGAGGTCAGAGATTCGGAGAGATGGAGGTTTGGGCCTTGGAAGCGTTCGGAGCGTCCAATATCCTGAGAGAGATCCTGACTGTGAAGTCTGATGACGTGATTGGTAGAGCGAAAACTTATGAAGCTATTGCGAAAGGAGAATCAATGCCTGAACCGGGTATTCCTGAATCTTTCAACGTATTACTTCACGAGTTACAAGGTCTTGGACTTGATGTAAGACTTGAAGAATAATTTAAAATTTTTAAAATTTTGAATATTATAATTCAAAGCATTAATCTAAAGTCTAAAATCAAAATTTAAAATCTAACAAATGTCAAATAAAAATAAATCAAGTAGATTTAATAAAATTTCGATCGGTTTAGCTTCACCGGAATCGATTCTTCAGGAATCAAGAGGAGAAGTTCTGAAACCAGAAACTATTAACTACAGAACTCACAAGCCTGAAAGAGACGGGCTATTCTGTGAGAAAATCTTTGGTCCTGTAAAGGATTATGAATGTGCTTGTGGTAAATATAAGAGAATCCGTTATAAAGGGATTGTTTGTGACCGTTGTGGAGTAGAAGTTACTGAGAAAAAAGTAAGAAGAGAAAGAATCGGACACATTAATCTTGTAGTTCCTATTGCACACATTTGGTATTTCCGTTCTTTACCAAACAAAATCGGTTACCTTTTAGGTTTACCTTCCAAGAAATTAGATATGATCGTCTACTACGAAAGGTATGTAGTGATCCAGCAAGGTATTGCCAAAAAACTGGATGGTTCCGATTTTGAAGATATGGAATTCCTGACAGAAGAAGAGTACCTGGATATCATGGAAACTCTTCCTGTTGAAAACCAGTATCTTGACGATTCCGATCCAAATAAATTCATCGCTAAAATGGGTGCTGAAGCTGTTGAGGAACTATTAAAAAGAATCGACCTTGATGCATTGTCTTTCGACTTAAGACACAAAGCTCACAATGAAGGTTCTAAGCAAAGAAGAACTGAGGCTTTAAAAAGATTAAATGTTGTAGAAGCATTAAGAGGTGCCAATACAAGAATGATCAACAAGCCTGAGTGGATGATCATGCGTGTGCTTCCTGTTATCCCGCCGGAATTAAGACCATTGGTTCCGTTGGATGGAGGACGTTTCGCAACTTCTGACCTTAATGACCTTTACAGAAGGGTAATTATCAGAAATAACCGTTTGAAAAGATTATTGGAGATCAAAGCTCCGGAAGTAATCCTAAGAAACGAGAAGCGTATGCTTCAGGAATCAGTAGATTCATTATTCGATAATACAAGAAAATCTTCTGCCGTAAAATCTGAGTCAAACAGACCATTGAAATCACTTTCAGACTCATTGAAAGGTAAGCAGGGTCGTTTCCGTCAGAACCTATTAGGAAAAAGGGTAGACTATTCTGCGCGTTCCGTAATTGTTGTAGGTCCGAACTTACAGCTTCACGAATGCGGTATTCCTAAAGATATGGCAGCTGAGCTTTACAAACCGTTCATTATCAGAAAACTGATTGAAAGAGGAATTGTAAAAACAGTAAAATCTGCAAAAAGAATTATCGATAGAAAAGAACCGGTAGTTTATGATATCCTTGAAAACGTGATGAAAGGTCACCCGGTACTATTGAACAGGGCACCTACGCTTCACAGACTGGGTATTCAGGCCTTCCAGCCTAAGATGATCGAAGGTAAGGCTATCCAGCTACACCCATTGGTAACAACGGCATTCAACGCCGACTTCGATGGTGACCAGATGGCGGTGCACTTACCATTAGGTCCTGAAGCGATCCTTGAAGCTCAGCTATTAATGTTAGGTTCTCAGAATATCCTGAACCCTGCTAACGGTTCACCGATTACGGTACCTTCTCAGGACATGGTTCTTGGTCTTTATTTCATGACCAAAGAAGCTTCCTCTACAGAAGATCATAAAATCAAAGGTGAAGGATTGGCATTCTATTCTCCGGAAGAAGCGGAAATCGCTTATGCAGAAGGAAAAGTTTCTTTAAATGCTAAGGTAAGATGTAAATTACCGGTTAAAGAAAACGGGGAATTGGTTATCAGACTAATCGAAACTACAGTAGGTAGAATTTTGTTCAACCAGATTGTACCTAAACAGGTAGGATATATCAATGAGCTTTTAACTAAGAAATCATTAAGAAACGTTATCGGTAAAATCCTTGCAGATACAGACTTCCCTACAACAGTGAAGTTCCTGGATGCAATGAAGGATTTAGGATATTCAAATGCATTCAAAGGAGGACTTTCGTTCTCACTTGGAGATATCGTGGTTCCTGTTGAGAAAAAGCAAATGATCGCTCAGGCTGTTGAAAATGTAGATGAAATTAGAGCTAACTATAACATGGGTCTTATTACGGACACAGAACGTTATAATCAGGTAATCGACGTTTGGACAAACACCAACGCCGGATTAACTGAAATGATCATGAGCAGAATGAAATCTGACCAGGGAGGATTCAACTCTGTATATATGATGCTTGACTCCGGAGCTAGGGGATCCAAAGAACAGATCCGTCAGTTATCCGGAATGAGAGGGTTGATGGCAAAACCGCAAAAAGCCGGATCTACCGGTGCGGAGATCATCGAAAACCCGATTGTAGCTAACTTTAAAGAAGGTCTTTCCATCCTTGAGTACTTTATCTCTACCCACGGTGCCCGTAAAGGTCTTGCGGATACCGCTCTTAAAACTGCCGATGCAGGTTACTTAACGAGAAGATTGGTAGACGTGGCACAGGATGTTATCATTACGGAAGACGACTGTGGTACATTAAGAGGTACAGAAGTTACTGCGCTTAAGAAAAATGACGAGATCGTTGAAAGAATCTCCGAAAGAATCTTAGGTAGAGTATCGCTTCATAATATCTATGATCCTGAATCCGATGAATTAATCGCGGGAGCAGATCAGGTAATCAATGAAGAATTAGCTAAAAGAATAGAAGAAGCAGGTCTTGAATCTGTGGAAGTACGTTCACCATTAACGTGTGAAGCGAAAAAAGGTATCTGTGCCAAATGTTACGGTAGAAACTTGGCAACAGGTAAAGTAATCCACATGGGTGAAGCGGTAGGTGTAATTGCAGCACAGTCCATCGGGGAACCGGGAACTCAGTTAACACTGAGAACCTTCCACCAAGGGGGTACTGCAGGAAACGTATCAGAAAATCCTTCCATTGTAGCAAGAAGAGACGGTATCGTGGAAATGGACGAAGTAAGAACCATTACTTCTGAAGATGAAAACGGTAATACTGCTGAAGTAGTAGTTTCACGTTCTACGGAATTCAGATTGGTTGCAGACAATGAATCAAGAACTCCATTAATGGTTGCTAACGTTCCTTATGGATCCGTATTATCAGTAAAACCTGGTGATAAAGTGAAAAAAGGAGATGTAATCTGTAAGTGGGATCCGTATAACGCGGTAATCATTGCTGAAACTTCAGGTAAAGTAGAATACGAAGATATCATTCAGGGGGTTTCTTTCCAATTGGAAATCGACGAACAGACAGGTTTCGAAGAAAAAGTAATCTCCGAATCAAGAAATAAGAAAGCCGTACCTACCTTAAAAGTGGTAGACTCTAAAGGAGTTGAGCAAAAAGCTTACAACTTACCGGTAGGAGCCCACTTAATGGTTAACGATGGTGAAAAAATTAAGGCAGGTAAAGTCTTAATCAAAATCCCGAGAAAATCTGCAAAAGCAGGGGATATCACCGGAGGTCTTCCGAGAGTTACCGAATTATTCGAAGCGAGAAACCCTTCAAACCCAGCGGTGGTTACAGAAATCGACGGGGTGGTTTCTTACGGAAAAATCAAGAGAGGTAACCGTGAATTGATCGTAGAAGCGAAAACTGGTGAAAGAAAAGTATACCTGGTAAAACTATCCAACCAGATCCTTGTTCAGGAGAATGACTTCGTAAGAGCAGGAGCACCGCTTTCTGACGGTTCTATCACACCGGATGATATCTTAAGAATTAAAGGTCCAACAGCGGTTCAGGAATATCTGGTAAATGAAATTCAGGAAGTATACCGTCTGCAAGGGGTGAAAATCGATGATAAGCACTTTGAAATTATCGTAAGACAGATGATGACCAAAGTATCTATCGTGGATGGAGGTGACACTCAATTCCTTGAAGGAGCTTTAGAGCATAAGTATGATTTCTTAGAAGAAAATAACAGAGTATTCGGTCTTAAAGTAGTTGTAGAAGCTGGTGATTCTAAAATATTTAAACCAGGTCAGATGATTACGGCAAGAGAATTAAGAGACGAAAACTCCAAATTGAAGCGTGAAGATCAGGCTTTAGTAGAAGTAAGAGAAGCTTTACCGGCTACAGCAACCCCTGTACTCCAAGGTATTACAAGAGCAGCTCTTCAAACTAAATCATTCATGTCCGCAGCATCATTCCAGGAAACCACTAAGGTTCTTAACGAAGCAGCTGTTGCAGGTAAGATTGATGATCTGAACGGTCTTAAAGAAAATGTAATTGTAGGACACAGAATCCCTGCAGGTACAGGTCTTAAAGAATATCAGAATGTGATCGTAGGTTCTAAAAAAGAATTCGAAGATATTAACTAATAATAAAGATAAAAGTTTCAGGATTCAAGTTTAAAATTCTAAATTAGAGGCCTGAAACTTTTAAAATAAAAATATTAACAACAACATGGACAATCAAAATCAAAATCCACAAGACGGAAACATCAACATCGAATTGAATGAAATGGTAGCGGCTGGAATCTATGCAAACCTTGCATTGGTAAACCACTCTCCATCTGAATTCGTAGTAGATTTCATCCAATTAATGCCAGGAGTACAACAAGCTAAGGTGAGATCAAGAGTGATCCTTGCTCCACTTCACGCTAAAAGAGTTTTAACTGCTCTTCAACAAAATATTGCAAACTATGAGCAACAATTTGGTGAAATCAAAGAAGTTGAACCTTTCGTATTAGGAGGAAATAACGTGCAAGCGTAAGATTACCCACATATAGATTAAATGCCCTGATTTTTTCAGGGCATTTTTATTGATTAAAATATTTATTCTATTACCTCTTCAGAACTTTATAAGTTTTCCCATCCATATTGATAAAATAGATACCAGGATTAATATCTTTTATACTAATTGAATTTGTATTTGTAAAAGGATTTGATCGTCTAAACACTATATTTCCTCGTGCATCCGATACTACAATATTTTTTATATTTTTAATATCACCAACGAATTTGATTTCATTTCCACTAATAGGATTTTCTGCAATCATAATTTCATTGGCATTATTGATATTCATTCTCATGAATGAACCAGCTGCACCACCAGGCTCGTCATCTTCATGAATAAACCCGAATTTTCTTTTTACTCTGGCAGAGACTTCTGTAACTACAAAAGAATTGATAACATTAATATTATTATTAATACAATATTCAATGTATTGCTGTAATGCATATTGCCCACTTCCACGAACCGCTGTATTTGAATAAGGAACTCTGAGATTATCAGGATTACTTACAGAATATGATATGGAAGCTATTCTGGATTCAGTATTTACATTTCCTAACAAAAATGAGACAGGCCGGTCCTGATGATAAACAAAAATGATTACATTATTAGGATTGTTAGATTGTAATGACTCTATAAGTGAATAAGAAAGGCCTTCTCCCATGGCTAATAATGTCTCTGAAGCAATCGCAGCTTCTTCTGATATCGTTGTAGGCCGCTCACTCTGGACATCAAACGGAAGATTAAGAGATGGAGGATACCATCCGTGAAGAATATTAATGACTTCCTGTATTTGCTGAGCATTAGGATTTGCTACAACGTAAGATATAAAGGGAGTGCTTGATGTGCTCCATTGGTCATTAGTATAAGTTCGGGGAGCTACTTCCGGATAAGTTTGACGGAACTGATTGACACTCATACCGGCAAGCCTAAGTTCATAGTTGCCAATGGCGGTGGAGAGAGGTTCTGACGTCGAAGCCTGGGAAGTAGAAGGGCCGGGGTTGATGCTTTCTGCAACCGTAGTCTGGAAAGCTATGGTAGAACCATATAAGTTGGCAGCTTCTTGGAGCTGGACCATATAATCAATAGTTGTTAGATTAGCTTCTATAGTAACGGTATTAACTGCATTGATCAGCTCATCATCAATGTTGGCATTTTCTGCAGTGCGTAGTCCGGTATTACCGTTGCTTAAAATATTATTAACTACGGTCTGAAAATGAGAATAATTAAAATCATAGTTGGTTAATCGAAGATAAGGGGTCAATATTTCTGTCACATCATACAGGCAGTCTATTCCCTCCGGAGATCTTGGTTTACGAGTTGAAAATACAGTCTGTAACGGAAGCTCGCAGGTCTGACTTGCTGCATACCCTGAATAGGCATTCTTTTCCCCACTAAGAATATAATCTGTCAGATCCCAGCTTAATTCAGTGATTTGTGGATTGAAAGAATTATTGTTAGAGGTACCTGAATTATTATCCCCTGAAATATAATTTAAAGAACTCTTAACAAGGTCGCATGGTCTGCTGAGAAACTGATTGGCAATTGATAGAACTGGAATTAAACATTCAAGCTGGCTAAATTGTATGTCCCTTTCATCTCGGGATACTTCCGGATGGGTATAGTAAGCCATTTGTTGTACCATGAGACTATTATTATCATCTACATTGTCAATTTTTAATATATTTTCATCTGTTGTATCGTTAAAAGAATGGGTGGTCATCGTATAAATAGGACTACTTGTAATATAGTTTTCATCACTATCAGTTTCTACGATCTGGGCCGAAACCATTTCTTCAGATACTATTTCGTAGATAAAATAAATATTAGCAGTATTGGGACTAGGCGCATAGGTGTTTAATATGTTTCCTTGCTGAGGGGTATTTGATATCATATCCCGGGTGCTAATATAAAGTTCTTGATCCAGCATGGCCATGGTGAGACGGCCATTCAGAATAAGTGCATAATGTTTGCTATTAGCAGAGAATTTATAATAGAAAGATTTAACAATGTTGGGGCCTTGTTGTGACTGATAAATATCGTCTATTATAAATTGTGTAGAACCATTAGAGTTGGTGGTAGGATTCTGAGCTTTAATGCTGGCTGAACCTAAAAGAATAAAAACTATTATACACTGGAAATAGTTTTGAAGATTTGAATAGAATTGCATTTTAAGACTGAAAAGTCTAAATAAAGGTTTCGAAAAATTGTTCATAATAAATGTTTTTGGTTAAAATTCATATAATTTGAAATATTCAGATTATAAATTTAAATTAAATAACTATATGGTGAATTTTATTCTTTATTTATTTGTAATTTGTTAATATAATTTAATATTAAAAATTTATATTTTATACGTCATATTTGCTATCTGAATATGTAAGACATTACCTTTGCACAAAAATTTAAACAATGAAGCGAGGATTCCATTTTGTATTTCTTTTTATTTCCCTTTGGTTTTGTGCACAGAAAACACCGGTAGATACCACACAGATTATTATCCCTAACCGGTATAACAGCATAGAAGCCCAGACCAAGCCTTATGTAATCATGATTTCCACAGACGGGTTCCGTTATGATTATGCCAAAAAATATAATGCGACGAATCTGTTACATTGGGCAGGGCAAGGCGTTCAGGCAAAAGCCATGCTTCCCAGCTATCCCAGCATTACTTTTCCTAATCACTGGAGCTTAATTACAGGACTGTATCCTTCCCATCACGGATTAATAGACAATTATTTTTACGATTATAAAAGAAAAGAAGCATATGCCTTGAATAATCGTAAAACGGCGGAAGACGGCAGTTGGTATGGAGGTATTCCGCTGTGGGGACTGGCAGAAAAAAATAAGGTGGTGACGGCATCCATGATGTGGGTAGGATCGGCAAGTGATGCCGGAGGAAAGAGACCTACCTATTATTACCCTTATCATGAAAAATTTACTCCTTCTGAAAAAGTGGAAAAAGTAATCAACTGGTTAAAGCTGCCGATGGATAAAAGACCGCATTTTATCTCCTTATATTTTCCGGAGGTAGATGGCAGCGGACATCACTTTGGACCCGATTCCAAAGAAACAGAGACAGCCGTTCATCTTATAGACCAGGCCATCGGTGAGCTTGTTCAGAAAGTAAAAGATTTAGGCTTAAAAAATGTGAATTTTATCTTTGTATCAGATCACGGAATGATCCAAGTGGATGGAGGAGAGCCGTTGGAAATTCCTGCAATCCTTTTCAATAAAGAACGATTTGATTTTTATAATTCACAGACATTACTGAGAGTGGTGGTGAAGAATCCTGCCGAAGTAAAGACGGTGTATAAAGAGCTTAAAAATAATAAGACAGATGATTATGAAGTGTACCTGGATAAAAAGCTTCCTAAATACCTTCATTTCAGTTCAAAAGATGATAAATATAACAGAATAGGGCAGATACTTTTAATTCCGAGAGCTCCTAAGATCTTCCTCGAAAAAGGTAAAAAATCGTCAGTAGGAAAACACGGCTATAATCCTAAAATAGTTCCGGAGATGAAAGCTACCTTCTATGCATGGGGACCCGGCTTCAAAAATAATCTGGTAATAGATGAATTTGATAATGTACATGTTTATCCTTTAGTAGCAGAACTATTAAAGCTGAAAATAGAATATCCGGTTGATGGAAAATTGAAGGTTTTAAAAAGGACACTTAAATAAAATTTTAGTATAAAACAAAAAAAGCATGATCGTTTGAATGATCATGCTTTTTTATATATAAGGATGAAAATTTTATAAAGACTTCATGTCGATTACAAAACGGTATCGTACATCACTTTTCAACATTCTTTCGTAAGCCTGGTTGATTTCCTGCATTTTGATAAGCTCAATTTCTGAAACGATATTATGTTTCCCGCAGAAATCAAGTAACTCCTGTGTTTCCGCAATACCTCCGATTACAGAACCGGCTACGGATTTTCTTCCCATGATCATAGGAACAGTATTTAAGATAGGCTCTAAACCTCCCAGATAACCTACAAGGACATGAGTTCCGTTAATATTTAAAGTGCTTACATACGGGTTGACATCATGTACATACGGAACCGTATCAATGATAACATCGAATTTTCCTTTCACAGATTCCATTTGAGTTTCGTTGGTGGAAATAATAACATGATCAGCTCCCAATTGTTTAGCGTCTTCAGTCTTTCCGGGTGTTCTGGAAAACAAAGTAACCTCTGCACCCAATCCTTTTGCGAGCTTAATGGCCATATGTCCCAATCCTCCTAATCCTACAACCGCTACTTTAGAATCCGGACCTACATTCCAGTGTCTTAAAGGTGACCATGTAGTAATCCCTGCACATAATAATGGGGCTACTGCTGCCAAATCAAGGTTTTCAGGAACTTTCAGGACAAAGTGTTCATCTACCACTACCTTTTCGGAATAACCTCCATAGGTATGCCCTCCCGTATGTTTATCGTGACCATTATAAGTTCCGGTAAATCCGTTTAAGCAATATTGCTCAAGATCCTGCTTACAGCTTTCACAGGTTCTACAGGAATCCACAAGACAGCCTACTGCTGCAAGATCCCCTACTTTGAATTTCGTTACACCACTTCCTGTTTTAGTAATTCTTCCTACGATCTCATGACCCGGAACAGCCGGATAAATCGTTCCTCCCCAGTCATTACGGGCAGTGTGAAGATCAGAATGGCAAACCCCGCAATAGAGAATCTCTATTTCCACATCCTGAGGAGTTACATCCCTTCTTTCAATATTCATTTCTTTTAAATCGGCTATGTCCGACTCGGCTCCATAAGCCTTTACTGAAAATGTACTCATTTGATCTTTATTTTTTATTGTTGTTTTTTCAATTTCTGTACCCCTACAAAAGTCGATACTTTTATATAATTACTGCTTATATATATTACAGAATAATTTACCATTTTTACAGGAGACAGGAAAATTAATAAGTGAAAATATTACCTTTGAAGGAGTTAAAGAATATTTTCCATGGAAAGTCTGAAAGTCGAAAAAATAGAAACAATCGCAGAGTATAACAAAATGGTTAACCATGAAACGCTGCACCCTTTGGTCAGTGTGGTGGACTTTTCAAAATCAGATGTGATCTGTCAGTATACAAGAGCCTTCGGTTTCTATACCGTATTCCTGAAAGATGTAATGTGTGGAGATATGCATTACGGGAAAAACAATTACGATTATCAGGAAGGGACCCTGGTTTTTATAGCTCCGGAACAGACATACGGAATCGTAAATGATGGGTCCTATATAAAGCCAGCCGGCCATGCACTGCTGTTTCACCCCGATCTTATCAGAGGAACTGGTCTGGGTAAAAATATAAAAGATTATACTTTCTTTTCTTATGACGTCCATGAAGCTTTACACCTTTCGGAAAGAGAAAGGGAAATTATACTGGACTGCTTTTCCAACATTAAATTAGAGCTGGAGCAATCCATTGACAAGCACAGCAAATCACTTATCGTTAACAATATCGAGCTCTTTCTTAACTATTGTATGCGTTTTTATGACCGTCAGTTTGTAACCAGGGATCATGTGAATCAAGGGGTAATCAATAAATTTGAAACTCTTCTTAATGAATACTTTAAATCTGAAAAACCTAAGACATTAGGATTTCCGATGGTTAATTATTTTGCAGAAAAACTTAATCTCTCCGCCAATTATTTTGGTGACCTCATTAAAAAAGAACTTGGAATCTCAGCTCAGGAGTTTATTCACAATACACTGATAGAGGTGGCTAAAGAAAGAATTCTGGATCCGGAGAAATCCATCAGTGAAGTTTCCTATGATCTGGGCTTTAAATATCCTCAGCATTTCACAAGGTTATTTAAAAATAAAATGGGCCTATCTCCCAGCGAATATAAAATATTGAACTAAATTATAGCGGGAAATTCGGTTTTTAGAAAAAACAGGCTTATCTTTAAGAGATAAAAATTCCCGGTTTTGAGATGAAGGTTCAACAGAATATAGGTACTCACGTTTTTCATACTCCTTTTGGTAAAATTACAGCTTTAAAAAAAGATGGTGTCATTAAGGCCAGGAGCATCCGTTATGCCCATTCGGAGAGGTTTCAGAAACCGGTTCCGTCTTCACCTTCGGACGTCGATGTTTTAATTCCTGAGAAAATTCCCGTATGCCCTCAGAATATAAGTCCATTATTGGAAAAAATGATCGAAGAAACCAATGTCGATAGTTTTGAAGTTAACGAGTCTCCCCAATATCTTACCATTACCCGTCCGGAACTTATTGATGAAAATAAAAAACTACCTGTTGTAGTGTGGATTCACGGAGGATCTTATGAAGTAGGATGCGGAGATTTGCCGACTTCAGACCCCAGTGTATGGGTAAAAGAACAGGATATTATTGTGGTTTCTGTTTCATACCGCCTGGGAATGTTCGGGTTTTTGGGATATGATGAAAAAAGACCGCCGAATTTGGGGCTGTTTGATATTATTGAAGCTTTAAAATGGATTAAAACGAATATAACAAGCTTTGGAGGAGATCAGGAAAATATAACTCTTTTCGGACAATCTTCGGGAGGAGATGCGGTGGCTCACCTGATGATTACAGAGGGAGTTGAGGGTCTGTTCAAACGGGTGATTATCCACAGTGCCCCTTTAGGACTTCGTAATGGAAGACAGAAGATGTCCGCTGAATTTTTCCGGAAAACAGACCGGATTAAAGAGGGAACCGATGTAATGAAAATGATGGAGGACTACAAGCCTTTGGTTCCTTCCATGATGAAGTACGGGCTGAAAGCGGCGATGCCATTTGGTCTTCAATACGGATATCCTCCGCTATGTGAAGAAAATGAAACAGTGGCCAGATGGATAGAAAATGCTAAAAAATATGATGTCTTAATCGGGATGAATGATGATGAAACCGCTTTTTATCTCAGGACCTCAGAGTCTATGAACAAATATTTAGGAAAAGGATGGGGACAGAAAATATTAGACAAAACCATCCGCCTGACCACAGAAAACATCTATGGAAAACCGGCAAGGGTATTTGCGGAAACCTATGCAAAGGCCGGAGGAAATATTTATCTCTTCAGACTGCATTCCACTATTGAAAATAATTATATCGGAGCAGCCCATTGTGTAGACTTACCGCTTATTTTCGGAAATGAAACCGCGTGGAAAACCGCGGGACTTTTAAAAGACGTTCCGTGGAAATATGTTCATGAAAACGGGAAAAAGCTGAGAGCAAGATGGGCGGACTTTGCCAGAACCGGAATTATTGCAGGGGATGCCGAGATCCCCCAAATACTGGAACTGAAAAAAGTGCTTCCCTGAAAGGAATTATTCAGGGACCCAGACACTCACATTTCCGGCAGGAACGGGAAAATCTCCCCAGCCCTTTTCATTGATCTTGACTTTATCTTCAAATCGACCCAGCAGATCGTAAAAAGTTTTTCCTGCATATTTTTTTCCCATTTCCATAGGCTTATGGTAGGCATCCTTATTACTTAAAACAACGGCACAGCCGGAATGCTTTTCATCTCCTTCGCGAACCCATCCCAAACAATTGATATCTTTAAAGTAATCCTTTTGCTTTCCATAGGCATAGTCTTTTCTGGCTTTAAGCAGCTCTTCTATACCATCCACTTTATCCAGAAAAATTTCCTGATCGTTACCTTCGCGGTCTTTATCAATATAATGAGCGCCATACAAATCCGGGTAAAATACACATGGGTAGCCGTCTTTTCTTAACAATATTAAAGCATAGGCTAGCGGTTTAAACCATTGTTCCACAGGTGCTTCCAGATCTTGTAACGGTTGTGTGTCATGGTTGTCAACAAGCGTTACGGAATGAAGAGGATCGGCTTGTGTAAGGGTTTGATCAAAAATTTTTCTCAAGTCGTAGGAACCTCCTTCACGGGAAGCATTATGGAAATTATTCTGCAGAGAACTGTCAAATAGGCTCATACATCCTTCAGTAACCTCGATATATCTTTGAAGCAGGTTCAGATAGCCCGGAGCCCAGTATTCTCCGACGGCAAAAATATTCTTTCCTGAATTGGAGCGCAGAAGAGTAAGCCATTCTTTATAAAAATCAAAAGAAATATGTTTAAGGGCATCCAGTCTTACTCCGTCAAAATCAGTCTGGTCAAAATACCATTTCGCCCAATGATTAAGCTCTTCACGAACATACGGATTACGGTGTTCTATATCGTTGTACATCAGGTAATCATAATTGCCTTTTTCGTCATCAATCATTTCTTCCCAATCGTTTCCGTATTCAGATTGGATTTTAAAAATATGCGAATCCATTCCCTCCGCATAATCCACTCCGCTGAAACACATGAAATTCCATTCAAAATCGGAGTATTTTTTTTCTCTTCCCGGAAATGTAAATTTAGTATAAGACTGAATGTCAATTACCTCTGAAATTACTTTCTCGCGGTTGTCTTCATCCACTTTTACCGCTTTGAAAGTTTCCAGTTCGTCACCACCGGCCTTATGGCCTAAAACGATATCAACAATAATCTGGATGTTGCGTTTTTTGAGCGCTTTGATAGCCTTTATATAATCTTCTTTGGTTCCGTATTTGGTGGGAATACTTCCTTTCTGGTCAAACTCTCCAAGGTCAAAAAGATCGTACGCGTCGTAACCAATGGAATATCCACCACTGGTCCCTTTGTACGCCGGAGGGAACCACACCGAAGTAATTCCTAATTGAGATAAATATTCTGCCTGTTTTTCTGCTTCGTTCCATAGCTTTCCGTCTCCTTCGGAATACCAGTGGAAAAATTGAATCATCGTAGAATTCATATAAATAAGGATTTGATTTCCTACAATTTACTGAAAAAATCTCAATTAATCGTTCTCAAACTCCTGAAATTGTATTTTCAGCTGTACGGAAACCTGTTTTTTTTCTTCCGTATTAAGATGGGAAAGAGAAAGTCCCAATAAGCGGACAGGTTTATCAAAAGGTCGGAGTTCCCAGAGCTTTTTGGAGGTCAGGAAAAAATCTTTTTCGGTACAGAAGTATTCATCTTTGGTTATGCTCCTGGTAAACAGGGAAAAATCTTTATACTTGATCTTTAAAGTAAGAGTACGTCCCAGGATATTATTTTTCTGTAATCGTTGCTGGAGTTCCGCGCTGAGACTGGTCAGCTTTTCATCGATCTGCTGCTCATCAAACAGATCTTCGAAGAATGTACGTTCTACGGCTACACTTTTTTGAATTCTGTTCGGCTTTACTTCGGAATTATGAATACCACGGACTACATTATAATAATATATTCCGGATTTACCGAAAAGACCGGTAAGCTGTTCAAGTGTTTTTTTCTTTAAATCTTTCCCTTTGAAAATTCCTAGGGTATACATTTTGTTGGCGGTCACTTTTCCGACTCCATAGAACTTTTCTACGGGAAGCTCATCAAGAAATTCTTCAATTTTTTCCGGGTGGATGGTTTTTTGTCCGTTAGGCTTATTGATATCCGAAGCGACTTTCGCTAAAAATTTATTAACTGAAATTCCTGCAGAAGCAGTCAATCCGGTTTGCTCGAATATTTTCTGACGGATTTCCCTTGCGATCTGATTGGCAGATTCGAGCTCCTTTTTATTTTCCGTAACATCCAGATAAGCTTCGTCAAGAGACAGTGGCTCCACCAGATCCGTATATTCATAGAAAATACTTCTGATTTTTTGGGAAATCTCTTTATATCTGGGAAAACGGGGCTTTACAAAGATGAGGTCAGGACATTTTTCTTTAGCGGTTTTGCTGGACATGGCTGAGCGGACTCCGAATTTTCTGGCTTCATAGCTTGCTGCTGCCACTACGCCACGGTGCTCACCTCCTACGGCAATAGGTTTCCCTCTTAGTTCAGGGTAATCATGCTGTTCTACAGAAGCATAAAAAGCATCCATATCTACATGAATAATCTTTCGTATGGAAAAAGGGAAATCCATATCACAAAGATATGGATTCATTTAATTATAATTATATTTTTCGTCTCATACTCAGTAATAAAGGTTCAAAACCGGCTTTCTCATAAGCTCTTACGGCAGATTCATTCCGGTCGTAAACTTCAAGTCTTACCTCGGAGATCCCTTTTGTCTTACACCATTCTGTCAGATGTTCCAGAATGAGCTGATTGATTCCTTTTCCCCGGTATTCAGGCTTTACAAACATAAAGCCCAGGTAAGCATATTGTTCAAAATTATAATAAGGCTTTTCTTTATTCTTTATGGTGGCATATCCGGAGGCAAAGACCTCGCCGTTTTCTTCTGCCACCATTAAAACGGAGTCCGGAGATTCCATTAAAGAGTTTAAATCATAATAATGAATTTCCCCTTCTGTAAGGGTGAGATTAAAAGGTCTTTCAGCGGAAACAACTCCTTGCTCAAATTCCAGGAGGATGGGTAAGTCATGAATGGTTGCTTCTCTGAAGATCATCAGGAAATTATTTTAAAAGTGAATTAATCGTAGACTGGATTTCAGGATCTTCAGGGGAGATCGCATAGTATTTGGCAATATTAGACTTTTGATCGATTACCATATAGCGCGGAATCCAGTTAAGGTCAATATAATTATTGAAGCCGTTTTTCCATCCGCTGGCAAACCAATAGTTTTCTTTCTCTTTCATATCAAATCTGTCCAGGCTTCTGTCAAAACCTTCTTTGGAACGTTCCAGTGAAAAGAATACAAAATCAATATCGGGATTGTTGTTCTCCAGTTCTTTAGCTTTAGGAAAGGCTTTCAGACAGTCCTGGCACCATCCTGCCCAGAAGTCAATGATAAGAACTTTTCCCTTATGTTGATTAAGAATATCCTGCACCGTAAGGCTTTTTCCTTCTTCATCTTCCAGTTTCTGGCTCAGTGCTTCTTTTGAGAAACTGGTCTTTATTACTTTAGGAGTTTGCTGAGCATAGCTTAAGCTTGCAAGACTTATCGTTAAAAATATCAGCAGTTTTTTCATTGAAAATTTTTTTACAAATCTAGAAAATGAAACGCAAATAGGGATCAATTTATATAGAATTAGTAAAACATTATGATTAGAAAACTTAATGATATTCTTTCACCAGACCTTTCACCAGGGTGATTACATTTGGCATGGCCTTATTGGCAGCATCCAGAACTTCCTCATGAGAGACAGGAAAAGCAATATCCGGACCTCCCAGGTCGGTAATCACGGAAACACAGAATACATTCATATTCATATGCTTGGCTACAATGACTTCGGGAACGGTGCTCATTCCTACCATGTCACCTCCTATCATTTTGATCATTCCATATTCTGCAGGGGTTTCAAAGGTAGGTCCCTGTAAGGCAACGTATACGCCCTGGGGAACATTGATATTGTTATCACGGGCTACTTTTTCAGCTACTGCGATCATTCCTTTATGATAAGGTTCGCTCATGTCTACGAAGCGGGGGCCCAGCTCGTCTATATTTTTTCCACGGAGAGGATGCTCCGGCATCATATTGATATGGTCTTTCAGAATAACAATATCAGCTACTTTATAGGTAGGATTTACTCCTCCTGATGCGTTGGAAAGAAGAAGGTTTTTAATTCCGAGAAGATGAAATATTCTGACAGGAAATGTTACGGTTTCCATAGAGTGGCCTTCGTAATAGTGGAAGCGTCCGCTCATCATGAGAACTTTTTTGCCTTCGAGAATACCGTATATGAGCTTTCCTCCATGGCCTGCCACAGTAGTTTGGGGAAAATGGGGGATCTCTTTATATTCTAAAGTATGAATGGCTTCTACTTCATCCTGTAATTTTCCTAATCCGGATCCTAATACAATGGCAAAATCCGGTGTATCCCGGATAATGTTCCTGATAAAGTCTGCAGTTTCCTTAATTTTTGTTAACATAATCCAGGATGATTTGGTTGAACTCTTCCTTTTTGTCAATGATAACATTGATGGGCCAGTAATAAAGTATATCTTTCAGATAATCAAAAGTCTTTAGGCGTACATAATCTTTTTCTGTGGTCAGAATAATTTTATATTCACCGAGCTTTTTATATTCGGCAACAATTTTTTTAATATCATCTTCAGAGAAGTTGTGATGATCTCTGAACTTCATATGCTTTACTCTTTGTGAGAATTTGGAAAGATGCTCCAAAAGTGGCTTAGGATTGGCAATTCCGGTAATTAAAAGAATATCATAATAATTCAGGTTGTTATCCGGTAATATTTTATCTTTTGCATATACATTCTCATCATAATCGATGGATGAGAAGAATACTTTCTGATGTCCGGTAGGTTTAATCCTTGAAATATAATACCGTTTGGTTTCTTCCGTAAGCTCATCGGGACATTTACTCACCATAATGATATCCGCTCTTTTGGCACCGGCTCTTGACTCTCTTAAATCTCCTGCGGGCAGGATATGATCTTTAAAATAAGGATCATTGAAATCTGTCATCAGAATATTAAATCCTGCTTTTATAGCTCGATGCTGGAAAGCATCATCCAGAATTAACACGCCCAGATCCATATCTGAAATAACCTTTTTGGCACCCGGAACTCTCTCTTCGGATACGGCAATTACAAAACGGTTTTTAAATCTTTCAAACAGTTGCATGGCTTCATCACCCACCATTTTATAGTTGCTGTCATAGTTTGTGACATCATAGCCTTTGGTAAGCCTTCCGTACCCGCGTGAAAGCACGCCGGTCCTGTAATGTTTGGACAGGAACTGTGCCAGATACATTACCATAGGGGATTTTCCGCTTCCGCCCACGGAGAGATTACCGACATTGATGATCGGAGTTCTGAATTTTGTAGATTTAAAAATTCCCAAATCATACATCGTGTTGCGGAAACCCGTAACAAAATGATAGCCGAGGGAAAAAGGATAGAGGTACCATCTTTTCATACATTTGCAAAAATAGGAATTTTAGGAAGGATTTAATAGTTATTATGAAGTAGTTTTCAACAATTATTTCAGAAAAAGACTTCATTATTTTTATAAAATTAAAGTATTTTTGTGAAATTATTTTATAGCATTGAGATATTTTATTGAGTTTTCTTATTGTGGCAAGAATTATTTCGGTTATCAGATCCAGCCGAAGGATAATTCTGTACAGGAAGAACTGGAAAAGGCGTTATCAACGATTTTAAGAGAAAAGATTAAAACTACGGGAGCAGGAAGGACGGATACGGGAGTTCATGCTAAAAAAATATTTGCTCATTTCGATACGGAGCAGCTTGTGGATGATCAGCTTACCCATAGGCTGAACAGTTTTCTGCCTCCCGACATTTCCATTAAAAGGATATTTCCGGTAAAAGAAGATTTTCATGCCCGTTTTGATGCTACTTACCGGACCTATGAATATTATATTTCCTTAGAAAAAAATCCTTTTACGATAGATTCTGCGTGGCAGCACTGGAAGCGTCCGCTGGATATCCATGCGATGAATGAAGCCTGTAAGATCTTATTTGAATACGAAGATTTTACCAGCTTTGCCAAGCTTAAATCGGATAATAAAACCAATATCTGTAAGATTTTTAAAGCGGAGTGGGAGCAGCACGGCAGTGAGCTGAAGTTTACGGTTTCTGCCAACCGTTTTTTAAGGAATATGGTGAGGGCTATTGTGGGAACTATGGTGGAAATAGGGGCCGGGAAAATACAGCCGGAAGATCTTCGTAAGGTTATAGAAAACAAAAACCGTAATAGTGCGGGAACTTCTGCTCCTGCACAGGGCTTGTTTCTGGTGGATGTAGGATATGACTTTTAAAAATTAAAACGAATAACTATGATGTCAATAATCATTCTGGCAGGTGCCTACCGGTACTATGCCGGGCTTGCCGGTGAATTTGGTAAAACCAAATGGCATTTCGGACTTCTTGCCATTGCTATTTACTTCGGAGTCCAGATTCTTTTTGGCTTTTCATATGGCTTTTACAAAGAAATGACCCAGCCGGGATCTTTGGATGCAGAAGGTTACAGTACTTTTTCTTTTGTGAACCTCATCGGATGGCTGATTTCCATACTGGTGGTATATGGTGGTTATAAATTCCTGGAAAGAAAATTTGAAAAGGAAAGACTTCAGAAACCTATCCTGGAAATCGAAGAAATAGGAAAGGGGGAAGAGCTTTAGCCGAAAAGGATTGTTAAGCTTAAAAAATCACCATTTATTTTTTAAATGAAAGTCATCGGAAATTTTCGTGGTCTTTTTTAGAAGGTTATTCAGGCATTAAAATTATAAAGTCTTATTTTTGCAGAGAATTTTATTTTATTCCCTCCCCAATTCTGACAATGAAAAAACAAGATACCTGGTCTATTATTAAAAGATTATTCTTTATAGGAATGAAATTTCGTTCCTGGTTTATTCTTACCCTGATCATTTCTATCATCCTTTCTGTTGTTTCTACCTACAGGCCTTATCTTACCATGGAAGTGGTGGATAATGATATTACGAAGCTGCAGGACAAGGGATTGATGATGAAGCATATTTATATCTTGATCGGGTTGGTATTTGCGGAAACGATTCTGAACTTTTTTCTGGTTTACTTTTCCAATTTTATCTCCCAGAATGTTATTCGTGATATCAGGCAGAGGCTGTATGCTAAGCTGGTTTACTTCAAAACATCTTTTTTTGATAAAACTCCTATCGGCCAACTGGTTACGCGTGCCGTAGGTGATGTGGAAACTATTGCTACCGTATATACGGACGGTTTCCTGATGGTTTTCGGAGATATTTTAAGGATCATATTCGTATTGGTGATGATGTTCAGTACGAACGTTCATTTGAGTTATATCACGCTTGCCATCCTGCCTTTAATGGTAGTGATCACCCGTTTTTTCCAGAAAAGGCTGAAAAAGGCTTTTGGAGATGAAAGAAACTGGACGGCGATCCAGAATTCTTTTGTACAGGAAAGACTGGCGGGAATGTCTATCATACAGGTTTTTAACAGGCAGGAAGCGGAATTTAAAAAATTTGATGATATCAATATTACCCTTAAAGGGGCATTACTGAGAACAGTATTTATTTTCTCTTTATTTTTCCCTGTGGTGGAATTGATTTCTTCCCTGTTCATCGGGTTTATCCTTTTTTATGGAGGATATATTACCATCAGTGCCGGGGTAGTGATTGCTTTTATTCAATATATTTCAATGCTGATAAGACCTTTACGGCAGATTGCAGACAGGTTTAATAATATCCAGAGAGGAATCGTAGGTGCGGAAAGGGTTTTAGGATTAATGGATGAAAACTTTGAAATGCCTAATGAAGGAAAAGTGATGAAGAGCCATTTCGACGGAAAAATAGAATTTAAGAATGTCCGTTTTGCCTATGATGATAAGCAGGAAGTTTTAAAAGGAATTGATTTTAAAGTAAATCCCGGAGAAACAGTAGCTATCGTAGGGGCAACGGGTGCCGGGAAATCTACTATTATCAGTTTGATTACAAGACTTTATGATATTAATTCCGGTCAGATTCTCATTGATGATGTGGATCTGAAAGATTATGAATTATACAATCTCAGAAGTCATATTGGAGTCGTACTGCAGGATGTATTTCTATTTCATGGAAGTATCTTTGAAAATCTTGCCTTTGGAGATGAAACGATTACGTTGGATAAAATAAAAGCGGGTGCCAGGGAAATTGAGGTGGATGAGTTTATTGAAAGACTTCCGGGAGGTTATGACTATGTGGTAAGTGAAAGAGGTTCATCCATTTCTTTAGGGCAGCGTCAGCTGTTGTCCTTTTTGAGAGCTTACCTGTCCGATCCTAAGATTCTGATTTTGGATGAAGCCACTTCTTCCATTGATCATGAAAGTGAAAAACTGATCCAAAGGGCCACAGAAAAAATTACAAAAAACAGAACCTCCATCATCATTGCCCACAGGCTTTCAACGATTGAGAAGGCGGATAAGATCATCGTCATGGAACACGGGAAAATTGTGGAAGAAGGAAAGCATTTGGAGTTGCTTGATAAAAACGGATATTATGCCACTTTATATAAAGCGCAGCTGAGACATGAAGTGGAAGTAGAAGAAGGACAGAATCAGCATTCAAAATAAAAAAAAAGAGAGCAAATTTTGCTCTCTTTTTTACATCAATCAGGTTAAAATTTGAAGCCTATACTGAAATAAGCTCTCCATATATCCGTGTAATTATTCTTTGAAATATTGAAGTTAATAGGTTCTAATATGGATTCATATCCTAAATTCAATCCATATCCCAATATATTTACTGAATCTTTAAAAGGAGATAGTACATCACTTACGGAAGCGTATTGAATGGAAGGAGTAATGTAGAGATTATTTAATAATTGATATTGGAAATCAATGCCTACTTTAGCAGCGGACCCTGCCAGGATTTCTCTTTGGCGGAAACCATTGAACTCAGGACTGTACCCTCCCGTATTGTATTCGCTTCCTCCCAGATTATACCTTTGGTTGATAAAGAGATAAGGGGTTTCTTCCGGAGATATTTTTTTGGGGGAAAACTGAGCTCCTAAAAAAGCATTTGCTTTGATGGAAAATCTGGTAGTAACAGGTTGTACATAGTTTTCATTAACAGTTAAGCTGATCAGATTCCTGGGAGTTACATAATCCTGAAAGTCCGGGGTTAAATAGTCATATAAATTAGGCTGCATTTTCTCAAGATCATACAGGTTGTATCGGTCTCCCCAATAATATTTAGTAATAAACATCAGGTTATTTCCGGAAGATGGATAAAATCTTTTATTGAAACTGTTTTGGTTGAATTTAAAGAAAAGGTCAAAATTAGTATGCTGATAAATCCTTTTGTCATAAAAACTGGTAACGGCCTGTCCGATTTTATCCAGTAAACGGTAAATTCTTTCTGAATTGAATTCTACCCCTATTGCTGCCATAGCATTAGGAGAAACGGAATAGTTGATAGCGGTATTTACATTAATGCTTCTATAAATATGTTCAGGGATATAAATGTTATTTATTGTATCTATTCCTGCTTGAGCTACCCTTAACAGCAAATCATTATTTTTTAAATGACTGATGCTACCTTCCGTACTTATCCACCAGCGAAGCCCGTTATCTAAAAATTTTTGAAATTGTAAGCGGGCCTTCAGACGTTCGGCAATGTCTACGGTGGCTAAAGCCCGTAATTTTGCTTTTGTATAATCCCTGTATGTATAGTTGACAATAATTCCCACAGACTGTTCATTATCGTAGTGAAGTGCCAGCTTAAAAGCTGCCGAACGGTTCCTTTTTATGAATATATTCATGATAAGTCCGTTATCGGCACGCGTATAAGTGTAATATACCCTTTCATATTGTCTCATCCCGAATACCCTGTCAATGGCTGCATTCACTGTTTCCGCATCATAATATTTTCCTGCTTCCAGATTCATTAATTTTTGTATGCTTTCCACTTCTGAAGGATTGTCCAGTGGTGTTCCGTTATCTTCACTATAGGTGAATTGTATGGTAGGAAGCTTCACTTCCTCTATCAGTTTATGCTCATAGGTGATTCCTGCCTCGCGCTGAGCCTTGGCAAGAGCTATAAATTCAGGAAGATGTTTTTTGGCTGTTTGTTCACCGATCTTTATAATTTCTTTATAATTTTTAAAATCTTTGGTTGTATAGTTATTTAAAGGAGAAACAAAATCTACCAGTATATTGGACATTTCTTTTTGGTGGTTAAAATCTTCCACCGAACGGAAAGCATGAGTCTGGTAGATCATTTTCATGGGATTTTCAATTTCTTCTTTGGTGAATAGCCTGAAGCCGGTATATCCTCCTATAATATATTGAGCCCCCATGTTTTTCACCTCCTGAACCGGAAAGTTTCTGTCTAGTCCACCATCTACAAGCAGTCTTCCATTGATATAAACCGGGGCAAAAGCAGCGGGGATAGCCAGGGTGGATCTTATCGCCAGCGGGAGAGAACCTTCTTTCTGCATAACGAGCCCGCCGTTTACAATATCGGATGAGGTTAATTCTACGGGGATGGGAAGCTGATGGAAATCGTTAATATGTTTTGCCGGAAAGGTAAGAGTATTCAATACTTCCGACATATACTGTCCCTCTATAAAGGAACTGGGTAGGGAAGGCATTCCATGAATAACAGGAAATTCTATGATGTATTTATTATACTCATCTTTTTCACTGATGTTCACTTTATTGTAAGGGATTTTATTACTGAGAACCCTTTTCCAGTCTGTAGAATATATCATACTTTTCAATTCTTTACCGCTGTAACCCATAGCATATAAACCTCCCAGAATCCCTCCCATACTGGTTCCGGTAATATAGTCTACCTTGATACCCAAAGAATCCAATGTTTTTAGAATTCCTATATGGGCAAAACCTTTAGCACCGCCGCCACTCAGCGCCAGCCCGAATTTCGTGTCTTTAGTGATGTTGGGAGCAGTAACGAGGGAGTCCTGTCCATATATTCCGACTGAAAAGACTAAGAATAGAAATAAAATATAAAATTTCATAATTTTCAAGCATGTTTTTAACTAAAATACAATAAATTCTCCGTATAATTTAAAAAATATCAGAAATTTATTCGTTGTTGAATTGTTGTTTTGGTATGGTAATTGCTGGAGTTAGGTTATCCCAAATTTTTTACAGTTATTAATCTCAATTAGAGATAGGAAGCTTAGAAGATTCTCAACAGGACGTTGAGCCTATAAGTTATACTAAAGAATTATATTCTGCGTTATACAATTATGTATTGTATATAAGGAAGTTATATAAATATATAAAAGAAAAGTTAAATTAAAAGAATGAAAAAGATGAATACGATACAAAATGAATTTCAGGTTTTTAAAGATGAATTAAAAAAATTGAATATAGAAGTACAGAAGATTGTAAAAGTAGGAAACGGAAGTATGGACTTCCATGAAGTTTTCTATAAGTCACCTAGATACGAAGAGGTAAAAAGTGTATATGTACAGCGCCATTATTTGGACGAACTTGCGGCCAAGTTTAAGGAAGTTTATAATGCATAAAAAACAGTCCGGCGGAGAGAATCTCCGCCGGACTTGCTATTTAATAATAAAGAAGGCTGCTTCCTTAGGAAGCAGCCTTTTTCTGTACGTTAAATAAGATTATTAATTTTGACTGATCACCGTTTTACGGTATACATAAATATCTTCGATGGTGACCACACTCATTTCTTTGCGGGTGGCAAAATCCACAATCTCTGGAAGTCTTGCCATGGAGCCATCTTCGTTAGTAAGTTCACAAAGTACGGCATCGTCACCAAGGTTGGCAAGTTTTACCAGGTCTACACTTCCTTCCGTATGCCCCCGTCTTTCAAAGACTCCGCCTTTTTTAGCAATTAAGGGGAAAACATGTCCCGGACTTGCGATATCATCCGCATGAGCTTGAGAAGCGACAGCAGTTTGAATGGTAGTTACACGGTCTTTTGCCGAAACTCCTGAAGAAACTCCTTCTTTAGCCTCAATGGAAATAGTAAAAGCGGTTTGGTTTTTACTGGTGTTCTTATCTACCATCGGACGGAGGTTCAGATGATTGCTTTTTTCCTCTGAGATACATAGGCAGACAATTCCGCTGCATTCGCGGATCAAAAGTGCCATATCCTGTTCTGTGATGGTGGAGGCAGGAAAGATGATATCGCCTTCATTTTCTCGGTTTTCATCGTCTACTAAAAGAATTCCTTTGCCTTGCTGTAATTTTAGAAGTGCATTTTCTACACGTTCTGCGGATGTTGATCCGAATTTTTCTAATAATGTTTCCATGTGTATTTACTTTAAAAAGTTAAATAGCTCTTCGGTACATGGAAATGAAATACAACACAATAAGTCCATAAGATAGCCTTATTGATTGTTTCATTTTCTTCTCCCATCCAGACTGTAACTGTCGGTTTTGGAATTTCACCAAATCAGTCCTTTATAAAAAAGGAGTCGCGGACTGTAACCGCCGGTAGGGAATTTCACCCTGCCCCGAAGAAAACTTATACTAAGTTTTACTGTATGTTTAAATTAAATTTTTTATTTCATTGATTAACATTTAACGCACAGACTGCAAATTTCCGAAAGTTTTTTGAATAATTGCAGATCCGGTACTATTATTTATGGTTGTAAATATATGCTGCTGCTTTTGCTCTTAATTTTTTGAATAGGAAATATATTGATAAAGCCCTAAACTGAAAATAGCATAGAAAATAAGATTGGTAGATCCGGGATAATTGATCAGTATACTTAATCCAAAGCTTAGCATAATGAAAGTACATATGCTGATGAATAATGCTATATTGAGAAAGAGAGCGTTTTTTTGTGGATTAAATTCACCTTTAAGGAGGCTGATTATAAGAAGTAGGGGAACGATAATTTCCAGGGTTCCCAGAAAATAGATAAAAGGTGCTACCCCTCCCGGAAGCTTACCCAGGAAAGAGGTACTGAACATTTTAATGTATTTGCCCATAACTTCGGAGGTATTGATAAGCTTTTGCCATCCGGGAAATCCCATGGTATAAAAAAGAGAAAAATAAACAGGAAATAGCTTAATTCTTTTGAATAATGTATTTTGGCTATCGGAAGCATGTTTTTCCGTGTACCACAGGAGGAAGTAGAGAATACACAGATAAAAAAAGAGGTTGGCTGAACCTCCATGATTTGAAATAATTCTGAGCATAAAACCAAAAATAGACACGGCAAACAGTGAGATAAGAATTCCCCACAGCAAAAGGGAAGAGGAAGAACTTTTGAAAAAATATTTTTCAATCAGGGCGTATATAAGAATAATTACGGAAACAATTTGAATAATGCCGGTGATATAAAAGAGACTGGAAAAATAAGACGGGTATTGCTCCAGAGGTGAATTATTATAGATATTAAGATATTTTAATATGTCTGCGTGATCTCCGGAGAAAAAACTCCATCCATTGATCAGCATTGTGAAAATTAACCCGATATAGATGGGAAGTGTGATATACGAATTGATGATACGTCTGTACCCTTTCGGCTTTGTCATGGCAGTTATTTTTAGATAATAAAGCCAAAGGTATTATGGCGGGAAGTAACTGGTATTATCAAAACCCAAAAAAGAATGGTTAAAGTACGAAATTTCTAAACTGGTTTCTAAATTCTGTCGGGGTGATCCCTGTCTTTTCTTTAAAAAATTTTACCAAATTGGTGGAATCCTCGTAATGAATGAGAGCTGCAATTTCTTTTACGGATAATTGATCATATACAAGCATTCTTTTAATTTCCATTAATACCCTTTCACTTATCCATTCTTTCGGGGTTTTTCCTAAAATTTGGGATGTAGCTGTTTGTAACGTACGGGGTGAAACAAATAATTGATCAGCATACAATTTTACCTGTCTGTGTATTTTATAATTGTTTTCTACAAGTTTTTTGAACCGGGCAACCAATTGCAGGTTCCTGGGATCCGGACAGGGGATTTGCTGCTGTTTTTCAAACTGTCTTTCCGAAAGCAGAAAAATACGATAGAGGAGATTGTGTAAAATCTCTCCCTGAAATTTATCGGTGGGCTTTTTCAGCTCATTATAAATTTCTATAAATACGGATTTTAATTCTTTAAAGTCAGTATTTGTATTAAAATAAGGCTGTTGAAGAGAATTGAATAACAGGCTGTTGTAAAAGTACTCCTGATCCCTTCCTGAGCGAATGAAAAAGTCATCGGTGAAAATAAGTGCCCTGCCATCATAAGTTTCTTCTGCATCAAAGGCATGCACCTGGCCCTGCGAGATAAAAAGAATGTACTGTTCTTTGACGTTAAATTCTTTAAAATCAATTAAATGTTTTCCTTTTCCTTCCGTAAACAGGTAGATCATATGAAAATTGGTGCGGTGAGGAGTGAAGAGGTCATGAGGTTTACGACTGAGCCTTTCTTTTATAGTAGTGGTATTGATCAGTTGGTTTTTGTTAAAGGTAAACAGAAAAGGATAGGTGTCTAATTTTTTTTGCATTTATATAGCAGCTGTTAAATATGAGACTCTAATTTTAAGTAAAAATAGAATATTTTTTCGTTTTCTGTTTAATATTATGGTTATTATGCTTTTTGTGTGACTAAATGGAGTTTATCATAATATCTTTCGGGATTTATTCTTTTTTCATTGCTTCCTGTTTCAGTTCTTTAGGCATTTTTTCAATAGCATACCGGAGTGAGGTACGGGGCATTACGGATCTGTGTGAAAGTACATATTCATATATTTCCTGCTGATGAGCTTCACTTGCAGCTTTTAACATCCATCCGTATCCTTTCTGAACCATATCATCTTTATCCTTAAGAAGAATATCTGCAATCTCCAGGATATCTTTGAGGAATAATCCTTTTCTTGCAGGGATGATCAGAGTGACGGCAGAAGCTCTTTTTACCCAGCGGTTGTCGGATTGAGCCCATTTTTTTAATTCATGAATATATTCGGGGAACATCATGACGAAATTTCCTACCGTGTGATTGCATAAAGTATCACAAGTTGCCCAGTTGTCGATATAAGTATTTATCCAATGATCAAAAACGTTGAAATCAGAAGGCTCATATTGTTTTTCCAGTGCCTCGGAAAGGATGAAAGCGATAAAAGCTTCTTCCATATAACGGGATTGCAACAGCTCTTCTGCGATTTCGAATATTTCTGATTTGGAAAATGATCGGATCCGGCTATAAAAGTCTTTTCCTATTTTGTTAACGAGACCAGTTTTTACTCCATATAGCTGAGCTCGTTCGCCTTCTTTAAAAAACCTTGAAGAGGATGCCAGTGTACCGGCATCTGCATTCTGTTGTAAGATTGTCCGAAGCTGCGTTATCAATTCTTCCTTCCTGTTCATTTTAAACTTTTTTATAGGACATGACGGTTTTAAAATCTTGAAGGTCTTTATCTTCTCTTAAATCAATGATCAATGAAATGAGTTTTCCTGAGGGAGCAGCCAGCCTGAAACCGGAAATTAAATTCTGACTGATATTCAACATGAATACACCCGGGCGGGTCTTTTCGGTAAAATAAAAACTTGTTTTGATGCAATCTTCCCACAGGGAAAGCCAGAAAACGGTTTTCTTTTGGTGAACTGCTTTTCCCAGCCATGCTTTTCCATCTTTATAGAAGCGCCATTCCAGCATTAATCCGGTTTGTTCAATATGCTTTTGGACTTCTTGCAGGATATGATACAGCGGGTTGGGCAGGATAGAGCTGAACAGAGCATCGGAAGGTTTTAGATCCGGATCCCGAAGAAGTAAGCCGGCGTTATTTTGAGTCATGTTATTTTGGTTTTAAATTGATTATTTGATAAAGGACTGCCGGAATTCCAATGGTGAAAAGTTAGTTTTGGATTTAAAAAGTTTGGAAAAGGATTGCGAATGCTCGAATCCCAGTTCATAAGCTATCTCGCTCACCGTAAGCTGGGTGGTGGACAGTTTTTCTTTAGCTTTTTCAATCAATTTATCATGGATATGCTGCTGGGTACTTCTTCCTGTGAGGGTTTTCAGTAAACTACTCAGATAGCCGGGAGAAATATGGAGACTGTCGGCTATATGCTGTACGGAAGGAAGTCCCTTTGTGGTCAGTTCACTGCTGTTGATATATTGTTCCAGTGTCGTTTCCAGCTTTTCGAGGATCTGGTGGCTGCTAATTTTCCGTGTAATAAATTGCCGTTGATGGAATCTTTGGGCATAGTTTAATAAAGTCTCTATTTGTGAAACAATAATATTCTGGCTGAATTTATCGATAGTAGACAGATATTCATACTGAATGCTTTCCATGAGCCCGTTGATAATAGATTCTTCTTTGGGAGAAAGAAAAAGAGCTTCATTCACGGCATAGTCAAAAAACTCATATTGGCGGATATTTTTGGCTAATGCGGTATTCCATAAAAAATCGGGGTGGATAAGAAGCATCCAGCCGGAGAGCGGGGAAGCGGGTTGTTCCCTTTCTATTCCAAAGACCTGATTCGGGGATATGAAAAACATGACACCGGCATCAAAATCATAGGATTGCTGACCGTACTTTACTTTTCCGCTTAGTCCTTTTTTAATGGCAATGGAATAAAAATCCAGTATCCAGCTTTCTTTATTTTCTTTTGTAGATGGTGGGATCTGATCAAAATTGATTACACTGATCAAAGGATGGTCAGGCTGAGGTAATCCTCTGTACCGATGAAATTCACTGATGGTTTTTATTCTTATGGGAGCTGTTCCGGGCATAATGTATCAGGCTGTTTTCTTTAGAGAAAGTTAGGACTTTTATCATGAATTATAAAGCCAATTACAAAATATGTAATTGGCCTTACAGAAATTGTTAAGAAAGAGATTAAAAATAATTGTTCTTCAGATCTTCTATCAAACCGATATGCTGAGGTTTCCATCCAAGCTGTTCCTGTGTTGTATAGCTTGTAGCCGGACTGTCGAACCCGATGAATCCACTCATCCATTCAAAATGATTGGGAGCTTCTTCCTGTGATAAAGAGCGTACGGGAAGGTTTAACTGCTGTCCGATGAGGGTGGCTATTTCTTTTACGGTTATCCCCTGATCTCCAATCGCGTTGTATAAAGCTCCTTTTGCAGATTTTTCAAGGGCAAGGCGAAACAGCCGGGCAGCGTCCAGACGGTGAACGGCAGGCCAGTGATTGCTGCCCTCTTCTACATAGGCAGATAATCCGTTTTTACGGGCCTGATTAATAAGGAAAGGTACAAATCCTTTATCACCCCGATCATGTACTGAAGGCGGTAGACGGATCACAGAGGCATGAATCCCTTTTTCCACCAGAGCCTTAGCGGTGGCTTCCGAACTTCTTGGTGCTGAATTTTGGGAGGTACTTTCTTCAGTAATCACGCCATTGATTTTTGGTAGCCCCAAAATGCCGGCGGTTACAATGATTGGTTTTCCGGTGTTCTGCAAAGCTTCTCCCATAGCGGTAATGGCTGCTTTATCTGCTTCATTGGCTTTTTGATATTGTGTAAAATCATGGATAAATGCGGTGTGGATTACTCCATCCGCTTCGGATGCTCCCTTTTGGAGAATATCAAGATCTTCAAGGGTTCCCTGTAATGTTTTTGCTCCTGCCTGTCTTACAGTGCTGGCAGACTCTTCGGAGCGGACAAGGCCTGTAACTTCATGGCCTGCATCAAGCAGCTCTTTTACTACTGCGGAGCCGATAAAGCCGGAAGCTCCTGTTACAAATACTTTCATATCGTTATTTTTATAGATCAAATTTCTGATTTAAATAGCAGATTCATGTAGCCGGATCTATTTTTGTTGTAGCCAAAACGGTTAACTTATTTATCCTATAAAAAAAGTCATAGCGAGGTATTGTCTACCTGCTATGACTCAAAATAATTATATTAAATAACTCAGTTTATTTTCTTTTGAATAGAGCATCTTTCAGTACTACTGCGGCCTGATCTATGGATATCTGTACTGCAGGAATATGTGCCAACGGGTTCAGCATTCCATAATCGTGAATGAATCCTTTGTATTCCTGAATGGTAGTAGGTACTCCTGCTTCATCCAATTTTCTTCCGTATGCCAATCCTTCATCATGCAGAATATCATTCTCAGCAATCTGAACCAATGCAGGAGGTAATCCTTTTAATTCATCCAGGGAAGCTTCAAGAGGTGAGGCGTATTTGTTTTTTCTTTGTGCGGTATCAGGAAGGTAGTTGTTCCACATCCATTTCATCAGGGGTGTAGTAAGGAATCTTCCTTCAGCATATTTTGTATAAGACGGTCTGCTGAAATCCGCATCTGTTACAGGCCATAATAAGATCTGCTGTTTTAATTTCGGTCCGTTTTTATCTTTGGCCATTAATGCAACTACGGCTGCCATGTTTCCTCCGACACTGTTTCCTACTACAGCCAGTCTTGTTCCATCCACACCGATTTGCTTACCGTTTTCCGCTACCCATTTTGTAGCGGCATAAGCCTGATTAACAGCTACAGGAAATTGTGCTTCGGGAGAAGGGGTGTAGTCCGGGAATACTGCGACAGCACCGCTATTGACTACTAAGTCTCTCACTAATCTTTTGTGGGTAGGGTAGTCTCCCAAGATCCATCCTCCACCATGGAAGAACATGAATACAGGAAGATCTTTTTTAGCACCTTTTGGTTTTACGATGTGTATTTTTACGGTTTGGCCGTCCTGAGTAATGGTTCTTTCAGATTCTTCGATATCGGAATAATCAAATTTTACGGATTTCTGAGCATTGATTAAGACATCTCTTTCCGCCTGGATAGGTAAGGTTTCCAATGGTTTTCCTCCTGAGCTGTTAAGTGCATTCAAAAATTCACGGATGTCTTTAGAAATAGCTGGATCCTGAGCTGCAGAAACTGGGGCCTGCTGAGCCATAAGACCATTGCTGATGCTTGAAATACCGAGTGTTGTCAATAAGGCTAAGCCTTTTAAAAATGTAACTTTCATAACTTTATTTTTTAAATGTTAATTTTATGGGACAAAGTTATGTCGGTTGTATGGTGAAATAAATATATAAAAGTGTACAATTATTGTACATTTTTCCTTTAATGTTATTTTAATTTTTTTAAATAAGGAATAGGATCAAATATCTTCAACACTGTTCCGTATGGCGGCTTCCAGTATTTTGATATCTATATCTTTCAGGGATTTGAATTTAATACAATATCCGGTTAGTTTCGCTTTACCGAGCTTTTCTCTATAAGTTCTCGCGAGATAGGTTTTGTCGTCAATGCCCAATATATAAATGGAAATCCCCGTTGTATGGGCACTCATCCCGATTTTATAGAAGTCTTTGGTTTTCCCGTCGGCATATTGTATGGTACGAAGACCATATCCGATATTGGGATTGGAAATTACTTTGCCTTCTTCGTTTTTGCCATCCAGAAACCATAATTTACATGCATGAATGATATCAGTAATGATTGTATGAAGTTCCTGCATCTCGAATCGTTTGGGTTCGGGCTGGCTGTCGATGTATTGCCGGATTTGGTTTTCGATGGTCATATGGGTAGTTTTTGTTAAGGTTATTTTGTAATGCTTGAGGGTTTGAGAATAGATTCAATTTTTATTCTTTCATCCAGTTCTGGTTTTTTCTCATGTTAAATAATATTTTATATATTTTTTTCAGGCCATAAGTTCCTGAAGCGCCATAATCCGTAATTACTTTCACTTTTCCATTGCCATAGGTGATTTTTAAAACTACAGTCTGATCATCAGTCCAATCAACAGAATACTCATCTTGCAGATTTGGAAAATCAATGTATTCTAATATTGTGATAAGTTCCTGGTAGTCTTTATTTTTAATTTTTGTATGAAATTTCCCTTCTATCTCTTCGGACGGGTTTTCCTCATTCTGATCAAAATTGAAACGTTCTGCAATGAAAATAGCATTTTGATCCTTGTTGATAACTAATTGAAAAGCAGGGCAAACTCCAAAACATCCTGAGGTTGAAAATTCAATTTTTTTAATAGGGATATAGTTGTTGTCATTGGAGTTATATTCGATAAAATCTCCGTATTTATATTCTAAAACTTGTTTTTCCGGTTGTTTTGCAACAATTTCTTTATCCCAATCTTTTATGATAGGTCTATCAATTTCCAGCAAGTTTTTGTTATTTAAAGTTTTAATTCTGGGAACAAAGCAGTCATTAAAATATTGAGAGATCTCCACGATTTGGTATTTTTTATTTCCCCAATTTAATACAACCACTGGTGTGTAGCTGCATGATTCCTTTAAAGCTCCTATACAGGAATGATTATCTCCAATCACTAATAAATCCGTGAATCCGTTATGATCAAAATCGGTTTTATAGAAACTTTCGTGTATACCTAATTGATTAGCCAGTTTCAAATTTTCTTGGAATTTCAGATCATCTTTTTTGAAGTCCTGGATTTTTCTTACTTCATAATTAGCAAATGCTGAATCTGCATGTCGTATGAGAT
This sequence comes from Chryseobacterium sp. CT-SW4, assembly GCF_048572715.1. Taxonomy (GTDB): domain Bacteria; phylum Bacteroidota; class Bacteroidia; order Flavobacteriales; family Weeksellaceae; genus Chryseobacterium. The sequence continues at coordinate 592,901 of NZ_CP183840.1, forward strand.
GCTGAACTTCATTGGCTGATTGGATAGAATCTATTTCGGATTCATGAATTGAAGATTTATTTTTACAATTAAAGAAAAAGAGAATAATTAAAAATGGGAAAGTCTTTAGTGTTTTCATTTCCAGAGTTTTATGAATTGATTAACTCCGTTTTTAAGACCTGTGAAATAATCCCCTTTTTTAAATTCCGGAAGTATTTTTTCATGTAATACTTTTTCACAGATTTCATCTGTTAATATTTTTTCGGTTCCCTTTGCGGTAAGAATTCTTATTTTTCTCAGAGCAGCGCTATATATAATAGTCAGGCCGTTGTTCTTTTCAGCGGTCCCGATTCCCCAATGATTGGATAAATCCAGTGCATATTGATCAAAATTATTTTCATTTAAATTTTTGCTGATAGAAATAATTGCAATTTGATTGGTGGTCGTTTTATCGTATTGGGAAAGGATTGTATTTAAGTCCAGGATTTCTGTTTGTGTGAGTGTATTTTCATAATCTGAAACATATCCTAAGGGTTCAGGGAACTGGGTAACAGGATTTTCTTCCACATATTGTTTTTGCTTTTCCCCATTCTGACTGGTTTGGCATTGGAAGAATGCTAAAATAATAAAGGAAAGTATAATTAATTTTCTCATTGGTCCTGATTGTTAATGATTATTTTCTCAAAATTTTGTCCATGGATTTACCTTTCGCCAGCTCGTCAATCAGTTTATCCAGATAGCGGACCTGCTGTATGAGTCTGTCTTCAATTTCTTCTACACGATATCCGCAGATTACCCCTGTAATCTTTGAAACGTTTGGATTGATTTGGGGAGCTTGGGAGAAAAAGTCTTCAAAATTCGTTTTGTTACTGATATGATGTTGCAATTCTTCTTCATTATAGCCTGTAAGCCAGAAAATGATTTCATGTACTTCGCACTGTGTACGGCCTTTTTTCTCAGCTTTTGCAATATAATGTGGATATACACCGGCAAAAGACATTTTGTATACTCTGGAGTTATTATTCATGCTTTTGATAACTGAAATGAGTGAAATTGATTAATGCAATATAATCAATTTTATAAGGCCAGAATTCGGTGTGACGTGTGCCGGGGTAAAGTGGAGTTACTGTAGTTTTTTCGAAATCATCTTTATTCCATATTTTAATGTCGGCATCATATTGTAAAGGAAAATCATAGTTATTTCTAAGCAACATTACAGTTTTGTAGTCTTTTTCTTCTTTTCCGTCTCTGGAATATCCGATCCCAAAAATAACTTCTATAGTTTCTTTTTCAGGATTTTTGGCGAATAGTTTTTCGGTTTCAAAAAGCTTAAATGTTTTTTCGAAATCTTCGTATCTGATTATTTTATAATCAAAACTTCCTTTTTGGTTTTTTACTAATTTTAGTGAAAACTTAGATCCTAACTTAAAAGCCATTGAGTTGACAATTGTGTCGCTTTGCGTTTGGGAATATAATAGGCCTGTTAATAAAAATAAGCCTAGAAAAATAAATTTAGTTATTTTCATCATTTGATTTTTGAAGTATGATTAAATATATTGTTCGCTGTATTGAAGCTTGCTTTTGGGTTATTGTTATGGATTAAATATCCTATTCCTATCATTCTTTTTTCTTATAAATAACCTCTTTTTGTAGTCTGCTGGTATTGTAAAAATCATTTAAGTTAGATCGATCATAGGTAATAGGAAGATTTTTATACATTTCGACTGAAAATTTCTCTATTCCCGGACTATTATTATCGTTGATTTCGTAACTTTTTGTTTCTGTGATGATTTCTAATCCGGTCTGATAATCTTTTAATACCTGAATTCTAAAAGAATTAATGGCTTGTATTTCCTCCCATTTTATAAATTCTGTTTTCTTTTTTCTGGTAATATAGAAACCGTCAGTAACATATTTAAAAATTCCATCTTCCTGATAAGCCTTATCCATTTCTTTTTCTACTGAATCATAATCGTTATTATCCTGATCGGAAAAGAGTTTTTCACCGGCAAAACAAATCACTACTAAGCAGGAGAAAATTATTACATATGAAACTCCTTCACTATAGAGAGGGTAATTCATCAAAGTGTAGATCAGTATTAAACAAGTGAGGAAAATGAGTTTTTTCATAGACTAAAATAAATATTAAGTGAAGCGGGTTTGTAAATTCAAAGTGTTTTTTATAAAATAAGAATTTAAGTTGTTATTTGCCCCTGTTTAATTCTATTGCATTTTGAAAACCACCAATTGCTTCAAAAACTTCATCCTGATTTCTTACATCCGACCAGCCTTTTTCAGCAAGTTCTCTACGCACCTCTTCTTCTGTTTTTTCTTTTATAAAATGGTAGTATGCGAAATCAACGACTTCAACAGGAACTCTTTCAATAATGTATTTTGTTAAGGCAGTAACTATTTTCAGGTATACAAAAAGGGCCGTTAGTCCAAGTTGTACAATCCAGCTGATGATCCACCCAATCCAGCCGGTATTAATTTTGTTTATTATTAAACCTTGTGAAAGTCTTATTTCTAAAAAATTCCAAAAACCAATTCTTTCTAAATTATTCTCATTCAGAATTATTTCATATTGAAAGTATTGATTGGAAACGTAAGTTAAAAGGATCATAGCTCCTAATAAATATTGTAATTTGCTGAAATCCGTAAAGTTGGAAAGCTTAATTAAATATTTCATCACAAAAACAATAGCTGTTGCGACTAAAAATTCAAATAATATAATAAAATACAATCCTTTTACGGAAAGAAAGGCTACTATAAAGCCGAGAAATAAGGAAAGACATAAACCAGCAATAACAGGTAAATTAATATTGGGAGTTTTTGCCGGTATTGGCTGTGGTAAAGTTTCAGGAATGATATAGTCTTCCCAGTTATTCTTTTTTTCAGTTTCTTTTTCAAGCTCTTTTAGGGCTTCATTGCTGAATGTTTTTAAAATTTCCTGATAGGCATATATAAATAATTTTACTCTCTTAGAATTTTTTCCTACATCCCAGATTTCACTGCCTAAAGATGTGCTTTTTACAATCACGGTACTGTTTTTATAATGAGCTGTAATGAGCTCTGTCCACCGTTCACTAAACGAACCTTCTTCTTTACGTTTTGCTTCTATGGAGTTATTGTCTTTGTAAACTATATCCCAATTCAGCTTCTCGAAAGTTTTCTCTGCAATAGCAACAAATAGAGTTTCATTTACATTAGTTCTGAATTGTTCTTCGTATTTGGGAGTAAACCCTATACTGTGTTTTTTGGAAATCGTTTTCTCGTACTCTTTTAAAGTGTTGTTCATTCGTGTTTTCTTCTTAGTGTAACTAGATCTTATATCCTTAAGTTTTATTTATCCGTCTTTTTTATGAAGTCAGCAATTACCTTCACAAATCTTTTATTTTTTTCAAAATAGAGGATATGCCCGCCGTTTATCTTTACGATTTTTTTATTGGGAAACAGGAAGGATTTGAAGTGTTCTTCTCCAATGGAATGGTCTTTAGTTCCTGTGATAATCAAGGTAGGAGCGGGTATGGATTGAGTAATGGGGGTGTAATCCTTCCAATAATCCTGGATGGTAAAAGCTTTTTGTGCCAACTCAAATGTACTGGGGTTTTTACTGTCGATTTTGTTTAATAATTCTATATTGTTTTTATGGTCAGACAGCATTTTATAATCTAATCCTCTTTGGGTTAATTCTGTTTTTGCTTTGATAAAATCATTGAGAAGCTCAGCATCTGTATTTTCAAAATGAGTATCCATAAGCTGATTCATATAATTTATTTGCTGGTGAAGGGAGTATTTCAGATCTAAAGTACAATTGGCAAGAATAATTCCTTTAACGTGGCTGGGATATTTTAAAGCATAGTTTGTTGCCGGAATTCCTCCAAATGAATGGGCTAAAAGATAAACTTTATCTTCACCATAGTACTTTCTTATTTCTTCGATATCTTCTATCATTCTGTCCAGGGAATAATCTTTTTCAGCAGAGTTTTCAGAATACCCGCTTCCTCTCTGGTCATAATAAACCATCGTAAGATTAGATTCAAGCTTATTTCCTCCTAAATTCTCAAATGAGGAACTCCATGCGCCCGGTCCGCCGTGGATGAAAATGCATAAGGGGCCTTTTCCTGATTTTTTGGAATATAGCTTTACATGATCACTTGTTAGTATAAAATTATTTTTTTGTATCTGGGCTTTTGTACCGGTATTCACAAAAAACAGAAGAAATAAAATAATATGGAAAATTCTATTCATCATTTATAGTTTAATTTGTTATTTTTATGAGATGACAAATATAGTGACTTATTAAAATAAACCCGCTCTGTAAAACAGAACGGGTTTCAGATTTATATAATGATTTTTATTGTTTTTTAGAATTCTATAAACATACTTTTCAAAGTCTTCAATATTCTTTTCCGTTCCTTTCCATAATGAGATATCCCGCATCCAGCATTTTGATCAGATGAATATACGGGCTTACCATATTCCTTTCCGGCAGATGGCCATAGATTCCCAGTGAGAGATAGACCATCCCCGAAATAAAATAATCAAATTCCCTAACGCTGTATTCTTGGAATGCTTTTTTAAAGACCAGCAGGGGATTTTGGTATTCCTTCTCTGAAAGCAATCCAAAAGCCAGTGGAGAAACTTCTTCCAGCTGTGTATTGGCGGTCCATTTCTTTTTCTCCAGTGCCAGCAGGTAACCTGCACGGATGAACGAACGTATAGCCTGATGAAAATGAAAGATGACAGAGGGCTCTTCTTTTATCCGGCTGCTTCTGTCAACAGCATAATGCATAATGTTGTTTAGGAGTTCTTTGGATGCTGTGAGGTCATTAAGTAGAAAATAGGTTTCCATTTGCTGTAAACCGCAAGGCTTCAGGTTATCTTTTCCAAAGCGGGACTGAAATTCTGTTTTGTTTTTTTTCATGAGTTTGTGTTTTTATGGGGTGATGTATTTTTAATAATTTTTTAAGTGGCTATATACAATTTTACATTACTATCCTTCTGACGAAGGAAGAATTTCATAATATGGCTTAGATTCTTCATTTCACTTCGTTACATTCAGAATGACAGAGTCATAATAATAAGATAAACGCATTAGTGTAAAATTGTATGTGATTCCCTTTTTTAAACCATTAAGATCATAGCCGAAGCTATGTATTTAGCGGGCTGCTTCATCCATATTTGATGGATCTTAACTTATCTTATTCTCTTCATTTTTCTTAATGGCTTTAATTTTTTGTTTTGTTGCATGATTTTACTGGCCTTAAAGGAAGAAGTCCTGGACTTCCTACCTGTACAAACCCAATGAATATGATATAATTTGTGTTTTTCTAAAAGCCCTAAAGCTGCAATGGATTGTACACTCCATTGTACCGTATCATGATACTTTATGTGGTAAAGAAGGCTTAGAAAAGATGATTGGAGAGTGGAGCTGCATGGAAATAAAACGGCATGAGACTCTACAATATCTGCCATTGAGGTACTGGTATACCTGGGAACAGATAAGAGAGCCCACGCCTAGGTCGTGAGCTTCTAGCTTATCGTCTCGTTCCTAAAAATTACCAGTTTCCAATGGCGAGATTCTAAGCAATAGCTTCTATATTTCGTTGAAGTATCGCAAAGCTACATTTATTGTAGCTTATTGTACAAATATAGTGTAAATTTTTAATTGTAGGTTAATTCAACTACATTTTTTTATTGTAAACTTTCCAACTTGCTCTAATAATGGTATTGCAATGGATAGAGTTGAATTTAGAATAGCTTTTGGTAAAAGAGTTGAAAAATTTAGAAAGAGGATGGGTTTAAGTTATCGAGAGTTAGCTCAGAAATGTGACGTAGATCATAGTAATATCAGCAAAATTGAAAAAGGAGAAGTTGATTTGAGGATTTCAACAATACAGGAACTAGCTAAAGGCTTAGAAATTCATCCTAAAGAATTATTTGATTTTAAAATAGAATAATAACCAAGCTTCGAAGTCTTTAGACTTCGAAGCTTGGTTTATTGTACTGATTCAAAAACTGAAAGGTTTTGCAGAGGGATGGTCATTAATTTGCTATTTTGTATTATTTTATATTTGATGCTGAAATTTTTCTACCAGCATCAATTAAAATAATATTTTTATCTTTCTCAAGTTTTAATTCTTTAATTATTTTTTGAACTTTAGAATATTCTTTTCCATCAAAATACAAGATAACTTTAATTGAATTCTTAGTATTATTTGCTCTTTCATAAATTTTAACCTGATTTTCTAAATTTTGTTTTAATTTAGAATTGGAAGCTAATTTAAATTCAATCAGAGTTTTATCTTCTGCTCCTCTTGATATTGCATAATCAACTGGGCCTCGCCCATTATTAGTTTCTCTATTTATATCGTAGTCTGATGCAAACCATGTAAGCCTATATATAATTTGTAAATCCTCTTCTCTCTTTATTGGATTACCATCAACATAAAATAATCTATATCCATCATTATTTTCAATTACTTGTTGCAGAAACTCTATTCTTTGTAATGCTTCTTTATAAGAAGATTTAGCTGGGATTTTGTAAAAATCAGTTTTCTCTAAAAGTTTTTCCACAAACTTTGATAGTTGATGTATAAAAATAGTTTCTGTTTGTTCAACTTTTTGTTTCGAAATATTTTTTGCTCCTTCTTTATTTTCTTCTTTAGATTTAATAAACCATTTTATAATTTCTGGAAATTCTCTAATTGTATTCTGAATAGCTTCTGTAATTTCTTTTTGAGTATTTTTTTTATTTTTTGGAGGTTTTGGAAGTTGCTTCCTAAAATAATTAGATATCTCATGCCGTAATTGGTCATTGGGTATTCCTGCACATATTCTTGTGAAATCACCTCTTAGATCATTACTGTTAATCCAGTTATCATCTTTTGTTAATAAATCTCTTGGAGTTAAAATTATATAGTCACCAAGAATATACGGTAAAGTAAACTCCTTTGGCATCCATCTTTCTAATTTATAATCAAAATATACTTTTTCTACATTTACTTTTTTAGTCAATGACTTATCAATATTTTGAATTGCAAATTTTTCGGTAAATTCTAGCAAGTATTCTTTTATTAAATTAGTCGTAAAATCACTAATATTATCTTTTCCGACACCAATTTCAAATAAACCAGCTTTTTCAAGATGTGAAGTTTGTGTAATCTGTTCTTTACCTAAATCGTCAAATACAATATGCATTGATGATGACATGGAATTACCAAATTTTTTGCCTAAACCACTCCCACTATTTCCAACTTTACTATAACCAAACCAATTTTGTTTAACTTCAGGAAATAGGTACCAGGCTTTAACTTGTGAAAGGGATATTCCTCCTTTAAAGGATTTTTCTTTTAAAAAAATAAGATATTGAATAATGTTTTGATGTAAAGTAATATATTCTTGTTTTTTGCTTCCAAATAGTAAAAAAGGATCAATGAAAAGGGGTAAATCGTTAATCAAAGAAATATTAAATGCTCCATAATTTTCTAATATAGTTTCATCAATATTAAAAAAATCAGAAAAATAGATTTTCATTATAATGTTGGTATTGGTATTTTTATTTTTTTAGCGATTAATTACAGAAAAAAGAGTAGAAATTTCAATTAATATTTCTATAAATTTCGGTTAAAAGCTTCTAGGTAAATTTGATCAAATTCGGCATCAGGAAGATTTACAAAATCTCTCAAAGTTTCTATTTGAGTTGTTGTTGAATATTCTAATTTAAACTTTTCAACTGGTGTATTAATTTCGGTATTTGATAGGATTTCTTTAAAGTTAACATAGTCATGATGATTGTTAAGAAACTTATAACCAAAATAATTTGAGGCAAAGTCAATATAAAAAGGATAAGGTTCTACTCTAATTTGTCCGATTAAACATTCAATAATAATTTGGTTTTCTTTATGGTACTCTAATCCATTTATATATGTAAAGCCACAATCTTTAATCATTTCATTATTAATAAATGACTTTTTGTATCCATACGTTTTAATATGATAATGTTGTATTTCTCTTTCAATCCTTGATTTTAGAAATTTTACAGATATTCCTTTTTCAGTAAATGCAATTACACGTATAGGAAAGTATTCTTTTTTTATTGGATCAAAAATATCTAAGTATTCATTTAATTTTATATCCATGATATTAGTTTATAGTTTTATATAGTGTTAAAATCTACATATTGCAAATATATCTGCAATAATAATTTTTCTTTTTTTGCTAAATTATGGAACGGAAACGGTATTTCCTTACGGGAAACCGTAATCCAAACAAAAAACCGCTCCACAAAAGCAGAACGGTTTATATATTAAATTGCCTCGGTCGCTGACCGTTACATCATTCCTGGCATTCCACCACCCATTGGCATAGCTGGCTCGTCTTTTTTCACTTCAGTGATCACGCACTCAGTTGTTAAAAGCATTCCAGATACAGAAGCTGCATTTTCAAGGGCAACTCTTGTTACTTTGGTAGGGTCAATGATACCTGCTTCAAGCATGTTTACATACTCGTCAGTTTTAGCGTTGTATCCGAAATCTCCGGAACCTTCTGCTACTTTAGCGACGATTACAGAACCTTCACCTCCTGCGTTGGCAACGATTTGTCTTAGTGGCTCTTCGATCGCTCTTTTTACGATTTTGATACCTGTCGTTTCATCAGCGTTAGAACCTGAAAGGCTGTCTAAAGAAGAGATCGCTCTTACTAAAGCTACACCACCACCGGCAACGATACCTTCCTCTACGGCAGCTCTTGTAGCATGTAATGCATCATCCACTCTGTCTTTTTTCTCTTTCATTTCTACTTCAGAAGCAGCTCCTACATAAAGTACAGCAACACCACCGGCTAACTTAGCTAGTCTTTCCTGAAGTTTTTCTCTGTCGTAGTCAGAAGTAGTTGTTTCCATTTGAGCTTTGATCTGGTTTACTCTTCCTTTGATCTTGCTTTCTTCACCACCACCGTTTACAACAGTTGTATTGTCTTTATCGATTGTTACTTTTTCAGCAGTTCCAAGCATATCCAAAGAAATGTTTTCCATAGTGAAACCTTGCTCTTCAGAAATAACCTGACCACCTGTTAAGATTGCGATATCTTCCAGCATTGCTTTTCTTCTGTCTCCGAATCCAGGAGCTTTTACAGCAGCAATTTTAAGAGAACCTCTTAATTTGTTTACCACTAAAGTAGCTAAAGCTTCACCTTCCACTTCTTCAGAGATGATTAATAGAGACTTACCTCCCTGTGCGATAGGCTCAAGAACAGGTAACAACTCCTTCATAGAAGAGATTTTTTTCTCTACTAAAAGGATATACGGATTTTCTAGTTCAGCTAACATTTTCTCAGGGTTAGTCACGAAGTAAGGAGACTGGTATCCTCTGTCAAACTGCATACCTTCTACCACATCTACCGTAGTATCAATACCTTTAGCTTCTTCTACCGTGATTACTCCTTCTTTACCTACTTTTCCGAAAGCTTCAGCGATAAGAGAACCGATCGTTTCGTCATTGTTGGCAGAAACAGAAGCTACCTGCTTGATTTTATCTGTAGAATCACCTACAGCCTGAGATTGGGATTTTAGGTTTTCAACAACAGCAGTTACTGCTTTGTCGATCCCTCTTTTAAGATCCATTGGGTTAGCACCTGCAGCTACGTTTTTAAGACCTTCTCTTACGATAGCCTGTGCTAAAACAGTAGCGGTAGTAGTACCGTCTCCTGCGATATCATTGGTTTTGGAAGCCACTTCTTTTACCATCTGAGCTCCCATGTTTTCTACTTTATCTTCAAGTTCGATTTCTTTTGCTACGGAAACCCCGTCTTTAGTAACGTGAGGTGCCCCGAAAGATTTTTCAATAACTACATTTCTCCCTTTAGGACCTAAAGTTACTTTCACTGCATTTGCCAATGCGTCAACTCCTCTTTTTAATGCGTCTCTTGACTCGATATCGAATTTTATTTCTTTTGCCATAATTTTTAAGCTTTAAGCGACTTGCTTCTGGCGCATGGCCTTTAAAGTCGCGAGTTTAATTAATTTTTAATTTTATTTCAGCTTGTTCCAGAAAGCGACAAGCTTCTTTTTTAATGTTGTTAATTCTTCCATGAGATTTAAGAAAGTATTGTTATCAATATATCCTAAATCTTTAGCAAGAATTAATTGGTTTTCGGCTTCATTGGATGACCCTAAAGCAATATTAAGGAAATTAGCAAATTCTTTATCTGAATTTCTACCGCTTCCTTCTGAAATATTATAACCGATTGAAGCAAAAGATCTCCTTATTTGAGAGGTTAACCCGAATATTTCTTCTTTTGGGAAGTCTTTCGTATGGGTGTAAATTTTTAAAGTTAAATGATGGCTTAATTGCCAAACTTCAAATTTTTTAAAATCTCTCATTAATATTTATGCTTTAATGCCAGCAGCCAAAAGCCATTTGCTATAAGCAATTACCCAATAATTCCCAATAAATCAGATTCTCTTACGATTAAGTAATCCTTTCCTTCCAGTTTTAATTCGGAACCGGAATATTTTCCATAAAGAACTTTGTCACCAACTTTCACAGTCATTGGCTCATCTTTTTTACCTGTACCTACAGCTACTACAGTACCTTCCTGTGGTTTTTCTTTAGCCGTATCCGGAATAATAATACCTGAAGCTGTTTTAGTTTCTGCAGCGATTGGTTCTACCAATACTCTATCCGCTAATGGTTTAAAGTTTACTGACATAATATATCTGTTTTTTTAATTATTTCTGTCATGTAAGTCTCTAAATGTATGCCAAGCATGCCAAAGGAAATTTTTGGCAGAATTTTAATTTTCAAGTGTGAAAATTTGGCAGAAAATTATTTCTCGCGCTTAGGAAATCCCAGAAGATAGCTGGTCAGAATGGGTAACAGAAAGATCAAAACGGTAATTCCGGAAATAAGGATTTCCATGATGTGACCACTTAGAAATAAAGAAAGAGGAGACTTCGGATAAAAATGTTCATACAGGGAAAAGGAAAGCTTAAGACCTAAAATGGCAATAACAATAAAGGCGGCCGTCTCAAGGAAAGGAAATTTCTGCATCAGCTTTACAAACCACTGGGCAATAAATCTCATTGCCAGGATTCCAATAAATACTCCTAAGGTGATCAGCAATAAATTATCCGAAAAAGCGACGGCTGCAAAAACATTGTCAATGGAAAAGGCAAGGTCCATCACTTCCACCATCACAACCGTAGCCCAGAAATGACCCAATAAGCCGATAGAATTCCGGTACAGCCAGCTGGATTTTTTCTTTGCTTCTTCCGGTTCTTCCTCTTCTTTTGGAGCTTTATATTTTTTAATGAACCAGTCCGTTGCAATATAAAGAAGATACAATCCCCCCAACGGTTTGATCCACCATACCGAAATAAGAAAAGAAGCAAAAATAAGAGCTAATCCACGGAAAACGTAGGCTCCCAATATGCCGTATTTAAGAGCTTTTTTTCGTTGATTTTCAGGGAGGTCCATTACTATTGTCGCCAGTACGGCTGCATTATCCACAGACAGCAGGCTTTCGATGAGAATAAGATTAGCAATAATAGCTAAAGATTGGGCAGGATGATGAAGAATATCTTGAAATAAATTCGAAAATTCTGAAAGTATCATTTTAATAATTAATTTTTTATCTGATTGAGTTTGGAAATGATAGCCCCCGACAGCGCAATTCCTATAAAATTGGTAACCGCCCGGGCTTCATTCATAAATCTGTCTATGCTGTACAGCAGGGCAAGGTCCGTCATTGGGATTTTACCGATACGGCTGAGCGTAAAGATCAGAGCCAGAAAACCGGAACCGGGAACTCCTGATGCCGTTTTTGAGGCAATGGATATGATAATGAAAAGGAAAATATAATCTTTAAAATCTACGGGAATATTATAAAACTGAATGAGAAATAAGCAGGATATGGATAAATAAATACAGGCTCCCGCCAGATTGAAATTATATCCCAAAGGAATTACAAATCGTAATATCTCCCTGTTGTAGCCCTGGGATTCCAGCTTTTCAAAGATCATAGGAAAAGCCGTTTTTGAGGAAGAGGTGGCGACTACAAGAAGGATCTCTTCTTTGATCGAAACCAGGAAATTCCAGATATTGATCCCGAATAAATAGGCTATCAGTCCCAGTACCCCGAATATAAAAACAATATTGGCCAGGTATACAGTCGCAACTACTTTGCTCAGAGGAAGCAGGGTATTGATCCCATAAACGGAAATACTATAGGCAATATTACAGAAAATAACGGGCGGAAGAATAATATAGAGATACTTTATTAAAATATAAAAAAGATTCTTTCCCTGATCCAGAGCATCAAGAAAAGAGTCCTTTTTATTGAATAGATTAATGAGAATTCCTATGGTAATTGACGAGAACAGAAAAATTGCATATTCATTGATATACCACGGATTATTCGAAATCCCTATATGATCAAGAAACTGCTGTGGAAGTTTCCTTTCAATAGAAGAAAGCGTAATTCCGGTATTGGAACCCGGCTTCAGCAGCACCCCGAATCCTAATCCCAGTATAATGCTTACGGAAGTAACCAAAAAGAAATAAAGGATCATTTGCCCTGTGATCCTCACCGCATTCCGGCTGTTGAAAATATTGCTAATGCCATAAATAACCGCAAAGAAAATTACAGGAACGATCAAGGCTTCCAAAACCATAAAAAAATAATAGCTTACCATTTCCAGCTTCCGGCTGATATCAGGAAAATAATATCCGGCTAATGCTCCCCCGATAATGGAGGTAAACACGTACAGGGAAAGGTTTCTCAGATAACGCTCCGTAAAAGCTTTATGTTCAGGAAAAGAGCTCATAATAAGATCATTAGACCACAAAAGTAAACTTATATTTTTATTAAAAAAGTACATTCGGAAGAATTGTTGTTTTACTGCCGGCTGATGGATTATTTAAATGACTCCCAGTATCAAAGCACTGATCAGCATTACAATAGATGAGCCTATGGCCCATTTTATAGTAAACTTTAAATGATCCGAAAACTCTACTCCCGCCAGAGAAACCAATAAATAGGTAGATGGAACCAACGGGCTTAAAAGATGGGAGGCCTGTCCCACAAGGCTGGCTCTACCCAATACATCAGGAGGAATTCCAAGTTGACTTCCCGTAGCCGTAATGATGGGTAAGATCCCGAAATAGTATGCGTCATTGGTAAGGAAGAAGGTGAGAGGAACACTGAACACCGCGGTGATTACATTCAAAGAGCTGCCCCAGCTTTCAGGAATGATCTCTATAATGCTGTTTCCCATGGCGTGCATGATTCCCGTACCATTTAATATTCCGGTGAAAATTCCTGCTCCGAAAATCATTCCCGCTACACCCAGTGCATTTCCTGCGTGTTTGGAAATGATCTTTTGCTGGTCTTTTAGCTGGGGATAATTAATAACGGCTGCGATACAAAATGCAATCATAAATGCAATGCTCAACGGAATGATGTCCAGGATCATCACGGCGAGAAGAATAAGGGTCAGGATTAAATTAACATATAAAAGCTTCGGACGCTGGAGGCTCATATCTTTTTCCCCTGCAATATCCTGTTTGCTGTATTTGTCATACTTTCCATATTTTAAAATTCTCTTTTTTTCTTTTCTTCCCAGTATATAGGCTACGATAAATACCCATGTGATACCGATGACCATGAGAGGAATCATGGGTACGAAAATCTGGGTATGACTTAGCTTTAATGAACTCATAACCCTTGCTGTGGGTCCTCCCCAGGGTAAAATATTCATAATTCCGCCGGCTAACATGATGATGCATGTAAGAATTAACGGGTTCATTCCCTGCTTTTTATAGAGAGGAAGCAATGCAGCGACTACAATAAGATAGGTGGAAGATCCGTCTCCGTCTAATGAAACGAGAGTTGTCAGTAAAGCGGTTCCTAATGTGGTTTTGACAGGATTGTCACCTACCGCTTTAATAATAGCATTCACGAGAGGTTCAAAAAGCCCCGTATCGATCATGAGACTGAAATAAAGGATGGCAAAGATCAGCATGACACCGGTAAGCGCAATTTCGTTGACGCCATCTTTCATCATATTCCCCAGCTCCTCCCCAAAACCTGCAATATAGGCTATCAGTAAAGGAATAAGGACCAGGGCGGTAAGTGGAGTCATTTTTTTGTTCATGATGAGGATCATGAAGACAGTGATCATAAGGAAGCCAATTATAGTAAGCATGATAGGTCGTAAAAATTAGATTAATATTTATTTTTGTTTTTTTCTCCAGTCGAAGCTGTTTCTGAAGCCTATGAACCCGTAATTACTGGTTCTGCGGGTTTCCATCTGGTTAATGAAAGCCAGTTCCAGGGCAGAATTTTTTCCTGTTTTAATTCCTATTCCGGCAGTTAAACGGTTGCTGTCAAAAGGTTCATCTTTCACGATGTTCATTCTTATTTCGTTTTTAAGAATACCGTATAGTCTTTCTTTTTCCCCTTTTTTATTAAATGGGATTTTTACAGAAATAAGATACCTGAGCCTTACCTCAAATTCATCAGGATTGCTCAAAAACCTTTCTTCCACCCGGAAACGCTGGGAGAACGAGGTCCTTCCGATATTATTTTCCATGGTTACCTGTTGAAAAGGGCGTTTTTCATATCGTATTCTTTTCGTGTCATCTGCATTATAGGATTCAAGAATAAGGAACATAGCCCCTACGGCAGGCTTTATATTGTCAACAACTTCATAATCCATATATGCATTTAGAAGAAATAATCTGGTGTCATAAGCCAGGTCAAAAGACCGGTATTGTGTAAGAGCGGTGAGCGTGCTTTTATCCGTTACTTTTGCAGACAACAGATATTGAAACCACATATTATAATTGTCACTGTTTTGCCCCATTGAGAAATTGAAGACCAACAGTAATATCATTAGGGTTAATTTTATCTTAACTTTCATTTGAAATTTGATTAACATTGCTATGTCTCAAATATATTTATTCGGGAAAGCGGCTTTTGAATTTTTCAATCAATGACATTTTTTATCAGTGAACTGCATTTTCAGTTAAAAAGATATTATATTTGAAATCTTCTGAAGCCGGAGGGAAAATATGTTTTTAATTGTTAATTTTATAATTATATTATTGATTATCAGGATTTTGTTTAATGGTAAAATCCTGAGGGCCATTATGCAGTATCGATGGAAATTTTTATTGCGGTTTCAGCATGTTTTTTTTCTGTTTGCTTTTATTTTAATTACTTTTTTCACCGAAAATTACTTCATGAACCCTCCGGATCTTATCTGGACCGTTATTTTGAATGTGATTTTCAATATAGGGATCTACTACCTGGTATATTATTATCTGGTACCTCATTTTTATCTTTCCAACAAATACCCGGAGTTTATTCTGTATGCGCTGATCTGTTTCCTGGTCTCAAGTCTTTTCCGGATTCTTTGGGAGCCTGCGGTTTTCAACATGGATTTCAGTAAGGAAGGTTATCATATAGGCTTTTTGTATAATGTCTACATCTCACAGGGGATTGTCATTCTCGTTGCCTCCTTTCTGGGGATTACGAAAGATAAATTCAGGATAGAGCAGGATGTCCGGGATTTGGGCGAGGAAAAAGACCAGCTGTATCTGGATTTGCTGAAATCCAAGCTTAATCCTCATTTTTTATTAAACACCCTTAATAATATTTATGTTAATAGCTTTACCCGCTCCGAAAAAACACCGGAATCAATTCTTCAGCTCAGTAAGCTTTTACAGTATATTATTTATGACAGCAGTAAAGAAAAAATAAGCGTAGCACAGGAGTTTTCCTCTATAGAATCTCTGGCTGGCCTGTACCAGCTCAAATATAATAATGAGCTGGATATAGTTTTAACAATAGGAGACAGGGAGACAATGGATGATATCGAAATTCCGCCTTCTGTTTTCCTTACCCTTTTTGAAAATGCACTAAAACATTCAGGAATAGGAAGGGTGAAAGACAGCTTTATTCATCTTTCTTATACGATGGATCAATATTTAATTTTTGAAATTGTAAATTCTGTTGCGGAAGAAGTTCCCTCTTCAGAAGGAAATTATCATGGTTTGGGTAATGAAGCCATTATTCATATATTAGAAAAATTTTATTCCGGAAATTTTGATTTTGTGTCAGAAGCTGTGGAGAATAATAAATATAAAACTGTTGTAAAAATCATTCCTTATGGCTAACCTGACTGTTGTAAATGTTGATGATGAATATCCTGCCTTGCAGTTGGTAAAACAATATTGTGAGCGGATAGAAGATGTGGATCTGATACAGTCTTTTCAGGATCCGAAGGAAGCCCTGGAATACCTTAAAGAAAATAGGGTGGACCTGGTGATTCTGGATATCAATATGCCTGGAATTAACGGAGTGGAGCTTCTTCAGCAGCTCCCTTATAAACCTCTCTGTATCTTTTTTACATTGGAAACCCAATATGCAGTGAAAGCATTTGAGCTGGATGTGGTTCATTACCTTGTAAAACCTGTCGATTTTGAAACGTTCAGCAAAGCTTTGAATAAAGCCAAAGACTTTTTACAGTTTAAAAATTCTGCGTATGGCTTGCAGCATGAAGATTTCATTATGTTTAAATCCAATTATGTAATGAACAAGGTGTTTCTTAAAGATATCCTTTGGGTGCAGGGATTTGGGGAATACATTGTTTTGGTAACCCCGTTGAAAAAATATATGATCCTGGACAGGATGTCCAATTTTGTGGAAAAATTTGAAAGCTTCGGGTTTATAAGAATACATAAATCCTATATTGTTTTGAATTCCCACATCACCTCTTACGATTCGGGAAATGTTTTCCTGAAAAATGGAGGTAAGCTGCCTTTGGGAAGGACGTATAAAGCTTCTTTAAAAGACCTTTTGGATAATGGATGAAATATGATAATACGGTATTAAAAAGCTCTATAGATTTCTATAGAGCTTTTTTTGATTATTTATTTTTTCCGGCTGCCTGCATCGGGTTTACTTTTCCATTGGCACCTCCCCGGGCTGAGTTTTCCTCCTGTTTTTGTTTGAAAACCTGGAATCTGGAGAGTTGGGAATTGGTCCCGTCGTTACTCCAATAATTATTGGTAACATCAATATCAGCGGTTTCTCTCATCGGATCCAGCTGAATGGATTTCAATTTCTTATCAAAATAATAAGTTTTTGAAACTTTCTGTTCGTTGTGTCTCCAGATCTGGGCTGAAGATTTATCATATAGTTGAGAACCGTCCTCAAACGTGAATTCCAAAATAATAGGCATTACCAATCCTCCTTTATTGGCGAAGTCAATCTGATAAGCGGTTATTTTTTGGATCTGATCCTTTTCCTTTTTATCCAAAGGAGCTTTATTATTATGAGGTATGGAAGAATATTCTTTATTGTTGTCTACTTTTTCCTGGCCTCTGTCATATCTGTAATAAAAATCCTGAAGGTCTTTATCCTTATCTACATAGAAAGTAATGTTCTTATCTTCCCTGTTCCTGATTTTTGAGATATCCTCAAAATCGTTCAGAAGAGGTTTTTCGACCCTGTATTTGATTTCATTCGTTTTTGGAACAGCATCAAACTCAGGGGTGGAGATGGTTACTTTATCAATAGCGATGTCTACAGGATCAGTACCATAAAACCAGCCTCTCCAGAACCAGTCCAGGTCTTCACCGCTGGCATCCTCCATAGTCCGGAAAAAATCGGCAGGCTCAGGATGCTTAAAAGCCCATCTTTTTGCATAAGTTTTAAAGGCTTTATCAAAAAGTTCTCTTCCCATAATGGTTTCCCTGAGGATATTAAGTCCCGTTGCCGGTTTTGAATAAGCGTTAGGTCCGAAATGAGTGATGTTTTCCGAATTGGTCATGATAGGCTCAAGTTGATCCTTCGGCAGTTTCATATAATCCACAATTGTCCATGCGGGACCCCGCTTGGAAGGAAATTTATTATCCCACTTTTCTTCGGTAAGATATTCTGTGAAGGTATTTAACCCTTCATCCATCCAGCTCCATTGTCTCTCATCGGAATTAACGATCATCGGAAAGAAGTTGTGTCCTACCTCATGGATGATCACACCGATCATTCCGTTTTTAATCCCCTCGGAATAAGTGCCGTCCTTTTCCGTTCTTCCGAAATTGAAACAGATCATAGGATATTCCATACCATTGGCTGCTTCTACTGATTGAGCCACCGGATACGGATAAGGAATGGTAAATTCAGAATACGTTTTTATAGTGTGGGCAACAGCTTTAGTAGAGAACTTTCTGTACAGTCCGTAAGCTTCTTTTGGATAAAAGCTCATTGCCATTACTTTGTTATTATTTTCAGGAATGGTGACCTGCATTCCGTCCCAAACAAATTTTCTGGAGGAGGTCCATGCGAAATCCCTTACATCTTTCGCTTCAAATACCCATGTTTTTCTTTGCTTGGAATGATTTTTTTCTGCTTTTTTAGCTTCATCTAAAGTGACAATTTCTATCGGTTCACTGGCTGTTTGCGCTTTTCTGTATCTTGATAACTGATCTGTGGTGAGAACCTGCTCATAATTTTTACACTCTCCGGTTCCGCCTACCACATGATCGGCAGGGACATTCATAGTTACTTTAAAGTTTCCGAAAACGAGAGCAAATTCTCCTCTACCCGTAAACTGGTGGTTCTGCCATCCCTGGAAATCACTGTATACGCACATTCTCGGATACCATTGGGTGATGGTGTAGAGATCATTACCGTCTTCCGGGAAATTCTCGTAGCCGCCGCGGCCGCCCATTTTAATCCTGTTGGGAATATTGTAATTCCAATCTACTTTAAAACTGAACTTTTCTCCTTTTTTCAGAACCTTAGGCAAGTCAATACGCATCATGGTTTTATTGACGGTGTATTTCAGAGGATTTCCGGCGGCATCCGTTACTTTTTCCAGATTGACACCATATCCGTTATCTTTTACCGGAAGTTCCGTTACTTTTATCTGTTGGTCTGTGGTTGAAATGGGAATAGTGGATGAAAAATCATACCCGGCATTCTTTACATTGGATTGTTCGTTCTCATCGAGTTGTAGCCATATATAATCGAGATCATCAGGAGAATTGTTGTAATAGGTAACCGTTTCGGAACCTTTTAAATTTCTTTTATCTTCATCCAGGTAAGCGGAGATTTCATAATCTGCTCTATTTTGCCAATATCCCTGTCCCGGTGCTCCGGAAGCTGTTCTGTAAATATTGGGAGTAGGAAGTATGCTCCCTAGTTGTTCAAACTTGTTTCCATGATTACTCCCCGGGTTATTTTGAATGTTCTGGGCACTCAGTCCTATAAAAGAAAATACAGAAAGTAAGGCGGAAGCAACTTTTAGTTTCATGATCAAATAGTTAAGAATTTTCAAATATAATAATAAAGTGATTAAAAACTATTAATGTTTTTGGGATATTAGAATGGAATTCTTTCTAAAGTCATTTTTAATGAAAGGGCGAAGACTCCAGAAGAAACAAACAGGACCCAGTCCTTTTTATTGATCCGGAATAGTTTGAGTAGAATAAAGAGGATGATAAGTATAAAGCCTACAATTACGATCTGCCCGAGCTCCAATCCTATATTGAATCCCAGTAGAGGAATGGCGATGCTCTGGCTTTTGGCAATCATAACCCTTGCCGTATTGGCAAATCCCATTCCATGAATAAGTCCGAAGATTAAAGCCAGATAATAATTCATTCTCATCAGGCTTTGCTTATGGTTTTTCATGATAATGTTGTCCAGGGAGGTGATCACTATCGTGAGCGGGATCAGAAATTCCACCCAGTCGGAAGGAACCCTTACAATATCGAGAATGCTTAATGCTAAAGTTATAGAATGTCCTATTGTAAAGGCTGTAACGAGGATCAGGATCTTTTTCCAGTCATTATAAGAATAGACGGTTATTAAGGCTAAAACAAAAAGCTGATGGTCCAGGGCATCCAGTGAGATAATATGTTCCCATCCCAGGTTCAGATAAAATAAAAAATCCTGCATAATAGATTATTGATAAAGCATACGAAAATAATGATTAATTTCGGAACGGATTTATATTTTGTATGATGAAGAAGTTGTTTTTTCTGGTATTGGGTTTTCTTATTCTGCTTTCCTTTAATGAAGGTAAGCATCCTTATCATGTAGGTTCTGTAGAAATGAATTACAATGGTAAGTCTAAAACATTTGAAATAGCAGGACGCTTTTTCCTGGATGATTTGGAAAATGCATTGAGCAAAAAATACGGAAAACCTTTTCATTTCAATGATGAGAAATATAAAACGCAACTCAATACGGCACTGAAAGACTACGCTTCCGAATATCTGAAACTTAAAGTGAATGGGACATTCGTAAAAGTAAATTATATAGGATATGAAGAGGATAGTGAATCAGTGAATGTATATCTGGAATCGGAAACGGTAAATTCGCCTCAAAAGGTAGAAACGGCAGTCAGCTTTCTGTATAATCTGTTCGATGATCAAATCAATATTGTTCATATAATAGTCAACGGAAAAAGGAAAAGCGAAAAGCTGGTTTACCCCAACCGTTATTTGTACCAGCAATTCTAGCCGGATAGTAGTAGTTTATTTTTTTAACGTATTTATATTTATAGCATAAAAAAATAAATTTCATTAAAAAAGACCATAAATAGAAGATTTTTTCACTTTAAATAGAAGTAGGAAATTCCTTATAATTTAATTAATTCTTTTATTTTTCTCGGATATCCTTTATTTAAACCACTTTTATTAAATTTTTATTTCTGAAAATTGTGAGTTATAATTAAAAAATTCACTATTAATTTTTGTTTATAATGTTGGTGTAATAAATTTAAATCATTATATTTGTTTAGATGTTAATAGTTAAATTTATATAAAATATAAGTTTATGTATATTAATATTTTTATATAGGGTCATATTATTGAAATAATTTTAACTTTTATTACTGTTTTTGTAACTTGATTTCTGTATAGAAAAAAATACTCTGTCTTTTATTAAATAGAGTATTATGTGAGAAATAAATGATAAAGTTCCCATTATCATTATTGCATTAAACAAATAGGCAAAAAATGTTCTAAATGCACAAATGTTAACTAATTTAAAAAAAGAAACACCTCTTAAGGAGGCGTTTTTTTGTTTTTTTATAGCTTGTGATTTGTCTTCAGCTGTTCATGGGTTTGCTGGGCGAATTGGATGAGGTCGGGAAAGAACAGTTCATAATATTTTCTGAGAATATCTTTGTTTTCTAAAAAGATCTCAAATACCGGAAGATCTTTCTCCAGGTATTTCGCCTTGTTGAGTACATTTTGAATGCTAAATTTAATTCCCCAGTCTTCACGGTAGTTGTATAACCAGTCGTCTTTTTCCATTTTGCTTAGCATCATTTTGAAATTTTCAGGAAGCCAGTCTTCATATTGGTGAAGGACTTTGTAGGTTTTTAAAGAATGTTCCTTCCATCCTTGTGATGAGTGCAGGCTGAGGTCATTGGCAATAAAATGATCCATGCTTACATCTAGAAAAGCCCCGGAATAAAGTCTTACCAGAGGGCTGAATATTTTTTTAGCTTCAAGAATTACAGGATGTGAATCTGTAAAAGTATCAATGGCTCGGTGTAAGGTAATTCCATCCTGGATTTCTTTGGGCAGCAGAAAACGATCTTTATTTCTTATAAAATCTTCCAAAAACTGACCGACAAGCTGGCCGTCCGTATAGGAGAGGAATGAGTGAGCGAGGTAATTCATAAAAGTGAAAGGCTATTATAATAAAACCTTCAAATAAAGTTAATGTATTTGAAGGTTTTTTCTATGATTTTTTTAAGAATTTATCTTACAAGAAACTTTTTACTTTCTATCAGGGTGTTGTTTTTATTATAAATGTTCAGGAAATATTCTCCGGGCAACCAGCCTTTAAGAGGAATTGTTGTTTCGGAGGTGCTTATGATTTGCTGTCCTGTTATATTGTAAACTTTAAAATTATATGACTCTCCGTTGCCGCCCTGTACATTGATTACATCTTTAGCCGGATTAGGATATATCTTAAATTCGCGGGAAGCTAAAGAAGGTGTACTATCTTCTCTTGTGGTGATCATGGCAGCTCTTGTGGTGGAAGTAGTAAAGTTGGATACTACACAGGCAAAACGTGCAAAACCAAAAGCTTCATTGGCGGGATTGGTGCTTCCTATGGCTACTCCTGTTGGTTCACTGTTATAGTTTACACTTGGGTTGGACCATCGGTTGATCCGGGTGCAGTTTATTCCTTTGGAAGCACATTCGTCATTATAAGCCATGATGGTTCTCCATCTTTGAGAAGTAGTACTGGATGTTCCGGAATTAACAGCTGTCCTGTTGGTGTATCCATGATGATGGTCGCATGGAGTCGTGCTGGAGTCCACATACCAGTCGTGTCTCAATCCCATGTTGTGCCCAAGTTCATGAGCAAGGGAATAATTGGAAACGGCACAATTATATAAACTTACATTAAAGCCTGCTGTACTGCTGTAATTGGTACTGCTGGTATTAAGGTAGCCAAGTCCACAAGTATTGGTGGGAGATCCTACGACTAAAGCACAGAGATCAGCTCCGTAAGTTGTTCTTAAGGTATGAACGCTGTCCATATATCCGTCATTATTATTCCTGAATCTTGGCAGGTCGGTGCTTAAGCTTCCTGATTCGGTGTAGGCGATCTCTCCGGAATATACCAGGTTTATGGTAACATTGGAAACCCCGGAGTTAGTAAGCGACGTATTAAAATTGGTGATGGCAGTCGCTATATAAGAATTACTTTGAGCAGCTCCTCCCCAGGCTGTTCTTGCAGCGGGAGTATAAACCACCAGGACGTCAATTCTTGTAGCGGGGCAAACGGCTGTCGATGATGAACATACATTGGAATTGGCTTTATTGCTGATTTCATTATACATATTTTTGTCGAGGATATAATCGTCTCTGGAGTCCTGATCCAGAATTTTGGTATCGCTTAATACAGATACGGCGAATGTCCTTTCGTCTGTTTGGTGGAAGACTACTTTTTCTCCCTGTTCGGGAGCATACATTCCGGTTACGATATTTCCGTATTTGGAAAGTACCAGCTCGGCATGTGGGGCATTTTCTATGGAATATACATAAGACTCACTTTTATTGGCATAAGTATAAGTCTTATTATACCTGGCGATAATTTCTTCACCGGTGGGCAGCGGGATTTGCAGGTCCGACTTTAAATCCGGGGAAGACTGAATATAATAATGAGTGGACCGGTAATTAGAAGCAAGTTCTTTACCGATTTTCTGATTGTCATTCAGTCTGTTTTCGTTAACAGGAGTCTCGAAAAGTCTGGTCTGTGCCGATAAGAACATAGCACAAAATAATACCAGAAAGGTAAATTGTGTTTTCATGATTGATGTGATTTGGTTTTTAAATGCTGTTGATTAACAAATGTATACAAAAAACATCAACGCCGGGTGAATTTTTTTATTATGTTAAAAAATTCTTTCGTGAAAATCTTCAATTTTGCTAACTTCTTCAATCTTTATCCCGAATTTACGTTTAGGAATTTTGTTAAGATTGGAAACGAATATCTTTTCATATCCTAATTTTTCAGCCTCGGTAATTCTCTGTTCGATTTGGGCAACAGGACGGATTTCTCCGCTAAGACCTATTTCTCCCGCGAAACAGAAGTGTTCCGAAATGGCAATATCTTCATTGGAAGAAAGAATGGAAGCCACAACAGCCAGATCCAGGGCGGGATCATCTGTTTTAATTCCTCCCGTGATATTAAGGAAAACATCTTTTGCGCCTAGCTGAAAACCAGCCCGTTTTTCCAGGACGGCAAGGAGCATATTTAGTCTTTTCGCATCAAAACCCGTAGAGCTTCTTTGAGGTGTTCCGTAAACAGCAGTACTTACCAAAGCCTGGATTTCCAACAACATGGGGCGGTTTCCCTCCAACGTTACGGCAACTGAATTTCCGGATAGCTCTTCAAATTTTTTGGTAATGAGAATTTCCGAAGGATTTTTAATTTCTTTAAGTCCCTGTGAGATCATTTCATAAATGCCGATTTCGGAAGTGGAGCCGAAACGGTTTTTGTTAGCCCTCAATAATCTGAAAAGGTGATTTCTGTCCCCATCGAAATTGAGAACGACATCCACCATATGTTCCAGTACCTTAGGTCCTGCGATTTGTCCGTCTTTGGTAATATGACCTACCAGGAAAACAGGGGTATTGGTTTCTTTGGCGAACTTGATAATTTCATTGGAACATTCCCGGATTTGAGAAACGGTGCCGGGAGAACTTTCTATCAGCTGAGATTGCAGGGTTTGAATGGAATCAATAATGACAAAATCAGGTTCCAGCTTTTTGGCTTCATGGAGGATTTTTTCCAGGGAAGTCTCCGTGAACAAAAAACAGTTGGGATTTTGAATATCTGTGAGCCTGTCCGCTCTCATTTTTATTTGTGAAGCACTCTCTTCTCCTGAAACATAGAATATTTTTTTCTTCATTTTAAGAGCAAGCTGCAGCAGGAGGGTTGATTTTCCTATCCCTGGCTCACCACCGATTAAGGTAACCGAGCCTAAGACAATACCGCCACCCAATACGCGATTCAGCTCTTCAGAAGGGGTTTTGATGCGGGGTTCCTCACTGGTTTCAACTTCTATAATATTGATGACATGTTGCTTGGATTTTACGGGTGATAAACTCTTTTGAGGAGCTTTTTCAATAATCTCTTCCGTAAGGGTATTCCATTGTCCGCAGTTTTTGCACTGTCCCATCCATTGAGAATACTGGGTGCCGCAATTTTGACAGATATATGCTGTTTTTAATTTTGCCATGCTGCAAAGTTCCAAAAAAAAATGAATTCTTCTCAGTACGCTCAATGTATTTTTAAAGAAAAATGAAATGTCCTTTTAAATTTTAATAATAATTAAACATAAGATTATATGTGCTGATCATTTTAATATAATTTTTATTATTGTTAAAAAATTACCATAGATCAATGCCGTCGATTTTTTCTTAGAATACCTTTGCTCGCATAAAAAATAAATATAATTACATGAAAAAAGTATTTTTAACTTTTGTATTAGCTTTTGTAAGCGTTGTTGGTTTTGCACAATCTACATGGAATGTAGATCCTATGCACTCATCTGTTAATTTTAATATTAAGCATATGGGTATTAGTTTTGTGCAGGGAAGGTTCGATAAGTTTGATGGAAGTATAACAGCTCCGGGGGAAAGCCTGGAGAATGCTAAATTTAATTTCACGGTAGATGTGAATACGGTTAATACCGGCGTTGAAATGAGAGATAAACACTTGAAAAGTGTTGATTTCTTTGAAGCTGAAAAATTTCCGGCTATGAAATTTGAAAGTACTTCTTTAACAAAAGGTAAAAACAATACTTATACCCTTAAAGGTAAACTGACCATTAAGGACGTAACTAAGGAAATCAGTGTTCCGGTAACATATGGTGGCCTGGTTAAAAATCAGCAGGGAAAAGAAGTTGTTGGCTTCCAGACAAAATTCACGGTTAACCGTTTGGATTATAACATTAAATATGATCCTACAGGAGCAGGTGTTGCTAAAGATGTAGATGTTAATCTTTATTTTGAATTGGTAAAACAATAATTTTCATATACATAATTTTATTTAAAAGGGGTTTCTCAGAAGTAATTTTTGAGAAACCTTTTTATTTTTTGGAAATAATTGTCTCGTATTTCTTTTTCCCATAACTTTGCACAAACCTAATCTAATGAGTAAAAAGAATACTAAATACATCTTTGTGACAGGAGGTGTAACTTCATCTTTGGGAAAAGGAATCGTTTCTGCTTCTCTGGGACTTCTGCTAAAATCACGCGGTTTTAATGTAACCATCCAAAAATTAGATCCTTATATTAATATTGACCCGGGAACACTGAATCCTTATGAGCATGGAGAATGTTATGTCACTGAAGATGGTGCGGAGACGGATCTGGATTTAGGTCATTACGAGCGTTATCTGGATGCTCCTACTTCTCAAAATAATAACGTTACCACCGGGAAAATTTACCAGACTGTAATAGAAAAAGAAAGAAAAGGAGATTTCCTTGGGAAAACAGTTCAGGTAATTCCTCATATTACCAACGAGATCAAAAGAAGAATAAAAATTCTTTCCAAACAGAACTACGATATCATCATTACGGAAATCGGGGGAACTGTAGGAGATATTGAATCTTTACCTTATATCGAAACCGTTCGCCAGCTTAAGTGGGAACTGGGGGAAAATAATTCAATGGTTATTCATTTGACATTACTTCCGTATCTGGCTTCCAGCGGGGAATTGAAAACAAAACCTTCCCAGCATTCTGTTCGTCAGTTGATGGAAAGCGGAATTATGGCAGATGTTCTGGTTTGCAGAACGGAGCATAAAATTCCTAAGGAGCAAAGAGCAAAACTGGCGCAGTTCTGCAATGTTCCATTAGATAATGTGATTGAATGTAAAGACCTGGATACGATCTACGAAGTTCCTATGTATCTTCAAAAACAGAACTTTGATGATGTAGTTTTAAAAGAATTGGATCTGAAGAGTGACAAGCAGGCTGATCTGAAAGACTGGAAGAGTTTCCTTAAAAAATTCCAGAATCCTAAAAAAACAATTGAAATAGCATTGGTAGGGAAGTATGTTTCCCTTCAGGACTCCTATATATCCATTGCTGAAGCATTTAAACATGCGGGAGCTGACCTTGAAACAGGGGTGAAGATAAGATGGGTATACAGTGGAGATATCACGGAAGATAATATAAAAGGTACTTTAAAAGGCGTGGACGGAATCCTTATCGCTCCGGGATTTGGAGACAGAGGAATTGAAGGAAAAGTTCTTACCGCCCAATATGCAAGGGAGAATAAAATTCCGTTACTTGGAATTTGTTTGGGAATGCAGATTATGACCATTGAGTTTGCAAGAAATGTATTGGGATATGCCAAAGCGAACTCTATGGAATTTGATACTTCTACCGAACATCCGGTAATCTCTTTAATGGAGGAACAAAAGAATGTGGTGGAAAAAGGAGGGACCATGCGTCTAGGTGCCTGGAAGTGTTCTTTGAAAAACGGTTCTGCATTGTCGGAGATCTACGGAACAAAGAATATTTCTGAAAGACACCGTCACCGTTATGAATTTAACAGTGATTATTTACAGGAATTTGAGAAAAACGGCTTTATGGCAACAGGAACCAATCCTGAAACAGGTTTGGTAGAGGCTTTAGAGATGCCCGGACATCCTTTTTATGTAGGAGTTCAGTACCATCCGGAATATAAAAGTACGGTGGCCACACCGCATCCTTTATTTAAAGCATTTGTAAAAGCTTGTGAAAAGAAATAAAGTAATATTATAATAGAAACGTCTTATATAAACTCAGGTTGATAATTGTCAGCTTGAGTTTATTATATACTCATAGAGTAAAAAGCAGAGTTTTGATAAAAAATCAGTATTTTTGTCAGCTCGAAATCCGGAACAATTTTTATTGGATTGAAAGGCGGATTTAGAAAAAATAATTTAATAAAATCAAAATGCAACAAAACAACGGACTCGATAAAAGTCAAATGATTAGTTTTGCGTTTTTGTGTTTGGTTCTTTTCGGCTTTATGTTTTATTTTCAGAATAAACAGCAGGATGAGGAACAGCTAAAATCTCAGCAGCAGAAAACAGAACAGACAAAAACGGCGGTAAAACAAACTCAGGCAAGTAATATCAATCCTAATGTTACTCCAAACGCTATTCAGGTTTCCAATTTATCCAATAACGAATTGAAACTCGAATTCTCAAGCTTGGGAGGACAGGTTTCCAAAGTGGAACTATTGCAATACAAAGCTTATGATCATAAAAGTGATAAAGCTGATTTGCCTCTTTATTTAATTAATAAGAATAACTCCAGCTACGGCTTTCAGTTTAAAGATAAAACCGGTAAGGAATTTAATACCAAAGATTTGGTGTTTTCTCCAACAGTGAGTGGTAATGCGATTACTATGACTGCCAATTATAATGGAGCTGTAATTCAATTTGTATATACACTTTTACCTAAATATACCCTGGATTTTAAAGTGAGAACTCAGGGATTGGCTAAAGTGACATCGGATTCAAAAGCTGATTTTAAATGGGATTATAGTGTAAGAAATTTAGAAAAAGGTAGAGCGCAGGAGCAGTCTCACTCTGAGTTTTCGTATGTTTTCAATAATTTTAAATCTTATGATTATGATGCTCGAACTACTATGGATGAAGCTAAGGAAACCCTTAACTGGATTGGTGTAAAGCAACAGTTTTTCTCTTCAATTATAGAAGCTAAAAATGGATTTACACAAAGTAAAGGAAACCAGGAAGCTTTCGATGAGGGAGAATTTTTGAAGAAATTTAATTATGAAGGGCAGGTTCAGATGGCTGGTAGTGAGCTGAATCAGGATTTTACGTGGTATTTTATGCCACTTGATTTACCGCTGTTAAAATCTTATGACAAAAACTTTGATGAGATTCTGCCGTTAGGATGGTCCTTTATCGGAACGATGAACCGTTGGTTCTTTATTCCTATGTACAATATTATTGCTTCGTGGGGATTAACTGCAGGATGGGTTATTTTCGTAATGACGATCATTGTGAAACTGATCTTATCTCCTATCATGTATAAGCAGCATAAGCTGAGTGCAATGATGAGGGTGATCCGCCCGGAAATTGATGAGGTGAATGCCAAGCTGAAAGATGCAGATCCTATGAAAAAGCAGCAGGCAACCATGGAGGTATACCGGAAAGCGGGTGTTAATCAGATGGCGGGCTGTTTACCGGCATTGGTGCAGATTCCTATATTCTATGCATTATTCCGTTTCTTCCCGAACTTTATCGACTTAAGAGGGAAAGGATTTTGGTTTGCAAAAGATTTGACGGCATATGATGATTTAATAAAGCTGCCGTTTAAAATTCCATTCCTTGGAGATCATTTAAGTATTTTTGCAATTGCCTGTACCGTGGTGATCTTGATCTATACACTTATGACTTCAGGAAATATCCAACAGCCTCAGCAGGAAGGAATGCCTAATATGAAAGTATTAATGTATATTTTCCCTATTACATTTCTGTTTTTCTTAAATACTTCAGCATCAGGTCTTTCTTGGTATTATTTTGTATCCAATGCGATTAATATCCTGATTATTCTTGTGATTAAATACTGGATACTGGATGAAAAGAAAATCCACGCGCAAATTCAGGCCAATAAAGAAAAGCCGAAAGCGGAAGGGAAGTTCCAGAGAAGAATGAGAGAAATGATGGAAAAAGCTCAGGAGCAGCAAAAAGCGGCTGAACAAGGTCGAAATAAAAAGAAATAATTAAGTTTAATTATAAAAAAAGAGAAGCACTAGCTTCTCTTTTTTTTATTTAAAAGTTTTTAAAAACTTGGTCTTAATCATATTTTAACCGGAAGGACTGTCTGTGGTGCTTAGTAGGGCCGAACTTGATTAATGCATCGCGGTGGAATTTTGTAGCATAACCGAAGTTTTTATCCCATCCGTATTGTGGGAAGTCCTTGTGAAGCTCCATCATGAGTTTGTCTCTATAATTTTTTGCGATAATGGAAGCTGCTGCAATTGAAAGGATTTTGGAATCTCCTTTTATAATGCACTGATGAGGTATATAATTATAGGGGTGGAATTTATTTCCATCTACCAATATGAGCTCCGGTCTTGTTGTGAGCTTGTCCAAAGCCTGGTGCATAGCATGTATGCTTGCGTTAAGAATATTGTGCTGATCGATAAATTCAGGGGAAAGCTCTGCAATAGCATAATCCACTGCATTTTCTTTAATATAGCTATCCAGTTCCATCCGGGTTTTAAAGGTTAACTTTTTGGAATCGTCGACTAAATTCTGATCAAAATTGACATCTATAATAACAGCTGCAGCTACTACTGGGCCGCAAAGGCAACCTCTTCCTACTTCGTCACAGCCCGCTTCTACATAAAAGCTTGACATCTTTTTAACTAGGCTCATGGGTGTAAATATATAATTTTTTGATTTCATCTTCAATAGATTGAGAGATAAACTTTAAACTTTTGAAAATGAAATAACCATGATCAGTCAATGAAACAAGTCTTTATTTAAAAGTTAATTTAATAAAGTTTTCATAATATAATGTTAATTTATTATATGTTTTCTTGTTGTTTTTATTGGACTTTAATAGCGTTTATATTTAATTAGTTGAATATCAATACTATTTATTTCTTTGGTTTGTGAGTTAATTTTATTTCTATTTATTGATATTTTTATATAAATCTTTATTTGTTGATTTTTGTATAATTTATAGTTGTTTATATTGATGTTAAAATATTTTTTGATCTATTTTATAATTTTTTTTTGAAATTTTAAGAAATTTTCACATATTTGCAGCCAAATATAAATAATCAATTAGATATGAAGAAATTAACGACAAGTGTTCTGTTAGTTGTTGTCTCATCTTCTTTTGCCTTAGTAAATGCTCAAAGGAAGGAAAATGATACAATTATAAGAGAGCAGAGTATCGGGGAGGTAGTAATTACCGGTGCCTTAGGTATTCAAAAAAAGGCAGATGCCCAAACTTCTGCAATTCAGGTGGTTTCCAATGAAGCTCTTACCGCAGCAGGTAACCCCAATGCAATTTTATCCTTACAGGGAAAAACTTCCGGGGTTACAATTAATAATACCAATTCCAGCGTAACGGGATCTCCAAGAATTGTCATCAGGGGAAATCGTTCTATTACAGGTAATAACCAGGCTTTAGTAGTGATAGATAATGTCATTTCATCTGCAACGGCATTACAGCAATTGCCGGCAGAACTGATAGAGTCTATGAACATTATTAAAGGAGCGCAGGCTGCTGCTTTGTATGGTTCTGATGGTGTGAACGGAGTTGTTTTAGTTACGACAAAAAGAGGTTCAAAGTCCAATAGGATGAATGTAACCTTCAATAGTGTAACTGACTTTGAAAGTGTTGCTTATCTTCCGAAAAGACAAAGATTGTATGGGCAGGGATGGTCTGGCCTTAAGGTGAATGTAGAAAATGGAGCTTGGGGGCCTGCTTTCAGTTCTTCTTTAGGAGGGCAGACAGTACCTTATGGTATTCCATTGTATGATTATAATAATGACGGAATAATCGAAACGAATCCAAATGATGATGCTCTGACACCTGATGATGCTGCGGCAATTCAGTCCAAATTTGCTCCGTATGGTAAAGATAATGTTAAAGATTTCTTTAAAGTAGGAACCATTCTTCAAAATGGAGTTACGGTAAATGTAGGAGGAGAAAATAGTTATTTATTGATGTCTATCGATAATATGCAGAGAGAGTTTGTAGTAGAAGATGATAAACTGAATAGAACGTCTGCATTTTTAAAGGCTGGTATTAAATATAACAAATGGTCATTTGATGCCATCGTAAACTATACAAGACAAAAAACGTCTACAACCAGCTCTAATCTGTATAGTGACCTGCTTCAGTCTTCTGCAGATATTCCTATTTCCCTTTTTTCAGGGGTAAGAGACAGAGCTTATGCCTGGAATATTTACTATAACAACCCTTATTGGTATATCAATCACGTAAGAAATAATGCAACTACCAACAGGTTGAATTTAATAGGTAGTGCTAATTATAAACTGAATAAGCATATTGATATCTTATACAGAGCCAATGTACAGTTTAATACAGGTGAAAGCCGAAACTGGAATGATGGTTGGTCCGATATATTGATTCCGGATGCAACTTCTGAAATATCATCATACAATCAATCTAGTACAAGCTTAACTAAATACTATGGAGATTTATTGGTTAATTTTAATTATGATTTGACAGATGATTTGAATTTAAAATTAAACGTAGGTCATAATTTCCAAAATACTAGCTATAACACAACATCTGCGGGAGGGACAGGGATTATTATTCCTGGATTATATCAGATATGGAACCTTTCCAACCCGACACTCCCATATAGTCTGGATAACACAAGGGGGTCATATAATAGCCAGGCAGTTTTTGCTAACCTGGATTTAAGTTTCAGAGATTATTTATTTTTGACGGCTACCGGAAGAAATGAATGGAACTCTGTATTGAGTGTTAATAACAGAAGTTACTTTTATCCGTCCGTAGGGTTAAGTTTTGTTCCTACAAAAGCATTTGATTTTGGAGGGGAAACTCTTAATTACTTGAAAGTATACGGATCTATTATGGGTACGGCGAATGCTTCACAGGTTGCGGAATATGCTATCCGTAATTATTTTGAACTTGCTAACGGATTCCCATATACTACGAGTGGTCCTACAGGTGGAGCGTTAAGCTTTGTGATCCCTACTACGCAGACCAATGCTGAAATTAAACCGGAAAAAGTTTCTAAAAAAGAAATCGGTATTAATGCAGGTTTGTTTAATAACAGAATTTTGTTGGGAGCATCTATTTATCAGGATGATACCAGGGATATGATTATTGCTAACGGAGCTTCTTATGCTTCAGGTATTTCTTTATTAAGAAATAATATCGGTAAACTGAGAAACAGAGGTTTGGATGCGGATATTACGATAGTACCTGTGAAAACAAGAGATTTCAGATGGGAGGTGACATCTACCTTTACTACATTTAAAGCGGATATCCTAGAAGTTTCTGAAGATGCTGATGAGGTATTTGTTGGAGGTAGCAGCCTTGCTGGGGTATATGCTGTTAAAGGAGAAGGTTTTGTAATTAAAGGAACTGCTTATCAGAGAGATGACCAGGGAAGAATCATCATTAATCCGAATACGGGAAATCCTTTATATACTACGACTTTAAAGACAATGGGAAGGGTTGATCCTAAATATGCTTTTGGTTTTTCAACTAACCTAACTTATAAAGGGATTAAACTATCTGCAGTAGCCGACTGGAGAATAGGAGGTAAATTCTATGCAGGAGCTATGCAGTCTTATGCTTTCTCTGGTCAGTTAGAGGAAAGTGCTGCATTTGACAGAACTCAGGGAGGATTTATAATGCCTAATTCAGTATATGCTGATGCAAGTGGTAACTATGTAGCTAATACTTCCATTAAAACGGGAGGTGAAACTTATGATGATGTAATTGATTATTACAGCAACGTGTATACTCAGATTGGTGAAAACTTTGTAAAATCTGCGACTTTCTTCAAGATTAGAGAAATTGCGTTATCGTATACTTTCCCTTCATCCATGTTACAGAATTCAGGTATCTCCGGTCTTACTATTGGGGTTCATGCCAGAAATCCATTTACGAAGTATTCTAAAGAAAACAGAAACTATGCAGATCCTGAAACTTCATTTACAACAGGAAACGCTCAAGGAATTGCGGCCTCTAATCAGTATCCGGCAGTGAGGACTTTTGGTTTTAATGTAAATGTTAACTTCTAAATTTTTAATAAAATGAAAAACATATTTTTATATTCAACTATAGCTTTGGCGGCTTTTACCATATCATGTCGAGAGATGGATGAGAATATCTCTCCGAATAATGTGGATCCGTCACAGATTTCTCCTCGACAGATGATTACGGCGGCAGAGACAGGAGTTTATGCTGTACAGTCTGGTACTATGAATCAATTGTCTAATGTGTGGACCAATACGTGGGCTGGAAATCATTATTATTTTGCTAATCCTTTTTCCAGGGAATTTAGTTTGGCGATTAGTAATAATTTTGCAAATGGGATCTGGAATTCATCTTATCTGAATGCAGGAAATCTTCAGACAATTATCAATAACGGACAGGCTGACGGTTTACCATTGCATGTTGCGATTGCTAAAATTCTGAAGGCATATAATATGCAGTATATTGTAGATTTTTATAATGATGCTCCTTATAGTGAGGCCTTTAAAGGACAGGCTAACCTTACGCCAAAATACGATAAAGGATCGGAAATTTATAAAGGTCTGGTAACGGAAATTAATGAAGCTATAGCTTTGATAGATAATACTACCGTAACGAGTGTTAATGAAGTAAGATCCAGTGAAGATGTAATCTTTGCAGGAGATATGGATTCATGGAAATTATTTGCGAACAACGTAAAATTACGTTTGTTGTTAAGGCAGTCGAAAGTAACGGATGCTACTGTAAGAAGTTTTGTGGATCAGCAGTTGCAAACATTTAGCGGATCGACTATTGCAGATTTTTATACCAGTGATGTGGTTATTCAACCGGGGTATAATAATGGAACAGCTGCCGGCTTGAATCCTATGTATGCTAATTACGGAAGATTTACCTATGATGATAGCTCTATCAATACAAACGGATGGAGATTACTTAAAGCTTCTGCGAATTACGCTGCCTATGTAAACGGAACTTCTCCGAATACAAGTGGAGTCACGGATCCTAGAGGAATAAGACAGTTCTCTGCTGTAGGAGGAGCGGTTTCAGGAATTGTTCAGGGATCTCAGAGAGACCAGACAAAAACTGAATCTCAATTTTCTTGGCTGGGCTGGAAATTTAACAATTATGCTTCGGTAAACGGAGGGATGGATGGGTACTTAATGCTTGGGTCTGAAGCTAATTTATTATTGGCTGAAGCTGCAGTGACTTATCCGTCGATCTTTACATTTGATGCGTATTCCAGATATCAGGCGGCTGTACAATCTTCTTTTGTATTTTATGGTTTAACGGCAGCTCAGGCTACCACTTATCTGACTAATTTATCAGCTAAGCCATATGGTTGGGCGGGGGCACCTAATAAAATTGCTGCGATTCAGTATCAAAGACTGGTTTCTTTAGCTAATTTAAGATCAGTAGAAACTTACATTAATTATCTTAAAACTGGATATCCGGAAACTCCTTTAGCTATCGGAGCGCAGGAGGCCAATAAGCCATATAGATTAATTTATCCGTTATCTGAGTATACCAGTAATTCAGGAAATGTACCGAATATGTCCAATTCAGATGCATTTTCTAAAAATCAATTTACTCCATTCTGGAACCAGAACTAATTTGTAAACTAAATTTTAATATATTTTTTATTACCATCTCTTTTTAAGGGATGGTAATTTTTTTAATAATTTAAGATAAACCGTATTCCTGAATTTTAAAATGAAGAAAGTGTTAAGTATGCATATATGCTGCTAATGCAATTTGAAATATTTTGATCTATTATTTTTAAAAAAATCAGAAGTTGTAAAGTGCAAAAAAGGAACCATTTTTAATAGCTCCTTTTTTATGATTATGTTAAAACTGGAAATTCTAAGAGAAAAAAATATATGTTCTGCATAGCTTGTTCGAGATTTTTGTTGAGCAAATTATAGGGAATGAAAAATAAATTATATTTTTAATTATTTGTTTATTAGATATTTATGTTTCTTTTTTTGTGTTTATAACTATTGTATACTTAAAAATATACTGGTATTTGGTTCTTCTGTACATTTCCCAATAAGTGCGTTTTAAAATGGTTATAATTTGTTAAATATCTTTTTTTTAACATATTGTTGTGTAAATATGTTATCTATTTTTCAAAAATTTTGAATTGTAAACAGTTTTTTATGAATTTGTTTTGTGTATTTAATAAAGTTTTACAAATTTGTAGCGACTCTAAAATAAAAATTTGATATGAAGAAACTAACGACGGGAGTACTTGTGTTGGTATTGTCTTCTTCGATAGCGGTCGTACATGCACAGCAAAAGAAGAATGACTCTGTAAAAACACAAGATATTGAGGGTGTAGTAGTAACTGCGCTGGGTATTAAAAGAGAGAAAAAATCATTGGGGTATGCTTCTCAGGAAATAAAAGCAAGCGCTCTATCTGATGGAACTACGAATACCGGAAATATAGCTTCACAGCTTTCTGGGAAGGTAGCGGGGCTTAATGTTACTACTAATAATAACTTTGGAGGATCTGCAAACTTGCTGATCCGGGGGGTTAAATCTTTACAAGGAGGTAACCCACTCATTGTAATTGATGGATCTCCGGTAAATAACACAATGACGCAGGCAGGAGCAGGAAATACTTCTAACGGTCTGGTAGATTATGGAAATGCTTTATCTGATATTAACCAGGAAGATATAGAGTCTATCAACGTGTTGAAAGGAGCAGCAGCATCTGCTCTGTATGGAGAGAGAGGTCTAAATGGGGTAATTGTAATTACAACCAAAAACGGTAAAGGTAAAGATGATGGCTCTTGGGGAGTTACTTTATCTTCGTCTGTACAGGTGGGATTTATCGATAAATCTACTTTCCCTGAATATCAGACGAGATATGGAGCGGGATATCAGCAAAATTTCAGTTCCCAGGCTGCAGATGGTACCAATTATGCCAATTTCGGTGATGATGCTTCATGGGGACCTAAATTTGATCCTAATTTATTAGTGTATCAATGGGATTCCTTTGATCCTACTTCCCCTAACTATGGAAAGGCAACCCCTTGGGTAGCTGCAAAGAATGGACCTGTTACATTCTTTAATAATCCCGCCACTTATACGAACACTGTGACTTTGGAAAAAGGACAGAAAGGGCAGAACATTAGTTTTACTTATGATAATATGATGTCAGATGGTCTGATGCCTAATTCTCATATTAACAAAAATAGTTTCTCTTTAAAAGTAAACTATGATTTCACACCTAAACTACATTCATCCTTTTACTCTACTTTAACCTTACAGGATACTAAAGGGCGAAGTATTACAGGATATTCCGATAATACGGTTACAGGATTCAGACAGTGGTGGCAAACGAATGTGGATGTAAAAGCCCTGGAGCAATCTTATTTCCAAAATGCAGCCAATGCAAGTGCTGCTAATAACTATGGAAACGTTTCCTGGAATAGAAAATCGGCTACGAATGATGATGCAGCGTATTGGAATAATCCTTATTTCCAGGCTTACGAAAACTATACCTCGGATAAAAGATTCAGAAATTTCACGTACGCACAGTTAACCTACGATTTATTGAAAAATATTTCAGTAATGGGTAAAGTTTCCTATGATAGATCCAATCTTACCATAGACAACAGGTTAGCTCTCGGGTCTATTGCTCAGCCTTTTGGAGCGTCTGGTAAAGATGTATCTTCAGGATATGCAAGAAGAGAAATATTATCGACTGAAACCAACTATGACTTAATGTTTAACTATAAATTTGATATTACGGATGATATTAATGTATCCGGAGTCTTAGGAGGAAATATCAGAAGAAATTTTTATAGTTCTATGTATGCGTCTACTGAAGGAGGACTAAATGTTCCTGGAATTTATGCTTTGTCTAATTCAAAAGGTGCAGTTTTGGCTCCACAAGAAACAGAATGGACACTTCAAACCAATTCCGGATATGTGACGGCTTCCTTTGACTTTTATAAAAAGTTTTATTTGGATGCTACCTGGAGAGTGGATCAAAGTTCCACTTTGCCAGCAGGAAATAATGTTTACAACTATCCTTCCATAACAGGATCCTTGATACTTTCAGAGATTTTAAATACTAAAAACTGGATGAATTTCTGGAAAGTAAGAGCTAACTATGCAGAAGTAGGGGGAACAGCTGATGCTTACAGACTTGCTAATTATTATTCTTCAGCAGGTATTTATGGTGGCGACACAGCGATATATAATACTATTCTTACCAATGCTGAGAAAAACTTAAAGCCGCAAAGATCTAAAGAATTTGAAGTAGGAACAGAAGCTCACTTTTTCAGAGATAGATTAACAGTAGATTTAGCATATTATAAATCTAAGTCTATTAATCAAATCATTGCTCTTCCTGTATCTTCAGGAACAGGATATACGGCACAGATGGTAAATGCAGGAAGAATAGACAACAAAGGATTCGAAGTATCATTAGGCATAGTTCCTATTAAGTCTAAAGACTTTACCTGGAATATTGATGCAAACTGGTCCAAAAATACCAATGAAGTAAAAGAACTTACTGCAGGAGTTGATAATTATTTATTAAATAGTTTCCAGGGAGGTGTTTCTCTAAATGCTAGAGTAGGTGAAGCTTGGGGAACCTTGGTAGGTACTGATTATGTATATTTAAATGGGCAAAAAGTGATTGACCCTGACACGGGAATATATCAAACAAAATCCAATCAGGTTATTGGTAATACTACGCCGGATTGGATCGGAGGTATAAGAAACAGCTTTAACTATAAAGGATTTACTTTAAGCTTCTTAATTGATATCCGTAAAGGTGGGGATATTTTCTCTACAGATATGTATTATGGTATGGATACTGGTCTATATAAAGAAACAGCAATAGGAAGCTATAGAGATCAGGATGTAATTCTTCCGGGTGTATTACCGGACGGAACGCCTAATAATATTGCTTTATCCCAATATGCTACAGGAAGTAATTATGGTTATGAAACACAGCCTGCCAGTGAATTCGTATATGATGGATCATATGTAAAACTAAGAGAAGCGAGTATAGGATATACTTTCCCGAAAACTTTCTCTGTTGCAGGAACAACAATACATGACTTTAAAGTGTCAATTGTGGGTAGAAACTTATGGATTATCCATAAAAACTTACCATACGCTGACCCTGAAGCTATGACCGGAGGAGGAATCTATTCTTATGGGTGGTCTATTGGATCTTTACCAACAACAAGAGATGTTGGTGTTAACGTAACGTTTAAATTTTAATTAGATGAAAATGAAAAAAGCAATAAAAGTCTGTCTTCTGTCTATATCGGTAAGTTTAGGTTTTGTTTCATGTCAAAGTGATTTAACTTCACTGAATGAAGATCCTAAACACCCTTCAGTAGTTCCTTCAGAGAACTTACTGGCGACTGCCTTATATCAGTCCTCTTATTATATGGATAATCCGAGTGTGAATTTTAATAACTACCGGTTTTTCACTCAGCAATGGTCGGAAACTCAATACCGCCAGGAAACTCAGTATGACCTGGTAACACGTAATCAGCCACGTAATCATTTTAACAGAATGTATGTATATTCTCTGAATAATTTACAACAAGCTAAAACGTTTCTGGAAAATGAAGTGAATGACGCGGATGTTAAAGCAAATAAATTAGCCATATTAGAAATTGAACAGATTTTTGTATGGGAGAATTTAGTGGATACTTACGGAAATATTCCTTATTCTGAAGCATTAAACACAGACCAAACTTTTTTACCTAAATATGATGATGCTAAAACCATCTATTTAGATCTGATCAGTAGAATTGATAATGTGGTACAGTCTGTAAATGTTTCCGCAGATAGTTATTCCTCAGGAGATTTAGTATATAGTGGAGACATGACGAAGTGGGTGAAGTTTGCCAATTCCATCAAATTACGTCTTGCTATGAATTTAGCAGATGTAGAGCCAGCTCTTTCCAGATCTACAGCAGAATCTGCTATAGCGGCAGGTGTTATTTCTTCTGATTCGGAAGCTTATAAATTTGCTTACGATGGAGGTACATTCACCAATCCGGTATTTGATAATCTTGTAGCTTCCAATAGAAATGACTTTGTTCCTAGTGAATTGGTGATCAATACGATGAATGGTCTTTCAGATCCAAGAATGGAAGTTTGGTTTACTAAAGTAAACGGTGCATATATAGGAGGTGTATTCGGAGATTTTAATAATCCTTATACTAATTATTCGCAGTTAAGCAGCTTTTTCAGAGATTCGAGAACATCCTCAAACCTCTTAAGCTATGCAGAAGTTCTTTTCTTACAAGCTGAAGCAGCTGCTAGAGGATATTCTGTAGGAGATACAGCTGCCAATCTTTATAATGCTGCTGTTACAGCTTCAATGAATGAAAACGGAGTAAGCGCCGCGGATACTACAACCTATCTGGCTGCTAATCCTTATAATGCTTCAAACTGGAAAAGTTCAATTGGAGTACAAGCCTGGATAGCAATGTTCAACAGAGGTTTTGCAGCATGGAACTTTACAAGACGTCTGGATAGTCCTACTCTTGTGAACCCGCCAACATCTAACCTTTCTTCCGTACCATACAGAATGCCTTATTCTGATCAGGAATATGTATTGAATGGTGCTAATGTAACGGCTGCAGCCAATGCAATCGGAGGAGATCAGGCCACTACAAAACTATTCTGGGATGTAAATTAACAATGCCAAAATATATTTAAGATTAAACCGCCTTCGGGCGGTTTTGTTATTTCCGTATATTTGTACTTCAAAATTTTAGCAGGTTATAAACAACCTTTAAAAAAACGAATATAGACACATGAATATTAAAAATATAATAGAAGAAAAACTTTCAGAGGTTATTTTAAATATATATCAGTTAAAAGATATAAAGCTGGAAGTACAGGAAAATAAAACCGAATATGAAGGAGACTTTACCATTGTTACATTTCCTTTGGTAAAACAATTAAAGAAAAATCCTGAGAGTATTGGTGTGGAGCTTGGAGATGCTTTAACGGCAGATACGGATCTTTTGGAAAGCTTCAATGTGGTCAAAGGCTTTCTGAATGTTAAAGTTAAAAATCAGTTTTTTGTAGATAATTTTAGATCTGTTGCCGAAAATTTTTCAGCCATTGAAAAGAAGAATGCTACCGTAATGGTAGAGTATTCCTCTCCGAATACCAATAAGCCTTTGCATTTAGGGCATATCAGAAATAACTTATTAGGATTTTCCGTAGCTCAGATTCTTAAAGAGGCAGGATATGATGTTATTAAAGCACAGATCATTAATGACCGTGGAATTCATATCTGTAAATCCATGTTGGCATGGGAAAAGTTTGGACATGGAGAAACCCCTGAAACCACTCACATTAAGGGAGATAAGCTGGTGGGGAATTACTATGTGGAATTTGATAAAAACTATAAAAAAGAAGTTGCGGAGCTGGTAGGGCAGGGGATAGATGAAGCAGAGGCTAAGAAAGATGCCCCGCTAATGAAGGAAGCTCAGAAAATGTTGCTGGATTGGGAGAATGGAGATGAAAAAGTACGTGGACTTTGGAAAGAAATGAATTCATGGGTGTATAGCGGATTTAATGAAACCTATAAAAGACTCGGAGTGGATTTTGATCAGATTCAATATGAAAGTAATACCTACATTTTAGGAAAAGACCTTATTCAGGAAGGACTGGAGAAAGGAGTGCTTTATCAGAAAGAAGACGGCTCCGTATGGTGTGATCTTACGGATGAAGGGCTTGATCAGAAGCTGTTATTGCGTTCCGATGGTACTTCCGTATATATGACCCAGGATTTGGGAACAGCGGTGGAGCGATTTAAACAAAATAATATTCAGAAATTAATATATACCGTAGGAAATGAGCAGGACTATCATTTCCAGGTTTTATTTAAAATATTAAAAAAATTAGGATATTCCTGGGCGGATCAGCTTTATCACTTATCCTACGGAATGGTTGAGCTTCCGGAAGGAAAAATGAAATCCCGTGAAGGTACCGTAGTGGATGCTGATGACCTGATGCAGGAAATGTATGAAACAGCTAAGGCAAAAGCACAGGAGCTGGGGAAACTGGAAAACTTATCGGAAGAAGATCGTGAAGCTTCCTATGAAACAGTAGGGTTGGGCGCATTAAAGTATTTTATGCTTAAAGTGGATCCTAAAAAGAAAATGTTGTTTAACCCGGCAGAAAGTATTGATTTTAATGGAAATACGGGACCATTCATTCAGTATACCTATGCACGTATCCAATCTTTACTTTCTAAAGCTGAATATCAGGAAAAAGAAACTGCGGATGTAGAATTGAACCAGTTTGAAAAAGAACTCATTATGCAGCTTACCAATTATAAAGCGGTAGTGGCAAAAGCAGCGGAATCCTTAAGTCCTGCATTGCTGGCTAATTATGTCTATGACCTGGTGAAGTCTTATAACTCTTTCTATCAGAATAATCCGATCCTTAATCAGGACGATGAAAATATAAAACAGTTCCGTCTGAACTTATCCGATTTAACGGCTAAGACCATTAAAAAATCACTGGAATTACTGGGGATAGGAACCGTGAACAGAATGTAATACTTCTGTCATTCAGAGCGAAGCGAAAAATCTTTTGATATGTGAGATTCTTCGCTTCGCTTTGAATGACAGTTTAGCTTTAAACTTTTTAGGTATTTAAATCCGGAGCTGTATTCTGAGTATCATCCTTATGGCTCTCCTCATACAACTTGGCTTTACTCCATTTCGCATGCTTGGAAGGAGTGATTTCATAGCCTTTTTTATAAGTATATACTTTAGTAAATTCAGCACCGAAAAAAATCAGCATACAGGAATAGTTGATCCACATCATGATCAGGATTACCGTTCCCGCCGTACCAAAAGCAGAAGTTGGCTTGGCTGTTCCAAAATAAAGACTAAGCAAAAACTTTCCCAGCGTAAACAGGAGGGTTGTAAGAAAAGCTCCTTTCCATACTGGCTTCCAACTTATTTCCACATCGGGAAGAACTTTAAACATGAGTGCAAAAAGCAACATGACCACCCCAAACCCAATAGCAAAATTGACAAGCTCTACCAGCATATAGGTCTCCAGCCCGAAATATTGTGTGATCAGCTTATTAAAAACACTGATAAGGGAAGAGAGAACCATCGTAATCATTAATAGAAACCCAAGGATGAGGATCATTCCTAAGGAGTTCGCTCTGTCCAGAAGAAATTTAATAAGCGCTTTTTTAGGAGCCGATTCCACATCCCATAGCGTATTTAAAGAATGTTGCAGCTGGAAAAATAAAGTGGTGGAACCAAATACTAAAGACCCGACCCCTACGATTTTCATGATGATATTCTGCTTATCAATCAGGGCTCCTGCGATCATATTCTCAATACTTTTGGCTACATCTGCCCCCATAAGTCCACTGATCTGATTGCTGATCTCACCGCGAATAGCTTCTTCCCCAAAGAAATTTCCTGCAATCCAGATGATTATAATTAATAGGCCCGGGATAGAAAAAATAGCATAATAAGCTAAGCTTGCTGAATCCTTTGATGCAGAAGAACTATTCCATTCCGCAAAGGTTTCTTTTAAAACTTCCCAGAAAAATTTAGCTCTAGTTATCATATATTAAAAATTTTAGAATGGATATCCGATGGCAATATTTAAGATCAGATTATCTTTTCTCCAGCTTCTGTCTCCAAAATTAATCCTGTCAAATGTCCATCTGTCTCCTTTTTCATAATAAGGAATACGCAGAGGCATTGCTAAATCCAATCTTAAAACCAGAATAGAGAAATCAAGTCTTAGACCAACTCCGGCACCCACCGCAATTTCATTTAAAAAATCTTTGGAGAATTTACCGCCCGGTCTGTCAGTGTCCTCGTTAATTAGCCATACATTTCCTGCATCTGCAAAAACGGCTACATTTAAAAATTTATAAAGATTAGCACGGTATTCCGCATTCATTTCCAGTTTGATGTCTCCGGACTGATCAAAGGCAAAGTTAGGATTCAAAGTTCTAGGATCAAAACTGCCGGGACCTAAGCTTCTTGCTCTGAATGCCCTGATACTGTTACTTCCTCCTACGAAAAACTGTCTGGAAAAGGGTATTTCCTCGGAGTTACCATAAGGATAAGCGAGTCCGGCGATAATTCTTGACGCAAAATTGCTTTTTTCTGAAAACTTATGATAGAATCTGAAATCATTTTCAATTTTAGCATATTGGCTGAAAGGAACTCCAAAAATATTTTTCTGCTTATCTTTTTTGGCATTGGCTCCTGTCACAAGTCCTGTGATATTTCCTGCCAGGTCTAAAGTACCTTTGTAATAAATGGTATTGGTCTTTGGCAGCATGGTGTTGGTATACGTATAAGAATAGGTAGGCCCGAAAATAAGCTGCTTCTCAACGGCTCTTTGCAGGGAACGGCTGTTGGCAATTTCCTTTTGGTATAATTCCGTTACATGGGCCGGCGACACTAAAGTCACATCCAACACTTTT
Source organism: Chryseobacterium sp. CT-SW4 (assembly GCF_048572715.1). Lineage (GTDB taxonomy): Bacteria > Bacteroidota > Bacteroidia > Flavobacteriales > Weeksellaceae > Chryseobacterium. The sequence goes on from NZ_CP183840.1 coordinate 636,650, forward strand.
AAATCATGTTCTTTTTTTGCATTTTCTTTCCAGACATACCCGAAAGAAGCAGTAAAGTTATTGAGGGTATAATATTGAGTACGGTTCTGAAATTCATACCCTAAACTTATATTCGTTCTTGGTACATAGGCACTGGAAGAATGAAAACGGAACGGGGCAACAATCCTGGGAATGGATAGCTGAACATTAGCTCCCGCCCGGTACATATTTTTAGCTTCCGAAGATCCGCCCATCTGTACATCAAAAGCTCCATAGATCGCAGCTTTAAATTGTTCTGCACCCCGGAAAAAATTTCGGTGTGTCCAGTTTAAGTTCAATTCACTACCGGCATAACTTGCGGAATTGGTTCTTCCTAAAGCTTCCAGACGTAAAGACTGCATTTCTCTTGGAGTAAGCAGATAATAAGCATCAAACTTATGTTGTAAAGAATCTGAAACCACAAACTCGTTTTTCACAAATTTGAAAACACCCAGATTGATCAGACGGTTTAAAGACAAATTATGATTGGTACGGTTGTATAGATCCCCTTGTTTAAAGTATAAAGCCCTGTCAAAAATTTTAGGCTTGAATTTATGTTGCGGGTCTATGACATAAATATTTTGATAGGCATATTTTGAAAGAGAGTCCGGATTCATTGGAACATCATATTTGCCCTGCTTCACATCCTGAAGATTATAGTTGGGAAAAACAACTACTTTATCAATGCTGAATTGCTGGGTGGCCAGATCGGGAGTGTCATCCTTTAATTTTACATTAAGCTCCACCTTATGATTTTTACTGACAGTGCTGTCCGCCTGTACAATGATATTATCGGGATGAAAGTAATAGAAACCTCTTTCCTTCAGGCTGTTATCAATACGCTCTCTTTCTGATTTGATTACTTCCAGGTCAAATGCATTTCCGGGTTTTAAAAGAGTACGGTCCGCCACTCTCTGGATTTCCGAATTGACATTGGTAGAATCTTTTTGGAATTTTACATTACTTATTAAATATTGTGCTCCCGGCTTTAGGGTATAAATTACTCTTGCCTTCTTATTTTTAGAAACCGTATCATAGGTAGCCCTGGCATTAAAATACCCTTTGTTTTCCGAGTAGTTGACGATAATATCTTTATTGAATTCACGGTCTACATCGCCTAGCAGTACAGGTTTTTCACCCAATTTATATTTCTTCCAGTAGCGGAAACCTTTATCTTTTTCAGGTTCTTTTGTGGTGTTATAGAAATACAGTTTAGGTCTTAATCCTAAAAAAGTGGAATTAGGCTTAGGAACCAAATTTTCCTCTAAAGCAGCCTGAAGCTCTTTTTTCTCACTTTTAGAAAGGCTGTCACTTTCAATTTTTACTTCTCCGCCTACATAAAGCATTTGACCCGGCTTCAGGAACCTTGTGTTACTGCATGAAATACTAACTGCGGTAAGTGCCGAAGCCAACAAATATCTGATATATATATTGAATCGATTTCCCATTATTTAAATTCTACCACTTCGTTATTTTTATTTTCCCTTTTAGCTCTGTTTTTTCTGGATTTTTTAAATATATCACGGAACTTATCATAGTCCAGTGTAATGATAAACCCGACACCGGTTTCAATGATCTGCCCCTGAAGAGCCACCTGATATTCATCTTTACGGTAAGCTCTGAGCATATATCTTCCGTCTTTGGAAAGGCTGTAATCTACGGTTACATTGCCTGCAATGTTCGTAGTGTTCTCATTTTGTCTAGCGTCACCTTCCAATCCGAAATTACTTCCTACCGTAACTTTCAGCCTGTCGTTAAGAAGCTTTTTACTGATATCAACATTGAGGTCGGTTCTCGTATTTTTTTCTCCGGTGGAATAATCTTCGGAAGACTCCAGTCCGAAATTTAAATCCACTCCCTTAATCAATCCTGACGCCAGGTTGTTGAGCTGCTGGGATAGAAGCTTACTAACGCTCTGTCTGGCCATAGATTCGGCAGAAACCCCGGCATCACTTTGAAAAGGATTTTCCCCGATGAAACGGTTTAATAATAATAGAGCAAAAACCTGTTTGTTCAATTCGGATTCCTGGGTTCTCAGCTGAATAAGTTTTTGATTAACAGTAGTTGTGACATCAGATGATACAGAACTGTTTTTCTCATCTGTAGTGATATCGAAGCTGATTTCCGGTTTCAGAAGTTCACCTTTCATTTTCAGTAAAGTGCTGAATGGAATTTTCTGTTTATACTGGTTGACCACAGAAGGTTCCAGTTGCTGTTCCACCAAATCAATAGGAGCCACCTCAGTTTTATAAACGGCTGTAATGTCCATAATAGCCGAAGTAGGTTCCCCTGTCCAGGTGATGGTACTTCCTTTCTGAATATCAAATTTTCTCTTCAATATACTTACGGACATTTCATAGCTTCCTTTCTCTACCTCATAAACCCCTACTAAGGTCATTTTTCCGGAAGCATCCATTCCACCTGTTAATTCGGCTTCACCCTGAAGTTTTACAAAATCTCCGTTAGCTTTATCAATTACAATCGACATTTTGGCTTCTTTGCTTACTTCAATATTAACGCTTACATCCATTCCCTGGATTTTACTTTTCGTATTGATGGAATCTGTTTTAATGGTTTTATTAAGTGCTACCTGATCCTGGTCTATGAACTCTACAATTCCGTCTCTTTCCTGTAGGGAAGGGGAAGATTGAGGAAGAACAAAGGTAAAGTCCGTATTATCGGCTACGGCGAGCCTGCCGTCCACCTTAGGAAGGTCGAGGTTCCCACGGATATGAAGACCGGCATCAATAGAAAGGATTCCGTACATCATAGCGTCATTCGATTTTTCGGAATTTACTACTTTGAAATCTTTGGCATTTACATCCAGATTAAAGGTGTAATCTCTATAAGTTTGCGTAAGAACCTGTCCGTTCACGACGAGCGAGTTGCCGTCCTTATCATTGATCTTAAAACGGTTGAACTCAATTCCTCTGCTGGTAAAGTCTATTTCATCATTGATATTTCTGAAATCACTTCCCGTCTGGGCAATCATTAATCCGACATTATTGAATTTTACTTTTCCTAAAATACTTGGCTGCTCTGTTGTTCCTGTAATTTTGAGATTACCGGACAGATAGCCTTCTGTATTATTGATCGCATTCATGGAGAATCCCTGGGCAGTCTTCATCTGAAGCTTATTGATCGCCATATTCAGGTCGAAGCTGCTTGAAGAGGTATTGTAATCTCCTGTTATCCTTACATCATTATCATTTCCTGAAAGCGCAATATCGGCATTCAGGGTATTGGCTGTGTTATTATTTACTTTTACCGCAAGGTTTCCTACGGGGCTGCCATACACGAATAGATCTGACACATTCAGGTCTGATGTGAAGGTCATATTATTGGCCAGATCCCGGATTTGGGCTGTTCCGTTGATCGTTCCCCGGGCGAGGAGCGTATCTTTCTTAATCATTTCCGTAACGGTTTCGATCTTGAAATCTTTTAAGGAAATATTTAATGGGCTGTTCGGCGTATCGGTTTCCGACTGCAGCAGAATTTCGCTTCCGGCATTGGAGAGCCTGAAATTATCTGCAAGGATTCCTTTGCTGCTGATCTGTATTTTATTATCCTGAGCCACGGTCCAGTCGGTGTAATTTAATTTTAAACCGTCCGGATTTAAGGAAACTTCAGTAATATCATTGAGGGATTTTGCATTTCCGGCGATCAGGAACTGGGTGACATCTTTGTCATCTTTAGTAGTGATGTTATAATTGATGGTGTTGTCTGCAATGTCTCCGTTAATATTTACTTTATTCAATGCAAAGCTTTCACTTTTAAGAGCAGCTACATCGAGGGTGTACTGTAAAGCCTGATTTTCATTGGTAATTTTAAGGGAAGCATTTTCGATGGTGTTGCTTCCATATAATACCTGGGGAATTTGTCCGTCCACTTCAATTTTTTGGGTGTCGGCATCGTAATTTCCGGTTAAGTTGATTGTTTCAAAACTTTTCAGATCAGGGACAAACTTGCGGATCAGATCATCATTTTTAATTTTAGCATTGAAAGTAAAATGTTGGTTAGGATCGATCTTTAGAGAAGGATCCGGCTTCTGAAACTGATAATACTGATTGATGGTCTGCTGTAAAGCTCCAAAAATCTGGGTAAGCTTATATTTTCCGGATAGTTCCACATCGGCAATCTGTGAATTGAATGTGATCTGATTCAGATCCGCAGTGGAAACCGCTTTGAGATTAAACTCCTGGATAGGGAATACTTCTTTGGTATCGGAAATGGCAAAATTCTGAAGGTTCAGGTATCCATTAAGATAATCAGGATCCAGGTTGGTGAAATCCCCATCGATATTTCCGGCTATAATCATCGGGTCACTGTAGAAACCAAGCTTATTTACATCTAATTTATGAATGCTTCCGTTGAGCTTAACGGTTGGTTTCTTTTCATCATACATACCGGATGCCGTTAAATCAAGATTAGCATTCGGGTCTTTTGAATTTAGGGCAACCTGGTAAGCACCACGATTGATCTTACCTGCCAAATTCATATTCTGATAACGGTAGCCGTTATAGGTTACCGAGCTGACGAGTCCTTTTACATCTGCTTTTGCCGTTTTAAAATCAAAACCTTCTCCTTTTGTGGAGATTTGTGCGGTAATAGCTCCCACGTCTTTATTCTGGATCAGTTTTCCCACCTGTAAATTCTGCAGGTTGGCCTTCACGTCATAAAGCTCATGATTTTTTCTCCGCATATCCACATTGGCGACAAGTGCAGCATTACCTAATGTTGAAGTAAGTTTGAGGTTGGTATTTACCACTTCGGTTGTTCCTTTTGCTGTTCCCTGAACACTGAAGAATGAAGGGAGGGAAATATTGGAAGGAATGGTATTTTTGGGAACGAGATTATAAATGGTCTTGGAAGAAGAAGAGAGTTCTCCTACTTTCAGATCGTAATAAATATGATCGGGGTCCATTGCGTTTTTAATTCTTCCTGAAGCCGATACTTTAAGCTGGTCCAGCCCGGAAAGTTTAAAATTCTGGATGAGCAGATCATTGACACTTCCTTTAGCTACTGCATCTACATTCAAAATAGCATTAGGATAGGTATTAAAAGGAGCTGTGTTTTTTAAAGTTGGAACCAGGTTCAGGATATCGGAAAACCCGATTTTTGAATTACGGATATTGGCTGATATTTTAACGGCTCCGGGATTTTCAGTAAGCTGCTCAATAGAGTTGTAGTTAAGAATCACTTCATCCCTTAGCACTGTTTTAGGGGTTTGAAGATAAAGGTTTTTAAGGTAAGCTTCCTGATCTCCATATACAAAATCGGTGGTGAATTTCTGAATATTCAGACCGCGGGCTTCCTGGATTTCCGCAGAACTCACAGTTCCTGCAAACCCGTTATTTTCCATTTTGAAGCTTCTCAGCTCCAGGTTCATTTTGGAGAAGTTGAGGTGATTGAAATCCATTCCCTGTGAAGTGGGAGCAATGGCGGTATTGTTATAGGCTACTTTTACATCATCAAGGATCAGTTTTCCGAGGAGAACATACATGGGTTTCTCTTTTTCCGAAACTGTAGAGACCGGCTGTTCCTGTGTTGTTTTCGGATTGGCATTTTCGGAAGGAAGATATAGATTTGCATTGATGTTGGCTCCGGACAGGAGGACATTCCCGATATGGTAAGCATTATTTTCGAGATCCAGTTTATTGACTTTGGTGCTAAGCTCTTTAAAGTTGACTTTAGCGAAAGTTTTGGTATTATCATCGCCATAATCAATATCGAAATTGGTGAGTTTGATTCCTCTTAAGCCGAGTTGCATGGGCTTCTGCTGGTTCAGGGAATCTACTTTTTCTTCCACTTTTTTAGAAACTTCTTCTACCAGGTCCTGCTTGAGTTTTAGTTTTAGTCCGTCAAGATTAATATCGTTGATAGCGTAAGAGTTTTTCTCCAGATCAAATGTTTTTACCCGGGTGTCCAGGGATGCGAAGTGAAGTTTGATATCGTTTCTGGACTGCTGATCGTTGAAAGTAACGCCAATATCCTTTAGATTTATTTTATCAAGAGAAATAATAAACGGTTTGGAAGGGCTTTCTTCCTCATCTTTAGTGGCAAAGGCATCAATGATATAATCAAAATTGAATTTTCCTTCAGGATTTCTTACCACATTGGCGCGAACGCCTTCCAGGTCTATGGAAGTGATGTCTGCCGTAGAGTTGATCAGCTTGAGCATATTCAGGCCGACATCAAATTTTTTCACGGCAAGCAGAGTATCTACATCCTGTCCTTTAAGATAAAGGTTTTCCATCACCAGGCTGTTGGGAAATGCGATATAGACTCTTTCCAGGCTTACTTTTGTTTTGATTTTTTTCTCAAGATATACCACAAGTTTATCTTTCAGAAAATTCTGAACAGAAGGAAGTCTTAAACTCAGGAGAAGAAGAGTAATTAATACCACTATTGAGATAATGGTGATTGATACTCGCTTAAATATTTTTTTCTTGTTTAGTTTCAAATTCAAATATTATAGGCTTTACACAAAGATAATAAAACCTTTTTCATTGAAAATGATATTATTTTAAACTATTTGTTTATAATAAAGAGACATTATCAAAAAGAAAATCCTTAATCGGGGAAATAATAAAACAAGAAAGAAGGTAAAAAGAAAATCCTACTTTGGCTACATATCAAATTTAGTTTAGTTGAAGTGAAGTGGAATAGTTGCTGCGAATTTATACAAGTTTAGTGTCAAGAAAAACTAGTGAATTACCAATGGAGAATGATCTAGTCATATAAATAAGCAGGTAGCCAAAGCTGGATTTTTTATAAGTTGTTAAAAATAAAAGCCCCCTTATGTTTGTTTCACTGTCAAAAAATCTTTCGCGAAAATTCAATTCAAAATGTTGTTAGCTTTAAAAAAAGGGGGCAAATACTTAAGAAATAGTGTCAATTTTATTCGTTAGCGGCTTCCCATTTGGTCTGTTCACCCTGTGGAGCGGCTCCTCCCTGTGCAGGAGTGATAGGAGCTGTTTCCTGGTTGATATGGTACACATAGGCTGCCAGTTTTTCTGCATCTCTTCCAGTAATGGTTCCATCCTTAATGAATGGTCTCATCGTAGGATTATTAGGGGATCCGTTTTCCAACATCCAAAATACGTTTTTGAAAAGACTTTTTTCCTGTATGTTGATCCAGTATCCGTCGGTAAGGTTTGGCCCGATACCTCCTTTTCCTCCATCTGAATGACATGTAACGCAGTTGGTTTTGAATAGTTGTTCACCCTCTGCAATATCATCAGCATTATATTTTGCTGTTTCCAGTGTGATCACCGGAGCATTTTTTTCATATTCCGTAATAGCTGCCAGCATGGTTTTGGTTTCTTTATCATATTCAGCCTCAGGGTGAGCATAATCCGTAAAGGCAAATGCTACCATGTAAATTGCGCAGAATATGAATCCGAACCAGAAAAGACCTAGCCACCATTTTGGTAAAGAGTTGTCCAATTCTGTAATCCCGTCAAATCCGTGATCGATAAGGATATCTTTTTCCTCAGACTGGGATTGTTTTTTAAAGGCGGAATTCCATAATTTCTGTAAATAAGGTGTTTTCTTATCTTCTATATAAAGTCTCTTTTCCTCTTCAGTCAGTTTGCTGAATTTTTGGTTTTCTACAAGATCTCCTACTGTATTCATGATCAGTAGCAAAATCGTAGAGATAATCAGCAATACCCAAAAATAAGGTGAGGTAAGATATTTACTGTCTTCAGCAAACATTTCGAATGCCATAAGAGTTAATCCGGCTGTGAGGATTATATATACTGAAATGGGTGTTCTTGGTTTCATTGTACTTGTGTTTTAAGATTATTCTACGCTTGCAGTTTGGATATCAGTAGTTTTAATATCTGTACCTAATCTTTGTAAGTATGCAATCATGGCTATGATCTCTCTTTGCTCAAGAGGAACGAAAGCAGATCCTTTTGAAGCTTTTTCTTTATCCATTTGCTCTTTTACATCCGGAGCTTCAGAGTAAATTCTTTTTACGATGGCCGCAGATTGGTTGTTGGCCCATGTATCAGCAGAATCTATATTAGCTTTGGTATAAGGAACATCAAATGAATTTTTCATAAGTTTCACTTTGTCGATCATCTGTGAACGATCCAGCTCATTGGTGATCAGCCATGGGAAACGTGGCATGATGGAACCTGCAGAAGTAATTCTTGGGTTATACATATGCTTAAAGTGCCATGAATCAGGGTTTCTTCCACCTTGTCTGTGTAAATCCGGACCTGTTCTTTTAGAACCCCATAGGAAAGGTCTGTCGTACACAAATTCTCCGGCTTTGGAATACTGTCCGTTTTTACCGTCAAATCTGGAAACTTCATCTCTGAACGGTCTTACCATTTGAGAGTGGCATGAATTACAGCCTTCTCTGATATATAAATCTCTTCCTTCCAGCTCCAGTGGTGAATAAGGCTTCACGGCCGTAATCTGCGGAAGATTACTTTTTACCGTAAGGGTAGGGACGATCTCTACCAGTCCGCCGATTGCGATAGCCACAAAAGCTAATACTGATAATACAGTTGGCATTCTTTCGATCCAAAGGTGAACTCCTTCTCCTTCTTTACGGTGACTTCCGATATTCGCCAATGCAGGAGCTTCAGCAGGAACTTCTTTTTGGAATGATCCTTTTCTTACAGTAGCGATTACGTTCACTACCATCAGTATAGCTCCGAGAAGATAGAAGATACCTCCTAAAAATCTCATTTTGTAGTAAGGAACAACGGCAGTTACGGTGTCTAGCCAGTTTTTCCATAACAGGGTACCATCCGGGTTGAATTGTTTCCACATTAACCCTTGAGTGAATCCTGAAATATACATTGGAACCGCATAGAAGATAATTCCTAATGTTCCTAACCAGAAATGCCAGTTAGCCAGTTTCACAGACCATATTTTCGTTCTCCATAATGCAGGCACTAAGTAATAGATAATTCCAAATGCCATGAAACCATTCCATCCAAGAGCACCAATGTGAACGTGTCCGATCACCCAGTCTGTATAGTGACCGATTTTATTTAATGATTTTGTAGCTAAAAGCGGTCCTTCAAAAGTGGACATACCATAGCAGGTAACCGCTACTACAAAGAATTTTAATATAGGATTTTCTCTTACCTTATCCCAGGCACCTCTCAATGTAAGAAGTCCGTTCAGCATACCTCCCCATGACGGAGCGATCAGCATAATTGAGAACCCGGTTCCCAATGCCTGAGCCCAGGCAGGTAAAGCTGTATACTGAAGGTGGTGAGGACCAGCCCAAAGGTATACGAATATCAATGACCAGAAGTGGATAATTGAAAGTTTATAAGAGAATACCGGACGCTCTGCAGCCTTAGGCATGAAGTAATACATCAGACCCAGTACAGGAGTTGTCAGTACGAATGCTACCGCATTGTGACCGTACCACCATTGTACAAGAGCATCTTTTACTCCCGCATATGCGGAATAGGATTTCCAGCTTGTGAAAGATAAAGGTACTTCAAGGTTGTTGAAGATATGCAGCATAGCTACTGCAATCCATGTTGCAATAAAGAACCAGATCGCTACATAAAGGTGTCTTACTCTTCTCTTGGCGATGGTACCAAACATGTTGATTCCGAAAATCACCCAGGAAACTGTAATTAATATATCAATAGGCCACTCATGTTCAGCATATTCTTTAGAAGTATTGATTCCCATTAAGAAAGTAATGACAACACTTAGAATCATGATCTGCCATGTCCAGAAATGTAACCATGATAATACATCACTGTACATTCTAGTTTTAAGCAGTCTTTGCATGCAGTAGTAGGCTCCACAGAAAAACGAATTACATACGAATGCGAAAATCACCGCACTGGTATGCAACATTCTGATTCTCCCAAAGCCCAAAGCTCCTTGAGTGTTGATAAGGCCTTGGATGTTTCCGGAAGCCAAACTCTTAATGGTGGTATCATCTGTACCGAATAAGAATTCAGGAAGTTCCGGGTAAAAGAGCATTAATGCTGCCGTAAGCCCCAGGATAAAACCGATGATTCCAAATACAATAGTAGCATATAAAAATGCTCTGACAATGGTATTGTCATAATTAAACTTTTGAGTCTCCATAACTTCAAATATGTTTTTTTAGGCGTCTATGATTATTTATTGTTATTTGGATTTTTATGAATAATTTTTTATTATGCATAAAATGGTATTAAAAACTTAATCCAATTAAGAATAAATATCATGTAGATGTATAATGTTTTGCCAAAGGTATTTATTAACTTTGTCGAAATCTAGTTGATTAGCTTCTAAACTATACCTAAAACTACTAAAACAGATGCGATGAAAGAATGTGGACAAATTATTCGGAAAATACGTAGAACTAAGGATTTTACTCAGGAGTATATGGCTTTCGAAATGGGTATTTCCCAAAAGGCTTATTCTGATATTGAAAATTCAAAAAGCAGAATGAATTTAGAGAACTTATCAAAGATAGCTCATATTTTGGAAATTGAACCTTCCGAAATTTGCAGTATATCCGGAAAATGTTCTAATGATTGTGCAGAAAAGTATTATACTTTGATCAATTATATAAGAGAAAATAATATTCCTGTTCCTGAGGAATTTTTATAATTGTACCTTTAAGACAATATTGTTAACAAATTCCAGTTATATACTTGCAGCAATGCTTCTTTGGTTTTTACCCATAAGACATTGTGCAATTTGGTAAATAATAACCATCCGCTAAGGATGGTTTTTTATTGAAATACGTCGAAGTTTTGTTTTCTATTTCTTTTTTACCCAGTAAAATAAATGGGGGATAAGGAGTGGCGTAAAAATTAAAGTGCTGGTAAGCCCTCCGATAATTACGGTAGCAAGCGGTCTTTGCACATCCGAACCAATTCCGGTAGAAATAGCCGCCGGAATGAGTCCCAGAATAGCAAGAATCAATATGGATAATATAGCTCTTAATTGTTCCCGGGCTACTTTATTGACCTGTTCCTGCTCTATGGAAGTTCCGTTCACAGCTCTGTTGAGTGCTGATACCAAAATAACCCCGGCCATTACAGAAATCCCGAATATGGAAACAAATCCTACTCCGGCGGAAACATTAAAGTAATATCCTCTTAAAAGTAAGGCAATAATTCCTCCTCCCAGTGCAAAAAGAATACAGGCCATAGTGATCAGCGTGTCTTTAACATTTTTGTATAATAAGAATAATAACGAAAAGACAAGTAATATGGTTAAAGGAATAGTTAAAGCCAGCTGCTTTCCGGCACGTTCCAGGTTTTCATACTGACCTCCGTAAATAATGCTGTATCCTTTCGGGATCTGAATTTCTTCGTTGATAAGGGATTTAAGCTCATTGACAAAACCTCCCTGGTCACGCCCCGAAATATTGGCTCTTACGGTAACCATTCTTTTATTGCTATATCGGTAAATATTGGTCTGACCTGCTACAAATTCAATATGAGCCAGCTCTTCCATAGGAATTAAAGCCCCTGAGGCGGAAGAAACTAAAAGCTTTTTGATCTCGTCAATATTATTTCTGTATTGCGGTAAATAACGGACGAGAACGTCATATCGTTTGGTTCCGTCATATAAAACAGAAATATATTTTCCTCCGATAGCTGCTTCTATCATGTTTTGAATATCCGAAACATTGATTCCATAACGGGCTGCAGCCTCCCGGTTGATGGTGATGGCCAGCTGTTCCTGTGTTCCTTCCTGTTCTATATTTACCCCTTTGCTACCTTCCATGGACTGCATAATAGCGGCGATTTTGTCAGCCTGCTGGCGCATCATGGGAAGGTCTTCCCCTACGATGGAAACAGCAAGATCCGCAGCACTCCCGGTTACGATTTCCATTACCTGGTCTATAATAGGCTGCCCGGAAGTAAACTGTACGCTGGGCAACTGCTTTTCCAAATCGGAGGTGATCTGATGAACTAGTTCTTTTTTGGAGATGGTGTCTGTCCAGAGCTTATAGTCTTTCAGCCCGATAAGAATTTCGTTCCGGTTGGATGGAAACGGATCTGTCCCGTCATCATTTCTTCCGGTTTGGGTGATGACAAAATCAATCTGAGGATATTTAGAAATGGTTTCTCTTATTTTGGGAGCATATTTGGCATTTTCCTGTATGGTTATTCCTGCCGGAAAATTTCCTCTTAAAAAAATAGAACCTTCATCCAGCTCGGGTAAAAATTCCGTACCCAGAAAAGCTCCGCAGCCGATCAGTATAAGGATTACTGAAAATCCTCCTATAACAGTTTTTTTGTAGATACGGGATGACCGGGAAAGTATATTTTCATAGGATTTATTAAAGAAATTTAAAACAAAATTATTATGATCCTTTATTTCCTTATTTTCATGAATTGCCTTTTGAAAAACAAATGAGGTCAGAACAGGAATTACCGTTAATGCAAATATCATGGCTCCCACCACTGCAAAGGATAAGGTAAGCGCCATAGGAGTAAATAATTTACCTTCCACCCGGCTCATCAGAAGAATCGGCATATAAGCTAAAATGATGATGCTCACCGAAAAGAAAATTTCTTTGGAAACCTCATTGGCAGATTGGATAGTCAAAGGGATGATGCCTTTCTTTTTATCGGCAGGAAGTGACTTCCGGTAGCTTTTCATAAGATGTTCCACCATCACTACAGCACCATCCACGATGATCCCAAAATCTATTGCACCCAGAGAAAGTAAGTTAGCCGGAATACCCGTTATCCGCATTATAATAAAAGCAAAAAGTAGAGAAAACGGAATGGTTATCGCAACGACTAACGCACTTCGTATATTTCCTAAAAAGAAAATCAGGATAATAATAACGATACTTACTCCTTCGAATAGAGTTTTTCCAACAGTATGAAGGGAGTTGTCAATAAGAAAACTACGATCATATAAGGGACGGATTTTTACACCATCCGGTAATTCTTTTTCCTGGAGTTCAGTGATTTTTTCTTTTAAATCTTTTAAAGACTCACTTGGATTTTCATAACGCCTGAGAAGGATGATTCCCTCTACACCGCTGTTTACTGCAATTTTTTCTTTAGGAAGGCTGTACCCCAAAACACCGTTGGGAGGAGGAGGAGCGATCTCCACACTGGCCACATCACGAATATATACGGGGACACCGTTCTCAGATTTAAGAACGATATTTCCTATGTCTTTTTCTGTTTTTAAGGTTCCGAGTCCTCTTACCGCAAAGCCTTGCCCGCCACGTTCCAGTATATTTCCTCCTGAATTCTGATTATTTTTGGAAACGGCTTCTTCAATATCTGCGATGGTGAGTCCATATTTTCTTAATTGATTAGGATCGGAGAGGATATGAAATTGTTTAAGAGGTCCCCCGAATGTGGTTACATCAGCGACTCCTTTGGTTTGAAGAAGATAAGGTTTTATTACCCAATCCTGAAGATCCCTTAATTCGGTAGGAGAGTAGGTAGGAGGAGCTTCTACCACATAACGGAAAATTTCACCTACTGCCGTAGATAGAGGAGCCAGCTCCGGAGTTACTCCTTCCGGTAGCTCAGCGGTAGCCAGACGTTCCATTACCTGCTGCCTGGCAAAATAATCATCGGTTCCATCCTCAAATGTAAGCTGTACCACACTGAGCCCGAAAATCGTCCTGCTTCTTGCGTCCAATACATTGGGAGTATTCTGTAAAGCTCTTTCAATAGGAACAGTGACCTGCTGTTCCACTTCCTCAGTGGCTCTTCCTTCATAGGGAGCAACAATAATTACATTGGTGTCGGCAATGTCCGGGTAAGCTTCTATTTTGAGCTCGGTAAAACACCAATAACCGATCAGCATGCATAACAAGCTCATCCCGGTTACAAGCCAACGGTTATTGAGTGAAAATATAATTATTTTTTTAATCATGAGTTTCTGTTTAATAGCCGAAAGAAAGACCTTTCAGCTGCATAGCTCCTTTATTTACTACCAGTTCATTATTCTGTATACCATCGAAAATGATGACCCGGTCACCCATTTGCTGTCCGGTCATTACTTCTCTTCTCTCAAAGTTGATTGGTGATTTCTTTATAAAGACGTAATTCTTTCCCTGCACGGTTATGACAGCATTTTTATCAATATTAATGAAGTTGCCTTCGCTGACTCCGAATGATACGGTAGCAAACATGCCGGCTCTGAGCTTGTTATCCTGGTTATTTACTATAATTCTGACCTTCGTCATTCGGCTTGTATTATCCATGACATCTGCAATTCCGCTGATGGTTCCCCTGAATGTTTCATTCGGATAGGAAGTAAATCTTAAAGAACACTGAGAACCGGTTTTAATTTTATCAATCTGATTTTCTGAGATATCGGCAATAATCCAGGCATCTTTACTAGGGCTGTTCATTAATTTTTCAGGGTTAAAACCTGCAGACTTCAGGATGGAAGTATGTTCGATAATTAAACTTTTTTCGGCAATAAGGTCAGCTTCTGCCGAGGCTTTCTCAGATTGTGCAATTGATTTTTCACTCTCTGCAAGAAGTTTATCGGTACGTGCGTCGGCAACGTCTTTTCCTGTGGCAGCCCCATGATTGGCTAAATCGACAAAGCGGTCAATTTCGATCTGCTTTTGCCTTATGATGGCTTCTTTTTGTCTGATTACGGCCTCCTTCTGCCTTACAATAGCTTCTTTCTGTGCAATGGCAGAACGGTGGTTGAGCAATTCCGAATAATTGGTAGTTAATTCAGGGTTGCTGAAAACCACCATATTATTATGGATCACCGTAGCAACTACCTGTGCGGGTGCAATCATATCCGCATTAATAACTTCAATGCCTGCCTTTTCCGTTTTGAAAAAATCAGCACTCTGCTGATCGGAAATCCGGATGTTTATCCCGTCTTTGCTTATGATAGTTGAGTGTATGATCTTTTCTTCCCTGACTTCTTCTTTACAGGAGCAAAAAGCAAGAGCGGTGAATAGTAATATGAAGAGATTATTTAAGTTCATTGTGATTGTGCTAAATTTTTTAAAAGACCTATGCTATTGAGAAGGAGGATCTCACTTTGCCGGTACTGTTTTATCATTTCAAAATATTCCTGTTGGGTTTCCAGCCAGGAGCGTTGTGCTTCCAGAAAGTCGATTATGGTAGTACCCCCTCTTGTATAGGCATATTTTACACTGTTCAGAATCTTTTGGGACTGTCTGATAATAGCATGGTATTCTTCCACATTTTGTTTGTAAACCTGATATTGGGACCATGCATTGGAAACCTCTGTATGTAGATTTTTCTGAATAGCCTCCGATTGATATTCGCTCTGTTTTTTTTGAATCTGAGCCTTTTCAATTTCCCCCTGGTTACGGCTGAAAAAAGGCAATTCCATTGCAGCTGAAACCCCTATATAAGGAACGGTATTTTGAGGATTATAAATAATGCCTATTTCCGGCTGAGGTATGGCAAGGGATTTTTGAAGTTTAATATTAACATCCGCCCAATGCTGAGTTTCTCTAAGAGCTTTGATATCAGGTCTGTTGTCCAGTGCAATCTGAACAAGGGAGTCCAGTGTGGGAGGAAATTCTATGAGGTTCTCATCATTTTCATTAATCAGTATTTCTTCATTTTGCCCTGTTATGAATTTGAGTTCATTTAGCAGCCAGTTATATTCCTGTCTTGTGTTTTTTAGCTGGATTTCATATTGTTTGGCAATGAGCTGGGTTCTGTACAGTTCGGTTTCAGTAATAACCTCTTTTTTATACCGGTAGGCATTAATATGAACAAGGGAATCGATATTTTCCAGGGCCTGTAAAATCAGGTCTCTTTCTTTTTGGGCTATCCATACTTCAATCCATTTATTGGCGGTATCTTCATACAAACCACGTCGTATTTCTTCAAGTTCTATTTCGGATATTTTTGCGGTGGACCGTGCTGCTTCTATTTTGTTTTTTCTTTGTCCGGCAAGCTGAAATGTTTTGGAGAGCTGCCAGGAGGTCTGAAGATTTTGCCTGTTCAGCCATGAAGTATTTTCCGTAAGCTGTGATTTTTTGGATATGTGTACGGTTTCGTAGCTTAAGGACAGATTGGGAATCAGCTTAGCAGAAGTAATATCGGTCTTCGCTATATCTACATCCAATGTATTGGCTTTAAGGAAAGGATTATTTTGTTCTGCAGCTTTTATGGCCTGGGACAGGGTATATGTAACTTGAGCCTGAGCAGAAGTAAATAGGGAAAAATAGATAGTGAAGACTAAGATGAAATGACGCATAGGTCCGGCCTTTATTCAGTGATGCAAAGGTAGGGACCTGTTGATTTATTGATAGTTAGAGATTACATAGAAAAAAATTAGAAAAGTATTAGAAATACTTATTTTAAATAGGAAGTTCTATAATAAAAGTAGTTCCGTGATTGAGTTCGGACTGAGCGGTAATACTTCCGTTATGTATCTCTATGATTTTTTTTGTCAGGGATAATCCTATACCGTTTCCTTCCGTAAAATATTTATTGTCTCCCCGGAAGAAAGGATCAAAGATTTTTTTCAGATCTTTTTCAGAAATTCCGATTCCCGAGTCAGAAAACGTAAGCTGTATTTTTTTTTCTTTATTTGTGATGACAACCTGAGATTGTAAATTATCGGAAAACTTACAGCCGTTTTCAAATAAGTTGGCAAAAGCTACCTGTAAGAGATATTCATTCCCTTCAATGGAAATATCAGAATCATCTTCAGTCTCCATATCAAAACAGATATTGACCTTATATTGGGGATTGAGCTTTTGTACCTGATGTCGTGCATCCAGTAAGATTTCGTCTATACGTACCGTCTTGAAAGTTATTTTTGAACGGTCATAATTGGCCCTGGCCAAATCGAGCAGGCTATTGGAAAGTCTGATAAGCTGTTGTACGTCTGTAGTAAGATTATGGATCAGAGAAGCATATTCATCATTGGTGAGTTGTTTCTTTTCCGAAAGTTCAAGCTCTGTCAGTAATCGGGTGAGAGGAGTTCTCAACTCATGAGAAGTATTGGAAACAAAGAGCTTTTGTGCTTCAAAAGAATTTTCCAGCCGTGTGAGCATTTCATTAAAAGTATTGGTCAATTCTGCCAATTCATCTTTATTGTCCTTTAGCGGAAGGCGAAGGTCGAGCCGGGAGGCAGATATGATTTTTGCTTTTTTTATCATATCCCTTACCGGATCGAACGTCTTTTTGGAAAAATAAATTCCTGTAAAGAAGATAACCAATATGGCAAGAATAAAAATAAGGATGCTGCTGTTCAGTAAATTATTCAGTTTGGTATATCCGTATTCATCATAGGCCGTGGCGGTGATCAGATAATATTCGTTTTGAAAAGGATATCGTACTCCTATTACCTGCCAGTCACCTTGATAAAAGCTTATTTCTCCCTTTTCATGGATACTTTGAAGCATTTCAGGAGTTTCCTTTACCATATCAATATCTACGGCGTCATGATAGAGCAGATTGGAGCGGGTATCATATATAGCCACCTCTACTTCGTTGAGGATTTTACGGTTGTTTTTATAGATATCCTGTAATGTTTTTTGAGTAATATCGGCATCAAAAAATAAATTAGCCTTAGTATAAGCTTCTTTTTTAAGAAGTGAATAAAATTCTTTTTCTCTGTCCTTGGCAGCCGAATAATAGATAGCAGTAGCAAACAACAATAAGATAATTGCTGTAATAAGGGTAAATAAAAGACTCAGCCGGGTTCTTATTTTCATTCTTCGGTTTTCAAGATGAATCCCATTCCGGATTTGGTGTGAATAAGCTTGTGATTAAAATCCTTATCAATCTTTTTTCTTAAATAATTGATATACACATCAATAAAATTGGTTCCTGTATCAAAATGGGTATCCCATACTTTTTCGGCAATTTCATTTCTTGAAAGGACACGTTCAGGATTGTTCAGCATGTACTCCATAAGTTTAAATTCCTTAGGAGTAAGCCTGATTTCTTTATTATCTCTTTTGACTGATTTAGTACTTAGATTCATTTCCAGGTCGCTATACACCAGTAAGTTTCCCGTTGGAATATTAATGTTGGTATTCCTTCTTAACAGAGCCCTGATACGGACCAGAAGCTCTCTCATTTCAAAAGGCTTTACCAGATAATCATCAGCACCGGAATCAAAGCCTTCCACTTTATTATCCGTAGAACCCAGTGCAGTGAGTATTAATATGGGAAGGTTGGGATATTTGCCCCGTATTTCCTTACATAGGTCCAATCCGTCTATTTTAGGAAGGATTACATCGGTAATAAGGAGGTCATAAGTGTTTTGTTCGAGCAGTTTCTTACCTTGAAGTCCATCATAGGCAGTTGTAGGGATAAAGCCATGTTCTTTTAACCCTCTGGAAATCAGTTGGGCAACCCGTGTGTCATCTTCTATAATAAGTATATGCATAGGGCAAATTTAAAGAATAATTTATCCATAAAAGAAGAAGAGGAAACTTTAGTTTCCTCTTCAAACCAAAAAAAATTACACTTAGTTATCGTATTTCTACCGATTTAAAGCGTCATTAAGTTAACTAATTATTTAAATTTTCATTTGTATTTTTTTTGGATTCCCCAAAATAATAACTGACAATAAAAATGAAGTAGAGATTTGTCTACCTTATTATTTCGAAATAAAAGTAGAAAATAGATGGATAGTAACAAAGGCCGGCTGTTTGAAATAAGTACATAATACGTAGTTTTTTAATGATAACAGCCCATATTTTATTTCAGCAGGTCATTGAACCATACATAGATATCCATACTTGCAGGAATATCCAGTTTTTTCCGGATGTTGTATTTTTTGGTTTGAACGGTCCTTACTGAGGTGAATGTATATTCAGCAATATCCTTGGTGGAGAAGTTTAAATAGAGATAAGCGCAAAATCTTAATTCTGTATTTTTAATATTACTGTTAATAGCAAGGAGCTTTTTGGTGAAATCAGGATGAAGACTATTGAACATAGTGAGAAACTCCGGGCTATTTTGCTTTGCCAGCTGAATAACATCTTCAAACCGACTATTATAATTATCGGGAGCTTCTACCTTATTTATTATAGGAGTATCTATTTTATCCAGTGTGACACTTTTTGCTTTTTTTCTGGAAGTAAGATATATCAGTAATAAGCAGATTAAAATCCCTATTGATAATATATAGATGAGTTTTCTGTTGCTTTTTATTAACTCTCGGTTTTCATCGTAATAATTCTCATCTATACTGTTGAGCAATGAGCTGTTCTTTTTTTTATTGCTGTTTTCCAGTTCTAGAATTTTTTTAGAATAAATTCCGCTGCTATCTTTTATATCCGTTTGATCGTAGAGGGTCATCAATCCCCAATAGACAGATTTTTTAAAGCTGTTTCCCGGTAGATAGTGCATGGCAAGATTTTTACAGATCCAGAAATGTTCCTGGGCCTTAATATAATTTTTCAACTTCAAATAAATTTCACCGGCAAAAAAGTTAGTGGTAAACTGCTGGTCGAGGTTATCAACTTTTTTCAGGTCTTTCAGGGCCTCGTCAATATAAATTTTGGCAGAATCAATTTTTTCTACTTTAAGGTAAATTCCTGCAAGGTAGGCAGTGGATTTATAACTGTTGTTGATTTTTGTTTTAACGGCATCCGGATTAGGATCATTTTCTTTTTCTTTTCTGAATTGTTTGGAGAGCTGATAAGCATTTTTAAAGTATTCTAAGGCTTTTTCCGTATCATTTATTTGTTCATAACAATTACCATATTGAAAATTGGTCCAATAGTTAAAATAAGTATTATTCTTGATGTCCTGCGGAATTTCTTTCAGCTTTTGAATAGCAATGGTATAGCGTTCAAGTTTTTGATAAATAGTAGATTGTATGATTTTCTGATAAAAAATAAGTTCTGAATCATTAGGGGAAATCAAATGTTCTGCATCTACTAAATTGGTGTAGTATAATGCTTTTTCCAGGTCATTATTATTATCGTTGATAAAAGCAATTTTTAAATATCCTAGGGCTACTGCTCCTTTATAATTTGATTTTTTTGCTACGCTAATCAGATTATCCAGTTTTTTCATATCCTTTTGACTGGATGAAATAAATGGAATGTTATAGATCGTTTTTTTTAATTGTTCTTCTTGAGCTGTTTGTGCAAAAGATAAACAGTAGCTGAAAAAAAAGAATAAAACCGAAAGAATTTTTGTCATCACGAATTAATTTTTAATATTCCTATCCCTAATTTGTCTATAATACTTCGTACATATTACATGCGTATCGTAAAATGAGGTACGTATTAGATACTTATTTTTAATAATACGCCTGTTTAAATCAATTCATGGTGAATTTAAAAAAGTACTTTTGTTTAGGATTAAAGCTACTATTGAATTTATTTATATGATGAAATATGGGGGATATTTTCATTTTTGATGTTTTATTTACTAGGTGAAATTAATTAAAATTTCGTCTTAATTAGCAATTTCTAGAATATTTTTAAATGCATACTATACAGAATCCCATTTTTAAATGAGAAAGACTAAGCTGAATAAGCTTGATATAATACTTGATATAATAATTATAAAAACATGTTTTTGATGAAGAAAAGACTTTTACTTTTGATTAGTATTTCAACTTTTTTTACGTTGAATGCGCAACGTTGGGAGCCTGTTTCCCAAAAAACTTCTCAGCTGAGAAAAGAGGTTGAGGTCCAGTATGCTTACCGTGTAGATCTTTCGTCTTTAAGAAATCTATTACAAGATGCGGTTGAAACAGGACCGGGAGCGAAACCCATCGTAGTTTCTCTTCCTACGGTGGAAGGAAAAATAGAGAAATTTGCTGTGTACAGCAATCCTGTTATGGAAAAGTCCATGGCAGAACGCTATCAATTGGGCTCTTATGTGGGGGTTGGAATAGATGATCCCTCCAAATATATAAGATTCAGTACTTCTCCTACCGAGCTTCAGTCGCTGATCATTAAAGATGGAAAATTTCAGTTTATTGAGCCTATTAGTACCGATAAGCAGGTATATGGTGTATTTTATAAGACAAAAAGAAATTTCGGGAATGGAGGTTTTGAATGCTCTACGGGAGAGAAGAATATTAAGGATATCATTAAACTTAAAGAAAACGGGAAAAAAAAACTTTCAAACGTAGGAATAACGAGTAGACCTTCGAATACAAAATACCGTACCTACAGATTAGCTCTTTCTACAACAGGAGAATACACACAGCATTTTGATCCTAGTGGCGGAATTACCAATACTGTCAGCCAGATGAACGCAACCATTACACGGGTTAACGGTGTATTTGAAAAAGATTTCGGGGTCCATTTAGTAATTCAGGATTTTCCTAATATTATCTATACGGATCCTGCTACTGATCCTTATACCGGAAATCTGAATTTACAATTACAGCAAACATTGAACACTCAAGTAGGGAATGGAAATTATGATATAGGACACGTCTTTAATGCAGCGGGAGGAAACGGAAATGCTGGAGGTATCGGAGTTGTTTGTACCGATCCTGCTAATGGTGATAATGAGTCTTTAGGTAAGGGGGCTGGCTTTACACAAAGTTCCAATCCTGTCGGGGATACATTTGATATTGATTATGTAGCTCATGAAATGGGACATCAGCTGGGGGCTAACCATACTTTTTCCAATACAACTTCCACGGATGCATCAGAAAGTGTAAATGTTGAACCCGGTGGAGGAACAACCATCATGGGATATGCAGGTATTACTTATGACAATGTTCAAATGAACTCAGATGCTTATTTCCATTATATTTCCATAGACCAGATTTTAAACAATCTGGAAACTAAAACTTGCGGAACTTCTGAGGAAGTCAGTATCAATACTGCACCTGTAATCTCTCCGCTTTCTTCTTATACCATACCGAAGGGAACTGCTTATTATCTTGAAGCTTCTGCTACTGATGCGGATCCTTTAAATTATACTTGGGAACAATATGACAGTACGGATGACTATTCTACCATTTCGGGGGATAGTGGCTGGGGGTATAATCCTAAAGGAGCTCTAACAAGATCATACTTCGGTACGTCAAGCGGAAGAAGATATTTTCCTAGCTTACCCATTGTATTGAATGGTAATCTAACGGATAAAACGGCTTGGGAAACAGTTTCTTATATTCCAAGAACTTTACATTACGCGGTGACGGTACGTGATGAAAATACGGTACGCCCACTGCTTTCATCTTCCGAGACCACCGTTACGGTAGGGAATGAAGGACCTTTTAAATTTAACGGACTTACTTCTTCCACCGTATTATATAATAATGCAACCAATACGCTGGAATGGGATGTCGCAGGTACAAATCTGGCACCTTATAATGTCTCGAATGTTAAAGTAGATTATACTACAGATAACGGAAATACCTGGACTGATTTGGTTGCCTCTACTCCTAATACAGGAAGTTATGTTACTCAGTTTCCAACTGATTTATCAGGGGCAGTAAAGCTTCGAATTTCTGCCATAGGAAATATTTTTTATGCAGTGTCCCCTTCTATTATTATAGGCAGTGCGCCGACCTCACTATCGGAAGCTCCTACAGGAGTTTCTACAATAGATACCGAAGTGTTTAAAACAACAGCAAGAATATCCTGGAATAGTGTTCCGGGGGGAACATACTCTATCAACTACAGAAAGTCAGGAACTGCCAACTGGAACAATACAACAAGTAATAGCCCTTCTGTTGTGCTCAGTAGCCTTGAAGATGAAACGGATTATGAAGTTCAGGTGGCAGCGGTTGTAAATAATGTATCAGGTAGTTTTTCAGCTCCTTACAGTTTCAAAACTAAAGGATTAAAAACAGGTGTGGACTATTGTATATTAAATTCCGGGTCACCCTATGCAGGAGCAATAGGCAGGGTACAGGTAAGTAATGTAAACTATTTAGATTTGGCATTCAGGTCTTATAAAGATATCAGTGAAGATGCCAGCAAGATTATCAATCTGGTAAAAGGGAACTCATATCCTATTAAGATTTATGGGCTGTACCGCCTTCCTTTAAATATGACCTATAATGTGTGGATAGATTATAACAGAAACGGAATATTTGAAACTGATGAAAAAGTATATACGAGTGGAGCAATTTCTCCTTCCAGCAGTATTGTAAGTCTCACGGGTAACTTTACGGTACCATCTACCGCTTACTCGGGTGATAAGACTTTAAGAATGCGTGTGGCCAGTAACTATTCTGTTCCATTGAATATTGCCTGTGATGAACTTCCGGGAGGAGTAGGAGGAGTAGTGGATTTGAGTGTGAAAATATCTGATAATGCGCTTGCTGTTAATGAGATTAAAGCAGTGAAGTCCGGCATTGAGATTTATCCTAATCCTGCAGATACTTTTATAGGAGTGAAAAATACAAAAGGCAAGACAAGTTATAAAATTTATAGTGCTGATGGCAGGCTGATCCAATCAGGTAAGGTTAATGATCAACTGATAGATATATCAGGTTTGATAAAAGGAATATACCTAATTAGCATCCAAGATGAGAATACAATATATAATTCAAAGTTATTGAAAAGGTGAAGGTAAAAACACAAGAGGATTTATACCCGGCTTATTACATATAATATGCGGGGCTGGTATTAAATTCTAATAACAGAAAATTATTTCGAACCAGTTTACTGTTAAAAACCAACGAACCATTTTTGTATATTATCTCTCATGGATGTGAAGCTTGAGCATATGCTCAAGCTTTTTTATTTTTTTAATATAAAAATTTATCAGAGTGTAATGAAATGACGTTAATCAATTTGAAAAATATACGTATTAGGTACGGGAATAGATACTGCTTTCCTAAAGAAGTGATGTTTAATTGAGATAAAAATATAATTTTGTCACCAGAAGTTAACTTTATCTGTTAGCATAAATAATCTCTATTCAAGATTATTGAAAAGATAAAACTACCTCTTATGATAGCGGCTGAATAAAATAGCCTGTTAACATAAAGAATGTTTTCATATATAAAACCATTTATTTCTCACAAAGATAAAAGCTCGGGTATATTGCCTGGGCTTTTATTATTTTATTGTCCAGTCCTGAAATAAGTTGACAGTAAATCAACTTATATTATGAAAGATCAAGAATTAAAAATTAATTAATATAATTAAATATTAAAAGGTGAGAAGTATCTCTAAGCGATGTAAATTGTTTTCAAATCAATTTTTTCAAATATATTTAAATTTAAGATTCACGTAATAGTGAATTAATAATTTGTTTGTATACTTGTGGTTATAATCACAAAGAAAATTATGTTTAATTAAAAAAGAACAAGACATTTATGAAAAAAATTATGCTATTAGCTGCATTTGGTGTAGCTGGATTAGTAAACGCAAAAAACACTACATCTTTAAAAGGAGAAGAGGAAAAAGCCCTAAAAAGTAAGGAAATTAAAGCAAACCCTAAGTCTCAAAAAGTCTTTAAAGCATCTGTCAAGCTTCTAAAGCCTCAAGTTTGGATGGCACAAACTGATTGTGGTTGGACAGCAACAACGACTCAAGATTGGACTCCGGCACAAGCAAATGCATGGCTTGAGCAACTTAACGCCAATTATTGTGGAGGTTAATTGATGTTTTAACGTATTTGCACTTATAAAATATTAACTTAATTTATAAGTGCTTTTTTTAGAATTTAAATAATTTGTATGTGTCACAATAAAAAAATATTACAATTCTTAATTTTATTTTCAAGTATTTTTAGCTACTCTCAATTTTACAGGAAAGATACTCTGCGTGGTGACTTTATATATTTGCTGAAAGCTAAATTGAATACACAAAGTAATCATATACATGAAGAATATTTTTCATTACAAATAGGGGATAATCGTGCATTTTTTGCTAGTGTTCAGTCTATAAAAGCCGATTCTGTATATCAAAAAATTCCACACAAAAAATTAGATAATGGTGCAATATTAATTAGTGCAAAGGGAATGTCTATACCTAAAACAAAATTCCCATATAGGATCATTCAATCTGGTGAAAATATTCAATATTTTCGTTGGGTTGCAATGACAGCACTTACTTATAAAGAACCAATTATTGATAATTGGAAACTTATTAATGAATCAAAAGTAATTAATTCATTCAATTGTAAAAAAGCAGAGGTTAGTTATAAAGGAAGAAATTGGATTGCTTGGTACTCAACAGAAATTCCATTTCCGTATGGTCCATATAAATTCGGTGGGTTACCAGGACTGATAATTAAAATAGTAGATGATAAAGGAGATTATGATTTTGAGCTTGTAAAATCTGTATCTAATACGAAACTCAATGGCAAATTGACAAGTATTAATATAGAAAAGTACAGAGATGCTGTGGAAACCACTCAGTATAAATTTGAGAAAGCACTAAAAAATGCAAATGAAAATGCAATTGGTATACTTCAAAATTCGGGGACTACAATTATACAAGGACAAGAAATATTACAGCAAAGAATTAAAGAACGACAATTAAACTTAAAATATGAAAATCCTATAGAGCTAAGTATTGAATAAAATTTAAAAATGAAAGCACCTTATTTTAAGGTACTTTTCTTAAAATCTTTCTCCCAAATTTCTAAATGCTTTCTCGGCGAACTCTTCAATTTCCTTTACAATATCTTTTCTTCGCTGGCTATCATCTACTAATAACTTACAATTATTCATCCCTGGATAATTAATTTTTAAAAAATATGTTACAAAATTGAAGCTGAATTAATACTCTGGGGGTAGATTTGGGGGTAAAAACAAAAAACCGTCCTTAAATAAAGACGGTTTGTAGACCCACAGGGACTGTAAGTATTTAATTAATCAAAATTGATATTAATCTTGTTTATTTGTGGCTTTATTGTAAGTTATTGTATATTAGTGTTTAATTTTGCATTATTATTATTTGGTAGTTAAATAAAATAAAATAGATTTAAAATAAAATGAATTAGTATTGACTAAAAATTGACTAAATTATTATATTTGTATTATTCAAATTTTAACACCAAATAAATGGCTACAGTCAAATTTATCCTTCAGTCCAAGAAGTCCAATTCCCCTATCTATGCCCGCTTTTCTGTAGGAGTTAATCAAGTTTATAAACGTAAGACTCGAGAAATTGTAAATCCTGAAAATTGGAATCCTAAAAAAGGGTCTGTTATTCAAAGAACGGCTTTATCTAAAGATGATTTACAAAGACAAAATGAATTGGCAGGTACCTTAAATAAACTTGAGATATTTATTTTAGAACAGTATGGAAAAAGAATAGAAACTGAAGTAATTAATGGTGATTGGTTAGAAGAAGTTATTACTGCTTATTATTCTGGAGGTCGTAAATTTGAACAATTGGATTTTATAGAGAATTATTTAGAACACTATAAAACAAATATTTTACCTTTTAGAAAATATAAAGGTAAACCAATTACATTCAGAACTAAACAAAAACAACATACTATCATCGAAAAGTTTCAGGATTTTTTAAAGACTGAAAAGAAAAGACTAAAAGTATCTGATTATAATATTGCTGTAGGAAATAGATTTGTTATATTTTTAAGAGAGCAATATTTAAGTGATAATACAGTTGGGAAATATCTAAAATATACTAAAACAATTTTCAAAGATGCTAAGATTGAAAATATTCTGGTTAATGAACAATTAAGTGAAATCAGGGGATTTACTACAGACACACCAACTCCTTATTTAAAAGTAGAGGAACTAGAGAAAATACAGAAATTGCTGATTGTTAACGAAAGACTTGAGCAAACTCGTGATTGGCTAATCATTGGTTGTTATACAGGACAAAGGGCATCTGATCTTTTTAGAATGACTCCTGAAAAAATTATAAATATAAACGGAAGAGAATTTATTAATTTAAGTCAAAAGAAAACCAAAACTCCAGTTTTAGTTCCGATACATAAGGAGGTGAAAAAGATTCTTAATAAAAGAGAAGGGAATTTTCCTCCACAATATTCAGATAATTTGGAAAGCTCAAAAACTATTTTTAATAATAATTTAAAAAAAATATGCAAGCTTGCTGGAATTGATCGTCAAGAATACGGAAGGATTTATGATGAGGTTAAAAAGCATTATGTTTTTGGAAACTATCCAATGCATGATCTAGTTTCATCTCATATATGTAGAAGAACATTTGCTACAATGAATTATAGTAAAATCCCTACCGCTATTATTATGAGTGTTACTGGTCATAAAACTGAGACAGAATTTTTAGGTTATATAGGGATAGATAATAGTACCCTTTCTGAGCAAATGTATTCCTATTGGGAGCAATTAGATAATGAAGAAGATAAAAAAGATTTACACGTAAAAAATGTATATTAAGTTTATAATTGAGGTCTTTATTTTTCCTCAAATCCTTCTGAAAAAAACTCTTCTATAGTCATATCAAAAGCTTTAATTACTTTGATAAGCGTGCTGAATCTTAAATCTTCACCTCTTTCATATCTTCCGAATTGTGCTCGGGAGATATTATGTTCATATGCAAAATATTCATAACTGGAATATCCTTTTTTAATTCGTAAGGATTTTATTCTTTCACCCAACTTTTTTAATACTTCTTCTTTAGAAAAATCTTTATTCATTTTTAGTCTTACTTGGAGACTACAAATCTTATAAATAACCTCTTCTTATGTTACCACTAAAAAGATGTATCTAATTAGCGTCTTTTTTGTGAGAAATAATTTATATTTGAGGAAAATTTGTATTCAAAATTCTAACACGACAGGTTTTGTCACCTTGCATAAATAGATTTGCAATAATGAAAAATTATAAATTGATAAAATTCAATTTAACTTTTCTTAATATGTAGTTAATAATTGCTAAAAAAAGTTAAATTTGAAACCATAAAAAGATAAGTATTAACCATTAAACACTAAGATGAATGAAAAAACTCTACATGAGTGCATTATTTCTATGTACTACGGCTGTGGTATATTCACAGCAGGTAGTCTGGCAGAAAGACATCAAATCCAATACTCAGGATTTTTTAAGCCAGGTAACTACGACCATCGATCAGCAGTATTTAATCTCGGGAAGTGTTATTCAGGGCGGTAAGCAGAATAACGGTTATGATTTCCATTTAATCAAACTCAATCAGCAGGGAGAACGGGTCTGGGAAAAATATTTCTCAGGGAACAATCATGATTTTCTATCAGCAACCGTAGCTACCCAGGAGGGCGGCTTTTTGGTAGCAGGAACTTCCTTCTCTTCCAAAAATTCAGATAAGAAAGAAGAATCTAAAGGTGGTTCAGACATTTGGCTGATCAAGCTTAGTGACCATGGCGATGAATTATGGCAGAAGACGTTAGGAACAAGTTCAGATGAAGAAGCCAGAGCAGTAGTTCAGACTACAGATTTAGGCTATGTAGTGGCGGGAAGTATCCAGAACTCTTCCAAAGGTTATGGTTCCAAAGATGTTTGGGTAATCAGACTGGATAAAGATGGAAAAGAATTATCCCAGCTTATATTAGGAGGGAGAGGATTGGATGAAGTAGAGAAGATGATCCCCACAAGAGACGGAGGTGTTTTACTAGGAATGTATTCAAGAAGCGGGATTTCAGAAGGAAAGAAAACAGAGAACTACGGAGAAGGAGATTACTGGCTTGTAAAGTTAAGCAAAGACGGTAAAGTAGAATGGGAGAAGAACTATGGTGGCAGTGGAGATGATCATC
The DNA here is from genome assembly GCF_048572715.1 of Chryseobacterium sp. CT-SW4. Classification (GTDB taxonomy): domain Bacteria; phylum Bacteroidota; class Bacteroidia; order Flavobacteriales; family Weeksellaceae; genus Chryseobacterium. Next base: position 665,239 of record NZ_CP183840.1, read on the forward strand.
TAAAAACCTTGGCTTTAACATCAACAGGTTATATAGTAGGAGGAGAATCCAGATCAGAGAGATCAGGAAACAAAAGTGTAGGGATAGAAGAAGGAACGGACTTATGGTTACTATCCTTAAATGACAAAGGTGAAGATTTATGGCAAAAGTCTTATAGTTTTAAAAACCGGGATGTACTGATGGGAATGAGCACAATTAACACAGGAGAAGATAAAACCAAAGGAATTTTATTGGGAGGCTATACTCAGGCAGAAGGAAGGATAGAGGAAGGTGATGAAACGTTCTGGATGCTATACCTGAACGATAGAGGAGAAGAGCAGTGGAGAAAGCATGTGAAGGGAGAATCTAGAAAGAAGGAGGAACGGTTATCAGATATTAAACTCAATAGAGATGGTTCTATAATTTTAGCGGGAACAAGTGCCGAGGAACTAGGCAGGGAGAACTGGAAGATTGTGAAGCTTGGAGATAAGCAGATTGATCAGCTGATAGAGAAGCAGGATATTAAGATTTATCCCAATCCGGTATCAGATTACACCTATATTGAAATCGGTTATGAGTTTAAGGAAGCTGAGATCCATCTTTATGATATGAGTGGAAGGCAGCTTCAAAGCTTAAAGACGAAGAATAAGGTTACGAAGCTGAACACTCGCTCTTTGATCCAGGGAGCTTATCTGGTGGTGATTAATACCGATACAGGCAAAACCGCTAATGCGAAACTTATAAAAAAATAAACACGAGAAAATAATGAAAAAATATAATTATGTAACTCTTCTGTTACTACCACTCTTTTTATTTTCAGGTTTGGAACATATGAAGGCTCAGACCCTTGATATGGTAACCCAGCCTATAGCATCACCATCCATGGCTGCTATGTCTAAAAATGCGGATGTTCCGGTTTCCTTACCTACCGGAATGCCATCTATTCAGTTTCCTGTGAGCTCTCTTTCCGCAAGTGATAATTTTGGTATTTCCTTAGGGCTGCTATATAACGCTAACAGTTTTCGTAAGTCACGAACTGTTTCGGATGTAGGAGGTGGCTGGATTTTTAATGCGGGAGGTGTTATCTATAAGAAAGTGGTGAATAAATTGGTAGATGAATCTTATGATAATGCAAGTTCCTCCAATTATCGCAAAAATGAATTTGATGATATTTATTATTATAACCTTCCCGGTTACTCGGGGAAGTTTATGATTAAAAGAGATACGGTTAACAATACATTTACGACCTTAAAACTAAGTGCTGACAACTTAGGGATAAGCTATGAAAAAGAAAATACTACGGCAACCCTTAAAGTTAAAAACTTCACTATTACTGATGGAAAAGGGTATAAGTATATTTTTAACACTGTAAATATTAACCGATACCAGTTTGCCGATACTTTATTAGGAATTGAATATCATTCGGCTTATTTACTTTCCGAGATAAGAAATCCGTCAGGGGTGGTTATTATGACTTTCAATTATGATAAAAAGGACAAATACATGGGAAATGACCGTGTTTATGAAACTTACCGCCTTAATAGTATTCATAGCAGTTATGGTGAAATAGCTTTAGAGTATTCCTATGATGAAAATCTGATTTCTTCAGTAAATGATCCCTACAGCCTTCAAAATGTAATCGTGAAAAATTCTTTAGGGGAAATCATCAATTCCTACTCCTTTAACTATAGTATGTCATCTGATGCTGACGTATTAAAGAGAAAAAGAATACTCAATTATATTGAGAAGCAAGACAGAAATAAAACAAACAAAGAACGAACAAGTTTTATTTATTCTTCCGCGACCTCTACAGCTCCCGGTGTACTGGAGAAGATTGTTTTCCCACAGGGAGGGGTTAGTAGTTATGAATATGAAAAAGGAGAACAGTTTTTTGATTTTAATGATCCCAATTATCTTGCGAGCCTGGAAAATTATGGATATAATCCTGATATTCAGTTTGAACAGTCTTTATTTACCCATACAGCTAATATCGAAAAGACTCTGGTTCAGCAAACGTTAAGTTATCCCTTTTCTATTTCCGGAGATACATCCAAACAGAAAAGATATATTCTTCAGCTGGCTCTCAATAAAAGCTATTCCAGTGAAGGTTCTCTTCCGGAACTTCCAACATTACCGGGTATGCCTAAACCTACAGTATCCCGAGATGCCAAGTACACTTTAAAAAAAGGTACTAAAGTTCTGTGGACTTTTACACAAAATGCTTATACATACAATGAGAATATAGAATTTTACAACACTCCCGGAAGTTATACTCTTGAAATGGTTCTTGATGCAGGGGTAAGTGTTAACGGAACATACGGAATACTTGAAACAAAATTTCGACCTCAGCCTTACAGGAATGCTATAAAGACGGGTGATTACAGACTTAAGAGTACTAAAAATTATATCTCCGCAGCTGATACCAATCCTATCAAAACAATCAATTATGAATACGATTCTTTTGATTTGATCAACAGTACAAGTGGTTATCAGTTTATAGATGAAGATGAGGATACATCCAATGACAAGTATACAATGTATAAAAATGTTAAAGTATCTGAAACGCAAAACGGCTACACTAAATATGTTTTCTTAAATCCTGATGACTATCCTAAACAGCAAACGGGAGGAACGGCATTAGAGCCTGAATATTTCTGGCCGAATTATAATGTCTCCCGCGGAGGTATGATTCTTCGTAAAGAAATATACAATGAGCAAAATGTAATACAGGGTTCAGAAAATTATACTTATGAGCTGGAAGATTATTTTAATGACCAATATAACGTCAATAAGAAAATAACTTCCAGAACTGCCTATATAAAAAGGGTAAATACAAGTACCAAAAATTTCCGGCAGAATGGTGCTTCATTGGAAACCAGGAGCGAATCCTTAATCAGTAAGTCAAACCTTTCCCCTTCATATATCAAAGAAACTACCGCAAGTGGTGATATAATGGAGAAACAGATTATATATGCACCGGGAACAGCCGGATATTCTCATCTTGAAAATGCCCATATTATTTCGGAGCCAGTCCAAACTATAAGTAAAAAGAACGGAAAAGTAATTTCAAATTCCCAGGTAAAATTTGATAATAACAGTCTTCTTCCCACCTCATTAATTTCTATAAATCCTAATGATAACAGTATTAAGACCGTACTAAAATATGATGCCTATGATGCAAAAGGTAATATCAGACAATTTAGCGCCGTATCGGATGAAGCATCCGGAAAAGGATTTCCGACAACACTTATTTGGGGGTATAATGATACTTATCCCATTGCCAAAATAGAAGGTGCAACCATTAGTGATATTGGAACCCTGGCATCAGATATTATTACAAAATCCAATGCTGATGGGGATGAAAATACAGAAAAAGCATTAATACAGTCTTTAGATGCATTTAGGACCCATGCTTCATTGAAGAATTTCCAGATTACCACTCAAACCTATAATCCAATGATAGGAATTACTACCCGTACAACACCGGATGGAATGAGAGAGATATATAAATATGATAGCAGCAACAGGCTGCAATATGTCCTGGATGTCAATGGGAATATCCTTAAGAACTATCACTATAATGTAAAACCACAACCATAGAAACACATCATGAAAAAAATAGTAACACTAATTAACTTACTCGTTGTGGTTTTGTTCTATTCACAGAATCTAACCCAATCAGAAAACTATATTTACAGCAGGACTTACCTTGAAGCCGTAACTACTGATAATCCCAATGCGATGCAGGTACAGAGTGTACAGTATTTTGACGGATTGGGAAGAAATACTCAAAGTATTCTTATCAAGGGATCTCCTTCCGGAAAGGATATTGCGGCTCCTTCTGTATATGACAACAGTGGAAGACAAACCAAATCTTATCTTCCTCTGCCAGTAAATACCCAGAACGGAAGCTATCTTTCCAATGTTAATGAAAATGCTGTCAATACTTATTATGGAGTAGCAAATGCATATGCTGAAGTCGCATTAGAAAAATCTCCCTTAGCCAGGGCAGAAAAATCGGCTACACCCGGAACAGACTGGCAGATCAATGGAAACCATACCCGTAAAGTACAATACTTATCTAATGAAGCCGGGGTAGTTAAAAAATTTAAAGCTGTAACTACGTGGAATTCCGGAACGCAGATCAATGACGTTTCCCTCATATTGGCTCCGAACGACAGCTACACCAGTAATGGTTATTATAATGCCAATACATTATTCAAATTAGTATCAATAGATGAAGAAGGAAATGAAACCCATACATATAGCAACGAAAGTAATCAGAGTATTCTGGTAAGGCAGGTTAATAAAAAAGATGATGGGAGTATAGAAAACCTTGATACTTACTATGTTTATGATGAGTTCGGTAACCTATCCTACATAATCCCTCCGAAAGCTGCTGTTTCTGCCACTATAACTGAACTTTTGGGTAAACTGTCTTCACTTTGTTATCAGTATAAATATGATAAATACAATAGACAGGTAGAGAAGAAACTCCCCGAGAAAGGTTGGGAATATATGGTTTATGATAAATCGAGCCAGCTTGTTATGAGCCAGGATGCCAATCTAAGAGCATTAGGACAGTGGCTGTTTATCAAATATGATCAGTTCGGGAGAGTTGTCTATACGGGAATATCCAATAACTCTACAGCAAGAGCCACGGTTCAATCCAATATCAACGCCAATGCTAATTTGTATGAAACCAGAAGTTCATCTGTTTCTTTTACACTCAATGGAATGCCTGTTTATTATTCTAAAGTTGCAGGACCCACTACAGTGTCTCAGTTGCTAAGCGTTAATTACTATGATGATTATCCCACGGGATCTCCTACACAGCCTTCTCAAATCCAGGGGCAGGTCACTTTAACCTCTGTTCCGACATCAGTTACTTCCAATAGCTTAACCTCTGTAAGAAGTACGAAGTCTCTCCCTACGGTAAGTTATACCAAAAACATAGAAAATGACAGCTGGACATCCTCAGTAATCTGGTATGACAGACTGGGAAGAATTATTGGAACATACGGTAAGAACCACTTAGGCGGATTTACCAAAACTGAAGCTCTTTTAGATTTTTCAGGAAATGTACAAGAATCTTATACCTATCATTCCAGGAAAACTGCTACCACTGAAATCACTGTTAAAGATAGATATGAGTACAGTACCCAAAAATTATTGCTGAAACATTATCAGAAGATCAATACTAATGCAGAGGAACTTTTATCCGAATATGCTTATGATGACTTGGGTAGAATTATTAATAAGAAAGTCGGGAACGGCATCCAGAGTATAGATTATAGCTACAATATTCAGGGATGGCTTACGGGAATAAACGCTGCTAATATCAATAACCTGGGGACTAAATTATTTGCTACGAGAATTAAGTATAATTCGGTAGAAGGAGCAGAAATTCCCAATAACTCTTATCCCACACTTCCTGTAAAGCCCAAATACAATGGAAGTATTGCGGAAGTAGACTGGAAAACGGCCTACGGAGCAAATGAGCCTTTAAGAAGGTACGGTTATGTATATGATGGAACTAATCGTCTACGTGCAGGTTTTTTCCAAAATTCGACCAACCCATATTCAAAAGAATACAGTGAAGTTATAGAGTATGATTTGAATGGTAATATCTCCTTTCTCAGGAGAACAGGCTCTGCCGTAAACGGAGCGGCCGAAGTGATTGACGATTTAAAATATACCTATGCCAATAATGGTAACCAGCTGAGTTATATTGAAGAAACAGGAAAAGGAAATGGATTAAGCGGTTATCCTTTAGCAGCAGGCAAAGGGCAGAGTATTAAGTATGACAGTAATGGGAATATGAAAGATCATCTGGATAGGCAGATTACCAATATATCCTACAATGTTCTTAATCTTCCTTCGTCGATAACCGGCTCTGAGGCACAAAACTCTTTTAGCTATGTGTATGCGGCTGACGGAATGAAGCTACAGATGACCAAAAATTCAGATGTATCGGATTACCTGGATAATTTCCAGTATAAGACAACATCCGGAACGGTGGTGACTTCGATTTTAGCCAACGAAGAAGGATATTATGACTTTATAAATAACAGATATGTTTATCAATACAAAGACCATTTAGGGAATATCAGGATTTCTTATGCTAAAAACTCCTTAGGTGCAGTAGTAATACTTGAAGAGAATAATTACTATCCTTTTGGACTGAAACATGCGGGATATAATACGGAGGATATAAGTAATAATAGTTTTAAGTATCTTTACAACGGTAAGGAGTTACAGGCTAATGGAAGTCTGGACTACGGGTGGAGACAGTATATGCCTGATTTGGGAAGATGGAATGGTATGGACCAGCTTTCTGAGAGCTATCATTCTTCGAGTCCGTATGCTTATGTGCTGAATAATCCATTATCGTTTATAGATCCTGACGGAAGACTTTCACAAGGATTTTTAACGGCTGTTTGGAATTCATCTCCTGGAGGACAGGACACCAGCTGGGGGAATGTAGGAGGAAGTTTTACCAGCAGTGACGGGGTTAATGTAGGATATAGCGGAAACTATTTAAGTTTAAATGAAGGAGGAGGAATTGGAGGATATATTGCCGGAATTATAAATTTACCAGGAATCCAGTTTACCGGACAAGGGAATAGCAGTACATGGAATCAAGGGAGTAATTATTTATTCAACCAGTTTGCAATGTACAATGCTCTTAGCCAGTCTGCATCAAATTGGAATTTCCAATCAAAAGCAGGAGCTAATGCAGATTTATTAACAGGAGTTCGTAATGATGGGGGAATAATGATGATTGGAGGGGCTGGTGATCCAGCTGGTTTATTTGATATTGGAGGCCAGGTTATAAGTACTTGGGAGCCGGAGAATCAATATTTAGCAGCAGGAGCAGCAGTTATTGGAACTGTAGGAGCAGTAGTATTGAGAAAACCGGGATTAGCTAAAGCAGAAAGTAATCTTGCTTTAGGATTAGGAGACGATTTATTTGTCTTTGCAAAGTCTAAAAATTTTGATACCTATAGAACATTCTCTGCGGGTTTTCAAGAGGATAAGATATTAAATGCTATGGGAAAATATGATAATCTACATTTTAATGTAACAGGTTTTAGTAAATATCAATTTTCAAAATTTGACCCTCTTAAACCATTAAGTTTTAAAAATTATACTAATTGGGAAATGCATACAATATTCAATAATCCAAATCTTTTAAACAAAACTATCTTCTATAGAAAAGCAGGTAGTAAGTATGAAATATTATCAAATTATTCACCTTTTGGCTATTAACAAATTATGAAAGTATTTAAATCTAACCGTACGTTTAAATTATGGGCTTATATAGTGAGCCATTCTTCCTTACTTATTCGCAGTGAGATGAAATATCCAGATCAAGAAGAGTATTCAGATCCAACTTCATATAATATTGATCTTGAGTTTTGGGCAGTGAGATATATAAATATTCCTTCAATACTTTACGAGTTAAGTATTAAAGAAATTATGATGGAAGAATTGCCTGAAGAGATTAATAAAGATTTTCTGAAGTATGATATGAAAGTATTTGAAATAATATCGGGGGATAGAAAATATTATATAATTGCCGGGGGCGTTTTAATAGGTGAAAATAAATGGGGAAATCAAGATCGTATTTTAAATTTAAATTTAAATTTAAAACATGATGAAATCTTATTCCAAAGTGAGGAATGAAGAAATAGTTGAAATTCTCTATAATTATGCTATCAATGATGCGTAAGACATGAAATAAAATATTTAGAGGTAAACAATAAATAGAAAAGGGAGTGAATAAACACTTCCTTTTTTTATTCAAGACTTGTTAACCGTAAATATAATAAAATATCTTCAGGATATTTTTTGTTGTGCAATCTCCCTAATGTTTTTGCAGTCTGTAAAGCATGATTTGATGAGGTTTTGCCTATGCAAGATGAAAATATTCTTTCTGTTTTATCAATATAATGAAGAAATGGAAAAAATAGAAATAACATATAAATATGCTAAATCAAAATTTGAATTATTTTATGGTAATATAAATGCAGTAATTGGAAGCGATAATTTTTTTTGAAAATATTCTACATGTTCTAATATATTAGTAGGTTGGATGATATATTGTTAAAATGATAAAATATATCTTTATAAAATATGTAATTTAGATTTTATAAAGATATTAACCATGGAAGCAGAAAATTATCAGGAAAAATTAGATGAATTAGAAAGAGATTTCACTCTTTATATGATATTATCGTATGAATCTACACTTATAAATGATCTAGAGGAAAGTGTAAATATTACTATGCAACAATTTTTAGGAGCTTTGAAAAATGATGAACCTATTGAAGAAGATACTGTTTTAAAAACACTAGTTGAAATACAGGAGTTTATGTTTGGTGCCTTTTCTCTTACTGATTCATTTCTAGCTATTTTTGATGGTTTGGAATATGGGATGAATGAGAATAATGAAAAGATATTTTTTCAAAGTAAAATGTTATTGGAAAAGTTTTCTCAGTACGTAGTGCTTTGCCAGAAAGAACTTGCTTTTGATGAAAAAGATCCAATATTTGATTTTATGTATTATTTTTATTACTCAGAAGAATCAAGTGATAAAAAGGCAGCTTTAAATTTAATAGTAGATTTTAGTCAAAAATTAGTTGGGTTTATATTGTATAGAGATTACCTGTTCTTCATTAAGTTTGCTAATCGTGATTTTATAGTTTCTCCTAATGATAATCATATTCCAATCAGAATAGCTATATTGAATTCATTAAACCTTATTAGTGAATTAAATAATACAGTTCCTAATAAAGAAAATATTTATAGGATCATTCATGCTATTGTAGGAGGTAATGAGGATAATGTAAAAAAATATTGTCTTTCTCTAATTGGAAAGGGCAGCTTGTCCCAAAAGCAAATTACTAAAAAACATAAAGAATTTGCACAAAGATATATTAATGAGAAAAAGCTTTAATTAAATAGAAATGGACCCCGACTGTACCCTTAATTTACCCCTAAACAGTAAAATAGGGTAATTATATTTTAAACCTTTGTATTGTGAAACAAGCAAAACCACATTACAATGGAAACCATAAACTTTATCGGGATAGAACCTGAAAACCTCATCAATGAAATTGTAAGTAAAGTAAAAGACTCCTTACTTACAGATCTGGAGAAAACCTTCAGAGAAAATGAACCTAAGCGTTATCTTTCCGCAGATGACATTTGCGAACGTTTTGGAGTAACCAAGCCCACGATTCACGAATGGCGTAAACGTGGAATACTCAAATCCTATAAACTTGGTTCCCGGGTCTATTACAGGCTGGATGAAATAGAAAATGCCATGATCCTTAACGATTAAATTTTCTGTTATGCCAGTTTCTAAAAATTCTTTGAATCATTGTACAATTATTTATCATTTGGATGAAGTCAAAAAGACTTTCCGACAATATAGAAAACAGACAAAAGAAAATCTATTGCCCGACTTGATTCGTATTGAAAAGAACAACGGATACAATACTTTTAGTGGATGTAATAATCTTTTGAGATTGCATGATAAATCCAATTGGTATGCATGTACAATACTTAGTTTAAAACCAGTAGGAATCAAAGATTTCTATTACGCTAATGTATTTGCAGATGATATAAAAACTCTATGTATTATCTCCTCATCAAAGGAGAATCATAATATCAAACTTTACATTTTTCCTAGCTTTTGTTTGCATGTAAAAACCGAGTCCAAAGAAAAGATAATAGAAATAATCCAAAGTATACTTTTATAAAAAATATATACAGAAATTCACATTCTTTCCTACTGTTTAACCCTGACAATGATTTACATCTCTTGTCTTACAAAGATTAAGAAATTATGCCAATCGACTTTGTGAAATTTCATTATACGGATAAAAATTATATGCTTCCCATGGATAGGACTGATTTTATTATTTCCGTGAATAATGAAACAGGAGAAACGGATAACAAAAAAGTAGGGGAATATTTCGGAATACAAATCATAAAATATCCTTCTGACCGTATTATTGTTAAGGGTAGTATTCATAAATTCTTTAATCGTATGGATTTTAATGGGAATGATTTTGATATGAAAAACTTTTCTTCAGCATTACATGATCTTGAAATAGAATTAGGCTTAAATCCACAATATTGCAGATTAGAAAATATAGAAATAGGAGTTAATATCCAATTACCATTTGATCCCAATAAAATACTACAGAATTTGTTGTTCCATCGATCAGTAGAATTCAACAAAACTATTTCTGGATCTTTCTATTACCAATCTGCTAAAAGAGACTATATCATAAAAATTTACAATAAGACAGTACAGTATGAAAAGAAACTAAAGAAGTATACACATAATCAAATTTTCATAACTATAGATAAAAATAAAGGAGTTATTTCTTCAAAGAATATTATCAACAAACAATTACTGCCTAATACTTTACGGTTTGAGATAAAGTTTTTGAAAATGAATATACTCAATAATTTGGGCGTTGTATCTCTCTCAGATCTAATTAAACCAGAAATAGTAAATCAGTTTCAAATGCTTTTATTAAAAGAATTTAAAGAAGTTTATTTTTACGACTACACTACAGATGAGACTAAGATGAGAAAAACGGAAATCAATAGACTCAAAGATTATCGTAACCCCAACTACTGGATTAACCTCAACAAAAAAGATAAATATTATCATAAGAATAAGTTTCAGGAAATGACCTTGAAATATTCTCAAAATGTAAAGGGGCAGATTTTGGAATTAATACAGCAGAAGATAGAAAAGCTGGGAGAAAAAAGTTTAGACTTTTCGTTCAACAATTTCTGTGAAATCGAAAATTAAAAATTTAGACTTTTTGACCATTCAGATATAGGGTCGAAAAGTCCAAAAATGACCATCTAAAATTGAAGAAGGTGAAAAAGAGGGTTTCAAAGAGAAATAAGACTCAAAATATAGATAATGAAGAATATGATTTTAACTTTTTAAGAATATTAGATTTTATTATTGATATACCCGAGTTAGATTTCTACAAGCTAAATATAGAATTAAAGGAACTTGATATAAATTTCCCTGAATTGGAACTGCCAGATATAAACGTGGATATACCTTACTTATTAGAAAATTGGGATTATAGCTCTGAATTGTTAGACTTTGATTTTATTGAAGAAGATATAGAATAGTAGGCAATTTAAGAAATGTTTTAAAATGCGTGTAAGCCTTATGAATAAAAGGTTTATAGATGGGTAACCTGAAATAAGTGTGAAGTTCCTTAGAAATTTAGGTTATTTTTTTAAGCTGAAAAGGAGATGCAATAATTTAAGTTAGATTTCATATAGACTAAGAACCAACTAATTATTAAAATAAAAAGATAAAACTATGGGAAGATGGAGTAATAATCCTGATGAGGTAGAGAGCTTGAAAGTTATCACAATTTTGGATTTAAAGAAGTTGGGTTATTTACAGCCAAATGTATCTCTTAATAGAAATGTTTTCTGGACCAATAAGAATGGAGAAAGAGTAAGTTCAATTAATGTTGTTATAGAAACTACAGAAACGGATGGTTCAATTACTTTTGATTATATTTATAATGATTCACAAAAGATTAATTATAGAGTAAGGTTAATAACACGACCTTCAAATCTTGGAAAGGGTTTATTATGGTTTTTTGTTTGTCCGAGTACGAAGAAAATTTGTAGAAAATTACATTTAAATAGTGGTTATTTTTTGCATAGGACGGCTTTTAATGATTTATATTACGAAAAACAGCTACATTCTAAAAAGTGGAGAGAGTGGGAAAATGTATTTGGTTCTTATTTGGATGATAAGATTTATGAAGAGGTGTATAAAAAGCATTTTAAGAAGTTTTATAAAGGAAAGCCTACTAAGAAATATCTGAAATTAATGAGAAGGTTAAACTCTCGAAAAACTCTTACTTTTGGAGATATTGAAAAGCTCTTATTAACGTAGACTATTTTTATTTAAGGATTAACTAAAAGAAAAAAAAGCTGATTCTATGATTATTAAATAGCCTGGATGCTAATTGTTATATTTGAGTTTACCTTGGACCCATAAATCGGTCTCCATTAAAATGTATCATGTGATCGGGAATGTCCATCAGCCAAACCTCAGTTTCCCAAGCGATATTATTAGAGTGTCTTTTAAACTCTGTCATATTAGGAAATGCCGTAACATATATTTTGCCAACTTTACAATCTTTTAAAAAGTCTTCTAATTCAATTATACGTTTTGGAGATACTGGACCATGTGATGTAACAGCTTCAATTAGAAATAACCAGTTCCTTTCTTTATCAAATATTACAACATCAGGAAGCTTACTATGTTGATCAATTGGAATATCTAGCTGCCTCAATGCAATTTTGTTTATGAACAAATCTTTTTTTGCAGTATCTCCTAAATATAGCAAAGTTCCACCGTTGGCAAATCTTGGAGCGAATTGTTCAACTATAGCAGCCTGTACTTCATTATGTTTTCCAGCAGACAATTTTAGAATATCTCCATTAGGTAATTTAACTGGAATTAAATTAATATCTCTTTGTTTAAGATATAAATCAGAAAGTGTCCCAATTATTTCAATAAAGTTATTTAGGGCTGTTTCCCAATTATCTGTTTTATAATTTTTGACAACATTTAATACTTCAGAAGTGATGGCATAATGAGCTTTAGGGCTATTTACGGGCAGAGTAGGATTATCTGGATTGTAATCAACAATTCTTGCTTGCTCAAATTGATGTAAAACTTGTCTTCTAAATGTTTCTCTAGTATTTGGAGCATATGCCTTTCCATAGTTTTCATTAACAAAATTCATAATTCCTTTTGTTACACCTAAACTAATTCTTTTAGCATCTGCCCAATTATCATTTTCTTTAATATTGCAGATGGCAAGGAAAGTTAAGGCTGACATTTCATTATATTGCGGAGAGGGCAAGCCTAGTGCTTTTAATATTTCTTGTGCTTCTTTTATTTTACTCATTTTAATTTAGTAATTTGTTTACAATATAATTAACGTTTTGCATTGAATAATCATTGGAAAGTATAATTTTATTTCCAATATTTTTGATAATTTCTAGTGGAGGGAGTTTCATTTCTCTTAATTCGGTTGCGCTTACATTGACATTGCCATTAAAGATTTGAAAATAAGTGTCAAACAGATGACTGTTTAATAAAGCACATAATCCTATTGTTTCACTTCTTTCTAGATACCCATTTTTTCGATAAATATAATTGACCTTATTTTCAACACCAATCACATTTGATGTTATATAATTAGAGAAATAGGGTGCCGCAATGAGGCGACTATTGTCATCTTTTGTACTGAACCGTCTGAGTAAAATGTAATTTTTATTAGGAATTAAAATAGATTTAGTATTAAGACCAGCTTCAATGAATTGCTCTTTGTTTTTTAATTCTAGTGGCCACTCTAAAACCATTTTATTTACATTGTGAAGCCAAAAAAGAGGTGCCAAAGATTTTTCATAATTTTCTTTTAAATATTCTTTACTTCTAAAAGAAACAACAGGTCCTGTTGATATTTGTATATTATAATCAGAGAGTGTATTTTTCCAACGCTTAACTAATTGCATAATATTTTCTTCTTTTTCGTTGATGGGAATGTGGAGAATTTTTTCTTTTGATTCCATATCAATGAGTTCCGAAAAATTATAATACCTAAGCTTTGGAGTGAAAATATCATTAATTCCTCTGCTTGAAGAAAGGAGAACTGGTTTATTGGGGCTAATTATTATTTTTGTAGCTTTAATAATCACAGTTTCCTGTAAAACATTATCGCGAGTAAATGTATCTTTCCGAGAATCAAATAAGTGAATTTTATCTATTTGAACAGTATTGAAGAATAAGTTACGAAACGCACGAAAGTAATTACCTGAAGCAAAACTTCGGGGTGTGATAAAAATTAGTTCGCCCTTTTCAGATAAAAGATTTGCTGCAATTCCCATAAATAGAGAATAAATATTAGGTTGGCCACTTACAAGATCTACTGCTACTCTAGTTCGACTGTCATTTTTAGAAAGTTTAAAATAAGGAGGATTAGATATTATGATATTGAATTTATCACCCGTGTAATTTTTTTTTAAAGCTTCAGCATGAGATAAAATAAAATCCTTATTGTTTAATGTATATTTGAATTTGATATTTTTTTTTAATAACCAGTACTTAAGGTATTCTAATACTATTTTAGAAAATGGAATTATTTCAGAATCTATTTCATATGTAACTAAATGAATTACTTTGATATTTGAAGTATTTATCAAATGTTCAATTAATCCACAAGATAATATTGCGGTCCCACACCCAGGGTCTAAAATTTTAACGGAAGTTCCTGAAAAGTTAGAGTATGAGGCCATAAGTTGGACAATAGAGGTAGGAGTAAAAAATTGTCCATAATCTTTTTTATGCTTTAAATTTACTTGCTTTGCATATATAATACCCAATCTATCTGCAAAAATACTAGGTAGTTCATTATTTATGGGATCAATATTTAAATTTTGTACCATAGTCGCAAAGATAATAAATTTGATGGTAAAGGTTTAAAAGATCAATATTGTAAAATGGATCACGAAATAAACATATTGACTAGTGATTGACTAGAAAAATAAAAACCACTTGAAAATCAAGTGGTTAATTCATTATTTGTAGACCCACAGGGATTCGAACCCCAGATGACTGAACCAAAATCAGTAGTGTTACCGCTACACCATGGGTCTGTTTGTTTGAGTGGTGCAAATTTACAATTTTTTTCTTTCCAAACAAGAGCTTTCTGAATTTTTTTTTAAATTTACTTCAGTTTTTAAGGCTGCTGATTATGGTAATTGATTTTAAAAATCTCAAAATTAAGGAATTAAATCCTGAGACGGAATTTGAAAAAAAAATCAAAAATTTTTTAGAAGAATGGGAGTCCGGAACTCCAACGGTGAAAGTGCAGACTTCGGGCTCTACCGGACAGCCGAAAATCTTTGAAATAGAAAAAAAGAAAATGTTGAATTCTGCGGTGATGACCTGTAATTTTTTGGAATTGAAAGAAGGAGATATCGCAGTATTATGCCTTCCCGTGGAATATATTTCCGGGAAGATGATGCTGGTACGTTCTATAGAAAGAAAATTGAAGCTGAGAGTAGCTGATTTATCACTACACCCCTTAAAGGATTTGGAAACCGAAGTGGATTTTTGTGCGATGACCCCGTTACAGGTGGAGAACTCATTGGAAAAACTTCACCTGATTAAAAACCTGATTATCGGGGGAGCAGCCGTATCCGAAAGTCTCAAAAGAAAAATTTCGGGGCTTACAACCCATATTTATGAAACCTATGGGATGTCGGAAACACTTTCTCATATCGCTCTGAAACAATTAACTCCCAAGCCGGAAGATTATTTTACCGTTTTTGAAAATGTATCAATTTCAAAGGATGAAAGAAGCTGTCTCACCATCATGGCTCCCAATGTAAATGATGAGAAATTGCACACCAATGATCTCGTAGAGATTAAAGATGAAAAACAGTTCAGGTTTTTGGGACGAGTTGATAATGTAATTAATTCCGGAGGAGCCAAGATATTTCCCGAGGAGCTTGAAGCATTGGTGAAAAAAGAAATTTCTAATGAAACCGTATTTTTAGGAATAAAAGATGAAAGTTTGGGTCAGAAATTGATAGCTGTAATAGAAGGAGAGGAAACTGGAAAGATGAGGGAAGTTATTATGAAGATTAATTTTAAAAAGAGTTTTCATAAGCCCAAAGATATTTTTTTTGTAGACCGGATTCCCAGAACTCCCAATGGTAAAGTAAATAGAAGGGAATTGCTGGAACTGATTATTAATAAAAACTAAATTTGCCGTGAAAGACTTTTCAAAAGAACTGATTTTCAAAACTTCCCGAAGCAGCGGGGCAGGAGGACAGAATGTGAATAAGGTGGAAACATCCGTGACAGTACTTTGGAAAGTAGAAGATTCCCAGTTTTTTAGTGAAAGGCAGAAACTTTTAATTCTGGAAAAGCTTAAAAACAGGATTAATGCTGAAGGGTTCTTATATTTGACCGTATCCGAAAGCAGGACTCAGTTGATGAATAAAAATGCTGCAGTGGAAAGAATAACGGACATTGTCAATAAGGCAATAATTATCCCCAAAAAAAGGATCGCAACCAAGCCTTCCAAAACCCAAAAAGAAAAAAGACTGGACACCAAAAAGAAAATCTCCGAAAAAAAGGAAAATCGTAAATTCCGCTATTAGCAGGCTGTAATATTCTTTTATGTCGATCTTTGTTTTATAGCAACTTATTCTGTATCTTAGTCCCGTTAAACACAAAATAAATTATCATGATAACTTCAAACTTCTTATCCGCAAGGCATCGTTTTTCGGGACTGTTGTTATCATTGTTTTATTTGCATACTGATTCTTTTTTAAAAAGCTCTAAAGACTTTATTTCTTAGGCCCTGTCGGGATTCAGGACAGGGGACTGCACATATAAACTTTACAATTTTGATGAATTTTTCATGGAAAGATGGCTGTAAGTCATTGTATTTCTATGCTGGATCATAAATAAATTCCATCATTTTACCATTAAAAAAATCATAAAATGTCAGATAATATTATAGTAACTACAGGTATATACGATGCGATAAAAGAACATCTTAGAAGAAAACAGGTAAGTATCGGAGAGGAAAACAAGCTTACAGCAGAATTGAAAGGAGCGAAGCAGGTATTAAGAAGAGATCTTCCGGCTGATATAGTGACTGTGGACCGTAAAGTGACTCTTAAAGATCATACGCAGGATTTTGAACACGAATATATTTTTGTGGCTTCTACAAGAGCAAAACCTAAAAAAAATAAATATTCCATTCTATCAGATATTGCATTGGCAGTTGTAGGATATAAAGTGGGGGATATTATCGAATGGCCTTTCAAAGATGGAGAAAGAAAAATAGAGATTTTAAATGTTGAGGCTTGGCAAGGTTAATTTTTACACGAAGGCTGTTTCATAATTGAGACAGCTTTTTTTGTAAACAGTGAATAGGGCGGTCCCCATTTTTTCCAACTATCTCTACCTTGTCATTTCGAGCGCAGCGAGAAATCTCAAAATTGAATTATAAACCAAAATGGGTAAATAAGTTTTTCGCTAAAAAAATCCCAGGGAATACCCCCGGGATCATTTATATTTAAAGTAAAAACTCTTTAAGAATTTTCAAGAATATACTGGAACATCAATGGTGCACAAATCGTAGCATCACTCTCCACAATATATTTCGGGGTATGAATATCCAGTTTTCCCCAGGTAATTTTTTCATTCGGAACAGCTCCCGAATAAGAACCATAAGAAGTTGTGGAATCAGAGATCTGGCAGAAATAAGACCAGAAAGGAATATCATGCATCTCCAAATCCTGGTACAACATCGGAACTACACAAATTGGGAAGTCACCCGCAATTCCTCCTCCTATCTGGAAGAATCCGACTCCTTTTCCACCACTGTTTTTTGGATACCAATCTGCTAAATAAGCCAGGTACTCGATACCGGATTTCATGGTAGAAGGCTTTAAATCTCCCTTAATGCAGTAAGATGTAAAGATATTACCCATAGTGGAATCTTCCCATCCCGGAACTACGATCGGCAGGTTCTTCTCAGCTGCAGCAAGCATCCATGAATTTTCTTTCGGGATTTCATAATACTGCTCTAAAACTCCTGATAGAAGCATTTTGTACATATATTCGTGTGGGAAATAACGTTCTCCTTTATTTTCGGCATCTTTCCAGATTTCATAAATATGTTTCTGTAACCTTCTGAATGCTTCCTCTTCAGGAATACAGGTGTCAGTAACCCTGTTTAATCCTTTTTCTAATAGAGCCCATTCATCCTGTGGAGTAAGATCTCTGTAATGAGGTACTCTTTCATAATGGGAATGAGCCACTAAATTCATTAAATCTTCTTCAAGGTTCGCTCCAGTACAAGAAATGAACTGCACTTTGTCCTGGCGGATCATCTCTGCCAGAATTTTTCCCAATTCCGCAGTGGACATTGCTCCTGCCAAAGTGATCATCATTTTCCCGCCCTCTTTCAGGTGAGCTACATAGCCTTTGGAAGCATCTACTAATGAAGCCGCATTAAAATGCAGATAATATTTCTCTATGAATTCAGTAATAGGTTTGTTCATGTTTCTGATTTTTGCAAAGATAACAATTTAATAGATTGGCTGCAGAGTGAATAGCTGTGTTTTTAAGCTTTCTGAAAGACTTGGTGATTAGTAAAAAAGTATTTACATTTGGAATATGGACGAAATTTTTAAGCAGCAGGTATATGAAATCACGCGCCTTATTCCCAAAGGCCGTGTTTCGAGCTATGGAGCAATAGCAAAAGCGGTAGGCTATCCTAACCATTCCCGGCATGTAGGAAAGGCAATGGGAGGCTGTCCCGAAGATGTGCCGGCGCACCGTGTGGTTTCCAGTTCCGGAACTTTATCGGTAAAAGAATTTCTTCCCCGGCTGCAGGCCGAAGGTATCATCATGGAAAATTTTAGGATAAAGAATTTTAAAAAACTGTTTTGGGATCCTTTGCAGGAGCTTTAAATAAATAATCTGGCTACTTATTTTCCTTTAAATATTTATTTTCCTCTTTTAGTCTTTGTACTTCTTCTTTCAGAAGCTTGATGTAATCCTGAAGTTCTTCTACGATAGTTAAAGGGATAGTAGTATTATTATAATGATGGAAATACCCAGATGAAGAACTGTCATTAAAAACCGGATGATCATTATTAATAATTACCTGTCCATCTTCTTCCTCGTAGATCTCTTCCATAGGAATCTCTAAAAACGAAGCGATCTTTTCCCATTCATCCCTGATGATCTTTACATCACCACTTTCCTTTCTGCTGTAGTTGGAAACATCAGTAGCAATTACATCTGCAATTTGTTGTTGCGTATATCCCTTTTTCTTTCTAATGGTACGTAGCTTCTCCTTTTGCATGTTTTTTTTTACAAATATGCAAAAAAAATGTACAATATGTACATAAAAAATACAAGAAATCTGCAATATTAATTCACCAATTGTAGATTTAAAATTGATAGTTTTGAAAGAACATATTAAAAAATTAATCATGAAAAAACTTTTATTTTTATTAGCATTTGGAATTTTAGAATGGATATCAGTGCCTTCGTTGGAAACTAATCATGCGAAAAATATAAATGACAGTGAATCAGAATCTTCCTCAGTGAGGTATATAATGGAAAATGGCAATTATATGGCTTAATTTGTTTTACTTGAGTAAGGGTAAAGAGTAGATTATGAAGTTGAGTAGCTCCATTATTCTTATGATAAAGTGAAAACAATCATCATAGCAAAAAAATAACAATTGGGGGCTGTCTCAGTCCTTGGGGCAGCCTTTGTTTTTAACATTTAAATGAACCTTTATGAAAAAAGTGTATTTAATTTTGATACTCTTTTGCTTTTCCCTGTCGTTTTCACAAAAAATTACCTTCCATTCACATTTGCAGGCTATTTACAGTTTCCGGTTCCGGCAGGATCCTGCACAAAATAAAATCAGTAAAGAAGTGGTGGGCTTATACATAGGTGACGGCCAATCCGTGTTTCAGGATGAGAGAAAATATAAGATAGACTCAGTCCTAGCCAGTCAAAAATATTCACAATTGCTTTCAATGCCTATGTTTAGAGTAAATCATGTGATATTTAAAAATTTTAAAAACTCGGGGATTACCTACAGTGAAAGGGTAGATAAAATAATACTGGGGTATCGTGAACCTCAGCCCGATATGCAATGGAAGTTAATTGGCGAAAAGAAAACAATCCTGGGGTATGAATGTTATAAAGCGGAAACCGATTTTCGGGGAAGAAGTTATACAGCCTGGTATACGCCGGCCATTTCAATTCCTGACGGACCCTACAAATTCTCAGGCTTGCCGGGTTTAATTCTGGAAGTATATGATGATAAATACCATTTTCATTATCAGCTTTTACAAGTAATCAATCAGCCTAAAGAAATTTTATATGATACCGATATCAGCTTTACAAAAAGAAAAAAATTATCCAGGGCTCAAATGGATAATATAAGAAAAAATAAGAAGCTGGATGTTCCATTCAACCCTATTGAAAAGGAATAATCTATCCATAATATTAATAAAAGATAAGCACTATATATGAAGAATGAAGCTTATTTACTTTTATTCGTCATCCTTGTAATTCAGGTATTTGACAAAGATGACGGTCTATTATTTCTTCAGATCATTTGTTGTATTCTCATTATGATCATTGTTTTTCTGGAGTGGCGGAGAAATAAATAGACGGGAGCGGCTTGGTTTAAACTGAGCCGTTTTTATATTTTGTAAGGCTAATTAAAAATAAAAAGCGTGGAAACCATCCACGCTTTTATTTTATTTTTCCAGTTGTTTATAACTTCGTTGAATGAAGTCTGTAAGATCTTTTCCTTTCAGTAAATTCTGGGAAAGCTTGGCAAGATCCAAAGCATATTTTATCATGCTGTTCTTTTCATCAGCATTCTCCGTTTTTAAAACCTGATTGGCAAAATCACTGTTGGAATTGATCACCAGGTTATACATTTCCGGGAAGCCTCCGAACATTCCGCCGCCACCACCGGTTGCCTGCATATCTTTCATTCTTCTCATGAATTCCGGCTGGGTAATAGTGAACGGAGCATCATTGCTGTCTAAATCTTCAAGCTGTACTGTGAATTTGGTATCATTTACAGCTTCTTCAATTTCTTTTTTCAATGATTCCTTTTCGGTATCATTCAGTTTTGAAATGACAGGTTCGTCTTTTTTAATTAAATTATTGATGTGATCTGCGTCCACACGTGCAAAAGATACTTTCTCTTTGGAAGCCTCCAGCTTTTGGATCATATGAGGAACAATAGGGGAGTCCAAAAGAAGAACTTCATACCCTTTATCCTGTGCAGCCTGAATATAGCTATGTTGCTCATCTGCATTCGTAGCATAAAGAATGATAAGATTACCGTCCTTATCCGTCTGTAATGGCTTGATCTTATCCGTCAATTCATTCCAAAGATAGTATTTCCCCTCAGTCGTTGGATATAAAGTAAATTTTTCAGACTTTTCAGCAAATTTATCTTCTGTGATGATTCCGTATTCTATAACTACTTTGATGTCGTTCCATTTCTTTTCATAATCTTCACGGTTCTCGTTGATCAGAGAAGCCATTTTATCCGCTACTTTTTTAGTGATATAAGAAGATATTTTCTTTACCGCTCCGTCCGCCTGTAAATAAGAACGGGAAACATTCAATGGAATGTCCGGTGAATCAATGACTCCGCGAAGAAGCATTAGAAAATCAGGAACAATACCTTTTACTTCATCCGTTACGAATACCTGGTTCTGATATAACTGAATTTTATCTTTTTCAATATTTAAATTGTTGCTCAGCTTAGGGAAGAATAAAATTCCGGTAAGATTGAATGGATAATCAACATTCAGGTGGATATGAAATAAAGGTTCCTCGAACTGCATAGGGTACAGCTCATGATAGAATTTCATATAATCCTCGTTGGACAGTTCATTGGGAGCAATGGTCCAGGCCGGAGTAGGATTGTTAATAATATTATCGACTTCTTCAGTTTCCGCTACGGCATCTTCAGGTGCGTCTTCCGGTAGAGGGAGTGTGTGGGTTCTGGTCCCGAATTTAATAGGAACCGGCATGAATTTATTATATTTCAATAATAATTCACGGATTCTGGTTTCCTCGAGAAATTCTGTGGAGTCTTCTGCGATATGGAGAATGATTTCCGTACCTCTTTCGGTTTTTTCAGTAGTTTCCTCAAGAGTAAACTCTGGGCTTCCGTCACAGATTCATCGCACTGCAGGCTCCCCTTCTTTATAAGACTTGGTTATAATTTCAACTTTATCAGCTACCATAAAAGCAGAATAGAATCCAAGACCGAAATGTCCGATGATCCCTGCATCTTTAGCGCTGTCCTTATACTTTTCCAAAAACTCTTCAGCGCCTGAAAAAGCAACCTGATTAATATACTTTTCTACTTCTTCTCCGGTCATACCGATTCCCTGATCGATAATGTGAAGGATTTTAGCATCCTTATTGATCTTAACTTCCAGCTGAGGATTGCCGTATTCTACTTTGGCTTCTCCGATACTGGTTAAATGCTTTAATTTTAAAGTGGCATCTGTGGCATTGGAAATTAATTCCCTTAAAAATATTTCGTGATCACTGTAAAGAAATTTTTTAATAAGCGGAAAAATATTCTCCACTGAAACATTAATATTTCCTTTAGTCATAGTATTATAGATTTTAAATGTTTTCTACTTCATTTTTCTCAAAAAAAATACCATCCAAAAGAAACTGACACATTGACACAGTCCCTCCACAACCAGAAATCTACCCATATCAAAAAAAAAATAATAATAACACGCCCACTTACCCTCACTGCTTCCCCAAAAAAATCCCTCCCTTCCCAAAAAAAGCATTCATGAAAATATCCCCAATCATCTGCGAAATCTGCCCAATCCGCGAGATAAATAAAAAAAAGACGGCTTAAAAGCCGTCCCTCCATATTTTCAGAAAAAGAAATTATTTATTCTTCAATTCCTCTTTAATTTTATTTTCCAGTTCTTCCGCCAATTCAGGATTGTCTTTTAATACATCTTTTACCGCATCACGACCCTGTCCCAATTTAGTTTCTTCATAGCTGAACCATGAACCGCTTTTCTTCACAATTCCCAGTTCCACAGCCTGATCCAGAATTTCTCCCGTTTTGGAAACTCCTTCCCCATACATAATATCAAATTCCGCCTGCTTGAAAGGAGGAGCTACTTTATTTTTCACAATTTTCACCTTCACACGGCTTCCGATTGCTTCATCCCCCTGTTTGATAGGAGCACTTGCCTTTCTGATATCCACTCTTACCGAAGCATAGAATTTCAAAGCATTACCACCCGTAGTCGTTTCAGGATTTCCGAACATAACCCCGATTTTTTCTCTCAGCTGGTTGATGAAGATCACCGTACATTTGGTTTTGGAAATCGTAGCAGTTAGCTTTCTTAACGCCTGGGACATCAATCTTGCATGAAGACCCATTTTGGAATCTCCCATTTCACCTTCAATTTCAGCTTTTGGAGTAAGGGCGGCTACAGAGTCGATAACAACGATGTCAATAGCTCCCGAACGGATAAGATTATCGGCAATTTCCAATGCCTGCTCACCATTATCCGGCTGAGAGATGATAAGGTTTTCCAGGTCGATACCTAATTTAGCCGCATATGTTCTGTCGAAAGCGTGTTCCGCATCAATAAACGCTGCAATTCCTCCTGCTTTCTGAGCTTCAGCAATAGCATGAAGGGTTAAAGTGGTTTTACCGGAAGATTCAGGTCCGTAGATTTCAATGATTCTTCCTCTTGGATATCCTCCTACACCTAAAGCGATGTCAAGTCCTAATGATCCGGAAGGAATTACTTCGATTGTATTATCTACAGCATTATCTCCCAATGTCATTACAGTTCCTTTTCCGTAAGTTTTATCTAGTTTGTCAAGCACTAGTGCCAGTGCTTTTTTCTTATCTTCAATGTTACTCATTTCTATAAAAATATTCTTCAAAAATACGTAAATTAAATATCAAAAACCAATATTATTTCAATTAGATATAATGAAATTGAGACGAGAAAATAAATTAATTTTACTTCCTCATGTCATTCATTACGAAGTGTATGCAAAGTGAAGAACGCCTTTCATTTTTAACTTTAAAATTAATGAAAATTGGAGTTTTGTGTGATTCTATGATAATCTTCCAATACTTTCAGCTGGTCTTTATTTCCTCTTTTAATTCGGGTCTCTCTTTTTACCCATTGATCATACATGGCATTAAAAAATCTCTTTGTTTTTGGAAAACCGTATTTAAAGGGGACCTTAGGAATTTGCAGCCGTTCACAAACCTCATCATCCAGCAAAAACCAGGTACAGCTGATATGAAGATACCTTAAAAGTCTTCTTTGAAACTTAAATCTGAGAATAGGATTTTCCAGGGATTCATTGAGCAGCGAATGAGCTAAAAGAACAGAGTCTCTATCAGAGGGCGGCTGAATGGATGTCCACAGGTAAAAGTATTCAGTAGCTTGTTTCTTATCGTTAGGTAAAAGGTTTTCAGGAATACCTAATAAATAGCCCACATATTTCCAAAGATGAAAAATTCCTTTTTCCTCCTCTTCCGAAAACCTGTTTCCAAGTTTATGAAGACTATGCAGGAATACGAGACTGAAGCCTATATACGTTGCCATCATGTCCCATGAATTAATAGGTTCTCCCCATTTTTCGGTGTCCCATCCCTGATAGTGTTTCTTAATGGAAAGCCTTGCGTAAGAGTGGATCAGTCGGGTTTTTATGGCAAATTCGTATCCTTTGCCGTGAACATCAAGAGCATTATACCGGGTGACATTCACCCAAAAGTCCAGTGTTTCTGAAAGTCGTTTTACAGCTCCTTTCTTCAAGGCTTCCGTAGCGATAAGAGGTTTGTTGAGGTAAGCATAATCATAACCTCCCATGAGACAGTAGTCCCGCAAGGAGATCAGAGAATCCAGATTGCTTCTCATACAGAGTTCTGCACCGCTTTTCAGTAGTCTATCATCCAGCCATTCCGGTTTTTGCTGAATCGGTAGGAAAAGCTGCTTTACACTCTCAGGAACGGGATCATGAGCTGAAATACCTTTCCGGATATAACCTTCAATTTCTCTGGAGGCTTCCTGAAATTTTTTAGTAAAATAAATATCTTTCACAACCTGATCACCAGCTTTATCCACATGGAAATAATAGGGAGCAAACTTTTCAAAATGATTAAAGTTCACTTCAGCACCTGAAAAATCAATAAGCTTTTTTCCGTTGCTCTGAGCCCAAAAATCTTTGAAATGTGGAGAATCTTTAAAATAGGGTTGTATCATTGTTCTTTCCATTAAGGTAAAAATACGAGTTTTGAAAGATTTTATGAACCGGATTATTGATGAATTACAGATATCCCCATTCAAAAGCCTTTTTTACAACCTCTGAACAATTTTTACAATGAGACTTTCTTAAAATATTTTTTCTGTGCGTACGTACTGTTTCTTCAGAGATATTTAAATGATCCGATATTCTCCCGGCCGAATGCCCTTTTGCAATATAAGTAAGGATTTCTACTTCTCTTTTAGTAAAGATCGCGGGTAGTGGCTGGATGTCTTTAGAATATCTTGGCCATTGCATTTGATGAAAATCTTTTCTGCCGTTAATTCCTGAAACCAGGACTACATAGGAATTTTGATGGGTGATATGTTCAATATTAGTATGAATATTAACGGACTGAAGGAGCTTTCCACTCTGGTCCCTGTACGTATGTAATGCCTGATGGTGAAACAGTTCATAATTACCTTTAGAGGTTTTCATCCGAAAGCAATAACTGGATTTGAGATCTTGCAGATAATCAAAGCCGTTGATTTCTTTTATCTTTTCTATGCACATTTTTTCAGCTTCCATTACAAATTCAATATCGTCAGGATGTATAAGATCTGTAATCTCTTTAAGATGAGCCGGATATTTGATCAACCCATGCATGATAAGGATGTTCTCATGGTGATTATATAGGGTACTGTTCGTGAAATTAATGACATAATAGTAAAATTGTCCCGGAACGAAAATTTCTCCGATAATATGTTCAATAGAAGGAGTAGGTAATAAAGTATTGGTATTCCGGAGTATTTCAGGATAGTCATTCCACACTTTTATAAGCGGATGCGGTTTTTTTGCATAGGCAGGAAGTTTTCTGTTCATGGTTGAAGTTTTTATAAAATTACTCAAATTTCATTAAAAAAATCCCCCTATTGTGGTATTTTATATTGCTGAATGGAGTTGTAGCTTTGTGTAAACCAAAAACTTTAAGGCTATGAAAACATTCCTCACAAAACTGTGTTTATTACTATTTCTAATATATACGGTGCAAAGTTATGCCCAGAATTTTAATAATTCTTATGCTCTCATTAATGTATTTAATACTGCGGGTGAAAATCTGCATGATTTTGAATTTTCCTATGATGTGATTGGAGGGCAGCATACTTGTAATAATAATTTTACAGTGATCAGTAAAACAGGTGCATATACAGCCTTTAACTTTAAAATATTTATAAATGGTGTTGATACTTATACTGGGAAGGTTGCTATGCCTGCATTCGGGAAAGTTTTCTTTAATAATTCTTTTGTAAACTGCTATTCTTCAGACAGTAAAATTTTAGTACAGATCATTCCTTAATGGATGACCCAATAAAAAAGCCTCTCAATTCTGAGAGGCTTCCATATTGTTTAAAGGCTTTTCTTATAAAGAAGCAGAATGAACCAGCATGTCTACTAACTTGTTAGAATACCCCATTTCGTTATCATACCATGAAACAAGTTTCACGAAATTTGGAGAAAGCATGATCCCGGCATCTTTATCAAAGATAGAAGTTCTCTTATCTCCTACGAAATCTTGAGATACTACAGCATCTTCAGTATATCCTAAAATTCCTTTTAATTCTCCTTCAGAAGCAGCTTTTATAGCAGCGCAGATTTCATCGTAAGAAGTAGATTTCTCCAGTCTTACCGTAAGGTCAACTACAGAAACATCTACAGTAGGTACTCTGAAAGACATACCTGTTAATTTACCGTTCAATGAAGGGATTACTTTACCTACTGCTTTGGCAGCACCTGTAGAAGAAGGGATGATGTTGTTAAGTGCAGCTCTACCACCTCTCCAGTCTTTCATGGAAGGACCGTCTACTGTTTTTTGAGTAGCGGTAGTAGCGTGTACTGTTGTCATTAAACCTTCAGCAATTCCGAAATTATCATGAATTACTTTAGCTAAAGGAGCTAAACAGTTAGTAGTACAAGACGCATTAGATAAGATTTTAATATCGTCTGTAAGTTCTTTATGATTTACTCCCATTACGAACATTGGAGTGTCATCTTTAGATGGAGCAGAAAGGATCACTTTTTTAGCACCTGCGTTGATGTGAGCCTGGGCCGCTTCTTTAGTTAGGAATAAACCTGTAGATTCTACGATATATTCAGCACCTACTTCATTCCATTTTAGGTTGTTAGGGTCTTTTTCTGCAGTAACTCTGATTTTTTTACCGTTTACCACAAGATCGTTACCTTCTACAGATACCTCTCCTGGGAAAATTCCGTGTACAGAGTCATATTTTAACATGTAAGCCATGTATTCTGCATTGATAAGGTCGTTGATTCCTACTACTTCAATGTTGTCTCTCTCAGTCATTGCTCTGAATACCAGACGACCAATTCTACCAAACCCGTTAATACCTACTTTAATTGTTGACATAATATTGGTTTTTTAAATTATATTAAATTATTTTATATTGCTAAAATTTCTGAAATCAGTAAAAGGTCTTTATTGATTTCGTTATGTTTTTTAATTGCTTCTTCTATCGGAGTATACACCAGATCGTTGGAGCGCATTCCTGCCATTACGTTGGTTCTTCCTTCCATTAGCCCTATAACTGCACCGTATCCCAGTCTGCTGGCTAAAACGCGGTCTGCACAGCTTGGTGAGCCTCCTCTCTGGATATGTCCCAATACCGTTACACGGATATCATATTCAGGGAATTCATCTTTCGTTTTATTGGCGATATCATAGATGCTTCCAAGAGTTTCCCCTTCAGCTACCACTACGATGCTGGATGCTTTTCCTGTTTTTTCAGTTTTTCTGAAATTAGCAAAAAGATCTTCCAGGCTGTCTTTTTCTTCTGGAATTAAAATATCCAGCGCTCCTGTTGCTAATCCGCTGTTCAAAGCTATGAAACCTGCATCACGTCCCATGACTTCCACAAAGAAAACCCTGTTATGGGAAGTTGCGGTATCACGGATTTTGTCAATCGCTTCCATAGCGGTGTTAAGAGCCGTATCATATCCGATCGTATTATCAGTACCAAAAATATCATTATCGATTGTACCCGGTACTCCGATCACTTTAATCCCGAATTCTTCATTGAAGATCTTCGCCCCTGTGAAAGTCCCGTCACCTCCGATACACACCAAAGCATCAATTCCCTGCTTTAAGCAATTGTCATAGGCTTTCTGTCTGCCTTCTTTGGTTTTGAATTCAAGGGATCGGGCGGATTTGAGAATAGTACCTCCCTGGTTGATTATATTTTTAACGGAACGAGCTCCCATTTTCAGGAAATCATTATTGATAAGACCATTATAGCCTTCTCTCACTCCAAAACATTCTATATTATAATAGTTGGCGGTTCTTACTACCGCTCTTAAGGCTGCATTCATACCCGGAGAATCTCCTCCTGATGTAAGAACTGCAATTTTTTTTACAGCACTCTCTTTCATCTGTTAAAAAGTTTCGAACACAAATTTACAAAAACAAGTTCAGATTATCGTAGTATGTTTATAAGAGTTTTGAATATAAATGATTAAAAACTTCTAAAATTTGTAGGTTTGAAAAAATATCTTGCAGTTTTGGTTTCCGAACTGTTGACATTCAGCTCATACCACGGCGAAATATTTTTATCAAAAGGATTCGAAAGCAGATGAATAGACTGTGCAGGAGTAAATCCTTCCCCCAGCAGGAAAAGCTTTTTACCTTCTTTATTCATACAGACCCCTGCAATAAAAACTACATGGCCGGGACTTCCGGGGGTAATCAGTATATCACCTGTCTTTAAATCTGAGGTCTGAGTCACGGGTTTCGTTTCTTTATTCAGGGAAATGGTACCGGCATAACTAAAGATGAGGTCAAGATAATTCCGAAAGCCGGCGTAAGAGTCATCAAAGCCTGCTGCCTGCTGAAAGCGTACGGAGTTTCCCGAAACGATAGGCCGTATTCCTTTTTTGTAATCATTCCACTTCACCAGGTCTCCGCTTGTAAAATGAAATTCTATTTTATTAAACCTTTTGTGTTGATATAAATATTCGGCTCTTAACCTTATTATAGCATCGGCACATTGCTGCAGATTTTTGGTTCCCGTATCAATATCCAAAACCGCTTCATGAAGGTGCTGGGTGATAATCGGTGTGCCATCATACTTTAAAATTTTTGTTCCATAAGGTTTAAGAGGGAAGCTTTCAATAAACTGTCCGAATGAATGCGGTGGTTCCTCTATCCATTCATAATTTTCAGGTGGAGAAAATCTTTGCCTGATCGTGCTTTTATCTTTATCAATAAGAATTGTATTCCCGGCAGGATTATTACTCATGCGATCTCTTGGATGAGGAGTTGAGGACTTGTCGCTATTACAGTTTAGAATAAAAGGCAGGATTACAAAACCCGAGATCAGTTTTTTCATATGGGCTGGAAATGGTTTACAAATATCCAAAATTTCAATCAGGGGAAAAAGAAATCTTTGGGATAAAAAATTACCGTTTTTCAGTCAGATATTTCCAGTACCTTTTCGGGACGTGCTGGATATGTAATTTTAAATTCTTCCTTTCCACAATATTGGTTTTCACGAAATATCGCTGCCAAAGCGTCTGATAGTTTTTTTCTTCATCGTGAAATTTCTCATCATACCGATGCAGATCAATTTTTTCTTCAGGATAAAAGAATTCGCAGTTTTCCAGATCGTACAAAATTCCATAATTTCTCCTGAGATCGTAAATCATCCATTTCTGATCCTGATATCTGTCTTTAAAATGCTTTCTTATTAAGGGCAATACATTAAAGTCGGGATCTATTTTAGCAAAAAAAACGCCGTCCTGCATTTTTTCAAAGCGGACAAAAGCTGTCATTCTATGTCTTTCCCGGCTTACTGATTTATTTATTTTAGAGATTTTTAATATATCATTATCGGCATAATTCTGAAGTATATTTTCCTGAGGATGGCGGATGGATTGCCTTATTGCGGATAATATAAGTGCTTCAAGTTCCGGATCTTCAGATAAATAAACTTTTAAAAGTTCCTGGATTCCTGATTTTCCGATATTTTGTTCTAATTTAACTAAGACGCGTTCCGCCTTATCAGGCTGTGTGATCACTTCATGAATTTCCGCAAAAATATTTTCCTGATGGAATTTTTCTTTGCTGATGATTTCCACGTCTTTATAGCGGTATTCAAAAACTTCGAATATCGCGGTTAAAAGTCCGTCGAAACTGCCGTCATAGAGTAAAGTAATCATTGTTTATTTAATTGTATTGGATAAAGATGGTATTTGTCATTCAGAACGGAGCAAAGCGAACTGAAGAATCTCAGCTAGGCTTTTGGTAAGCATTCAAACATTATTTTTTATTTATAATGATTGTCCTTGTCATTCAGAACGCAGTGAAGAATCTCATGATTTAAAGTCTTTATTATTTTCTCATTTTTAAATTATTTTGTTTTCTATTGTTATTTTGAGTGATGGCGGTCTCTTCGTACTAACAGATTCTTCACTTCGCTTTGCTCCGTTCTGAATGACATTTACATACTTTGTTAAAAACGGCTTAAGGGCATATTTAAAAAAGAGTCAGCTGTTGGGAAAACTGATTATGAAATTTGGAATGGCTGCCTCCGATCAACAGCTTTCGTAAATTTTTATCAGTGAGGTATCTCAGATAAGCATTCCCGGAGTTAAAATCGATGAAGTACCTGGCACGGTTGACGGCTGCTCCTAACTTTTTAAGATGATCAATCGTCAACACCTGGAACCTTCTTGCACTCACAATTTTCTTAGCAGTTTTTACTCCGATACCCGGAATCCGTAAAATCATCTGATAATCTGCCGTTTGCAAATTAACAGGAAACTGATCCAAATGTCTGAGTGCCCAGCTTAATTTGGGGTCAATTTCAAGGTCAAGAAACGGAATATTTGGATCTAAAATTTCTTCTGCTTTAAAGCCGTAAAATCTCATGAGCCAGTCGGATTGGTAGAGTCTGTTTTCTCTTAGCATGGGCACTTCGGCCGTTAATGCAGGGAGTCTTTTATCTTCCAGGACCGGAACATATCCGGAATAGTAGACTCTTTTCAGATTAAAATTTTTATAAAAATGGTCTGCTACTTTTATAATCTGTAAATCATTTTCATTGGTTGCTCCTACGATCATTTGGGTGGACTGTCCTGCAGGGGCAAACTTGGGAACCTTTTTTAAAACTTTCTTTTCGTCCTTATATTGTTCAATTCCATGCTGGATATACCGCATAGGATTGATCATGTCCTGTCTGTTTTTTTCAGGAGCCAGTAGCTTTAAGCCACTTTCGGTAGGGATCTCAAGATTAATGGATAACCGGTCTGCATACAGGGCCGCTTCCTGCATAAGTGTGTCGCTGGCACCGGGAATGGATTTTAAATGTATATATCCGTTAAAGTTTTCTTCAAGTCTGAGCTTTTTGGCCACCCTTACCAGGCGTTCCATGGTGGTATCGGCATTCTTGAAAATACCGGAACTTAGGAATAAGCCTTCAATATAATTTCTCCGATAAAAATTAATAGTTAAGTCAACAACTTCTTCAACTGTAAAAGCAGCTCTTTTAATGTCGTTTGAGCTTCGGGAAACACAATAGGCACAATCATAAATACAATGATTGGTTAAAAGAATTTTGAGAAGGGAAACACATCGTCCGTCTTCAGTATAGGTATGGCAAATCCCGCTTACGGAACTGTCTCCTAAAGCCCCTTTCTTATTTTTCCGGCTACCCCCGCTGGATGAGCACGAAACATCATATTTCGCTGCATCAGCAAGGATTTCCAGCTTTTCTTTAAGGCGGTCAAAATTCATTTTAGTAGAAAAAAACTTGTTGTTTTAATTTAAATTTTTCAGTTCAAAATTAGTTCCAAAATTGATAAATATCACTCTTTTTTTAGAGAAAGTTATCAACAAATTAACGCTATAAAATGATTATATTTACGGGCATTAAAGTTATATTATGAATCATCAGCCGATAGAAGGCTTTTCAAAGCTGAATAAACAGGGGAAAATTGACTGGCTTGTTACTGAATATCTTGACGGAAACCAGGAATATCAAAATATATTAAAACAATATTGGAATGAAGATGCTGATCTTCAGAAACTTCACGAAGAATTTTCGGAAAATACCATTTCCAATTTTTATATGCCATATGGAATTGCTCCCAATTTTTTAATTGACGGAAAACTCTATGCTCTTCCTATGGCGGTAGAAGAGAGCTCCGTAGTGGCTGCAGCTTCTAAATCCGCTAAGTTCTGGCTGGATAAAGGTGGTTTTAAAACGACTATTATCAATACCGAAAAGTTAGGACATACCCATTTTATCTTTAAAGGAGAACCTCATAAACTTCAGCATTTTTTTAATTTTAAACTGAAAAAGAAATTGCTGGAGGCAACGGAAGAAATCACTGCCAATATGAGAAACAGAGGAGGAGGCATCCTGAATATCCATTTAATTGATAAAACAGCAGATCTTCCTCATTATTATCAGTTGAAGGCAAGCTTTGATACGGTAGATTCCATGGGGGCGAACTTTATTAATTCCTGTCTGGAGCAATTTGGGAAAACCCTTAGAGAAGAAGTGGCGAAAGAGGAAGAATTTACCCAGGAAGAGAAGGACTCCTTACAGATTGTAATGAATATTCTTTCCAATTATACGCCCGATTGTATTGTAAGAGCTGAGGTTTCATGTCCTATTGAAGATTTGAAAGATGACAGTGGAATTGCCCCGGAAGAATTTGCCTGGAAATTTAAACAGGCTGTTACGATTGCCGAGATAGAGCCTTTTCGTGCAACCACGCATAATAAAGGAGTGATGAATGGAGTAGATGCGGTAGTCATTGCAACGGGAAATGATTTCAGGGCTACTGAAGCGTGCGCGCATGCCTATGCTGCCAGAGACGGGCAGTACAGGTCATTAACTCACTGTACGACGGATGACGGAATTTTCAGGTTTTGGATAGATCTTCCGATTTCTGTAGGAGTTGTAGGAGGCCTGACTAATCTTCATCCATTGGTTAAATTTTCTTTAGCCCTGCTTGGAAAGCCATCTGCACAAGGATTGATGAGTGTTTTAGCCGTTTCCGGACTGGCTCAGAATTTTGCTGCTTTGCGTTCTCTTGTTACAACAGGAATTCAGAAAGGACATATGAAAATGCACCTTTTAAATATTTTGAATCAGATGGGAGCTACGGAAGATGAAAAGCAGTATTTTGTGAATTATTTTAAAAATAAGACGGTTACGCATCATGAAGTAATCAGTGAATTTAACCGTATGAGAGGTCAGTAAAAATATTTGAATCTAGAATTAGAAGAATTTAAAATGAAAACAATTACATTAGTTTTTGGAGCTGTTTATGGCTGTTTATCTGTGATTTTTGGAGCGTTCGGAGCCCACGCTTTGAAAAAAATATTATCCGTGGAGAGACTTGAAAGTTTTGAAACCGGAGTTAGGTATCAGATGTATGCCGCTTTTTATCTGTTGATTGTAGGCTATATTTTAAAGTTTGAAACCTCTTCTGAAAGATGGATTTCTATTTTAATGATTGCAGGAACCCTACTTTTTTCTTTCAGCATTTATTTACTTTGCCTTCAGGACAGTCTGGGAGCCAATCTCAAATTTTTGGGACCTATTACACCGCTGGGAGGTACACTGATGATCTTAAGCTGGGGAATGCTGATCTTCTATTTTGCTAAAGGAAGATTATAACTATTCTCGAAGTTTAAAATAAAGCTAAAGTAACTCTTAATTTTAGAGTATCTGAATTATTCTCTGTTTTAACAAGGAAGATATTATAGATTCTATCCGGAATTTGAATATATTTTAAAAGAGCCCGGGGGATTAATTTCATTTTTTAGACTCAGAATCTTGAACTTCCACGTCTTTTTAGTAAATTTGTAAATCTGTAAAATTTTGAAAATAAAATAATAAAAATAATATGAATCTTCACGAGTATCAATCAAAAGAGATTTTATCAAAATACGGTGTAGCAATACAACGTGGTTTTGTAGCGAATAATGTGGATGAAGCTGTAGCAGCTGCCGAAAAACTTACTGCTGAAACCGGAGCTCAGGGCTGGGTGGTAAAAGCACAGATCCATGCAGGTGGACGTGGTAAAGGAGGTGGTGTAAAGTTTTCTCCGAATATGGACAAACTAAAAGAAAACGCACAGAACATCATCGGAATGCAATTGGTAACTCCACAAACATCCGCTGAAGGTAAAAAAGTGAATTCTGTTTTGATTGCAGAGGATGTATATTATCCGGGAGAAACTGAAACTAAAGAGTTTTATGTTTCCATTCTTTTAGATAGAGCTCAAGGTAAAAATACAGTAGTTTACTCTACGGAAGGAGGTATGGATATCGAGCATGTTGCTGAAGTTACTCCTCATTTAATCCATAAAGAAACGATTGATCCTGCTTTAGGATTACAAGGTTTCCAGGCCAGAAAAATTGCTTTCAATTTAGGTCTTGAAGGAAATGCATTTAAAGAATTCGTTAAATTTATTTCAAGCCTTTACAATGCGTATACAGGAATTGATGCATCTCTTTTCGAAATCAACCCGGTATTAAAAACTTCTGACAATAAAATCATTGCTGTTGATGCAAAGGTAACTTTAGATGATAACTCATTATTCCGTCACAAAGATTTGGCGGCATTAAGAGATACGAGAGAAGAAGATCCTATCGACGTAGAAGCGGGTGAAGCGGGTCTTAACTTCGTAAAACTGGACGGTAACGTTGCCTGTATGGTGAATGGAGCTGGTTTGGCTATGGCAACAATGGATATTATCAAACTTTCAGGAGGTAACCCTGCTAACTTCCTTGACGTAGGAGGAACTGCAGATGCACAGAGAGTACAGACTGCATTCGGAATCATCCTTAGAGATCCTAACGTAAAAGCTATTTTAATTAATATCTTCGGAGGTATTGTAAGATGTGACAGAGTAGCTCAGGGAGTTGTAGATGCTTATAAAGCAATGGGATCCATTCCGGTTCCTATTATCGTAAGACTGCAGGGAACTAATGCTGTAGAAGCTAAAAAGATCATTGATGAATCAGGTCTTAATGTTCACTCTGCTATTACTCTTGAAGAAGCTGCAAACAAAGTAAAAGAAGTTTTAGCTTAACAGCTGATTTTCTAAGAATAAAAATAAAGCCCGCTTTAGCGGGCTTTTTTATATAATAATATTTATTGAATTTTAGAATCAGTGGCGGGAGTATCTGTACCTGTAGTATTTGTAATATTTATACTTGTAGGCGTTACTAGATGAATATTGTCCTTATCCAGCCGTTGCTTTATTTTTAAATAAGAATCACTTTTCGCCTGTACGATATTCGCTCCTACCTTCATCCAGAATTTGGCCTGAAGATTAAATATTCCCTGGGTGAGATTGGTGAAAATTACCTCTGCTCCATCCTGCTTATCTGCAAAATCCAAATCTTTAATAGTTTCCAGAATTCCTTTTTGGGCCCTATCAATATCCTCGTCGGCAGGAATTTCAAAATTGAGTATTATTTTTCTTTGAGGGGAAGCCGTAATATTGGAAAACGGCGCATTGAATATAACCTGGTTGGGGATATAAACTTTTTTACCGTCATCGGATATAATTTTAGTGGTCAGAAAGCCTATTTCCGCAACCGTTCCTGAATTGGTTCCTATATTTACATAATCACCTACTTTAAAAGCTTTATCAATCCCTACCAGCATTCCTGAGAAAATACTGGAAACGAGATCTTTCAGAGCTACCCCGGCAATTACCCCGGCAACCCCTAAACTACCGATAAATTTCCATAGGAAACCGCTGAATCCCATAATTTCCAGTGCAATAAAGGTTCCCATCAGCATGATGATAAACCTGAATACCCCTATCAGCGTTACCAATGAACTTTCTTTCTTGGTCTTTGGAAAAAGCTTGTGAAGTAATTTAACTGAAATTTTACTTAAGAATTTACTGGTAAAAAGAAAGAATGAAAAAACTAAAATTCCCACAATAAGTTTAGGTGTAATTTCAGCAAATTTTACGTACCAATTCTCTAACACCCGATAAACCACATCGAGATAGTTTAAACCATTTTTCTCCATAAAATAAAATTAACAAATAAATAATAAACAAAAATTTTGCCAGTTTCAAAAAGTCTACTAAATTTGTAGACTAATAAAACAAAGTATTATGTCAATCAAACTAGGAGATACAGCACCTAATTTTCAGGCAGTTTCCACTGCTGGGAATATTGATTTTTATAATTATCTCGGAAATTCATGGGGAATTTTATTTTCTCATCCGGCAGATTACACCCCGGTTTGCACTACCGAATTGGGAAAAACTGCAAGGCTTAAATATGAATTTGATAAAAGAGATACCAAGGTTATTGCATTAAGTGTTGATGAAGTTGAAGATCATCAGAACTGGATTAAGGATATTAATGAAACCCAGTACACGGATGTGCAGTTTCCTATCATTGCTGATAAGGACAGGAAAGTTTCGGAATTGTATGACTTCATTCATCCTAATGCTTCAGCAACGGCTACGGTACGCTCCTTACTTATTATTGACCCTGATAAAAAAGTGCGTTTAATTATTACGTATCCAGCTTCTACAGGGAGAAATTTTGATGAAATCCTTAGAGTGCTGGATTCTCTGCAGCTGGTAGATTCTCATAAAATTGCAACACCGGTTAACTGGACGAATGGGGAAGATGTAATCGTACCTCCTCATGTTTCTACGGAAGATGCAAAAAAAATATTTCCTAAGGGAGTTACAGAGATAAAGCCTTATTTAAGATATACGCCTCAGCCTAATATTTAGATATCGATTTTTTATAGTTTAGTTTTAATTTGTAAAGCGGCCCCGAAAAATTTTCGGGGCCGCTTTTAATTTTTTTGTAAGGATGTAAATAAATTATTTTACATCACCTATGATTTGCTTAGCTCTTGAAGTTGGAAGATAGATTTGGAATCCAAGTCCGAAAGTAATTTTGTTAGTATAACCACCGCTACCGAATCCGGCATTAGCGTCATATTTAACTAAACCTTCTAATCCAATGTTTGGAGTAATGAAGTAAGAGTAACCAGGACCGAATCCAAAGTTAAGACCATTAGATGAAGATCCTCCTTTAGAGATAGAAACTCCACCGATACCTACGTTACCTTCGAAGAACCATCTTCCGTGGTGTAGTAAGTTATTCACACCTTTTTCACCCGGAGAAAGATAGTAACGTCCTAAAGCACCAACATTATATGTAAAAGTAGTTGGAGCATCTTTAGCACCACTGAATCCTAGATCAACATATCCCCCAACAGCTACATTATCCTCTACGAAGTAAGCACCTTTTGGCTGGATAGCGAAGTTATATCCACCTCCCTTGTTAAGTCCGAAATTGGCACCTACCAGGTTACCACCAACCATCCAGTTTCCTTTCTCAATTTGTGCATTCATTGTGGTAGTCAAACCTGCTATACCTAATATACCTGCAAAAATTAATTTTTTCATAATTTATAATTTTTAATAATTAATGTTATTATTTTGTTAATCTACTAAATAACAATAAATGTGCCAGAATGCTTGTCCAAGGGTCTTTTTAAATGTGAATGTTCATAGAAGAGTAATTAAAATATAATTTTTTTGGCTAATAATTAACTATTCAGTAATCCTATGTGAATAGCAGGATTAAAGCTGTTGCACAGTCTGTAATAGCGAATTAAATTCCCTTATTAAAGCTTTGTTTTTAGGATTGAACATCAGGAAGCGATATGTCATGAAAAAAAATAAGATAATGCCAAAAAAACAGTAAGATAAAGAAGATGTCATATTTAATGCATAATAATTTTATTTTGAATACTTCTTTTGTCCCATATCTGAAATGTAGATGTCCTGTATCAAATAGGGGACAATATTTCCTGTTTTTTAACTTCTCATTCTTTAAACATAATTTCTTTGATGAGATCTTTCAATGACGGGGAGAAATTTTTAAGAATTAAAATGCACTAAGAGAAATTTGTGTTATAAAATATTGTTTTGGTCTTTTAAAGAATATTTTATAAATATATTTGTTAAAAAAAGATATGCAATTGGTAAAAGTCGGTCTTTGTGCTTTCGGGATGAGCGGAAAGATTTTTCATGCTCCTTTTTTAAAGGAACATCCTGGTTTTGTGATGTCTGCGGTAGTGGAAAGAAGCAGAAATGAATCAAGGGAAAAATATCCCGATGCCATTATTTATAGGTCTGTTGAGGAAATGCTGGAAAAAGCTGATGTAGAAGTAGTCGTGGTAAATACGCCTGTGCAGACTCATTTTGAATATGTGAAAAAAGCTTTGGAGGCAGGAAAACACGTTATTGTTGAAAAACCTTTCACGGTAAATGTTCAGGAAGCCGCCACATTGGTGGAACTGGCAGAACAGAAAAATTTGTTTTTAAGCGTGTACCAGAATCGAAGGTTCGACCGGGATTACCTTCAGGTAGGAAAAATTCTTACCGCTGAAAAATTAGGAAATATAAAAGAAGTTGAAATAAGATTTGACCGCTTTCGAACTACGCCGAGCGGAAAACAGCATAAAGAAAATCCTCAGCAGACAGGATCAGGCTCGCTGCATGATTTGGGTGCTCATTTGATTGATCAGGCAACACAGCTGTTTGGATTTCCTCAAAAATTATATGCAGATGTTTTTTCAATGAAAGGAGAAGATTTTGCCAATGATTATTTTGAGATCCTTTTTTTCTATAAAGATCAGAAAAGACTAAGGCTCAAATCTTCTGTTTTCAGCAAAGAGGCTCACTATGCCTATACGCTGCATGGGGAGAAAGGGAGTTTCTTACAGGAAAGGACGGATAATCAGGAAAATGAACTGGTGGCCGGAGCGGTTCCTCAATATGGAAAAGAATGGACTCTTCCGCTTAAGGAAACTGATGGGATTTTAAACTTCCTGAAAGAAAATGGTGAAACAGAAAGACTTTTAACAGCCAGTGAACCCGGTAATTATATGAATTATTACCAGCAAATTTATGAACATATCGTCTTTGGCTACTCTCTGCCTTCACCAGGTTCGGAGATTATTCAAAATATGAAAATCATAGATGCTGCTTTGGAGAGTTCGGAGCAGGGGAAAATAGTACTCTTATCTTAGGATTCACCTAAAATTTCCTGGAGTTCCAGCCATCTCATCTCATAATCTTCGAGTTGTCCGGAAATGGTTTCCAACTCGGAAGATAACTTTGAAATTTTTTCATAATCAGCTTCATTATTAAGCTGATCCAGGATTTTGTTGCGTTTTTCTTCAAGATCCGGCATCTCCTTCTCGATAACTTCCAGTTCTCGCTGTTCTTTAAAAGATAGCTTTCTTTTTTTGGTAGCGGAGGATTGGGAATTATGGGCAGGAGGGTTTTCTTTTACTTCAGCCTTGGATACGGTATTTTTATCCATGGCTTCCTCTCTGCTTTTTGCTTCACGGTATTCTGAAAAGTTCCCTATAAAATCTTTTATTTTTCCTTCTCCCTCAAAGGCAAGAATATGATCTACAATACGATCCATAAAGTAACGGTCGTGAGAAACAATAATTAATGAACCCTGAAACTGCAGCAGGAAATTTTCCAGAACAGTGAGGGTAGGAAGATCCAGATCATTCGTAGGCTCATCAAAAATCAAAAAGTTAGGATTCTGATAAAGAATATACATCAAATGCAATCTTCTTTTTTCTCCGCCTGAAAGCTTTGATATCGGTGAATACTGGGTCTGGTCATCAAACAGGAATAAACGTAAAAACTGAGATGCCGATAAACTTTTTCCATTAGCCAAAGGATAAAATTCAGCTATTTCCTTAATGAAATCAATAACTCTTTCATCCTCCTTGTAAGTCAGTCCTTTTTGGGAAAAATAACCGAACGATATGGTTTCCCCGGTTTCTATTTCTCCACTGTCTGCTTTTTCAAGCTGTTGAATAATATTGAGAAGTGTAGATTTTCCCACACCGTTTTTTCCTACGATCCCCACTTTCTCTCCCCGTTGAAACTGATAGCTGAAATCTTTTAACAGCACTTTGCTGCCAAAACTTTTATAAATGTTTTTAAGCTCAAGGATTTTATTTCCCAGGCGTTTCATTTCAAAATCCAGCTCAAGATTTTGTTTCCGGGTATCTGTTTTGGCTATTTTTTCGGTTTCATAGAAGGAATCTATTCTGCTTTTTGATTTTGTAGTCCTCGCTTTGGGCTGTCTCCGCATCCATTCCAGCTCTTTTCGGTAGAGATTATTAGCCTTATCAATAGTTGCATCAAGGTTCTCTTCACGGATCATTTTATTTTCCAGGTAGGTGGCGTAAGATCCGTTATGAACGTAAAGGCGCTGATCTTCCATTTCCCAGATAATATCACAGACGCTGTCCAGAAAATAACGGTCGTGAGTAACCAACAGTAAGGTTATTTTAGCTTTATTTAAATAATTTTCCAGCCACTCCACCATTTCAACATCGAGATGGTTAGTAGGCTCATCCATGATTAACAGCGTGTGCCGGTGTTCAGCCCTTGTTTCTGTCAGGAGCTTGGCCAGCGCTACACGTTTGATCTGCCCTCCCGACAGGGTTCCCATTTTGGCTTGCAGATCAGTGATCTTAAGCTGGGAAAGAATTTGCTTCATTTCATTTTCCAGATCCCACGCCTTATGAGCTTCCATATCTGCGAGGGCCTTTTCGATAAAATCATTATCGGTGGAATGAAGGGATTTGTGGTAGTTTTTAAGGGCCATGATCGGTTCCGAATCCAGGGTCATCATAAATTCATCGATCGTAAGGTTGGGATCGAAATCTATTTCCTGGTCAAACAGAACTACCTGAATATCTTTATTGATAATGACACTTCCGCTGTCTGCGATTTCTTTACCCATCAGAATTTTAAGAAGGGTAGATTTACCGCTCCCGTTTTTGGCAACGATGGCAATTTTGTCTCCTTCATTAATGTTAAAAGAAATATTTTCGAATAAAACTTTTATTCCGTAGGATTTGGTAAGGTTCTCAGCAGCAACGTAATTCATTTCTATAAAAATTTCGTAGCGCGAAAATACAAAATATTAAGGGTTTAAATATATTTTGTGCATTTTACTATCCGGTAAATTACATTTTTGAGATAGACTAATCCAGGGTGAGGCTTTTTAAAGACCACAGGCTTCCGTTATATATATCCAGATCCACTTTGGTATTGATCCCGTATACAATACCGTTTTCGGTAAATTGCCAGAAGTCCCAGCGGTCATCAGGGGACGGAGAGGGAACATCATTGTAATTGGCCAGCCACAAAGGATAATCGTCAAATTCACCTTTGAGAAAGTCTTTATAATAGTGGTAATACGTGTATATAATAGGCTTTTCACCATAGGTTTCCTCTACGATCTTGCACCAGACTTTAAGGTCTTCTACAAGCCTTTCATTGGTTTTCCGTCTCGGAATTTTTTCAATATCCAAAATAGGAGGGAGGTCACCGCTTTCCAGCTTCACATTTTCCAGAAAATTATTGGCCTGGATAATAGGATCCTCGTCTGCCCGGTAGAAGTGATAGGCTCCTCTGATAAGTTCGTGCTTTTTTGCTTTTTCCCAGAACTCGTCAAAATGTTTGTCAGCACTTTTGTTGCCCATAGTGGCCCGCATAACTACAAACTCCAAGGGAATCGTTCTGTTCCCGATGCTTAAGCTGTCCCATTGGATATCTTCTTTATTTTGATAATGGGAGATATCAAGCCCATAGGTTTTATCTAAATTATCAGAAATGATCCTTTGAATCCTGAGTGCTTCCTTTTCGCTGTTATGAAGTTTTTTATGAGTGAATTTATTAAAATATAAAGCGTAGTAATAAGTAATAGACTGTTTAAGGTACAGGCCTGTTCCTATTAAAGCAATGATTAAAATGATCAGTACAATAACCCTTCTCCGGAAAAAATATTTGTTCCGTCTGTTTTTATGGAGGTTTTTGGCTGTTTTTTTGTTGTGTTTTTTACTCATAAAGTTTTGCAAAACTAACTTTTTATGTAATAGAATGCTAAATAAAATCTGTAAATTTGTTTATTATGGAAACACGTGAAAAGATCATAATCATAGGTGGAGGCTTTGCCGGATTACAACTGGCAAAAACCTTAAATAACAAAAATAAAAAAGTAATTTTATTGGACTGTGTCAATCATCACATGTTTCAGCCGCTTTTTTATCAGGTAGCGTGCGGAAGGATTGAGCCTTCCAATATTTCTTTTCCCTTTCGAAAAATTTTCCAAAGATCGAGAAATACCCAATTCCGTTTAACGGAAGTAAAAGAAATTGTTCCTTCCCAGAATAAAGTAATTACAGATGAAGCTGAGTTCAGCTATGATAAACTGGTGATTGCAACAGGTTGTAAAACCAATTTTTTTGGTAACCTGGGTTTGGAAAGCAGGGCATTCGGAATGAAAAATACCCAGGAAGCTATCGGAATCCGGAATCATGTGTTAATGACCTTTGAAAAGCTTATTCTTGAAAAAAGCAGGAGCGATGAAGGAAACTGGAATATCGTCATTGTGGGAAGCGGTCCTACCGGTGTGGAGCTGGCTGGAGCGTTTGCAGAAATGAAAAAAGATATCCTTCCGAGAGACTATCCTTATATGAATTTTGATAATCTTAAAATTATTCTTGTAAGCTCCACAGATATGCCTTTGGCTGTAATGAGTGATGAAGCCCAGCAAAAGTCGGAGCAATATCTGAAAGAGCTGGGAGTTACTTTTATGAGCGGGGAAACCGTTACCGAATATGATGGAGATAAAGTGATCATGAAGAGCGGTAAAGAGATTCCTTCCAATAATGTAATCTGGGCTGCCGGGGTTACCGGAAATGTTGTAGATGGTTTTCCTCAGGATAAACTGGTGAGGAACCGCTATGTGGTGGATCGTTATAACCGTGTAAAAGGGTATGATAATATTTATGCGATAGGAGATATTGCCTATATGGAGACTCCTAAATATGAACACGCTCATCCGCAGGTAGCCAATGTTGCCATTACCCAGGCAAAAAATCTTGGGAAGAATCTTCTGAAAAAAGAGGGAAGCGAGTGGAAAGAATATGAGTATGAAGATAAAGGTTCACTGGCCACTATCGGAAAACACAGGGCAGTAGTGGATTTACCCTTTTTTAAATTTCAGGGGTTCCTGGCATGGTACTTCTGGATGTTCCTTCACTTGATGCTTATTTTGAGTGTAAGAAATAAATTGGCTGTTTTCTTCAATTGGATGTGGAGTTATTTTAATAAAGACTCATCTTTGCGACTGATTATACTGCCGAATAAGAAAAACGAAACTGTACAATGAGAATAGATATTATAAGTGTGCTTCCTGAGCTGATGGAAAGCCCGTTCAAAACTTCAATTTTAAAAAGGGCAATGGATAAAGGATTGGCAGAAGTACATTTTCATCACCTACGTGACTGGTCCGTAGGAAAGCACAGGCAGGTGGATGATGAACCTTATGGAGGAGGAGCCGGCATGGTGATGATGGTAGAACCTTTAGATAAATGCATTTCTGAGCTTAAATCTCAGCGTGATTATGATGAGATCATTTATCTTACTCCCGATGGGGTAACTTTAAATCAAAAAATAGCCAACGCACTTTCCATTAAAAATAATTTGATTTTTTTATGCGGGCATTATAAAGGAATTGATCAGCGGGTGAGAGAACTGCATATTACCAAAGAAATTTCAATAGGTGATTATGTACTGACAGGCGGTGAATTGGCTGCGTGTGTTTTGGCCGATTCCATTATCAGGCTGGTCCCGGGAGTCTTGAATGATGAGCAGAGTGCTTTAACGGACAGTTTCCAGGATGATTTGCTGTCACCTCCTATATATACACGTCCTGAAAGCTACAAAGGATTAGATGTGCCTAAAATCCTGCTCAGTGGAAATTTTGCAAAAATTGAAGAATGGAGACATGAGGAGGCGGTAAAAATTACCCAGCAGAAACGTCCGGATTTGTTGTAAATTTTTGCTTTTTAACATCCTCGTATAGAAGTTTTTGCACTTTAATTCTCCAATTTGGTATGTTAACTCAATATTACGAAAATTAAAAAATTGGCAAAAAAAATATTTAAATAATTCTTATTTAATAAATTTTAAATTAATATTCTTAAAATTAACACTGTTATTTTGATTTTCGTATAAATTAAAAAATGGATTAAAATATTAAAAATTTTAATCGTATATTTGTGTTTTAATTATGATTGTTCATTTATATGTAAATCTTTTGAATGTAGGGTTAAATATACGACGGTATTAAGTAATTAATCATATTCAAAAAAATGTAATAAATTTACAATCTTATAAAATAAAATAGATAAAAATAGAAGTTAAGAATAGAAATATGTGTTGATG
Source organism: Chryseobacterium sp. CT-SW4 (assembly GCF_048572715.1). Lineage (GTDB taxonomy): Bacteria > Bacteroidota > Bacteroidia > Flavobacteriales > Weeksellaceae > Chryseobacterium. Next base: position 709,500 of record NZ_CP183840.1, read on the forward strand.
GAGCTGTTCAGTTTTTACAATGTAGAAAATTTATTTTTGCCAGACCCACCACCAGTTCATAGATTAGATCCTACCCGATCAGGACTGAGAAATTGGGATTACAGAAAATATAAGAACAAGCTTTTCAAGATTTCGCATGTTTTTCAACTGATGAAGGAGGAAAATGGCGTTCTGCCATTCATGATAGGGTTAGCTGAAGTCTCAGGACGGAAAGTATTGGAAGAACTTGTAGAAATGCCACCTTTTAACTCGGAATATGGAATTATTCATTATAATTCCATGGATGAGAGAAAGGTAGATGTGGCTTTACTATATGACAAGAATAAAATAGAAATAATAGATTCGGATCCTATTACTTTCTTTTTTGAAATTATAGATGAAAACACAGATAATTATGACACAACTAGGGATGTACTCTATTCAAAAGTGAAATATAAAGGTGAGATTATTAATGTCTTTATCGCGCACCTTCCCTCAAAGCGGGAGAAAGATATTAATGAACCCAAAAGAGCCTTTATCCTGAAAGAAATCAGGGAAAAGATTTTGAAGATAGTGTATGAAGATAAGGAAGATGTGATATTGTGTGGTGATTTTAATGAAAACCCAGATGATGAAAAATTGATGAAAATTGTCTATGGTGATAACCATATGAAAATGTTGGAAAACCCTTTTCTGACGTTGTTTTCTGCAAGAAACTATTCTACTTTTCATTATAAATCTGGACTCTTGTATGACCAGATCATATTATCCAAATCTTTTTTTGAAGGAAATAAAACTCTGTCTTTTCAGGAAGCCTGTGTATTCAGCTCTGAGAAGATTAGCAGCAGAGACAGGAAATTTGAGGGACGCCCCTTCCGAACGTATGCCGGCACACGGTATTTGGGAGGATACAGCGACCACTTTCCTGTGTATGTGAAATTTAAGAGTGGATAAAAAGAAAAAAGCAAAACATAAATATAAAAAAGTAGAGAATGAAAAATTCAAGCAACACCAGTTATCATTTAGATTCGATCGACAAAGAAATTATTTACATGTTGATGGACAATGCTAAAACCTCATTAGCACACATTTCAAAAAATGTTGGAATCTCAACAACTGCCGTACACCAAAGAATTAAAAAATTGGAGCATGCAGGGGTAATAGAAAATTCCATTTCTTTCCTGAATCCTAAAAAAATAGGATATAAGGTGATATCGTATATCGGTGTATTCTTAGATCAGCCAAGCCATTATCCTGAAGTAGTTAAAGCATTACAGGATGTCAATGAAGTGGTTGAAGCTCATTATACAACAGGTAATTATACGATCTTCCTTAAAGTTTTATGTAAAGACAATGATCATTTGATGCAGATTCTGAGCAAACTCCAAAAGCTAAAAGGAGTGACAAGAACAGAAACTTTCATATCTTTGGAGCAAGGTATTTACAGACAACTTAAAGTATAATGATATGAATATTGCTCAATATTTGGATTCAACCTATCTAAAAACTCCTTTACAATCAGGTCTCACCGGAGAAGAAACTCTTAAAAAGGATGAGGAACTGGCTCAGGAAGCTGCTGATAACGGAATTTTTGCGGTAATGATCCGGCCGGATTATGTATTTGAAATTAAAAAATTTCTGAAGGAGAAGAATTCAAATGTTGTAGTAGGTACTGTCATTGGGTTTCATGAAGGAACCTATTCCGTTGATGAAAAACTGGCAGAGGCGGCAAAAGCCATACAGGATGGAGCCGACGAACTGGATTTTGTAATCAATTATAACGCCTATCTGAAAGGAAATATTGATTTAGTAAAGGATGAATTTGAAAGATGTACCGAGCTATGTCTTAAGCATGATAAAATAGCCAAATGGATTATTGAAATTGCTGCTTTAACCGATGCTCAGATTGCTGATATTACTAAAAAAATTTCCCAATGGGCAGAGGAAAAATTTTCCGATAAAGATTTACCCCATATTTTTGTAAAATCCTCTACAGGGTTTTATGAAACTAAAGAAGGAAAGCCGAACGGAGCCACATTTGAAGGCATACAGATCATGCTGGATAATGCCGGAAAACTTCCCGTAAAAGCAGCAGGTGGAGTAAGAACTCCCGAAGATGCCGAAAAAATGATTAATATGGGCGTAAAAAGAATCGGAACCTCTTCAGCGTTGGCATTGATAAACAATCAGTCAGCTTCACAAGGTTATTAATCAAGAGATAAAATCTAATAAAAAGAAAGCCATCATGCATATGATGGCTTTTATATTTTATACTTTTTCGTATTCTGAATAGAACTGCTGGGTTTCTTTAATAAGAACATCCATTTCTTCTAAAGTAAAAATCTCCAGGAATTTTTTTCTGAAGTCCTTAAAGTGAGGAATACCCCGGAAATAGTTGCTGTAATGCTGTCTCATTTCAATAAGTCCCAGTCTTTCTCCCTTCCATTCAGCACTCCATTCTGCGTGTTGACGGACCGCTTCCAAACGTTGCGCAATAGTAGGTTCCGGCAGATGTTCTCCCGTCTTGAAGAAATGTTTGATTTCGTTAAATATCCACGGATATCCAATGGCAGCACGTCCGATCATAATACCGTCACATGCAAACTTTTGCTTGTATTCCAAAGCTTTTTCCGGAGAGTCAATATCTCCGTTCCCGAAAATAGGAATTTCTATATTAGGGTTCTGTTTTATTCTGGAAATATGTTCCCAATCAGCTTCTCCTTTGTACATCTGGGCACGGGTCCGTGCATGGATCGTTAAAGCTTTGATTCCTGTCTCCTGTAAACGTTCTGCCACTTCATCAATATTAATGGAAGTACTGTCCCATCCGAGACGGGTTTTTACCGTTACCGGAAGGTGGGTAGAACTTACCACAGCTTTGGTTAGGCGCACCATAAGATCAATATCTTTTAGTACACCCGCTCCGGCACCTTTACAAACTACTTTTTTTACAGGACAGCCGAAGTTGATATCTACCAGGTCAGGATTTACCGTTTCTACAATTCTGGCAGACATAGACATCGCCTCCTCATCTCCTCCAAATATCTGAATACCTACGGGTCTTTCATAATCGAAGATGTCAAGCTTTTTCCGGCTTTTAATAGCATCACGGATCAACCCTTCGGAAGAAATGAACTCCGAATACATGAGATCCGCACCATGCATCTTGCATAAGCGTCTGAAAGGAGGATCGCTGACATCTTCCATAGGTGCCAGCAATAGCGGAAATTCCGGCAGTTGTATGTTGCCAATTTTTATCATGCTGCAAATTTACAAAATTCTGATCTTTTAACGGACAGATAATATCTATGTGAATAATCTACTATAAAATGAGATTAAACTTTAAAAGAATTTTTTAAACTTCCTTTATGACAGATATTGATTTTTTGGAAAAGATCTGGATCAGAAACTCGCTTTTACCTGCATGCTTCCGATATGGATCGTACGGTCTCCTGAGTTTCTTCCTTCATAATTAAGGTTAAGCTGCAAAAATGAATTGATCGCCTGTTGGATAAACACACTCCACACCTGGTTTTTTCCAGCTTTCAGACCATCCAGCATCTGGTTCCCTACAATACTGAAGCTATTCCCTGTAAAATTATTATTAATAAAAGAAAAGTTTCCTCTTATAGAAGTTTTCTTACGTTCCCACTGTACTGTTCCCGTAATGTCAAAGGTTTTAAGGAACTCTTCACCATCCAGCCTTTTTTTCTGACGGTAAGCGGAAGAAAGTTCTGCCTGAATGGCATCCGTAAATTTATACGTGGCTTTAGGTTTGGTTTCAATATTATTAAGCTTATAATCCCGGGTGGTAAATAGTTGGGAAGAATTTTCAATATCATGAAGAGAATTTTCCCAGTCAATCCTAAACTCTTTATTAAACCAATATCCAATATTGACAAAATGAGAAGTCTGAACCCTTTCTTCATTACTGAAATTGGCATTAACGAGATTGTCATTGGAAATAAAGCGGTAATTACCATTCCACCCCGATTGGTCGGTGGGATTGAACTGTGCCGAGGCTAATATATTTTGATTTTTAAGAATTTGATTGGCATTTTTTTCAAAAGGATTTAATACCAGAACTTTATCCTCTTTATAAAATGAGTTTTGAGAATTCAGGGAAATATTAAAATTCCAGCGCTTCAGGAATTTATTTTCAGAATTGAAAACGACAGCCGGGTTTACAAATAAAGCAAGCTGTAATTTATTTTTATTGGAAGGAATATATCGTACGGAATTGGTGTATACACGGATGTACTGGGCAAGATCGGAATATTCGGCGATCTCAAATTCATCCAGCTGCTGTACTCCATCACCATTATAATCTGTCCATTTATAAATTCCCTGTCCGTCTGTTACTTTAAGATACTGGAATTCCCTTTGTGCTTCCTGTCCGTTTCCTAATTCATAAAAAGCCTGTAAACGCATCCCGTTACGGAAAAGCTGCTGGTTATAAAGAATATTTCCCACTACAAAATCATTATTCCGGTTCATATCAACATCCTGGTTCTGATAAAAGAATTTACGGTAGTGTATTAATGCATTAAGGGTGGTTTTTTCCGTTTTAATGAGCTGGCTTTCCGCCATAATTCCCAAAATATTATTCATATTCTGAAGCCTGTTATCGCGTACGGAGTCATTATCCCTCATATAAACTTTGGCCAGCAATTTTGTTCTGAGGGTATCGCCAATCTTTTTCTGTACAAAGATTTCCTTCCAGCTGAAACTGGTAACATCCATGAGCTGGGTATCATTATACTTTTTCTCATTGTGCTCCATGCTTCCGCCCAGCGCCCAGCTTCCTTTTTTGCCGGTATATTCTGTGGAAACACCTCCTCTTATAAATTTAGTGTCCTGTAATATGGCGTTGGTGTTCAGGTAGGAGAGGTTACCTTTGGTATTGAATTTATCTTTAAGCCAGGTGAAATCCAGATCGTTTTTAATCCCTTTATAAGTGTCCTCTTCATCAAGGTAATTGACACGGTAGTTCAGGGTAGATTTATTGCTCCATTTATTAAGGAAACTGAAGATAAACCTGTTTTGAGTTTTTTGGTTAAATTCCTGGGTTAGGTTAAAATCTCTGGAAAACTCCACATCATTGATCCTGTCTAAGATGTGAAACTGCCTGTTGATGTACTGATATTCGAAGCTTGGTGTTCCTTTCCAGCTATTTTTTGTGAAAGTTTTATTTCCGAATATCCTGCCTGCATAGCCTATATTCTGATCAGAATCTTTAGAAGAAAATAAATTAAGATCATAATTACTTAATGCAATATCAGCTCCTATCTTACCATCTTTAAGCAAGAATTCTGAGTTTACTGAGAATACCTGGGATTTTTCGGGAGAAGGAAGCTTTCTTACCGCTTTATAATCTCCGGCGTTGGGACCAACATATTCAAAAACACGTCCGTTGTTGGTCGTCTGCTTCAAAATATAATCTCCGAGTGCGGTTCCGAAATAGGTGAAAGAAACCTGGTACAGCGTCTCATTAGGATCCGTAGAGAATTCATAAAAATTACCATTGGCTCCGGAAGCGAGACGATAAAGAATTTTATTCACATCATATTCCGTTACCACTCCTGAAGGAGCATACATGAGATTGGTATCATTTCCGGCATTGGCCAGAATCTGCTCATCTTCTTTAGATAAATTTAAAGATAAAGGAGCATTTTTATTATCATTCTCCATGAACCAGTTGAACCCCAGTTTCATCTTTTCTCTTCTGTGCTCGATTTTTCCCGTAAAGAGGTATCTGGAGTAATTTCTATTCGTATAATTGAAGGAAATGGTAATGAAGTTTTGCTGGAAAATAGGACGGAAACTGGTAAAGGTAACCTCTCCCGTATTATAATTGATAATATAATCCTGATTTTCCCCGCGTTTCATAAGAATACCATCAATGAAAACCTGTTCCGATCCCGAAATAATGGTAATGAACTGCTCCCCGTTTTTTCCGGTGAGACGGTAAGGTCCCTGGTTTCCTTCGATCCCCTGAAAACGTATCCTGTGAAATTCACTTCGTGCCACTCCCATGGAGACATCTACAAAGGTTTTATTTTCTTTTCCAAGCTCTGTCTGAAACTGGAGTCCCATACTACGCCGCTGGTATTTGGCGAAATAGTTTTTATCATCCAGCAGGTCCAGATGTCCGGCCCGGAGAATAGACTTATCCTTAATATTAAGCTGCATATAAATCTTATCAAACTCTTCGAGGGTCTGGGTATATCCATCCGCCTGGATAGGAAGGTTGTGATCTGAAATACTTGCTAATATGGTGACATCCTTTGAAAGTCTTCCTGAAATCTGGAGATCCATCGAACTTTGTACGGACTGTCCCTGATTATTACCGAAAGTGATACCGCGGATAATGGATCCTTTGGAATTTAATTCTCCCAGGAATCTTTTTTTATCATCTTTCATAAGGACGGCTTCATCTACAACAATTTTGTTCTTAGTCTTTACAAAATCTAAAGTATCTTTCGTAAATAAGTCCTGTTCCAGCCTTAGAGCTATGATACTGTCTTTTTTAAGGGTGTCTTCGGGGATATTCGGATTCTTCCACGAAAAGATCTGAGCATTACTAAAAAATATGCCCATAAATAGTGAAAAGAGTATTAAAGTAAAATTCCGCAAGCCCTAAAAAAAATAATTCGTAAAAATACTTAAAAAATGTTAACAATAAGTGTATAGGAATATTAACACAAAATTAATCTCATTATTGTTTCGGGTTTTGCAATCCCCATTAAATTTGTCGCATAACACTCACACCAACAACACAAAAGAAAAACAATTATGAAAAAGACTTATTTTTTAGCATTTGCATTTGCTTCTTTTTTTGCCGTCGGTCAGGTTAGTCTGACTTCTTTAGGAACGGCTTATCTTGAGGATTTTGATTCTATGGGGAATACTACTACACTTCCAGCCGGATGGTCAGCAGTAAGGGCTTCCGGATCCGGAACTCCAGGACAATCTTTAACTCCTACCGTAACGGATGGAACTGCCAATTCGGGAGGTGTTTATAATGTAGGAACAAACGGCTCTTCGGACAGGGCTTTGGGAACGATAGCTTCAGGATCTACAGTACCCGCATTGGGTGCTCAGTTCGTCAATAATACGGAAGATGCCATTGCCAGTGTTGCCATATCATTTACAGAAGAGCAGTGGAGGTCCGCCAGCAATGCCGTAGTAGAAACCGTTGCCTTTTCCTATAGTACCGACGCTACCAGCTTAACTTCCGGAACTTGGACAACGGTTACCCCTCTGGATTTGGTGGAAATATTGACTTCAAGCAGCAGCAGCGTTCCTGTAAATGGCAATTCAGAAGCCAACAGGATCAATAAATCCTACACCATTTCAGGACTGGACATTCCCGTTGGGCAAAGTCTCTTTATCAAATGGGCGGATAAGAATGAAACGGGAAGCGATGGGTTGTATGCAGTGGATGATTTTTCATTGACCCCCACGGGAAGGTCACTTGCTGTAAAGGATATACAGAAATCAAAAACTGATTTTGTCAGAAATACTTTTGTTCAGCATGGAGAAATTATTTTTGGACCTGGAGTTAGTACCATCCGGATCTACGACAACCTGGGAAAGATTGTAAAAGAATCAGCTTTAAAAGTAAACAAGAAATTAAATATTTCTGAGCTGCCAAAAGGAAATTATCTCGTGACAGGAATAATTAACAATAACCCTGTTTCTCAAAAAATATTGAAGGATTAAATTAATTGTGAGTTTTTTATTATTAAAACGGCTGTATATATATGCAGCCGCTTTTATTTTAATACCATCCGCGTCTGGCTGCGTTAATGATAGCTCCCAGATTAAGAACCAATGTATACCGGATCCGTTTGGCGTAATCTTTAAAAGAAGGTTCAAAGCCTAAAGAAGATTGGATGGGAAAATATATTTCAAGGAAATCGGGAATCAGTCTTACCTTAATGCCGCTGTCCCAAATAAATTCGGTAGAAGCATGTTTATTTTTATAGATACCTGCATCGGCATATACGTGGAAAATTTTCCATACGCTGGAATCTACATTGAAAGAGGTAATCCACTGGTTTACACTTCCAGGTATAAAAGATTTAAAGCCTCCGTCGGCAAGAATAAACTGCTGGGATAAAATACCCCCTGTTGCACTTTCTCCCAAAAGACTGTATGAAAAGGAATAATTGGAAACCCTGGAAATACCATAGTTAAATGTACTGTTACGGGTATCATTATTAATGAAATATCCTGCAAATAACCGTAGGCTTAACTTCTGCTTGGGTGCAAATTCCCATCGGTAGAAGCCTTCTGCTGTAATTTTATTAAAATCTTTCATCCCCTGCGCACTGATGCTAAAGCTTTTCTCATGGATCATCTGATTATCCGAATAACCATAGCCTGCACTCCACAGATTGTATCGTGAATAATCACTGTTTGCTGCCATCAGCGGACTCAGATCTCTTTCAAAATAATTGTAGGAAAGGCTGATCCCTCTGCTCACAGTACTTCTCGGATTTTTTCTGAAATTAATATTGGAAAAGACAGATGCTTTCCGGTAAGCAAGGTCATAATCATAATGGAAATAAGACCCCGAAACTCCAAAAGTAAGGCTTCTTATTATACTTTCAGCAGGTAAAATGGAGTAGGATACTGCCCCTGAACCGGTAAGTTTTCCCGTTCCAGAGCTATACATTGGGGTAAGGGAATACAAAAACTTCTGCTCAAATAAAGACTGGTTTTTCAGGTTGATTCCGAACAGAAACTTATCATATGTATTATTAAAGCGTATTCTTGGGCTTATATAAATTTCATTGTATTCGGGATTGGGAATATCTTTTAAGAATTTCAGCTTAATTTTCTTGGTATTTGAAAATATTCCTTTCGTATAGAGGAAGTTATCCCTGTATTTGGATTCAGGAAAGATAAAATCATCATTCAAAGTTATTTTATAAATATCCAGAGCAGGAATTGCAACGGTTTTGATGTGCTCATTCTCGGGAGTTTCCACCCAATAAGACTTTGTACTGCCGTCTCTGGTTTGGGCTTCCAATTTTACCGGAATATCAAGCGGAGTATTTTTATAGATTTTAACATGCAAAGAGTCTTCTCCGCGTTTAAAGTTTTTTAGCTTAAAATTAACCCTGTTTTTCTGCTGAAAGAACGAAGACAGATAGTCGGCAGACTTTTCTTTTTCTGCAAGCTCCTTTAAAAAGTCATGCGGCTGAACCTGCTTATCATTATTTTTAGCAATATAATTTTTAGCAACCGTTTCAAACTTTTCGGTTCCCATTTTATCCGCAGAATAATTGAACAGGCTTCCGGTTTCAAAACTGCTTATAGCCATTTCATTGAAATTACTCAGAACGGTATATTCCGAATTGATCTTTTGGTCAAGATTCTGAGCCATGATATACTGATAGGCTAGGCCGTAGCGGTCTAACAGGTTTACTCTGGACGCATGAAACAGCTTTAAAGGCTTGATTCCGAAAATCCTCGTTTCCGGTAAGCTACCCAATAATTTGGTGTCTGGATAGAATTTTTTCAGATACTGGATTTCAAGATAAGATTTTAAACCGTTTTTAAACCAGTGATTATCCTGTTTATCTGTGATGATACTTTCATCCAGCACTTTTTTGGCAATGATCCCAAAATAATCCATGTCTATTTTCTCGGCAGCAGAAAAGAGCTGAAATCTGAATTTCCAGAAATTAATGTCATTATTACCGAAGAAATCTTCCTTATCCCGGAATTTATTAGAGATGAAGAGTTTTTGGGGAATGGAGCCAATTTTATCCTTAACAAAGCTTAGATGGAGCGGAAGATAAAATTCCAGGTTTTCTTTGTCCTGAGGACTCAGGTTATACCCGAAGCTCACCTGCGTTTGGATATCTTTGGTATTGATTGTTATGGAAGGATATTCCTGGGTGGAAATTAAAAACTCAGGATCAGAGTTCAGATATCCTCTGAAAGAATGAGCTTCTGTTTTAGGAAGTCCGCTTTCAATAAAATAATCCGGGGGCAGGTCAAAGTTTACATTCCAGTAAGTATTGAAGCTTACAGATTCTTCAATATCGTAATAAACTTTTTTAAAAGTATTGTCAGGGTCAAAATGATCGGGAACCAGGAAGAAATATTTTAAAGCAATATTTTTTTCAGAGATTCCGTATCCTGTAAATTTTTGATCCGGAAGCTGGATCTGGTATTGAAGTTCCAGCTGAGTGCTTTCACCCGGCCTTAGCGGTTCCGAAAGGGGAATGTAGATATTTTCATCAGAAAGATTGGAAACAGAAGCGGAATCCTGTATGTTTTTCACTTCCAGCTGCAATAGTTTACCTAATTGTTCGGGCTTAGCAAAATGAAGATCACTATTCCTGTCTTCCAGTTTTCTGTAAACCAGAGAGGTTCCTCTTTTGTTATAGGCTGAAACCCAGTTTAAAAGCTTAATGGCCTTTAAATCATTTTCCGAATTGTTAAAATAAACGAGCCTCTGGCTGATATTCAGAACTTTTTTATCTTCTGAGAACTGTACATTTATAGATATACTATCCTTTTGTGCAGCGATCTGCACAAATCCCCAAAACAGAATAAAACAAAAACTAATCTTTTTCAAAATTGTGATAAAGCATCAAATATAGATTATTTTGAATAGATTTTCTGTTAATTAACTCTGAATTATGCTTTTTTGCATAGAATTTAAATAAGCATTCCATCCTTCGCTTTTATAAGCAATTGCAGCTTCTTCAGGATTGTCTGATTTATAAATTCCACGACCTACAATGATAAAGTCCGTATGAAGGTTTTTGAACACATGCTCAGGGGTATTATACTGTTGTCCTTTACCGTCTCCTGAATCGGCAAGATTAACGCCGGGAGTAAATAATAAAATTTCCTGAGGGATTGGGTTTTGAGATACTCCTCCAATTACGTTGGGATGGGATAAAGCCACTTTAAGGGCTTCCTCACGGTAGTTATTGGTCGTTAAAGTACCTTTGGAGGACATTCCTATAATAGCTACTACTCCAACATTGGTAAAGCAGTCTAAAGATTCAAAGCCACCGATCACCTGGGAAGTAACAAAATTCGCCCATTGGGTAATTTTGAAAACACCACTGGTGAATTGCAGCTCCTGGGTATTCCCGATATCTGCAAACTTTCTGTCTTCCATCAGCAGGAATTGGTGTTTGGCAGCCAATTCTTTAAGCGGGACAATTGTTTTGTCGTACTCAAAATCGGAAATAATATCTATATGGGTTTTAAGAGCGATAATATGAGGACCTACCTTATCGGCAAGTTCTAATAATTCTTTGGTAGTAGTAACGTCTGCGGAAGCAATAAGGTTGGAGCTTTTTGCCAGTGCGGTTTCCAATAATTTTTTTGATACGGAATGCTGGGCATGTTTTAATTTTTGCTCATAAGAAAGTCTGGTTTTTTCTTCAAACTGAATATGATTTCCAGCCAAAAAGTCATGAATCCTTTTTACTTCATCATCGCTAAGTTCTCCATTTTCCTGAAGAATAGTACATACCTCACGGATGTTAAATAAGGTATGAACACGGTAACCTTTACTTTCTAGCAATTCTTTTCCTCCCTGTTCCCTGTCCAGCACCACCACAATGTCGGCTACTTTAATATCTTCCTGCTCAACTTCTGCAATAGTTTCTAATAAAGATTTTCCGGAAGTGATGACATCTTCTACCAAAAGACAGTTTTGCCCTTTTTGGTAAATTCCTTCGATCATTTTTTTGGTACCGTAATTTTTGGCTTCTTTTCTTTTGATGATCAACGGAATATAGCTTTCCAAAGACATAGCGGTTGCCATCGGAAGAGCAGCGTAAGGAACCCCGCAGATCAAATCGAAATTATCCAGTGGAAGCATTTCCAATAAATAATTGGCTAAGTTTTTTAAGATTTTGGGATCTGAGGCAAGAGGTCTTAAATCTACATAAAAAGGGCTTTCAATCCCGCTTTTTAAGGTAAACCTCCCGAATTTGATGATGCCTAATTTATAGCACTCCAAAAAGAATTCTTTTTTACTTTCCATTGTTTTTTATTAGATGTTGCAAATTTAAGGATTTGAAATAAGGCTTAAAAATTAAAAACCTCATTTTATAAATAAAAAGACCATTTCAATAGAAATTAAAATGGTCGGATGGATATTTTTTTTAATTATTTTACAATTTGAGCTTCAATAATCTTAGTGCCCTTTCGCTGTGCTTCCCAAAGCAGGAACTTATCCACTTCTTTGATCAGTTTAGGAATGGTAAGATATAAGACGGCCAAATCATCCAGAACTCCCACTACGGGAACCGCAATTTCGGGAAGAAGGTCTATCGGAGAGGCCACATACAGAAGACCTAATAAAGGTAGGATAATATCTATGGATTTTACAGGATAGATACCTCTTTTCCAATATTTGACCATTCTGAAGATATCAGGTATTTTTTTTACAAAACCTTTATGGCTGATAGCTTCTTTCGCGAGATTTAACTTTGAATATTTCATTGTTTGTGTTTGGTTATGAATTTCTTAACTCAACAAAATTCACAAAATCTGTACCAACAAATTATAAATTTAAGTTAAAAATTATTTCGTCACCGTATCAATAAACCGGTATGAGGAATCGCTGCTCCAGTCTTTATAGGCATCTTCCTTTAAAAGTATTCTCCCGTTCTTATCCAGAAGGAAAGTGGTAGGAAAGGCTTTAGGAAGAAGCTTTTCGGAAATAGGGCTTTGAGCAATGTAGACCGGAACATTATAATTATTTTCCTGAAGGAATTTTCTTACGGCCGCTTCTTCATCTTTCATTGCTATCAGCACGAAATCCAGTTTATCCTTTCTTGTGTCATATAGTTTTTGAATTGTCGGCCATTCTTTCCTGCACGGAGGACACCATGTTCCCCAGAAGTTTAGAAAAACCGGCTTATCCTTAAAGTTTTTCAGATTGGTGCTGGGAACGTTGATTCCCTGCAGGTCAATATCATAATCGGTTTCACTTACCGTTACGGCATTTTCGATAGTAGCTACGGGAAAAAACTGATCACCTAGGAATTTTCGGACTCCCGGAATAAGTAATGCCCCACCTACAATAATGACCAATACAATAAAAACTATATTTTTTTTCATAGTAATTCTAAGATTTCTTGAATGGCATCTTTGCCTCTGTTTTTTGCATAATATACCTGCAGATCATTGTAAAACTGCTCTCTCGGGTAAGCTTCAGGATCTGCTTTGAACTTCAGTAAAAGATCATGTCCGTATTGAGGACGTGGTCCCCATGAATTTATAACATTAAATTCCTTATCAAGAATGATTATTTTTGGGATGGATTGGGTTCCATTGGTCTGGAACTGATCGATCAGGCTGGTATCGCTGTCTCTCAGGAATATTTTAACATCATTATTTCCTTCAAAGAATTTAACAACAGCAGGTACGGTAGCGCTGGCATCACCACACCAAGGTTCGGAAATGATAAGTATTTTTCCGTCAAAGTTTTTTGACTTTAAAATACGGAGCTGTTCTTCATCGGCAGAAAACTTGCTTAAGGCTCTCTCCATCCTTTGAACGCCTAATTCATAATAAGGCTTATATTCCTTATCTTTTTCATTCTCCGGATTTTCTAATCTTTGTTTTCCTGTGTTGAAATATTCTTCAAATGTAATTGAGCTTTCCCAATATTTTTTCATAAATGTGTTTTAAAAATTGTTATAATTTCTCGTTTTGTTGATTAAAAATAAATCGGCTAAGACAAAAGCAGCCAATGCTTCCACCACCGGCACTGCTCTTGGCAGAACACATGGGTCATGTCTTCCTTTTCCTTCTACAATAGCTGGGTTTCCTGCTTTGTCTACACTTTCCTGAGGACGTAAAATAGTAGCGATAGGCTTAAAAGCTGCTCTGAAATAGATGTCCATTCCATTGGAAATTCCACCCTGGATTCCACCTGAGAGATTAGTCTTTGTGCTGAAATCTGTGTTGAAGGCATCATTATGTTCTTTTCCTGTCATTTTGGCTCCGCAAAAACCGCTTCCGTATTCAAAACCTTTGCAGGCGTTGATGTTGAGCATAGCTTTTCCCAATTCTGCCTGAAGTTTGGAAAATATAGGTTCTCCGATTCCCACAGGAACATTTTTGATGACACAGGTAATGGTGCCTCCGATAGTATTGCCTTCTTTTTTGATTTCCTTGATCCTGGCAATCATTTTCTCGGCTGTTTCCGGATCCGGACAACGGACTTCATTGCTTTCGGTTTTCGAAAAGTCTAAAGCCTGGTAAGGTTTTTCACAGAAAATTTCCCCCACGGAAGATACATAGGCATTGATTTCAATCTCGGGCAGAAGTTGTTTGGCTAAAGCACCCGCCACTACCCAGTTGATCGTTTCCCGTGCTGAAGATTTTCCACCTCCGCGGTGATCTCTGATCCCAAACTTCTGGTCATAAGTAAAATCAGCATGGCTCGGCCGGTAAGCATTGGCAATATGATCATAATCTTTTGATTTCTGATTTTCATTTTCAATGATAAAGCCAATAGGAGTACCGGTGGTTTTCCCTTCAAAAATTCCTGAAAGAAATTTAACCGTGTCGCTTTCTTTCCGTTGGGTAACGATGGCTGACTGACCGGGTTTTCTTCGATCCAGCTCATACTGTACCTTTTCAAAATTGATTTCCAGACCTGCCGGAAAATTATTAATGATTCCGCCGTAAGCCAGACCATGACTTTCACCAAATGTCGTAAGACTGAGAAGATTACCTAAACTATTAAACATGATGCAAAATTACCGTTTTTTCTTTAGATAATAAAGCGATGAGATTTGTTCTATTGATAAGAAACGTTGATGCTATGAATAACCTTTTTCAACTCGGCTTTTTCATGGTCATTCAGCCTTTTCCAGATGAATCCTTTTCCTAAGTCATTTTTATCAATGGGCTGCGGAAAAATCCCCGCTTTATCATAATCAAATATATAGCCGGAAGAAATAGCTGGCAGAGGAGTATCAAAGTTGTAAGGATATTTTTTTGAAACCTTGAACTGGAGCTCACCGACACGGAAGGTCTGATAGGTATTGTACTTGTACGAAGAAGGTTTGTAAAATTGAGTGGCTTCAAATTTTCCCATGAATTTTCCCAGTTTGAAACTCGGAACATACTGCTGTAGTAAACCTGGAAAGGTAAGGGTTGAGATCAAAACAAAACTCAATACCGAAAATAATGCAATGGATATCCTTTTGGAGAATGCTTCAAAAAACAGGACAAAAAATATGACAAAAAATACATCGGTAAAGAATCTGTATTGAGCGGAAAAAAGGATGACCAGTATGCTTTTTATAACCAGTGATATACAAATAATGGTAATGATCCTGTTTTTTTTGATTATGGAATAAATGATAAAAACCAAAAGACTTATCATTAAAAGAATATTGATTTTTGATTTTATTCCTTTCAGCAGCAGCCAGTTTTTGATATAATCCCATTGTGAAAAATGCCGTATCTGTTCATAGGTATACTGCATATCATAGGTTTTCCGGATGGCATATTCCGATGAGGTCTGTAATATTTCGGCATTAGGTTTCCAGCTGATCCCCATATCTCCGATTGTAACAGGAAAGACAGGATATCCGAAAGTCCAGATATTTTTAAAGAAAAATAAAAGCAGAAGGGCAATGCCCGGTAAAAAGTTTCCGGGAGCTGATCTTATAATGAGAGCCGAATACAGAAAACTGACCAGGGGAAGCCAAATCATCGTCGGTTTTATAATGAATACAAAGATGGAAAAAGTAAATAGGAGAGAGCTCCTGGTGTTTCCTGAAAGTATTTCGCTAAGAATGAATAATGAGAAAATAAATACGGGCAGATCCGGGCTGGGTGACTGGGAAAATAGAAGCATAGCCGGAAGAAAGCATAGATGAATCCATTGACGCTTTTCAGTAATATAGAAGATGTAAATAATAAGTAAAACCGTGTTGATCCTTAAAGAAGGATCGACGAGATGTGAAAATCCTGCCTGGAATATATGCCATACCGACATTTGTCCCAAAATAAGATCTAAATTGGAAATCCCCTTAACGAGCCCATATTCCCTGAGCCATTGAATGCTCGGAACGTAATAACCGAAATGATCCAGGATGAAAGGGTAAAAGGAGCCGCAAAATAAGGTCAGCAGGCTGGTACAGAGGATAATCAATCTGTTTTTTTGCAGGAGATGATAAAGATCTTTATACAATCCGGCTTTTACGAAATAGGTGAGCCCTGCAAGGATGGTGACAACTTCAATATATATACTTAAAGGAGTAAAAAAAGCCAGTACGGTCCATAGAACACTTATTCCCATAATTCCTGAAAAAAGTTTTCCTGAGACGCCGTTATATAAAGTTCCCGCTATATTTTCCGTGATCTTTCCCAGTCCTATAAGGGTGGGAATAATAATGATCACTGAAATAAGAATTAATATCATAAAAAAAGATTGCCTAAAATTAAGCAATCTTTTATTCTTTTTATATATAATAAACTATTTAGGTTGGACTCTGCCGTCTTTTCGGTCCTGAGAACGTCCGATGGTATATCCCGTGGCTCCTCCTGCAATTCCCCCGATCACTGCACCAAGACCTCTGTTTTTACTGCTTATGATAGCTCCGGCAGCTGCTCCACCTACAGTACCGATAATAGTTCCTTTGGCTGCTTTACTCATCCCTTTTTTCCGGGTAGTTGACTCTTGTGTGGAAGTATTGCTGGCATAGCCTGTATTATTAGAACTGTTTGAGGACACTTCACGGTCTCTGTATACCGTTCTGGTAGTGGTATTATTGCTGGAATGCTTAGCAGATGCATTTTTTGCTTTTTGGGCAATGCTGTCTGTCTTCTTTTGAAGTTCATAGGCCATTTTCTCTTTTTCAATAGCCAGTTTTTGTTTTTCTATTTCCAGCTGTCTGGATTGAAAATCAAGCTTTTGCTGTTCTAAAGATTTTTCGGAAAGCTGGTCATTTTTCTTACAGGCTGCTAAAGTGATAACCGATAACAGACCTGTTATTATTATATTCTTCATAATTCAAATTTTTAATAAGGATATTCGTTTTAAAAAACGTATATGGGTTGTATTTTCAATTATAAAGCCAAGCTAATGTTAATCAATGTTAAAAATGTTTAAAATTTAAATACTATCTTTTATTCCTTTAAGTAATAAATAATGAATAGGAAGGCTGTTACTCAATGTATGCCGTAGTAGAGGAGCTATAAAAAAAATTGCAAAAAAATTAGAAAAATAAATTTTAGAAATTGTACGGTACTTGATGAGGTTTTGAGTTGAAGGGAGTTGGATTAGATGTATATTTTTTAGTGATTCACTGAATGGGGTTAATCTCATATTTTCAGATGATTTCTGTCATTATCAGAAATTTTATTTCTGTAAAATATTGTCGTATATTTGAGATGAAAAAATAATTTTTTTTCATCATTTGTGTTTTATAGCCCCCTTATTTCTAGGGGGCTTTCTTTATTTTTTTATTATTTGAATCTTTTTTCTAATATTTTTAACGAAAAAAGACTGCAATCTAAGTTGCAGCCTTCTTATTTTAAAATGTGATGAAGATTTATTATAAATTAATGAGGATTAATCCCTGCTACTGCAGCTTTTTTAATAGCCCATGCAACAGAATTCATTTCTAAAATGGCGTTGTAAACATATTGTGGAGTATATCCGTAATATTTTGTTTTTGGAATCCCCGAATTATAGATAGACGGCCATCCTCTTTGATCTGTGGAGGATGCAGTAGAAGCTACCGAGTCTCCGAAGAAAACGAAGTTTTTGCTGTTATTGTACCATACTATCGAATATTCTGGATCTACCGTTGGCTTTCCTGCAGAGTTTGCTGCTGAAGCAATTTGAATGGAGTTTGGAGGTAATTGGGACACGATTACAGATCCTGTGGAACCGTTATCTTCTCCCCAATATTTACCGGCAGTGTTTCCAAAAGGTCCGTTAACGATTTCATCATCCTGAAGATTGTTAATAGGATATGCATTATCATCTCCCTGAGTTCCGGCTATCTGGTTTTGTGCCGTGTTTACTCCGAATATACCGTTGAGCATGATATTCGCCTGTGCATAGTTGCTGTCTGTGGTTCCATAAATTAAAACTCCTCCATTATTTACATAATTATTTAATTCTGTTGACAATGCGGTGGTTGGAGCTGCTCCGTAAGAGAAATAGAGAATAATATCTGGTTTCGCCATTGTTGCGGAAGTAAGATTATTTAAGGCGGTAGCAGCATTTGTAGTACTCCATAGCTGAGTTAAGCTTACGATTTTTACCGTCCCGTTAGTCCCGAAATTGGTAGAGGAATTAAGAGCTGCAAGTCTTTGGGAAGAAGCCCACGAATAATCTCCCGTACCGATGATAGCGTAGGTCATAGGAGGAAGGGTAACTGATACTACTGCCGTACAGCTTGCCTGGCCACCCACCGTATTGGATGTTACTTCTATGTTGAAATTACTGTTCGTTGTTGGAGTTCCGCTACCTACTAATGTGATAGGATAGGTTCCGGGAGCAGTAAATGTACCGGAAGCAGCAAAAGAAATTCCATTGACAACAGGAGTTGAAATATGGTAAGATCCGACGGTGCTTACCGTTACGTTTAAAGTAATTACATTCGAACTTGTAAGGGGAGTTCCTTTAAGATAAGTTCCGTTTACCATAATGGATGCACAGTTTAAAGAGTAGCTGGCCACGTTTGTGTTTACCGTTACCTGTGTCGCACATGTATCTGTAGACCCAGAGGAAGTGATGGTAAAATCGTCTATTTGAGCGTTTACGGGGATGCCCTGTCCGTATAATTTTACAGTCTGTGTGCCTGTTGCCGTAAAGACTCCCTGACCTACGAAAGAATATCCGTTATCATTATTGGGAGTGGCGATAATAGTGTAAGAGCCTGGTTTGGTCACATTTACAATCTGAATAGAAATGTAGTTGCTTTCAGTAAGCTCAGATTCTTTGATGTAGGTACCTTTTACCTGAATGTTGTTACCGCAATCGAAGGTGAATTTAGCATTTCCCATATTACCACATACGCTTTTCCATTCACCTTCTTCATTGTTCCAGTAATTGTAACAATCTTCGCTGGTGTTGTAGATCATTAAGCTGTTTTCGGTGGCAGCAGGAGCTATTGCGTCTCTTTCTGCTTCTGTAAGACGCGGAAGTATTATTCCTTTGCTTTGTACCGGATCGGTAGTTTTATTTCTTTCCGAAATGTGTAATAAAGTTTTAGTGTTAGGGGTTTCTGTATTTATTCCGACCTGTGAAAATAGATAGGACGAAAATAAAACAGTCAATAAGACCATTAAAAGTTTTTTCATCTTTAGAGATTTTAATTAAGTTATGTTTTACTGTTATTTTAGTTGAGTTGAGGTTTTATGAGGGTGGTGCGCGCCAATCCGAGGGTTTATTTTTTTTTCATCGGTTCAATGGAGTAATTGTTGTTTCTGTATTTTGCGTTTTTATTTGTTTTTAGTGTATTTTATTTATGTTTTATCTGTTTGCATATTATTATTTTTATCATTCGTCTGTTTTTATGGTTTTTAAATTTGTATATTTGCAATGTTAATGAGCTATTCTTCAAGCCTTAGATTGTGTTCTTATTTAAGCATTAACATTTATATCAGGTTTTGACTTTTTTTTGAAGATTGGAAATTCTGAACTGCAAAGTTGAGGAATAAATGAGGGTGGGGAAAGTAAGTCATAAAACCAAAATAGTAATTGTTTGTAAGTTTTGTATTTGTTTGAAAATCAATTTTTTAATTAAAACAATTACTGAAAAAATTTGTTATATCAATGAAGAATATTTTAATCTCAAAAGAGAGTGTTACGCAAATAGATGAATTAAAGAAAGAATTTGTACTCCGATACCTTGTACTGATGTTATTGATCCTGGGGTTTTATACATTAGCTTTTTATCTGGGCATTGATAACCATTTTCTTGTTTACTATTTATCAGGTGGTTTTTTATTTATTCTCTTTTTGCTGTTGTACGCATGGAAAAAACCTTTTCCCAGCATTATTAATCATGTCAGGGTTTTTCTGATTTTAGCGCCTCTGTACGATGTTTATTTTATTGTGGATTTTTTCGAGATGTCGCTCAATAATATTACATGGCTGCTTCCCATACCTTTGGCTTCCTACGTATTGTTATCAAAAAAAGATTCTGTGCTGTACAGTATATATTCTGTGCTTATTGTGGTGGTAGCCGTATTTGCTTCTTATAATATGAATTTAAATGATGGGAAATTATACCGCTCATTTTTTAATATTACTGAAATTTCAGCATTTATTTTTAATGGTTTGATTATATGGATGCTTGTTTATTATAAAGACAAGATCAAGAAGATCAGAGACATTGAAGCAGTTGCTAAAGATGATGGGCAGAAGGATAAAAAAGAAAGAATATCTTTAATAATAGATAAGGATAAAGAACAGGAATATATTGACTTTTTTGGCAGGATTGACAGCCAGATGAAAGGAGAAATGTATTTTAAAGATCCTAAATTCAGTATGTCCAAACTCTGCATTATTCTGGATACCAACAGTTCTTATCTTTCCAAAGCAATACGTACGGCAGGATATTCCAATTTTAATATCTACCTAAATAGCTTAAGGATAGAATATGTAAAAAAGCTTATCAATGAAAGTGATCTTTCCAAGGTGACCCTCATGTATATCTATACGGAAGGAGGCTTTTCCAATCAGCCTAATTTTAACAGGGTATTTAAAAAAATAGAAGGAGTCACTCCGAGTGAATATATCCAAAATCTTATTAAAGAAAAGTAGTTTTTGTCATTTATTTTCAAATGAAGTCACAAAAATAAATTTTCTTTTCTTCCTATTTAAAAAACCGAATTACTGCTCTAATTCGGTTTTCCTATTTGAACTGCTGAATTTTAAATGATGGAATAAGTATAAATCTTTGTTGACTCTTCATTATCATACAAGTACAGTCTCATTTGATATTTATTTCTCATAAATATTAATAATGAAAATACCTGATGGTGGGGTCTGAATGAAATAAAGGGGATTTTGTTTGGATAAAAAATGCCTGTAAGAAAATTTTAAATACTGTCTTTTTGTGAAAATAACATAAAATTTTAAAGTTTTTTTGGTTAAAACGTTAACGGCTTCTGTATGGTGAATAATTGGAGTTGCTCAATAGGAGGTTTTGAGTGAAAAGGAGGGGCTGCATGCGTCAAATCAAATGAAGGATAAATGAAAAAAATGGTTATGGTAAAGGAAACAGCATGTGATTATTTGATGTATACCCAATTTTAAAGAGATATTTTTGGACATTAAAAATTAAACACGTTTTTAAATGTGCAAATGAGGAGATGGAAAAAGGTACGGTGATCTCCAAAAATGTACTCTACTCACTATTCCTTTTTCTATTTTCTTTTACTTATCTAAAAACATAACAATTATAAACATAAAAATGGAAGTAAAATTAATAGAAAAGGCAATGCTTGGATTAGCCTTAGCTTTTTTGTTGTTAATGGTTTCAGAGTTTTTCTGGGGTCAAAAGATTATTTCGTGGATTTCCTTGGCAGCACTGGTGATAGAGGCGATGATTTTTATTGAATTTAAAAATAATCACTCCAATAAGAAAGTGATTTTTGCAGGAATTATATTTGTAGATATTTATTATTTTATAGTCGCTCATTATTATTCCATTGATTTTCAGTTTGTTTTGGTCTTTGGGTTTATCTTCGTATTTTCATCTATATTATTCGATAATACTAAAAGAGGGATTTTACAATTGTTAGTTACTTTTTCATTTATGATACTTATGTATCTTTTAAGAGAAAGGATATATTTTATAAAATCCACCAATATTGATGATTCTATCTATATATTAACATTAAGAATTGTGTCCTATTTTATCCTTTTTTATTTCGTACACATTACGAGAAGCTATTATATAGAAAAAAAGAACATCTTAAAACATGAAAAATCTGTAAGTCTAAAACAGGAAAAAGTGACTGCACTTCTTGAATCTGTATTAAGAAAGGACAACTCTTTTATGCCTTTGTTCCTTAATTATTATCCGGACTTCACATCGAAATTATTGGAATTAAATCCTCAACTCACTAATACGGAAATAGAAGTTTGTGCTCTTATAAAATTGGGTCTTAATACTACAGAAATTGCAGAGGCAACGAATTCTTCCTATAAGGCCATAGAATCAATAAGGTTTCGTATTCGGAAAAAGATCAATTTGCCAAAGAGGGGAAATCTGACTGTTTTTTTTAATTCGCTTTAAGCTCCGTTGGGAAATTGGATTTTTTTTAATTTAAGTTATAATTTATTGATTTTCAGTTGTGAAGGAAAACGAGGTTTTGTTAAGTAAAGTGAATAAATGAGTAAGTGATAAAAATGGGATTAATGAATGAACAAAAGGGTGAAAATTTAAGGTAAGATCCTTTTCGGGAAATAATTTTGCCGCGGATTCTTAAGGGATAATAACCATAAAGAATCAGCAGGTGAATGAAAAAAAATAAGATAATAAACATTAATAAGCAGTATGCAGGTTTCAAAATCAGTAGGCTGCTTATTTGTTTTTTATGGTTAAGTCACTTTTTTCCTGCTCAGGTTTATATCTCAAATGGGACATCCGTTACCGTGCAAAATAATACTTTCATCTCAAAGAATGAAACTCAAGAAACTACCGGGAATTTTCCACATGCTGTTATTTATATTGAAAAAGGAATATTCCTTTCAGGTTTAGAGGAATTGCATAGAGCTGAAATTACTTATGCTCCTTCTTTACCGGAAAGAAAGCAGGTATATAATAAGAAAAAGAATAAAAACAAAAGGGTAGTTTATAAGCAAAAAGCGGGTAAAAGAGAGAAAACCTTTATACAGGCAAAGAGACCGGAAATTAAAATTACTTTTATAAATGGCGATTCTTCAAAAAGCTCTTTTATACTGGAGGGTAAATATAAAATTCAAGGAATTGTATTTACAGAAAACAGAAAAAAAAGCGAGGGTATATATGTCTATACAAGGCTTGGTCTGTACATATACAAAGAGAATAATAATAAAGTAAGAGCACTTCATTTAAGCTCATATTATCAAGGAGAAGGTAATTATTTTTTTAATCCCAGACCGCCTCCCGGCCAGCGTATTACTTAGGGATAATTTATTTATAAACAAACACACATAATAATTTTAAAGAAATAATGAAAAAAAATATTTTAATATTATCAGCAGTATTATTCTCATCTTTTGCCTTTAGCCAGGTGGGTATCAATACAACCAATCCACAAGGGGTTTTCAATGTAGACGGAGCTAAAGACAATCCTGTTACAGGGATTCCTACAGCAGCTCAGCAGAGTAATGATTTTGTGGTAACTTCGTCGGGAAATATCGGAATAGGAACAGCTTCACCTAATGCTTCTGCAATTTTAGATGTAAATGTAGCAGGCTTGGCGAATGGTAATAAAAAAGGATTTCTCGGACCACAAGTGGCATTAACTTCAAATACGGATCAGACAACAATTCCTTCCCCTGCAATAGGATTATTGGTTTATAACCTGGGAACAGGAGGACTGGCATCAGAAGGTTATTTGTACTGGAATGGTGCGGAATGGGTGAGATTTTCTACGAGAGTTAGTGTTTCCCCTGCTATTGGTGAATTACAGTGTAGTACGGCATATCTGAGTCCCAAATCATATACTGCGGGTACTCCTTATACCGGAACTCTCATTGTACCTTACACGGGAGGAAACGGAGGTTCATACAGCGGAGGAACTGCAATTGCTTCTACAGGTGTCACCGGTCTTACAGCCACATTACAGCAAGGGGATTTGGAATATGGTACCGGTCAACTCGTGTATAATGTTACCGGAACTCCTTCCCAATCGAGTCCAGAATTAGCAACATTTACCATCGACTTTGGAGGGCAATCCTGTTCAGCATCTGTAGGTTCTAATTCATTAGCACGTGGTGAGTATGCTTATTACAGCGGCGGACAGCTGTTGGCAAGTACTACCGGTGTATTGTACAGCAGTACAGGAGAGGAAATGCCTTCTATTGAAGATACTTTTAGATTTGATGTTTATGCTAGCTCCAATGCGAATGGTACAGGTCCAATATCAATAATTCCAAGGGTTTATAATATTTCTAATAGCCCGAAGAAATTTTCATGGATGGGTATGACCTCGCAGGAAGGAAGAGGAGATGCCAATGTTATACTTGCGGCAGGAGGTTATCAAAATTTGGATAATGGTATGTATATGGGGTATGGTAGAAATATGGTAACAGGTGTTTCAACACCAGCAACATCCTTGTCTTACGATTCTTCCAACGAAGGATATAATTTTGATTTTATTTTTGATAATAAATGGTATAAAGTAGAAATGTCATTTACTGTTGATAATATGGATACCACGGATAATGCTGATAATATAAGAAAGTGGTATTGTAGAATTGCAAGGGTATATTAATTCTTACAAATATTTAAATAAAATAAGTTTTACATAAACGTAGGCAAGTCATCATTTAACCTCCTGTATTATACTGCAGGAGGTTTGTTATTTTGTTTATAAGTTTATTGTTTTATTGAATTGCAATAAAAAGTAATAGATATTTTTAACCCGGCAAGTATTGTTACCTTACGGAGTTGGATTTGCATCAAAAAAGGATAATTTACAAAGGAAAATATATTAACAGTGAATAGTATATTAATTCTTTTCAATATTTAATTAATAATTATTGAAAAATGCTAAATTGCGCCCTATAATAAAAGGCAAGTAATTAACCTTTAACACTAAAAAAAACAGATGAAAAAACTCTACACGAGTGCATTATTTCTATGCATTGGTGCTTCGTTGTATTCACAGGAAGTGGTTTGGCAGAAAGATATCAGGTCCAATACTCAGGATTTTCTAAGTCAGATTGTTACAACGGTAGACCAGCAATATTTAATTACAGGAAGTGTTATTCAAAGCAGTAAGCCGGAAGCTTCAGGCAGTAAGCAGAATAACGGTTACGATTTCCATTTAATCAAGCTTAATCAACAGGGAGAACAGAGCTGGGAAAAATATTTCTCGGGGAATAATCATGATTTTTTATCGGCTACCGTGTCTACCCAGGAGGGAGGTTTTCTGTTAGCCGGAACTTCTCATTCTTCAAAAGGCTTGGATAAGAAAGAAGAAAGCAAAGGCGGTTCTGATATCTGGCTTATCCGGCTCAATGAGCATGGTGATGAATTATGGCAGAAAACGTTAGGCAGCAGTTCGGATGAAGAGGCCAGAGCTGTAGTTCAGACTACGGACTTGGGGTTTGTAGTAGCCGGAAGTATTCAGAATTCTTCTAAAGGTTATGGTTCTAAAGATGTTTTGATTATCCGTTTGGATAAAGACGGAAAAGAGCTATCCCAACTTATTGTAGGAGGAAGAGGACTGGATGAAGTAGAGAAGATGATTCCAACCCGGGACGGAGGAGTTCTGTTAGGGGTATATTCAAGAAGTGAAGCTTTCATAGAAAATAAGGCTGTTTCAGGTACAGGTTCAGTAGCTCTCCGCCAGCAGCCAAAAGCCAGTAGCTATTACGGAGAAGGCGATTACTGGCTGGTGAAGCTAAGTAAAGAAGGAAAAGTAGAATGGGAGAAGAATTATGGAGGCAGTGGAGATGATCATCTGAGAACATTGGCTTTAACTTCTACAGGGTATATTGTAGGCGGAGAATCCCGATCAGAAAGATCAGGCAATAAGACAGTGGGTATAGAAGAAGGTACTGACTTATGGTTGATTTCTTTAAATGAGAAAGGAGAAGATGTATGGCAGAAGTCGTATAGTTTCAAGAACCGGGATGTACTGATGGGAATGAGCACTATCAACTCAGGAGAAGATAAAACAAAAGGTATTTTATTGGGTGGTTATACCCAGGCGGAAGGAAGACTTGAGACCGATGATGAAACGTTTTGGATGCTTTATTTGAATCAGGATGGTAATGAGCAGTGGAGAAAGCATGTGAAGGGAGAATCAAGGAAGAAGGAGGAGAGATTATCGGATATTAAGCTGAATAGAGATGGTTCAATAATACTGGCAGGAACAAGCGGAGAAGAATTAGGTAGAGAGAACTGGAAGATTGTGAAGCTGGGAGATAAGCAGATTGATCAGCTGATAGAGAAGCATGATATTAAGATTTATCCGAATCCTGTATCGGATTACGCTTATGTTGAAATCGGGTATGAGTTTAAGGAAGCTGAGATCCATCTTTATGATATGAGTGGAAGGCAGCTACAAAGCTTAAAGACAAAGAATAAGGTTACTAAGTTGAACGCTCAATCTTTGATTCAGGGAGCTTACCTGGTGGTGATTAAGACGGATACGAATAAAACTGCTAATGCTAAATTGATTAAGAAATGAAAAAGAATATACTTTTATTTATAACATTACTGTTGTTAATTCCTTATTTCTCTTCACAAGTAATGGGTCCACAGCCGACTTCAGTAAGTAACCCAATGGATAATATTAAAAAACTGTACCCAGCGGCACCTACTGTAAATAATTTAATGAAATTTGAAGAAGTTCCGGTAAGTAATTATACAGGAATTCCAGACATTAAAATCCCAATTACAAATATTAAGTCTAATAATTCAGGTATGGAAATCAGTATATCTTTAGCATATCACCCACTTAGTGCAAAGCCTGATGACAAATCTGGGGAGGTAGGATTAGGATGGAATTTGCTGGCTGGAGGTAGTATAACAAGAATGGTGAGAGGTGGTCCTGATCATGCCACCATACTTTCATATGCAGGAGCTCAACCAACTATAGGTATTTATTTTGATGAATATACTAATAATTTCACGGATAAAAATTATACACGAAAATATTTAGATGCATTATCAACAGGAACAGGGCTGGTTCCAGATAATTTGGAGTTTAAAAAACTATTTTATGAAGGAATGTTTCATAACAGATATGATACTGAATATGACTTGTATCAATATAATTTCATGGGATATACAGGAAGATTTATTATTAAAAAAGATATAAATAATAGTCTATTTGTAGAAAAGTTAGATAAAAATAATTTAGAAATAGAGATTGAAAGTCTTAATCCCAATAATAGCTTTGAAGCAATTGCTTTTACTATTAAAGATGATATGGGGAATAAATATTTATTTGATATATTAGAGGTTTCTACACGGTCTATTCTTTCCAATAAAGTAGGTTTTAAAGGATATATTAGCACCCATGAATCTACTTTTGGGAGTATAAATTCTGCTTTCCATTTAAGTAAGATCAGTAATGCATCTAATATAGAGCTGGTCAGGTTTAATTACTACCCTCCACAACAAGTTTTTTATACGGATTATTCACAAATTTATAGAGCTTTATTAGGAAATCCAATTGAACCCACACAAGTAAGATTTGACTCTGAAATTCCTGCCGCTGAAGAAACAAATGCTATTAATACTACTAGCTTAGTCCGAAACCTTCAAGATATTGAAATAATAAATAAAGGAAAAGTCAGTTTCACTTATGTACAGGGTAGAGAGGATACAAATTTTACAAATCCTCAACAGCTTCAGAAATTGGATAAGATTAGTGTTATAGATCAAACAGGAAAGGTTACTAATAGTTATCAGTTTAATTATAATTACTTTCAGTTTAAACTTTTAGGAAGAGAGATATACGATAAAAGATTATCATTAACTAAAGTGACAAAATATAATTCTAATTCTATAAAAGAGTTTGATTATATTTTTAATTATAATGAAAATACAAATAATTTTACATTAGGAAAAGATCATTGGGATTGGTTTAACTGTGTAAAACCAGAGGATAATTATTTATTAGCTAAGGACCCTTCAAAAGAATGTATCACAATTAATTTATTGAAAAATATAAAGATGCCCTCAGGAGGAGTTAGAGCTTTTAATTTTGAAAGTAATACTTATTCATATATTGGTTCTGAGCCAATAGATCCCTATGAGAGTCCTGAAAATTGGGAAAAAATAGATAAAGAAATCACATACGTTAAAACAGAAAATAATACAAGGAAACAATTCTTTACACTTACTAGTCCCCAATCTGTTCAGATAGTATGTTTAAATAATCAAATTGTGAATTATGCATGGAGTATTTCATTATTTAAGAAAGTAGGTGATGAATATCTTCCAGTAGGAAGCATTGGACCTTCGGTAGCTGCGGATCCCACTTTCTCGCAATATCATACAAGAGATTTCGAAGCTGGGGAGTATTATGCTGTTTTTAATGTAGATTTCATGGCTAATTTTAACTGGACCGTTAATATTATAGCAAATTATAAGGATAGAAAAGCTAACAATATTGTCCCTTACCTGTTGGGAGGTGGAGTAAGAATCAATAATATTAGCTATTATGATAGCTCTTTAGACTTCTCTCCTTCAAAAAAAACAAATTTCTCTTATACTGATATCGCAGGATCAGGCAAAAGTAGTGGTTCCTTAATATTTCCTAAACCTGTTCACAGCTATATATATGATTACACTAATACATTTGTATATAAATTTGGAATAGCAGGAGATATAAAAGAAGATTTTATTAATAAATTTAAAATATTTTCATCTGAAAATTTTTTGCCAGTTCAGAAAACAAAGGGCGCAGATGTTGGTTACCAGCATGTAATTGTTTCAGAAACAGGAAAAGGGGAAAATATCTTTACTTATACATCTCCAATAGATACTCCAAATCCAGAACAAATTTCAGATATGTTACCTCCCTTTATCCCTATTACAAATTATGACTATAAACGAG
Organism: Chryseobacterium sp. CT-SW4; assembly: GCF_048572715.1. GTDB lineage: Bacteria > Bacteroidota > Bacteroidia > Flavobacteriales > Weeksellaceae > Chryseobacterium. Next base: position 738,249 of record NZ_CP183840.1, read on the forward strand.
GCTTATTTATTGAAGAGCAAAGAAAGGATAATACTAATAATCTTTTATATAAGAAAAACAATCAGTATATTAATTCAGATTTACAAGTCCTTACTGGAATGAATTTGAGACATATAAATTCTCCATACACTGAATATTTATATGCAGGACATTTTAAAACATATGGAGTTTATCAGGTGGGTTGTGAGAACGGAGGAATTCCAAATGCATATTGTGGTGGTAATGGAATGGTTACTGCTAATCCCACTAAAGAAATTGTTGGAAGGGCTAATCTTGATTATTCAGAGTCTAAAGAATATTTTGGAATACAAGTTTTGAAAGAATCTCAAAATCTAACTTATAACTTGAGAGATTATCCTATCAAACAAATTTCCACTTTTGCGGATGGAGGAGTTGTAAAAACTAGTTATTCCTATGCTCACGAAAAGGGTAATCAGAAGCTGATAGACGCCAATATGGTAGGTATTCCCTTAGAGACAACTACGACTCAGACGATAGGAAGTTCTACAAAAACTTTATCCAGGACAGAAACAAGATACGATGATCCTTCTCATTTATTCCCAACTTCCGTTAAATCCTATGATTTACAGAACTCTGCTACTTCCTATACCGAAGTAACTTATGATCAGTATGATTCCAAAGGTAATTTACAACAGTACACGACTAAAGACGGAGTTCCGGTAGCTATAGTTTGGGGCTATAACCAGACCCAGCCTATTGCTAAGGTAGAAGGGGCTACCTATGCCCAGGTCTCCTCTTTAGCATCATCCATTATCACCGCTTCCAATACTGATGCTTCAGCAGCAGCCAATAATGATGAGACTACTCTCCTTACAGCATTAGATAATTTTAGACAATTGCCTGCATTGCTAAATGCCCAGGTGAGTACTTATACCTATGATCCATTAATAGGAGTAAGAAGTATCACCCCACCATCAGGAATAAGAGAATATTATATCTATGACGCTGCGAACAGACTGGAGAAAGTGGTAGATATCAACAATAATATCTTAAAAGAATATAAGTACAACTACAAACAATAAAAAACACGAACTATGAAAAAAATAATCCTTCCTATAAGCTTATTGTTTGTAGCCGGTTTAGCGAATGCCCAAATCACCTTAAATTCAGTTATTACCGAGCCTAATAAAGTAGTTATCGATCCTGTTAGTATTAACTTTCTATCCGGGTTTAATGCTAACTCTGCAAATATAGGCAGTTTTCATGCTTATATTACTTCCAGTACGGGTGGAGGAGGAAGCGGAGGTGGAACCACCAACCCTTCTACAGGATTAACCTCTACAGAGAACTATATCCAGGGCCGGACATATTTAGAGCCAGTCACCGTGAGCAGTACAACCGCCAAACAAATACAGACGGTACAATATTTTGACGGACTGGGCAGAGCCAAGCAGGTAGTTAATGTAAAATCATCCCCACTGGGAAGAGATGTAGTTACCCATATCGAATACGACCAGTTTGGTAGACAGGTAAAAGATTACCTTCCGGTTCCTCAATCCAGTACTCAAGGAGGAGCTATTTTTCCGACACCATTATCCAATGCTACCCAGACAGATATTTACGGAACCGAGAAAATCTATGGCGAGAAAATCTTAGAGAACTCACCTTTGGATAGGATTCAGCAGCAGATTCAGGTAGGAACGGACTGGAGTACTAAGCCTGTTAAGTTTGAATATGATGCCAATACCACAGCCGATGCTGTAAAGAAATATGCCATTACTACAACCTGGGGTAATGGAGCTACCTCTTATACTATTGGTACCACCACTACCACTTATGGAGCCAATCAGCTGTATAAGAATACAGTTATAGATGAAGATGGCAATAAGACCATAGAGTTTAAAAATGGGAAAGGACAGATAATCCTGGTAAGAAAAGTAGTAAGTTCTACAGAGAATGCAGATACGTATTATGTATATAATGAATATGATCAGTTGGCGTATGTTATTCCACCAAAAGCCAGTGCTGTTGCTAATGTGAATACCGTAACAGGCAGTTTATGTTATATTTACAAATATGATGGAAGAAACAGGCTTGTAGAAAAGAAGCTTCCTGGAAAGGGTTGGGAATTTATGATTTACAACAATGCTGATAAGCTGGTAATGAGTCAGGATACTAATCTGAAAGAATTAGGACAATGGTTATTGACTAAATATGATCAGTTTGGAAGGGTTGTTTATACAGGTATTACTAATAACACGGGAAGTAGAGCTACGAATCAGACCAATATTAATAACAATGCTAATCTCTATGAAACCAGAACCTCTGCTGTTTCCTTTACTTTGAATGGGATGCCTGTTTATTATACTAAAGTGGCAGGCCCTACAAATGTGACACAGATTTTAAGTGTTAACTATTATGACACCTATCCTACAGGCTCACCAGCCGTCACCAATGTATTTTCTCAGCCCCAGCTTACCGATACACCCACCAGTATCACCAGCAATGGAGTGGCCAGTATAAGATCTACCAAAGGACTACCTTTAGCTTCCTATGTTAAAAATATAGAAGATGATAGCTGGACGAAGAACTATACCTGGTATGATACATCGGGACGAGTCTTTGGAACAAGAAGTATTAATCACTTGGGAGGTTATACCATTGTCAATCATCAGCTTGATTTTTCAGGAGTAGCACTTCGTACCAGTACCTACCATAAAAGAATAGGAGGAGACTCAGAAAAGAGTATTCATGAATATTTTACCTATGACCACCAGAACAGACTTTTAACCCATACCCATAAGGTATTAACGAATCCCATTGAGTATTTAGCTCAGAATACCTATAACGAGCTTTCCCAGTTGAAGACTAAGAAAGTAGGAGGAACGAGTGCAGCATCACCCCTTCAGACCATTGATTATAAGTACAATATCCGAGGCTGGATGACCCAGATTAATGATCCTGCAACTTTAGGAACTGATTTATTTGGCTATAAGATCAAATACAATCAGGTAGAAGGATTAGAAAGTCCTAATGGAGATTTTACAAATTTAAAAGTAAACCCAAAATACAATGGAAATATAGCAGAAGTAGACTGGCGGACAGCCACAGCAGCAGGGGACAATTTGAGAAGATATGGGTATGTCTATGATGGATTAAATAGACTCTTAGCAGGCTTTTATCAGAAAGACACCAATCCATCCGCTAAAGAATACTTTGAAAAGCTGGATTATGACTTAAATGGGAATATCACCAATTTGAAGAGATCTGAAGGAGCACCGGCAGGAAGTAATACTGCTATGCTAATAGATAACCTGGATTATGTGTATGTAGGAAACCAGCTTCAGAGCGTTACCGATGTTTCTGGGCAGTATAGCGGTTATCCTGAAACCTCCGGAACACCCATTACCTATGATCTGAATGGAAATATGATTACCCAGAATGATAAAGGAATTTTGCAGATAGATTACAATTACCTGAACCTACCCAAATATATATTATTTAATAAGGCACTATCTACTCATACCGGACTTATCAGAGAGAATACTTCCTACCTTTATCGTGCAGATGGAGTTAAGCTAAGAAAGATCTATAACTATAAAGGAGTAGAGGGGAGTACAGCCTTACTTTCCCGAACTACGGAATATCTGGATGGCTTCCAGTATGATACTACTATAGGAAAGAATATGGTAGCTGTATTAGGGTTAAAGTTTGTTCCTACAGCCGAAGGTTACTACAATTTTGAAAATAATAAGTATATTTACAACTATACGGATCATTTAGGCAATGTGAGGTTAAGCTACTTTAATAATGGTAGCGGAGTAGAAGTTCTGGAAGAGAATAATTATTATCCTTTTGGAATGAAGCATGAAGGGTATAATGGGCTGGCGGGTAATACTAATTATCAATATAAGTATAACGGCAAAGAGTTACAAACTGAATCAGGGATGTATGATTACGGCGCAAGGTTTTATATGGCGGATATTGGAAGATGGGGAGTGGTGGATCCACTGGCGGAAAAACATTCTGGAATGACACCTTTCAGATATAGTTTTAACAATCCAATTAATGCAACTGATCCTACGGGGTTGTTGGAGGATTGGTATAATGATAATGAAGGTAATGTTTCTTGGCATGACAGTCAGGAGGATCAAATAAAAGGAAGCAATGGAGAAACTCTTAACCGTTTGGGAAAATCAGGATCTTATGTAAATGTAAACGGAGGGATTACTACACTTAATGAGGATGCAACTGTTACCGAAGGAGGAACCACATCAATGATGCTTCTACCTAGTCAAATGTCAAGTGCAGCAATGAATGACAGTTATGGTGGAGCCACTATGGGTCGTACTGGAAGTCCTAGGGCAACTTTTGCTAGTTTTGATACAAGTAAAACATATTATTCACCAAGGCTTCAAAGCCCTGCTTTATGGGATCCGACAGCTGCAGTATTTAATGCATATCTTGATTATCAGACAGGAAGAGCTGCATTAAGAGGACTTGGAAGCATCTTATTTTATGAGTCATCAATGGTCATAAATGAAGCAGCTATTGCAAAAGCTATGGAAAATGCAACTCTTTCGACTCAGCAAACATCAGTATCACTTCCTAAAGTAAAAAACTACTATAATCTTTTAAAACAAGGAAGCCAGCCTCCTCCCATAATAGTTAATGGAGAAGGAGTTATTATAGAGGGGAATCATAGATATATTTCTAGTAGATTATATAATAATTATCCTATAAAAATTCAAAAAACAGATATTTATTATGAAGATCCCGTTATTCCTTGGAATCAAGTATATGTAGATCCTAAATCTTGGTAAATTATTAAATGAAATGAATATATATTTAAATGAAAACTTTCATAGAATTGTTTTAGATAAAACAGAAATTAAGAATTCTCAATTTGATAATTGTGATTTTAGGGGGGGGAGATTTATAAGGTGTAACTTTAATGATACAGTATATAAATCATGTGCACTATCTACATGTGTTTTTAAATATTCTATTATCAATAACTCCAACTTTCATGACGTTATCTCAACAGGGATTTTATTTGAAAATACAATATTTATAAAAACAGAAATTATAGATGTTCATTCACCTGCATCAAAATTTATTAATTGTACGTTTATTAATTGTACTTTAAATAATTGCAATTTTTCCAAATCTATTTTTGAAAATTGTGTTTTTATAAATACAATGCTTAACTTCCCGTTATTGGATATAATTTTCACTAATTGTATTAACAATAATATATCAAATAATAATATTGCATTTTTTGAAGAATGGGACGGGAAAAATAATTTTCCTCCAATTAGTAATAGTTGAACCTGATGTAACGGATTTGTAATCCGTGAGCAACAATAAAGAACCCACTGCAATTGCGGTGGGTTTTGTTTTATAATGCAGCAATATTTTTATTAAAAGAAATCCTTAAATTTTTGTTTGGTAAGCATTGTCTCTACAATTTTAAAGACAGTTATTTTATCTTTCATCCAATTGCTGAATGAGCTGTAATTGTTCGATGGTATTTTTATCATCAAAAGTTACTTCATTAGGAATCTCGCTTTCAAAGTTACCAGATCATCGATGGTTATGTTAAAATACTTCGCAATCTTTGAAAGTTTACAGCAAATTAGAAATAGCAGAATAAATCTTTGGTTGAAACAATTACAACTTGAGAGAAGTTCAATACAAAGCAGGATTTAGATGTTTACGAAGTCTGGAGTATTAATAAAATATTTAATATTCGAATTTTAGGGAATCTACCTCAATGGGAAAAATAATCTTTTCATAATATTCCCCTAATTGTTAAGACGCAGCAGTTAATTCTCAAGATATTTATATGAAGGATTTGATTGAGAATGAGGCAGACCATTCAGCGAAAGGATATTCGGAAATAAAAGAACTTCTGAAGAAAAAAAGATGTCTATAAACTTAAAATTGTTTAATACTATCCAATTTTAGAAAAGTATTTTATACTACCTAATTTATGATATTGAAAAGTAAAAGCGTTGGTTTCCAATACTCTTATTTTTAAAATTTTTCAAAAACACTTGGCTGTTTTTGAAATTACAGATACCAAAATTACTATAATTTCTATTATTTTCAGATGGTTAAAATAAACTCAAATAAAAAATCCCTATTCTATATATAATCAATAGTTTAGGGATTCGTTATGAGGTACCTAGCGGATTCGAACCGCTGTAGATGGTGTTGCAGACCACTGCCTAGCCACTCGGCCAAAGTACCATTTTTGAGGTGTGCAAATATAAAAATTTTTCCTTTTCAAACAAAGTTTTCAAACAATTTCTTTTGTTCCGATGCTGTTTATATCGTCTTTTGCACGTAATTCCGCTTCATAATGTTTTTTTACAACAACTCGGGTCTCACTCCAGGCGTCGTGGAACCCGTTTTCCCCTAAAAAGGAAAGCTGATCAATAAACGGAAGACATCGTATGATATTCCTCAAAAAGTAATTTCCGGCTTTAGGTCTGGTTCCGTCAATCATAATGACTTGAGTCCCGGTAAGAAGTTTACCCAGGCTTCTGCCACCCGTAATGGTTTCCGTAGAAAACATAAGAAATGCATACGTAAGTAAAGTAACTAAGCGGTCCAGAAGAGGATTTACATTTTCCATCATATACGCTACTTCCTGAAAAGGAATACCGGAAACGAGGGAATATAAAAGCCCCAATATTCCAAACAGTACTGAAATAATAATGAAATTGAAAAAAAGATCAATGAAGTAGTTAATCAGCCTTAATACCTTTGAGGCTTTGTGACGATCAACAACCTGTAAATATTTTCTCATTTGTGTAGTTTAGTTTAATTGAAGTCCGTTTACTACAAGCTTTAAAGTAGCTTGAGTATCAATTACCGCTGTAATTCCTGAAGAATTTAAAAGAATTTGGGAAGGCTTCAGGGCAAAAACTTTTCCCTTCATTTTTAATCCTTTATAATATTCTTTATTGAAAGCTTCCTCAGTACTTTTTTTCGAGGTGTTTTCCAGCTCTTCAGTCGGGATGCCATATTCACTTTCAATCATTTTTACAATCTTTCCCTGAAACAGTAAAGCAGCGGTCTTCTGGAGAATATTGGAAGTTTTCAGCTTAAATTTAGTATTAGAAAGAACAATTTTTTTCTTGCTGTCATCATAAACAGGCACTCCTGATATCAGAGCGGTTCCTTTTACATAGCCATCGGTTTCCGCTTCAATAATGATTTTATGATCACGCTCATAAACATTAATGTCGGTGATTTTTACTTTGGTTTTTCCTTCCCTGAGTTCAAACTCTTTATTAAGGAACATTTTCTGGGCAATGCTGGTGGCCTCCGAAAAAGGAATATTTGCAGTGGTCTGAAGTAGGAACTGATCAGTAAGCTGGGGAATAGCACTGAAATCGGCAACGGAAGTAACAGGTAAAGTGCTTTCCGGTTTTTTTCCGGTGAAAGTTTCCGAATAGATGTTTATACCAATACTGGTATCAATCTGGTTGCCGTAAAACTTCAGGGGAGCCATATTGATGTTTACCGGTGTGATCTTCAGCCAGGTGTTATATTCCTCAGAAATTTGAAAAGGCTGGGAAAATGAATTCCATGCCATTACCACATAAGGCTGGAAATTCAGTTGGGAAGCCATTTGCTGATCAATGGTAGTGCAGAATTTCTGCTGTTGTTCCTTAAGGCTTTTCTCCACAACAGATGTTATGGGAATCTTAACCCTTCCGTAATCCAGAACGGGTTTTGTGACCCATTTGAAGCCCATAGGCTGGGTGGAAGTGGTAATGCTCCAGTTGTTTTTAACGCTTAGGGTAGAGTTAAAATACATGACCGTTTCAAAAGTGGTATTCTGATAAGTATAAACTCCTAATGTTCCGATCCCTTTTTCTGCCCAGATTTTTAAAGGAACCTCAATAAGTAAATTCTGGCTGGTTCCTCCTACCAGACGGATGGGGCGGGTTTTCCATACTTTAACCTTGAACTGGTCATTGTCATTGTCCGTATACGAATCATCCTGATAGATCAGATCCTTTACGGAAGCATTGATCATATTGCTTATTTCCGATAAGGGAATACTGACAGGCATGGTAATGCTTGATTTGATCTTCGGGAAATTATAAATACCTTGATCATTGGCAGCCGTCTGTCCGCTTACCCTGATCATCAGAAATAGTAAAATTAATTGAATAAGTCTCAACTTCATTGTTTAGAAAAATTAACTGATAAAGCTTTTTTCAAGTTCTATGCCGGCTCCTTTCATTTCCCCTCTCATAGGGGGAAACGTTTTGGTAATTCTTAATTTAATATAAGAGATCTGGGGGAAGCTCTGATGAATACTCGAAATAATCCGTCCCCCTACATGTTCCAGTAACTGGGATTTTATATGCATTTCTTCATGGATGATATCATTAATATCCGCATAGCTGATCGTATCATTCAGGTCATCGGATGCTGCAGCGGTCCACAGGTCGGCATGAACCTCAACGTTCAGGATATAATAGGTCCCTATGATATTCTCTTCGGGAAGTACTCCGTGATACGCATATATTTTAATATCATCCAAAAATATCTTTGAAGTCATTTTATGAGTTTTGATTAAACAAAAATCGTTTTAATTCTTCAAACTCAGGATTAATTTCCGTGGTTTTTTTATCTTTTTTCATTAAATCCTTTAAAGACTCAGGTATTTCTACGGAAGAACCCGTTGCTTTTTCCACTGCTTCCGGAAATTTTACAGGGTGGGCAGTTTCCAGAATGATTCCTTTTTTTTCCGGATGGTTTTCCAGATAACTTTCTAATGCATGATAAGCAACAGCCCCGTGAGGTTCCAGTAAATAATGATCTTCCTTAAAAACCTTTGAAATGGTAGCTAAGGTCTCCTCATCATTTACCGAATATCCCGAAAGCTGGTCTTTAAGTTCACGGAAATTTTCATGGAAAAGTTCTAAAATTCTGACGAAATTACTCGGGTTTCCTACATCCATTGCATTGGAAAGGGTAGGTACGGTTTTCTGAGGCTCCAGAACCTGTGTGGTAAGATAGCGGGGGATAACATCATTGGCATTACAGGCCGCAATGAAATGATCCACAGGCAATCCTCTGAAATAAGCTAAAATACCTGCGCAGATATTTCCGAAGTTCCCGCTTGGAACGCAGATAACAGGACTGTTATTCTCCGTCTTTTGCCATTGTTTTAAGGCTAAAAGATAATAGATCTGCTGGGGAAGCCATCTTGCTACGTTAATAGAATTGGCAGAAGTTAAAAATAATTCAGAATTGATTTCTTCATCCGAAAAAGCTTGCTTTACAAGGCTCTGGCAATCATCAAAACTTCCGTTGACTTCCAGGGCAGCAATATTTCCGCCTAATGCAGTCAGCTGTTTCTCCTGTACCGGGCTTACCCTGTTTTTAGGATAAAGGATCACTACATTAATCCCCGGAACATTATGAAAGCCATCGGCCACAGCTCCTCCTGTGTCACCGGAAGTAGCTACGAGGACAGTTACTTTTTTATGTTCATTTTTCAGAAAATAAGAAAGGCAGCGGCTCATAAACCTCGCTCCTACATCTTTAAAGGCCAGGGTAGGGCCATGGAATAATTCCAAAACGGAGATCCGCTCATTAATCTTTCTGAGTGGTATGTCAAACCGAATGGTTTCGGAAACGATTTTTCTTAATTCCAGCTCAGGAATGTCCGCAGACACAAAATCCTTCATGCACTGAAATGCAATCTCTTCATCTGAAAACTGGTTCAGATTCTGAATGAAATCTTCTGTAAAATGTGGAATGGATTCCGGGAAAAAAAGTCCTTTTTCTTTTCCCTGTCCTTTAATAGAGGCTTTCTTGAAGCTTACACATTCCTCAGCATCTTTTAAATTATAATAATTCATTGTCTTTATTTAATAACGGTTTTACTGTACTGTTTTTATTCCCTGAGGATTAATTTTGGACACATATACAAAGCTTTCAATCTTCAGAGTATCATAAACGGATTTCATCATATCCGCAATGTCACGGGCTGTTTCTTCCTGCTCACTCAGCATGAATATGGAAGGACCCGAGCCGGAAATCCCACCTCCTAAAGCACCGATTTCCATACTTTTTGTTTTTACCTCATCAAAGCCGGGAATAAGAATACTTCGGACAGGTTCTACGATCACATCATGAAGGCTTCTTCCAATTAATGCAAAATCATTTTTAAGGATTCCTGTTACGAGTCCTGCCACATTTCCCCATTGTTGTATAGCATCTTTAAGCTCTACATTCTTTTTTAAAATTTGTCGGGCATCGGAAGTTTTTACTTCCACCTGTGGGTGAACGGCCGTGACAAATAAATCCGGGGTGCTTAAAGGAATGATATCTACAGGATCTGAGGATTTCACTAAGGTAATACCTCCGTAAATGCAGGGAGCAATGTTATCTGCATGCCTTACCCCCGATGCCAGCTCTTCTCCATACATAGCAAAATGGACCACCTCTTCGCGGGACAGGATATTCCCCAATAATATATTCGCACCGAAAGCTGCTCCGGCCGCGCTTGCCGCACTGGAACCCAGTCCGCTTCCCGGCTTTATATTTTTATGGATGATCACTTCAAAACCGTTTTTTAACTGAAGTTCTTCCTGCATCTTTAGCAATACTACACCGGCTACATTTTCCAGTGCATTTTCCGGGAGCCCGTATGGGTCCGTATGTTTTATGATAATATCGGAATCTTCCCGTAATCTTATTTCCATTTCATCATAGGGCTCATGGATAGCCATGTCCAGGATATCAAATCCGCATACCATATTGGCTACGGTGGCCGGTACTTTTAATTTTATATTTTTCATATTTTTTATTTTTAAACAGAACGGACAATATCAGCAAATACTCCACTGGCCGTAACTTCCGCACCGGCCCCTGCACCTTTTACAACCAAAGGCTGCTCGGAATACCGGGAAGTTTTAAAAATTACAATATTGTCTTTTCCGTAAAGGTGGTACAAGTCACTTTCCGGCGCTATATGCTGTAAGCCTACTTTTGCTTTTCCATTATTGAACTCAGCCACATATTTTAAAATTTTTCCTTCTTTTTTAGCTTCATTAAGCAGATTTTTAAAATGTTCTTCGTATTTGCTGAGAGCCTGATAAAAATCCTCGACACTTCCCTGCATGCATTCTTCGGGGAGGAAGGCTGTATTTTCAATTTCTTCAAATTCCAAAGTATATCCTGCTTCACGGGCAAGGATTAAAATCTTACGGGCAACATCCGTTCCGGCAAGATCCAATCGTGGATCCGGTTCGGTATAACCTTCTTTCTGCGCCTGTGCTACCACCTCAGAAAAAGGTCTGCTACCGTCATAATTGTTAAATACAAAATTTAAAGTCCCGCTTAATACCGCCTGGATAGAATTGATCTTATCTCCGCTTCTGATCAGGTCGTTGATAGTTCCTATGATCGGTAAGCCGGCTCCCACATTGGTTTCAAAGAAAAATTTGCAATTATGGTCTTTAGCCAGGTTTTTCAGTTTTTTATAATGTTTAAAATCCGATGCCGCAGCTATTTTATTACAAGCTACAATATTAACACTTCTCTTTAAAAGACTCTCATAGATTTCCGGCACCTCAGCACTTGCTGTTACATCTATAAAAACCGAATTTCTGAGGTTACGTGAAATGATTTCTTCAGCAAAAGACTTCGGGGTGGAATCTTCACCCTGTGTAAGCAGTTCAGCATAATCAGCAGAGGAAAGCCCTTTATTTTCAAATACCATTTTTTTACTGTTGGAAAGTCCTGCAATACGGAGGTTGATCAATAGATTTTCTTTAAGATATTCATTCTGATCATAAATCTGCTGGATAAGTTTTGAACCCACATTTCCTGTACCGCACAGATAAAGGTGCACCTGCTTGACTTCCGATTCGAAGAACTCTTCATGGAGGACATTAATCACCTTTCTTATATCATTTTCAGATATTACAATGCTGATGTTTTTTTCAGAAGATCCCTGTGCAATAGCCCGGATATTAATACCGTTATTACCCAGGCAGCCAAACATTTTAGCACTTACGCCGCTTCTGCTTTTCATATTTTCCCCGACAAGGGCAACAATAGCAAGTCCTGTTTCTATTTTGGCAGGCTCTATTCTCTGAAGCTTTAAATCATCTTCAAAAGCTGTATTGATAGCCGACTGCGCATGGTAGATATCTTTTTCACCAATAGCGATCGTAATGGAATGTTCTGAGGAACTTTGAGTAATAAGAATAACATTGATCTTCTCATCGCTTAAACATTGAAACAGCTTTGCAGAAATACCGGGAATGCCAATCATTCCGCTGCCTTCCAGCGTAAGGAGAGCAATATGGTTCATATTGGAGATTCCCACTGCTATCTGTCCGCCGCTGTCGTTAGCTTCAAGATTCTGAGATACTAATGTTCCCCGGTCTTCGGGTTTAAATGTATTTTTTATCCATAGGTCAATATTTTTAACCATAACCGGTTGTACAGTAGGTGGATAAAGGACTTTAGCTCCGAAATGGGAAAGTTCCATAGCTTCCTGATAAGAAATTTCGGGAATTACTTTGGCACTGGTTACTAATCGGGGATCGGCTGTCATCATACCGCTTACATCAGTCCATATCTGAAGCTCTTCCGCATTAACTGCAGAAGCAATAATTGCAGCAGTATAATCGGAGCCGCCCCTTCCCAGAGTAGTTGCGTTTCCTTCCTCATCCTTTGCAATAAATCCGGGTGCTATTGTGATCTGCTGATGGTTCTCTCCAAAGTATTGATTTATATTTTTTTCTGTACTGGCAAGATCTACTTTAGCATAAGTGAAATTGCTGTCGGTTCTGATCAGATCCCTGGAATCCATCCATACGGCATTACAGCCTTCCGATTTTAGCCTTGCAGTGATAATGTTGGAAGATAAAAATTCTCCATAAGAAGTTATTTTATCCTTGATTCTGCCAGTAAATTCTCCTAATATAAAGATCCCGTTGCAGATATCTTCTATATCATTAAAATGCTTTTTAACGAAACTCAGCCATGAGCTTTGTTCCGAAATGGGAATGAGATCTTTTATAGCTTGTAAATGTTTTTCTTCAAGACTTTTGATAAGCCCCGCATAATCCTCATCTTTATGAGAGGCAGCTTCTGCAGCCTGTATTAATGTATCGGTAACGCCATGAAAGGCAGAAACTACTACGACTATCTGTTGGTGTAAAGATTCTTTTTTTACTATTTTTTCTACCTGCAGGATATTTTCTGCATTAGCGACGGATGATCCTCCGAATTTTAAAACTTTCATCAATGATTTTTTTGAAATGTTAATAAATTAATGATTGCTCTTTAAAAAAAGAGCACACAGTACGGATATGATATGTAAAAAACTACCCCGTTATGGGGTGATCGTAGTAGTAATTGTAGTTGAAATAAAAGAAACAGAAGAAGCTCCCGAAATGTAGAAATCCGGTTGGGAAAAATCTGATATGTTTCTTAAAAAGTTCATTGTAACTGAAACAAATGTACAAATTAATTTGAAACAGCAAAATATTTTTTGAAAAACTTAAAGAAACTTATAAAGAGGTTGCATGAAAAAAGCGGGTTTTAACCCGCTCTGTAATTGATATTTATTTTTTTATTTTATACTCTTGGAAAGATCGAGCATGGCTTCGATAGGTTTCAGTGCCTTTAGGCGAAGTTCTTCATCCATGGTGATCTCAGGAAGCTCATATTTCATGCATAAATAAAGCTTTTCAAGGCTGTTACGTTTCATATAGAAGCATTCCGAGCAGTTGCAGGTATCATCAAAGACCAATGCGGGGATCAGCTCTTTATGAGGAGCCCGCTTTTTCATTTCATGAAGAATACCCTCTTCAGTAGCAATAATGAATTTCTGACAGTCGTCTTTTTCTACATAATTCAGCAGGGCAGAAGTAGAGCCTATGAAATGAGCCAGCTTTAAAACAGCTTCTTCACTTTCCGGATGTGCAATTAATTTAGCATCAGGATTTTCAGCCAGCTGCTTAGCGATCCTTTCCATAGAAAACGCTTCATGTACTATGCAGCTTCCATCCCATAAGATCATATCACGACCTGTTTTTTGAGATAAGTATCTTCCTAAGTTTTTATCCGGAGCAAAAATAATAGGTTTGTCTGTCGGCAAAGCTTCGATAATTGTTTCGGCATTGGAGCTTGTAACAATGATATCACTCTCCGCTTTGGTTTCCGCATTACAGTTGATATAAGTGGCTACCAGCGCATTGGGATGCTGCTCACGCATTTTTCTTAATCCTTCTCCGCTGCATCCGTCTGCCAGTGAGCATCCTGCCATGGTGTCGGGAAGAACTACTTTTTTGGTAGGGTTAAGAATTTTAGCAGCTTCTGCCATAAAGTGAACCCCGCAAAAAGCGATCATGTCAGCGTCGGTTTCTTTAGCCTGTCTGGCCAGCTGTAAGGAATCTCCAAGAAAATCTGCAATATCCTGAATCTCTCCCGGCTGATAATAATGGGCAAGGATGACGGCATTTTTTTCTTTTTTCAGCTCTAATATAGCTTTTACCAATTCCTCTCCTTCAGGAATGATAATATCTTTTATATCTAGAAAACCTTTAACAGGAATAGCGGATTTAGCTTTCTCTAATGTTTCGGTACTCATATCCTCAGAATTTTTGTTTTTTACAGCAGAAATTTATTAATTGTTTTATTAACTGCCGATAAAATTTTTAATTAAATTTTCTATTTCTTTTTTAGCCTCATCCAGATCGGTATTGATCACAATCTTATCAAACTGATCAGCATAAGACATTTCTTCCTCCGCTTTTTCCACACGGGTCTTGATCGTTGCCGCATCATCAGTATTTCTCGCAATCAATCTTCGTTCCAATTCTTCGATAGACGGCGGTTCAATAAAAATTGAAAGCGCCTGCTCTCCAAAGTATTTTTTTAAGGAAATACCTCCCTTTACATCTACATCAAAGATAACGACTTTCCCCTGATTCCATATTTTTTCAACTTCGGATTTTAAGGTACCGTAATATTTATCCGTATAGACTTCTTCGTATTCTACGAAAGCATCTTCTGCGATCTTCTGTCTGAATTCTTCCGGAGTCAGGAAATGGTAATCTATGGCATGGATTTCACTTCCTCGCGGATGCCTTGTAGTACATGAAATAGAAAACTGAAGTTCTGAAAACCGATCCAATGCATACTTTACCAAAGTGGTTTTTCCGCTTCCCGATGGTGCTGAAAATATGATAACTTTATTCATCCTTCTGAGATAAGACTTTGAATTACAATTTATGACAAATCATAACTTATAACTCATCATTTATAAGTTTATAAAACGTTTAGGGTTTGTTCTTTGATTTTTTCAAGATCATCTTTCATCATAACGACTAATTTCTGAATGTCGGCATGATTTGCTTTTGATCCTAAAGTATTGATTTCTCTTCCGATTTCCTGAGATATGAAGCCTAGTTTTTTACCATTGAAATCCTCATTATTCATGACTTCAAGGTAGTATTTAAGGTGCTGGGTTAATCTTACTTTTTCCTCAGAAATATCCAGCTTTTCCGTGAAATAAGCCATCTCCTGATAAAAACGGGTTTCGTCTACATTTTCAAATTCTTTTAAAGACTTTTGATAACGTTCTTTTACACTCACCAATCTCTCTTCTTCGAAAGGAATAACCTCTGATAAATACTGATCGATATTCTGAATGTTCTTTTCAAGTTCCGTATGCAGTATTCCTCCCTCAGTTTTTCTGAACTCTTCAAATCTGTCTACAGCATTGTTAACGATGGCTGCCAGGGCTTCCCACTCTTCTTCGGTAAGATCGTCAGGACGTGAAGCAATGGCATCAGGAAATCTTACCGCCATTTTCAGATACTCAAAATCCGGTCCGTCGGAAGCAATGGTCCGAAGTTCCTGCATATAAGAATCGATGAGGTTTTTATTGATTTTTACGTCATTGGTTTCTTCCAGGTTTTCCAGCGTGATATAGCAATCTACTTTTCCGCGGATAATCCTGTCATTAAGAATCTTTCTGATTTCAAATTCTTTTTCTTTGTAGCGCAGGGGGATTTTGATATTCAAATCGAAGCTTTTGCTGTTGAGCGATTTAATATCTACGCATATCTTTTTACCTTCAAAAACACCTTCGGCTCTACCGAAGCCGGTCATTGATAAAATCATAGTTTTTTATTGTTGTACAAAGATAAACATTTAAATTAGCAATGTGAAATCTGTAAAGATTCCATTTGACCGATAAAATGAATGTGAACGGATGAAAAATTTAATTTCTGTTGTAGGCCCCACCGGAATTGGAAAAACGAGATTGGCAATTGATTTGGCGAAACATTTCAGTACGGAAATCGTTTCCTGTGATTCCCGGCAGTTTTTTAAGGAAATGAAAATTGGTACGGCTTCCCCCTCAGAAGAGGAATTAAAAGAAGCACCTCATCATTTTATAGGAAATCTTTCTGTCACAGACTATTATTCTATCGGCCAGTATGAACTTGATGCTCTGGAAAAACTGGAAGAGCTTTTTAAGCAGTATGAGGTGGCAATTATGGTAGGGGGAAGTATGATGTATGAAAAGGCCGTAATAGAAGGACTTAATGATCTGCCCGAAGCCCATATCGGAAATCAGAAAAAGCTGGAAGAAATCCTGAATTCCGGAGGAATTGAAAAATTACAGGAAATCCTGAAAAAACTTGATACTGAATACTATGATGTGGTAGATATTCAGAATCCCCGAAGGTTGCTGAGAGCTATTGATGTGATGTGGCAGACAGGGAAAAAATATTCTGAGTTGATTTCAGATTCACAAGCTTCAAGAAACTTTAACGTGATCCGTGTCGGAATCGAAGCTCCGAGAGAAGAATTGTATGCCCGCATCAATAAGCGGGTAGAGCTCATGATGGAAAATGGTTTGATGGAAGAAGTGAAAGGACTTACGGAATACCGTGATCTGATAGCCTTAAAAACCGTTGGATATGCGGAGTTATTTAAATATTTAGATGGGGAATGGGATCTCGGTTTTGCGATCGAAGAAATCAAAAAAAACAGCCGGAGATATGCCAAACGTCAGTTGACCTGGTATAGAAAAGCGGATGATATTCATTATCTACAACTAGGTTATTCTGATCAGGACTTTCAGGATCTTATTCAATGGATTGATAAAGAGATAAAAAGTAAATAGCTTTTATGCTTAAATCTCCTTAAGCTCCCAATACAAAAAATGCGGTCCCATAAGAACCGCACTTCAACAATATAATTTAATTTACTACTTCCATCCTCCGCCGAGCGCCCTGTATAAATCTACAATACTGCTCAGCCGCTGCCTTTTAACCGAAGCAAGATTAAGCTCAGCCTGAAGAGAATTTCCCTGTGCTGTTATCACTTCCAGGTAATTGGCCATTCCTCCTTTATAGAGCATCTGGGCGCTTTTAATTCCTTCTTTTAATGTCCGTGACTGCTCCTCCGCCTTCTGCTCCTGAATTTTTAAATTTTCATTCGAAACCAGGGCATCCGAAACTTCACCCACTGCATTTAAAACAGACTGCCGAAAGGCCAGTACATTTTTCTCCCGCTGGATTTTAGCAACCTCCAAATCCGTTTTTAATTGTCGTTTTTGAAAGATCGGTTGAGTGATTCCTCCTAAGGCAGATCCGAATAAAGAAGCCGGAATCTGGAACCAATTATCAAACCTGAAAGAATTTACACCCCCGTTAGCAGTGATTTTCAGGGAAGGGTACATATTGGCTTGGGCAATACCTACCATAGCATTCGATTCCAACAATATGAGTTCCTGTTGTCTTACATCAGGCCGGCGGCTTACCATTGCAGCGGGAAGTCCGGCGGAGATATCCTGAGGCAGGGAAGTGTCAGACATTTCTATCCTACGGTTAATGGTCCCCGGCATTTCTCCGGTGAGAATACTTAATGCATTTTCCTGGATGGCTATATTCTGTTCCAGTTGGGAAATCAAAAGTTCCGTAGACTGTTTCTGTGCTGTCGCCTGCTGAACGCCCAAAGAAGTGGTATCTCCGCTTTCCCACATTTTTTGTGTGATCGTAAGAGTGTTATTGCTGAGTTCCAGGTTGTATCGGGCGATTTCCAATTGCTTGTCCAGCATTAATAAATTATAATAGCCCTGTGCAATTGCAGCAATGACCTGAGTCTGGATAGCTTTTGATGCTTCATAAGTTTGCAGGTACTGTATTCTGGAAACCTCTTTTTGATTTTTAATTTTCCCCCAGATATCCGCTTCCCAGGAAAGATTGAAGGCTGCATTATAATCTTCTACATGGTTCTGGCCTAAAAATAAGTTGAGACTTTGGCCGTTCATACTATTTTTGGAGGGCCTTGAAATCTGTCCCGAAACACCTATGCCGATATCAGGATATTGTAAATACCTTGCCTGGTTCAGCTTTGCCTGTGATGCTGCGACTTGTTGCAGGGCAATCTGTAAATCATAATTTTTAGTGATCCCTTTTTCAATGAGTCCTTGTAATACGGGATCCCTGAAAAATTGTTTCCATTCCAAATTCGCAATACTGGCTGTATCTGCGGTAGCCGTGGCCCGGAATTGTTCGGGAAGCGGTACGTCAGGCTCTGTGTAGGCAAGCTTTGAGACACAGGAAACTGAGGCCAGTGCGATTGCTATTGTGATTAAAAAGTTTTTTACTCTTTTCATTGTTAATTTTTTTAAGGGCTTTAATGAAGAGGTAAAGCCTGTTGTTCATAAATTTGTTTTTGAAGTTTTTTCTTTTTTCTGCTCGGCATTTTTTCATGCAGATACTGAAAAATGATATACATCACCGGAATGATAAAAATTCCGAATACTACACCGGTAAGCATTCCTCCTACGGTACTGATTCCGATCGAATGATTTCCTTTTGCGGAAGCCCCCTGTGTCCATACCAATGGAAGCATCCCGATAATGAAAGCAAACGAGGTCATTAAGATCGGTCTCAGACGAAGCCTTGAAGCCTGAAGAGCAGACTCTATAAGAGTTTTACCCGCCTTTCTTCTCTGTACGGCAAATTCAACAATAAGAATGGCATTCTTAGCGAGGAGCCCTACCAGCATGATAAGTCCTACCTGAACGTAGATGTTATTGTCAATTCCTGCCAGCCCTGTGAAGGCGAACACCCCGAATATTCCTGTAGGAATGGTCAGAATGATAGCAAAAGGAAGAATATAGCTTTCATACTGGGCTGCGAGTAAAAAGTATACGAATAAGATACTCAGCAGGAATATGAAGGCCGTTTGTCCTCCGGTTTTAATTTCTTCACGGGTAATACCTGTCCATTCATAGCCATATCCGCGGGGTAATGACTGTTGGGCTACTTCTTCTACAGCTTTAATAGCATCACCGGTACTGTACCCCGGCTTAGGGGTTCCGTTGATCGTTACGGCATTGAATAGATTGTTTCTCGTTACCGTTTCAGGACCGAAACTTCTTTTCAGGGTAACCAATGTTTTGGTCGGAACCATTTCACCCTGATTATTTTTTACGTAAATCCCTTCCAGGGAATTAATATCCGTACGGTAAGGAATATCGGCCTGCGCCATGACTCTGTAATATTTTCCGAAGCGGTTAAAGTCCGAAACGAAGCTACTTCCGAAATAGATCTGCATGGTCTGCATAAGATCCGACACAGAAACTCCTAATTGATTGGCTTTATCAGCATCCACTTCAATTGTGTATTGAGGATTTCCTGCTGCGAAAGTGGTGAATGCAAAGGCAATTTCTTTTCTTTTCATCAGTTCACCAATAAAAGCCTGGGTAGTTTGGCCCAACTGTTCAAAAGAACCATTGGTCTTATCCTGAAGCATGAATTCAAAACCGCTTACATTCCCGAATCCCTGTACAGTAGGAAAGTTAAAGAAAAATGCACTGGCATCTTTTACAGCTCCTACTTTTCCGGTTAATGCAGCAGCAATTTCATCGGGGTCTTTTAGGTCACCTCTGTCCTTGTAATCTTTTAATTTTATAAATCCGGCAGAGTAGGGGGAAGCATTGGCATTACTGATAAAGTTAAGTCCATCCGCTACCCATAAATGGTTAGTCGCTTTTTCTCCTTTTACGATCTTATCAATCTGCTCTGTTGCATTGTGAGTTCTTTCCAGCGAGCTTCCCGGTGGAGTATTAACGGCATACAATACAAACCCCTGATCTTCGGTAGGAATAAATCCTGAAGGAGCTTTTTTAATAAGGAATATACTCGCAGCAGTTATAATAACCAAACCTCCTATGGCCAGCCATTTATTTTTAATTAAAAACTTGACACTGTAAATGTATTTTCGTGTGATGGTATTAAAGGCTGCATTAAAAGCATTAAAAAACTTAGCTTTAAATCCTTTCTGCTGGCTGTGTTCTCCCTCTTCGCTCTGAGGATCATTAAGGAAGATAGCACATAAAGCAGGACTCAGTGTTAAGGCATTAACAGCGGAAATAAGAATCGCTATAGCCAGAGTGAAAGCAAACTGTCTGTAAAATACTCCTGCAGGTCCCTGCATAAATCCTACGGGAATAAAAACCGCACACATTACTAATGTTATGGAAATAATAGCTCCGGATATTTCACTCATCGAATTGATGGTGGCCTGCTCTACCGGCATTCCCGTATGTTCCATTTTGGAATGGACGGCTTCCACTACCACAATCGCATCATCTACCACAATTCCAATAGCCAGCACCAGGGCAAAAAGAGTTAACATATTAATACTGAATCCGAATAGCTGCAGGAAGAAAAAGGTCCCGATAATAGCTACAGGAACAGCAATGGCAGGTATCAGGGTAGACCTGAAATCCTGAAGGAATATATAAACTACAATAAATACCAGAATGAAGGCAATAACCAGTGTTTCCACAACCTGATGAATAGAAGCGTCAAGGAAATCTTTGGAATTATACATGATGATAGGTTTAATTCCTTTAGGTAAGGTCTTTGAAAATTCATCTACCTGTTTTTCGATTTCCGTCAGGATCTCATTCGCATTGGAATCGGAAGTCTGAAGAATTGCAAATCCTGATACAGGTTTACCATCTACACGGTTGGCAGCGGTATATGTATAGGAGCCGAATTCTACACGGGCTACATCTTTAAGCCTTAAAAATGATCCGTCGGTATTCGCTTTTATGGCAATATTTTCATAATCTTCATTTTTATTCAGCTTTCCTTTATACTTCAGAATGTATTCATAGGTTTCTTTGCTTCCCTGTCCTAGACGTCCCGGTGCTGCTTCAAGGTTCTGATTTTTAATGGCATTCATTACTTCCTGTGGAGAAAGGTTATTGGCAGCAAGCCTGTCCGGCTTCAGCCAGATACGCATAGAGTAATCCCGTGTTCCGAAAACCTGGGCCTGGGCAACTCCCGGAATACGCTGCAGCTGAGGAATGATATTGATCTTCATATAATTCTGAAGAAAAAGTTCATCATATTGCTTGGGATCTTCACTGTATAATCCCATAAACATAATAAAGCTGTTCTGTACTTTCTGTGTGGAAATTCCCGCCTGGGTTACCTCCTGGGGAAGCTGGCTCATCGCTTTAGAAACCCTGTTCTGAACATTTACAGCAGCATTGTCCGGATCTGAACCCTGTTTGAAAAAAACATTCAGGGTCATCGTCCCATCATTACTGGAGTTGGATGTCATATAGGTCATATTTTCCACTCCGTTTACTGCCTCTTCAATAGGAGTAGCTACCGAACGGGCAACAACTTCGGCATTGGCTCCCGGGTAGAATGCAGTAACCTGGACACTTGGTGGCGCAATGTCCGGAAACAGAGTAATAGGAAGATTAAAGAGGGACAAAACCCCCAATAATAAAAGTATGATGGAGATCACGGTAGAGAGTACCGGTCTTTCTATAAATTGTTTTAACATAATAGTTGATTTTTTTAAGTCCTCCGTATTTCAGACAGGAGTTACAAAGGTTTGGCTCTGAACAGGCTATCGGAAGAGATTGGTTTTGGATGGATGGCAGCACCTTCTTTCAGACTTCCTAATCCTGTGTATACTATTTTATCTCCTTTGGACAATCCTTCGGAAATGAAATAATAATTCTCTGTTTTCCCTGAAATACCAACAGGTTTGCTGCTTACTTTTCCATCTTTTCCAAGAACATACACATAGGTCTTATCCTGAATTTCAAAGGTCGATTCCTGTGGAATAATAACCGCATTGGAGAAAAGTTGTGGCATACGTATTCTTCCTGTATTTCCGGTTCTCAATGCTCCCTGTGTATTTGGGAAGACTGCTCTTACGCTGATAGCTCCTGTGCTTTTATCAAACTGTCCGTCCACGATGCTCATTCTTCCTTTTTCCGGATAGATGCTGTTGTCAGCAATTACAAGCTCTACCATAGGCATATTCTTTAATTTTTCTTCCAGGCTTGCTCCCGAATATTTATTCTGAAAGGCAATGAAATCCAATTCACTTAAAGAAAAGTAGGCATAAATCTCGCTGATGTCCGAAAGAAGGGTTAAAGGATTAGGGTCTGTCCTGGAGATAAGACTACCTTTTTTATAAGGGATTCTTCCAATATATCCGCTTACTGGTGCAACAATGGTCGTAAATCCGACATTGATTCTGGCGTTTCCTAAGGATGCCTTCGCCTGTGCAGCCGCAGCTACTGCAGCCGCATAATTGGCTTTAGCGGTTTTCAGCTGTACTTCGGAAACCACTTTTGCTGCTACTAAAGGTTCTAAGCGGTCTACTTCCACTTTTGCTTTCTGAATATTGGCTTGGGCAGCCTGTACATTGGCGGAAGCCATATTCACCTGTTCCCCGTAAGACCTCGAATCTATTTTAAATAGAGGTTGCCCGGCTCTTACAAAAGAACCTTCTTCTACATATATTTTGTCCAGGTAACCATCTACCTGAGATCTTATTTCTACATTGTTCTTGCCCTCCAAGGCGGTAGGAAATTCCTGATAGATAGTAGCAGGAGATGAGGTCACGGTATATACGGGAAGTTCGGGGGCAGGCGGAGCCTGATTAGAACTTTCTGCTGCTTTGGTGCAGTTTTGCAGAAGAATTATACTTGCAAAAAGTACAATAATCTTCGTTGATCCTAGTAGTTTCATATAATCCAATTTTTAAGTTTAAAATTTTTAGAGTGTTATTAACGGTGATATTTTATTTAACAGTGTTAATTTAATGAGCAGTAAAGTTCTGCATTTTGAAGATTATTATTAAACGTTTACATGATGAAAATTAATGAGAATTAAAAGAATTTATTTTACGTTAGATTTCCTAACGCTGTTACAAGTAAGGATATGCTGGTTTAAAAGAAAATAGTTTCCATTTTGTTTTGATTTTTAGTTTATTTTACTGATGATTAAGTAACTGATATTCAATGTTATTTTTCCTAACAGTGTTAATGTTTAGTTCAAAAAAAATTTATAAAGATTTAATAAATCCGGCAACAGTTTCATCAAGGGTTGTTTTATTCATGGTTTCCGGGATGTCAGATCTACGCATCATCATGATAGAAATCAATCCGTGAACCGCAGAAAAAAGTGCATGGGACATGTGGCAGGCATTTTCCGGAGCAGATCCGTTCTTCTTAATGATCTCATAAGTACATTCATAGATCATATCCTGGAATGAAGAGATTTCCTCTTTCATCTGTCCTTTACCACTGCATTGCATCCCCAGCCCAAACATCAGCTGGTAATATTCTTTGTTTTGAAAAGCAAAATTCCAGTAGGTGTCTACAATAGCAGTAAGCTGCTCTTCAGGAGTATCATATTTCTTCTTTGCCTTTACCAGTTCCTTGTGTAGCAACTTAAAACCATTCAAAGAAATTTCAAATAAAATAGCTTCCTTATTTTCAAAATAATCATAAACCACAGGAGCGCTGTACTCAATGGCATCTGCTATTTTCCTGATGGATAAAGCTCCCCAGCCTTCTGTTTGCGCCAAACCAAAAGCCGCCTGCAAGATATTTGCACGGATAGATTCTTTTTCTCTTTGTCGACGTTCATGTAGGCCCATGATATTTTTACTAACAGTGTTAGCAAAGCTACGGAGTTTTATTGATATCTTCCAAATATTATTTTAAAAATTTAACATTTCATGAAGTTTATAACCTCAATTGCGCAGTCTTAAAAGAAATTTTATCTTTGCTTAAAGAAATGTAAAGGATATGAATACTCCATCAAATATGTTGGCATTGGGTACCAAAGCTCCGTTTTTTGAGCTTCCTAACCCTTCAAAAACAAATGAAATACAATCCCTGGAAGAATTAAAAGGAGAAAAAGGAACACTCGTTATTTTTATGTGCAATCATTGTCCGTTTGTTCTTCATGTGATTGATAAGATTAATGAGCTCTATGAAGATTACAATGAAAAAGGGATAGAATTCATCGCTATTAATGCCAATGATATTGAAAAGTATCCGGCAGATTCTCCTGAAAAAATGATTGAATTTCAAATCGAAAGAAGGTTTGATTTTCCTTATTTATATGATGAAAGCCAGGCTGTGGCAAAAGCCTATGACGCTGCGTGTACTCCCGATTTTTATTTTTTCGATGAAAAGCTGGATCTTATTTACAGAGGCCAGATGGATGATTCAAGACCAGGGAACGGAAAGGATGTTACGGGTGAAGATTTGATTATAGCTTTTGAAAATCTTTTATCAGGAGAACCTCAGGAAGAAATCCAAAGACCCAGTATGGGATGTAATATTAAATGGAAATAATGAGATTATTCTAAAATAAAAATAAAGCTGTTCAATTCTTGGATGGCTTTTTTAAATTCCTAATAATTTAAATGGCTGATTGGGATGTGACGATTTATCAATAGGGGCGGGCTTTAGCCCGTTCCATTAAAAATAAATTCCTTAGGCTTTAGCCAAAACCTATTTTAAAGTTGTGATATTTTTATTCAGGTATTTTAAATATTCACCTCGTTGTGGGAATAATCTTTAATAAATTCCGAAGGAGTTTTATCCGTATATTTTTTAAACATTCTGTTGAAATAGGTCACATTATTAAAACCACAGCTATAGCTGCATTCTGAAATACTCTTGTTCTGCGCCATTAAAAGGCAGGCTTTATTAATCCGGTACCGGTTAACAAATTCAGTGAAGGTGATCTGCGTAGCTTTTTTAAAAAAATTACAAAACGCAGGTAAGGTAAGGTTGGCCAGTTTTGCTACCTCTTCAATAGGAATCTCTTTATCATAATTGTTTTCCACATAGGTGAAAATATTTTCCAGTCTTGCTTTATTTTTGGAAATAATAGTATAAGGCATGATTTCATTATTCAACAAGGTATAATCTTCACAGGTTGAAAGCTCAAATAAAATCTCCAACAATAGCAGATATCTTTTATAGCCTTCATTTTCCATCAACTTTTTAAGCTTGGGAAGAATTAATTTTTTAGTAGAGCTTCCATATAATATCCCATATTTTGAAAGTTCCAGAAGATTTTTAATAGAGCGGGCTTCCACTTCTTCAGCAGGAAACTGAAAAATTTCTTCCTTAAACTGAAGAACGATTTCTTCATGAGGATCAGTAGAATTTAACCCAAATCCGGAATGGGGAATATTGGAACCAATAAGTACGAGATCACCGTTGGTATAATTACTTTTATGATAACCCACATGTCTCGTCCCACTTCCGGCAACGATACATACCAGCTCAATCTCCGGATGATAATGATACGCCCAGTTAAATTCCGAAATGGGAGCTGTCATATGCAAAGAGCGAAAAGAACTTTTATCATCGGGAATCACTCTTTCAAAACTAACTTTCATTCAATTAATCTATTTTATGTTACTAAAATACTAATTATATTAATATAGTTCAAATATTGATTTACTACGTTAAATTAAGGTTAAGTTGAATGCACCTATCTTAGCCGGCAAGAATTATTGTAATGAAAAATTTCAATATAAAAGCAGTCTTGTTTTTAAATTATTTTGTTTTTGCCATTCTTCTGAATTCCGTAGGGACAGTGATTCTACAGGTTCAGCAGAACTTTGGAATTACAAAGTCGGCAGCAAGTGTTCTGGAAGGTTTTAAAGATCTTCCCATTGCAATCTGTTCTTTTGTTCTGGCATCCTTTCTGCCAAGATTGGGAATTAAGAACTCAATGCTTATCGGATTATTGATGGTAAGTATAATGTGTTTCGTGATGCCTTTTTCAAATGCCTTCTGGTTTTTTAAATTGCTTTTTGCAGTAGTGGGAATTGCTTTCGGATTAATTAAGATTTCTGTTTTTACTTCCATAGGCCTGGTAACTGATACTGATAAGGAACATGCCAGTTTTATGGGTTTCCTTGAAGGCTTCTTTATGATTGGAGTATTAGCAGGAAATGTGCTTTTCAGCCTGTTTATCAATGATCATGATGCACAGTCCACTACATGGCTTAATGTATATTGGGTGCTGGGAGGAATGTCTTTACTGTCATTTATATTCCTTTTCTTTTCCAGACTTGATGAAAGTGGGGTGAAAAATGAAAATACAAATGTATTGAGCGACCTTAAAAATAGTCTCAGCCTGTTCAGCTACAAGAAAGTTCTCTTTTTCTTAGTTTGTGCTTTCCTTTTCGTATTGGTAGAGCAAAGTTTTCAGACATGGACACCCACATTTTATAAAGAAATATTAAAAGTACCTACTTCGATGAGTATTCAGGCAGGTGCAATCCTTGCAGGAGCATTTGCCCTGGGAAGATTTTTATCAGGATTTTTCTCCAAAAAATTGAGTTGGATCTATGTGGTCACCTTTTGTATTATAGGCTTTGCAATCAGTATTTTACTGATCCTGCCTTTAACGCATCAGACGGAAATTAATTCAGATACAAACTGGCTGAACGCTCCGGCGGTGGTTTACCTTTTCCCGCTTATGGGTGGGTTGCTTGCCCCTATTTATCCGAGTATTAACTCTGTAATCCTTGCCTCCATTCCTAAATATCTGCATAGTGCCATGTCAGGGCTTATCGTGGTTTTTTCGGCTATCGGAGGAACATTAGGATCTATGATTACAGGCTTTGTATTTCAGGAATTCAGTGGACAGAGAGCTTTTTATTTATCACTGATCCCTCTTACCTTACTATTTGTGTCAGCAATTATAATGAACAGATTAAAAATAAATTCTAATCCATGAAAATGAAAAATCAGTTTTACCTGAGTGATATTCAGTCCCTTTTTGATGATGTTCAACGGGCTAAAATTTTTGAGGATCAAAAAACGATGACCGATGCGATACCACTGTATTCAACATCTGTCATCAACGGTAAATACGACCAAGAAAAACACAAGGAAGGTTTTGATTTAAAATCATTTGTATTATCACATTTTGATTTTATAAAAAAGGAAGTTAGCATCCAGAGAAAAGATATGCTGCCTATAGAGGAGCATATTGAAAAGCTCTGGGATGAACTTACCCATACAGCTTCAGAAGAAAAAGGGACTCTTTTGAAGCTGCCAAAACCTTATATCGTTCCGGGAGGACGTTTCAATGAATTTTTTTATTGGGATAGCTATTTTGTAATGTTGGGATTGCAAGTTTCGGGTCGGGTGCAAATGATGGAAAATATTGTTGAAAACTGTTCTTATCTTATACAGACTTTCGGTTTTGTACCGAATGCCAGCAGGACGCACTTTCTAAGCCGTTCACAACCACCTTATTTTTCTTTGATGCTTGAACTGCTTGCTGAAACTACAAATGATGAAAAAATATTCAGCAGGTATTATGATACACTGGAAAAAGAATATCATTTCTGGATGGATGGGGAAGAAGGTTTGGAAAATGGTTCTGCTACAAAAAGGGTAGTAAAAACTAAAGAAGGGGATATCCTCAACCGATATTATGATTCTGAAAATATTCCTCGCCCTGAAAGCTATCTTATAGATATCCATGACTACGAAAACTCAGATGGAGAAGAATTTTACAGAAATATCAGAGCTGCCTGCGAATCGGGTTGGGATTTCTCCAGCCGTTGGTTTGCCGATGGTGAGACTATTCAAAAAATAGAGACCCTTCATATTGCTGAGGTTGACCTGAACTCCCTGTTATGGCATCTTGAAAAAACGCTCGCCCATGTTTCTGAATTAAAAGGACACTCTGAAAAACAAAGATACTATCAGCAAAAGGCAGAACAGAGAAAATCAGCTATTGATCATTATTTCTGGGATGAAAGAACCGGGATATACCGGGATTTTCACCTTCAGAAACAGACACAGACAAAATCCAGGCATATTGCCACCTTATACCCGCTTTTTCTGGGAATAGCCAGTAAAGAGCAGGCGAGAGCCGTGTCAGAGATTATTGAAAAAGAATTTTTATATCCCGGAGGTCTTGTTACTACAACCAAACAATCCGGACAGCAGTGGGATCTTCCCAATGCATGGGCTCCTTATCAGTGGCTGGGTTATAACGGTTTAAAAAAATACGGCTTTGTACAATTGGCTGATACGATTAAAACCAATTGGTGCTCCAATATTGAAAGGGTCTATCATAATACAGGAAAGCTGATGGAAAAATATAATGCTCTGGATACCGAAACGAATGCCGGAGGAGGAGAATATCCCAATCAGGACGGCTTTGGATGGACCAACGGAGTATATCTGAAACTACAGAAATCTTAAAAAAAGAGAATTAAAACTAAAACTATATGGATATGAAAAAAAGATCGATCTTCTTGATGGCTGGTCTGGCTACCCTTTATTTTAATAATGCATATGGCCAGGAAGTGGAAAAAGATTCTACGAGAACAGCTTCTATTGACCAAGTGGTGATCACCGGAAACTCCAACCCGAAAAAGAAAATAGAATCGAGTACGGCAATTTCCACTTTTAACGCTAAAGAAATTCAAAAGCAGAACCCTATCAGTGCAGCTGCTTTGCTACAAAGAGTTCCCGGGTTTGCCGTAGAAACTTCAGGCGGTGAAGTAGGTAATAACCTTTTTGCAAGAGGTATTCCTTCCGCAGGAGCTTATGAGTTCGTACAGGTGCAGGAAGATGGACTGCCCGTTTTTGAAGATGGTGCGCTGCAGTTTGCCAATGCAGATAATTTTTTCAGAGTTGATAATACGGTAAACAGGCTGGAAGCTTTGAGAGGAGGTTCAGGGTCTATTTATGCAAACAATTCACCGGGAGGTCTTATTAACTTCATTTCAAAAGAAGGGACTAATGATTTTAAAGGAACGGCAAAACTTGAAACAAGCACGTACGGTCTTATGCGGACCGACCTGAATGTAGGAGGTGCTTTGGTTCAGGATAAATTATTCTTTAATGTAGGAGGTTTTTACAGAACAGACGACGGAATCCGAAAGACAGGTTTTAAGGCCAATAAAGGAGGACAGATCAGAATGAACCTGAAATATGTTTTTGATAAAGGATATGCCAAAATTTATTACAAGAAGCTTGATGATAGAAATACTTTTTACCTGCCTATACCATTAGTTCAGGATGGGAATAGCCTTAAAGAATTTCCCGGTTTTGATGCCAATTATGGAACATATAGCTACCGGGCGATCAGCCAGCTGAATATTCCTCAGGCAGGAGGAGGATTCTTCAGCAGAAACCTGGAGGACGGAATTCATCCGAAAGTAGATGTGGTGGGGGCAGAGTTTAAATATGACCTTGGAAATAACTTCAGTGTTATCAATAAAACCCGTTACACTAATATTAATATGAGCTATACAGGGATTTTCCCTTCCGGAGGACCTCAGTTAGCAAGCGATTTTGCGGGAAGCACTGGTATCACAGGGGATAATTATCAATATTCCTTAGTAGGAAGCGGACAGATAGTTAATCCTCAATATGTACAGAAATTAGGGTTTTGGGCAATTGATAAGCAGATGGATAATTTTGTCAATGATTTACAGTTCAATTATAAATTTGATAAAGGAAATGTTACTGCCGGATTTTATAAATCAAACTGGAAATCCCATCAGTACTGGAACTGGAGTAATATCCTTACGACAGCTACGGACAGACCACAACTGCTTAATTTGGTAGATACCTCTCTTAATGCTACGGATGTGGGATATTCCAAAACTTATAATGGAGTAACGGATATGTCTTTCTTGGTGCGGGATTCTCAAATCCAAGGTAGTTTAAATGACCTTTACTTGAATTTTGACTATAATATAACGGAAGACTTAAGCGTTAATGCCGGTCTGCGTTACAGCCGTGATTACTATAAAGGATATGCGGTGAATACAACAACTGCCAATCTGGATAATTCAGGATTAACTACGGATGGAACCCATAGTTTTGCAACGACTACTGCCGATGATAATATGAGCGTTTTAGGAAATAGGTATACCTATTGGAATTATGATATTGATAAAGTGTCTTATACCCTGGCAGCTAATTATAAAATTAACAGACAGAATGCAGTGTATGCGCGTTTTTCTCATGGATTCAGATCCCCGAATGAAGAGACTTATTATAACAATATTGCCGACCTGAGCCAGATCAAACCGGTGCAGACCAATCAATTGGAATTAGGATATAAATATTATACCCGTACTTTTGATGTTTCGGTAATTCCTTTTTATTCTACTCTTGATAATCTTTCTTTCTCTGATGTATATTCTGATGGAACTTCGGAAAATAAGTTCGCCAATACCACCAATATCGGGGTTGAACTGGAAGGATATGCGAGATTATTCAATAATCTATTGGAAATAAGTTTCAACGGTACTCTTCAGAATCCGAAATATAAAAACTTTACAGGAACAAATGCTGATGGAACCACTTTCGATTATGACGGAAATCTGGTAAGAAGAATTCCTAAGTTTTATTTCAATATTTCACCGGCTGTTAATATCACCAAAGAATGGAGGGCTTATGTAAGCTATAATTATTACGGGAAACGTTTCCAGAATGAAGCGAATACGGATGATAATATTTTACCTTCTTTCAGTGAATTTGGGGCAGGAACTTCATATCAGCTAGGAAAGATTCGTTTTGCTATTGATGCAACCAATATTTTCAATACCATAGGTATTACGGAGGGAGATCCGAGATCTCAGCTCAATTCCACGACCAATATAAGAATGGCAAGGCCTATTATGGGAGCGGCTGTCAGAGGATCTATAACTTTAGATTTTTAGGTACTGACTTTAAAAGAACAGAAAAGCTCATTGAATTATCTCAATGAGCTTTTTTTAGAACTGTACTTAATTATTTAATAACCAGGCATACTAATTTCGAAATACAAGACTGTTTGCTTGGTCACGGAACAGCCTTGTAAATCTATTAATAACCTGGGTTTTGTACCATATTTGGATTAAGGTTAATAGCATCCTGGGGAATAGGAAGTACAAATCTGAAGTTACCTGCAGGAAGCGTTTTTAAAGCTCCGGTAGGCGCATCTGTACCCGTTCCGTCGGCTTTTGAACCGTAATCGGATCTTACAATAGATTGTCCTAATCTTTTTAAAGTCCAGAATCTGTCATTTTCAAATGCGAGTTCCAGTCTTCTTTCATTATAGATGGCATTTAATAAATCTGTACCGGATTCCGTACCTGCTGTGTACGATGAATATCTTTGGGCTCTCAGAATATTAAGCAGTGCAAGAGCTCGGGTAGGATTAGCAGAAGAAGACTTCATATAAGCCTCAGCTACATTCAGGTAAACTTCAGCTGTTCTTAAAAGCTTGATATTCACTACATTTAGTGAAGTTGAGCTGGCTCTTGTTCTGTGTTTGATGACATGGTTATAAGCAGTGGTACCAAAGTTGGAAGTTAAAGTATAAGCTTCTTTTCTAATGTCAGTACTTCCCAGCTTAGTAAACAAATCGTAATTTACATTATATTCTGACTGGATCCCGTTTGAAAGGGTTTGATTGTAGGCTACACCCACTCTTACATCATCATCACTCACATTAGCATTAGGGATGATGAAAAGTTCTCCATCTTGCGAAGCATCTCTCCATATATTCACGAAATTATCTCTTGTGCCTACAGATGAACTGGCAGTAATACATTGTTCTCCGTACTCTATGGCCTTTTCGTAATCTCCTTTGTATAAATATACTCTGGATAGAAATCCTAAAATAGATGTTTTATTCAGTCTGGCAATACTTCCGTTATCTGAATTAATATTAGCCAGGGCTTCTTCCAGGTCTTTAATTATTTTATTGTAAGTAATTTCTACCGTAGCATCCCGTGACGGCTTTATATTCGTATCAAATGTAGTTACATAAGCGATTCCTAAAGATGATGAAGCGTTACTGCTTTGAGTCGGGATTTCAGCATACGCTCTTACCAGGTCGAAATGGGCAATAGCTCTTATGGCTTTTGCTTCCGCTTCAATATTTTTCATATAATCCGTATAAGGAACTTTGCTCAAGTTATCTAAAACTACATTGGCTCGGGAAATTACGAAATAAGCTGAAGAATATAAAGCGGTAACAGCTCCTGTTTGTGGAGTATAAGTCCACTCGTAGGCGGATTTATTGGTGAATCTTCCGTCCGGATTTAAAATAAGATTGTCAGCAAGTACATCTCCTAAAATAATGGAGTTCCCGGTGTCTCCACTGTAATAAATAGGACTTTTAAAAGCATCATAAGCACCATCCAATACCAGACGGTAATTGGCTTCATTATTGAAAATGGTTTCCGGTCTGTCCTGACTGTTAGGTGGGATATCAAAGCTTTCATCGCTACATTGAAGTGAAAAGAAAGACAGGGAAGATACTAAGAAAATATGATTGAATATTTTTTTCATAATTGTTTAAGTTTAAAGTTCTATTTCTATTCCCAATAAATAAGTTTTTACTGAAGGATAACTGTATCGGGAGTAGGCTCCGCTAATAAATGTCTGACCGGCTCCGGTTTGGCTTTCTCCTGAACCTATGGATACTTCAGGATCTCCCTCAAATTTTGTCCACGTAATTAGGTTTTGCCCGGATAAAGACAGTCTGATTTTATTAACCGGTAATGATTCTCCGATTATCTTTTTATCAAAAGTATATCCGATGCTCAGGTTTCTTAATCTGATATAAGATGCATTCTGTAAGAATCTATCCGTTGTTTGCAAACCTGTAACTCCACCGGGAGCATTAGAATTATTGCCAGGTCTTGGCAGAACATCGGTTTGGCCTGGGGTGGTCCAGTAGTTTACCGCATCAGCTCTCATATTATTATTGTTTCCATTGATATAATTCAACATATCTTTGGCCATATAATTGTAAGTGTAATTTCCTGATTTATAGCTGAAATCTGCCTGAAGATCAAATCCTTTATACGTTAAGCTGGTTCCAAATCCTCCATAAAATTTAGGAAGCGGAGATTTTTTATCTATTAAAACGGCATCATTGGAATTATAAATTTCCGTAGTTCCTCCATCTTTAGTATAATATATTTCATTTCCGTTATCAGGATTAATACCTGCACTTCTCACTAAATAAAAAGAATATGGTTCATATCCTTCTTTTAATATATTGATCCCCATAATTCTTTCACTTTCACCCTCTCTGAGTTTAAGAAGCTTGTAGCTCATTATACTGGTATTGGCACGGACACTCCATGTGAAATCATGAGATTTAATAATATCAGCTGATAAACTAAGCTCCAGTCCTTTGTTTCTTAAGTCTCCTGCATTAATGTAGGTTTCATAAGCGCCTCCTTCAGAGCTGTAATCCGGAACAGATAAGATGAAGTCCTTTTTCTGATCGATAAAATAGTCAATAGTTCCCCTTAATCTGTTTTTTAATAATCCGAATTCTGCACCGTAGTTCTGTGATTTGGTAACCTCCCATTTAAGGTTGTCATTTCCATAGGTAGAGTTGATGCTAATCGTAGGATAAGTACCATTAATCCCACCTGACATTAATACCCGGTTGATGTTTAGAGGTATATTATTATAACCTCTTGTACCTATGGAGGCTCTCACCTTTAATAAAGAAAAAATATTATCTTTAAAGAAGTCTTCGTTGGTGATATTCCATGCGCCGCTTAATGACCAGAAAGGCTCTGAAGTGATGTTTTCTTTTCCGAACCTGGAATCTTTATCCTGTCTTACAGAAGCTGTTAAAATATATTTTTTGTTATAATCATAGGTTAAAAAGGCCCCATAAGAAAAGGTTTTGTATTTCTGATCATATCCTCCTACAGCAAAAGGCGTTGAAGCATTATCCAGCTCGTTTAATGTAGGGGATGAAAAGCTTTGTCCTGTAGCTCTAATATAGTCATTTCTATATTCGGTATATTCTACTAAACCAAGCAAGTCAAAACTATGGTTACCAAAAGTCTTGTTATAGTTAAGAGTATTGGAGTTGGTATAACGGAAACGGTTCTGGCTAGTTTCTGAAATTCTTCCGTTGTTTTTATATGACTGCTCCAGGAAGGAACCTCTCAAAATTTTGTAAGTATTTCTGATATTGTTGAAATATCCGCCTAGCTGCGATTTGAAAGTAAGTCCTTCTATGATCTTGTACTGTGCATATATATTCCCGTCGAAAATAAGAGAGTTACTGTTTTCAGGATTGTTTTTAAGAGCATCCAGTATTGGAAATCCTAAAGAAGTTGGATTATAGCTTCCATCTGCATTATAAACAGGCTCATAGGGATTGTAGGCATATATATCCACGAAAGGGTTTTGCACATTATTTCTGTCCCTTATTTCCTGGTTCATGCTGTAATTCACCCCTGTAGAAACTCCTATACTTAATTTATCAGTAGGATTGGCATCATACTTTATTCTACCCGTATATCTTTTATAGGCATGGATATTTCTTACAATACCGTTATCGGAATCATAACCTAGCGAGAAGGTATATTTCGACTTTTTATCTCCACCTCTTATTCCGATCAGATAAGATTCTACAAAAGATTTTCTTAAGATACCTTTTTGCCAGTCATGGTCCCGTGCCAGATCTTCTGCGTTTTCCTCAGCAGTTCGTGGTTCATACCCTGAGATTCCCAAATTGTACATTTTGGTTTCATAGTCAATTTTCTCAGCGGTGTTCATCATACGGAAGTTCTTATCCCTGATTTTTTCTGAAAATCCTGTTTTAGAACTAAAAGTAATTACGGGCTTTCCGCTTTTTCCACTTTTTGTGGTTAGGATAATAACCCCGTTGGCTCCCTGTGAGCCATAGATGGCAGCAGCTGCAGCATCTTTAAGAACAGAGATACTCTCATAATCGCTGGGATTGATGGAATTAAAAACATCCTGAGCTCTCTGATCATTTCCAACAATGAATCCGTCAATTACAAATAAAGGGTTGGAAGCTCCCACGGAAGCCGTAAGATTTCCTAAACCTCTTACTCTGATAACTGACCCTGATCCGGGCTTCCCATTCAGTGAAGATATATCCACACCGGAAGCCTTACCTTGTAAAGCATTGGTTCCCATAGTGGAAGAGGAAAAATTGGATAAAGACTTTCCTGAAACAACAGTTATTGCAGAAGTAACTTCATCTTTATTCTTTTTTTGATAACCGGTTACAACGACCTCGTCGATCGTTTTTTCCTTAGTAATAGTATCTTTTTTTGTTGATTGTGCAAAAGTAGTCTGCCCCATAAAAAACAAAACTCCGATACTTAACACATGTAATTTCGCACTCATATAACATATTTTATAAAATAAGTGGACAAATGTGTTAATTATTAATTTTATTTGCAATTTTTTAACATTTTGGCTAAAATTGTGATTTTATTTCAAATAATTTGTTTATTTATTTGCTTATTGTTTAAATAATTAAATATTAATTTTTATAATGGGTATGGAAATATTTATGATTATTTATTAATGATAAATTTTTTAATAGTTTAGTCTTTAATTTATAATCATTCTAAATAATAATGTTAAAAAATGTAAAAACAACCCACTCAAATGAGTATTTTGGACATGCAAAAAAAATAGCGAACTTTTAACAGGTTCGCTTTATTTTTAAGAAGTAGGAAAATTTATTTTAAAAAAGGATTGTATTGTTTTTCAAAGCCGATGCTGGTGGGGTTTCCATGTCCGGAAAAAACCTGGGTTTCATCATCCAGAATAAATAATTTGGTCTTTATTCCGTTGATAAGCAAATCATAATCTCCTTTATAAAGATCCGTTCTTCCGATACTGCCTTCAAAAAGGACATCCCCGGAAATCATGAATTTTTGGTCTTCATTATGATAAACGATACTTCCCGGCGAGTGACCCGGAACATGATAGATTTTGAATTTTTCTCCATCCAGTTCAAGTTCTTCGCCTTCTTTAATGTATTCGATATCTACATTTACGGGATTAACGGGTAATCCGAATCTCATGCCGCTCATTTGAAGCATGTCGAGAACTTCCTTATCATCCTGGTGCATCGTTACCGGTATCTTGAACTGATCAAAAGCCCACTGTAAGCCTAAAACATGGTCAATGTGTGCATGGGTAAGAAGAATTTTCTGAATATGTAAACCCTTTTCCGTAATAAAATCACTGATAAGTTTGGTTTCTTCATTATTCATATTTCCGGGATCAATTAACCATGCATTTTTATTTTCATTGTAAAGGATATAGGTGTTTTCACTCGCGAAATTGAATACAAAGGCTTGAATCTGAAGCATTGGAATTTTTTATCAAAAATACAATAATCTTAAGAAACTGAGTATTTTTCTTTATCTTCGTAATAATGAAAACTTTACGATTACTTTTAATTTCTTTAAGTAGCTTGATGTTTGGACAGAACATTCAAAGCATTCAGTTATTCAATCCTCAGACCAATGATGAAACGCCCGTTATCGGTTTTGACGAAACGTTGGTTTTGAATTTTGATGACCTTTCCAATGCCAGTGAAATTTATAGATATACGATCAAACATTATGACCGTAACTGGAATGAGGATAATCTTTTCTTTACCGAATATGCGACGGGAAGCCTTAACGGTCTGTTGGATCAGTTTCAGTATTCATTCAATACTTTACAGCCTTATACTCATTATACCTTAACGTTTCCGAATGAGAAGATGAAGCCTAAAATATCAGGTAATTTCGAATTGATTGTCTATAAAGATTCAGCGGAAAGGCCTTTGTTTAAAAAAAGATTTTATGTAGTTGAAAAAAATGCTTCACTTGCCGTCAATGTCTCCAGAATTACAGATCCCCGAAACCCTAATATAAACCAGAGGGTAGAGGTGAAGGCCACTTCGCTGGGCGGAGACCTTTCCTCCAATGTCAATTCAATGAGCTTAAATGTGGTTCAGAATAATAATAGGAACATGAGTATATTTAATCTGAAGCCTACTGCCACATTAGGAAATCAACTTCTTTTTCAGCAGATGAACCTGACTTTTCCCGGTAATAATGAATTTTATTATTTTGATAATAAAAATATGAATATGGCCGCCGACATGGTCCGTGCAACGGAAGTTAAAGATGGTGTCAATCATACTTATCTGCATGCGGTATGGGCTTATCCATTGAATTATCAATATCAGCCGGATGTAAACGGAGCTTTTTATTACAGAAGAAATGATATGGGAATAGAAAGAGACGCTACCCGTGAAGGGGATTACTCATGGGTGTATTTTGCACTGGATTCTGATCCGATAGATAAAGAGATCTATGTATTGGGGGGATTTAATGATTTTACCGCGAAAAAAGAATATCAGATGCTGTATAATGAAGAAACTAAGCAGTATATAGCCAAGATTTTCCTAAAGCAGGGATTCTATAACTATATTCTTACCACTAAAGAGAGTGACGGTTCCCTCAATTTTGGGGAAATCAACGGGAACTTCTGGCAGACTGAGAACCTTTATCAGGCATTTTTATACTATGCCCCTTTTGGAAGGAGCTATGATGGGCTGATGGGGTATGGTGAATTCAGAACCCCTGTAAGATAAATTGAGAACATATATTAAAGAACTCATTGTTGTAATTCTTTAAATATTGCCGTAATAAAAAGACTTTCCTGATTTTCCAGAAGATAATGGATGTGTACGGGAAAGTCTTTTGCTTTGTATACCATAACTTCCTGATATTCTGCTTGGGATAGGTCGGGATATTGCTGGATTTCCCTGATGGACTCATGAAGGGATTCCAGGAAATCAATTCCTTTGTTTTCCTTTTCGGCATTAAATACTCTCATAAGCAGCCGGATATCATTTTTGGCTATGGATGATAAAAAAACTTTCATTAGGCAAAATGTCTTTTTAAGTCGGAAATGTTCTCATAGAAATCAAGTTTGGTTGTTGGGTTTTCTTTATGGAATTCTATTCTGTAAAGAACCTCGTCTATTTGAAACTGGGGTATAGAAGATTTATTCTGATCTTCATACCGGTTGAGTACTTTGTTAAGAGCTTCTAATAATTCAGGGGGGAAGCTGTCTATTTTACGGTGTAAGATTTCAACAGTGGTATTCATAATGTAAAATTTAATGGTTTTGATAAAACAAATTTATACAAAAATTTATAAATAAAATCAGTATTTTTAATTTTTAACAGGGGTGTGTTGTTTATTTTTATATTATTTTATAATTTACCCCTATTTTTTATGGGGTTATTGTTTTATTTTTATATTTTTGTAAGCGTAAGATTAGAATTGACTTACATGTTTTTGTAATTCCAAAAAAAATGACACTCATTTTTATGAGTGTCATTTATATTGAGTAATGAGTGAAGTCTTACACCAAATAAAAGTCATTCAGCTTTTCCTCACACAATATTTTTACAACTTCAATCCAGCGGTCTTCATCATTCAGACAAGGAATGTAATGGAAGTTTACTCCACCAGCATGTAAAAACTGCTCTTTCCCTTCTACGGAAATTTCTTCCAGTGTTTCCAGACAATCCGAAACGAACGCAGGGCAAACAATTGCGAGATTTTTCACCCCTTTTTTAGGAAGGCTTTCCAGGGTAGCATCGGTATAAGGCTCAATCCATTTGTCTTTTCCCAGTCTCGACTGAAAAGATACAATGGTTTTTTCTTTAGGAAGTCCCATTCTGGCAATAACAGTCTCCGTAGTTTTATAGCATTGATGTCTGTAACAATAGGCGTTATGCGTGTCTACCTGGCTGTTGATACAGCTAGCCTCATCAATTTTACAGGTGTTGGAAGGGTCTGTTTTGTAAATATGTCTTTCCGGTACACCATGGTAAGAAAACTGTAAAGCGTCAAAATCCTGGGGAAGCTTTTCCTTAATGCTTTCCGCCAAACAATTGATGTAAATTTCTCTATTGTAGAAAGGCTGGATATAATTGATCTTAATATCAGGAAAATTCTTTTTTCGTACTTCTTCAGCTTTTTCAATAACGGTCTCCGTGGTACTCATTGCATATTGAGGATAAAGAGGAAAAAGAACAATCTCATCAATCCCTTTTTCTGCCAGTTTACGAATTCCTGTTTCTATACTGGGCTCAGCATATCTCATTCCGATTTCCACGGGTACATCCACTACCTTTTGAAGTTTTTTCTGAATTTTCTCCGTAATTACAATTAAAGGAGAACCCTCATCTGTCCAGACCGTTTTATAGGCTTCGGCAGATTTTGCAGGTCTTGTATTTAATATAATTCCACGGACCAGTAATGCGCGGAATATCCATCGGTAATCAATTACCCTTTCATCCATTAAAAATTCATCCAGATATTCTTTAACGTCTTGTACTGCAGTAGATCTTGGAGATCCCAGATTTACGAGTAAAATTCCTTTTTTAGCCAATATTGTTTAATTTAATAATGAAAAAATTCTATTATGTTTCCTCAGATATTTATCCGTTTACGGCTTCTACTTTTTCTACCAGCTCAGGAATGAACTGTTTTAAAATATTTTCAATTCCGTTCTTTAGCGTAGCCGTGGAGCTTGGACATCCGGAACATGCACCCTGTAAAAGCATTTTTGCTGTTTTGGTACTTTCGTCATATTCCATTAAGGATATTTTTCCTCCGTCATTTTCTACCGCAGGAGCTACATATTCATTAAGTATATCTGAAATTTTCTGCTCATCATTGGTATAATCTCTGTTGATGATTTTTTCTACAGGACTTTCATGCTTCTGAGGTTCAAGGTTGGAGATGGCCCCGCCGTTCTGTAAATATTCTGCAACAAAAGCTCTTACTGCCACCATTACCTCATGCCATTCTACGGAATTGTCTCGGGTCACTGCCACAAAATTATCCGAAATAAAAGCTTCCTGAGCAAAATCAAATTCATCAAAGATCGCTTTTGCTAAAGGAACTTCATCCGCTTCCTCTCTGGATTTTACTTCTACAAAACCTTCCAGTAACAGCTTATTGGAAACAAACTTCATTACATTGGGATTGGGTGTCATTTCCGCATAGATCTGATACATTTCTTTTCTTTTCTGAATATAAATTCGCGGATTAGCCAGTAATTCATCTTCGATCACATTTTTCAGGCTTTCTGAAACATGCTCCCATTCTACGGTATCTTGTTTAGCTACCGCTACAAAATTCGCTGTGATGAATATTCTTTCTACAAATGGATAGTTGAAAAGTTCCTGTGCAAGCGGAATTTCTGAAATATCTGAACTTCTGTCCAACTCTAATGATCCCGGAATAAGATTGTAATCAGCTACAAACTTCATTACTTTTGGGTTTTCAGTTGGCTCTATTAGTATGGTACGCATTTTTTAGTTAAATTTGAGAATACAAAAATACGGATTAGATACGGGAGTAAAGAAGGAGAAAGTTAGATTTTTGCTATAAGAGTGATAATTGATTTGAATTTATAAAGCGGTATTGAATATTTTATCTCACATTTTTAACGGTAACTATTTTCCTCTGATTATTTTACTAATATTTATCATAATATATCTCCGTTATTTTTCTTAACTTTCATTAATAAATCTAATAAATATGGCACTTGTAAAAGAACTTTTAGGCATAACCCCTCAGATCGGTGAAAACACTTTTTTAGCCGAAACAGCAACCATTATCGGAAATGTGGTAATGGGAAAAGAATGCAGTGTTTGGTATAATGCGGTAATCAGGGGAGATGTTCATTACATTAAAATGGGAAATAAAGTAAATGTTCAGGATAATGCAATGCTGCATTGCACTTATGAAAAATATCCGTTGACTATAGGAAATAATGTTTCGATAGGACATAGTGCGATTGTGCATGGCTGCACGATTCAGGATAATGTGTTAATCGGTATGGGATCTATTGTAATGGATGACTGCCTTATAGAGGAAAACTCAATTGTAGGGGCGGGATCTGTCGTTACACAGGGAACTCATATAAAATCCGGGGAAGTATGGGGAGGCGTTCCGGCGAGGAAGATCAAAGATATTTCATCCCAGCTGCTGGAAGGGGAAGTAAACAGAATTGCAGATAATTATGTGAAATATTCTTCCTGGTATAAAGAATAAAATTAAAAAATAATATCAAAATAGTCTCACCCCGGGTGAGACTATTTTTTTTCCTTAGTGTAAAAAATTAATGTATTTAGGGAATAATTAATTCGGGTTTTCCCAAACTGTTGCAGGTAACCTTCTCCGGAGGTGAAACCAGCATACAGTCTGAGGTAATGTTATATCTCTTATTGTATTCAGATTCTTTTTTTGTGTATTCCTCGATCTTCGGCAAGAGGGTAGCCTCCAGTTTTTTAGGATAGGCAATATAAAATTGCGGACCTCCGCACGCTTTGGAGCCCATGGGTGCAAATGTCCATTCTTCCGGGGCAGTACATTTTTCCTGAGAAGCTTCGGCTTCAATATCTCTTTTTAAATTGGCCAGGATAGTTTGTTCATATTTCTGGGTTTCATCATCAATCGGCTTTTCCGAAATATCTTTTGGTAGATTGGTATTGGCGTTTTTAGCAGCACTGCAGGATACTAATATCAACGCCATACATAGACTCATAACAAATGCCTTCATAAAATGTTTTTTCATGGATTTTTTTTTAAAGTCAAAATGTATGCCGTTACTATAATTTCAAAAACCTTTTCCGTAATTTTGGGGCGATGAACCATCATTTTTTTGATTTAATAGAACATACCAACAGAAGTGTATTTCTTACCGGAAAGGCAGGGACAGGGAAGACAACTTTCCTGAATGATTTCGTAAAAAGAACGAGAAAGAAGCACATAGTAGTTGCGCCTACGGGAATTGCAGCCATTAATGCGGGAGGAGTTACCATCCACTCGATGTTCGGGCTGCCGTTAAGAACATTTCTCCCTACTACAGAACGTATTGACGGAAGTCAGGCCATGAATATTGCGGACCTGATGCCTCATTTTAAATACAGAAAGGATAAGCTCAAGCTTTTAAGGGAATTGGAAATTCTAATC
This sequence comes from Chryseobacterium sp. CT-SW4, assembly GCF_048572715.1. Classification (GTDB taxonomy): domain Bacteria; phylum Bacteroidota; class Bacteroidia; order Flavobacteriales; family Weeksellaceae; genus Chryseobacterium. The sequence goes on from NZ_CP183840.1 coordinate 780,420, forward strand.
ATTGATGAGGTTTCTATGTTACGGGCGGATGTTCTGGATATGATGGATTTTTCTTTAAGATTTATCAGGAGAAATAACCAGAGGTTCGGAGGGGTTCAGATGCTTTTTATCGGAGACCTTTATCAGCTGCCGCCGGTAGTAAGAGATGAACATATTCTTAAACAATATTATCAGTCTCCCTTCTTTTTTGAAAGCCATGCCCTTAAAGAAATACCTCTGGTGACCATTGAGCTTACCAAGGTGTACAGGCAGTCGGACGAAGAGTTTCTTAAAATATTAAATGCCATCCGTGACGGAGATGTGGAACATATTGATTTCGATAATCTCAATTCCCGATATGATCCGGAATTTGAAGCTGGAAGAGATGCCTACGTTTATTTATGCTCACATAATAAAATGGCTGACGAGATCAATCAGCAAAAACTGAAAGAAATACAATCTCCGCCTTCAGTTTATGAAGCTAAACTTTTTGGAGAATTTAAAGAGAACCAGTTTCCTAATGAGCAGTTTCTTGAACTGAAAGTGGGAGCACAGGTCATGTTTATCAGAAATGATATTTCTCCGGACAAAAAGTATTTTAACGGCAAACTGGGAGAAATTTCTTCTCTGGATGAAAATGAGATCAGAGTAATTTTAGAAGGAAGTGAAAGGGAGATTGTAGTGAAAAGAGAAGTCTGGGAACAGAAAAAATACTTTTTGGATGTTGATAAGAATATCAAGGAAGAAGTATTGGGTAGCTTTGAGCAGTTTCCGGTGAAATTGGCCTGGGCAGTAACTATTCATAAAAGCCAGGGACTCACTTTTGATAAAGTCATTATAGATGCAGGAAAAAGCTTTACTGCAGGGCAGGTATATGTTGCCTTATCCCGGTGCCGGACATTGGAAGGAATTGTTTTAAAATCTAAAATTACACCGGAAGTTATTTTTAAAGATAACCGTGTTTTAAAATTCCAGGGCGATACCATTGCCAATGATTATGTGGAAAATATCCTCAATCAGGAAAAGTATGATTACAGTATCCGGAAAGTATTGAGAACACTGGACAGCTTATGGCTGTTGCAGGAGGTGGAAAACTGGAACAAACTTTCCATTTCTACCCGGAGTATTGATCATGTTAAAACCAATCAGCTCTATCTCCAGCTTAAACATGAAATCATCCGGATTGGAAAAATTTTTGAAAAGCTGGAAAGAATTTTATTTCAGAAAATCAATCAGTTTATCCATCAGAAAGAAGAATGGGCAGAAATAGAAAATAAAAGCAAAGGAGCCGTTAATTTTTTCTTTGTTGAAGTAAGGGATAAGATCTTCAACCCTCTAAAAGACTTCTATGCAGAAGTGAAAGGAAGTAAAGGGCTTAAACAGTATAACGAAGAATTTAAAAGCTGGCTCGAGGATATTGAAGAATATTTAAATAGTCTGAAAGAAATCCATCTATTGGAAACTAAGCTTCTGGATGATAAGAATAATAAAGAAGTAAGCCTGAAGATTGCTAAAGTTCCTTCTCAGGTGCTTACCTTCCAGCTGTTTGAAGAAGGAAAGACCATAGCTGAAATTGCTGTGGAAAGAGGATTGGTAAAAGAAACAGTGATTGGCCATCTGGCAAAGTTTGCAGAACAGGGACTTCTGGATATTTCCAGGGTCATCACTTCTGATAAGATTAAGACCTTTGAAGAAGAGTTTAACAAAAGCTCACATACTACTCTTACTGAATGGAAGAATGCATTGCCGTCGGATTTTGAGTTCAATGAAATAAGAATTTTACTAAATCATTTCAACTACAAAAAAAATAGGGAAGAATAAAGGATATCCAATAGTTTTTTCATCTGATTATTAATCACACTTATCAATTTAAAAATCCGGACTAAGCTAATTTAAAGCCGTAAATTTGTTAAGTGTTTATATAAAAATAGAGAGAAATGAAAAACTTCGAAATATCCGTTTTGGACCTTGCTCCCGTAAAGCAGGGAAAAAGTATTCATGATACTTTTCAGGATAGTTTATCCCTGGCCAATCATACGGAAAGTTTAGGATATAAAAGGTTCTGGCTGGCAGAACATCATAATATGGCCAGTATAGCGAGTTCCGCTACTTCTGTTTTAATAGGTTTTATTGCCAACGGAACGAAAACGATCCGCGTAGGCTCAGGAGGTATTATGCTTCCTAATCACAGCTCATTGGTGATTGCAGAGCAGTTTGGAACACTCGAATCTCTTTTTCCCGGCCGGATAGATTTAGGATTGGGAAGAGCACCCGGTACAGATGGTTTAACAGCCAAAGCGTTGGGAAGAAATCCAATGATCATTAATGAACAGTTTCCGAGACAGATCCTTGAGCTTCAGACGTATTTTTCAGAAGAGAATGCTGATGCTTTGGTTCGGGCTATTCCGGGCGAAGGATTAGATATTCCTTTATATATATTAGGTTCCAGCACGGATAGTGCTTGGCTGGCTGCCGAATTAGGGCTACCTTATGCTTTTGCGGGACACTTTGCACCTGAGCAGATGGAAATGGCATTTAAAATTTACAGAGAACATTTTCAGCCGTCAAAACAACTGTCTTCCCCTTACATTATTGCTTGTGTAAACGGAGTGGCTGCCGAAACTTCTGAAGAGGCACACTGGCTTTCCACTACATTATATCAGGCATTTATCAATATTCTGAGAAATGACAGAAAACCATTTTCTCCGCCGGTGGAGGATATGGATGATATCTGGTCCCCGATGGAAAAAGCCGGAGTCTTGCAAAAATTAAGATATACTTTCATAGGAAATCAATCGGAAGTGGAGGAACAGATTGAAAATTTTCAGGAAAAATTCAATGTAGATGAATTAATGATTAATTCCCATATTTACGATCATCAGAAAAGATTAGACTCTTACGAAATCCTTAGTAAAGCAGCAAAGTCTTTATCTGATAAGCAATAAACTTTTTGTATTAATTGGCTGATGCTTATTTTGTAAGTATCTTTGTGTAAATTTTAAGTAAAAACATGTCTGAAATTAAATTAAATACTATTCCAGAGGCTATCGAAGACCTTAAAAATGGTAAAATAATTATAGTGGTAGATGATGAAAACAGAGAAAACGAAGGAGATTTTCTTTGTGCTGCCGAACTTACAACTCCTGAAATTATCAACTTTATGGCGTATCATGGAAGAGGGTTAATCTGTATGCCCCTTCCGGAAAAAAGATGTGACGAACTCGGACTTGATGTCATGGTAAGCAGAAGCAGCGATCCTAAAGAAACAGCTTTTACGGTTTCTGTAGATCTATTGGGAAATGGTACTTCTACCGGAATTTCTGCCGGTGACAGGGCGAAAACTATTTTAGCTTTAATGGATGAGAAGTCCAAACCGACAGATTTTATGAGACCGGGACATATTTTCCCGCTTCGTGCTAAAAAAGGAGGTGTTTTAAAAAGAGCCGGGCATACGGAAGCTGCGATAGATCTTACCCATTTGGCAGGTCTTAAAGAAGGCGGTGTGATCTGTGAGATCATGAATGAAGACGGAACTATGTCCCGTTTGCCGGAACTGCATGCCTTCGCGCAAAAGCATGATATGAAAATTGTCTCTATTGAAGACCTTATTCACTATCAGCTTAAAAAAGGAAATCTTATTGAGAGAATTGAAGAAAGAAAAGTAAAAACATATTACGGAGATTTTGACTTCTATGCTTTCAGGGAAACATCCAATGATCAGATCCATTTTGCGCTCGTAAAAGGAACATGGAATCCTGAAGAATCACTATTAGTGAGAGTACAGTCCTCAGACTCTTATTTTGATGTACTGACAAGGCTGAATAACGGGGAAAAGCCGTTATTGGAAAAAGTAACCAATATGATCAATGAGGAAGGAAAAGGAGTTATCATTTTCATTAATAATGTTTCAAGCTCTGAGAATACCCTGAGAAAGCTTCAACAGTTTTTAGATTATCAGGATGGGCAGGAACAAAGGCCTACGTTAGCTTATAATTACAGGGATTACGGTATAGGTACCCAAATTCTGAAAAATTTAGGAGTTGAGAAATTCAAAGTGATTACTCAAAATCCGGATGTGAAACCTCAGATTGGAGGATATGATGTAGAAGTAACCGAAATGGTACAACTATAAAATAAAAAAATGGCTTGAGAAATCAAGCCATTTTTATTTCGTCAAAATTTTTAAAGCCATTCAGAAAATCTTTGACATTCATTCTTTTCTTACCTTCAAGCTGAATTTCCAGCGGATAATAAATGCCATCCCGGGTGTATATTTTGAAAACATTCTTTGAAATATCCAGAGTCCCTGCCGGCTGCCCATGATTGGAAATTTCATAGCGGCCCCCGAAGATTTTTAATCCTTTTTCTCCTTCTCCTATTTTTAAAGTAGTAAAAGCAGACGGATATGGAGACATTCCTAAAATGAACTGATGAATAGTTTTTAAAGGCAAATCCCAGTTGATGCGGGTATCTTCTTTAAATATTTTATAAGCGTTTTTAGGATTTTCTACCTGTGGTTGAGGTTTTTCCTCAATACTGCCTTCCGCCAGCCTGTCTAATGTTTCTACCACCAGCTTTCCTCCTAGCTCCATAAGCCTGTCATGTAGGCTGCCAGCATTTTCATCAGGTAAAATATCAATTTCTTTCTGGAGGAGAATATTTCCTTCATCAATTTTTTCATTAATAAAGAAAGTAGTTACTCCTGATTTTTTTTCTCCGTTGATAATAGCATAATTAATAGGTGCAGCTCCCCTATAATCGGGAAGAAGAGAGGCGTGGAGATTGAATGTTCCCATGGCAGGCATTTCAAAAAGAACTTTAGGCATCATTCTGAAGGCCACAACCACAAAAATATCGGCATTAAGGCTTTTCAGTTCTTCCAGAAATTCAGGGTTTCTGAGTTTCTCAGGTTGAAAAACAGGAATTTGATGGGCAACGGCAAATTCTTTAACCGGAGACTGATGAATTTTCTGGCCGCGTCCGCTCGCTTTGTCCGCAACAGTAACTACGCCCACTACCTGGTGACTTGACCGATAGATAGCTTCCAGTGAATTTTTAGCAAATTCAGGAGTTCCTAAAAAAACAACTTTTAATGATTTCATAGTACAAAGATAATGGTCTTTTGAGAATTAAAGGGTGCTCCGTATAGGAAAACCAAGTTATGCCAGAGTATACGTTCTAAAATTCAGCATCTTTACTTTTCCGCTGTCTAAAAGAAAGATAAGATTTTCTAAAATGTTTTCTTTAGGATGGAAGCTCAGCTGTATGGAAAGTTCTTCAATGGTCTGAGGTTTCTGGCTTAATAAGCCTATGATCTGGGAAGAAATATTTTTTCCGAAAATGGTTTGTTTATTTCTCTCACATACCGAACATTGCCCGCAGTTTTTAGAATTGGTTTCACCAAAGTAGGATAGAATGAGCTTCATCTTGCAGTAGTCATTATTCTCGATATAGAATTTCATTTCTTCCCACTTTTGGATTTTATTCTTTTGAATATGTTCAAAAAGCTTCCAGTAGGCTCCGTTAATAGCTCTTTCGTCACGGGGTTTTAGAAATTTAATGCTGCTCAGAGCACCGTCTATATATTCAAGATAATTTTTTTGCTGCATTTCCTTTAATCTTTCTTTAATCAAAGGTATTCCTGCATTCATTTTATGGCTCAATGCCTGCTCGCTGAACATCACTTTATGGGTGGAAATACCCGAAATACTTCGGAAAAGTAATTCGATGAAATAAGCATCTTTTTGAGGTAATTGGTCTATTTCATCCGGTTTTATAAGAAGCTCCAGGGAAGAAAGGCTTTTATTGAGATTATAAAATATGATCTCCTGGTTATGGAGAAAGCTGAGGACATTATTGATTTTGGCCAATGATAATCTGGTAAAGTTTTGAATACCCGCAGTATTTAATTGAAATATCTTTTCAGGCATTTCATATTCAGCCACCTGAAATATAGAGTAGAGGTAGCTGATAATTCTTTGAAACTCTGATTTATTGGGAATCTGATTTTTTAATATCTGATCGAAGTTGGAAATTTCCTGTTTGTTCCAGAGTAAAAAAGCAAAACTTTCTTTTCCATCCCTTCCGGCTCTTCCTATTTCCTGATAATAATTTTCTAAAGAAGGGGAAGGGGAATAATGAATTACGAATCGTACATTATCTTTGTCAATACCCATTCCAAAAGCATTGGTAGAAATCAGCACATGATTATTGCTGTTATTCCAATGGTTTTGCTTACTGTTTTTTTCTTTTGTAGTAAGTCCTGCATGGAAAAAATCTACGTTGGTTAACTGGTTTTTCTTTAAAAATTCTGTTAGCAGTTCGGATTCTTTCCTGGTGCGGACATATATAATACCTGAACTGTCATTATATTTCAAAATATCAAGAACGCGCTGGAATTTATCAGTAACTTCTTCCGTGAAGATTTTAATATTTTCTCTTTTGAAGCTTTTCTGAAATACTTGAGGATTGTTGAGCTCCAGTTTTGATTTTATTTCTTCAAGGACTTTGGGAGTCGCTGTTGCGGTTAATGCCAGACAGGCAATCCCGGGATGATTTTTTCTGAATCCTTTTATATTTTGATAACTTGGGCGGAAATCCTGTCCCCATTCGGAAATACAGTGGGCTTCATCCACGGCAATGAATGACAGCTGAATTTCTTCAATATTTTGTAAAAATTGAGTATTGGTTAATCTTTCCGGAGAAATATATAGAATTTTTGTTAATCCGTCTTTACACCGGTTATAAATAGTTTCCGCATCATACTCATCCAGTTCTGAAGATAGATATTCAGCTTCGATTCCCCTAAATTTTAATTGATTGACCTGATCCTTCATAAGAGCCAATAATGGTGAAATGACGAGGCAGGTTCCTTCTTTAAGAAGGGCCGGAAGCTGGTAGCATAAAGATTTACCGGCTCCTGTGGGTAATAGTACTAAAGTATCCTTCTCTGTGATGATTGAATTGATAATTTCCTCCTGAGTATCTCTAAATGCTGTATAGCCCCAGAAATGTTTCAGGGTATTGTATTTGAGCTGTTGAAAGTCTTGTGAAGAAATCATGGGGTAAAAATAAGGAAAAGTATCATAACAAAAAAAGCCACGCTATCGCGTGACTTTAAAAATATATCAATAATAAGTTTATTATTTCGCTTCGAAGTATACTCTTCTATTTGCTCTGTTTTTCCATTCAGGACATTTTGAAGTAGGATCACATTCAGGATATTTAAGGTCTTTTTTACCTTTTCCAACAGCGTTAAGTTTAGAAGAATCTACACCATTTTTGATTAGATAATTTTTAACACTATTAGCTCTTCTTTCAGATAGTTTTTGGTTGTAAACTTCAGTACCTTTTGCGTCAGTAGCTCCGATTACATTGTAAGAACCATTTGAAGTATTGATGTAATTAACAGCATTATTCAAGATAGGTGTGTTAGAAGGTAAGATTCTGTCAGAATCGAAATCGAATTCAATTCCTTCTAAAGTTCTTTCATCTTCTTTTACAATTCCAGGAGTTACAGTAGGACATCCGTTGTTTTCAACTGGTCCAGGTACAGTAACACATTTGTCGTAAAGGTCGATTACACCGTCAAGGTCTGTGTCTAGAGCTACACCAGCACCGTCAACTCTTGCTCCTGCAGGAGTATCAAGTTGTCTGTCCCAATCGTCGCAAACTCCATCATTATCAGCATCTCCTTTTTTACAAACTTCGATATCTTGGTTTTTGTTAGCCAATACATCTAGCTTATAATAGATCTCCTGTAATGGGTCATGCCACATAAGGTGAGATTCGTGTTTTCCTAATTTTAGGGAAATACCTAAAGTAGCATTTACGAAGTTATCAGAAGTGTTTTCTTCACGTTGGTTGATAGCGCTATATTGTTCACCACCACCATCGAATGAATCATCACCTGTGATTACATACATTACTCTACCTTCGATGTCAATTCTCTTGTTAACTTTGAATTTAACCCCGGCACCAGCCTGACCGAATAAAGAACCTAGTTTGAAAGGTTTTACTTCAGTTACTAAGCTTTGTCCAGCAAGGTTTTTCTGATAAGCTCTGTATGCTAGTGTACCAACACCTGCATATCCGTGAAGAGCCCATCTGTAAGTAGAATGGTTGTCAACTCTTCTGAATAGGTTAGAGAAGTTAACGTCTCCCAATAATGAAATCGCATCATATTGAGTTCTACCTGCCACTTGCTCAGAAGCTGATACGTTTGTAGGAACAGCATCTTTGGTATTGAACCATCCTTGTCTTGTTTCTCCTCTGTCATATTGCAATTTTAACCCAAATGCATGAGTAATTGCTTTATCAATACTGATGTATGCAGAGTAACCGAAAAGGTTTTTACCGTTACCGTTCTTTATAGATGTTAAATCAGCTGACTGAATTAGCGGTGTACCTGCCCCTATTGAGATCGACCAATCGTTGAATCTTTTAGAACTATTGGTGAAAGGGGATACATTGGCAGAACCCGAAGAAAATGTATTAGGATATTCTCCATTTGAAACTGCCGTTGAGTCTTGTGCATAACTAGCTGTAGGTATAGCCAACGCTAATGCGACAATTGCTAAACTTAATTTCATAGTGTATTTTTTATTTAGTTAATTAAATGATTTATTTTCCTTTTAAAGCAACGAAAGTTTTGCTTTAGTTTATTTTATTTCTGACACTATTACTGTTATTTTACAGGACATCCATTGTTAGATGCAGGTCCGGGAACAGTAACACATTTGTCATATAAGTCAATAACTCCGTCAAGATCCATGTCTAACGCAACTCCGGCACCGTCCACTCTTGCTCCTGCAGGAGTGTTTAGCTCTCTATCCCAGTCGTCGCAAACCCCGTCGTTGTCATTGTCTCCTTTTTCACAAACTACAAGATCAGATGTAGAATTTTCTACAACACTCATTCTGTAGTAAGTTTCCTGCAATGGATCATGCCATGCCAGATGTGATTGGTTTTTTCCTAATTTGAACGATACTCCAAGGTTTACAGTCCACATGTTGTCTGATCTTGAATCGTCGATCATGTTGTACTTAGAAACTTTGGAATTAGGATCGTAGTCTTGAGGACCTGCCCATCCACCACCATCGAACTCGTCGTCACCACTAATGATGTACATTGTTCTAGCTTCAATGTCGATAAGCTTGGAAACTTTGTACTTCAGTCCAATTCCGAATTGGTAGAATAGTGAATTGATGTCAAGATCTTTTTTGATGAATAAAGGTACTCTTTTAGGATTCTCACTCCATCTGAACTCATTGTCATCATGAAGAGATGTTTTGTATCCCTGGAACCCGATACCAGCATAACCGTGGAATGCCCATCTGTAAGGAGAATGGTTATCTACTCTTCTGAATAAATTAGAAAAGTTGATGTCTCCCAATAAAGCAATCTGATCATACTTTGTAGTAGCAGTTCCTACACCAGCAAGTAACCCTGCTTCTCCATCTAGTTGTGCTTTCTGTTTAGTTTCCCCTCTTTGGTAAGCCAAGCTTAATCCAAATACGTGAGAAATTTGCTTATCTAAACTTACATAAGCATTGTACCCCCAATTAACCTTTTTGTCATAAATTGATCTAAGGTCTGAGTGTACCATAAACGCAGCACCACCACCAACTGATATTGACCAGTCGTTAAATCTTCTAGCCTTGTTGTCGAAAGGTTGGACATTGGCTGAACCTGAGGAAAAAGTATTAGGGTATTCGTTTGAATTAACGGTAATACTGTCCTGAGCATAAGTAGCAATAGGCAAAGCGGCCAATAATAATAAACCTAATTTCATACAATATGTTTTATGTTTTGTTCTTAAATAAATTTTTTTATTAACTTTTTTGAAAATTCTCTCTCAAAAAGATGTTTTTGATGAGGGATTTCCAATTTCTCCGATTTAAAAATCAAATCATCGTATTTCACAATATCAATGTCAATTATCCGGTCCGTATAGCCGCCAGATACCTTGGAATCACTAATTCTGCCCATTGCAATTTCAATACTTTTAACATAATCAAGCAGTTGAATTGGTGAAAGCCCCGTTGATATTATTGTTGCAATATTACAAAAAATATTGGAACTAACAAATTCTACAGGTTGTGATATTAAAAATTCGCTGTTTTTTAATATTATATTACCTCCGGCACTAATTTTTTCAAGGGCGGTTTCCAGATTCTTTTTTTTATCTCCGATGTTACTTCCCAGTAACAAAATGGCCTGATGTTGCGACATATCTAGCAAATGAATGATTTATGAAAAGTTTTCTAAAAAATGTTTTAGCAAATATAGTTGCTATTATTATACTATTTGCTGCATTTTTCTTCTTTTTCGTTATAGTTCTTATGTTTAGTTCTATGGGAAGTGAGAAATCGGTAGTGGTGAAAAAAAATTCGGTTTTAACGATTAATTTAAAAACTAATATACTGGACAGCCCTACAGAAGAGCAAACCAATGTTTTCAATATTAAAAGTCAGACGGGAAATGTTCTGATTTATGAAGCATTAGAAGCTATTAATAAAGCTAAAACGGATGATAATATAAAAGGTATAAGCATCGAAGCAGATGATCTGAATGCCGGTGTTACCCAGATTGATGATCTGAGAAATGCTATTGAAGATTTTAAGAAAAGCGGAAAGTTTGTATATGCATATGGAAATACCGTATCGCAATCCGCTTATTATCTGGGAACAGTTGCCGATCAGTATTTTTTAAATCCTGCCGGTTCTATTGAGTTAAAAGGGCTTTCTACTGAGGTTACTTTCTTTAAGGAATTTGCTGAAAAATATGGGATAGGGATTGAAGTAATCCGTCATGGTAAATTCAAATCAGCGGTAGAGCCATTTTTAAGAAATGATATTTCACCGGAAAATAAAGAGCAGCTAAGTACATTATTAAATGATATTTGGAAGAGTACTTCTACACGGATGGCTGTTTCAAGAAAAATTGATACCCTTCAGTTCAGAACTATTGTGGACAGCTTATACGGAATGATTCCTGAACAGAGTCTGAAATATAAGCTTGCTGATAAACTTATTCAGAAAAGTGAATATGATGATTTAATTAAAACCAAATTAAATGCTAAAGAAAGTGATAAGCTCAATAAGATCTCGCTGGGGAAATACATCAGCTCATTTACCGATGAAAATAAATCCGGAGATAGGGTAGCTATTTTATACGCTTCCGGATCCATATATGGCGGGGAAGGGTATAATGATATTTATTCTGAGAAATATGTAGAATATATCAAGGACTTACAGGATGATGATAAAGTAAAAGCAGTGGTCTTCAGGATCAACTCTCCGGGAGGAAGTGCCAATGCATCTGATGAAATCCTGTTTGAACTGCAAAAGCTTAAAAAGAAAAAACCTTTGGTAGTGTCATTTGGTGATTATGCTGCTTCCGGTGGATATTATATTGCAATGGCTGCTGATAAGATTTATTCTGAACCAAATACACTTACGGGATCCATTGGAGTTTTTGGGGTGATTCCTTACTTTAAAGATATTGCCAACAAAAATGGGGTGCGTTCAGATATTGTTGCCACCAATGCTAATTCAGCTTATTATTCAAGTTTGAATGGTGTTACTCCTTATGGAGTTGCCCAGATCACAAGAAGTGTGGAAGGCGTTTATAAAAGATTTGTCCATTTCGTTACCCAAAACAGAAAACAGACTTTTGAGCAGATTGATAGTGTGGGAGGTGGTAGAGTATGGAGCGGAACAAGAGCCAAGCAGTTAGGTTTGGTGGATGAGCTGGGAACTCTTAATGATGCGGTGAAATTTGCAGCCCAAAAAGCAGGACTTAAATCTGATTCTTATAAAGTAAATTCTTATCCTAAAAGGATGTCACCTTTTGAGCAGATATTTAAAGACCTTAATGAAGATGATATTTCTGCAAGGATCATTAAAAATAAAATAGGCAAGGCGAATTATGAAATTTTACAACAGATCACAGATAAAAAGCTTAAATCTGAAGTTAAAATGGAAATGCCTTATCAAGTAAAAATTAACTAAATTATATTGTCAAAAAGAACGGTATCTGAATATTTTCAGATACCGTTTTTATTTTGTTAACTATTTAAGTTAGCCTTTCTTGGTTGCCATACCATATATCCAGAGTACTACCAAAGCACCTCCTACTGCCAGCAGCATGCTTCTGAAATCAAAGCTTTCTACTGTTCCCCATCCGATGGCACTCCCGATAAAGCCTCCTACAAAGGCTCCTACGATTCCTAGGATAATTGTCATTAGCCAGCCACCTCCTTGTGTTCCCGGCATAATCATTTTTGCAATTGCACCTGCGATAAGACCAAATATGATCCAAGTAATAATCCCCATAGTTTAAAAATTTTAATGTTAGTATTGGTTGAAATATGGGAAGAGATGAGATAAATCATCTTTTCTTGAAAAATGAATCAACAAATTCTGTACCATTAAATAATTGCAAATCCTGCATTTTCTCCCCAACTCCTATATACTTTACGGGAATCTGGAACTGATCGGATATTCCAATGACTACTCCTCCTTTCGCAGTTCCGTCCAGTTTGGTAACAGCCAGAGCGTTTACTTCGGTGGCTGCTGTAAACTGTTTGGCCTGCTCAAAAGCGTTTTGCCCGGTGGAGCCGTCTAATACTAAAAGGATTTCGTGGGGAGCGTCAGGAATAACCTTTTGCATGACTCTTTTGATCTTGGAAAGCTCATTCATTAAATTAACTTTATTATGAAGCCTTCCGGCAGTATCTATAATGACAACATCCGCTTCCTGGGCTACGGCACTCTGTACGGTGTCAAATGCTACGGATGCAGGGTCGGAGCCCATATTTTGTTTGACAATGGGAACGCCCACTCTTTCACTCCAGATCGTAAGCTGATCTACAGCCGCCGCTCTGAAGGTGTCAGCAGCTCCTAATACCACCTTTTTACCTTCGGACTTAAATTGATGTGCAAGTTTTCCAATGGTAGTAGTTTTTCCCACACCATTTACTCCCACTACCATAATTACATAAGGCTTTTTGGACGTATCTATATTTCCTGTACCGGCATGTGGATTTTCTAATAATAAACCGGATATTTCCTCTCTAAGGATTCCGTCCAGCTCACTAATATTTATATATTTATCACGGGCTACCCGTTCTTCGATCCTTTCTATGATTTTAATGGTAGTAGAGGCTCCTACATCCGAAGCAATCAGAACTTCTTCAAGATCATCCAGCACTTCATCATCTACTTTGCTTTTGCCGACTACGGCTTTCGTCATTTTTTCAAAGAATCCCTGGCTGGATTTTTCGAGTCCTTTATCTAGGGTTTCCTTTTCTTCTTTTTTAAAAATATTTTTAAACCAACTCATAGTTCAGTTCTTATTTGTTCGTAATAATTGCAGGGCTCATTAAATATGTTTGAATAATTCAAACAAAATAACGGCTGCCAGCCTATCTGAATTTAATCGGTAGTATTGGATTTTAGTTTTAAAGCCCTTAAATGCCACCACAATTCACCAGATAAGCAAAGATAACAAAAAAACTACCCAAAAGCTGAGTAGTTTTTATATTGTAAATAAAGTAAGGATTATTTTTTCAAATAACCGTCTACTTCGTCTGCATTCATTACTTTTTCTTCGAAAACGTAAGCCCCTGATTTAGATGACTTCACCATTTTCACAACTTTAGTCATTTTTTTTGACTGACCACTTTGTAGGGTTGCTACTACTTTTTTTGCCATGGTAAATTATATTTTTATAAATTACTTGATTTCTTTATGAACGGTATATTTTTTAAGAACAGGATTGTACTTTTTTAATTCCAATCTTTCTGTGGTGTTCTTTTTATTTTTTGTAGAAATGTATCTTGACATTCCCGGCATTCCGCTTTCTTTATGTTCTGTACATTCAAGAATCACTTGAACTCTGTTTCCTTTTTTTGCCATGATTTCTTAATTATTTAATAAATCCGTTTCTTGTTGCTCTTTCAATAGCCTCTTCAATTCCAATCTTGTTAATTACTCTCAATCCATGAGCAGAAACTTTTAACGTTACATGCTTTTCTTGCTCCGGAAGGTAAAACTTCTTCTCCAATAAGTTAATTTCAAAACGACGCTTCGTTTTGTTATTAGCGTGAGAAACGTTGTTACCAACCATTGCACGCTTTCCTGTTATTTGGCAAATTCTTGACATATCTCGATGTTCTTTATTTGTATAATATTTGAGAGTGCAAAATAACGAAGAATTTTTTAGATAGACAAATGTTTTTCTAAATTATTTTCTAATTCGTTGGATTATTTTTTGCCTCTTATCGCTTTATTTTCTACTTCCCATTTTGCTCTGTACCCGTTTTATTACAAAATAAAAAACGAGAAAACCCAGTGCAAAAACCGATATTCTTGAAAGCAGATCTCCTGTTCTTGTATAAAAAGACTGCTGGTCATAGAGGTTGACTTTTGCAAATAAAGCTGTTTGGTCACCATACAGTGTATCGGCTTCAATTTCCCCCTTTGCATTGATGTGGGCTGATATTCCACTGTTTGCAGAACGGGCGATTTCTCTCCGGGTTTCTATGGCTCTTAATCTGGCATAGGATAATAACTGCTTGTGTCCTTCGGTTACTCCCCACCATGAGTCATTCGTCATTATCGCCAAAAAGTTAGCCCCTTTTTTTACATAATCTGTTACAAATTCACCGTAAATACTTTCATAGCATATAATCGGAGCAATTTTTCCTTTATTGTAGGGATTGGAGAAAGCGACTCTTTCTTTATCCGTTCCCAGAGAAGCTACCGTTCCTCCCAGGTTGAGCATGGCATTGCCCAGCAAGGGTTTAAGAACGCTCATATAAGGAAAGATCTCAACGCCCGGTACTAATTTTCCTTTATGATAAACTTCCACCTTTTTATCAGGGACAATCTGAACGGCCGCATTAAAGCTTTCTACCCATACTCCCTGATTAACCTGATAGGCCTCTTTAGGAAGGTCAACATCACTGAAGTAATACCTGTGTGAAGAAATCCCTGTGTTGAAAACTGATCCCGGATGTTTTGAAAGGAAACCTTTAATGTTATTCAAAAGCAGGCTTTTTTCAAATCCTGTTTCGGATATGGATCCTCTTCCGGGTAGAGAAGTTTCCGGAGCAATATAATAATCGATCTGTCCTTTTGAGTTTTGTTCAGCAAGATTTAAAAGATCATTCAGAATGGTAATGCTGTCTTTGGCATATTTTTCCGCATAGGGATCCAGGTCCGGCTGAAGCATCAGTACATTGATCTGCCCAATAGGTTTTTCTTTGAAACTATTGTATTTAAAGATGGAAATAATCATAGGAAGGATAATTAATCCTGCTATGACGGATAGGTTTATTATTAATTCTTTTCTTTTCCTTCCTGCCTCCCATACTCTCAAAGAGTAGAAGATGAATACATTTACTATTAAGATCCAGAAGCTTCCGCCCGTAGCTCCTAAGGTATCATACCATTGAATCAGTTTTGGATATTCTGAGAATACGTTTCCGAGGTTAAGCCACGGCCATGTCAGTTCCCAGGCCATATGAAACTTTTCGAAGCTCATCCAGAGGGCAATTAAGAAAGCTAATCCCCAATATGTTCCCTGTGCATTTTTATACCAGTGATACAGCTGGAATGCTAAGGAGTAAAGTAAAGAATTTACTAAAACCGGAAAGAGTACAGCCATGAGGGAATGACTTCCATCGGGGTTTTTGGAGCCGTATAACCAGCCTGTAGTCACTACATTCCAGATCACAAAGCAGATGTAGGAAAGTCCGAAAACAGCCCAGCTTTTTCTTTTTATTGCTGAAAATTTGGAAATATCATGTTCCATCATCAGGAGAGGAACAAGAGCAAAAAATATAAAGAACGGAACACCGTAGGTAGGCCATGATACGGAAAGTAACATCGCAGAGATGAGTGTAAGTAAAATGTATTTCATGGAAATATTATATAGAACAAAAATAGGACTTGTAAAAAGAAACTCAAAATCAAACAATGATTATATCTGATTTTGAGTTTTTCCTTTTAATCCCAATGCTGCATCATCATGATGACAGGTAAGAGGTCTTTACCCTGCTCCGTGAGTTGGAAGAATACCTTTTCCGGAGTTTCAGGAAGTATGATTTTCTTTATAATTTTATCTTCTTCGAGCTCTCTGAGCTGATAGACTAACACCTGCTTAGTGATGGCGGGTATTGCCTTGAGTAAGATATTGAAATGGTTGATGTCTTTACTGATGGAATAGATGATGGAAATTTTCCACCTGCCTCCAACGGTATTAAAGAAATGCGGTACCGCATGCGGAATACCGGGATTTCCCTTTCTTCTGGCTTTCATGATCATTGATTAGTTTATTTATGATTATTGCTGCAAAAATAGTATTTAGAATCTTAAAAATCACATACGTGAGATATATAAATTTAAATTTTTATGTTAAAATATTTTTACCACAATTCATGAATATTAACCATTGAGTTCCCGGGCTCGTTTTTCAGCATTTAAAATACCTTTCTTCAGGATTTCTGTAAAGTTATTTTCTTTAAAAGTTTGTAATGCGGCTTCTGTTGTTCCTCCTTTTGATGCTACATCCTGAATTAATTCTCCCAGATTTTTTTCTGAATTATTAATAAGATGATAGGCACCCAGCATGGTCTGCTTCACAAAAAGCTTTGAAAGATTTTCTTCAATTCCCATTTCTATTCCCGCCTGGATCATGGCGTCTACAATATAATAGAAATAAGCGGGTCCGCTTCCTGATAATGCTGTGACTCCATCCAAAAGTTCTTCATTTTCAAGATAAACGGATCTTCCCGTACTATTCAGTAATCTTTCGATATTAATGAGTTTCCCAAAGGGAATTCCTTCTGCGGAGGTATAACCGGTAATTCCCATTCCTAAAAGGGTGGGAGAGTTCGGCATTGCCCTTACAACAAGCTGGTGATTGAGTGCTTTCTGTATTTTTTCAATGGTAATTCCTGCCATGATGGAAAGGATCATTTGTCCTTCCTGTAAGGAGAATTTAAAATTGTGGGCAACCGATTGAAAGTCCTGGGGTTTTACAGCCAAAATAATAAGGTCAGCGCTTAATTCTCTTACATCTTCAAATAATGAAATTTGAGAAGAAGGAAAAGCTTCAGAAATCCGGGATAGCTTCTCGGGATTTCTGGTGATGAGATGTAGATTCTCCGGCTTTATAAGATCGTATTTCAAAAATGATTTTGAAAAGGATAAGCCCATGTTGCCGGCTCCTAGAATGGCTATTTTCATATTGTATTTTTTTTTACCTTGAATTTAAATAAAAAAAGCAATTGTAGTAACACAATTGCTTTTTAAATATAATTTTTAGATAATATTCACCTCTCTTTCCAGTTCAATACCAAATTTTTCCTTAACAGATTTGATGATCTCAGTAGAAAAATCGAATATTTCCTTTCCTGTCGCATTTCCTGTCGCATTGATGATTACTAAAGATTGTAGAGCATGAGAGGCTACATTTCCTATTTGCTTTCCTTTCCATCCACATTGTTCAATAAGCCAACCTGCGGGAACTTTTACCATATTACCGTTTGGATATCCCTGAATATCCGGAAATCGAAGCTTTAAATCTTCAAACTGAGCTGAAGGAATAGTCGGATTTTTAAAAAAGCTTCCGGCATTTCCTGTCTCTTTAGGATCAGGCAGCTTACTTTTTCGAATATGGATCACCGCATTGGAAATATCCCTAATTGTTGGATTTTTAATGCCGGATTGTTCTAATTGAGATTGAATAGCACCATATTCGGTTTTTATCGTATGATTTTTAAGGGTAAGCTTAAAAGTGACTTCAAGGATAATATATTTTCCTTTTCCTTCCTGCTTGAATATCGAATCTCTATATCCGAATCTGCATTGGTCCAGATTAAATTCTTCAATTTTTAAGGTTTCTCTATTTAAAACTTTACAGCTGTGAAAAACATCTTTTATCTCCACTCCGTAGGCTCCGATATTTTGCATTGGAGAGGTTCCTACATTTCCGGGAATCAGAGAGAGGTTTTCCAGTCCACCGTAATTTTTTTCCAGACAATACATAACGAACTCATGCCAGTTTTCTCCCGCCTGGGCTGTCACCAGAATATGATTTTCATCTGATTTCTTTTCAGAGATCCCTTTCAGGTTAAGCTTAACGGCAATTCCATCAAAGTCCTGGGTGAGAAGAATATTGCTCCCTCCTCCTAAAAAAAGTAAAGGTTGGGAGACGGTTTTTGAGAGCAGCTGTATAAGTTCTTCAACACTGCAGATTTCAGTGAATTGTTTGGCCTTGGCTTCAACGCCAAAAGTATTGAAGTTTTTTAGAGAAAAATTTTCTTGCATGGGTTATCTGTATTCTTTAGGAAGAATCTTTTCAAGTTCGTTTTTCATATTTTGCAGACGTTTGTAATGAACGGTGTCATTATAAGCATTTACATAAACATGGGATTTTTTTGTTGTTTTAATCTGGAATGTTTCATCAATTCCATCTACGGACTGTATGCTGGGAGAACTTTCAATAAGGTCTAAATTCTCTATATCCAGAGGTGAAACAATTTTTTTCCACAACATATTATTGATGGCGACTCTTTGTTCCCTGTGCGTATGATTAGCAGCAGAACCTTTTTCCAGATAAAGGGAGTCTTTTTTAATTTTTATGATTTTGTAGCTTCCTGATTGACCTCCTACATAGGATAGTACAATATAATCAATTTCTTCATGAAGCTGATCCGTATTCTTTTCTTCTTTAGAAGAGCAGGAAAAAAATATCAGCAATAAAAATGTTGAAAAGAGTATTTTCCAGGAAGTATTTTTTATTGCTGACATTCGTATTATTTTAAATATGGAATTCCAGTTTATATTTTTCCAGAGCATCTTCAAGAATAGCTACACTTCTTTTAAGGTCTTCTTCTTTTAAGACGTAGGCAATTCTTACTTGTTTTTTACCCAGTTCGGGATCGCTGTAGAATCCTCCTGCAGGAGCTACCATAATAGTTTCATTGTGGTTTGAATATTTTTCCAGCAGCCATTGAGCGAACTTTTCCGTGTCATCTACCGGTAATTCGGCAACGCAGTAGAAAGCACCCCTTGGCTTAGGGCATATTACTCCGGGAATAGCATTTAGCAGGTCAACCAGGACGTTTCTTCTGTGGGTATATTCTTCCCTTACAGATCGGATATAAGCTCCGTCATTCTGGTGGGCTGCCGTTGCAGCTATCTGTCCCAAAAGAACCGGACTTAATCTGGCCTGGGCAAATAACATAGCAGCATCGTGAATTTTTTTAGAACGGGTAATCATGCATCCGATTCTCACTCCACACATGGAATAACGCTTGGACTCGGAATCGATAACGATACAGTTTTCACTCAGTTCAGGGAAAGCAAACATGGAAACCTGCTGTTTTCCGTCATAAACATATTCTCTGTATACTTCATCCGAAATAATCACGATATCATACTTTAAAGCAATATCCGCTAATTGTTGAAGTTCTTCACGGGTGTATAAATATCCCGTAGGATTTCCCGGGTTACAGATGATGATAGCCCTGGTTTTTTCAGTAATTTTTTTCTCGAATTCTTCAATGGAAGGAAGGGCAAATCCTGTATCGATAGTGGAAGGAACTGCCACAACATTCACATTAAAGGTGCTTGTGAAACCATTGTAATTGGCATAGTAAGGTTCCGGAATGATAACTTCGTCTCCTTCATCACATAATGTGGAAATCGCAAAGTTTAATGCCTCAGAACCTCCATTGGTAACGATAAAGTTATCAGGAGTTAAATCTGTAAAGCCTAAAGTATGATAATAATCGGTTAAGGCTTTTCTGTATTCTATATTTCCTTCAGAAAGTGCATATTCTAATACTTTTAGGTCTATATTCTTTAAAGCATTCAGGGCAGTTTCTGGAGTTTCAATATCAGGTTGTCCGATATTAAGGTGATAAACTTTTATTCCTTTTTGTTTAGCTTTAATAGCGAATGGAACCAGTTTTCTCACCGGTGACGGCGGCATGTGTTCAGCTCTGTTTGAAATATTCGGCATTGTTCAAAAAATTTGTTTCACAAAAATAAGATTTAATTTCTCAATAATAAAATTCTGGATTTTAATTAAGATAATTATAAATTTTGTTATTTTGAAAATTAAAAACTAATACATGCAAATCCAAGCAGAATCCATAGAAGATTATATTTCTAAAATTCCTGAAGAAAGACATGAAGCATTCAGGAAACTGTTCACTACCATTAATGAAAACCTTCCTGAAGGGTTTACAGGTAATGTAAGTTACGGGATGGTTGGCTGGGCAGTGCCTTTGGAAACCTATCCCAATGGCTATCACTGTTCACCCGGATCCCCTTTGCCTTTCATCAATATTGCTTCCCAGAAAAACTTTATAGCCTTGTATCATATGGGAATGTATGCTAAACCTGAACTTTTGGAATGGTTTGTTTCGGAATATCCCAAACACTCAAAAAGAAAGCTGGATATGGGTAAATCCTGTGTACGTTTTAAAAAAATGGATGATATCCCTTTTGAACTCCTGGCCGAGGTCAGTAAAAAAATGACTCCTGAAGATTGGATAAAGTGCTATGAAGAGAATTTTAGAAAATAGATATTTATTTAAAATATTTGCTTTTTGCATTATTGGCTTACTTGCGGGATGTAGAGCCTCTTCTCCGTCTTATGGTTTGAAAAATGGAGATTTACTTTTCGTTACGGCTAAAAGTTCCGGCTTATCCGGAGCCATTAATAATGTAACCCAAAAAGAAAAGAATATTTCATTTGATCATATAGGAATTCTGGAAAAGGATAAGGGAGCGTATTTTGTTTTGCATGCAGCACCAAAAGGAGGTTCTCAGAAACAGCCCTTTCAGGAATTTATCGCTCAACATTCGGAAGAAGGACAGAGAATTATAGTCTATCGTTTAAAAAAAGAATATAGATCTGCTGTTCCTTCAGCAATAAATAAAGCTGAAACTATGCTTGGTAAGCCCTATAACTTTGATTATATACTTAATGAAAATTCTTATTACTGTTCAGATTTTGTAGAAAGAGCTTTTCGTGCTGATCATATATTTAAGCTTGAACCCATGACTTTCATGAATCCGGAAACAGGAAAGTTGAATGATTTCTGGGTAAAATTTTATAAAGACAAAAACCTTGAAGTACCCGAAGGTGAACCTGGCTGTAACCCTAATGGCCTGGCAGGATCCGATAAACTTAAAAAAATAAAGCAACTTTAAAAATTTGAAGAGAAATGATATCATTTCTCTTTTTTTTATTAAAATTTAAAAATAGTAGTCTACTAATTTGGTAGACTAATATTTTTTTATATTTTTGTCAAAGATTTGAAGATCGCCAATCGGAAAATCAATATTGTTTAACCAAAATATTGTATGATGATAACACCTAATCCTAATTTACAGGTTCTTGAAAAAAAACTTCACCTGCCTAAAAAAGAATTGATACTGGAAATAGAGTTGAATGGTAAAATGAAATTTGAACATTTGATGAATGCTATTTATAATCAGTTCGGGATTTGTCACAGGGTGTTATCCGCGAATGTGGAATATGTGGAGGGGAGAAGCTTCGGATCAGTTCAGTTATATATTAATGTAAATTCAGAAGATTATCAGCAGCTTGAGTTCTACCTGAATAAAAATAAACTTTTAAATACTACTGTAGAATATGTCTGCAGAAAATATTTATAGGGAAGTTCATATAGTTTTAATTACAAAATGTCTGGTTTTTACCAGGCATTTTTTATGGCTGAATAATAGGTTGTTTTTATCTGTTCACTGAAAATAAAAAGCGCTCAGAAATCCTGAGCGCTTTTTTATAGTATTTCTATAAATTAAATTCTTTCAATATCAGCACCTAAAGCTTTTAATCTTCCGTCAATATTTTCATATCCACGGTCAATCTGCTCAATATTATGAATGATTGATTTACCTTCAGCTGATAAAGCAGCTATCAATAAAGCATTTCCAGCTCTGATATCCGGAGAGGTCATCGTTGTTCCTCTAAGTGGAGTTTCCTGATTAAGACCGATAACAGTAGCTCGGTGCGGATCACATAAGATGATCTGCGCTCCCATATCAATCAGTTTATCTACAAAGAATAATCTGGATTCAAACATTTTCTGATGGACAAGAATACTTCCTTTAGCCTGTGTGGCTACCACCAGGATAATGGATAACAAATCCGGTGTAAATCCTGGCCACGGAGCATCCGAAATGGTAAGGATAGACCCGTCAATGAATTTCTGAATTTTATAATGTTCCTGGGCAGGAATATAAATATCATCACCGCTTTGTTCCAGCTCGATACCTAATTTTCTGAATGTATTAGGGATTACACCAAGCTGATTCCAGTTTACATTTTTAATGGTGATTTCCGACTTGGTCATGGCTGCAAGTCCGATCCATGAACCTATTTCAACCATATCAGGAAGCATCGTATGCTCGGTACCGTGCAGATAATCCACTCCTTCAATGGTCACAAGATTGGACCCTATACCGGAGATATTAGCTCCCATTCTGTTCAGCATTTTACAAAGCTGCTGAAGATAAGGCTCGCAGGCAGCATTATATATTCTGGTTTTTCCTTTAGCTAAAACGGCTGCCATTATGATATTGGCTGTTCCGGTTACGGAAGCTTCTTCCAGTAAAATGAATTTACCGTTAAGCTCTTTCGCCGTTAAAGAATAAAAGTATTCTTCCTCATCATAATGAAAATCAGCTCCCAGCTCTACAAGGCCCTGGAAGTGGGTGTCTAATCGTCTTCTTCCTATTTTGTCACCTCCCGGAGTTGGCATATAAGCTTCACCATAGCGGGCGAGCATCGGACCCATCAGCATGATGGAACCCCGTAATTTTGCTCCGTCTTTTTTAAATTCGTTGGATTTTATATAATCGAAATTAACGTGATCTGCTTTAAAAGTGAAATCTCCATGACCGTTTTTGGTAACTTTTACCCCAAAATCTCCCAGAATTTCTATCAATCTATTAACATCATGAATGTCAGGAATATTTTTAATTCTTACTTCTTCATCTGTTAATAAAACCGCACATAATATTTGAAGCGCTTCATTTTTAGCTCCTTGTGGGGTGATTTCACCATGCAATCTTTTTCCTCCTCTTATTTGAAAGGTTCCACTCATTATTTTCTGTTTTTGTGGCTGGTATGCCTTTTTTTATTGTTGTTAGATTGATTATTCTTATTGTTCTTATTGTTTCTGTTGTTGCTTGTGTAATAAATTTTACTCTTTTCAAGAGAATCTATCCCTGTTAAATCAAGCCTGTTTTCTGATAATTCCTTTAAATGTCGGAAGATGACATCATCAGTAACATGTTCTTTATTGTAAACATTATAGGATTTCTTCATATTATTGGCAATCACTTCTATCAGGGCTTCTTTTTCATCCCCTTCATCAAGTTCAATGGCTTTATCTATAAGCTGAAGAATACTTTTTCCGTAAAATTTATAATCACCTTGAAGCTTAGGGTATTCCATTCTTTTAGGTTTTTCCTTAAGCTGCTCTCTCGTAATAAAAGGAAATGGAGAATCTACATCGAGATCGTAATCGGCCAAAATAAAAAGATGATCCCAAAGCTTGTGATTGTAATTTTCTTCATCACGGAGCTGGGGGTTTCTTTGACCCATAAAATCAATGATAGCCTTTGCCATTTCATTTCTTTCCTCCTTGGTAGAAAGTTCTTTACAACGCTCTACTAACTGTTGGATAATTCTGCCATATTCCGGCAAATGAAGCTGAGTTTTTTGGGTGTTATATTCCATAATGTGCAAATATATGGATTAAAAGAAAAATTGTCCTGAAAAAGTTGGAAGTTTATAAAATTTTAATAAAAAGTTATCATAGAGATTGTGAAGTTTTATTTTTAATAATTAAAAAAGTTATTAATTTTTTATTTGTTTATTTAATAAAAATGTAATTTAGTTAATGAATTAATAACCAAAATAATTTATATGAAAAACAATTTTGTATTACTTTCAGTAATGAGTTTGCTGCTTTTCAATTCTTGTCAGAATGAGGATCAGGTAGTAAATGAAAGCTCAAAACAGGCAGAAGCCTCTGCTAAAATTATCAATGTAACCCATCATGACGGACGGCCTTTCAGTACCGGAACATCGGCCACCGGAAAATTTGTAGCCGGGCCGGGAGGTGGTGTCTTAATGCAGGGCTTTTATTGGGATGTTCCTTCCGGAGGAAACTGGTGGAATACCGTTAAGGATAAATTAACGGACTGGTCCAATGCAGGCATCGGAGCCGTATGGTTACCGCCGGCTTCCAAAGCTCAGAACGGAGCTTATTCAATGGGGTATGATCCTACCGATTATTATGATTTCGGAAATTACAATCAAAATGGAACTGTAGAAACCCGGTTTGGTTCCAGGGCGGAACTTGAAGCTTTGATTACAAAAGCGCATCAGGAAAATATGCAGGTATATGCCGATATTGTAATCAATCATAACAGTGGAGGACAATCCGAATACAATCCCTACGTAGGCTCCAATACCTGGACCGATTTTTCAGGGGTGGCTTCAGGGAAATTCCTGCGCAGCTACAATGACTTTTATAAAAATGCCTATGGAAATAATGATGAAGGATCTTTCGGAGGATTTCCGGATGTATGCCATGCTAATCCCTATGTGCAGGACTGGTTATGGGGAAGAGATGATTCCGTGGCAAAATACTATAAGAATGTAATGAAATTTGACGGTTGGAGATTTGATTATGTTAAAGGATTTGGACCATGGGTGGTAAACAGTTGGAATTCCCAGGTGGGCGGTTTTTCCGTGGGTGAACTGTGGGATTCCAATGTAAATACTCTGGAATGGTGGGCCAATAATGCCAATAGTTCTGTATTTGATTTTGCAGCTTACTATAAAATGGATGAAGCATTTGATAACGGTAATCTCAGTTTGCTGAATGACGATATGATGTGGAAAAGAAACCCCTATAAAGCTGTTACTTTTGTAGCCAATCATGATACGGATATTATATGGAATAAAATGTTGGCTTATGCCTATATTCTTACCCATGAAGGATATCCTACCATTTTTTACAGGGATTATGAAGAATGGCTCAATAAAGAAAGACTTAATAACCTGATCTGGATTCATAATAACAAAGCGACGGGAACTACCTCTATATTATATACGGATAATGATGAATATATAGCGCGACGTAACGGTTATAACGGTAACCCGGGACTTGTTGTTTATATTAATAATTCTTCCAGCTGGCAGGAAAGATGGATTGAAACCAACTGGAGCAGTCAGCAGATAAAGGATTTTACGGGAAATTCTACATGGTATCCTACCACGCAGGGTGATAAATGGGTGAAAATCCAATCACCTCCCAACAGCTATTCGGTGTGGTCGTTGAATCAATAAAAAAAGAGAGCTTTAATGCTCTCTTATATTAATTTAAAAAACCGTTTTTCTTTGAGTTTCCTCTTTCATTGCTTTAAAATAGCTTATAAGCTCCTTTTTTTGCTGAGGACTTAGTTTAGCCTCCTGATGCATAAGAAGATAAGATTTCAGCGGCATTTCATCTTTTTCAATCATTTCCACACATTCATCTAATTTTTTAATCTGCCTGTTGATATCATAGGTCGCGAATGTAGAGAAGTTGAGATGTTTTCTTCCGTTATCGATATTGTTTTTCAGGAACCACGAAGAAGGTGCAATACTCGAATACCAAGGATATACACTTTCATTCGAATGGCAGTCATAGCATGAAGATCGAATGAGTTTGGCGGTTTCCGGCGGAGTCTTTTTAATTTTTAAAAAGTCCATTCCCGGTGTCAATGGCGGATTTGTTTTGTCAATAGGAAAAAATTGAATAATAATAAAAGCTACCAAAATTATAACCAATACTTTTTTCATATTACATTAATGTTTGTTTTTTATAAAGGTAATGGTTTTTCTTTTAAATTATCATCTTTTTGTTGAAATCTGTTAAGGTTAAATAAAAAACGGTTTTTAATAAGATGAGTTATGTTTATTAATATAAAATAAAAATTATATGAATTTATGGTCATATTAAAGTGAAATGTTGTTTAAATTATTTTTTTTACCTAGTTTTATAAACATTTATGGTAAGCTTTTATGAATTTTATTGAATTTAATTAATTATAAATCAGTGTTTTATATTTAATTATAGTTTTTAGCTATGGAAAATATAATATCAATAGATTGTAATTATTGCGAGAAAGTAATAAGTTTGCTTCATCAAAAAGAAGAAAATTAAATAGTGTTAAATCAGATATATTTAAAAATAAACTACAATGGAAAAAAATTCTAACGACATCAGTAAGTGCCCATTTCATAATGGAACAATGAATCAAAATCAAACAGTTGCTGGTGAAGGAACACAAAATCATGATTGGTGGCCTAATCAGTTAAGGGTTGATATATTGCGTCAGCATTCCTCTTTATCAGATCCTATGGATAAAGATTTCGATTACGCCGAAGCTTTTAAAAGCTTGGATCTGGCAGCTGTAAAAAAGGATCTTCATGCATTAATGACAGATTCACAGGACTGGTGGCCTGCTGACTTCGGACACTATGGTCCTTTATTTATCCGTATGGCTTGGCACAGTGCAGGTACTTACAGAGTAAATGACGGAAGAGGAGGAGCCGGACAGGGGCAGCAGCGTTTTGCTCCGCTAAACAGCTGGCCGGATAACGTGAGTCTTGATAAAGCCAGAAGATTAATTTGGCCGATCAAACAAAAATACGGTAACAAAATATCCTGGGCAGACCTTATCGTCCTTACGGGAAATGTAGCATTAGAATCTATGGGGTTCAAAACTTTCGGATACGCAGGAGGACGTGCAGATGTATGGGAACCGAATCAGGATGTATATTGGGGAAGCGAGAAAACATGGTTGGCAGACAGTCATGACCCTCAAAGCCGTTATTCAGGGAACAGAGATCTGGAAAATCCTTTGGCAGCCGTGCAAATGGGACTGATCTATGTAAATCCTGAAGGTCCCGACGGAAACCCTGATCCTGCAGCTGCCGTTAAAGATATCCGTGATACTTTTGGGCGTATGGCAATGAATGATGAGGAAACCGTAGCTTTAATAGCAGGAGGACATACTTTTGGGAAAACCCACGGTGCAGGTCCTGCCGATAATGTTGGAAAAGAACCTGAAGCTGCCGGTCTTGAAGAGCAGGGCTTAGGGTGGAGTAGTACTTTCGGTACAGGAAAAGGAGGTGATACCATTACCAGTGGACTTGAAGTTACATGGTCTAAGACCCCTACGCAATGGAGTAACAGCTTCTTCGAAAACTTGTTTGAAAATGAATGGGAACTAACGAAAAGTCCGGCAGGAGCACATCAATGGGTAGCAAAAAGCCCGGCAGAGACTATTCCTGATGCATTTGATCCAAATAAAAAACACAGACCTACAATGCTGACTACCGATCTTGCATTATTGTTTGATCCGGAATATAAAAGAATATCAAGATATTTCTATGAAAATCCTGATGCGTTTGCAGATGCTTTTTCCCGTGCCTGGTTTAAGTTAACCCACAGAGATATGGGACCTCGTGCCCGATATTTAGGACCTGAGGTGCCATCAGAAGAATTGATCTGGCAGGATCCTATTCCTGCTGTTAACCATGAATTGGTTGATGCTAACGATATTGCTTCATTAAAATCAAAAATATTAGCTTCCGGACTAAGTATTTCAGAATTGGTTTCTACAGCCTGGGCTTCAGCTTCCACTTTCAGAGGAAGTGATAAGAGAGGAGGAGCGAACGGCTCAAGAATACGTCTGGAACCTCAGAAAAACTGGGCGGTAAATAATCCGGCTCAATTACAGAAAGTATTGAATGTGCTGGAAGGAGTTCAGAAAGAATTTAATGATGCCCAGACAGGTAATAAAAGAATTTCATTAGCAGATTTAATAGTTTTGGCAGGTACCGCTGCTGTTGAAGAAGCTGCTAAAGCTGGTGGACATGCAATTTCTGTTTCCTTTGCGCCGGGACGTATGGATGCTACTCAAGAGCAGACAGATGTCGAAGCAATGGAATATCTGGAACCGCAGGCTGATGGATTCCGTAATTATCTGAAAAGAAAATATACCGTGTCTACAGAGGCTTTATTGATTGACAAAGCTCAATTGCTAACCCTTACTGCTCCTGAATTAACAGTATTGGTAGGTGGTATGAGAGCTTTAGATACCAATTATGACGGATCTAAACATGGAATCTTTACACAGCGTCCAGGAGCTCTTACCAATGATTTCTTTGTGAACCTTTTGGATATGGGAACAAAATGGAAAGCTATTTCTGATGATCAGGAACTATATGAAGGTACTGACAGAGCTACAGGTGAGAAAAAATGGACGGCAACTCGTGCAGATCTTGTATTCGGATCTAATGCTGAATTGAGAGCAGTTGCTGAGGTCTATGGAAGCTCTGACGGTCAGGTGAAATTCATAGAAGATTTTGGAAAAGCATGGACTAAAGTAATGAATCTTGATAGATTTGACTTAGTTAAATAATATAAACACAGATGATGATTAAATAAGTTCGTAAACTTATGGATGAAAATGGCAGGAATATTCCTGCCATTTTCTTTTTTATTATAAAAGTAATCTTAAAATTATTTGGGTAACTGTGGAGGTCGCATTTTATATTTATAACTATGCAAGGTGCCTAAAAAGTTTTCTAAATCAGTAAGTTCCGATTCTGTGAGATTTAATTTTTCCAGCATTTGTGATTTTTGAGGGGCCAGAGGACTTTCGCGGTTTCTCTTTTCCGTCGGCATTCCCGCATTGTACATATTGAGCACTCCTCTTATAATGGGGAATAATCCGTTATGCATATAAGGTGCGGTTTGTGTTATTTCTCTTAAAGTAGGAGTTTTAAACTTTCCGACATCTTCATTCTTCTTGGATATGTTGTAAAGTCCTAAGTCTTCATATTCCCTTCCAAAATAAGTTAGCCCTACATTATGGAATTTTTGATCTGAAAAATAAGGAGTGTTATGGCAATTGATGCAATTGGCCTTTGTTCTGAATAGATGGAGCCCGTTAATTTCAGAATCTGTCAGTTCATCCTTTTTACCACTGATGAATTTATCAAATTTTGATTTTGGGCTTACCGTTGTCCTTTCAAAAGTGGCTATGGCTTTTGATATTCGTTCTTCCGTGATTTTCTCATCGCCAAATGCCTTTTGGAAGTGCTCTCGGTAGCCTTTTATTTTAGAAATTCTTTTCACGGCCAGTTTGGAATGAAGGTTCATTTCTACAGGGTTTTCAATCGGTGACTTTACTTGTTCTTCCAAGGTTCCGGCTCTGCCATCCCAAAAAAATACTTTGGCGTAGGCTATATTGAGAGTAGTGGGAGTGTTCCGGGTTCCTTGCTGTCGATCATGTCCGTAGGCTACGCGTCGTCCATCCGCCCAGGCTAGCTCCGGATCATGACAGTTCGCACATGAAATTTGTCCCGATTTAGAAAGTCTGGGATCAAAAAATAACATTTTCCCTAATTCTTCTTTTTCCTGAGAATAGGGGTTGTCTTTGGGGAATTGAGGCTGAGGTAAAACTCCGATATCCTGAAATCCTTCTTTTGCTTCATCAAATAGATGAGGTTTGGGCCATAAGCTGGGGTCGCCGCTGCTGTATAGGTCTCTTAGTTCCTGAGGGGTGTAGCCCTGATATACTTTGTCAAAACTTGAAAATAAATATACTGCTGATAAAATACCCAGTATGGCTATGATATTCTTCTTCATTAGTAATAAAAATTTAATCCTACTGCAAAATAACTGTTATTGCTTATGTTTAAAACGACTTTTACATTCTTATTATCGCTGTTTACATAAAACATTTGGCCTCCCGAAGCATAAAATTCATATCTAACCTTTTTGATGTTTAACAGATATTTTACTTTCATATTTAGTGACATATGAGTGGAAGAGTCATATAAATAATCTGGCATCACTATGTTTTCCACAAATATATTACTATTAGAGCTTTGGTAAGGCTCATAATTGATGACATTTTCCAGTGGAAGATATAGAGAATGCTTTACTTCCAGGGATATTTTCTGATCCGGTTTTACTTTAAATTCTTTTTCACCTCCTATCTGATAAGTAAGGAATCGTAATTTTTTCTGAAGTACAACCGATATATCTTTAATATCCTGATCTCCATATCCTGCATCCAGTATTAATCTAAGCAGTTCTCCTTTTTTATTGTATTTGGACCATACGTTATTGAATTTTATTTCTGTGTTATAAACCCTGTAGGAGGTATATTTATTCACGTAATCATAATTAATATCCTGCTGGTCTGTTAATTTTAATAGAGAGCTCCACTTCCAATCTTTGATGTTTCCTAAATAATTAATATGATAAGTATTTCTTTCCGTTTGTAATCCGGTAAGTTTTTTAATATCATAAAAAGTACGAAGAACACCATTGGCATCTTGTGTCTGATAAGAATAACGACGTGTCATCCTGTCAATATAATACTCATTATTATAGCCGGCATTGAGGTAAGTTTCTCCATTATTGAAGTTGTATTCCGCTCCATAGGACCATCCGTCGTACTTGTATTCCGTGTCAGAAAAACCATCATTATAATAGTAGTTACCGTATCCCTGATTAAAACGGATATAAGTTTCATAATAACTTGGAGCATTAAGTTCCGAAACCGAATAAGATATATCAGACTCTTTCTTTCTATTAAAATAAGAGGTTTTTACAAATAATGAATGATTGCTAAGCTGATAGCCCAATTTACCTGAAGCAGTATAATTGAAATTACCAATTTTAGGTCTAGGATCGGAATTGGAGTAAGCTTTTGTAAATTTTCCGTCTATTCCTACCACCATGAAAAGGTTTTTAACAGGAGTATAAGCTATATTTCCTCCGATCTGATAATTCTGTTTCATCCAGTCGGAGTTTCGGGGAGCATAAAAGTAAGATGGGTTGCTGATATAATTTTGATCCGTGGTACGTTCGTCTGTAAGAATAAATGGAACGTCCTTTTCATCTTCCCTGCTTACCTCAAGCTTGCCGGAAAGGATGATTTTGGAGTTATATTGAAATACTCCAGATGATCCGAAACCGTATTTGGTAGTAGAACCGGGTGTTTGAGTTCTCTTAAAATCCAGTTTGGAATAATCCAGATACAGATAAGCATTAGAGAAATCCATTCCGTTTTTAAAGGCCATCTCAGGATTCTGAATTCTCATTTCTTTCTCCAGATAATCTATATTGATGGTGTCCAGGTGATTCTCCTGACCATATATTATACTGTGACAAGAAAAAAGCCAACAAAGACCAAAGATAACTTTAGCCCTTGCTGAGAAAATATTTTTATAATTGAGATTATTCTGCATATCCTTTTGGATTTGCTTTTATAGTTACAAAATCATTAGTGGAATTATTGGTATCCTGTAAAACAACCCTTCCATTAATAGTTGTTTTAGTTTTTCTTATAACAGAGTAAGAAGTATAGTCAGCATATGCTTCCCCTGCACTATTCTGAATATAAGCTCTTCCGGCGTCCACATCATTTTGAAGATCTTTCGGTGCTGTTAAGTTCTTATTAGTTGTATCAACTCCGTCCATAATAATGTTTTTTGGAATTCTTGCATATAGTTTTCCTGTTAAATCTTTAGGATTCGGTACTTTAGGATAGGCGGAAATTTGAGTATCAGTTACCCCGTTGAATATAACTAAGGCAGGTCTGGAGGTTGTATTTAATAGTAAATCTTTGGAAGTACCGTTCCAATAGATGATGTTCATATCCGGTACAGCTGGATTTTGGATGTCGTAAGTGTAGGGAGTGTCTCCGTTGGCGATAGCCCAGTCACCTAAATAAGTCTCAAATTCAGCAGTGCTTAGATCCACTGTTTTGGAAGGATCAAGAATGGGAACATTCACACCCGCATTGGTAGTATAAGGAGCTTTATGGTTGATTGCCGTTTGGGCAATGATGAAACTTGCACCCGGCTGAATAGGATACTGAGTTCCGGATCCCGGAACTTTAATGATGGAAGAAGCATATACGTAATCTGTATTGGCTGAAGAACCTATATTATTTCCAGTGGATAAACTCCAGTCGTACTGCCCGTTGGATTGTGTATAAGAAGAAGAGGTATTTGTAGTATTTCCATCTAATAAAGCAATGTATAAACCATCTGCATAAAGGACTTCGTTTGAGTTGTTGTGAATTTCTATGAACTGATCTCTGAATAAGGCCCCTAGTGTTGTATCAGAACCGGCATAATAATATTGTTTAATTACAAAATCAGAAACAACACCATTAGCCAGCACAATAGTAGTTGAATTTACATTGATGTTAACACTTACTTTTTCCTGAGAGCCATTAAAGCTTACTTCGTCCTTATTGGTTTCAAAGCCAAAAGTTTCATAGTATTTCTGTTTGGTTAAATTAATATCTGCCATTATGGTGTAGGTTCCCGGTAATATGGATGTTAGTTTTAACTCCCCGTTACTATCGGTTACTCCTTTGATCTGATCTCCTGTCGCATCATTCGTTAGAGTAACATTGACGTTAGCAGCAGCGAGACTTCCTAGATTAGCATCATATTTCACAGCTACATTGAAGGCAACAGGCTCCAGGGCATTAGAGTTTTCAAAATCATTATCTCTACATCCTGTAAGTACCATTACCAGAGACAGTATAAAAAGGAAAAGATGTTTTTTCATAGTTGATATATATTTAGTATTTAAAAATTAAAACTGATAAGAAATATTACCTCCAAAAGAAATGGGAGTGAAATTGGTATACCTGGTACCGTAAGAATCATATACTTTCAGATTGAACATATTGTTCAGATAAACTGAAATCCTTATCCCGCTGAGGAAGTCTTTGCTCACTCTCAAATGGAAGTTATGAAAGGTCTTTCCGTCCAGATTATATGCTGTAGGTCCACTGGAACTTCTTAAGGCGGAAATAACCGGATTTTGAAGATCTGCTTCTGTGATTGTATGCCTTATCAGGTTCTGATCTAAATAAGCCACAGCGTAGGTGTCAACCGAAGATGTTCTTGAATCCACTAAAAAATGATCGGTATTGATAGAGATAATCATCCCTGCTTTGGGAAGGTGATAATCTAAAGATAGTCCCAGCCTTGCTACTTTTGAAGTGACCTGATAAGGATTGAAGATGCCGTAGGCAACTTCTGGATCATCATTGGCAGGAGCTACCAGGGTTTCAACTTTTTTCTCACTTTTTGTATGGGTATACGCTCCTTTAAGGCCAATACTTAAATTAAGACTTTCGATCTTCTTAAAAGCGAGCATCATTTCCAAACCTAAATCACGTGAATCATATCCGTTTGTTTGTAATGTCTGTAAAAATCGATAATTTTCTGTTCCTACAATTTCAAAAGTCGGTAGTTCGGTTCCTGTAGCTGTTACTTCCACTTTAGCCTTGGGTAAATTCAGAACATTGGAATAAGAAGTAAAACCATCAAATAAGAAATTGTTATATCCTGTAAGAGCCAAGTTGGCAAAAGGCAAGTTTAAATCAAATCCGAGTTCGGAACGCCAGCTTTTAGAAGGCTTAAGATCTGCATTATTGGCAGGCGTTACTACTGTTTGCATAATAGCCACGGAATAAACCCCGGGTAACCTGTAATCACCTAGCAATATATCAATATATCTCGGGCCTGTATAAACCTGATTGAGAGATGGAGCTTTAGTGGATAATCCGATCCCACCTCGCAGTTTGATATTTTTTATTCTATAAGAGGCGTTAACTCTGGGAGATACTGTAGAATAATTATTTTGAAGATCATATCGAACTCCTAAATTGGCATTCAATACATTTTGATTAGCAAATTTTTTAAAAATATTATCCTGCATGTACACTGCGAACTGTGACATCGATAACACATTATCCGAATAATTATATTCCCTTGTACCATTAGAAGTAGCTCCCACGGTAGAAATACCAGCGAACTGTCCTACAGTCCCATACCTCCCTGTCCCGAAATTATCACTGTATCTGTAATTGATTCCTAAGCTTAAATTATGTATCCAGTTGCTATTCGTTTTATAAATACTGTTCACATCCATATCTAGGAAAATGTTCAGGGGTTTTCCATCTACATAATTATAGTTAAAGTACTGGGAAGGAGTGTAATTTGCATAATATACATCATCTGTTAATGAAGTTCCGTAGGGTTTGGACGCAGAATTGAGAAAGTTTCTTCTCATGGAAGACTGGTCCGCATAATTAACACCGATATTGGCATTAAAGGTTTTCAGCCAGGAGTTTCTGAATTTAAGATTCGTATTGTTGGTTAAGGAATAAGACTGATTTTTTGCGTTAATATATATACCATGATACTCATCTTCTCCACCTTGTCCCTCGTTAGTATCAGAAGAAACATTTAAGGTCATTCTGTTTCGAATCGATTTGCTTTTATTGGTGAATGCCCAACCCAGATTGGCCGTGAACCTTTCATAGGTGACATCGGAAAAACGGGGATCACTTGTAGAGTTCATATAATTGAATGAGGCATTAATAGCGTCCCCTTTTTTATTTAATAGAAAACCTTTACTCGCCCCGGCTTGATAAGTACCCTCTACAATAGATGCCTGGAATTGTAGAGGTCTTTGTCCTATTTTTGTTTCTACTTTGATTAATCCTGAGGTTAGATCTCCGTATTTAGCATCTGGAACTCCCGCAATAACTTCTATTTTTTCTATATCTTCCGTTGGGATCTGGCGAAGATCCACACCGTAATTTGGCTGTGCAGGCGTAACATTCCCTTTGCTGTTAGTCAAATTGAAACCTGTCGTGAAAGGATTGTTATAAGCAGCATTAAAGTCCTGCATATTACTGTTGTTGCTTACAGTTACGTCATTGATCATTAATTGGGTTCCGAATGCTTTATTTCCGAAATCCTGATCATATGCAGAAGAATTTATAACGGATTGGGTGTTAGCGGTACGCAAAACAATATTTTTCATTTCCGTATTGTTGATCGGCTGAATATATTGTCCTGGTAATTGTTGTAAAACATCTCCTAATGAAAAGGATTGGGTTTTTTGTAATGCTTCTTCGCTGATCTCAATAGAGGAGAAATTGTCTTTTTTGGCAGATATTTTTACCTCGGGTATTCTTATGGAAACGGGAAATAACTTTATTTGTACTCTATCTTTTGGAACAGTGTTATATACCATACTCTCACTCATCCAGCCGGATTTGGAAAAAATTAGTTTGGCTCCCGGATTATAATTTAATGAGAAATTACCATTTTCATCAGAAACAGTCCATAGTCCTGTAGACTCGTCCGTAATTCGGACATTGGAAACATTCGAGTCATTCCTTCCGTCTTGTATAACCCCTGAAATAGTTTGAGCGGACAGACCGCAGCAAGTCATCAGAAAGATTATAATTAAATTCTTCATGGGTACAAATTAACGGCGCAAATTTATTTATAATTTTTCTAAATAAAAACTACTTATTTGTTTTTTGTTATGATATTATTCATATAATTTATTAAACATTTAAAAATAACTATATTATTGTTGTTATTTTTTATTTATTACTGATTTTTACCTGGATATGGTAATAATTTTTATTGTCGATATTTTTTGTTTTAAATTTTAAATAGCAGCCGTTAAAAAGCATCTTTTTTTACACCCTAAATAATAAACCCTTATCTTTGCAAAAAAAATTGAGCTCCAAAAGTTGGAGAAACTCATTAATAATTATTTATTAAACATTTTTTTATGTCAAATATCGTTGCCATTGTCGGGCGTCCTAATGTAGGAAAATCAACCCTTTTTAATCGTTTACTGGAAAAAAGAGAAGCTATCGTAGATTCTACGGCTGGAGTTACCCGTGACCGTCATTACGGAAAATCGGACTGGAATGGAGTAGAATTTACCGTTATTGATACAGGAGGATATGATGTAGGTACCGATGATGTTTTTGAAGAGGAAATCCGTAAACAGGTTGAGCTGGCGGTGGATGAAGCAACTTCCATTATCTTCATGATGAATGTTGAAGAAGGTCTTACCGATACCGATCAGGAAATTTATGAGCTGTTAAGAAGATCGAATAAGCAGATTTATATAGTTATAAATAAAGTGGATTCATCAAAAGAAGAGCTTCCGGCAACGGAATTTTACCAACTGGGAATAGAAAAATACTATACACTCTCTTCTGCTACCGGTTCCGGGACAGGAGATTTGCTGGATGATATCGTTAAGGATTTTCCGACCACTGATTACAAAGATCCTTTTGAAGGCTTACCTAAAATTACCATTGCAGGGCGTCCCAATGTAGGAAAGTCTACAATGACCAATGCTTTGCTGGATAACGAAAGAAATATTGTAACGGATATTGCCGGAACTACCAGAGACAGTATTCAGAGTCTTTATAATAAATTCGGGCATGAGTTTGTTTTGGTAGATACCGCGGGAATGCGTAAGAAATCCAAAGTGAATGAAGACCTTGAATTTTATTCCGTGATGCGTTCAGTACGTGCCATAGAAAATTCGGATGTGGTCATTATCATGGTGGATGCTACTCAGGGCTGGGAAGCGCAGGATATGAATATATTCGGGATTGCACAGAAAAACAGAAAAGGAATTGTAATATTGGTCAATAAATGGGATCTTATTGAAGACAAAAAGACCAATACGATGAGGGATTTTGAAAAAGCAATTAAAGATAAGATCGGCCAGTTTCAGGATATTCCGGTATTATTTGTTTCCGCACTTACCAAGCAGAGGATTTTAAAAGCAGTGGAAACGGCAATGGAGGTTTATGAAGCACGTAAAAAGAAGATTAAAACTTCCAAGCTTAATGAAGTGATGCTTCCTATTTTTGAAAATACACCACCTCCGGCCATTAAGGGAAAATACATCAAAATCAAATATTGTGTCCAGTTGCCTACGCCGTCACCACAATTTGTTTTCTTCTGTAATTTACCTCAATATGTGAAAGAACCTTATAAAAGGTTTACGGAAAATCAATTAAGAAAAGAATTCGGTTTTACCGGAGTTCCTATAGAAATATATTTTAGACAGAAATAAAAAACATCCCTTTTAGATATTATCTAAGAGGGATTTTATTCATTATAACAGCAGTAAAAGTTTTAAGATATGGTAACAGAGCTTTCAACACAATTTTCTTTAGTTAATTCCTGGATTAATGAGCTTCGTAATGTAGAGGTCCAGCAGGACCGTATGCGTTTTCGCAGAAATATGGAGCGTATTGGTGAAGTAGCGGCTTTTGAGATCAGTAAAAGCTTGGCTCAGAAAGAAGTGGAAATTCAGACTCCTTTAGATAAAATAAAGGTAAAGGAAATTGCGGTTCAGCCTGTTATAACGACCATTTTACGTGCGGGAGTTCCCTTGTTTGAGGGAATCCTGAACTATTTTGATAAAGCAGATTGCGGATTTGTAGCTGCTTACAGAAAGCATGATGCAAATGATTACTTTTCCATTAAGCAGGACTATCTTACATGTCCAAGTATAGAAGGGAGACCATTGATCGTCGCAGATCCTATGCTGGCTACCGGAGCTTCTTTAATTGAGGCGATTAAAGACTTATTGACACATGGCAAGCCGACTCAGCTTCATATTGTAGCGGCAATAGCTTCAAAACAGGGTATTGAAACCATTTCAAAAGCCTATCCCGATGCCAGGATCTGGGCTGGAGTTATCGATCCGGATTTAACGTCCAAAGGATATATCACTCCCGGATTGGGAGATGCAGGAGACTTGAGTTACGGCGAAAAGCTTCAGAGATAAAAGGGATTACATATCCATTGCCATTACCAGGACGCTTACCTTATTATTTCCTTTCCTAAGCAGTTCCCATGAAATGGATGCTAAAGTATTTCCGGTGGTAAAGACATCATCGGTTAAAAGAATATGCTTTCCGGAAATATCTTTGGTTACGGAAAAAGTATTTTGGGTTTCCAGGCGGAGCTCTTTATTTTTCAGGGCCTGTGCTTTGGAGTAATGATTTCTCTTTAAAGCATCATGGTCAAAAGGGATCTGGTAAAACTCAGATAACGTTTCTGTAAATAAATGCAGCTGGTTGTAACCTCTCTCCCTTAATTTTTTAGGATGAAGGGGGACACTTATCATGATATCAGGTTTTTCCAGGTTGAAATCTAAACGTTCCGTGGTCCATTCAGCTAAAATTTTTCCGATTTTTTCTCTGCTTTTATATTTAAGCTCATGAATCAATTTCCGGCTTACACCTGTTTCCTCAAAATGTATTAAAGAATAAGCATTTTCAACAGGAAACAGAAGACTGCATTTTTCACTCAAAATGTTAGGCTTGGAATATTGGAAATGAGTAAAATGAATTTGAGAAAAGCAAAGGCTGCAAATTACCGGTTCGTCGTCGATAATCCGGTTGCAGTGTATGCAGCGGTTGGGGAATAAAATGTCAAGTATCATTTGTGTTGGTGTGGGTTAGGTTTTAAAAATTATCTTTTCGTATTTTTTCTATCGCATTTTTCATATTAAGATTAAACTGTTCTTTTTCCAATCGGGAAGGCGGAGCCTGTCTCACTTCACACTCAGGGATGCTGCAGGACTCACAGGTAACTCCTACATTGATAGTTCTCAAAGTAGGGGATTTGATAAAATTTATTTTCTTGATGGTCTGGGAGTTCAGTAAAATTCCCAAACAATAACTTCGGTTACTTCCATCTGAAAAAGGATTTTTTTGAGAAGTGGAAATAACCAGATAGCTGATTCCCTGATCTTTATAATGAGAGATCTGAGCATCCGTTAAAGTTTCATTTTCTTTAAGATGGTGAAGATTTTTCACGGCAATCCATCTTCTGCAATAATGTTCATTCGTAGCATTGGCATGCGGAGCCTGCTGGTGATTCAGGTGAAGCTCCTTTAAAATCTGAATTTTATCTGAATTTTTCTTTTTGACCAGGCACAAATAAAATACATCTTTAATTCCCAGTTCCGATGAAAGAACATTGGTTAGGCGGTAATAAAAAGTTTCGGGAGAATGGGTAAAGCTGTTGATAAGGTTGGCAAATCTTTCGGGCTCCCATGTATTGGAAAGGAAAAACTCTGAAATCTGTTCCGTAAGCTGCTTTTTAGGAATAAGAAGAGCTCCTGCAAAATAAGATGCATAAAAATTATTCAGAATTTCTTCAAAACTTCCGAAGTCCAGCCAGGAATATGTATTCGGTCTGTTTTTTAACTCAAGTACATTAAAGCCTATTTCTTTTGCGAGAATAAAAGTCTTTTGATTCTTCTCCAGTTTGTTGTTGAGGAGAAGGAGTTTTTTTTCCGGAATAAACAAAGAACGGAGATGACCTAATGCTTCATATTTTTCAAAATCTTCCGAACGGATCGTATAATGAAACTTTTCAATAAGAATACTTTCAAAAGATTCAGTCTTTAAATTTTTTTTGAGCTTTAATGAATGCTGATCTGCAAATGAAATTACCTTGTCT
This sequence comes from Chryseobacterium sp. CT-SW4, assembly GCF_048572715.1. Taxonomy (GTDB): domain Bacteria; phylum Bacteroidota; class Bacteroidia; order Flavobacteriales; family Weeksellaceae; genus Chryseobacterium. The sequence goes on from NZ_CP183840.1 coordinate 819,876, forward strand.
TCAATTTCCGGAAAATAATTATCATACAATTCCTGGAAGGATCTTAATACCGCAAAGTAAAAACGTTCCTTTCCCAGATTGTAATTCTTAGAAATTTCTATTAATGCAGTAATGAAAGCGGTTACCTTTTTAGGAGCGTCACTGATAATGCTGATGAGGTTACTCTTATTAATTCCAAACAGCTCCAACGGGACTTCCTTGAAAAAATCCGATTGCAGAATTTCATTAAAAGGAGCCATGCTTTTATCCAGCTTAGTGGACACAAGATCATCAAAAGTACATTGAAGAGCTTCGGAAAGCTGAATGATCTTATCATGTTTGGGATATTTCTTTCCGTTTTCAATTTCGTTCAGATAAGATTTGGATAATCCGGTCTTCGTAGCGAGGTCCTGTAAAGACCAGTTTTTCCTTTGTCTTTGCTGTTTCAGCTTAAGCCCAAAAATAGTTTTGATAAAGTCACTTTCCGAATTCATAATTCAAATATAGAGAATGATTGCGATTATTCGCATAATATTTTTTTCAAAAAAAATAGCGAACGTTCGCTATTTGTGAAAATTTTTATTTATGTTTGTAACATCAAGTCATTCAAAATAAGGAGTATGGAAACTAAAAACCGCTTACAAGTAAAGGCAGAATCGCAGTTTAAAGAAGTTTTTAATCAAAAATTAATTGATTTTTTAACAGAGCTTCATCAGCAGTTTAATTCCAGAAGAATTGAACTTTTAAATAAAAGAAGACAAAATCAGTCGAAATTTGATCACGGAGATCTTCCTTCATTTCCAAAAGAGACAGAAGGAATAAGAAATGGAGATTGGTCATGCGCTGAACTTCCTGAAGATCTTCAGGACAGGAGAGTAGAGATTACCGGTCCGGTGGATCGTAAGATGATCATTAATGCTCTTAACTCCGGAGCTCAAACCTTTATGGCTGATTTTGAAGACAGTAATTCTCCTACATGGAAAAACTGTATGGAGGGACAAATTAATCTTACAGATGCTGTTAACAGGAAAATTGATTTTACCAATGAACAGGGAAAATCTTACCGGCTCAATGAAAAAACGGCGGTACTCCTTATCAGACCGAGAGGATTACATCTGCCGGAGAAAAATATTCAGATAGACGGAGAAGAAGCTTCCGGTTCCTTAACCGATTTTGGAATTTATTTTTTCAGAAATGCGGAGAGACTCCTTGAAAAAGGAAGTGGTCCTTATTTCTACCTTCCAAAACTGGAGCATTATGAAGAAGCAAGATGGTGGAATGATGTCTTTGTTTTTTCTCAGAATTATTTGGGAATTCCACAGGGAACCATCAAAGCAACTGTATTGATAGAAACTATTACGGCTTCCTTTCAGCTGGATGAAATTTTATATGAATTAAAAGAACACAGTGCCGGACTGAACTGTGGAAGATGGGATTATATTTTCTCCTACATTAAAAAGTTCAGGAATTTACCGGAGTTTGTAGTGCCGGACAGGGATCAGGTAACAATGACCTCTCCTTTCATGGCAGCCTATTCCAAAAGGGTAATTGAGATTTGTCATAAACGGAATGTTCATGCTATCGGAGGAATGGCAGCCCAGATTCCCGTAAAAAATGATGATGAAGCCAATACTCAGGCCTTTAATAAAGTGAAAGCAGACAAAGAGCGTGAAGTGAAAAACGGACATGACGGAACTTGGGTAGCACACCCGGGGCTGGTGTCAGTCGCTAAAGATATTTTTGATCAGTATATGCCTTCCGCCAATCAGATCGATAAAAAATTTGATTACCAGATTAAAGAAGCTGACCTTTTGGAAATACCTAAAGGGGAGATCACTGAAAAAGGAGTCCGTAAGAATATCAACGTAGGAATCCTTTATCTCGAAAGCTGGTTAATGGGAGTAGGAGCAGCAGCCATTTATAATCTGATGGAAGATGCGGCAACGGCTGAAATCTCAAGGACGCAGATCTGGCAATGGCTGAAAAACAAAGCTAAACTGGCTGACGGAAGAATTTTAAATCAAGATAAGGTGCTGGAATGGGAAGAAGAAGAGATGGAAAATATAAAAGACTATGTAGGAGAAAAACGATTTAAAGAAGGAAAATTTGATCTCGCAAAACAACTGTTCAATGAGCTTATTTTTTCAGATGAATTTGAAGAGTTTTTAACATTAAAAGCTTACCCTTTTATTTAATTAATACAACAGAACATAATAATCTAAAAATCCCCAATAATATGAAAACAAGACAAGAACAAATCCACGCTTTAGAACAGGATTGGCTTAAAAATCCCCGTTGGAACGGTATAAGAAGAACGTATACGGCAGAAGATGTCCTCAAACTCAGAGGCTCCTATAAGCTTGATTATACTATTGCTACGGAAATGTCCCAAAAATTCTGGAAAAAGCTTAATGCTCAGAACTATGTGGCAGGACTGGGGGCATTAACGGGAAACCAGGCGGTGCAGGAAGTAGATGCAGGTCTTGAAGCTATTTATCTTTCAGGATGGCAGGTAGCGGCTGATGCCAATTTATCAGGCGAAATGTACCCTGACCAATCCCTTTACCCGGCTAATTCAGTGCCTTCCGTAGTGAAGAGAATCAACAATGCCCTGCTGAGAGCAGATCAGATCCAATCCGTAAACGGAGGAGGGGATAAAGAATATCTGGTTCCGATTATTGCCGATGCAGAAGCAGGTTTCGGAGGAAATCTTAATGCCTTTGAATTGATGAAGCAAATGATTGAAGCCGGAGCTGCAGCGGTCCATTTTGAAGATCAGCTGTCCTCCGCTAAAAAATGCGGACACCTTGGAGGAAAGGTTTTAGTTCCTACTCAGGAAGCGATTAATAAACTTATTGCAGCCCGTTTGGCATCCGATGTATGTGGAGTTCCTTCTGTAATTATTGCAAGAACGGATGCTGATGCCGCAGATTTATTAACTTCGGATATTGATGACAGAGATAAAAAATTTGTAACAGGAGAAAGAACTTCCGAAGGATTTTATGTAGTGAAAAACGGAGTGGAGCAGGGAATCGACAGAGGGTTATCCTATGCGCCGTATGCAGATCTTATCTGGATGGAAACCTCAAATCCTGATCTGGAGCAGGCAAGAAAATTTGCAGAAGGAATCCATGCGAAATTTCCGGATAAAATGTTAGCTTATAACTGTTCCCCGTCATTTAACTGGGCAGCAAGATTAAGCGTTGAAGAAATGACCACATTCCGAGAAGAGCTGGCAAAAATGGGCTATAAATTCCAGTTTATCACACTGGCAGGCTTCCATGCCCTGAATACCGCTATGTTCGAATTGGCATTAGCGTATAAAGAAAAAGGTATGGCAGGTTATTCCGAGCTTCAGGAGCGTGAGTTTGCTTTACAGAAACAAGGTTTCAGAGCCGTAAAACACCAGTCGTTTGTAGGAACGGGGTATTTCGATGAGGTACAGACCGTTGTTACCAATGGATCTTCGGCTACGGTAGCCATGAAAGACTCTACTGAAACAGCACAATTCCATTAAATAGCGTAAGCGAATTCCATAAAATTTCTTTACAGGAAACCTTCTCAGTTTTGAGGAGGTTTTTTTATGGACTCGCAGCAAATCGCTATCTTTGCATCATGATACGAATTACCAAAATTTTCACTTTTGAAACCGCTCATGTCCTGTATAATTACGATGGAAAATGTAAAAATATGCACGGACATTCCTATAAACTCTTTGTGACTGTTAAAGGAAAGCCGGTCAATGATCTGAATAATCCAAAGAACGGAATGGTAGTGGATTTTGGAGATATAAAAAGTATCGTTAAATCTGAAATTGTAGACGTATGGGATCATGCAGTCCTTATCAATGCACTTTCTCCCCATAAAGAACTGGGGGAAGACCTGGAAGGAAAAGGACATAAGGTTATCTACTGCAGTTTTCAGCCTACCTGCGAAAATATGTTGTACGCTATCGCAGCCAAAATAAAATCAAAACTTTCACCTGAGGTAAGCCTGGCTTATCTCAAGCTGCATGAGACGGAAAATTCTTATGGTGAATGGTTTGCAGAAGATAATTAATATTTTACCTAACGAAAAACACAGTCGTGCTAAAAACAATTATTAATCTGGAACCCGGTAAAAAGGTGTATTTTGCTTCCGATCAGCATTTCGGAGCCCCTACGCCGAAAGATAGTAAGCCTAGAGAAGAAAGGTTTATCCGCTGGATGGATGAAATCAAAGAAGATGCACAGATATTGTTTCTGATGGGAGACTTATTTGATTTTTGGCACGAATGGAAATACGTGATTCCTAAAGGATATGTGCGGGTGCTGGGGAAAATTGCAGAATTAAAAGACAGGGGAATTAATGTTTATTTTTTCGTAGGAAACCATGATCTGTGGATGAAGGATTACCTGGAAGAAGAGATTGGCTGTACCGTATTTTACCAGAAACAATATTTTGAAATTGCAGGAAAGCAGTTCTTATTGGCTCACGGGGATGGGCTCGGGCCGGGAGATAAAGGGTACAAAAGAATGAAAAAGCTGTTTACAAACCCTATTGCTCAATGGGCTTTCAAATGGCTGCACCCGGATATTGCCATGAAGATCGCATTATACCTGTCTCAGAAAAATAAAATGATCTCAGGAGAAGAGGATAAAGAATTTCTCGGTGAAGACAAGGAATTTTTAATTCTTTATTCAAAGAAAAAGCTTGAAAAGGAAAATATTGATTATTTCATTTACGGGCACCGTCATCTTCCGATGATTCTGGACCTGCCTAAAAATGCAAAATATATTAATTTGGGAGACTGGATTTCCTATTTTACCTATGGCGTTTTTGAACAGGACTTTGAATTAAAGACTTTTGAAAAATAAAAATAAAAAAAATTACCCCTGTTAAGAGGTAATTTCCAGAATGAGTATAAACTCATTGTCTGTTTTTAATCCATATTCCAAATATTAAGTAGCAAAAACTTGACCAAAAATGAAATTTGAGATAAAAAAATATTAAATCATTGGATTTTAGGTGTATATTTTTTGTTGACGAAAATTAAAGAATAGTAAATTACAATTTGCAGGAAAGTTGGAAGATATATTTAACATACAAACCGACGAAGACTTTTTAAGCGCTGCTCTTCGTACATTCAATTATCAATACCGGAACATAGAGATCTACCGTAAGTTTGTAGATTATCTGAATATCAGCCCGGCTACGGTAAATGCGCTGAATGAAATTCCGTTTTTACCCATAGAAATGTTTAAAAACCATAAGATACTGGACGGAAACGTTTCGGCTGATCTTTATTTTCAGAGTTCCGGAACAACGCAGATGAACCTTTCCAGACATTTTATAGCGAACGAAGACCTTTATAAAGAAAGTATTTACAGAAGCTTTGCGAAATTTATAGGAAGGCCGGAAGATTTTATTTTTCTGGGACTGCTGCCCAGTTATCTGGAAAGGCAGAATTCTTCATTGATTTATATGGTGGATTATCTGATGAATAAATCCGGGAAGAAGGAAAACGGATATTTCCTTTATAATCATTCCGAATTATTTGATCTCTTGAATACACTTAAAGAAGAAAAAATAATTCTTTTTGGCGTTTCCTTTGCCCTTTTGGATTTTCTGGATTACTGTGAGTCCGAAAGAAAGAATGAAAACCTGAATGTCCTTAAAAATCTGGTTGTCATTGAAACCGGAGGAATGAAAGGAAGAAAGGAAGAAATGACAAAAGATGAATTGCTGAAAATTTTACAGAATGGCTTTGGAACAGATACCATTTATTCCGAATATTCTATGACGGAACTGCTTTCCCAGGCTTATTCCCTTGGAAATAACGAATACGAATGTCCGGCCTGGATGAAAGTTATGATTAGAAATGCAGAAGACCCTTTTAGCTACGAAAAAGAAGGAAGGACCGGAGCGATCAATATCATAGATCTTGCCAATATTCATTCATGTTCCTTTATAGCTACTCAGGATCTGGGGAAAATACAGGGCAATAAATTTCAGGTATTGGGAAGGATAGACCATTCCGATATCAGAGGTTGCAGCTTATTGGTTTCCTAGCTGATTATGATTTAAAAATAAAAACCATCTGTTTTCAGATGGTTTTTGTATTGATTGTATGTTTATTCTTAAATTATTAAGCAGCAGCTTCGTGCTGATCTTTCTGTAATAAAAATTTATAGATAAGACCTCCTGTGATTCCTCCAAGGATCGGAGCTACCCAGAACAGCCAAAGCTGAGACATGGCAATTCCTCCAACGAAAACAGCCTGAGATAAAGATCTGGCAGGGTTTACAGAAGTGTTGGTAATAGGAATAGAAATAAGGTGGATCAAAGTTAAGGCTAAACCAATTGCGATTCCGGCAAACTTTCCGTTAGCCCATTTATCTGTTGCTCCCATAATAACAATAAGGAAGAATGCAGTTAAAAGGAATTCAGCTAAAAATGCTGCTCCCATGGAATAACTTCTGTTTTGATAGCCCGGCAAATCATAAAAATTGGTGGCGAAAGCTCCGGGACCTTCTGTCGTAAAAGCACCTGCACCATTTAAGATAACGTAAAGGCATCCAGCAGCAGCAATTGCTCCAAGACATTGGGCAGCTACATAAGAAATCAGGTCTTTTGCAGGAAATCTGCCTCCTGCTAATAATCCGAAAGAAACGGCAGGATTAAAATGTCCTCCTGAAATATGCCCTACGGCATAGGCCATGGTAAGAACGGTAAGACCAAAGGCTAAAGCTACACCTAAAAGTCCGATACCAATGTCGGGAACACCAGCTGCGAAAACTGCACTACCACAGCCTCCGAAAACTAACCAGAACGTACCGAAAAATTCGGCAAATAGTTTTTTAGTCATAATTGTTTGTTTTTAATAAAACCAAATATAAAGTTAAATTTTAATAAATTGATGCTTTGGAAACAAATATTGCTTTTTTAAATGAAATTTTAATTTTGATTTATTTAAATCATAACGGGCTATAATTGTTAAATTGTTTAATTTAGGCTTGATTATTGCTTGAAAATTTGGCATAATAAAATACCTGTATTTTTATTTTAAAAATTTTAAAAGTCTTTATTGAATGAAAAAGTATCTGAGCGGGATTATCATGTGTCTTATATGGAACCACCACTATACCCAGACCGCAAAGAAAACACTGCCTTGTTATGATCTTACGGAAATTGCTAAAGTAGAACCTACAATTCTGTATAAGCCCCACCTTGATGCTTCAAAAAGTTTCGGCATTAAAATTCTTAAAGATACAAAAACGGTACAGCGGTATATTGATAAAGGCAGACTTCACAGTATCAAAAAAACAGGAAAGGGGTACAGGGTTCAGAAATTAGATTACAGCAGGCCTTATATGGTCTCCAAGGCGAAAATAACGCTGGAAAGAATGGGGGCGAGGTTCAGTAAAGAAACAAAAGGAGCAACATTTACGGTTACTTCCGTAACAAGAACCTTGGAGGACCAATGCAGATTAAGACGTGTAAATTCCAACGCTTCCCTGGGTATCAGCTCCCATAATTATGGAAATTCCTTCGATATTTCCTATGTGAGATTCAATAATACCCTGAAAAATAATCCTAAAATGGAAAAGGCACTGGAAAAGGTTCTGAAGTATTATGCTGATGCAGGACGTATTCATTATATCAAAGAAAAACAACAGAGCTGTTATCATATTACCGTAAGAAATTATTGATTTTAGACATGAGATTTTAATTGATCTTCATTATAATTCCCGAAGATACTGGGAATCCTCACTGTGCTCTGAATGACAATTTGTAGGGCTTTCTTTATTTCTGTGGAAAGTCTTTTTATTTTCCTTATTTTTGCAGCCGGAAATCAGTATTAATTCTTAATAATTCATTTAAATGCTTTCGGTTCAAGGTTTAGGATTACATCATTCAGGGAACTATTTGTTTCAAAATGTAAATTTTACCATTAAAAAAGATGATAAAATAGGTTTGGTAGGTAAAAATGGAGCGGGGAAATCTACTTTATTAAAAATGCTTTCCGGAGAAATTACATTCTTCGAAGGAAATGTGGTTCCCGATGGAAACGTTACCATTGGATTCCTAAAACAGGATCTTGATTTTGTGAAAGGAAGAACGGTATGGGATGAAACCATGCAGGCCTTTGAACAGATCAACCAATGGAAAACGGAATTGGAAGACGTGAACCATCAGCTGGCTACAAGAACGGATTACGAAAGCGATGCGTATACTGATTTGATCCATAAAATGACGGAACTGAATGATCTTTTGATGAACCATGATGCCTATAATCTTGAAGGAGACATGGAAAAAGTATTATTCGGTTTGGGATTTAAAGCTGATGATTTTCAGAAAATTACAGATGAATTTTCAGGAGGATGGAGAATGAGAATCGAATTGGCGAAACTTCTTCTTCAGAAAAACGATATCATGCTGCTCGATGAGCCTACCAACCACCTCGATATGGAATCCATCATCTGGCTGGAAAACTTCCTGAAGGATTATCCCGGAGCTATTGTTCTTGTGAGTCACGATAAACAGTTTATGACGGCTGTTTGTAACAGGACTTTTGATATCAACAATAAAAAGGTTGATGATTATAAAGCCAACTATTCCAGATATCTGGTAATGCGTGAAGAACGCCGTGAAAAGCTGATCCAGGCTAAAAAGAACCAGGATGCCGAGATCAAGCAGATGGAAGATAATATTAATAAATTCCGTGCAAGTGCTACCAAAGCATCATTCGCACAGTCTCTTATTAAAAAGCTGGATAAGATTGACCGTATAGAGGTGGATACGGAAGATGTATCTAAATTCAATATCCGTTTCGTTCAATCCGTAGTTCCCGGGAAAGTCATCTTTGAAGCGGAAAACCTTGGGAAATCCTATGGAAATAAAAAGGTTTTTGATAATGTAGACTTCTTTGTTCAGAGAGGCGACAGGATTGCACTGCTGGGACAGAACGGACAGGGGAAAACAACTTTAGCTAAAATTCTTGCAGGAGAAATTAAAGATTATTCTGGAAGCTGGACACTGGGACATAACGTAAATATCGGGTATTTTGCCCAGAATCAGGAAGAAGTTCTTACGCCGAATAAAACGGTATTGGAAGAAGCTGAAGATTCCGCAACAGAAGAAACCCGCCCAAGAGTAAGGGATTTATTAGGATCTTTCCTGTTTCAGGGGGAAGCGGTGAATAAAAAAACAAAAGTGCTTTCAGGAGGGGAGAGAAACCGTCTGGCACTTTGTAAGCTTTTACTGCGTCCTTTCAATACGCTGATCATGGACGAACCTACCAACCACCTCGATATTCAGTCCAAAGAAATTATAAAGCTGGCTTTACAAAAGTTTGAAGGAACGCTGATTGTCATTTCGCACGACAGGGAATTTTTGCAGGGTCTTTGTGATAAGATATTTGAGTTCCGCGACGGAAAAATGAAAGAATTCCTCGGAAATATTGATGAATATCTTGAATACAGACAAAAAGAAAGCATCAGGGAGATCTCCATTGAAAAAGCAAAACTTCGTCAGGAAGAAGCTCCGAAAGCGGAAGAGAAGAAAGAAACTCCGAAGCCGGTCAATGAAAAGCCTGCCATTGTAAGTAAAGATCAAAAGAATATTCAAAATAAAATAAAAAAGGTAGAAGAGAGAATTTCTGAGCTTGAAAATGCCGTTCAGGAACTGGAATCTTCCTTTGAAAAAGAAAATCCTACTGATGAAACTTTAGAAAAGTATAATAAAACTAAAGAAGATTTAGACTTGGCTTTACAGGAATGGGAGTATTTGGGCTCTCAATTAGAATAATTTTTTTATTTTTGAAGGGTGAATAGGAAAAAAGACAAGCAATTGAGAAGTTATATTTCGAAACTTTTGTTCGGGATATACTTTATTGCGTTATTTTCCCAGAGTTTTCACCATCATGATGCTGTTGATTATTTTAAAAGTTTTAATCTTAAAAAATCAGAACACAGCATTTCTAAAAATGTAGCGGTAGAAAAAGCCGGAGACTGTCTGGCCTGCCATTTCCTTGCAACGGGTAACTTCCTGGTGCCTGAAGAATTTCATTTGAGCTTTGAAGGTTATAACCATGAAGTAGAACAAATTTTTGCCCTGCAGGAAAGAATCTGGTCACAAACCAGGTTTACTTTTCAGCTTCGGGGCCCTCCCGCGATTTCATAGTAGTTAAATTTCTTATTGGTTGATCTTATGATCTTTCAGGAACTGTCTGGTACTTCTATTTCCAGACCGTAATGACGATTGTATAAGATAGCCGTAAGCAAATTTTTATACCCAAGATTTGATCCATTCAAATTTTCACACTTTTACCATGTACTGTTGAAGTACAACAATCTTTATATTTACTATGAAATCAATATACAGCTTATTATTGATCCTTTGCGGGTGGATCATTATAGACGCTCAGAAAACTTTTACTGTAGAGGGAACCGTACAGGATTTTCACAACAAAACAATGCTGGATAACGCAGAAGTGAAAATAGGTGATTATACGGCTAGAACAGATAAGAAAGGAAAATTTTCTTTCAATAAAGTACCTGAGGGAACTTACAATCTTGTCGCTAAGCATCCTGCATGCAATGACTATACTGAAAATGTAAGAATTGAGAAGGATATTCATCTGACCATTATTCTGGAACATCATGTGGAGGACATTGAAACAGTGACGATCCACGGGACTCATAAAAACAGTGGTTCTTTAATACTTAAAACACTCGATAAAACGGAAATAGAGCGTAATTCCACAGAGAATTTAGGAAACTTATTATCCAGGATATCGGGCGTTACAGCTTTGAAAACCGGTAATAATATTACAAAACCGGTTATTCATGGATTATACGGAAGCCGTATTTCCATTCTTAATAACGGAGTGAAAATGGCGGAGCAGGAATGGGGTGTGGAACATGCTCCGAATGTAGACGTCAATGAATTTGAACACATCGATGTGATCAAAGGAGCTTCCGCTCTTAAATATGGAAATGAAAGCGTAGGCGGAGTTGTAGTGCTGGAACCTTCCGTACTTCCAAAAAAGGATACGGTGATGGGGAATATCAAGCTGTCGGGAATTTCCAATGGAAGAGGTGGAGAGTTATCGGCGAATGTAGCAAAAGCCTGGGAAAACCAATGGTTTGTAAAAACAGGAGGAAGCTATAAGAAGCTGGGAGATATCTACGTACCTCACCATACCCTTCAGAATACGGGAGCAGAAGTTAATTCATTTAATTTTTCCTTTGGAAACCATAGCTTTATGCAGGGTTTTGATGTCTCTTACAGCGTGATCAATCAGGAGTTCGGAATCTATAAAGGAGCCCATCTGGGAAGTCCTGAAGATTTTTATAAAGCGATTAACCTGGGGCAGCCTTACTTTTTGGATGATTTTAGTTATGACATTACCAATCCTAAACAGGAAGTAAGCCATCATATCGCTAAAATCTCGGCCTATAAACGTTTTGCGGATTTTGGAAAACTGAGCTTCCAGTACAGTTTCCAGCTGAACCGCCGCAAAGAATATGACATCAGAAGAGGCGAATTGAATGATCTGCCCTCTATGGATCTAAGGCTGATTACTCATAATGTGAGCCTTACGCATCTTTTGGAAAGAGGGAACTGGAGCCTGGAAAGTGGAATTTCGGGTGGTTTCCAGGATAACTATCCAAACCCCGCGACAAAAGCAAGACGCCTTATCCCTGATTATTACAGATATGATGCAGGTGTCTTTTCCGTATTTAAATATCGCTTTAATTCCAGACTGAATATGGAAGCCGGTGCCAGATATGATTTCACCAGGTATGATGCTTATAAATATTATGATGCTTCAGAATGGAATTCAAAATATGCCAATGTATTTCCGGAATTTTTTATTCAGGAAAACGACAGTAGGGTTCTGACACGTCCTATATTGGATTATCATAATTTTTCGGCGAACCTGGGACTGAATTATAAGCCGGGTAAAAACTTTGAGGCTAAATTAAACCTTTCCAGAGCAGACCGGGCCCCAAACCCTGCCGAACTCTTTGCAGACGGACTTCACCATTCCGCGGCAATTATGGAAAAAGGAGACTTACGCATCAAAAAAGAAGAAGTGTATAATGTCAATCTTTCTTTAATAGCCCATCTGAATGTTTTAAAAGGATTACAGATTGAAGCCAATCCGTATCTCATGTTTTCGGACAGTTTTATTAATCAGGTTCCGGCCGGAATACAGTCTACCAACAGAGGAGTCTTCCAGGTTTGGGATTATCAGCAGATCAAAGCCAGGATTTATGGAATTGATGCGGATGCCCAGTTGAATATCCTCGATAACCTTAAGTGGAGCACCAGTTTCAGTGCTTTGAGAGGAGATGATTTATCCAATGATGAACCTCTGATTCTGATGATGCCGGCCAACCTCAGAAATGCGGTGGAATTTAAATTGTCTAAGCCTGCCAATTTCTATGTAAGACTCGAAAATGAAAATGTATTTAAACAAAAACGTTTTCCGATCAGAAACCAGAATGTTGATTTTATAGAAGACGGTGTCCTGGTGAGCAGAGAAATAGACTTCAGCACTCCGCCGGCTGCCTATACATTATTTCATGCTTCAATAGGTGCAGATGTATTTAAAAACCTGAATGTAAATTTCAGAATCAATAATATTTTTAATAAAGAGTACCGGGAATATCTCAACAGATTAAGATATTTTATGGACGAACCGGGAAGAAACTTCGTGCTTACTCTTAAATATAATTTTTAATTAAAACTTAAATTAAATTCAAAATGAAAAAACTATTCAATATCATATTAGTACTATTTACTGCTGTTTTATTATCCTCTTGTAGAAATGATAATGATATTCCGGAGGATATCCATGAACACGAAGAAATAGAAAAAGTGGAAATGAAGCTGGTAGATAAAAATGACGCTACCAATGAACAGACGATCAGCATCATCGGAGGGGTAGCCACTCCCAATCTTATTCTTGAAAATGGAAAAACCTATATAGTAAGCCTTGATTTCCAGGTAAAGCATGATGATCATTATCACAGTGCCAATGCTGAAATAGAAGAAGAGAAAGAAGAGCATTTCATTACCTATGAATTTTCAGGAGTAGATGTAAATATTCTTAGAACTGCCGATGATATTACAAGGGAGGACGGAACGAGAATAGGTCTTAAAACAGAATGGAAAGTTAACAGTACCCCTTCTGCGGCAAAATTGGGTCTTAAATTAATTCATACCCCTACTTCCGTAAATATGAATGTACCCTCTGCCACCAATCAGCAGGGAAGTGTAACAGGAGGAGAAACAGATGTAAATGCCCTGATCACGATCGAGTAAAAACGTTTATTTTTAATGTTAAAACCACTGGAACTTTCAGTGGTTTTTATTTTTATAAATATTTGAATGCTTAAGAATTCATTTGAAATGAGTTATTTTCATAAAAATTTCATATTTTTGCAACCTAAAATTTTAATCAATAATGAAGGTTACCGCAAAAAACCATGATGATGTAAGTGCATTACTTACAGTAACATTGGAAAAATCTGACTACAAAGACAAAGTAGAAAAGCAATTGATTAATTATGCTAAAAATGCGCAAGTTCCTGGGTTCAGAAAAGGGAAAGTGCCTTTAAGTATGGTTAGAAAACAATATGAAGCAGGGATTGCATTTGAAGAAATCAACAAGCAGGTTTCTGATGCTTTAAATAACTACGTTAACGAAAACAAACTGAGATTAGTTGGGCAGCCAGTTCCTCAGCCTGTAAATGAATTTGATCACAATGCAGATCAGCTGGAGGTTGCTTTTGAAGTGGGGTATGAGCCTGACTTTACTATCGATTTGGCTAAATATGAAGCTCCTCACTATAAAGTAGAGGCTTCTGAAAAAGAAATCAATAAAAGCATAGAAAATATGCAGAAACGTTTTGCAGAGCAGGTTCCGCAAGACAAAATCACTAAAGACTCTTATGTAGCCTTGGAAATTTCCCAGGTTGTGGAAGAAGATGCAGAAGGAGAACACCACCACCATCCAAAGAATGTAACCATTACAGCTGAAAACAAAGAAGCTTTCAAATTGGTGAAATCTTTGAAAATGGACGGTTCTGTAAAAGTTTCTAAAGAAACGCTTCAGAGCGATGAGAACTTGGCGAAAGAACTAGGTTTCAGCAAAGAAGAAGCAGAGCATTTACACCATGCGGAAGTAGAAGTGAAAGTAAAAGATTTCTACAGCTTAAACCTTGCAGAGCTTAACCAGGATCTTTTCGATAAAGTATACGGAGAAGGAAATATTAAATCTGAAGATGAGCTTAAAGAAAAAGTAAAATCCGAATTGGATGAATATTTCCAGCAAAATGCTGATGTTCACTTTGTGAATAAAGTATTGGAGCAGGTTACTGAAAAAGAAGAAGTAAAGCTTCCGGAAGATTTCTTGGTAAAATGGTTAGTTTTCTCTAATCAGAATATTCAATCTGAAGAGCAGGCAAAAGAAATTTTAAATGCTGAGAAAAATCAGTTGAAATACCAGATCATCGAAGGTAAACTGATGAGTGATAATGAAGTTCAGATTGATTACACAGATGTTTTGGCACAAGCTGAACAATTGGTAAGAAATCAATTGGCAATCTATGGAATCCACCATTTAGGAGATGAAGAAATTCAGAAATATGCTGTTGAAATGCTGAAAGATCAGGAGCAGGTACGTCAGATTTCTTCTGAGGTTGCTATGGCAAAATTGAAAGATATCATCCTTGAGAAGGCATCAAAGAAGGAAACTAAAATTTCTCATGATGACTTCCTGGAAGAACTTAAAAAATAATGGAGTTTTTATAAACTTTTCAAACCACCAAAATCTTGGTGGTTTTTTATGCCCTTCAGATTTCTAATTCAATCAATATTCATATATTTACTTTTTAAATAAACTATATGAAAAAGATCATTGTTCCGTTTTTCTGTGCTGTTTTGTTCTCCACACCGGCGATCGCACAAAAAACAGCTGCGGCTAAAGTGGAAGCCACTAAATCACAGTTAACTCCCCAACAGGTAATTGATAACTATCTTACTGCGTTGGGAGGAAAAGATAAATTGGAAGCGGTAAAAACTACCATTACAGATAATACCCTTAGTGTACAGGGAATGGAAATTTCTATGAATACTAAAAAAATGGGTAATAAGTTCAAATCCGTACAAACGGTAATGGGTCAGCAGATGACTCAGCTTTTTGATGGTGAGAAAGGATATTTTGACCAGATGGGAACCAAAAATGATATTCCTGCTGATAAAATACCGGAACTTCAAAAAGGAAAAACCATTGATGCCTTAGGATATGATGCCGCCAATTTTAAAACGGTGACCGTAGAAAAACTGGATGGAAAAGATTATAATGTCCTGACTTCCGATCATGGAAAATATTATTTTGATGCAGCAACCCATTTGCTGTATAAATCCGAATCCAAAGAAGGAAATGCAACCGTGAAAAGTTATATGACTGTGGACGGAATAAAATTCCCGGCAGAGATTGAAGCCGAAGGAAACGGTCAGAAAATAACGATTAAAACATCTAAAGTTGTTATCAATTCAGGAGTGACTGAAGCTGATTTTAAATAAAAATATTCTGATATATAAAAAGAACCCGGAAGATCAATCTTCCGGGTTTTATTTTAAGAGCCATATTCTTTTTTCCATTCCTCAGCGGCCTCACTGAGAACCGTATAAAATTCCTCCCCATATTTCCTGGTGAGTGGAGTTTTCAGGAATTTATAAACCGGAACCTGTAATTCTTTTCCTAATGTACAGGCATCACTGCATACACTCCATTCAT
The DNA here is from genome assembly GCF_048572715.1 of Chryseobacterium sp. CT-SW4. Taxonomy (GTDB): domain Bacteria; phylum Bacteroidota; class Bacteroidia; order Flavobacteriales; family Weeksellaceae; genus Chryseobacterium. Next base: position 835,651 of record NZ_CP183840.1, read on the forward strand.
GATAATTCAGGGCGGTGAAGGTGGAATATTCCGTAATACGGATAGGGTAAAGGTGACAGGAAATAGGTTTCTGCCAGTCTACGGCTCCATCCTCATATGCTTTTTCAATACCGCATTTTGTGATTCCTTTTTCATCAAAGGTTACATATGCGCATTCGCGGTCTTCTACCATGGGGGTGACATACATTCCGTCCATAGGATCCGTAGTCCATGTTCCTTGCTCTTCCAAAGCTTTTATACCTTCCTGGGTCAGATAAGGTTTTATTTTATCGAAAATACGGTCCAGTATCTCCAGTTCCTCTTTATCGAGCGGGGCCCCTACATCACCTTCTACACAACATGCACCCTTACATTTGGTAAGGTTACAAACGAATTCTTCAGAAAATATATCTTCAGAAATTAATTTATCATCTATCTGTATCATAATCTTTTAAAATAATTGAAAATAAGTTCCTAATTTATAAGTGAGCAAACTTATAAGAATAAGCCATAAATTGACCTCTTTCATCCAGAATTTCGGTAAAAACCGTAGCATTCGGCTCAGAATGATACTGGAAGGAAAAGCTAAAAGTAACAGATACTCATAGCGTTTATTCATGTACAATATGATGGTCACCAGCTGAGCTACACAGAATACCAGCAGAAAAGTGTATTTGTACCTGCTCGTCGGACTTTTTTTATTATAGTTTCTAAAGTGGTCATATACGGCATAGATCAGCATTAAGGCAATCGGAATTAAAGGATAAAGATCCGAGTAATCCGTTACCAGTGTCATTTTTCCAAACGGGAAATAATCCAGATTCCAGGTGGTGAACTGAAGGAAAAACATAATGGAAAAATAGCTGATCACAATAAGTATGATTCCCAGAAGGAACCTGAAGATATTTAAGCTTATTCTTTCGGATGTAGCAATAACGTGGATAATCACAAAGATAGCCATGGGCCATGTCGTAGGCAGAAAGATGAAATTTAACGCTACGATAGAGCCTACCAGCACATAAGATTTCTTTCTGATGTCCTCATCAGTACTGGTAAGAAGCAATAAAAGAAAGGAATTGGTAAGCAGGGCAACGGCTATTCCGATATCTAAATTTCCGGGATAAAGCCCGAATATGAAAAAAGTATATAAAAATAACGGTAAATGAGTCTGATAATTAAGGGCTATACTGTTAAAACAAAAATATCCCAAAGCAATTCCGATAAATGTAATTCCGGCGATTATTGCTTCGTAAGTATTGAAATTCAGGATGTTAAATATTATTACTATTAAAAGAAGAAAACCAATATAAACAGGAATTGAAAAAATATTGCTTTCTTTTGAAAGTAATTTAAACATTTTTTTTAAATTTGTACAAAGTTAATTTAAAAAAGGAAAATAATGACGTCTTTCTGGTTATTCTTAAGCAAAGTTTTTAAATGGTCTTTCGGTTTCTATGATGCATTGGGTAATGTGCTGAACTGGTTACTGTTTATTGTTTGCTGTGTGTTATTTATTTATTGGTGCTATGTTTTGGTAGTAACCTTAGGAGGAAACAAAGATAAAGAGTACTACTCTCCGACAGAAGGAAAAAACCCTTATTATGATCCTAAAATTTATAAAAGAGAAGGTTAATTAATTGGTTATATAGTAAAAAACCGATCAAGTTTTAATTTGATCGGTTTTTTTATATTAACGATTAAAATTTAATTTTAATTATCATGTATTGGAATTACCAGTACCGGAATAGGAGAATTTTTGGTAAGTCCTTTTGTTAAGCTTCCTACGAACACATCATAAAAGCCACTTCTGCCGTGGGAACCCATTACGATGTAGTTAGCCCCTTTTGCTTTAGCATATTCTAAAATGATGTCTTTAGCGATTCCCTGTTTAAGATAGTGTTCACACTCTACATCCTGAGCCAGAACTCTTTGCTCAATTTTATTAAGCTGAACAAGCTCTTCCCGGATTTCATTTTGTTCCACTTCGGGAAAATACTGGAATCCCATATCTCCGATGGCAAATCCGATATCGGAAGGTGCTACATGGATCAAATGGATTTTTCCGTTTACTTCTTTGGCGAATCTTACAGCTCCGTCTACCAGTTGTTCTGTTTTATCCCCAAAATCTATGGGTAATATAATATTTACCATAACCTTACATTTTGTTTACTAAAGATAAGAAAAAAATACCAGAAACAATAATGAATACATGATAATATCCTATAAAACTCTTATGTCTAGCACTTTTTCATTTTCAAGGTAGGCTTCCAGTATGTCGTTTTCCTGAACTTTGCCTACCCCCTTCGGAGTTCCCGTAAAGATCAGGTCTCCCACTCTCAGGGTAAAATATTGAGATACAAAAGCAATAATATCATCATAGCTGAAAATCATATCCTTCGTATGGCCGTCCTGTACCTTTTCTTTACTTTTTAATAAGGAGAAGTGTAAGGACTCAAGGTTGAAATTTTCTTTTTTAAAGAAGGGGCTGATAACGGCCGAGCCGTCAAAACCTTTAGCCAGTTCCCATGGTAAGCCTTTGGACTTGAGCTCACTTTGAAGATCCCTGGCAGTGAAATCAATTCCAAGGCCTATTTCTTCATAATGTTTATGAGCCGCTTCTTTCTGAATATATTTTCCTCCCTTGGAAATTTTAATCACCACTTCCAGTTCATAATGGATATCATTGGAAAACTCGGGAAGATAAAAGTCATTTCCTTTCAGGACTGCGGTATCAGGTTTTATGAAAATGACAGGTTTCTCAGGAATTTCATTGCCCAATTCTTTGGCATGTTCACTATAATTTCTTCCTATACAGATGATCTTCATGATTTTCTTTTTTTAATTAATGTTTAAACTCGTTACCACAATAATAACAATGATAAATATTAGCAGGAATTTTTAAGGGAAATCCCAGAAACAGCCAGCTGATTCCAAATAGACCACCCGGTTTTTCATCCTGATAAATATGGTTGGATCCGCATTTGGGACATACAAAGTCAAATTCGGGGTTGGGAATAGTATGTTCCACCTCTAAGGAGTATTCCTCATTTTCTTTGTAATTTTCTAAAACCTCCTTAGCTTTCTCCAGGTCATCTTCAAATACCTGGAGCTGGATTCCTCCTACAGCCTGGGAAAGCAGCCAGTCCGATTGGATAAGCTGTTCATTGGCGATAAAGCTCTGGATGCCATTTTCCTCCAGGATCTGTTTGTCCCTGTTGGCTTCAATGGCGTTTTCACAATATTTTATACGGATCAGGTCAGACATTAAAACTTAGATGAAAGTTGAATTTTTGTAAAAACTTTTTTAGTATAAAGCGGAAAATCTGCGTTTTGCAGCCATCCGAAATACCCGATGTCTTTCTGGAAAATGATTTTAACACACTGTCCTTTATATTTACCAAAGTTAAAGACTTCTTCCAGTTTTTCATTATATCCTATAAATCCGGCTAAATCAGCATGCTTATTATGGAACGTAAATTCACTTAAGGGCGCGATTTCATTCGGAACATCATCATATTTTCCCACCTGAGCGTCCAGTACTTCAAAAGTAGCCATTACATCAGCTTCAGCCGAATGAGCATTTTCCAGAACTTTCCCACAATAAAACTGATAAGCGGCCGCCAGGTTCCTGGGCTCTTTTTTATGGAATATAGTTTGTGCATCTACCAGCTTAAATTTACTTAAATCAAAATCTACACCCGCACGCAGCAATTCCTCAGCCAGAAGCGGAACATCAAACCTGTTAGAATTGAATCCACCTAAATCCGTTCCTGAAAGCATTTCCATGATCTTGGGAGCGATTTCTCTAAAAGTAGGAGCATCCTTTACATCTTCATCATAAATTCCATGGATCTGGCTGGATTCCAAAGGAATAGGTATTTCAGGATTAACCCGCCATGTTTTACTTTCTCTTGAAGAATCAGGATTAACCTTTAAAATACAGATTTCAACCACACGGTCTTTTCCTATATTGGTTCCCGTAGTTTCCAGATCAAAAATACAAAGCGGTTTATGGAGTTTTAAGTTCATTTTATTTAAATTATTATAATTGAGTTTTGAATAGCCGACTACTTAAGTTGTTTCTGAAAAATTACGGATATAATCATGTAATAAATGATAACCACAGGTATTCCCGGAATACCCAAAAGAATTAATATAATCAGTGACCCGATCAGCAAAGCCAGTTTCGGATAATTATCCTGAAGCTTCATGGATTTGAATTTCATGGCAATCATTTTTATAGGACTTACCAGTAACCAGGAGCAGACCAAAGTAATTCCTATTAATATATTGGTATTATTAAATACGAAGTCAAAGATTAGATTTTCCCTGAAAGCATAATACAGCCCGAAAATCAGGATGGTATTGGAAGGAGTGTTTAAACCTTTAAAATAGTATTTCTGCTCCTCATCCAGGTTGAAAATGGCAAGTCTCAGGCATGAAAAAACAGTAATCAGAAAGCCTAAATAGCTGTACCATGGAATTTCTTTAGGAGAATCCTGTGCCAGCGCCACAAACATCGTTAATCCCGGAAGGAATCCGAAGCTTACCATATCGGCCAGCGAATCCAGCTGAACTCCCAAATTTGAATTGGATTTCAGGGCTCTTGCAACAAATCCATCAAAAAAGTCAAGGACCAATGAAATGATAATGCAGATAGCGGTAGTGTGATAATCTCCTAAAATAAGATGTACTGCGCCTACACATCCTGAAAACAAATTTCCGAGGGTCAAAATATTGGCCAGATTATTTTTAATAAAATTCATAATAGCAAAATTAAAGAAATAGAAATTAAATATCAGGATTACTTATATTTGCTTTATGAAAAATTTAAGCTTATTCGAGAAGGTTGTTTCTGTAATTCTTTTAATTACAGTTGTTTATGCCATTTTCATATATTTTACCGATGCTCCCTATTTTGAAAGATTGGTTGAAGAGGACGGGTTTTACGAGAATTTGACCTCTGCATTTCTCTTCTTTACATGTTTTACTTTATTATTTAAATTCTTTAAATATCAAAAATATTATGGTCTCTGGTGGAAAGCAGGTGTTCTGCTGATGGCCCTGGGAATGTTTTTTGGAGGAGGAGAAGAAATTTCCTGGGGACAAAGAATATTCCATGTACAGTCTTCGGAATTTTTCCTGGAGAATAATGCACAGCAGGAAACCAACCTTCATAATATGGTTGTAGGAGATGTTAAGCTTAATAAACTTATTTTTTCCAATTTAATGTCGATCTGCTTTGGAATTTATTTCCTTGTATTGCCGATACTCTGGAATAAATCCGGGAAGATGAAAAAACTGATAGATACATTTGGAATTTCTGTGGCAAGACCTGTACACATCATTATTTTCCTGATAGCCACCGGTTTGATCTTAATTCCTATCGACCATTCCAGAAAATGGGAAATCTGGGAATATGCATTCGCTCTTATTATGTTCCTGATTGTCTTTAATCCATTGAATGCAAAAGAAATTTTTTCTGAAAAATAAAATATAAAAGCGCTGAAAATCTCAGCGCTTTTTTTATTATTTGGTAACTTTATATACATAGTGAATTTTCCTTTCCGTATGATTTTTAGAAGGTTCGGCTTCTTCATTATCATCAAAAGTATCTACATAAGTGAGCTTCCATCCTAGCTTTTCCAGGTTTTTGCGGAAGTCTTCCCCATTTGTATTCATAGCTACATAGAAAACTTTTTCCTTAGGGAAAGTACTTGGGTCCTCGGTTTTTATCTCCGGCATAACCGCCTGATACCTGAACCAGACTTCCGGTGAGTATTCGGCATAAGTGTACAATCTGGTATTTTCTTTTTCCACCTTTTCTTTAAGAGTGGCAATGCTTTTAAAGCTTTTATTGTTGCTTAGCATTTTATCCAACACAGGAATTCCGAATAATCCGGTGAAAACCATTAATAAAACAACTCCGTAGAAAGCATTTTCAAAATTTCTTTTTTTATAAACAGCCGTGAAAATTAATACGGCAGCTACCAACGCGGAAACAGAGAAAAGGATAGTGTAAATTCCGGTTTCAACAGGTAAGAAATATACTCCAACGGAGATAGCAAAAGCGATCACACCAAGGATGGTGAAAATTATTTTATTCAGGTTAAATTCCCATTTTTTATAAGCGAATTCATAAAAAAGATAATATAAATAATATCCTGTGGTGGCTGCCAGAGGAACCATCATGGGAAAAAGGTATCTTTCCTTTTTAGAAGGTATTAAAGAAAGGAAAAACAAGGAGAATATCGTCCAGTAAAAGAAAAGCATATAATTTTTAGGCTGATCGGTTCTCTTTTTGATCATAGGAAAAATAAGACCTATTACACTGTATAAGACCCAGACACCGGTCTGAACAGGAAAGCTTAAATATCTTGTGAACGGTTTTACGTCCCTGTTTCCTCTCGCCGTAGCTTCTTTTTCCATAATAGCCAGGAACGTATCCGGATCGGCAAGATAGATGTAAATATACCATGAGAACCCTATAAGTATGGTGATAACCGCACAGATGATAATTCCCCGGATCTCTTTCCATTTGGGCCATCCGAAAACAATTACATACCCGATATAGAAAGGAATTAAAAGTACATACGGACCGGTAGGACCTTTACTTAAGACAGAAAGTCCGAATAAGATCCCTGCAAAAATATAATTGGGCAGCGTTTTAATATTCTTTAAAGCCAGAATAAAATAATACATTCCTATTACCATGAAGCTATAGCTGTAAATATCCCAATTGGCCCTTCTTCCTACATAGATGACCAGGAAATTGGTAACCAGAACCATAGAAGAAATAAAAGCAAGGCGGGGCTTGTTAGTAACAAAATCAACTATTTTATAAAAGAAAATAACAAGCAGAAAGCAGGAAAGAGAAGCAGGAAACCTTAATGCCCCAATATTTTCAAAGCTGAAAATTTGTCCCATCCAGGCACTGAGCCATGTAGGTAACGGTGGCTTTTCATATCTGGGAAGATCATTCATGGTGGTGAAAATCCAATGTCCTTCCTCCGCCATTTCCCTTGCAGAAACAAAATTCCGGGCTTCCATGATGTCTACATACAGTTTTCCCAAATGAGCAAATAGGAGAATAGCACCCACAACTAGCAGTAAGTAATAGAGATACTTCTGGTTTTTCATAAAGAATATTTTTGCAAAGATATTTAAAAAGCAACTTTCTGAGGGGTAAATGTCTCTTTGGAAAGTTAAATTCAGTTATCTTTGCACATATTTTTTAGATATATGAATTCTGACAAGTTTTATTCAGTCGTTGTTCCTCTTTATAATGAAGAAGAAAATGCACCTTTACTTATTACAGCTATTGAAAAGGTTTTACAAGGATATAAATACGAGCTTATTCTTGTAGACGACTTTTCCACCGACAGGACTGTTAAGGTAATCAAGGATATAGCGGCACCCCATGTGGTACTCATAGAACTGAAGAAAAATTATGGTCAGAGTTCCGCTTTAATGGCAGGAATTGATTATGCTACAGGAGATTATATTATTACCATGGATGGTGATATGCAGAATGATCCTACCGATATTCCGATGATGGTTGATAAAATGGATGACGGAGATTATGATCTTGTTATAGGTAAAAGACAGAAAAGACAGGATAATCTTTTAAGAACCTTTCCATCTAAAGTGGCCAATTTTATCATCAGAAGAACAACCAAGCTGAATGTAAAAGATCATGGCTGTGCCCTGAAAGTATTTACGAAAGAAACAGCCAAGAACCTGGACCTTTATGGAGAATCTCACCGTTTTATTACCCTGCATGCGCATATTAACGGAGCGAGAATCGCAGAAGTTCCGGTAAAGCACCATGCAAGACAGTTTGGAGTTTCCAAATACGGAATCGGAAGAACGACGAAGGTGATCAATGATTTATTGCTTTTATTATTTAATCAGAAATATCTTCAAAAGCCCATTTACTTATTCGGAAATATTGGGATCCTGGCTTTCGTATTGGGGATGGTCATTAATATTTACCTTTTAATTGTTAAGCTTCTGGGGCATCAGATAGGAGGCAGACCATTATTGATCTTAGGGATTTTATTGGTTTTTGTGGGAATACAATTTTTTACTACGGGGATCATTATAGATTTGCTGATGAAAACCTATTACGAGTCTCAGAAAAAGAGACCGTTTAATATCCGTAAAATATCAACTTTTTGAAAAGGTTCAAAAAAACACTTATTACCGTCCTGAAAATCAGTATCAGTTTACTGCTGCTGTATTTTGTTTTCCGTAAAGTCCCGTTTACTGAGGTTTGGGAACTCATAAAGGAAAGCCGATATTATTTGCTGGTGGTAGCTTTGGTGGCCTTTGTCATTTCCCAGGTGATTTCTTCCCAGCGCTTGCTTCAGTATTTTTATGCCAATAATTTTCCTATTGATAAGATAGATAATCTCAAGCTTTATTTGATAGGAATGTTTTATAACTTCTTTATTCCTGGGGGAATAGGAGGGGATGCCTATAAAGTTTTTGTTCTCAATAAAAAATTTGGTTGGAGTGCCAAAAAGCTGACCAAAGCAGTCTTTTGTGACAGGCTATCGGGATTATTGGCCATTGTGGTTTTAATAGAACTTCTGAGCTTTCCGATGCTGCCGGGAGCTTATAAAATACTCATTGTACCTGCTGTAATTCTTACCATTGCAGTTGCCAGATTTTTTTTTATAAAGCTTTTCTCCGAATACAGAAGTATTTTTTATAAAACCCTGTTGTATTCTTTGGGAGTACAGCTATGTCAGTTATTTTGTATTTTTTTGATCTTAAAATCCTTTACCCAGATTGAAGATGTCTGGATTTACTGTATCGTATTTTTAATCAGTGCGGTGCTGAGTGTACTTTCTTTTTCCGGGATTGGAGTGAGGGAATGGCTTTTTCTTAAAGCAGCCCAATATTTTACCTTTGACGCACAGGTCTCGGTTTCAACGGCTGTGTTGTTTTCTTTTATTACGGCATTGGTAGCACTTGTGGGCATCTGTTTCCAGAACTTTACTTACCGGACAGTAGTTAGCCAGAACCACGGAGAAGTGAAGGGAAATCAATCTTAAAAACTTTTTTTTCTTATCTATTCGTCTGATAAGCAATCTGTTATTTTAATTTTATTTTAATCGTATAAACTTTTAGGCGAAAAATATTTGCTATAATTTCGCCCTTGATGAAAAAAAATTTGAGAACTCAGGAGTTTCTGGTGTTAGGTTACCGGATGCTCTTGATTTATGTATTCTATCAGGTTGTCCGGCTTTTGTTCTCGCTGTTCAATAAAGACCTGGTAAAAATTGATAGCCTATCGGATTATTTCTGCCTGGCATTCCATGGCCTTGCCTTCGATACGGCTGCTATTTTGTACGTTAATTCCGTGTTTATCCTGCTTAGTGTAATTCCCCTAGGTGTCAATACGGGGAAAGGATATCAGAAATTTTTGTTTTGGTTATACTTTATAACCAATGGGGTGACCATGGCAATGAACTTTGGCGATATTGTTTATTTTAGATTTTCCCAGACAAGACTGACATCAGCCGTATTGAATGTAGCACAGCATGAATCCAATTTGTTCAAGGTTTTTACCGTTTCTATGGGGCAGAATATCGGATTGCTGGCCGGATATATCATTATGATGGCGGTGTGGGTGTTTTTGTATAAGAGGGTGAAGGTGATGAAACGCAGACCTTTGAGTTTAGGTCTTTATTTTTTGTTTTCCATAGTAATGCTGTGTATCGTAACGGTATTGGCTGTGGGAGGTGTACGGGGAGACTTTAAGCATAGCACAAGACCGATTAATTTAGTAGATGCAAATAGATTTGTAAAGAATCCTCTTCAGGGGAATGTGGTGCTGAACAGTACATTTTCATTTTTCAGGACTTTAGGATCTGATCATTTTGAAGAAGTCCACTTTGTAAATAAGGATTTCATCGACCAGTATATTGAGCCTTATAAAATATATGACAGGAAAGTTACCAACCGGCCTAATGTGGTTATTTTTATCGTGGAATCCTTCGGGCGGGAATATTCCGGTGTTTTTAATAAAGATAAAAATATAAAGGATTATGTTTCCTATACTCCTTTCCTGGATAGCTTAGCAAAAGAAAGTCTCATTTTTCCAAATACATTTGCAAATGGAAGGCAGTCTATTCATGCAATGAGCAGTGTATTGGCAGGAGTTCCCAGCCTTAAAAGCGCATTTACAAGCTCTCCGTATGCCAACCAGAAAATACAGTCCATTGTTTCGGTGTGTAACGATCTGGGATATGATACCTCATTTTATCATGGAGCACCTAATGGATCAATGGGATTTTTAGGCTTTGGAAATATTTTAGGATTTAAACATTATTATGGTAAAGATGAATATAACAATGATGCTGATTTTGATGGCATATGGGGTATATGGGACGAACCTTTTTTACAGTATTTTGCTAAAAATGTAGGAAAAAAGCAGCCTTTTATGTCGACTGTATTTACCGTTTCTTCCCACCATCCTTTTAAAATTCCTGAAAAATATAATGGTCAATTTAAAAAAGGAAAGATCGACATGCATGAGCCTATACAATATACGGACTATGCGATCCGGAAATATTTTGAGACGGCTAAAAAACAGCCGTGGTTTAACAATACTATTTTTGTTTTTACGGGAGATCATACCAATGAGATATATTATCCGGAATATGAAAAAGCAATGAACCGTTTTGCAGTTCCCCTGATCTTTTATTCACCAAACCCCGATTACCATCTCAAAGGAATTAATTGGGAAGAAGCCCAGCAAATAGATATTTATCCTACACTTGCCGATCTCATAGGCTATAATAAAGAAATAAGAAGCTGGGGAAGAAGTCTGGTAAGTGACAAGCAATATCGATCTATAATTGCCAACTCGGACGGAACCATGGAGCAGTTTATCATAGGAAAGTATATTTATCGTTTTGACGGAAAAGATGTGGTGGGAGTTTATAGCAAAGAAGATCTAGGGCTGGAGCATAATCTTATCAATGATCTTACAACTGCGGAAGTAGACATGGGAAAACAAATGGCGAAAGGATGGTATCAGGATTATATGGATAGAGTGATGAATAAGAAGCTGCAATAAGTGTTTGGTTTTTGTTTAACGGTCTGAATTTGGTATGTCTATTGTTATATATGTGTTGTATAATAAAAACTTTTGTTTGTTTAAAATTAATTTATATTTTTAGCAGCAAATAAATAGTAAAACGTTTTTATTATAATTAAATCGATAGAAGATATGAAAAAATTATTGTTAACATGCATGCTTTCATTATTTGGGGTGATGTCTTTTGCTCAGATTGAAGGAAAATGGAAAACTATAGATGATGAAACCAAGCAGGCCAAATCCGTAGTGGAGATCTATAAAAAATCGGATGGCAAATACTATGGAAAAGTATCACAGTTGCTTATAAAACCGGCAGATCCTAACTGTTCTTCCTGTAAAGATGACAGAAAAGGAAAACCAATTTTAGGAATGGAAGTGATCCGTGGATTAAGCAAAGACGGAGATGAATTTTCCGGAGGAACCATTACAGATCCTAAGACCGGGAAAACGTATAAATGTACGGTAACACGCGAAGGAGATCAGCTTAAAGTAAGAGGATATGTAGGAGTTTCCCTGTTGGGAAGAACGCAAACCTGGCAAAAAGTCAACTGATCCTCACTCAAATAAAATTAAGAAACGATATTTCAGGAATGAGATATCGTTTTTATTTATAAAATAATAAAAAAACACTATTTTTGTAGTCTAAATTTTTCAAAAGAATATGGCAGAATATACTTTTCGTGAAGTGATTGCACAGGCAATGAGCGAAGAAATGCGTAAAGATGAATCCATTTATTTAATGGGTGAAGAAGTAGCAGAATATAATGGTGCATATAAGGCTTCAAAAGGAATGCTGGATGAATTTGGTCCTAAAAGAATTATCGATACTCCCATAGCAGAGCTGGGATTTACAGGTATTTCAGTAGGAGCTGCAATGAATGGTAACAGACCGATTGTAGAATTCATGACCTTCAATTTCTCATTAGTAGGAATCGATCAAATTATAAACAATGCGGCAAAGATCCGTCAGATGAGTGGAGGACAGTGGAACTGTCCGATAGTTTTCCGTGGGCCTACAGCCTCTGCAGGGCAATTGGGAGCTACACACTCTCAGGCTTTTGAAAGCTGGTATGCGAACTGTCCTGGGCTTAAAGTGATCGTTCCTTCCAATCCTTATGATGCAAAAGGATTATTAAAATCAGCAATTCAGGATAATGATCCGGTAATTTTCATGGAATCCGAGCAGATGTACGGAGATAAAATGGAAATCCCTGAAGAAGAATATTATTTACCGATAGGAAAAGCAGATATTAAAAAAGAAGGTAAAGACGTTACTTTGGTTTCTTTTGGTAAGATCATGAAGCTGGCGATTCAGGCAGCGGAAGATTTGGCTAAAGAAGGAATTTCGGTAGAAGTGATCGATTTAAGAACGGTTCGTCCTTTGGATTTTGATACTATTTTAGCTTCAGTAAAGAAAACAAACCGATTAGTGATCCTTGAAGAAGCATGGCCGTTTGGATCTGTTTCATCAGAAATTACATATATGGTTCAGCAAAAAGCGTTTGACTACCTGGATGCTCCGATCAAGAGAATTACCACTCCTGATGCGCCAGCGCCTTATTCAGCAGCTTTATTTGCAGAATGGTTCCCGAAACTTGAAAAAGTAAAAGAGGAAATTAAAAAAGCAATGTACATTAAGTCATAGAGAAAAACTTCCGAAAGGAAGTTTTTTCATTTATTTAATTTATCATTAAAAGTTCTGGGGATCATAAAATTAATATAAATTTGCGCTTTTAATTTTTAAAATTAGCTGATATGGCAGAAGTTACAGAAGGCGGTCATCACTTTGACATTAAGAAGCTTTCATTTGTTGGAGTTATTGTATCTCTGGGGATCGTTTTTGGGGATATCGGTACCTCGCCGCTTTACGTAATGAAGGCTATTGTTAATGCCAGGAAGGGTGGAGCCGCAATGCCATTTGATGAATACATTGAAGGAGCACTTTCATGTATTATCTGGACTCTTACCCTCCAAACAACCCTGAAATATGTAATCATTGCATTAAGAGCAGACAATAAAGGAGAAGGGGGAATTTTAGCGCTCTATTCCCTTGTAAAAAGACTTAAAAAGAAATGGCTGTACGTAGTGGCCATCATAGGAGCCTCCACACTCGTGGCGGATAGTGTGATCACCCCGTCACTTACGGTGATGTCTGCGATTGAAGGACTTAAAATATATAATCCGGAAACTCCCGTAGTGACCATTACCCTTATTATTTTATTTGTCATTTTTGTCGTTCAGCAGTTTGGTACAGCTTCCATAGGGAAATTCTTCGGACCTATTATGGTGACGTGGTTCCTCGCGCTGGGAGGTTTTGGAGCATTACATATCTTTGATCATATTGAGATTTTAAGAGCATTTAATCCAATGTATGCTTATAACCTTATTACTCACTCATCGAGTGCCATTGTCATTATGGGTGCAGTATTCCTGTGTACTACGGGAGCTGAAGCTTTGTATTCGGATCTTGGGCACTGTGGGGCTAAAAATATCAGAGTGAGCTGGGTGTTTGTTAAGATCATGCTGATTCTTAACTATCTGGGGCAGGGAGCATGGCTCTTGGATAATTACCAACAGGTATTCACAGGAGTAAATCCATTCTTTGGAATTATGCCTCAATGGGCAGTATTACCGGGAGTAATTCTAGCTACCGCAGCAGCGATTATTGCCAGCCAGGCAGTAATTACAGGTTCATTTACCATGTTTTCCGAAGCAATGTCTATCTCGTTCTGGCCTAACCAGCATATCGAATATCCTTCAGGGGTAAAAGGACAAATGTATATTCCCAGAATCAATTGGGGATTAATGGCTTTCTGTTTTATCGTTGTTATATTCTTCCAGAAATCAGAACGGATGGAAGCGGCGTATGGACTTACGATTACCATAACCATGCTGATGACCACCATTTTATTATTATTCTGGCTGAGCAGAACAAGATTGAATAAAATATTCATCATAGGTTTCGGAGCAGTCTATCTTTTCCTTGAATCAGGGTTCTTCTATGCCAACGTAATTAAGTTTGTAGACGGGGGTTGGCTGACCATGGTTTTAGGAGGTTTTATAGCGGTTTGTATGTATGCATGGTATAATGGACGACTTCTCAAAGCCAAATTTATCCAATATGTGAAGATTGATAAATACGTAGGTATTCTTAAAGATATGAAGCTGGATGAAACCATACCTAAATATGCTACCAACCTGGCTTATCTGAGCCGTGCAAAAAGAAATGATGAGGTAGAATCCAAAATCATTTATTCCATTATTAAAAAGCAGCCTAAGCGGGCAGATCATTACTTTATTTTAAGTATTGTTAACCAGGAAGATCCCTATACTTTTAAATATACGGTGGATGAAATCCTGCCGGGCACTGTTTATAAAGTGAATTTCCTTTTAGGGTTCAAAGTGGACAGAAGAATTAATGACTACTTTAAAATGGTATTAAAAGATCTTATGGATGACGGAACCCTTCCTTCAAGAAGCAGCCATCCGTCTTTAAGAGCTCATAATATACCTCCTGATCTGAAGTATGTGATCATTGATAATACCTATATCAACGATATATTATTAACGGTAAAACAGAAAATTACCCTTAATATTTACAACTTTGTGAAGTATATCGGAAGTGATGACTTCAAGGCATGGGGCGTTACAGCGCATAATGTGGAGGTAGAATCAGCGCCGATTACCGAAGAGACGGTTCCGCTCAAAAAAATTGAGCAATCCGGATTTTTAAGACATAACTCTTAAATTCTTCGGAAAAGTACAGGACTATTTTATTTAAATAAAAATCAATAAATTTGTATATAAATTTTTTGATGGATACTTTACAAAAAGAAAAAAATATAGCTTTAATCAAGGATGTTTTAAGAAACTATTTATTAGAAAAAGGTTTCAGAAATACACCCGAGAGATACACTATTTTAGAGGAAATCTATAATATGGATCATCACTTTAATGTAGATGATCTGTATTTGCTGATGATGCAGAAAAAATATCATGTGTCTAAAGCAACGATTTATAATACGATTGAAATCTTCCTTGATGCAGGATTGATCCGTAAACACCAGTTTGGTGAAAAAACTTTAACATCTTCTTCTTACGAGAAATCTTATTTTGATAAACAGCATGACCATTTGGTGATCTACAAAAAAGAATCGGATAAGGAGATTGCCGAAATTATTGAATTTTGTGACCCTAGAATACAAGGGATTAAGGAAGCAATTGAAGACGCATTTGGCGTAAAAATTGATTCTCATTCGCTATATTTTTATGGCACCAAGAATGATTAATCAATGAGACTGATACTTTTTCTATTAGTTTTTATTTCTACGATATTATATGCACAGGAAAAACCAAAACCCGTGCAGAGGGACCCTTATTTACAATCACCTGTCCAGAACCAGCCTAAGCAAGTTAATCCCGGAGATAGAGTAAAGATCATCCATGCGGATATTATAGATAAAAATCCTAATAAATATGATGGAAACCGCTATCTGCAGGGAAACGTGAAGCTGGAACATCAGGGTTCCATACTTACGGCGGATGAAGTGGTGATGTATGAAGAAGAAAACTTTATAAAAGCTATCGGGAATACCAAATTACAAAATACCGACGGATCCGTCATTACCGCGGGAGAAATGGAATATGATGGAAATACCCAAAAAGGAGTTGCCAGAAAAAATGTAATTCTCGTAGATCCCAAGCAGACTATTAAAACGGAAATAATGTATTACGACAGGCTTGCCAATCAGGCTTATTTTAATACAGGAGGTACTATTTCCGATGGTCAGAATGTGATGTATACGAAATCTGCCACCTACTTTTTGGATACCAAAATGATAGATTTTGTAGGGAATGTAAAAATTGATAACCCTGATTATATCATAGAAGGCATAAACATCAAGCAAAATCAGAATACAAGAACTGCCGATTTTTTCGGGCCCACTACCATTAGAAACAGGGCAAATCCTAAGAATTATGTCTACACCGAAAGGGGAACCTATAAAATGAATTCAAAAGAAGCTTATCTTAATAAAAATTCCAGAATTCATTATAATGATAAAATCCTTACCGGTGATGATATGTATTTTAACCAATTAACTGGTTTTGGTACGGCTACCGGAAATGTGACCTTAGATGATCCTTACGAAAAAAGATACATAAAAGGAGGTTACGGAGAAATTTTTGAAAAGAAAGATTCTGCCATGATGACCAAAGGCCCCTATGCTGTTAAAATCCTTGAAAAGGATTCTCTCTATGTGGCTGCAGAAAAAATTCTTTCTTATCAGAAGCTTGGCTCTGCTAATACTAAAAAAAGTTATTTGAGAGCGTTCAGAAAAAGCCGTTTTTATAAATCCAATGCACAGGGAAGGGCAGATTCGCTGGCGTTCAATGAAACGGACGGAATTCTTCATATGTACACTGATCCCATTCTTTGGAGCGGTGAAAAACAGATCACAGGAGATAAGGTTGAAGCTTATTTTGATAACAAAACAGAAAATATCGATTCTTTAAAAGTTATAGGAAATTCATTTGCGATCAGTAAGGCGGATTCTTTAAATATGAAGGATGAATTTAATCAGGTGAAAGGAAAGCTGATGACGGTGTATTATGAAAATAATGACATTAAAGAAGCGAAAGTTATCGGAAATGCACAGGCCATTACCTATGTGGATGATGTAGATGCGACAACCAAAAAGAACGAAAGAATAGGACTTTCTTTAACTTCATGCGGAATTATAGGCGCTTTATTTGAAGCAAGAACCTTACAAATCATCTCATGTAGTATTGGAGCTACTTCCGATACTTATCCCATGAGCAAGATAGAACCTTCAAAGAGAAAATTCCCCGATTTCAACTGGAATACCAGGGATAGGATCCGGAAATGGCAGGATATCCTGGTGGATAGTCCTAATTATGAAGAAATAAAATACGAATCAGATAATACACTTTATAACCAGGCTCAGGATGCAATAGAAAAAGAACGGGCCAAAGAAGAAGCTAAAAAGCCTAAGCGAACGAGAAAATAAAGTAATCAATATCTGATTTCCCCTTACCTTTACCTAAATTTTCACGAAATGGAGTTTAAAAAAGATTTTTATGCCTATCAGGCACAGACTACGATGTTTGCCTCAGGGTTTGAAGTAGAAAAAGCAGAAGGAAGTTATATTTACGGAAAAGATGGAAAAGCTTATCTTGATTTCGTTGCCGGAGTTTCTGCCAATACCTTAGGACACTCTCACCCGAAAGTGGTTAATGCAATAAAAGAACAGGCTGATAAATATCTCCATGTAATGGTATATGGAGAATATGCACAGGAAAAACCAGTTGCTTTATGCAAACTGCTGGCGGAAGCAACTCCTGATCCCTTAGAGATTACGTATTTGGTAAACAGCGGAGCAGAAGCGATAGACGGAAGTTTAAAGCTGGCGAAAAGATATACCGGAAGAGAAGAAATAGTGTCTTTTAAAGATTCTTATCATGGAAATACTCATGGAGCCTTAAGCGTCTCCGGAAATGAAACCCATAAAAGAGAATTTCGTCCGCTTTTACCGATGGTTACTTTTATTGAGTTCAATAATGAAAATGAATTGGATAAAATTACCCCGAAAACGGCGTGTGTAATTATGGAAACTATTCAGGGAGCGGCGGGTTTCCTTGTTCCCCATAATGATTACCTTAAAAAGCTTAAAAAAAGATGTGAAGAAGTAGGAGCCCTGCTTATTCTCGATGAGATTCAGCCGGGGTTTGGAAGAACGGGTAAACTGTTTGCCTTTGAGCACTATGGTATTGTTCCGGACATCCTTGTAATGGGGAAAGGAATGGGAGGTGGAGTTCCTGTGGGTGCATTTATGAGCTCTAAGGAGATTATGGGGTCCTTGTCCCATTCACCAAAATTAGGACATATTACCACCTTTGGAGGAAATCCTCTTATTGCGGCATCCAGCCATGCTACTTTAAAGGAGGTTTTAGATAGCGGGCTGATGGAACAGGTAAAAAGAAAAGAAGAATTGTTCAGAGAGCTGCTGGTACATCCAAAAATAAAAAATATAAACGGGAAAGGGCTGATGCTGGCTGTGAACCTGGGAACACCTGACTATACTTTAGATGTTGCTAAAAAATGTATGGAAAAAGGCCTGATTGTTTTCTGGCAGTTATATCGAAATGAATATATGAGAATTTCACCTCCGTTAACTATTTCTGAGGATGAGATACGGAAAGGATGCCAAATTATCCTTGATGTTCTCAATGAAAATTAAAAGAATGATCTCCTCCTTGTGGTGGAGATTTTTTTTAGAAATTCCGTTAAATATTCCCATAAAAGGGATAAAAAGAATTGATTTTAAAACTCTGATAAATATCATGCAGAATAAGTAAAATATTAAATACATTTTTGTGTAATAAAAAAATTAATTTATATATTGCGGGACGTTAAAAACAAAGATTATATGGCGAAACATAAAGTCCATTACGAATTCCCAATGCATTGTCTTTCAGAGATTTTATATGAATATTTGGCGACTGCGGAAGGATTATCTGAATGGTTTGCGGATGAAGTAATTGAGAAAGGTGACGATTTCTATTTTAGTTGGGGTGGAGGACCTGCCGAAAGAGCAACTTTAATAAGATACAAGCCTGAGGGTTTCGTGCGTTTCAGATGGGAAGAAGACGAAGGAACAAAAAACTTCTTTGAAATGACAATCGTTATAGATGATATTACTGAAGATTTATCCCTGAATATTACAGATTTCTGTGAAGAAGGAGATGAAGAGGAAAATGCTATGTACTGGGAGAATCTTATCGAAAACCTTAGAATAAAATTAGGTGCGGCTTAAAAACTAAGCTGTGGCAAAACTATTAAAACTGATGAACGATTTATCGTTCATTATTTTTTTATAAAAATCATTCAACATTGGAAAATCAATATTTTACATCAGAAGAACTGAAAATAAAAAACAGAGCTTTTTTATTGGGAGATGCAGTTAAGGTTTCTTTCTTTGTGAGAAACTCCGGTCTTATTATGGATGAAGAATGCTACTTTTTCTTAATGGCTTCCATGAGAAAAATGAGAATGAATATTCCTTTAACTTACACCTTGGAATTTTTCCAGAATTTGTTTCAAAAGAATATAATTGAAGATAAAGGTATTCAGAACGGAATCATTAATTTTCTGGTGTTTAGAAACACCGATGAAGGGACATTAGCCAAATCTTCCGTATCTTATTTTTATGAAGTTAATGAAGTTCCTGATGTATTGGCAGTGCATGAAAGACCTTTGGAGCTGGATTTAATTAAGGAAATAAACGTTAATAACAATCTGTTAAGCAATATAAGAGTTCAGTGTCCGGAAAATATTTATGGAGAGATCTATGCACAGGAAAATGACCTGGATGATGTGATTCTCCTTAATCCAAATAAAAGAATAGCAAGGTCCACTTCAGGAAATCTTCTTTTTTTGGAAGGAAAGACTATAAAAGTCCCTAAACAGACAGAAGGGGCTTACATTTCTCCTCTGATGGAAAATTTTGTTACCTATCTGCATAAAAATAACCTTGCGGAAATTCAGGAGCATGAAATCATAGCCTTCGAATCTCAAAAAGCTGAAGAGATATTAATGATCTCCGATGAAAAAGGCATATTTGCTGTAGGAAAGATTAGAAATAAAACCTTTGGATCATCCCGTTTTTCAGAATGGGTAGAAAATTGGAGAAAAAGTTTTGATTAAAGAAATTGACAAACCCGGTAAACAACAAAGTTCCAAAGTCCTTTACCGGGTTTTAATCTGAATAAATCAGAAGTTGTTTTTTATAAGAATTCGTTCTCAGACGAATGTTGTACACTGTTCTTATAATTTTTTTTAACCGTAATGTGCTTTGTGTTTTTTTCGTAAAATAGAAATCCGTTTTCTGTTGATTCAGAAAAAGTATTTTTTATAAATGGGTCTTTTGCAGAAAATATATTTCCGGAGACCTTAGAGAAGGGTATTGAAAAGAAAATAGTTGAAAAATAGACTTTCATTTCTTTTTAATTTTGGTTTTTCAAAGAACGGAATTATTTTCTTAATAATGAGTTAATAGAGAATTAAAATTTGTTAATTTTTTATTCCCATATAAAAGAATAATTTTTAATTCATGGAGATGTCTTCCGGTGAGTTAGCCCATAATAAGTATTCACCGCCCAGATTTTGCATGATGGATTTCCACAGGGTCTGATCATTGGGAAGTGTATAGTCCAGATTGTAGATATCCACTACCGTCCACATTTTTCGCTGTACCTCTTCTTCAAGCTGTGCGGCTGTCCATCCGGAATATCCTGAAAAAATTTTAACATCCTGAATGTTTAGTTTACCGTTGAGAACGGCACTTATAATATTCTCAATATCTTCCGTGAGATAAAATTCGTTATTGATGTCGGTGTAGATCTCTGTAACCTTGGGTCCTTTGACGATGAAAAATACCTTGTCATTTTCAACCGGTCCGCCATCGTATACATCGATTTTGAATTCAAAGAAATTTTTGAACTTATTACTCATCTGGCTGTTTCTTTTATTCAGTATCAATCCGAATGCACCCTCCTCATTATGGTCAATAATAAGGACCACCGATCTGGAAAAAATATCGCCGGAAATATCAGGAGTGGAGATTAATATTTTACCTTTGTATGAGTAATTCATACTCAAATTTAATAAAAAATATTTATGGAAAACCTTCATGATAAAAGAAAAGTTTATGAGAAATCCCAACTTATTGAAAGTGAGATAAAACAGAATCCTATCGAACAATTCCGGGACTGGTACCTTGCTGCCAGTGAAAATCCTGATATCTATGAAGCGAATGCAATGGCTGTTTCCACACTGGAAGAAGATGGTTGTCCCAGAACAAGGATGGTTTTGCTAAAGGCTTATACCCATGAAGGGTTTATTTTTTATACCAATTATAACAGCAGAAAAGGGAAAGCGATAGAAAAGACACATAAAGCCTGTCTTCATTTTTTTTGGCCTAATCTGGAAAGGCAGGTCATTATAAAAGCCGACCTGGAAAAGATAGCTCCCAATTTGAGTGACGGTTATTTTCACTCAAGGCCCAAGGGAAGTCAGTTGGGAGCTGTGGTTTCTCCTCAAAGTGAGATTATTCCCGACCGTTCTTTTCTTGAAAATAAATTAAAGGAATTAGAGGAAAAGTATGAGAATACAGAGGTTCCTAGACCGGAAAATTGGGGCGGCTATATTGCAAAGCCTTATGAAATGGAATTTTGGCAGGGAAGACCGAACAGGCTACATGACCGGATTATATATGAGCTGGATGGCTGGGACTGGAAAATTGCCCGTTTAGCTCCGTAAGTAAAGAAACTGTTAAGCATAAAAAAACCTCATCAAACGATGAGGTTATCTTTTTGTAATCTGAATGATTATTTTTTCTTAGCACCAGAAACTGCGTTAGATAAATCAGCTCCTGCTTTAAATTTAGCAACTTTTTTAGCAGCAATTTTGATTGGTTTTTTAGTTGCCGGGTTGATACCTTGTCTTGCAGCTCTTTCAGCTACTGAAAATGTACCGAATCCTACTAAAGATACTTTACCGTCTTTTTTCTTCAAAGTAGAAGTAACATTAGAAATAAAAGATTCTAGAGCAGCTTTAGCTGCAACTTTAGTAATTCCTGCATCTTTTGCGATTGCGTCGATTAATTCAGACTTGTTCATAATTTTTAATATTAAAGTTAGTTCGTAATTATAGCAAATATAGTACAATTTTCAAATTGTGCAAATATTTTATTAATAGTTATATAATTTTTCATGTTTTTGAGAAAATAGTTAAAATATGATAATTCTCATTTTTACGAAAAATCTACGTTATAGGTTGCTAAAATCATGCCAAATGCTTATTACTATTGAGTTTAGTGAAATATGACTATTATTTGCTGTATTTATTAAATCCTAAATTTCGTGTGGAGAATTGTTTTTTTTAATGATATGGTTGTTAAATTTATAATTAAAATTAGAAAATTTTAA
Source organism: Chryseobacterium sp. CT-SW4 (assembly GCF_048572715.1). GTDB lineage: Bacteria > Bacteroidota > Bacteroidia > Flavobacteriales > Weeksellaceae > Chryseobacterium. The sequence goes on from NZ_CP183840.1 coordinate 857,750, forward strand.
TATTTTAAAAATTAAAGATCTGGGAATCTGGTACTTTTAAAATTAAGTAAAATATTATTTAATTGATTTTTATTAATAAATTTGCAGTATGTTAATAGAAGTATTTAAATCCAAAATTCACAGAGTAAGAGTTACTGCCTCGGATCTTAATTATATAGGAAGCATTACCATTGATGAAGAGCTGATTGAAGCGGCAGGATTGGTAGTAGGGGAAAGGGTTTATATTGTGAATGTGAATAACGGAGAACGGTTTGATACCTATGTTATTAAAGGAAAAAGAAAATCCGGAGAGGTTTGTCTGAACGGCCCGGCAGCCAGAAAAGTACAGAAAGATGATATTATCATTATCATTGCGTATGCGCAAATGACGCCGGAAGAAGCTAAAGACTTCCAGCCGAAAATTGTTTTCCCGGATGAAAAAACAAATCTTCTAACTTAATTCATGGAGAAAAAATCAACCCATCCTTTAAAATCAATCCTTACAATTGTAGTTTCGCTTGCTTTTGCAGGCTTTTTTTTGTGGTTGGCTCTTAAAGGATTAGATTTTAAAGTTATACAGAAATCGTTGGCTAAAGCCAACTACGTGTGGGTGCTGTTTGCGGCTGTTTTTGGAATTTTGGCTTACTGGTTCCGGGCTATCCGGTGGAATCTTTTACTGGAGCCTATGGGATACTCTATTTCAAATTCAAATTCATTGTGGTCACTTTCATTTGGTTACCTGATGAATCTTACTATTCCGAGAAGTGGAGAAGTAGCGAGGGCAACGGCTTTATACGGAGTGGAAAAAGTTCCGGTGGATAAATCATTTGGAACCATTATCCTTGAGAGAGTGGTAGACCTGGTTTGTATGATTGGTTTTTTGGGACTTACATTGGTTTTCAAGTCGGAAGCGATTCTGTCTTTTTATAGAAATTCAGGGATTACAATCGATCCTAATAAAATATTGCTGGTTCTAGGGATTCTGGCGCTTGGAGTTATCCTTTTTTTTGTTTTTAAAAAGAAGCTTGCCCGGATTCCTTTATTGGGAAAGATTATTGGATTCATTGACGGTATTCTTGACGGACTGACGACGATCTTCAGGTTAAAGCAGAAGATTAAATTTATTATTTATACGGTGGCTATCTGGATTTCTTATTTCTTAGCCGCCTACCTGGTATGTTTCTCCCTGCCTGAGACTTCGGATTTCACTATTCCTGACGGATTTTTTATTCTGGTGGTAGGAACCTTTGGAATGATTATTCCGGCCAGTGGGGGAATCGGAGCCTTTAATTTAGCCATGAAATTCGGCTTTATGGCATTATTTATTTCAATGGGGAAAAGTGCGGAGCTAGGTGGAGAAATGGGACTTACCTATTCCTTTATATCCCTGCCGTTGCAGATTACCATTATGCTGGTCATGGGATTGATTTCGATACCGATGCTGGCAAAAGCACGAAATCAGCGGGTGGCTGAAAAAGAATTAAACGAATCCTTGGAGATTAATGAATAAATTGAAAATTCCGGGCTACTAGTAGCCCGGAATTTTTATAAGGCTTTAAAGAAGTTCAAAAAAAGCTCTTTTCCCGATTTTTATTTTTGTTTCTTTTATCAGATCTATTTCTTCGTTTGCATCAGTTTTTTTATGATCATTAATCTGGACTCCTCCGCTTACAATTAATCTCCTGACTGCAGATTTACTGAGATCATTTTTTAATTGATGACATAGTTCGACCAGATTTATTTTATTCTTATTATGGTTGAGAGAAGCAATGGAAACCGGTTCAAATACTTTTTCCTCAAAATTTTTATTCTGAAACTGACTGCTGAAAAACTGTTCCGCATCCTCGGCATCTTTTATAGTATGATATTGGGAGATGATATTTTTGGCAATGAGTTTTTTAATATTCATCGGGTTCTCACCGTTATCCATCCTGTATCTTAAAACCTGTTTTTCTTCTGCGGAAAAATTGGTAGTAAGGTTCATAAACTCCTGTATCAGGCTGTCGGGAATGGACATGGTTTTTCCAAACATTTCATTCGGTTCGTCGGTTAATCCGATTATATTGTTCAGAGATTTACTCATTTTTTCTTTTCCGTCAAGTCCTTTCAGTAAAGGCATGCACATGACAATTTGTGGGGACATCCCGTGGGTTTCCTGTAATTGCCTTCCCATCGTACAGTTAAAAAGCTGATCGGTTCCGCCCATTTCGATATCACATTCTATTTTTACAGAATCAAATCCCTGCAAAATAGGATAAACCAGTTCATGCATAGCGATAGGGGTATTTTCTGTAAACCTTTTATTAAAATCATTTCTGTGCATTAGTTGCGCTACCGTAACCTTAGATAAAAGCTGAATTACTTCAGAGAAATTCAAAATGTCAAGCCATTCGGAATTGAAAACTATTTTGGTTTTTTGAATATCAATTACCTTGGACAGCTGCTCAATATACGTTTGTGCATTATGTTGTACATCCTCGATACTTAAGGGCTTTCTGGCTTTGTTTTTACCCGTAGGATCTCCGATTCTGGCCGTAAAGCTTCCCACAACAATAATGATCTGATGTCCCAAATCCTGGAACTGCTTTAATTTTTTTAGCACCACAGCATGTCCCAGATGGAGATCCGGAGCGGTGGGATCGAATCCGAGCTTAATGCTTAGTTTTCGGTTTTCTTCTTTGGCCTGTTGTAATTTCTGTTCCAGACCGTTTTCCGGTAGGATAATTTCTACGTTTTCTTTTAATGTATTGATCATTGCTTTCAAATTTTAAGACACAAAAAAGCCCGGACAATTTATTGTCCGGGCTCTATAATTATTAATATTATTTTATTGAGTAATAGCTATACTAAGTCTTCCCGAACAATAGAACGGGTTGTAATATTCACTGAAGAACGGAAGACGTAATATGCTGTTTAAATGCTTCATTGCTTTACAAAGGTAAGGGTTTTCTTTAATACGGAAAATTATGATTTTAATTTCCTCCGCCGGCTCGGCTTGATTCTTCAAATTTCACTTGTTTGGTAGCTCCTTTTACATTATTGTTTCCGAATTTGTAGGTGACAGAAAGGTAAGCATTCCTGGTAATTCCCTTATAATAATAATCTACATTGTAATTAGGATAATATTCAGTTCCTTTTGAGCGGTTGGTATTGAAAACATCATTCATGTAAAGATTGATCATCAGATTTTTCTGCATTAAGTTTAGTTTTAATCCTGTATAGACCGAAGCGTTTCCATTGAAATATGTGTTTCCGCTTCTGTTAGGAACCGATCCCCACAATCCCAGCATCAGCGTGAATGTTTTATCCTTATTCAGGAAGAAATTATTATCCATATTAAAATTGGCTCCATAACCTGCAGGAGCAGCCAAAGCTTCAGGATCATAGGATTTTGATTGGGCATAGAAGCCATTGATGAAAATATTGGATTCCAGCCATTTGAGCTTGTTGTAGTTATAATTAACGTTCACTCCCGCCTGATGTTCATTATAGAAATTCTTAACAATACTGTATTTTAAATTATCTTCCACTACCTGGATTCTGTCCCAGTTGTCTTTGTTGTAATTGTAATAGAGCGTAACGCTGAAGTTGCTTTTAAGGACATATCCAAACTCGAAATTATCTGAGAAAGAAGGAAGAAGGTAGGGGTTTCCGGTGTTGTATTCAAATTCGGAAGTATAGTATTTGAAAGGATTCAGGTTTCCGAAATAAGGTCTTGTGATCCTTCTTGAATAATTAAGAGAGAAAGTATTGTCATCATCCGCTTTATAGCTTATATAGGCGGTTGGAAACAGTTTGCCGTATTTTATCCTTGCGGAGGAATCATCATTCATTGAAATTCCTTCCAGGGTAGTGTATTCATACCTTAAGCCGGCTTTGGCATCCCATTTATCATTGATCTTAAAGTTGGCCGAAGCATACGCCGCGTAATTTTCTTCATTATATAAGAAAGTATTGGTACGGTCGGTATTGATAACGTACTGCCCGTTTTCGATAGAAAAGAAGTTAAATTCAGAATCATTTTTAATCCGGGTATATTTCATTCCCGCTTCTGTTTTTATTTTTGAAAAATTCTTTTCCAGATCTGCCTGCCCTGAATAAATTCTGTATTTGCTGACAGGGTTGGCAAAAGTGGAAACTGTTTCCGTAGTAATCGTATTATAAAAATTGCGGGCATTGGCATTATTGATCATTAGATTTGCCGATAAGCTTAATTTGCTTCCTGCCGAATCCAGTTTAAGATCATAGAATGCCGAAGCATTATGAACATTTCTCCTGTTTTTATTGCTTGCATTGGAAGATAGGTCCAGGGATCCGGTTTCATTCAGGATGGAAGTTGTACTTTGTGCTTCCTCAAGAGGGTTGCTGAAAGAATAATTATAATTGATACCCACCAGGTTTTTATCATTGATTTTATATTCACTTTTTAAGTTCCCTCCTTTGTACTTATAATTGTTGGTGTTTTTACTGTCGGTATTCCAATAGTTGTCTGTTCCTGTCAGGTAATTATAGGATTTATTCTCCCAATAATTATCACCTGCAGATAAATTGGCAGTTAATGATAATTTACTGCCCTGGTAATTAAAGCTGGCGCCGCTGCGTGTGGAAACGGTAGGGCGATTGTAATAATAGCTGCCGGAAGTCTGGAGGGAACCATTCCAGCCGAGATTGGTATTCTTTTTAAGAATGATATTGATCAGTCCGCTTTTTCCTTCAGCTTCATATTTGGCCGGTGGAGTAGTGATTACCTCAATTTTAGCTATATCATCGGAACGGAGGGTTTTTAAATAATTGATAAGTTCCTGTCCTGAAAGGTTGAGCAGCCTGTCATTGATCATCACGGCTACATTGCTCTTACCTGCAATGGAAATGGCATCGTCAGTAGCCCTTACCATCGGGGTTTTGGATAGAGCTTCAACTACATCAATCCCCTGGGATGCCACTGAGTTTTCAACATTGAATACCAGCCGGTCCACTTTTCTTTCGAATAATTTTTTCTTGACGGTGACGGTTACTCCTTCTATTTTTTGCTCTCCGGGAGCCGGATAGGAAGTTTTGATCTCTATATTTTTCTGGATATTGCCTTTAACGGTTATTTTTTCAGTATTTGTGGTGGTGCCGTCCTTTATAATTTCTAACAGATAATCTCCGTTTTCTTTAAGAGGAATTCTGAACATACCTTTCTCATCAGTAATAGCCGTGAATTTATTATTATCTTTTGTAAGAATGATTTCTGTTTCGGTGACTGGTTGTTGGGTTTGGTTCGTAATAATTCCCTCAATACTCTGAGAAAATAAGAAAGAAGAGGAAACCACGCCTAAAAGAATAATTATTCTTCGTTTCATATATTATATTTTTAATAAGACATTTTATACGGGAGGAATATTACATGGATAGGGATTTTATTTTAAATTTGTGAACATTTCCAAACGGCTGACAATGCATGATAAGCTTTTAACATATGCACGATCTATTCACGATTTTAGCACTGCTGAAATGGAGATGATGAAACATTATTTTGAGCCTGTTGCCTATTCTAAAAATACAGTTATAGAAAAAGAGGGAGAGGTTCCCGGGTATTTGTATTATATAGTTTCGGGCTATATGCGTTTATTTCATTTAAACCGGAATGGAGATCAGGTGACTACTCATATCAATTGCCCGCCGGGATTTTTTACTTCCTATTCTAATTTTATCAATCAGAAAAAATCCTTGGAAAATGTGGAATGTATTACAGCCTGCGAATTACTAAGAATTACAAAGAAAGATCTGGATGCATTTACAAAAGAAAGCGCTTCTATGAAGGATTTTAGCATTCACGTTTTCCAGGAATCAATTGCCTATCATGAGCAGCGGTCCAATGAACTTTCCTCTTTAAGAGCGGAAGAAAGATATAGAGAGCTTCTTAAAAATTATCCCGGAATTATTCAGCACGTTCCTGTCCAGTACATAGCCTCCTTTTTAGGAATGAAACCTGAAAGCCTGAGCCGGATCCGGAGAAAACTAATTAACTAACAAAAGTCAAGTATATCCGGAATAAAGACCTTCAACTTTGTGTCATTAAAAATTTAAGAAAATGATACAGGAAAAATTAAGTCTGGTTTCAGGAGCCAACGGACATCTGGGAAATAATTTAGTACGGCTTTTATTAAAGAAAGACATTCCCGTAAGGGCATCGGTAAGAAATATCAACAATAAAAAAACATTTGAGAAACTCAGCTGTGAATGGGTTCAGGCGGACATCACGGATAAGGCATCTTTTGTGAAAGCATTGCAGGGAGTGGAAACTTTTTATGCCGTAGGAGCTTCCTTTAAATTGTGGGCAAAAAATCCTGAAAAAGAAATTTATGATGTCAATATGAACGGTACACGGAATACCATAGAAGCGGCGGCAGAAGCTGGAGTTAAAAAAATTGTATATGTAAGTTCCGTCGCTGCTTTAGATTATACTCAATTGCCTGCAAAAGAAAGCAATGGTTACAATCCTGACAGGAGGGATGTGTATTATAATTCAAAAAATGATGGAGAACAATTGGCATTTGAGCTGGCAGATAAATTAGGGGTCGGATTAGTTTCCGTAATGCCCGGAGCTATGATGGGAAGTGAAGCTTTTTTTCCTTTGAATGTTTCTTATGGAGTTTTAAAATTGATATTGAATAAACAAATTCCTGTGGACACGAAAATTACTCTCAACTGGATTGATGTGAAAGACGTGGCTGAAGGTTGTTACCTGGCTGCAAAAAGGGGTCGTAACGGAGAAAGATATATTCTCGCGAATGAAAATTGTATGACCATTACAGATACTACGGCTTTGGCTAAACGCTTATATCCGGAATTGAATTTAAAGATTCCTGCTTCTGTTCCTAAACCAGTGCTTTATGCCATCGCCGGAATAATGGAGCTTTCAGCAAAAATAAAAGGCAGGGCACCCGTTCTGACAAGAAAAGATATTGCTGTGTTCTCCGGATTACAGCAGGATTTTGACATTTCTAAAGCCAGAAATGAACTGGGCTTCAATCCTAAAAGTTCTGAATACGCTCTAACAGAAGCATTAGACTATCTGATGAAACATAGAGAATTGTTAGAATAAAAAACTTTTCAAATCTTATCTATTTCTTAAGACTCATCAATAGCTACACAAACCTATATAAGTTAAATTATTCATTCCCCATTACATAAAATCTGTATAATCTCCTTACAGATTTCAGCAGATGACGCAGATAACACATCAGTTTTATAAAATAATATAAAACAACATTTGTAATCTATCAGTAATAATCTATCCCAATCTTTCCCGCCCTATTAATCTGCGTCATCTGCTGAAATCTGCGAAGGAAAAAAACTCCCTATCTTTGTAAAACACCCTCTTATTTCTCCCTCTAGCCCCTAAGTTGTTACTGATTAAGATCCAATTCCATTTGAATATTACTACGCTCATAAGGAGAGCTCCTCCCAAAAATCTTCTGAAATCCCATCTTATAATAAAGATTAATAGCCGGTTCCAGAATAGTATTACTCTCCAGGAAAAGTTTGGAAGCACCCAATTCTTTTGCCTTGGTAATGATAGCCTGCCCCAAAAGCCATCCTACACTTTTTCCCTGAGCCTTGGGAGAAACTGCCATTTTTGCCATCTCATAATCATAATCGGGATCATTCATTTTAATGAGAGCGCAGACGCCTATGGGTTCATCTTTATAAAGGGCTACGAGGATTTTCCCTCCTTTATCCAATATATATTCCTTTGGATGGTCCAATGCCTTATAATCCGCTTCTTCCATTTTAAAATAAGTGGAGATCCATTCTTTATTTAATTCTTTGAATGCCTCCTGATATTGAGGCTGATATTCAACAATCTTTACGTCTTTGCTTTCCCGGAGTTTTTTTTCGGCACGTACCCTGTTAAATAAAGACTTTTTTTCCAGTAAAAATTCCCATTCTTCCACAGCTTCCCATAGATTATGAGTTGCTTCCTCCAACAGTTTTTCTACTGCTTTGTCAATATCTTTGGTCTGAACTTTTAACCGTTGGGAAACTTCAATTCCTTTGTCGGTAAGTCCCACTATATTTCTCCTTTTATCTCCTGAAGCAAGATTCTGAACTAATCCCGCATTCACCATTTCTTTGACGATTTTAGTAACGGATGGCTGCGAATGGCCTATACCTTCTGCTAGTTCGGTAATAGTTTTTTCACCTTCCTCTGCAAGAATAAAAAATGCAAGGAGCCATTTTGGAGAGAAATTATAATTTTCATACAGGTCATATATCTGGGCGGCATCTTCTGTCATTTTAGCTGTTAGCATACGTAACCTGCTCCCTAAGGCCATTTTTCCTGTTTTGTCAAATATATTCATAAGTATTAAATTAATTATATAACTAGTTATGCAAATCTAATGGATTTATATAAATTAGACAAACAGAAAAAGAAAAAATATATAGAGCTTTTAATTTTTAGTTTCCCGAATTGCTTTAATGAGCTTCTCATTACGTTTATTTGCTCTTTCATTATTAAGAGACAAAGCGGCCCATATAGCAGCCGGAAGCCAGCCTATTAATGTGATTTGTAAAATAAAGCAGACAATTCCCGTAAGGATTTTTCCACGGACGATAAATGAAAGAAAGGGTAGTAAAATAGCCAGTAGCATGATTAAGATTATTTAATTTTTTGTTACTAATAAAATTCCTTTTCCTACATTAATTACTGTAGAAGTAAAAGTGAGATCTTCAGTAATTAAACCATAAAAATCTTCTACCTGCTCCCGGTGAGAAATAAAATTATCCACCATCAGTAAAGAACCGTCTTTTGAAAGTAGGCGCTTAAGTTCCGGCCAGTATTCCGAATAATATTTTCTTTCGGCATCCAGGAAAATGGAATCAAAAATAGGAAGAACATTCTTTAAATAATCTTTGGCATCCGCAGTTATTAATTCTACATTATGGATAAGGCCGAATTCTGTAAGATTATTTTTAGCCAGTAAGGTACGGGACTCCTCAATTTCCACTGAAATAAGCTTTCCACCCGTACTCTGAACGGCATCAGAAAGCCATAAAGTGGAAAAACCATTAGAAGTTCCGATCTCCAGGACATTTTTACTTTGCTGGCTCCTTATCAGTATAGAGATCAGTTCAGCGGATTCAGGTTCGAGGTTTCTCCATCGTTCCAGGCGGTTTTCTTTGAGGTGATCTTCCTCCTTGAAACCTTCATACAACTTTAAGATTTTGGTTTTTAGTTCATTGTTCATAATTAATATTTTGTTAATGTAAAATTAGGTGAAATTTTATGTACGCTTTTACAGAAGAAAGAAAAGTTTAATAAAAAAGCTTCTGAGAGATCTCAAAAGCTTTAAATTTATTTATCCGAATGCTCTTTTTAGCAGACTTTCTACTTTAGGCTCACTGCCACGGAAACTTTTATAGAGTTCCATAGGATCCTTGGTACCTCCGGAAGAAAGCAGAACTTTATAACGAGCTGCAATTTCAGGATTGAAAATACCATTTTCCTTAAAATACTGGAAGGCATCGGCATCTAAAACTTCCGCCCATTTGTAAGAATAATATCCTGCGGAATATCCGCCCTGGAAAATATGAGAGAAGCTGGGGCTCATTGCTGTCTCGGGATTAACGGGGTATAGCTGGGTAGCTCGCGTCTGTTCATCCTCAAAAGCTTTAATATCTTTTACATCATTAACCAGAGTATGGTATTTCATATCCAATAACCCGAAACCTAGCTGTCTCAATGTCTGGTATCCTTCCATGAAGTTTTTAGACTGTTCTATTTTTTTGATTTTATCATCAGGAAGAACTTCTCCTGTCTGATAATGTTTGGCGAAGGTTTTTAAAAATTCAGGTTCATAACAAAAATTTTCAAGGAATTGGGAAGGAAGCTCCACAAAATCCCATTTAACGGATGTTCCCGAAAGATTAGGATATTGCGTATCTGCTAACATTCCGTGTAGCGCATGACCGAATTCATGGAAGAGTGTGGTGACTTCCTGAAAGGTTAACAGGCTTGGAGTATCTTTAGTAGGCTTACTGAAATTGCAGACAATGGAAATGTGAGGTCTCGAATTTTCACCATCCTTTTTATACTGGCTCTTATAGCTGGTCATCCACGCTCCGGCTCTTTTCCCTTTTCTAGGGAAATAGTCTACATACAACAGTGCTTTGTATTCTCCATTTTCTTTTACTTCATAAGTTTTTACTTCATTATGGTATTTTGGAATGTCATTTCGCTCCTCAAAACTAAGTCCGAAAAGTTGGTGGGCCAGTCCAAAAACAGCATCCTGTACCTGATTAAGCGGAAAATAAGGTTTTAATTCTTCATCGTTCAGATCAAATTTCTGCTTACGAAGTTTTTCAGCGTAGAAGGCGTGATCGTAACTTTGCATTTCCTCTATACCGTCAGCTTTTGCTAAAGCTTTCAGTTCCTCGATTTCCTTATCGGCATAAGGTTTTGCTTTGGTAAGAAGTTCATTCAGGAAGTCCAGCACTTTGGATGGAGATTTGGCCATTCTTTCCTCAAGGACATAATCGGCGTAATTTTTATACCCGAGGAGTTCCGCTTTTTCCTGTTTAAGCTGGATAATCTCCCTGATAAGATTTTGATTGTCATATTCCCCTCCGTCAAAAGATTTTTTTCCGTTGGCCAGTGCCAGTTCTTTTCTCAGCTCACGGTTTTCCGCATAAGTGATAAAAGGGACATAGCTTGGATACTGTAAAGTGATTACCCATCCTTCAAGACCTCTTTCCTTAGCTTCTTCAGCATATTGCTCAATAATAGGCTCAGGAATTCCGGCCAAATCTTCTTTATGGGTGATATGTTTAAAATAAGCATTGGTAGAAGCCAGGGCATTTTGTCCGAACTGTAAAGATTTTAAAGAAAGATCCATATTGATTTTCTTCAGTTTCTCTTTATCCTCTTCATTCAGGAGCGCTCCACTTCTTACGAAACCTTTGTAGGTTTCTTCCAGTAACATTTTTTGTTCCTCATTGAGATTGTATTTCTCTTTCTGATCGTAGACTTTTTTGATTTTGTCAAATAAAGCTTCATTTTGAGAAATTTTAGAAGAATACTCCGTTAGTACAGGAGAAACTTCCTGAGCAATTTTTTGAAGCTCATCGCTTGTTTCCGCAGAATTGAGATTGAAAAATATATTAGAAACCACATCCAGCTTTTCTCCCGAGTAAGCCAGTGCTTCAATTACGTTTTTAAAATCAGGATCTTCAGTATTGTTAATAATAGCGTTGATCTCCTCTTCGGATTGTTGTATCAGTTCCTTAAAAGCGGGAAGATAATCTTCATTTTTTATATGGTTGAACGGAGCTGAATGATAGGGGGTATTGAAATTTTCAGTTAAACTGCTCATATTGGACTTTTATATTGTGAAATTTAAATATTTAGAATGCATTTACTATTCAAAAATAATGCCTATAAAAGCTTTTATGACAAAAATATCGGCTTACTCAATAAACTTGTCATAAGGGAAGCTATTATATGGTTGAAATAATTACTTTTGGTTCTACATTAAAAATTAAAAACTATGAAAACAATCTTAAAAATTATAGGAATTATTTTCCTTCTTATCATTGCATATGCTATTGTGGCCATGCTTTTCTTCAGTAAAGATTATCATTTTGAAAGATCTGTGGTGGTGAATGCGCCCAGGGAAAAAGTTTGGGAAAATGTGGCTTCATTGCAGGCGCTTAATCAATGGAATCCTTTTCCCAAAGCCGATAAAAATATTGTTATCACTTATAACGGTTCAGGAAATCAGGTAGGAGATTCTTATCATTGGAAAGGTAATAAGGAAGTAGGAGAGGGAGAGCAGAAGATTATTGCAATTGTTCCGGGGGAGAAAGTCACAAGTGATCTTCATTTTATCAAACCTTATGAAGGAAAAGCGACGATTAATATGGTAGTAGTTCCACAGGGAAACGGGACAAAGGTAACATGGAGCATGGATAATGAACTCAATGCTGTGATGAAAATAATGAAACCGATGATGGATGGGCAGATGGCAAAAATGTTTGATCAGGGATTGGCAGATTTAAAAAAACAGGTTGAATAAATATCAAAACACCGGGTAAGGCTGGTGCTTTTTTATTTAATGAACAATAATAAAGGTCATATGAAGTTTTTAGCAGGCTTTTTGTTTTAAAAATATTACCTTTATGTTAAAGATTAGATGTATGGAGAAGACAGTATACGTGAAAAATGATATAAGAAATTATGTAAAAACCGTTATTGCTGAAAAAATTGAAAAGCTTAAGAACTTTATCGAATTTACGTTGGAAGCAAGCAGGGATATTAAAAAAACACCTAAATATGACAGTATGCGTGAGGAAATGCAGGAAGAGATCTACCAGATGCAAAGACAGCTGGGGGCTCTGAACGACCTTCGCCGGAATATGGCGAAAGTATTACCTGTTTCTACTCAGAAAGTGCAGCTGGGCTCTTTAGTAATAACCAATAAAGCCAGATTTTATATTTCCGTCTCGTTGGGGGAATTTTTCTTTGAAGGTGACCGTTTCTATGCGATTTCTTCCGAAAGCCCGATGGCTCAGAAGATGATGGGAATGAAAACAGGAGATGCCTTTACCCTGAATAATATCCATCAGCAGATTGTAGAAGTGTTGTAAAACAAAAAAATATACTGTGAAATATTAAGTTACATATTGTAATTTTGTTTTATGAATCAAGCAGAAAATTTAAAAGAGATTATAGAAAAGAGGAAAAGTATTTTCCCTAAAGATTATACGGATAATAAAATTCCCCAAAACATAATAGATGAGGTAGTGCATTCAGCAACCCTTGCCCCCAATCATAAACGTACAAAGCCTTGGCGTTTTAAAATATTTAAAGGAGAGGAGAAGAACAGGTTGGCTTTGGAGATGCAGGCTATTTATAAAGCTACCCAGCCGGAACACGCATTTCTGGAAAAAAAGTACCAGGATATTGGCTTTAAGATCAATAAAGCAGATACGGTAGTTTCGATAGTGGTTAATTTCAGTGGAATGGTGCCTCAGTGGGAAGAGATTGCAGCCGTATCTATGGGCGTTCAGAATATGTATCTTACCTGTACGGCGAATAATATAGGGTGCTACTGGAGTTCTCCCCCGATTGTAGATCACCTGAAAGAATCTTTACAAATAGAGGAAAATCAGAAGTGTCTGGGATTGTTTTATATGGGTAAAACAGATTAATACGTGGACTTTCAAAATAATAACGTAATTAAATTGAAATATTGCTAAATTGTTGTGCTTTTAGATTGTTACATTAAATTTTTTATTTATCTTTGCACACTTAAATATTTAACCGGGACGAGTTCCCTAAAAATTCAAACATTATGTCAGTAAAAATCAGATTACAAAGACACGGTAAAAAAGGAAAACCTTTCTATCACATTGTGGTTGCAGATTCCAGAGCTAGAAGAGATGGTAGATTCATTGAAAAGCTTGGAGTTTATAATCCTATTACTAACCCTGCTACAATTGAATTAAACGTTGATTCTGCTGTACAATGGTTAAACAATGGTGCTCAGCCAACTGATACTGCAAGAGCGATCCTTTCTTATAAAGGTGCCCTTTACAAAAAACACTTACAAGGTGGTGTTGCTAAAGGAGCTTTTGATGAAGCTGAAGCTGAAAAAAGATTCAATGCTTGGTTAGAAGCTAAAGAAGCAAAAGTACAAGGTAAAGTTGACGGATTATCTAAAGCTCAGGCTGATGCTAAAAAAGCTGCATTAGAAGCTGAAGCTAAAGTAAATGAAGCTAGAATTGCTGCTGCTGCAAAAGCTGAAGCTGATGCTAAGGCTGCTGAAGAAGCTGCCAATGCTCCTGCTGCTGAAGAAGAAGTTGCTGAAGCTGCTACGGAAGGAGAAGCACCTGCTGCTGAAACTGAAGAGAATACAGAAGCTTAAGAACCCGCCATTATGCGTAAAGAAGATTGCTATTTATTAGGTAAAATCACACGCAGACATGGTCTTTCGGGAAATGTTATCCTAAAACTGGATACAGACCAACCCGAACTTTATAATAAACTGGAATCAATATTCGTTGAAATCAACGGATTATTGGTTCCTTTTTTTATAGAAAAAACATCATGGAGCAAATCAGACGCTCTTAATATCTCTTTTAAAAACTCTACTGAAGCTCTGGTAGATCAATCCTTAGGTAAAAACGTCTACTTGCCGCTTTCTACCTTACCTCCGCTTTCAGGAAAACAGTTTTATTACCATGAAGTGATAGGTTTCAGTATATTAGATGCTGAAAATAATCATTGCGGAATTATTCGTTCCGTGAATGATCAGACCGCTCAGAACTATTTCATTCTGGATCTGGAAGGAAAAGAAATTGTAGTTCCTATTATCAAAGACTGGATTTTGGAGCTAAACAGAGATGAAAAATTCATCAAAATGCAGTTGCCTGATGGCCTGATGGATGTCTTTTTGGTTCCTTCCAAAAAAGACGAATAGAGATTTTGCTCTTTTAAAAATATAAAATTATACTTCCTTATTTTTACAATTTTCTGTTTATTACAGGCTCAGTTGATTTCTAAGCTGGTCTATCTGATTATACATTTTATTGAAAAAAACTTTTCTGTCACGATTGCCGGAAGCAGCCAGTGATTTTGAATTTTTAATCTGGTGCTCAAAATAGCTTAAAGAATCATTGCACGTCATTTCATCATTGGTCATTATATATCCGAACATGCTGAACGGTATAAAATAGGAGTTCTGAAAGCTGTTTTTGAATAAAATACTATTGTTCAAAATAACCAGGTCATTGATAAAGAGTTGAAAATTAGGTTTTTCCAATGTTTTGCTTTCCAGCTCCAGCAATAAACTTTTTAAATCATCTAAGATCAGCTCTGCTTCCTTTCCATTTAATAACCCGGTTTCATGATAAAAGGAAACCTGCCGCAGAACACTCATAATGGTGGTGTCGTTCCAGACTTCGGTAACATTCTGTTTATCATACAGGTCCTTTAATTGATCATTGGAGGAAGAATGATATTCAAGATTAAATTAACTGAAAGGACTTAAAAATTTATCCTGATTCAATAAATTCATCCAGACATAAAATTTAAAGCGGGATAAAACTGAATTTGAAATCGTATAAAAAAACGGAATATCCTTAGCCGAATAATAAACCTGTGAATGGGTAGTGTCCTGAAAGACGTCCAGTATTTGCAGTGAACTTTCAAAATAATTTAAAAGATCTTCTGTAGTTTTGACGGGCTGTGTCCTTTTTACTACCAATTGATTCCCGGTTCCAAGAAACTGATCCAAGGAGATTTGGTAGTATTTTGCAAGTTCCATCGCCTCTTCAAAACTGAATTTAGCTTTTTGGGAAGTTCTTCTGTGAGCGGCATCATAGCTGATGTTCAGGATATTGGCGATTTCGTCATTCAAAGATTTATCTCCTATTTTTTGACGGATCTGTTTGAGTAATAGGTCCTGATGCAGGATTTGTGATTTTCGCAAATTTAGTATTTTTTTTAATTCCTTTTCGCATTGGGGTTGATTGTTTTCATAAATACTTTTGAAAAGAATTTTAAAATAAAAGTTATGAAAATTAAATTTTTAATAATGATCAGTGTATTGATTATCAGTTTTTTTAAAGCGCAGGATAGTGTGAGATTAAATACTTCAAGAACTAAAATGATCGGTTTTTCTCCTTCAAGAAATGTAGAAAATGTGAATGGAATTTTAATTAAATATTTTGATGATGTGGATAATTTTCACCCCAAAAAAGTCAATGGTCTGGGTATAGGATTTAATTTTATAGGAATATTTTATCCTCCACTCTTCCTGTTTAATCTGCCGGATATTAATAAATGGAATTTTGAAAATTCAGCTATTGCTCCCGGCGATAGAATGAATAAAATAAATGGAATGCAGTTGTCTATTATAAACCTGGAACCCACAATCACAAATGGTGTGGGGATTAATATTTCCGGAAATATCAATACGTATGCAATTACAAACGGAGTGGCCATTTCACCATTTTTAAATATTCATCAAGAAATGAACGGAGCATCAGTGGCAACTTTTGCACACGTCGGAAAAAAATGCAGAGGTATTCAGGTAGGAATTTTTAATAAATGTGGAAACTTCAAAGGTGTTCAGATTGGTTTGTGGAATGAAAATGGAAAAAGAAAATTACCCCTTATCAACTGGAATTTTAAAGCTGAAGAAGATTGATAAGCTGATCGTAAACAACCTTGTTTTTTAACTAGACATCAGATTTGAACGGAAATAATTGTGAAATCATCTTTAATTAAAACAGTGCAATCATCAAATTGCACTGTTTTTTTGTAACTTTGCACATCAATTTTTATACAAAAATTATAATCAACAAATGAAAAAGCAGACGATTAAAGAAATCCTACAGGATTACAAGAAAGTATTACATCATGACATTACGGTTTACGGTTGGGTAAGAGCATTCCGTTCCAATCGCTTTATAGCACTTAATGATGGTTCTACGATTAATAATTTGCAGATAGTTGTTGATTTCGAAAATTTCGATGAAGAAATTATTAACAAGATCAGTACGGCATCTTCTCTTAAAGTGACAGGAGAAGTGGTGGAAAGCCAGGGAGCAGGACAAACGGTAGAAATTATTGCTAAGAAGATTGTAATTTTAGGAGATAACTTTACGGAAGATTTACAAAGCACTATTCTTCAGCCTAAAAAACACAGTTTGGAAAAACTTCGTGAGCAGGCGCATTTAAGATTCAGAACCAACTTATTTGGAGCTGTTTTCAGAGTACGTCATGCGATCAGCTTTGCAGTACATTCATTCTTCAACCAAAACCAGTTTTTCTATATCAATACTCCTGTTATTACGGGAGCTGATGCGGAAGGGGCAGGAGAAATGTTTGGAGTTACCAACTTCGATTTAAATAGCATTCCGAGAACCGAGGAAGGGGAAATTGATTTTTCTCAGGATTTCTTCGGAAGAAAAACGAATCTTACGGTTTCCGGGCAGCTTGAAGGGGAAACTGCAGCAATGGGATTAGGAAGAATTTATACATTCGGACCTACTTTCCGTGCTGAAAATTCCAATACGACACGTCACCTTGCTGAGTTCTGGATGATTGAGCCGGAAGTGGCATTTAACAACCTTGAGGATAATATTGATTTAGCGGAGGATTTCCTTAAATATGTTATTCAGTATGTTCTGGATAACTGTAAAGATGATTTAGAGTTTCTGGACAAGCGTTTTGCAGAAGAACAAAAGACAAAACCGGAAAAAGAAAGAGCTAAGGAAGGCTTGTTGGAAAAACTTCAGAACGTAATCGCTAAACGATTTAAGCGTGTAAGTTACACCGAAGCCATTGAGATCCTTCTGAACTCCAAAGAAAAT
This sequence comes from Chryseobacterium sp. CT-SW4, assembly GCF_048572715.1. Classification (GTDB taxonomy): domain Bacteria; phylum Bacteroidota; class Bacteroidia; order Flavobacteriales; family Weeksellaceae; genus Chryseobacterium. The sequence continues at coordinate 875,099 of NZ_CP183840.1, forward strand.
AAAAAAGGAAAATTTGCATATCCGGTAGAAAAGTGGGGTACAGACCTTCAGTCAGAACACGAAAGATATCTGGTTGAAAAGCACTTTGAAAGCCCGGTGGTTTTATTTGACTATCCAAAAGAGATCAAAGCATTCTATATGAAACTGAACGATGATAATAAAACAGTAGCTGCCATGGATGTGCTTTTCCCTGGAATTGGTGAAATTATAGGTGGATCGGAAAGAGAAGCCAGATTAGATGTGCTGAAACAGAAAATGGCAGATATGCATGTAGATGAGGAGGAGCTTTGGTGGTATCTGGATACCCGTAAATTTGGTTCCGTTCCGCATGCAGGATTTGGGTTAGGATTGGAAAGGCTAGTACTTTTTGTAACAGGAATGACCAACATCAGAGATGTAATTCCTTTTCCTAGGACTCCGAAAAGTGCTGAATTTTAAAATAAAAAAAAGCCTTGGACATATGTCTAAGGCTTTTTTATTCTTTAATAGTTTATTATATAAGTTTATCTAAAGCAAAAATCGTGCTAAATGTTATTTTTCTCGAAGAATTTTATTAAATTCGTGGGATAGATGTATATTATATATGCTTAAACAACACTTACAACTCAAATTAGGACAGAAGTTGGCTCCACAGCAAATTCAATTAATGAAGTTGATTCAGCTTCACACGTTGGAATTTGAAGAGGAACTCGAGAGAGAGCTGGAGGAAAATCCTGCTTTGGAAATTGTAAAGGAGGAATCCAAAGAGGATGAATACTCTTCCTTAGAGGAGGCTTATGAAAGTGAGGGAACCGAAAGTATTGAAACGGACTTTGATGTCAATGAATACCTTTATGATGATGAACCCACCTATAAGACGGCTTCCAGTAATTACTCTCCGGACGATGAAGAATTCGATAATGAAAGTCTTCTGACGGAAGGACAATCATTGTATGACTATCTTTTGGAACAGATACACCTTATCAATATCAGTGAAGAAGATGTAAAAATTGCAGAATATATTATCGGAAATCTTGATACGGACGGTTATCTGAGAAGGGAGATTAAATCCATAGTAGATGATCTGGCTTTTTCACAGGGGATCTATACCACCAAAGAAAAAGTGGAAGATATTCTTGAAAACTATGTACAGAAATTGGACCCGCCGGGAGTGGGGGCAAGAGGATTGCAGGAATGCCTTTTGCTGCAGATAGAAAAAAAGGTAAGCTCGGATAAAGCGGTTTCATTAGCTGCCAATATTCTGAGACACCAGTTTGATGCCTTAACCAATAAGCATTATAATAAGATCATCCAGAAGTACGATATTGAAGAAGAAGATCTTAAAGATGCACTGGAAGAGATTTCGAAACTGTCTCCTAAAGTGGGAGGAAATTTTGATACCCAGACTATTACGATCAATCAGGAAATCATTCCCGATTTTGTTATTCAGGTTAAGGACGGTCAGGTTGTACCTCTATTGAACAGCAAAAATGCACCTACTTTAAGAGTTTCTGAAGAATATAAAGATATCCTGTCTACTTATTCCCACGATAAAAATTCAGCGGAACATAAACAGGCAGCATTATTCATTAAGCAGAAGCTGGATGCGGCAAAATGGTATATTGATGCTATTAATCAACGTCAGAACACTTTATTACAGACCATTACGGCTATTGTTAAATTTCAGAAAGACTATTTCCTTACCGGAGATGAAAAATCCTTAAGACCGATGATTCTGAAAGATGTAGCTGATATCACAGGTTTTGATATTTCTACCATTTCCAGAGTAGTGAAAAGTAAGTATGCGGACACACCCAACGGGATTGTTTATCTTAAAGACTTATTCTCCGACAGCCTTACCAATGATGATGGAGAAGAAGTTTCCACGAAGGAGATTAAAACACATCTGCAGGAAGTGATAGATAAAGAAAACAAGAGAAAGCCGCTAACCGACGATGCATTAGTGGTGATCCTGAAAGAACAGGGATATAATATTGCACGGAGAACGATTGCAAAATACAGGGAACAACTTAATATTCCGGTGGCAAGACTGAGAAAAGAATTATAAAAATAAAAAAGCATTTCAATTTGAAATGCTTTTTTATTTATTGTCCGGAACGGTGTTTAAAGCCTTCCAGTCCTAATTCCTGAATAGATATTTCACGCATTTCCACTTTTCTTATTTTCCCGGAAATGGTCATAGGAAACTCATCTACAAATTTCCAGAACTTCGGAACTTTATAATGGGCAATTCTTCCTTTGCAATAATCCAGAAGCTCGACTTCCGAGACGTTAAATCCTTTTCTCACTTTTACCCAGGCCATAACCTCCTCTCCAAATTTTTCGCTCGGAACGCCTATGATCTGTACGTCCAGGATATTCGGATAAGTATATAAAAAGTCTTCTATTTCCTTTGGAGATATATTTTCTCCACCACGGATGATAAGGTCCTTTATTCTTCCTGATATAGTAATATAACCCTCTTCATCCATTACGGCCATATCTCCTGTATGCATCCAGCGGGCACTATCGATTACTTTTTTGGTGTTCTCGGGATCATTCCAGTATTTAAGCATAACAGAATATCCTCTGGTGCATAGCTCACCGTGTTCACCTCTTTTAACGATTTTACCTTTTTCGTCAATAATTTTTATTTCAAGATGATCCTGAACCGTTCCCACTGTGCTTACCTGCTTTTCCAGCGGTGTTCCTATTAAAGTTTGGGTAGAAACCGGAGAGGTCTCGGTCATTCCATAGCATATGCTCATTTCTTTAATATTCATAAGGCTTTCCACCTTTTTCATAATTTCAGGCGGACACACAGATCCGGCCATTACTCCTGTTCTTAACGTTGAAAAGTCATAAGACTCGAAATCCTTTACAGCCAGTTCCGCGATGAACATGGTGGGAACTCCATATAAAGAAGTACATTTTTCATCAGAGACAACTTTTAAGGTGATATCGGGATCAAAACTGTCATTAGGAATTACCATGCAGGCTCCATGTGATGTACAGCACATATTCCCGATTACCATTCCGAAGCAATGATAAAAAGGTACCGGAATACATACCCTGTCTTTTTCCGTATACTTAAGCCGGACACCGATAAAATAACCGTTATTTAAAATATTATGATGGGATAAGGTTACTCCTTTCGGAAAACCTGTAGTCCCCGAGGTATACTGGATATTGACAGGATCATCAAACTGTACGTTTTCTTCAAACTGATGTAAAATTTCATCCGGAACCAGTTCCCCGTTTTTTAAAAATGATTCCCAGCTTTCATCAAAGAAAATTTCTTCCTCAAGAGTGGGGCAGACTTCTTTGGCGTATTCTACCATCTCTTTATAATTACTGGATTTGAACTGAAGGGAAGAAAAAATAAATCTTACCTCAGACTGATTAAGTACATAGGTGAGCTCATGAGTCCGGGATGCCGGATTGATGTTTACCAGAATCGTTCCGATCCTTGCCGTGGCATATTGTAAAAGAACCCATTCGTAGCGGTTGGAAGACCATACGCCTATCCTGTCTCCTGCTTGGGCCCCCAGCCCGATCAAGGCTTTTGCAACGGAGGTAGTCTGATCGTAAAATTCCTGATAGGTGGCCCGGTAGTTTTGGTGTACGCAAATTAATGCTTCCTGCCCGGGATATTTTTCTGCTGTTTGTTTTAAATTATTTCCAATAGTTTGTCCCAAGAGGGGAATATCTGAGGCTCCAGATACATAAGATAACGACATCATAAAAGATTAATTTGTTTTTGGATAATTAAAATTAACAAATAAATCTTAAGGAGTCACTTTTTATTGAATTAAATTTCCTGAGAATCCAGGTTTTTTAACTGTTTCAGATTTTTATCCAGCTTTCTCATGATAATTCCATAAACCAGCTTGTAATAAAGCCATACCAATAGAACGCTCAGACCTGTTGCTACAATAATACCTACCAGAAACCCTGTAAGGCTTGCATTGGTGACTTCTATGTGCTGAGAATTTAAAATATAAAAGATAAATACTGTAAAAATACCCGTGAAAGCCACCAACAAAGCAATATTAATAAGGATAAAAGCATTTACCGTTTTCTTGAAACGGATGATTTTAATGATAAAAGCTTTTAAATTTTCTTCAATTTTTATTTTACGGTAGTTTTGATAGAACTGATAAACAAAATAAGCGGTTACAGACAAGCTGATAATCTTTAAGGCCAGATAAATATGGTTGAAAGAACTCTCCAGATCCGGAGTTTTCTGAGCGCCCAGCTTTTCGAGGATATTCAGAAAGCTATTCGATTCTTTTCCCTGAATTACATAAAACAATCCGATAGTGGTAAAGAACAGGAATTCCACTACACTGATCCAAAAAATGTATTTCACGTAATTCCGTGACTTTCTATTCAACATCTGAAGGATCTCGTTGTCGTCATATTTATTTTGAACAGGCTGTTCCTGCCATGTTTTCTTAAAACTGTCTAAATCAAAATCAGGCATATTTTTCCATCTGTTCTTTAAGGGTTTTCTTTAATCTGTTCATTTTTACGCGCGCGTTTACTTCGGTAATCCCGAGGTTTTCTGCAATATCCCTGTAGGGAAGGTCATCCAGGTACATCATTACGATGGCTCTTTCTATATTAGGAAGGGTTTTGATCACTGTGTATAAAAGTGAGATCTGCTGCTGCTTGTCATCATCATCTTCTGCAAAATCCCGAAGATTAGCATCCAGTTCATTAGTGGGTAAACTTTTACTTTTTTTTCTGAAAAGAGTAATAGCCGTATTAAGGGCCACCCTGTACATCCAGGTAGTGATTTTTGAATTTCCTTTAAAAGAATCATAACTTTTCCATAGCTGAAGAACGATCTCCTGAAACAGATCCTCCTCATCTTCAATGGAATTCGTATAGAGCCGTGACACTTTGATAATCAAACCTTGATTATCTTTTATAAGCTGGGCAAATTCTTTTTCTCTGGAATCCAATTTATTGATATGTATAGGGCACGAAGATAATAATAATACACAAATTGATAAATAGCTGGGATAAGATAATTATCAGTTAGCCCATAAGCCGTTTTCACAGGTCTGCATTTATTTCCAAATTATGCCGTATCTTTGCAGCCACGAGAAAGTTGGCTTGTTGATTCCTGTTTACAGGGGTAGGAAAGTCCGGACACCATAGAGCAGCAAAGCGGATAACATCCGTCACCCGTGAGGGTAGGACCAGTGCAACAGAAAGCAAGTACAGTTCGGCTGTAGTGAAACCAGGTAAACTCTTTGTGGTGCAATGATAAGTATATCGGTTCTTTTCAGCAATGAAAATAGGAGTTGCTCGCTCCAAAAGCCGAGGGGTAATCAGCTCAAGTTTTGCAGCAATGTAAAACGTAGATAAATAACAGGCACTTCGTTCAGAAGAACAGAATCCGGCTTACAGATTTTCTCGTGATTTTTTATTCACTTTCCAATTGTTTTTTAGCATCCAGTAATCCCTGCTGATCTTTCTCCGATAGCTGAGGGTATTGTAAATCCATTTTTTCCAGTGTATCAATAATGATTTGTATAGCGGCAACGCGGGCAAACCACTTATCATCTGCGGGTAATACATACCATGGAGCATAATCTTTACTTGTTTCATTGATGGCTGTTTCATAAGCCTCCATATATTGGTCGAATAAAGCCCTTTCAGGAAGATCTCCACTAGAAAATTTCCAGTTTTTATCGGGTTCGTTGATCCGGTCGAGAAGTCTTTTCTTCTGCTCTTTTTTAGATACGTTTAAAAATATTTTTATGACGGTGGTTCCGTTTTGGGAAAGATGTTTTTCAAAATTCCTGATGCTTTCATATCTGTTCTCCCAGAAGTTTTTATCAAAATCTTTTACGGATTTCCAGGTCTTTTCACTAAGGTTGTATTCAGGATGTACCTTGCAGACCAAAACACTTTCATAATGGGAGCGGTTGAATATGCCGATCATTCCTTTTTGGGGCAGTGCTAAATAATGTCGCCATAAAAAGTCATGAGAGTATTCTTTGGAGCTTGGAGTTTTAAAACTGGTCACATTACATCCCTGAGGATTTACTCCCCCGAAAACATGCTCAATAAGGCTGTCCTTGCCTGCAGCATCCATTGCCTGGAGGATAACAAGAAGAGATTTGCTTCCATCTGCATACAGCTTTTCCTGGAGCTGGCGAAGTTTGTCTTTTTCCTGAAGTAGCATTTGTACACCATCTGCTTTAGTGAGTTTACCTTTATATTCTGTGTCTGTTTTCTTTATTGAGAACTTGTCTTTAATGAGGAAATTGTCCGAAAAATTTGTGTCCATACGATTAATTTAAAGAATAAATGTAATAAAAAAACCGCCTCGATCGAGACGGTTTTTTTATTTTTTTAAGCAGGTTCTTATTTAGAAGCTACTTTTTTTACTTTTTTACTCACCTTTTTAGCGTCTGCTACAGGTTCAGCTTTTGCCGGAGCAGCAGCAACTTCAGCAGCATTAGCATCCACAGTACCTTTAATATAGATTACGCTTCTGCTGTTCGCCGGATCATTAGAAAATACTTCAATCATTTTGTTGAATCCACCATTGATAGCAGTGTTGTACCCCACTTTGATTTTAGCAGATTTTCCTGGCATAATAGGATCAGTACTGAATTCCGGAGTTGTACATCCGCAAGATGCTTTTACATTTGAAATTACCAAAGGCTTATCTCCGGTATTGGTTACTGTAAAATATCTCGTACCATCAGAGCTAGGCTTAATCGTACCGTAATCAAATGTTGTTTTATCAAATGTAATAGTTTGCGCAGCTGCTATAGCAAATGTTCCGAATAGTGCAATTCCTGCAAATAATTTTTTCATATTCTTGATAGTTAATATGTTTGTTAGATAATTATTAAGAAACAAAGTTAAAAATTATTTTAATTAATGCTTAAAATTTTTTTTGTTTAGACTATTTTTGCAAATTGTAAGCTAAAGAAACAGAATTTATGCAGATTTCAGAAAAGTATAATCCACAGGAAACCGAACAAAAATGGTATAGTTACTGGCTAGAAAATAAATATTTTCATTCCGAGCCGAATAATAAACCTCCATATACTGTGGTAATTCCTCCGCCTAATGTGACGGGGATTTTACACATGGGACATATGTTGAATAATACTATCCAGGATGTATTGGTCCGCCGTGCAAGAATGCAGGGCTTTAATGCCTGCTGGATTCCGGGAACAGATCATGCCTCTATTGCTACGGAGGCTAAAGTGGTTGCCAAGCTGAAATCAGAAGGAATCAACAAAACGGATATTACTCGGGATGAATTTTTAGGCCATGCCTGGGACTGGACTCATAAATACGGAGGAACTATCCTTGAGCAGCTGAAAAAGCTGGGATGCTCCTGTGATTGGGACAGAACCCGTTTTACCATGGAAGATAAACTGTCCGAGCAGGTAATTAAAAGTTTTGTAGACCTATACAATAAAGGACTGATCTACAGAGGATACAGAATGGTTAACTGGGATCCTGAAGCTAAAACCAATATTTCTGATGAAGAAGTAATTTTTAAAGAGCAGAATGGAAAATTATATTTCCTTAAATATAAAATTGAAGGTTCGGAAGACTTTCTTTCCGTAGCTACTACACGTCCTGAAACCATTTTTGGAGATACTGCAGTTTGTATCAATCCTAATGACGAAAGATATGCCCACCTGAAAGGTAAGAATGTTATTGTTCCTATCGTGGACAGGGTAATCCCTATCATTGAAGATGAATATGTGGATATCGAATTTGGAACAGGTGCCTTGAAGATCACACCGGCTCACGATACGAATGACTATGAAATAGGTCAGAAACATCAGCTGAAAATCATTGATGCATTAGATGATGACGGAAACCTTAATGAATACGGAATGCACTATGCCGGTAAAAACAGATTTGAGGTAAGAAAGCAGATTGCAAAAGAACTCGAAGAAAAAAATCTTTTGCTGAAAGCTGAAGATTATGTAAATAAAGTAGGAACCTCCGAAAGAACAGGAGCTGTAATAGAGCCTAAAATTTCGGTTCAGTGGTTTTTAAAAATGTCTGAAATTGCAAAACCGGCACTGGATGTTGTAATGGATGATGAAATCAAATTCTATCCTGAAAAATTTAAGAACACCTACAAGCACTGGATGGAAAACATCCGTGACTGGAATATTTCCCGTCAGCTATGGTGGGGGCAGCAGATTCCGGCTTATTATTTCGGGAACGGGGATGATGATTTCGTAGTGGCGGAAACGAAAGAAGAAGCCCTGGCATTGGCACAGGAAAAATCTGCTGATTCACAGCTTACGATTGAGAATTTAAGACAGGATGAAGATGTACTCGATACCTGGTTCTCTTCCTGGCTATGGCCGATGTCTGTATTTGACGGGTTACTGGATCCTCAAAACAAGGATATTCAGTATTATTATCCTACCTCGGATTTGGTAACGGGTCCGGATATTATTTTCTTCTGGGTTGCCAGGATGGTTATGGCCGGATTGGAGTACAGAAAAGAAGTACCGTTTAAAAATGTTTATTTTACCGGAATTGTAAGAGACAAGCAGCGTAGGAAAATGTCCAAATCTTTAGGAAACTCTCCGGATCCTTTGGAATTAATGGATAAATACGGAGCAGATGGAGTACGTGTAGGAATCTTGTTAAGCTCTGCTGCAGGAAACGACCTTCTTTTTGATGAAGATCTGATGCTGCAGGGAAGAAATTTCATGACCAAAATATGGAATGCATTCCGATTGATCCAAGGATTTAAAAAAGAAGAGAAGCCAAGTAATGATACTGATAAGCAGGTTATTGAATGGTTTGGAAATAAATTGGATAAAACCATTCTTGAAATCAACCAGCAGTTCGAGAAATTTAGAATTTCCGATGCACTGCATTTAATTTATAAGTTAATTTGGGATGATTTTTGCGGTTCATATCTTGAAGCTATCAAGCCTAATTATGGAGAAGGAATTTCAAAGGAGGTATATCAGCAGACCATTGTATTCTTTGAAGAGCTGATGAAGCTTTTACATCCGTTTATGCCATTCCTTACAGAAGAATTATGGCAGTTGATAGCGGAAAGAAAAGAAGATGAAGCGCTGGTAATTACCCAGCAGAAAAAAGAGGAAAGCTTTAGTGAGGCAATTATTAAAGATTTTGAAACCGCAGAAGAATTAATTACCGGTGTGAGAAATTATCGTCAGACCAAAGGTATATCACCAAGGGAGACAGTAGAAATTTATACCAATGCATTATCATTTGCAAATGAAGCGGTAATTAGAAAACTGGCCAATGTCTCTGAAATTCATTTTGGAGAAAAAACGGATAAACCTAGTTTTACATTTTTGGTGGAAGCTACTGAAGTTTCCATTCCGCTAAGTGAAAACCTGGATTTGGGAGAAGAAAAAAAGAAAACAGAAGAAGAACTGAAATATTTAAAAGGTTTCCTTATTTCTGTAGAAAAGAAACTTTCCAACGAAAAGTTTGTGGCCAATGCAAAACCTGAAATTGTAGACACCGAGAGAAAAAAACAGAAAGATGCTCAGGATAAAATTGCAATTTTAGAAGAAAAATTAAAAAGTTTATAATTTTAATATAAAGTTTAGTTGGAATTGTCAGGCTTAGTCATCTAAGTCTGACAATTTTTAAAACGAATCACCATCTGACTCAATGAAACATATAGAAAATATAGAGCAATTATTCTCCAGAAACTTTGTTGAAAGTCCGCTTATCGAAAGTTTTGAAGCAGGGAAGATCTACATTTCCAGTGGAAAACTTGTGGCATGTGATCCTTTGATCACCAATGATATGCAGGCTTTTGAAACCATATTTCCTAAAGGGGATTTTTCGGTTTTAGTGCATAAAGAACGGGAAAGTAACTGCGTGGCTTATACGGAAATTATTTTCAGTCATTCGGAAATAGCAGAATGGAAACTGGCGACTATTCCGGGGCAGCATACCGAACAGCTGGAAGAGGGTGAAGTTTTCGGATATCCTGTAGAAAGTGGAATGGGCTGTTTTATGGATGTGGAAACCCAGGAGAGCCTGAATGAGCTGGAGAAAAAATTATATCACAGCAAAGGAGTAGATTTTATGGGTATTTATGAGGAATTTTTTCATGAATATTTCTTTGATGAGAATGGGGCTATTGATCAATATGCCTTTTTAAAACCGTCAGCAGATCAGCCCGGAACTATCTTTGCATTTGAGACAGGATATGGCGAAGGTTTCTATGCCAGTTATATAGCTTATGATAAAGAAGGAAAACCTGTGAAAATAGTTACAGAATTCATCGAAATTAGTTAAATTAAAGTTAATTATTTTTTTTTAGCTAGTCAGTTTTATTTAAATTTGTTAAAACTAATTTTAAAGGCACAATGAACTTTTCTTCAGAACAACCCAAAATTATCGTTGTAGGAAGCTCTTCCATAGATCTTGTTTTAGAAACCGATAAACTTCCTGCTCCCAATGAAACCATACTGGCACGTACATCAGGTAATTATTTTGGAGGAAAGGGCGCTAACCAGGCTGTAGGAACGGCAAGGCTAGGAGCAAGTGTTTACTTTATCGGGTGTGTGGGAATGGATCCTTTGGGACAGCAGATAATGAGAAACCTCGTGAATGAAGGAGTGAATGTAGGATTTGTGGTGGAAACCGATAAAGATGCTACAGGAACTGCTTACGTAACTACTTCCAATGGAAATGCCGCTATTGTGGTAATTCCTGCTGCCAATAATTATTTGAGTAAAGAACACATTGATGCCGCAGATAAGTATTTTCATACCACGGATCTTGTTCTGGTGCAATTGGAAGTACCTCTGGCAACCGTACAATATGCAATCCAAAAAGCAAAGAAATACGGAAAGAAGGTGGGACTGTATGCCTCGCCTGCAATGCCGCTGTGCGAAGAAATCCTGGATATGGTAGATTTTATTGTCGCTAAAAGCAGTGAACTTTACATTATTTTTGGAGAAGATCAGAGAGAGGAAGTGCTGAAAAAATATTTTAATAAAGTATTTGTAAGGGATGATACCAATTCCACAATTTATTTTGATGGTACGGAAATGAAGTATTTCAGAAATGATACGGATAGCACCATTCATAAAATGGGAATGGGAGATGCCTTTACTTCAGGGTTTGCCATAGCTCTATGCCATGGAAATTCAATAGAGGAGTGTGTAAAGTTCGGGAATGAAGTTTCTGCAAAGGTTTCTTTAAAAAGAGGTTCCCAGACCGGTCTTCCCTTAAAATCCGATTTCATTTAAATTATTTGCTGCATATAGAAAATTCAAATAATCATAGAATGATATAAAGTAAAATTTCCACTTTAGAGGTGGATTTTTTCTTTTAACCATGAAAAACATAATTCTTTATACTCAAGATAAAACTGAGCTGACTGCCCATCTCTTTTTGCCGGAGAAAAGCAACCGTAAGCTATTGCTAATCAATTCGGCCACGGGAGTGAAACAGCAGATTTACTTTTCTTTTGCCCAATATTTTTCTGAAAAAGGATATACTGTCATTACATATGATTACCGGGGAATAGGACTTTCCAAACCTTCAAAAATGAAGAATTTTAAAGCTTCTATGAGAATATGGGGAAGTGAGGATTATAAAACGGTCACCGATTATATTAAAAATCAATTTTCTGATTATCAAAAATATTGTCTGGGACATTCCGTAGGTGCCTTGATATTGGGAATGAACCCTGATTCAGGTTTGTTTAAAAAATTTGTTTTTGTGGGTACCCAGAATGCCTTTGTAGGAAATCTGAAGTGGAGGACCAAGGTGGAAGCTTATTTAGGATTTGGAATAGCACAGCCTTTAACCACTCAGCTTTTAGGATATTTTCCGGCCCATTGGTTTGGACTAGGAGAAAGTCTCCCAAAAAATTGCGCGTATGACTGGAGAACTTTAATTTTGAATAAAAAATCAACTAACCGATTGTTGGAGAAAGTTCCTGATTATTCTAAAGACCTGGTTCAAAAGGTATTTGTGATAAGAGCGGAAGATGATGTCTGGCTTACCGAAAAAGGAGTTAAAAGTTTACTAGGTGAAACTTACCCCAATCTTAAGCCTGAATACCGCTTAGTGAAAACATCGGAGTCGGAAAAAAAGGAGATCGGTCATGTGAATTTTTTTAGAAGCTACAACAGAAAGCTCTGGGGTATTATTTTAAATGAAATATAAATAAAAATGAAAACTACGATTGATCATACAATAGAATTTGTAAAAGTAAAACTGGAAGGAGCCGAAGCGGGGCATGACTGGTTCCATATTGAAAGGGTATGGAAATTATCAAAAAAAATTGCCGAACATGAAAACTGTAATCAGTTGGTCGTTGAACTTTCCGCTTTGCTGCACGATATAGCTGACCCTAAATTTCATAATGGTGATGAAACTAAAGCACTGACCATTTCCCGGGAGTTTCTGGAAAGTGAAGGCGTTGAGGAAAGTATCATTGAGCAGGTGTTATTTGTTATACGTAATATCTCGTTTAAAAACCGTTCGGAAGCCCCTCAGGATCTTTCTATTGAACTTAAAATAGTTCAAGATGCGGATCGTCTGGATGCTATCGGAGCTATCGGAATTGCCAGGACATTCAACTTTGGAGGATTTAAAAATAATCTTATGTATCATCCTGATATTAAGCCTAAGCTTACCATGACCAAAGAAGAATATAAAAAATCCAACGGAACCACTGTCAATCATTTTTATGAAAAGCTTTTATTACTTAAGGATCTCATGAATACTGAAAAAGGAAAAGAAATAGCACAGGAAAGACATGATTATATGCTTGGGTTTCTGGATCAGTTTTATAAAGAATGGAATGTTGATTAGGAGCTTTCCTTGTAAAACTTCTTAAATCAGTATATTTGCAGCATGGGACTTATCATCTTTATTATATTTCTGACGTCTGTAATTTCACTTTTTTTATATAAGGTTAAATCAGGAAAGGGAGCGGAATGGGCGAAACTCTTCCGTATTGTAACGCTGGTGTTTTCCATTTCTATTTTTACCTATTGGTTTATTAAGAAAAGTGCGGTGGGAATTGTTGAAAATTCCGTGGCTTTACAGGTTATTAATAAGCTTCCTCAAACATTGGATTTTTACGTGATCAATATTGATAACCCGGATAAAAACGGACATCTGGAAACCAAGCATATCGGAAAAATCCGCCCCGAATATTACAGAACTGAACACCTTAAAATGGATAAGTCCGATGAATACTGGATTGTAGGCTACCTGGGAAAGAAAAACCTGGTGTATTTTTCACAACATTCAGTACCCAATAAAAATATTGATCAGATTATTGAGGTTCATAATTATATCAATCAAAGTGTAAGCTTATCTGCAAAGGCAAAAAAACAGGTTGAATCCTATAACTACGAGAATGTAAAATTGGGAATCTGGGTAACTTTAGATATGTTACTTATTTTTCTGAATCTGGTTTTACTGCTCAGAAGAAATAAATAAAGCTCTTATCAATAAGAGCTTTTTTATTAGAATAATGTTCCTGTACCTTCAGTTGCCATTTGCGGTATTTGCAGGTCTGTCTTCCATTCTTCATTCATCTTTTTGATAAAATAGGCTGATAATAAAGGAGATGCCTTTTCGATGTTTTGGTGTACAAAGAAATAGAGATTTTGAAGGCCTTCTTTCTTCCATTGGGTTAAACGTTGCAGCCAGTCATTCAATCTTTCATAATCGCTTTCCGCATTGGCTCCTACATAACGTATAAAAGCATTGGGCGTTGTAAGGCGCATATGCAGCATATCTCTTCTTCCGGCAGTGTCTACAATAATATTCGTGATATGATGTTCTTCAAACAGCTCACAAGTGGTATCAAAGACATTCTGATCTGTAAACCATTCCGTATTTCTCAGCTCAATAGCGATGGGAACCTCTTTTGGCCAGTCTTTTACAAATTTTTCCAGCCTGTCATAATCTTTAGGTTTGAAATTATCATGAAGCTGTAAAAAAACCATTCCCAGTTTTTCATCAAATTTCATGATGGAAGTTGCAAATTGAGTCACCGGTTCCGTGACATCAATTAATCTTCGGAAATGGGAAACCGTATTAGTGATTTTAGGGAAGAATTTAAAGTTGTCCGGAGTTTTATCTTTCCATGTAATTACCTGGTCCGGAGTGGGCATGCCGTAGAATGTGGCATTTAATTCTATTGAGTTGAACTGGGTGGAATAATAAGTCAGCTCGTCTTTTGTGCCTCTCGGATAAAATCCTTTAAGGTCTGTTTTATTCCATTTGGCACATCCGATGGAGGTGTTTTCCAATCCTTTTTTATTAAGCTTTAAAATTTCTTTAGTCCTTGGATGATCCGGGGGTAAGGTGAAATCTATTTTGGAGGGGTCTTCTACTTGTCCGAATTTCATATTTGAATTTTTTGGAATTAATATAACAAATATAAGATAAAAGTATATAAATATGAGGAACAGGGAAGGTCAGAGATAATAAAAAAAGCACATTTTAAACGTGCTTTCTATTTATTTTAATTGTTGATAAACTCAAAGTTGAATTAAGCTTCACAGCTGGTACATGATACGAAGTTGACCATCATTTCTTTCGATACGGAAGAACTTCTCTGGTAGTATAATGTTTTCACTCCTTTTTTCCATGCTTCAATATAAAGATAGTTAACATCTTTTACAGGCATGGTAGATGGAATCTGTAAGTTCAGTGATTGAGCCTGGTCAATATATTGTTGTCTTTGGGCAGCCTGGGAAATAATTTCCATAGGGGAAATTTCCTTGAATGTTTTGAAGACTGCTTTTTCTTCATCAGTAAGCTCACTTAAATGCTGTACGGAACCGTGGTTCAACATAATGGTTCTCCAGGTTTCTTCATTATCGATACCTTTTTCTTCAAGAAGTTTGGCAAGGTATTTATTTTTACGCATAAAGTTTCCTTTAGCTAATCCTGCTTTATAATAGTTGGAAGAGAAAGGCTCAATTCCCGGAGAAGTCTGGCCTAAAATGGCGGAGCTGGATGTAGTAGGAGCAATAGCCATTAAAGTGGTATTTCTCATTCCATATCCTTTTAATAATTCAGGTTCCCCATAGATATTTGCTAATTCTCTTGAAGCCTGTTCTGCCTGCTCTTTAATATGTCTGAAAGCTCTTGCATTGAATTGGGTGGCTTCAAAACTTTCAAACGGAATCATATTTTTCTGTAAATAAGAATGGTAACCTAATGCTCCTAAGCCAAGGGCTCTGTGACGCATAGCAAAGTTTCTGGCTCCCTGCAGGTAATAATTTCCTTCTGTTTTTTCAATGAATTCCGATAATACGGCATCCAGGAAATATATGGCTAGTTTTACTGCATTGGTATCTTTCCATTCATCATATAATTCCAAGTTCATGGAAGACAGACAGCAGATAAATGATTCTTCTCTTGAAGAAGGAAGCATGATTTCAGAACAAAGATTACTTGCGTTGATAGGTAATCCGAGATCTTTATATACCTGAGGTTTGGTTCTGTTAACATTATCCGTGAAGAATATATAAGGAAGCCCTTTTTGCTGACGGCTTTCCAGTACTCTTGCCCAGATTTTACGTTTCTCCATATCTCCGTCCACCATGTCCTGCATCCAGTAATCAGGAACACAAACTCCGAAGAAAAGGTTTTGGATAGGACTTCCGATATCTTTAATGGATAAAAATTCTTCAATATCTCCATGATCGATATCCAGATAAGCAGCAAATGCTCCTCTTCTTACTCCTCCCTGAGAAACCACATCCATGGCAGTGTCGAATAATTTCATGAAAGATACAGCTCCTGAAGACTTACCATTGTCCGTTACCGCAGTACCTCTGTTACGAAGCTCTCCGAAATATCCGGAGGTACCACCTCCAATTTTGGTCTGCATGATTACTTCACCCATTTTGTGGGTAATTCCTTCAATGCTGTCCGGAATGTGAACGTTAAAACATGAGATAGGTAATCCTCTTTGGGTTCCCATATTGGCCCAAACGGGAGAAGAAAAGCTGATCCATCCTTTTGTGATCATCTCTTTAAAAGCTGGCTGTAATTCCGGCTTATATAATTTTTTGGCGGCAGCAGAAGTAATTCTGTCGATTGCTCCTTCTACAGTTTCCCCTTTCAGGAGATATCCTCTGTTGAGCATCTGCTCGGACTCTTCATTAAGCCACCATATATTGGTCTGTTGTTCTTCCATAGTTTCTATATTTTCAAATTCCCAAACATATATTGGGGGCATGTTTAGGAATTTTGTGTATTTATTAATTTAAATTTTGCGGGGAATGGTACGGTCCACCTTTATCTCTTTAATTATCACAACAAGAGATAATTTTTAACTTTATTCTCTTTATTAAGCTTTAGCTTAATGAGTCTGTTCCTGTGGGGAAACTAACTGCAGGGCTATTACAGGAAAAGCATTTTCTCTGTTCCAGGTATGGGTTGAAAAGTCATACCACGTGCAGCTTGCCATAGTATGATTATTGAATATTTCCACGATAGTCATAGACGGGCTACCGGATTTCAACTGTACAACATCACCTAATTTAAAGTTCATAGCTATTAAAATAAATCGTTTGCAGTAATACTTTTATCATGCTTAGTATAATCTACCGGTCTTTTAGCAAAGAAATCATCCAGACTGTTGGCAAATACCTCTTCTTCAAACCACATCAAAGGACGGTATTGCTCCGGAGAAATATTGTATCGGGTTCCCATATTAATTTTTTTCAGACTGTCATCTACACGGTATTTCATAAAATTAACAAGGTCTTCTTTTGAGAAGTTGCTCAATTCTCCCAATTCAAAAATCCAATCCAGGATTTCACCTTCCAGCTCTACGGACTGATCTACCAAAGTATAAATGTCTTCAATATCAGAGTCGGTCAATAAGTTAGGCTGCTCTTCACGGATTTTATTGATCAGATAAATTCCTCCGTTGGCATGGATCTGCTCATCTACTGATGTCCACGCAATAATATTGGAAACATTCTTCATGAATCCTTTAAATCTTGTAAAAGATAAGATGATGGCAAACTGAGAAAATAAAGATACATTTTCAATAAGAATACTAAACAACAGCAATGAAGAAACGTACTCTTTCGGAGTAGTGGAATTAGCATGCTTAAGAACATTAGAAAGAAATTCTATTCTCTTTTTAACAGCAGGAACTTCAATAACACGGGTAAACTCTTCATTATAGCCTAATACCTCCAATAGTCTTGAGTAAGCTTCGGAGTGACGGAACTCACATTCTGCAAAGGTAGCACCTAAACCATTAAGTTCCGGCTTGGGAAGATGATGATATAAGTTACCCCAAAATGACTTTACGGATACTTCAATCTGAGCAATAGCCAAAAGTGCATTTTTTACAGCATTTTTCTCATGGGGTTCCAGTTGCGAATGAAAATCCTGAATATCCGCAGTGAAATCCACTTCCGAATGTACCCAGTATGCTTTATTAATTGCTTCAATGAATTGAAGAACTTCAGGGTACTCAAACGGCTTGTAGCTTATTCTTTTGTCAAAAATTCCCATATTAAATGTCTTTATTATTATTTAAAAATCAGATTCATGTGGATAATGTGATAGAAAATTGTAATTTTCTGGTTTTTAGCTTTTTACGCTTTGAACTTATTAACAGAAAAGTAATATATTTTTTATCTCATGTGAACTACAAAGTTAGAAAACTGGAACTGATTTTGAAAGGGGGAAATACTAATTGGCTGAGTTTTAACCTTAAAAGTTTTCCACATTTACACGGAAGTTGCTCTGATATTGATGTACACGGTATTCGGGAATATAAATAGAAGAATTTTAGAGATATGGATTAAACAGTGATTTGTAAATTACTTATAATAGGTTATTTTAACACTAAACAATAATTTATGGGCATAAATTTTTAATATTGTAACAAATCGAAAGGATCTACTACTTATTGGATAATAAAATCAAAAGCACTTAATGTTAGTAATTCAGAATTTACATAAGTCATATGATACCGGCAAAAGTAAGCTGCATGTTCTCAAAGGAATCAACCTTAATATTGCTGAAGGTGAATTTGTTTCCATTATGGGAAGCTCAGGATCCGGAAAATCTACTTTGCTGAATATTATTGGAATACTGGACGAGAAGGACTCAGGAACTTACGAATTGGATAATGTACCTATCGAGCACTTATCGGAAGTAAAAGCTGCTGAATACAGAAGTAAATTTCTGGGTTTTATTTTTCAATCCTTTAATCTTATCGGATATAAAACTGCCCTTGATAATGTAGCATTACCTTTATATTATCAGAATGTTCCCCGAAGAGAAAGAAATGAAAAGGCGTTGGAGTATCTGGAAAAGGTAGGTTTAAGTCAATGGGCTAATCACCTTCCCAATGAGCTTTCGGGAGGGCAGAAACAGAGGGTTGCCATTGCCCGTGCCCTTATCACGGACCCTAAAGTCATACTGGCCGATGAACCTACGGGAGCTCTTGATTCCAAAACCACATTTGATATTATGAAATTGCTTCAGGAAATCAATAATGGAGGGAAAACGATCATTGTAGTGACCCATGAGCCGGATGTGGCAGCCCAGACCAAAAGAAATGTGGTGCTAAAGGACGGAATTATAGAAAGTGATGAATTTATACAACAAATTGTTTTATAATAAGCACATTTTGAAATTGATAATAATAACTGAAAAACAGGAGGGAGTTTTGCAATGGAATAGTTTCCCTCAGTATTTTCAATCTTTTTAAAACTAATAACATGTTTGACCTTGATCGTTGGCAGGAAATATTCAGTTCTATTCGCAGTAATGTATTGCGGACCGTCTTGTCAGGTTTTACAGTGGCATTGGGATTATTCATTTTTATTGTTTTATTCGGAATTGGAAAAGGGCTGCAGAACGCTTTTACACAAGGTTTTGCCAGAGATGCCCAAAACCTGATCTCCATCTTTACAGGAAGTACGACTATCGCCTATAACGGGCTTCAGTCTGATAGGGTGGTTACCATGAATAATGATGATTATGATTTCCTGATTAAAGCAGATAAAGAAAAAGTAGGATATTCCACCCCCAGATATACCGCCAATCTCATGGTGAAATATGGAAAAGAAAGTGGCAGCTACCAGATTAATGGTGCCGATACCGGGGAACAGTACATCGAAAACCGTAAAATATTGGAAGGAAGATACCTGAACCCCAATGATCTGGAACGTAAACAAAATGTAGCAGTGATCGGGAGAATGGTTCAGAGGGACCTCATTAAAAACGGAAGTCCGGTAGGAAAAGACCTGGATATTAACGGAACCATGTTTAAGGTGGTTGGTGTTTTTTCCGATGACGGAGGAGACTGGGATGAAAGACATATTACCGTTCCCATTACCACTTTACAGCAAATGAAAAAAGGCTCGGATACTGTGAGTACGGTATATATTGCCTATAATGAAAATTTAAATCCTCAGGAAGCTATTAAGTACGGTGATGAGCTTAAAGATAAACTAAAAGCCAGGAAAAATGTGTCGCCTGATGATGAAAATGCTGTCCGCATCTGGAACAATGCCCAGAATATGAACGACACCTTTATGTTTATGGCAGTTCTTACCGGGATCGTAACATTTATCGGTTTGGGAACCTTATTAGCAGGGATCATAGGGATTAGTAATATTATGGTTTACATCGTTAAAGAGAGAACCAAAGAAATAGGAGTCCGGAAAGCTATCGGAGCCAAACCAAGAAGTATAGTGGCGCTGATTGTTCAGGAAAGTGTAGTGATTACAGTAGTTTCCGGATTAATAGGAGTAGGGCTGGGAGTATTGGCGCTCAACCTGATCGGAAACAGACTGGAAGAATTTTTTATTATAAACCCGAGTGTAGGAGGAGGAGAGATCTTTATGGCATTTATTGCTCTGGTTTTTTCAGGGCTTATAGCCGGATTTGTGCCAGCTTACAGAGCTTCAAAAATAAAACCTATCGAAGCGCTGAGGTCGGAATAACCGCTCTGGCGACTGATTAAGTAAAATAGATTGATAACTTATAACCCAAACGTAAAGTGAACATCTTATTTAAAAAAGATACCTGGCAGGAAATTTATTATTCATTGAAGAATAATAAGCTCCGTACTTTCCTTACCATGATTGGAGTAGGCTGGGGAATGTTTTTGTATGTAACATTATTAGGCGCAGCAAAAGGAATGGAAAATGGTTTTGATAAATTATTTTCAGGATTTGCTACCAATTCTATCTTTTTATGGGCTCAGAATACTTCCATCCCTTATGAAGGGTTTCCAAAAGGAAGAAATCTGCATCTCAACTTACCCGATATTGAAATGCTTAAAAATAAGATTCCGGAAATCGATTATATATCCCCACAAAATGCAAGAGGGAGTTTCACGGGTACTCCTGGTGAATTAATGTCCAGAAACGGAAAGAGTGCTACATATTCACTTACGGGAGACTATCCTGTTGGAAATAAAATATCAGAGAAAAAACTGATTTTTGGCCGGTATATCAACGATGCGGATGTTTCGGGAAATAAAAATGTAGCCGTAATCGGGGAAGAAGTGTACAATAACTTTTTTGATTCTAAAAAGAAAGAAAATCCACTGGGAAAATCTATCAATATAAAAGGAATTTTCTTCAATATTGTAGGGGTATTCAGAGTGAAAAAAGGAGGAGGTTTTGAAAATGACCGTACGGTTTTTATACCACTTTCCACCTATACAAAAATGTATAATGCCGGAGATGAGATCGATATGTTTGCTATCGTCAGCAAGCCCAATGCAGATCTGAATATTGTAGAAGAAAAAATAAAACAGACTCTTAAACTTAAAAATAAAGTGTCTCCCGAAGATACCAATGCTTTCGGTAGCTTCAACCTTGGGAAAGAGTTTGGAAAACTGACAGGGTTTCTGAGTGGAATGCAGCTTCTCACTATCATAGTAGGAACGCTTACCATTCTCGCCGGAGTCATCGCTATTTCCAATATTTTGCTTATTACGGTAAAAGAAAGAACCAAAGAAATCGGGATCAGACGCGCTCTGGGAGCTAAACCTTCCGAAGTAAGAAATCAGATTTTGCTAGAGAGTGTGGTTATTACCCTCTCCTCGGGGCTGATAGGATTTATGTTCGGAATTTTTATTTTGATGGTTTTAAATGCTATGACCCAGAATCAGGATACCTTTCCTTTTTATAATCCTACCGTAAATTACGGAAACGTATTTGGAGCCATGGCTGTGATGGTGGTTTTAGGATTGATCATTGGAATGATCCCTGCTCAGAGAGCGGTTAAGATCCGTCCTATAGAAGCATTGAGAACAGAATAATTCTCTTAATTATAAGTGTTAAATAAATAAACTAGATATATGAAAAAGAAGTTTACCTGGAAAAAAGCTATTTATATTTTTTTAGGGCTTTTGTTTTTACTGGCGTTATTTTCCGGTATAAGTTATCTTATTAAATCCAATTCTAAAGAAAGTGAAGCTTTTCTGACCAGAAAGCCAACCGTTCAGGATATGGATGATAAAGTGATGGCAACAGGAAAAATTGTTCCCAAAGAAGAAATTGAAATCAAACCTAATATCGCAGGGATTATAGATAAGATTCTGGTAGATGAAGGAGATAAAGTGGCAGCAGGACAGCTTATCGCTACTGTAAGGATCATTCCCAATGTGGCGGAAGTAAACAATGCCCAGCAAAACGTACAAAACTCACAGTTGCAGATCAGCAATGCAAAAATGAATGTAGATAATATGCAGAAGCAGTTTGCAATGCAGCAGAAATTATACAGTCAGGGAGTGATCTCTAAACAAGAGTATCTTAATTCCCAGCAGCAGCTGTATTCCATGGAGCAGGCTCTTAAAAATGCATATCAGCAGCTGGCAACCGCTCAAAAGAACCTGCAGATTGTGAAAACTGGGGTAATTCCTGAATTACAGAACTTAGCGACTACACAAATCCGGTCCAAGGCAGCCGGAACCGTATTGGAAGTTCCTGTAAAAGTAGGAAGCCAGGTAATCGAAGCCAACTCTTTCAACGCGGGGACTACAATTTGTTCAATTGCGGATCTGAACTCTCTGATCTTCCAGGGGGAAATAGATGAGGCTCAGGCTGGGAAACTGAAACAGGGAATGGACATGAATATTGTGATCGGTGCTTTACAGAATAAAAAATTCTCAGGAAGGTTAACCATGATTGCTCCTAAAGGAAAAGATAATAACGGAACCATCAAATTTCCGGTAGAAGGTGATGTTTATAATCCTAACAATGAGTACATCAGAGCAGGTTTCTCTGCCAATGGAGAAATTGTTCTCAATTCCCAGAAGAATGCTTTACTACTGGATGAATCATTGGTTCAATACGAAAAGAACAAAGGGAAAGATGTTCCTTTTGTTGAAGTAAAGCAGCCGGATGGTAAATTTAAAAAAGTATACGTAAAGCTGGGAGCCAGCGACGGTATCAATGTCCAGGTGCTTTCAGGTATTACAAAAGATTCGGAAGTGAAAGTCTGGAACCCGTCGGATAAAGACAAAGAAGAACTGAAATCTAAACAGAAATAATAAACTAACATTATAAAATGTGTGATCCCGGGAAGAAGTTTCCGGGATTTTTTTATCTTTTTCTTTAATGCAATATTGTTGCAATAATAAAATTTGTATTAAATTTGTACTTCATAGTAAAACCATTAACTCATGAAAAGCAACCATTTTGAAGTTATTATAATAGGTGGAAGTTATGCCGGGCTATCTGCCGGTATGGCCCTGGGAAGATCATTAAGAAATGTCCTGATTATTGATGGAGGGATGCCTTGTAACCGGCAGACTCCTCATTCTCACAATTTTCTTACCCATGACGGAAAACCTCCTAAAGAGATTTCTGATTTAGCAAGGAGCCAGGTGGAAGCGTACCCCACTATAAAGTTTCTCAATGATGAAGTGAGAAGTGCTAAAAAATCCAGTGGAAACTTTGAAGTGGAAACGAAGACTAGCGGGAAGTTCTTTGCAGATAAATTAATTCTTGCTTCAGGAGTCAAAGATATAATGCCGGATATACCTGGTTTTTCAGAATGCTGGGGAATCTCTGTCCTTCATTGTCCTTATTGTCACGGGTATGAGGTGAGAAATGAAGTGACGGGAATTTTAGCGAACGGTGATATGGGTTTTGAAATTTCAAAGCTGGTTTTTAACCTGACAAAAGATCTGACGTTATTTACTAACGGAGAATCAGCTTTAAATAAAGAACAGTCCGAAAAATTATTTCAAAAAAACATTCATATCGTTGAAGATGAAATTGAAAGGATAGAACATAAAAACGGACAGATTCAAAAGCTGATTTTTAAAAACGGAAAAGAAATTCCTCTTAAAGCTTTATATGCCAAAGTTCATTTGGAACAAAATATTAATATCGAAGACCTTGGATGCGAATTAACAGAACATGGGCATATTAAAATTGACGGAATGCATAGCACTACTATTCCCGGAGTATTTGCATGTGGTGACAATACCACCATGATGAGGTCGGTGGCCAATGCTGTTGCCCAAGGAAATTTTACAGGGGCGATAGTAAATAAGGAGCTTGTAGAAGAAAAGTTTTAGATCCGTATATTTTTCAATTTTAAATTCAAAAAATCCTGTTTATCCATGTCAAAAACTATATGGAAATTCCGTACATTTGGGGGGATAAATTTAAAAAAACAAAAGTAAAATGGATATAATTTTCGACCTGATTGAAAAAGAAAGACAAAGACAAACTCATGGATTAGAGCTTATTGCATCAGAAAACTTTGTTTCTGAAAATGTGATGAAAGCAATGGGAAGTGTATTGACGAATAAATATGCTGAAGGATACCCCGGAAAAAGATACTATGGAGGTTGTGAAGTGGTAGATGAGGTTGAAACATTAGCCATTAACAGGGCAAAGGAACTTTTTGGAGTAGATTATGTGAATGTTCAGCCCCATTCAGGATCTCAGGCCAATGCAGCGATTTATCTTGCCGTATTGAAGCCGGGGGATAAAATCATGGGAATGGATCTTTCCATGGGAGGTCACCTTACACATGGTTCAGCCGTTAATTTCTCAGGAATTCAATACGAAGTGGTTTCTTACGGTGTAGAAAAAGAATCAGGTCTTATTGATTATAACCAGATGAGAGAAGTGGCATTAAGAGAAAAACCAAAAATGCTGATTGCTGGATTCTCCGCTTATTCCAGAGATCTTGATTATGCAAAATTCAGAGAAATTGCTGACGAAATCGGAGCTACACTTTGGGCGGATATTGCTCACCCTGCAGGGTTGGTGGCAAAAGGATTATTGAATTCACCATTTGAACATTGCCATGTAGTGACTACGACTACTCATAAAACATTAAGAGGTCCGAGAGGAGGAATGATTATGATGGGGAAAGATTTTGAAAATACCTATGGACACAAAACTCCAAAAGGGGAAATTAAAATGATGAGCCAGGTATTGGACGGAGCTGTTTTCCCTGGAATTCAGGGTGGTCCTCTGGAGCATGTTATAGCAGGTAAGGCTGTGGCTTTTGGAGAGGCTTTAGACGGACAGTTTGAAACTTATGCAAAACAGGTTAAATCCAACGCTCAGGCTTTATCAAAAGCAATGATTGACAAAGGGTTTGATATTGTAAGCGGAGGAACAGATAACCATTTAATGCTTGTAGACCTTAGAAATAAAGGAGTAAACGGAAAAGAAACAGAAAAAGCTTTAGTAAAAGCAGATATTACCTGTAATAAAAATATGGTTCCATTTGATGATAAATCTCCATTCACCACATCCGGGATCAGACTGGGAACTGCAGCTATCACAACGAGAGGACTGAAAGAACAGGATATGGTCACGATTGCAGAACTGATTTCTGAAGTAGTTGACAATATTAAAAATGAAGATGTACTTACGGATGTAAGAAAGAAAGTCAATGAGCTGATGGAAGGTAAGGCTTTGTTCAATTATTAAAAATTAATTAAACCGGAATATAAAGAATGGGCAGTTTGTCCATTCTTTTTTTCATTATAATTATGGATAAAAAATCTTTCACTTTTGAAGAAATCAAACAGAAGCTTGTCAACTACTGCGTATATCAGGACCGCTGTCATGCCGAAGTAGAACAAAAAATGAGAGAGTTCATGCTGATCCCTGAAGCGCGGGAAGAAATCATTTTATACCTTATTAAGGAGAATTATCTGAATGAAGAACGTTTTGTGCGCAGCTATATAAGAGGTAAATTTTACATGAAAGGCTGGGGGAAAAATAAAATAAAAGCACATCTTAAGCAAAAACAGATTTCTGACAAATTAATAACGAAATGCTTTGATGAAATTGATGATGATGATTACAGAAAAACCCTGAAAAAAATATATGATGATTATTTTTCAAGACAAAAGGGGTTGAAAGATTATCAGCGAAAATCAAGAGCAATAAAGTTTTTAATAGGTAAAGGATTTGAATATGATTTGATTGTGGAAGTCACTTATGAGTGATATTATTTTGAATATTAATTTTATGATAACGTAATTTTAATTTTTTTTTAATTAATTTAAACGAATTATAAAATTGGCATGAATAATGCTAACAGTAAAAGAATATATCTATTCTATTAAAATTGATGATGATTTATTTGTGATTGTAGTTGAAAAATCCATAAATAGTGTTAAATACTTCAAAAACAGAGAGAAAGCTTTTCTTTATAAAATGGATAAGATGAACAGTAAAAACTATTATGTTAAATTTGAATAATATCCATTATCTTTGTAAAAAAATAACCAATTGATGTTTGAATGAAAAAGTTGCATGACGCTTTTAATGCTCTTTACCGAGGTGATAATATTTTAAAAATTACGGAACTTAGGTATATACCAAGGTGGTCTGTTATTTTAATTGATATTCTAATCATATTATTTTCCATACAGCTTTCCCATGTGTTTTTAAAAAATCTGGATGTTAAAATAAATTATCCGGAATATAGGACGGAGAAAAGATTTCTTATTATAATCATTAATGTCTTATTTATGTTTGTTTTTAAAACATATGCAGGTATTGTAAGACATTCTACTTTTTTTGATTTTTTCAAAATTATATTGTCTTCCGGAAGTACACTTCTGGTTCTCTTAACTATTAATTACGTTAGTGAATTAGGATTAGATGATTCCTTATACTTATACCCTAACCTTTTTCTATATTTTTTGATATCTGTTTCTATAATGTTCTTTTTTAGAATGGTTATTAAGCAGTTTTTCAGTGTGCTGGTAGATATTAAAGGATATTCCTCTAAAATGAGGATTGCGGTAGTGGGAGTGGGTGATGCATCTGTTGCCTTAGCCAGAGCAATTATGCATAATCCCAACTATCCTTATAGATTAGAAGGTTTTTTAACCGGAAGATCGGATTCCAACAGAGCTTTATTATTAGGATATAAAATATATAATAAAAGCAGGTTTTTTAAAGATCAAAAGCTGATGAGTCAGTTTGATGCGGTTTTGATCATCAAGGAAATTATGTCAAAGCAGGAGCTCGAAGAATGGATGACGTCAGCACTGGATAACGGACTGAAAGTCTTAAAAGCCCCTACGCTGAGTAAAATGAGGGATAGTGATCTGGTGGGAGGAATAAGCCATCTTCAGATTGAGGACCTGTTAAATCGTAAACCTATTAAAATTGAGAATGAAGAGGTAAGACAGCGGCATTTTAATAAAAAAGTTTTGGTAACAGGAGGAGCCGGATCTATCGGAAGTGAGATCATCAGACAGGTAGCACAGTTCAGCCCCTCTCTTATTGTAGTCCTGGACCAGGCTGAATCTCCTTTGTATGAACTTGAGCTGGAATTATTAGAAAAGTTTCCGGATCAAAAGTTCAAGTTTATTCTGGCAGATATTTCCAATAGTTACAGACTGGAAAAGCTATTTGAAATCTATCAGTTTTCAATGGTATACCATGCAGCTGCCTACAAGCATGTCCCTTTAATAGAAGAAAATCCGCATGAAGCTATTTTTGTAAACGTTTTAGGAACAAAAAATCTGGCTTTATTAGCTAAAAAATATAAAGTAAACCGTTTTGTAATGGTTTCTACCGATAAGGCTGTTAATCCTACCAATGTAATGGGAGCATCCAAAAGAGCAGCTGAACTATTTGTACAGTCATTACAAAACTCTGAAGGTAATATGACCAAGTTTATTACTACCCGTTTTGGAAATGTATTAGGTTCTAATGGATCGGTAATTCCTCATTTTAGAAAACAAATTGAAAAAGGAGGTCCCGTAACGATTACTCATCCGGATATTATCCGCTACTTCATGACCATTCCCGAGGCTTGCGAGCTTGTTCTTCAGGCGGGGACGATGGGAAATGGAGGTGAAATCTATGTATTCGATATGGGAGAACCTGTGAAAATTCTCGATTTGGCAAGAAGAATGATCCGTTTATCAGGTTTTACACCGGATGAGGATATAAAAATAACTTTTATAGGGTTAAGGCCCGGTGAAAAATTATATGAAGAGCTTTTAAGTGATAATACGACTACCATCCCAACTCATCATGAGAAAATAATGATCTCCAAAGATCCGTGTATGAATTTTGAGGAGGTGGATGTCTTATGTAAAAAGGTGATTATTTCTGCTGTTAAAAGAGATAAATTACAGGTGGTAAGAATACTTAAAACTATTGTCCCTGAATTTATCAGTAATAATTCAGAATTTGAAGTTCTTGATAAGTAATAAGATGATATTTTGATATTTATCCGTAAGTAAAATAGGGAAGCTACTTATATAATATAGAGTAATATTAATTAAGAGCAAATTCAATGTAAATTTTGTGAGAAGATTAATAATCCTATTTTTGTGGAAAAATTATTTGGAATGAGTTTAAAAATTTTAATCGGTAGCGTAGTAAGTCTACTTTTGTTTTCTTGTACAACGAGACAGGAAATTAATTATATGGAGGATATTGATAGTATGGTATTGGATAATTCTATTAAAAACAGTAGAAGTAATATTCAGCCTGGCGATCAATTGATTATTACTGTTTCGGCGAAAGATATGGATGTCGTTAAGCCTTTTAATCAAACCTATTCTTCAGGTGCTACTGTTACTCAATATTCTGTTCCCAGCTCCAACAACCAAGTTCAGCAGCTTCCGGTATCCGGGCCTACTTATTTAGTAGATACGGACGGAATTATTATATTTCCGCAGATTGGGAAAATAAGTACTAAGGATGAAAATATAGAAACGTTAAGAATAAAACTAACGGATTTGCTAAGGGAGTATGTTAAAGATCCTATCGTAGATGTGAAGCTTATCAATTTTAAAGTTTCATTACTTGGAGAAGTTACAAAACCGGGAACCTATGTAATACCTGATGGAAGTACCACTTTATTAGGAGCATTGGGGCTGGCAGGTGACTTAACTCCTTATGGGATACGTACGAATGTTCTGGTAGTCCGAAATGTAGACGGACAAATTACCAAAGAAAGAGTGGATCTTACAAGTGCCAACTTTATTAATTCACCCTATTATTATCTCAAACAAAATGATGTAGTGTATGTACAGCCAAGTACCAATAGAGAAAAGGCGGCCAGATTGGATCCGAATACGGGCCTATATATTTCCATAGCTTCCGTAGTAGCTTCATTGGCTATAGGTATCCTGGCTTTAGTTAAGTAAATTATATAAATTTTATAAAAGCATTTTCAGGCATGAAGCCTGCATTTTTAAATAAGCATTATGAGCAAAAATATTATTACATACCTTATCATCCTGTTATGTATTTTTTCATGTAAACCTAAGCAGAAAATGGTCTATATGCAGGAACATAACATGGAGCAGGAAATTGCCCAGGCAAAGTTTCAAGGCTTGCAGGTTCAGGAAGGAGATATATTGCAAATACTTGTTTCGGCTCTGGATGAAAATGCTGTTAAGCCTTTTAACCTTAATACTGTGAATAAGGTAGGAAGTGAATCTACTACTGGAATAAATCAATATGTTCAGCCTAGTGAGTATTTAGTGAATGAAAACGGGTATATTAATTTTCCAGTTTTAGGGGATATTTATATTAAAGGGATGACTCAGATACAGGTGAAGCAAGAGCTTGAGACAAGACTGAAAAGATACCTTACAGATCCTTTGGTTACTATAGGTATCAAGAATTTTAATGTCAGTATTTTAGGAGAAGTGAAAAACCCTGGGCAGAAAGAGAGTGTTACCCAAAAATTGAATATATTTCAAGCATTGGGATTAGCTGGAGACATGACAGATTATGGTGATCGTACCAATGTTAAGGTCATCAGAACAGGAGAGGATGGAAAAGATCAGGTTGTTAATTTGGATTTATCAAGAGCTGATATCGTTAATTCACCGTATTATTATATGAAGCAGAATGATGTCGTGTATGTGCAGCCGGATAGGAACAAGCAAATCCTGGCCAATACTAATCCTAACAGGGCTCTTACCTTTCAGATTATTGCTTCTGCTGTAGGAGTCATAGCACTTATTATTTCTTTAACCAGATAAATTAAAATATGCAGCAGATCGAACTTCAGGAGAAAGAAGAAACATTGGATTTAAGGAGAGTTCTAGGAAAATATCTTCGCAGGTGGCCTTGGTTTGCCATTTCTGTTTTACTTTTTATAATAGGTGCTTATATATATCTTAGGTATTCCGTACCTCAATATCAATCAAAAAC
Source organism: Chryseobacterium sp. CT-SW4 (assembly GCF_048572715.1). Taxonomy (GTDB): domain Bacteria; phylum Bacteroidota; class Bacteroidia; order Flavobacteriales; family Weeksellaceae; genus Chryseobacterium. The sequence goes on from NZ_CP183840.1 coordinate 904,744, forward strand.
TACTCTGAAGTATGATAAAAAACAAACTGATCTCACATCTGCCTTAGCTGATTTGGATAATTTAGGTATGGGCTTGGGTAACGCTGATGAATTGAAAAGTGAAGTAGCGGTTATTAAATCAAGACCTATTTTGATGCAGGTCGTAAATAATCTCAATCTTAACATACAATACTATAATGAGGGAGAGATTAAAGATTCAGAATTATTTATCAATATGCCTATTGTTGCTAAAGTTATCAGATATAATGATAATGAGAGAAATAAAAAATTTATTTCCTCAGAATATACAGTGGCAAAGGAAGTTGGGAATAACTTTATTTTATGGGATAAAAAAAAGAAAGAAATTAAGGGGACCTTTAATAAGCCATTAAGATTGGACTTTGGAACAGTTATTCTTCAAAGAAATCAAACAGTTGCATTTCGTTCTAAATATAAAATAGTTTTTTGGAATCCGTTAGAAAAGGTTAAGGGGCTTGAAAAAACAATTCAAGTAGATATACCTGATCAAAAAGCTTTGCTAATGGATATAAGTATGGTGGGAACTGTTCCCGAGAAATCCGAGGCTATACTTAATGAAGTGACAAAGCAATATAATTTAGATGGTCTTAAAGACAAAAACTTACAAGCTCAAAATACCCAGGAATTTATAGACAAGAGGTTAGAGGTAATTACTCGTGATCTCTCTGGTGTGGAAAATCAGAAAGAAGATTTTCAGAGCCGTAATCGTATTGTTGATCTACAAACCCAAGCCCAGCTAGCTTTACAGAACACCAATGAAAATACGAAGGCACTTCTTGAACAACAGGCGCAACTTGAGCTATTAAATTCACTTGCTGATGAAGCAGCGAAGAATGCCACTCAGATTATGCCTTCTAATCTTGGACTAAACCCGTCACTAGAACAAGCAATCTCACAATATAATACTCTTTTAATAAGCCGAAATAAAACTCTTAAGCAGGCAACTAATGAAAACCCTGCTGTCATAGAGATGAATAAAGAAATTCTGGCACTAAAAGAAATTGTAAGGGATAATATAGCTCAACAAAAAGATGCCGTGAAAAGTTCTATTGCTCAGTTAAGCAGTCAAATTAATGTAAACAATGGAGTAATAGATAAAGTTCCGGGTCAATCCAAAGTATATCGTGGAATAGAACGTCAGCAAAATCTTAAAGAACAGCTTTTTCTTTTTCTATTACAAAAAAGAGAGGAAAATGCAATCAATTTATCAGTAAATGTCCCAAAAGCTAAAATTGTAAATCCTGCTTATACAGATGATATTCCAGTATCTCCTCAAAAAAATATTATCTTTTTAGGAGCTATTATTTTAGGACTATTATTTCCTTTTTTCATTTTTTATCTGTACTTTATGTGGGATGATAAGATTTATACCAGAGATGATGTTAAGGAACGGTCTTCCTTAGGAATTTTAGCTGATATACCCGCATTAAAGGATAATGAAAATCACTTAGTTCAGAAAAATGATTTTTCTGAACTTGCTGAAGCCTTTAGAGTACTTGTTTCAAACCTTAAATTTGTATTACCTAATAAAGACTCTGCCAAGGTTATTATGGTTACTTCGTCTGTAAAAGGAGAAGGCAAAACTTTAGTCTCTGTAAATCTTGCTTTAACTTTAGCTAATAAAAATGGAAGAGCTCTGCTCATTGGTTCCGATATAAGAAATCCTCAGATTCAAAGGTATGATAGTGAGCATATAAAAAGAAAAGGCTTAACCGAATATTTATATGATGAAGCTGTAGATGTTGAAGATCTTATCCATACATCCGATACTAATCCTTATTGTGATATAATTTATGCCGGAAGTATACCGCCTAATCCTCAGGAACTCCTTTCTAATGGGAGGTATCAAGAGCTAATTAAACAAATGTCCCCTGACTATGCTTATATTGTGATTGACTCTGCACCCCTTATGCTGGTTTCAGATACATTAAGTATTGCGAACGTTGCCGATGCGACACTATATGTTATTAGATCCGGAGTTTCACGAAATATTTTGATGGATTTTGTTAACGATTTGGTGAGAGACTCTAAATTATCAAATGTTGTGTTTGTTATAAACGGAATTTCAAAACATTTAGGAGGCTATGGTTCTAATTATGGCTATGGCTATGGCTACACAAGTGATAAACAAACACCTTGGTGGCAGAAATTTTTCACCAAATAGTTTATCAGTATCTTATGAGCTACAATAAAATACATACAAGATGAATGAAAATATTAAAGTTGCTATAATTGGATTAGGCTATGTAGGATTACCCTTAGCTCGATTATTTGCAACAAAATACCCTGTAGTAGGGTTTGATATTAATCAATTAAGAATAAACGAATTAAATAAAGGAATAGATTCTACTTTTGAAGTAGAAGGAGAATTGTTAAAAACTGTTTTAGTTGAAAAAAATCCTTATTCTGATGTTACAGGTCCCATTAATGGATTGTATTGTTCAGTAAATTTGGAGGATATCAAGGATGCAAATATCTATATTGTTACTGTTCCCACTCCTGTAGATAAACATAGCCGTCCTGATTTAACTCCTTTATATAAAGCTTCTGAAACTGTAGGGAAAGTTTTGAAAAAAGGAGATATAGTAATTTATGAATCAACCGTATATCCAGGAGTTACAGAAGAAGAATGTGTCCCTGTTTTAGAACAGATATCAGGATTAAAGTTTAATGAAGACTTTTTTGCGGGATATTCTCCTGAAAGAATTAATCCGGGAGATAAAGAAAGGACTGTAGAAAAAATTTTAAAAGTGACTTCCGGCTCTACTCCCGAGATTGGAAAATTAGTAGATGATTTATATAAATCAGTTATTAGTGCTGGAACCCATTTAGCTCCTACTATTAAAGTTGCCGAAGCTTCAAAGGTTATCGAAAACTCTCAGCGAGATATTAATATAGCTTTTGTAAATGAGCTTTCGAAAATTTTTAATTTATTAGATATAGATACACATTCAGTCCTTGCAGCAGCTGGTACTAAATGGAATTTTTTACCATTTAAACCTGGACTTGTAGGTGGACATTGTATAGGTGTAGATCCCTTTTATCTGGCCCAGAAAGCTCAAGATGTAGGCTATTATTCTGAGCTGATTTTAACTGCAAGAAGATTAAATGATTCCATGGGATCTTTTGTTGCTTCCCAAGTTGTAAAAGCAATGATTGGAAAAAGAATCACTATCAATAACGCACGAGCTCTAAATTTAGGTATAACATTCAAAGAGAATTGTCCTGATGTTCGTAATACAAAAGCTGTTGATGTTATTAGGGGATTAGAGGAATATACTTTAAATGTTACCACATTTGATCCGTGGGCAAATACTGAAGAAGTATTTCATGAATATGGTGTTAAATCTTTAGATTCTTTACATAAAATAGAAGGAAAATTTGATGTAATAATCCTTACAGTTGCTCACAAAGAATTTATTAATCTAGATTTGACTGAATATTTAAATGAGAACGGAGTAATATATGATGTGAAAGGGATTTTAAATCAATATGACGCAAGATTATAAGTTCAATATTATAAATAAATTATGAAAACAAAACATCTGGTAGTTTTTGGAACTCGTCCGGAAGCGATTAAAATGGCTCCCTTGGTAAAGGAATTCCAAAAACAGGAAAATTTCGATATTAAAGTCTGTGTAACTGCCCAGCATCGTGAAATGTTAGATCAAGTTTTAGAATTCTTTGAAATTGTCCCTGACTATGATTTAGATTTAATGAAGCCTAACCAGAATCTTTATACCTTAACAGCAGACATTATTTCTGGCTTAAAGGATATATTGGAAGACTTTAAACCAGATTTTGTATATGTTCATGGAGACACTACCACTACAATGGCAGTAAGTATAGCCTCATTCTACTCCGGGGCAAAAGTATGTCATGTAGAAGCCGGCTTAAGAACACATAATAAGAGATCTCCTTTTCCTGAAGAAATTAATAGACAAATTGCAGGACGTATTGCTGATTATCACTTTGCTCCAACAATTCAGTCGAAGAACAATTTATTAGCAGAAAATGTTAAAGAAGAAGATATTATAGTAACTGGCAATACTGTAATTGATGCCTTGTTAGAGAGTTCAGAGCGTGTAAATACTATTGAAAATAATGAAATAGAATTTCTGAAAAAACTTATCATGACATCTCAAAAACTCATACTTGTTACGGGGCATCGCCGTGAAAATCATGGGCAAGGTTTTATAAATATTTGTGAGGCATTAAAACAAATAGCATTATCTAATCCTGATGTTCAGATTATTTATCCTGTTCATTTAAACCCAAATGTAAAAAAACCGGTTTATGAAATTCTTTCAGGAATAGAGAATATTTATTTGATTGATCCTTTGGCATATCCGGCTTTTGTTTGGTTAATGAACCAATCATTTATGATTATTACGGATTCTGGAGGTGTTCAAGAAGAGGCTCCTAGCTTAGGAAAGCCTGTATTGGTAATGCGTGATACTACCGAGCGTCCCGAAGCCGTGGAAGCAGGTACAGTAATTTTAGTAGGAACGGATAAAAATAAGATTATTTCCGAAGCACAGAGTTTATTAGCAGATACTCAACGCTATCAAAATATGAGTGCACTACATAATCCTTATGGTGATGGAAAAGCATGTATACGTATAGCTGAATTTATTAAAACAAAATAATTGTATAAAGAATAAGTATGGAACCAAAAGTAGTAACCCTAGGTTTAGGATATATAGGATTACCCACGTCTGCTTTGATTGCAAATAATCACATTGCTGTACATGGTGTAGATATTTCACAACACGTAGTAGATACAATCAACGCCGGAAAAATACATATTATTGAGCCGGAATTAGATGAAGCAGTTGCGAAAGCTGTAAAAGAAGGATATTTAAAAGCAGCCGTAAAAGCAGTTAAAGCCGATACATACTTGGTTGTAGTACCAACACCTTTTAAAGGAAATCATGAACCTGATATTTCTTATGTGAAAGCAGCAACTGCCGAAATTATTCCATTATTAAAAGAAGGAGATTTATATATAATAGAATCTACCTCCCCTGTTGGAACGACAGAAAAAATGATGGAATATATTTTTAGTGAGAGACCCGAACTGGTAGGTCAAATTTATCTGGCTTATTGTCCTGAACGTGTCTTACCAGGAAATGTAATGTATGAGTTAGTTCACAACGATCGTGTAATTGGAGGAGTGGATGAATTATCTACCCAAAAAGCATTGAACTTTTATAAGCAATTTGTAAAAGGAGAATTACATCCTACTAATGCCCGTACTGCGGAAATGTGTAAATTAACAGAAAATTCCTCTCGTGATGTACAAATTGCTTTTGCAAATGAACTGTCGTTAATTTGTGATAAAGCAGGAATTAATGTTTGGGAATTAATTAATTTGGCAAACAGACATCCACGTGTTAATATTCTACAGCCAGGATGTGGTGTAGGTGGGCATTGTATTGCAGTTGACCCCTATTTCATTGTAGCTAATTATCCAATGGAATCCCGGATTATAGCACAGGCACGTGAAACTAATAATTATAAATCTTTCTGGTGTGCTGAGAAAATAAAAAATACCCGTTTGGAATTTGAGCTTAAGTATGGTAGACAACCATCAATTGCTATTATGGGACTAGCATTCAAACCCAATATTGATGATTTAAGAGAATCGCCTGCAATTCATATAGCAGAGCGTGTTCTACAAGATTCGGGAGATGCTGATATGTATATTGTAGAACCCAATGTACATGAGCATAAAGTTTTTAAATTGACTGATTATAAAGAAGCTGTAGAAAAAGCAGATATAGTTGCATTGTTGGTTGCCCATAATGAGTTCAAAACTTTAGTATTTAAAGAAAACCAAGTTATTTTAGATTTTTGTGGAGTTAAGAAGTAAGTAAAATTTTGCTTAAAAAAATATTATCATACGGCTTCGTAGAAGGAATAGCAAAAGGATTAAATAAACTGATCCTTTTGCTATTACCTTTTTTTCTGAATACAACGGATTTTGGAAAAGTAGGGCTTATTCTTTCTATTGAAACACTATTACCTTTTATCACTTTATTGGGTTTTGAAAGAGCAATATTGAGATTTTATTCTGAACATGATACATTCCAAAGCTTTGATAAAACTCTTGCTAATTCTATTAATATTTCACATCTTTTAGTTTTAATAGGTTTAGGAGGTTTATATCTATTAAATATAAAAGAGGTATTAGGGTTAAAGATTTTTCCGGATTTAGTTATTTTGTTGATTTTAGTCTATTTACAAGGTATTAATCAGATTGTATTAAATAAATTTAGAGTAAAAGAAAATCATAGGAAATATTTCAAATCTCGTTTGTTTTTGCAAATAGGAAAGTTTGTATTGGTACTTGCATTAGTATATTATACAAAAAGCTACCTCGGGTATTTAATTGGGGGAATAATTGTTGCGCTTATAACCAATTTGTTGTTCAATGTAAAAAGTACTAAGAAAAGCCCTCAGAAATTTAGTTCTAAAACATTTAATTATCTTTTTTTATTTTCCTGGCCTTTTATATTTCATGGTATGGCCGTTAATTTATTGGGAAATGCAGATAAATTTATATTGGAAAGATATTTGACCTTAAGTGATGTCGGTCAATATACCTTTGTATATTCTTTAGGTTCTATGATGGCATTTGGATTTATTGGCATTTCAGTTTATTTGGAACCTATCATCTATAAATCAGATATCAAGCAAAGAGAAAAACTTATTAATGATTATATTTTATATGGTTCCGTTATTTCGGTCATATTATTTAGTATAATATCTATTTTTAGTCAATATTTTTTAGGGTTTATTTATAAAAAAGATTATGCAAATGTAGCATATCTTATTCCTTTGATAGCAATTTCATTTATTGTTTATCCGTATTATCTAACGGCTAATTACAGGATGATATATGAAAAAAAAACAAGACAGATAGCTGTTTTATCCATTTTAACGTGCATATTTAATATTGTTTTGAATTTTATACTAATCCCTAAATATCATTTATTTGCCTCTGTACTAGTAACTTATATTTCTTATTTTATACAAGCACTAATATTTACTTATATTTCTTATGAGAAAAAAATGACAAGACAAATGCTGGAAATTTTAATTCTTGGGATCTTATTTTTTAGCTTCATAATTTTTAAAATCAATTATTTTATAATGATTTTAGTTTTTTTATTTTATATAGGTTATTTATTTTATATTAAAAAGATACAATATGATTAATAAGTATAAACTGATATGTATTTTTACTACATTTATATGTGTACTTATTGTATTATTTAGTAGTAGGAGATTTTTGGATAGTTCACTGAGTTTTATTTATCTTATTCAGTTGGGAGCATTTGTAACAACTACTCTTAAACAGACCAATAATAGATTTTTTATATTTTCTCCTTCTTTTATAACATTATTATATCTCAATTTGAATTTTATATTAGGACATTATACAGTTTCCTCAGGCTTTGGAATGTCATCTAGATATTTTGATGCTTATATAAAATATACCAACCTTAATTTCATATCAGCTTTTATACTCATCTGTAATTTGTTAGTTTACTTAAGCCTAAATTTTAAGAAACTAAGAAGAGCAGCAAATGTATCCACTAATAAAGCAATTAATGTAAAAAATAATTTTATATATACTTTGCTTGCTATTATTTTTGCTTTAAATTTTATTACAATTGATCTATCTTTTTTAGGGGGTAACGGTGATTTTACCTATATATTTAAACTTACTACCGCTGCATTAGTAGTTTATTTATCCAGTTTTAAAAAAGGAAAACTTAAATATTTACTCTATTTAGTTTTATTACTGTTATTTCTTATTGGAAATTATGATAGTAAAAGGGAAATTATGTATGTTTTAATACTGATAATTTTTGTAGAAGTAATACAAAATAAAATTAATATTCATATTAAGATAAAACATCTTTTACTGGGTAGTTTAATCTTTATTGGGTTTATATATATTGTATTGGTATCATCTATCTTAAGAGGATATGGTAATTTTAATGTAAAAAGTCCTATAGATGCGTTTGGTTATGTAAGTGAATATATTAAAGCTGATTATATTAGTGATGCTTTAACAGAAAACTTTGAATTAAATACAGTTTATGGTAATGGAACCAATGCCATTAATTATGTGTACAATGATGAAGTTCCTTTATTGTATGGAACGACTTTTATAAAGTTCCTTTTTATTCCCATACCTCGTTCTATTTATCCAGATAAACCGGAAAGTATGATTAATGTATATACAAGTAAGTTTGCACCTGAATTCAGATCGATAGGAGGGTCTTATCCGGTTATTGTATATTCGGAGGCAATGTGGAATTTCCATATTTTTGGTTGGATTATTATTTACTTTTTATTCTATATTATTAATATGATGTATGTGAAACTGATTAAATTACTTCAAAGCCATAAACTCAATATGACATTAATGTATTTACTATTCATGTATATTACACTTATACAGTTTGTAAGAGGCTCGGGCTTTGAAATGTGGTTTTTGTATGGATTATTGTCTTTACCTCTCTCTGTAATTTATGTAGTAATCTATAAAACTAAAAAGCTTAAAAAATAAAATGAAAATTGTTTGTCTTTATCAGGTTATTATGCACTATCGACTTCCCTTTTATACCAAAATGAGTGAAGACAGTGAATTGGAGTTTACTTTAGTATATGGACATGGGAAAAAAGGAACGAAGTTAGTTAATACTAATACTGAATACGTAAAATTCAATCATATAAAATTAAAGGATTACAGAATTCCATTACCTTTTAGTCCCAAACTATTATCAACCTTAATAAAATTGAACCCTGATATTGTTTTTTCAGAAGGCTCATCTTCTCTAATCAACTCTTCTATTGCTTTTTTATATGCTAAAGTTTTTAAAAAGAAATTTATATGGTGGAGCTTGGGTTCTTTAAAAGATGATAAAAAAAAAGGGATTCGAAAATTGATCAGTCATTGGGAAAATGTGATTGAAAGAAGCTCGGATGCAATATTTACTTATAGTTCTCAAGGCCAAAATCACTTTATCGAACGAGGAGTAAAGAGAGAGAAAATTTTTGTAGGAGTCAATGTTTTTGATACCTCACTAAAACTAAAAGAAATAGAAGAAACTTTCGAAGAAGGATATATATCAAAAAATTCGTTTAATATAGTATTCATAGGTACAATTCAAAAAACAAAAAATCTTGAGTTACTCATTGATGTAATCCAAAAAATGAATTCTACCCATGGAAAGGATTGTGTGAAGTTACATATTATAGGAGATGGAGAATATTTGGATATAGTAAAAAAATATTCAAATGGGTCTGATGCAGTAATATTTTACGGAAGAATAAACAGTGGGTCATCAAAAATAGTTAAAAATAGTGATGTAATGGTTTTGCCTGGATTAGGTGGACTCGCAATAGTAGAAGGAATGTTAAATTCTTTACCTATAATTACGGGTTATGCTGATGGCACTGAACTTGATCTTGTTGATGAAACAAATGGGGCTATAATTCAAGATATGAATTTTCAAAACTTATATGATAAACTGGATTATTATTATAGGAATAGAGACTCTCTCAAAGAGTTAGGAAATAATTCTTTTCATAAAATTACTACTAAATACAGTTTTGAAAACTATTATGAAGTATTTAAAAAAATGATAAATTTTGTAAATAATTAATTAAATGTCACTACCGGTAATTATATATAGGTTTGGGAATAAGTTACATAATATAGGATTAAAGAAAACTGCAAAAATAGTTGCATTTTCTAATCGACTAATATTTAGTACTTGGATCCCTTCATCTGCAAAAATTGGAAAAAATTTTAAAGTAGGATATTGGGGATTGGGGATAGTAATTCATTCTAATACTGAAATTGGAAATAATGTAACTATAGCCCAGAATGTAACCATTGGTAGAAATTTTGGTGACCAAAAAGTACCTGTCATTGGGAATGATGTTTATGTAGGCACAGGATCAGTAGTTTTTGGAGAAATAACAATAGGAAATAATGTCATTATCGGATCTAATACCTTAGTAAATAAAAGTATTCCCGATAATTGTACCGTAATTGGAAATCCCATGAAGATTATCCATTCTGACAGACTCAAAAAATACTATGAAATTGATGGCAAAAAATAGATTATGAAATTTTTATTAATAATTTTTATATTGGTATTTAATAGCTGTATGTCAAAGGAGATTACCATACATGCTAAGCCTGGAGGAAAGTATATATTATCTCAAGGTGTAGTAGAATATCAGATTAATATAGTTGGAAATGGTTCTGAGAAGGCACCTTTTTACATACAAGGAGATAAAACTGTTTTATCAGGTAATTCTTATATAAAAATGAGCAGTACTGCTTCAAACATTATATTAAAAGATATCACTTTTAGAAATAATAAAATAAGTTATAAGAATTCCACAAGCTTATTAGAAATTGGTAATTCTAAAAAATCTACTGTAAATAATATTACTCTTGAAAATATTAATTTTGTTTTTAATGATAAATCTTTTTTAGATAAAGATAAAGAAACACAATTTCACTGGATTAATGTTTTCGGAAATAATGTAATAATTAAAGGTTGTTCCTTTGAAGGTAAGAGAAATAGGCTGCCTATAATACATATTAATTCTAATTTTAATAATATCATTGTAGAAAATAATACTTTTAAAAATGTTCCCTCTAGGGTGGGGGAAGCATTGGAAGCTGTTCGTATCGGTTTAGCAGATGGGGATAGTAATGCACTTATTAAGAATAATACATTTGAGAACTATTTTGGAGATTCGGAAACAGTAAGTATAAAAGCAAACGGGGTTACGGTTGATCATAATAAATTTATAAACTCACGTTCAGGAGTGAGTTTGAGGTCATCTAATAATTCAACTATTACTAATAATATATTTACTACAACAGTTAGCCCTATTAGAGTTGCAGGGAAGAATCACATAATAAAAGGAAATACTTTTAATACAGATTCAGGAAATATCTCTGTAATAGTAATGTTAGGTGGCAAGAATTATGAACAGGTGGATAATTTGCAGATCGAGTCTAATATTTATAATAAAGAACCTACCCTGAACTTTATTGAAATGCCAGATAATAATATGTTACCCACTAACATAAAATTTTCAGGAAATAGTTTTAATGGTAAATATATAGTGTCTAAAGTGAGAGTTACTCCCAATTCATCTGCAGTAAATATTTCCAGAACTGTTTTAGGAGAAGGAAAATTGAGAAAAGATGGTTCAAAAACATATTCTATAAAATTATAGTCATTGAGTAAAATTAGTCAACTTTATCAGCTCTATAATAATATGGGAATACGATATATAAATTATTGTATTGGTCATGAAGTAGAGAAAAAACTTGGAATCTTAAAGAGGAAACACCCCACTGTTCTTCCATTGAAAAACTATATTTCATTAGAAGAATGGAGAAATTTAAAAAATCTGTTTTTGATTGAAGCAAGAGAAAATTTATCTTTTCCTAAAAACAATTCGGATATTTTAAAAAAGAAAGGTGAACGAATACTTAGAGGGGAACTTCTTTTTTTTAATGCTAACTGGATTAATATAGGAAGAGATTATGATTGGATTACCAATCCTTCTAATGGATATCAATATGATATTACAAAGCATTGGTCGGAAATTCCGGATATGTCGGAAGAAGCGGGTGATATAAAATTTGTTTGGGAAAAATCTAGGTTTTCTTACTTGTTAACACTTATTAGATATGATTATAGTTTTGATCAGGATCTAAGTGAATATGTGTTTTCTGAGATAGAAAGTTGGATAGCAGCCAATCCTATCAACAAAGGTCCTAATTGGCGCTGTAGCCAGGAGATATCTCTAAGAATGTTTAACTGGTGCTTTGCTCTATATTATTATCAACATTCCACTGCTTTAAATGAAGAAAGATGGCAAAAAATTCAGGAGGTAATATTTGCATCTCTCCATCATGTTTACCATCATATCAATTTTTCACGTATAGCAGTTCGTAATAATCATGCCATTACGGAGACATTATTTTTAACACTTTCTAATATATTGTTTCCTTTTATACCTGAGACGGTAAATTGGTCAAAAAACGGGCTTAAATGGTTTGAAGAAGAAATTGATTATCAAATATATAATGACGGAACTTTTCTGCAATTTTCAATGAATTATCATCGTGTAGTAGTTCAATTATTATCATTTGCGATCTCAGTATATACAAAAAATGGACAGAAATTTTCTGGATTTGTATACGAAAAGGCATATAAATCGGTTAATTTTTTGTATCAATGCATGCAAGATGAGAATGGTTGGCTTCCCAATTATGGTTCAAATGACGGAGCTTTATTTTTCCCCCTGGCAGATACGGATTACCGAGATTATCGCCCACAGTTGAATACCCTGTATCATATCTTGACCAATGAATTACTCTTTGAGGATCAATATATTATAGAAGATTTATTATGGAATGGAAAAGTCACTAATAACGAGAAATTATTTTCTAATATAAATAAAATAGAAGGAATCCAGGAATTTAGTATAGGTGGTTATTATCTTTGCCGGAATAAGGAATACTTTACCTTCATTAGATGTGGTAATCACAAAGATAGGCCCGCGCAAGCAGATAATTTACATATTGATATTTGGTATAAAGGTTATAATATTTTAAGAGATTCTGGAACCTATAAATATAATACTGACACGGAAAAATTGAAGTACTTTATGGGGTCTGAATCTCATAATGTTGTAATGATTAATGATGGATCCCAGATGTTAAAAGGAGGACGATTTATATGGTATTATTGGACTCAGAAGGTGTATGCAGAATGGAAAGAAACTAACGAAGAATATATTTTTAAAGGTAAAATAAAAGCTTTTCAGTATATAAATAAAAAAGCAACTCAGAAAAGAGAAATCAGAATATCTAAAAAAGCTATTCAGTGGATTATAAAGGATGAGATGAAAAATTTAGAGAGATGTTCAATGAAACAAATCTGGCATCTGAACAATTCACATCTTACTATAGAGTCGAAAGGAAAAACTTTATTAGAGTTTGACTCATATAATTCTGATTATTATGGAAGCTATACAAATGAAAAATCTGCCTATTTTAATTTTGATACTAAAATTTCAACAACTTTAACATTAACATCATTATAATGCGAATACTTTTATTACATCAGTATTTTTTAGAAGACGACGATCCGGGAGGTTCCAGATGGAATGAAATGACTAAAACATGGACTTCTCAAGGTCATGAAGTAACCGTCATTGCAGGCATGATGCATTATAATGGTCTTTCTAAAAGAGATGAATATAAGAATAAATACTTTGTAAAGAAAAAGCAAGGCAATGTAGATGTATATCGTACTCATGTATCTGAATCATATAACAATGGATTTTTGGGACGCCTTTGGGGCTATTTTTCTTTTATGTTCTCATCATTATGGGCGGGACTTTTTAAAGTAGGAGGAAAGTTTGACGCGGTTGTGGTAACTTCTCCTCCGTTGTTCGTAGGTGGATCTGGATATTTGATATCCAGATTCAAAAGAATCCCTATGATCTTTGAAATTAGAGATTTATGGCCTGAATCTGCTATTGATACGGGTGTACTTACTAATAAATGGATTATAAAGTTAGCCTATTGGTTTGAAGCATTTATTTATAAAAAAGCTAGGTTAATTAATGTTTTAACACCGGCCTTTTTTAAAACCTTAAATGAAAAGAAAGGAGTTAGTGAAAAGAAATTGATTATGATTCCCAACGCTGCCGATTTTTCTCTTTCGGAAGAAGTACTGGAAAGTTTTGATCGTAAGTTATTTAGAAAGGAACATGGTCTGGAAGGTTATTTTGTAATCACGTATGTTGGGGCTCATGGAGTGGCTAATCATTTAGAACAAATTTTAGATGCAGGAAAAAAACTGGAAGATACTAAGGTATTGTTTTTATTGATAGGACAAGGGATGGAAAAAGAAAGACTGAAACAGAAAGCGGTAAATATGGAAGTGAAAAATGTAGTTTTTTTAGATCCTGTTCCTAAAAAAGAAGTATTCAAGTATATATTGGCTTCAGAAATGGGAGCATCTGTTTTAAAGAAAGTGGATACCTTCAAAACGGTTTATTCTAATAAATCTTTTGATTATTTTTCATGTAAAAAACCAATTCTAATGGCTATAGACGGGGTATCTCGAGAATTAGTTGAAGATGCCCAAGCAGGAACTTATGTAGAACCGGAAAACGCAGAAGAATATGATAGAATAATAAGAATGTATTTAGATGAACCTTTGCGATTAAAAGAAGAAGGAGAGAATGGATATCAATACGCTAAAATGAATTTTGATAGAGAAATATTAGCAAATAAATATTTAGAAGCTATTAAAAAAATTGTGAATTGATCTAGATTAAAAAATAAATGTATAAGAATTTTTTTAAACGTCTATTGGATTTCATAATTGCTTTTGTGGGCCTGATTATTCTGTCACCTATTTTTATTATTGTGATGGTGGGTTTATACTTTGCTAATGAAGGGAAACCTTTCTTCTTTCAGGCGCGTCCGGGCTTACATGAAAAAATCTTTAAAATCATCAAGTTTAAAACAATGAATGATAAAAAAGATGTTGATGGAAACTTATTATCTGATGCAGAACGTTTGACATCCATTGGAGCTTTTGTACGCAAAACCTCTTTAGATGAACTTCCTCAGTTAATTAATGTTTTGAAAGGAGATATGGCGATTATAGGTCCCCGTCCTTTACTGCCGCAATATTTGCCTTTATACAATGAAACACAGAAGAGACGCCATGAAGTGAGACCCGGAATTACAGGCTGGGCACAGGTGAATGGGAGAAATGCCATTTCCTGGACCAAAAAATTTGAGCTGGATGTCTGGTATGTAGATAATCTTTCATTTCTTACCGACTGTAAAGTGTTTTTTACTACCTTTAAAAAAGTTTTCAAAAGTGAAGGTATCAGCCAGGAGGGACAGGTAACCACGGAAGCCTTTAACGGAAAAAACTAATTTAAATAAATAAGAATATGTATTTGTATGGAGCAAGTGGTCATGGAAAAGTAGTAGCGGAAATTGCGGAAGAAAATGGCTATACAATAGAAGCATACATTGATGAAGATTTATCTAAAAAAGAACTGTTAGGATATTCAATTATTCATGAAATTCCTAAAGAAAATATTGAAGTAACCATTTCTATTGGTAATAACAAAACCCGTAAAAAAATTGTCACGGATCATCCTGATTTCAAATATAATATCCTTTCTCACCCTAGGGCTATAATTTCTGTAAGAGCAAGTATTGGGGAGGGAACGGTAGTAATGCCGGGAGCAACCATTAACTCTGAATCAAGAATCGGAAGACACTGTATTATTAATACCAATGCCTCTATAGACCACGATTGTATAGTTCATGATTTTGCACATATTTCTCCCAATGCAGCCTTGGCAGGAGGTGTTGAAGTAGGAGAAGGAACTCATGTCGGAATTGGAGCAAGTGTTATTCAGGGAGTGAAAATCGGAAAATGGTGTATAATAGGAGGAGGCGCTGTTATTATAAAAGATATTCCTGATGGAGCAACTGTTGTTGGAAATCCTGGGAAAATAATTAAAATAAACGATTTGTAATTAAATAATCTAGCTATGAACTCTAAGATATGGCTTTCTTCACCTCATATGGGAGGAGGTGAACTTAAATACATCCATGAAGCTTTTGAAGCCAATTGGGTAGCTCCTTTAGGTCCGAATGTAGACGGATTTGAACATGATCTCGAAAACTTTTTAAATGAAAATGTAAAGGTAGCAGCTTTATCAGCAGGAACAGCGGCTTTACATTTAGCATTGGTAGAATGTGGAGTGGAACATGGTGACGAAGTGATCTGCCAGTCCATGACATTTTCCGCATCAGCCAATCCCATTGTTTATCAGGGGGCAAAACCTGTTTTTGTAGACTCTGAAAAAGATACATGGAATATGTGTCCGGAAGCTTTACAGCAGGCGATAGAAGACAGGATTTCCAAAGGTAAAAAACCTAAAGCAATAATCATCGTTCACCTTTATGGTATGCCGGCTAAAATGGATGAAATTTCGGCTATTGCAGCAAAATATGATATTCCTATCATTGAAGATGCAGCGGAAGCCTTGGGTTCCCGATACAAAGGAAAAACCTGCGGTACTTTTGGCCGTTTTGGGGTATTGTCTTTTAATGGAAATAAAATCATAACGACCTCTGGTGGTGGAGCGTTGGTTTGCCATAGTGAGGAAGATAAAGTGAAAACTGTATTTTTATCCACCCAAGCAAGGGATAATGCTCCTCATTACCAGCATTCCCACATAGGCTATAACTATAGAATGAGTAATATTACAGCAGGAATAGGACGCGGGCAGATGGAAGTGCTAAAAGATCGGGTGGATGCGCGTAGGAAAGTACATGAATTTTATGTAGAACTTTTTAGAGAGATAGATGGAGTGGAGGTTCTTTCGGAAACAGGTCCTGATTTTTATTCCAATCATTGGTTATCAGCTATTTTAGTAAATAAAGAGATCACGGGGAAAACGCGTGAAGATCTTAGATTGGCTTTTTTAGAAGATAATATAGAATCCAGACCGCTGTGGAAGCCTATGCATATGCAGCCTGTTTTTGCTGATGCCCCTTATTATGGAGACAAGGTGGCAGAACATTTATTTGAAAATGGTTTGTGCTTACCTTCCGGATCCAATCTTAAAGAAGAAGAAAAAGAGAGAATAGCGAAAATTGTTAAAAAAATATTTTAATAATTCTAATTAATATAAAAATCTGCTTTATTTTAAAATTTAAAGCAGATTTTTTCTTTTATATCAATTAAAGATGCTTCCTTTTTAAATTACAGATGTTGTCAAAAAAATGCATATAAGTTCCTATACAGAACTTATTTTATATATTTGCCAATAATTCAAAAGATGGTGTGAAAAAGTATCCTTTGTGGAAAGCCTTGATGGATTACGGAGTATCATTGATTGCTCTTTTAGTTCTGGGCCCGATCTTAATTATATTAATAATCTTGGCATCTGTAGATACAGGAGGTTTTGGCGTTTTTACCCAAAAGAGAATAGGTAGAAACGGAGTTCCTTTTGTTATTTATAAATTTCGGACATACGATATAAAGAATACCCAGAAAACTAAAATGGGAAAATGGCTGCGGAAAACAAAAATGGATGAACTTCTTCAGTTGATTAATATTATAAAAGGAGATATGTCTTTGGTGGGTCCCAGACCTGATCTTCCGGGTTATTATGATAAGCTGGAAGGAGAGGATCGTCTTATCCTTCAGCTAAAGCCGGGTATCACGAGCGAAGCGGGAATTAAGTACCGGAATGAAGAAGAACTTTTGAATAGGCAGGAAAATCCTCTGAAATATAACGATGAGGTCATTTTTCCGGATAAAGTAAAAATGAATTTGGAATATTATTATAATCTTTCTTTTAAAAGAGATATATTGATCATGTGGAAGACCTTTTCGGTTTTTGTATAATTGATCAATAGGGTGTTATAATAATGAATATATTTGTTTAGTACATAAATTTGACTATGAGGAATTCCAAACCAGAATTAATATATCTTCCTAAAATACTTGATAAAAGAGGTAATTTATCTTTTTATGAGTATCCGAATCAGCTACCCTTTGAAATTTCCAGAACATATTGGATTTATGACGTGCCTGGGGGAGAAGTAAGAGGTAGCCATGCTTTTAAAGAACAGCAGGAATTTATTGTGGCTTTGTCGGGAAGCTTTGATGTAATTTTAAATGATGGAAAAAATGAATCGAGGTATTCTCTAAATAGATCTTATTCAGGATTGTATATTCCCAAGATGTATTGGAGAAGGATAGAAAATTTTTCGACAAATTCCCTTGCATTGATTGTATCGGATCGATTATATGATGAAACTGACTATATTAGGGATTTTGAAGAGTTTAAAAAATTAAGAAATGAGGAAAATTTCAGTCTTTGATTGCTCTGTAATTGATTTGGGTAAAATTAATTTTGAGGAAGGAAATTTAACTGTTGTTGAAAATAGTTCAAGTTTTCCATTTGATGTTAAAAGAATATTTTATCTATATGATATAGCTGGAGGGGAAAGCCGAGGAGCACATGCGCATAAAGAATGTCATCAGTTCTTGATTGCTGCGAGTGGAAGTTTTGAAGTAAGTTTGGATGATGGTCAATATAAAAGGCAGGTATTTCTTAATCGGCCTAATTTAGGATTGCATATTCCTCCTGGAATTTGGGCTTCTGAAGTTAATTTTTCCTCCGGAGCTATTTGCCTGGTACTGGCTTCACATACTTACAATGAGTCGGATTATATAAGAAATTATGAAGAGTATTTAAAAATTGTAAATAATGAGTAATATTCATCCCCTATCAGATGTCCAAAGTGAAAATATTGGTGATGATACTAGAGTTTGGCAATATTGTGTAATATTAACAGATGCTGTTATAGGCAATAACTGTAATATCAATTGTCATGTTTTTATTGAAAATGATGTTGTAATAGGAAACAATGTAACCATTAAGCCTGGAGTCCAAATTTGGGATGGTGTAACAATAGAAGATAATGTTTTTATTGGTCCTAATGTAACATTTACTAATGATTTAGTTCCTAGATCTAAAAAATATCCTGAAGTTTTTGCTAAAACTCTTATTAAAAGAGGTGCTTCTATTGGAGCTAATGCAACTGTTATAGCTGGTAATACTATTGGAGAGAATGCTTTAATAGGTGCGGGGAGTGTTGTTACCAAAAATGTTCCTGCAAATACAGTTTGGTTTGGAAATCCTGCTAAACAAAAAGGTGAAATAGATGAAAATGGCAAAATTATTTATACATAATTATAAAAATGATTAAATTCCTAGACTTACAAAAAATAAATCTTGTTCATCAGAGAGAGATAGAAGAAAGAATAATAAATACTTTTCGCTCCGGATGGTATCTTTTAGGAGATGAAGTGAAAACTTTTGAGGAAAACCTATTGAAATATATAGGATCAAAATATGCTATAGGAGCTGCCAATGGACTAGATGCATTAAGGTTAATTTTTCGGGCTTATATTGAGCTGGGAATTATGAAGCCCGGGGATGAGGTTATTGTACCTGCTAACACTTATATCGCTTCTATCCTGGCCCTTACGGATAATGGATTAGTTCCTGTTTTGGTAGAGCCGGATGTTAGAAATTATAATATTGATATATCAGGAATAGAAAAAAAAATCTCAGAAAAAACAAAAGGGATTCTTATCGTCCATCTATATGGAAGAACTGTTTTTTCTCAAGAATTAAAGAATATAGCTCAGAAATATAACCTCAAAATTGTAGAAGATAATGCACAGGCCATAGGATCGGAGTGGAAAAAAATTAAGACGGGAAATTTGGGAGATGCAGCAGGATTTAGTTTTTATCCGGGTAAAAACTTAGGAGCTTTAGGAGATGCTGGTGGAATAACAACTAATGATGAAGAATTATCTAAGGCCATTAGAGCTTTAGCTAATTATGGTTCTAATCAGAAATATATTAATATTTATAAGGGTCTTAATTCCAGATTAGATGAAATACAGGCTTCTGTTTTAGATATTAAATTAAAATATATAGATGAGGAGAATCAAAAAAGAAGACAAATTGCTAAAAGATATACAAAGGAAATTATAAATTCTGAAATTATTTTACCTGAATTTCCAGAAGATGAAAATGAGCATGTTTGGCATTTATTTGTAATCAGAACCAAGCAACGAGAAAAGCTGCAAAATTATCTTACAGAGAATAAAATTCAGACTTTAATACATTATCCTATCCCTCCTCATAAGCAGAGGGCGTATAAGGAATGGAATGAGATGAGTTTACCTATTACCGAACAAATTCATAATGAAGTATTAAGTTTACCCATAAGTCCGGTAATGGATGAAAGTGAAGTGGGAGTGGTAATTGAAAAACTGAACTTATTTAAGTGATTACCTTTAAAAGACTAAAATCCAGTAATCTGTTAAAAGTTTTTTCTTTAACGGGTATTTCTACACTGATAAAACTTATTACGAGTTATATTACTGTAAAAGTTTTAGCTGCAGTTATAGGCCCTTCGGGAATTGCTCTTATTGGGCAGTTGCAAAATTTTACAACTGTTTTAATAACATTAGGAGCAGGGGGAATCAATAATGGAGTGGTTAAATATGTTGCAGAGAATAAAGAAAGTGAAAATTCTTTAAGAAAAATTTTAGGTAACGGTTTTAAAATAACCGCTTATTTATCTGCTTTGATAGGATTGATAATTATTTTCTTATCAAAATATTTGAGTAGGTTTATTCTTTTAGATGATGGATATTACTATGTATTTATTTTCTTTGGAATCAGCCTTTTTTTTATTTCAATTAATAACTTTTTCCTTTCAGTTTTAAATGGATATAAAGAGTTTAGAAAATTTGTAATTACTAATATTACTATAAGTATTCTTGGACTCATATTTACAGTTGGCTTAGTAAGCATTTTTAATATTAAAGGAGCTTTGATTGCAACTGTTTCTTACCAAGCAGTTGTTGTTTTTTTTACCGTTATTTATATTAGAAAACTTAAATGGTTTAAAAAAGAATTCTTATGGAGTTCTTGGGAATCCGGAATATTAAAAAAATATGCATACTATTCCTTTATGGCAATTGTTACAGCTATCACAGTGCCTGTAGCTCAACTTATAATTAGACGTTTTTTAATTCATGAATATTCTATGGTAGATGCCGGATATTGGGAATCAATGAATAAGATTTCCGGATTATATTTGATGCTATTTACATCTACCTTTAGTGTTTATTATTTACCTAAGCTTTCAGAGATTAATGAGCAATCCAGATTGAAACATGAGATCCTAAAAGCATATAAAATTTTTACCCCCATATTATTTATAAGCCTTGTTATAATTTTTTTATTAAAAGATATTGTAATTTCTATATTATTTACAAAAGAGTTTTTTCCTGTCAAAGAACTATTTTTATGGCAGCTCCTGGGGGATTTTTTTAAAATAATGAGTTGGATTTTAGCATTTGTAATGGTAGCTAAGTCTATGAGTAAAATTTATATTATTACAGAAATTTTATTTTCAATTTTATATGTGGGCTTAACTTATTTTTTTGTTAAACAGTTTGGAGTGGTAGGAGCAACACAAGCTTATTTTATGAATTATTTTATTTATTTTATAACTATGATAATTCTATTTAAAAATATTTTATTTAAAAAGTAATATGAAAATTTTAATTCCTGTAGTAGGCGTTTTTGGAAAAGCTGGCGGATGGAGAGTTTTGTCAAAATTGGCTAGTGATTGGATAGATGAAGGACATGAAGTAAATTTTTTAGTTTATGAACAAACTTTGGAACCCTATTTTCCTACTAAAGCAAATATTCTTTATTATGATCTAAATGGAAATATTAGAACAAAAAATAATCCGGCGGCGACTTCTCCTTTTTTAGGACCTCTAAAATTGAGATCTGTTTTAATTAAAATATTGAACACTCTAACAGCTGATGTAGTTTTAGCCAATCATTGCTTTTCAGCATATCCAGTGAAGAAATCTAAAATAGAAGCAAAAAAGTTCTATTATATTCAAGCCTATGAGCCAGATTATTATTATAAAAAAGATTTGAAGACCAGAATCTTTAAAAGGATAAGCAAAAAGTCTTATAAATTAGGTCTTAATATGATTGTAAATGCTCCGATGTATTTGAATTATAGAGAAATTAAAACAGATATGTTTGTATTTCCGGGCTTAGATATGCAAAACTATCGGCCAAGCATAGAGAAAACCAACAAGTCCGCATTTATTATAGGAACTATTGGGCGGACTGAAGAATATAAGGGTACAAAGTATATTATTGAGGCATTTAAAATTTTGAGGGAAAAATTGGGTGAAAAAATAGAATTACATGTTGCTTTTGGTGATCCCCATTTAGAAATGGAAGAAGGAATAAAAATATTAAAACCCGATGGTGACGAAAATCTTGCTAAGTTTTATCAGTCTCTTGATACTTATGTTTGTGCTGGTACAGTTCAGTTACAGGCCGTACATTATCCGGTTATAGAAGCCATGGCGTGTAAAATACCGGTTATTACGACAGGATATTTGCCATCCTCATCTTTAAATGCGTGGATCGTTCCTATAAAAAATTCAATAGAAATTGCAAATAAAGTAATTGAAATTATGAATGAAGATTCAAAACAAAAAGTGGAAAAAGCTTATGAAGATGTCAAAATTTTTGAATGGAAGAATGTTTCTTCTAAAATGATAACTTACTTTAATAGGATTTAATAACGGCATTAGGTATCGTTATTCTTGAAGAATCCTACAAATTATAATATATTTGCAAAATTCAAATGGTTTTTTTATATAATATATATTCTACGCATGAAGATAAATAATCAAGACTTTAATTTAAATGAATTATTAGGACCTTATTTAAAGAAATGGCCGTTTTTTTTAATAAGTATGGCTATTATGCTTATTATTTCGTTTTTTTATATAAAATCTAAAGCTCCTGTTTATAAAGTCCAAACTTCAATCTTGATCAAGGATGCTAAAAAGATGTCTTCAGATGTAGGTGATATGAGTATTTTACAGGGAGTACCTGGATTTGGAGGAATGGGAACCAATAGTATTGAAAATGAATTGGAAATTTTACAATCCAAAACTATCATAGAAGATGTAATAAAAGATTTGAAACTTCAGACTCCCATATATGCTAAACAAAGTTTTTATGATATCGAGTTATATAAAGATACTAGTCCTATAAATATAGTTTTGGTAAAAGAAGATGCATATGCGGAGAAACCTAAACAAGATATTAATGTTAAGATTAAAAATGATGGGGTTGTATTATCATCTGGAGAGCTGAAATCAGATATTAATGCTGGCTATGGCCGCTTGATTCGATTACCTTATGCAGATATTATTATTACAAAAAATGAAAATTTTGATAAAAAGAAAGCAGATAGATTAAAACTTGAAGATATTTATTTCAAATATGTAGAATTTGAGGATGCTGTGGAGGATTACCAAAAATCAATGTCTGTGGATTTGCTGGATAAAGATGCTACTGTAATTGGGATTAATATGACCGATCCCAATAAGGATAAAGCTGCAGATGTCTTGAATACGCTTGTAAAGAAATACAATTTATATGCTGTTAATGATAAAAATACAGAGTCAGAAAAGACAAAAAGTTTTATTGATGAAAGGATAGCAATTATTTCAAAAGAGCTTGGAAGTGTAGAATCTGAAAAGCAAAATTTTAAAACAAAAAATCAGATTGTTGATGTTCAAAGTGATGCCAAAATTAATTTGGAAGTTAACCAGGAAGCAAAAAAGAAAATGCTTGAGCTGGATACTCAAATTGAATTGAACAATATGTTGAGTAATTATTTGAATGGACAGTCTTCTTCTCAACTTATTCCTGTGAATGTTGGTTTGGAAAACCCTGTTGCCGTATCCAGTATAAATAATTATAATAAACTAGTTCAGGAAAGAAGTAGATTGTTGGATAATGCAACTCCAACCAATCCAGTAATAAAAGATCTAGATATACAAATTTCTAACCTTCGCCAAAATATAAGGGAGAGTTTATTAAAAGATAAAGGAGCCTTACAAATAAGCCGCAACAATATTTTAAGTGAAAAAATAAAGTCTGCTAATTCGATATCCACGATTCCAGAAAAAGAGCGGGTCTTTAGAAATATTGAGAGGCAGCAGCAAATAAAAGAAAACCTTTTTCTCCTTTTACTACAAAAACGCGAAGAAGCTGCTATATCAATGGCTATAACCTCTAATAAAGCTCGAGTAGTAGATTCTGCATACGCATTAAAAAAGCCTGTGGCTCCAAGGAAAATGTTTATTTTGGGAGGAGCTCTTTTAATCGGATTCCTGTTACCAGCAATATATTTATTAATTAAGGAATTGTTTAATGATAAAATTATTGTAAAAGGTGATATTGAGAAATTGTCCAATATTCCAGTGATTGGAGAGATTCCTAAAACATTAAAGAAATCTGATCAATTAATTAAAAATAATGATTTATCTCCTTTGGCAGAGTCATTTAGAATCTTGATAACCAATCTTCGTTTTATATTGCGTAAAAATGATAATGCTAAAACCATAATGGTAACTTCTTCCATGAAAGGAGAAGGAAAAACTTTTGTATCGGTAAATTTGGCATTGGCCTTAACTACTCCGAACAAAAAGGTTTTGGTTATAGGAAGCGATATAAGGAATCCACAATTACAAAGGTATAATCCCTCAATGAAAGTGGCTCGGGGATTAACGGAATATTTAAATTCTGATGTTAAAGATATAAATGAAATTATCCATCCCAGTGGTTTTATTTCAGGTACGGATTTTATTTATTCAGGAGCAATTCCTCCAAATCCCACAGATTTATTACAGAATAATAAATACGAAGATTTACTGAATGAAGTGAGAGATAGATATGATTATATTATTTTGGACACAGCCCCTTTGATGCCAGTTACTGATTCTTTCTTAATTGCACACCTAGCTGATGCCACAGTATATGTAGTTAGATCCGAAATATCTATGAAGAGCTACATGGATTTTGCCAATAAAAATACAGAAAATAAAAATCTGAAGAATCCGGTATTTGTTGTAAATGATATAAGAAAAACAAATTTTGCTTATGGAAACCAGTATGGATATTCAAATGAAGAAAAAAAGTGGTGGCATTTTTTAAGAAAATAGTACCGAAGGATTAATATACACTGTAATGGCATACTATATTATTTTCCTCTTTTCAGGCATATTGTCTTTTATTGCAGACTTTAAATATAAAAAGACATTATGTATTATACTTGCAATTGTTCTCTCGGTTTTTGCAGGAACACGGTTTGGCATTGATAGTGACTACTATATGTATCTTAAGACAATGAGATACATAGAACCTACAGCATCTGATTTTGCAGGACGAGATGTATCTCTGGAATGGTGTATGTTTGTAATTCCACATTTCTTTAAAATATTCTTTAATGATAATATTGAAGTGGCTAAAGCTTCTTTTTTATTATTTGCTGTTTTAGGAGTTTGTTTTAAGATTACAGCTATAGTAAAATATTCAGAATTTATTTTTCTCAGTGTTTTATTATATATAGGTAATCTTTATCTAATGCATGAAATGACTACTATAAGGGCCGGTGTGGCAGCAGGTATCTTTTTGTTATCCATTAAGAATATTGAAAATAGAGAATACATTCCTTTTTTTATAAAATTTTTACTTTGCTTCTTTTTCCATTCTTCAAGTATAGTATTTTTCATTCCTTGGCTTTTATTTACACTAAAAGTAAATATTAAATATTATTATGTTTTAGTAATAATATCATTTATACTTGTTGTTCTTAATATTAATCTTCTTACGGTTTTGATGTTGGACAAGATTTTTCCTAGAGTAAAACTTTATATAGAGGTAATGGAATGGCTGAAAGAAGATCAGGTTAATATTTTTAATTTTAGAATGTTATTTGCATTATTAGTGTTGGGGTTGTTTGCTCTCTTTTATGTAAAGCTAAAAGATATTAAATATTTTGATTTACTTTTTAAAACACATATGATTTCTGTTTCACTTTTCTTAATATTAAGTGTGTCAGGAGCTCAGGTGTTTTCTATAAGAACATTTGAAATGTATTCTGTAATACAGATACTGCTTTATCCAATGATAGTTCATATTTTCTCTGCAAAAACAAAAATTGTTGGATGGATGATTATAATTGTATTTTCTTGTATTCAAATTTATTATTTAGTAGATGTTGCAGGGATTTTTAAGGATTATAGATCTTGGATATGAAAAAAAATACTTATTAATGATTTTATTTGGAATAGTTTGTTTTAGAGAGAATTATAAAGATACCATCACGTATAGGGATTTGGTCAAATCTTTTATTCATGATAATATTTCTATGAGGGAAATACTTAATGTATTTATTTTTGACAATACGGACTTTGCTGATTGGAAAGTGAATGTATCGAATAATAATGAAGAAAATGTAAATGTCTCTTATTTTCATGACCCTAGTAATCCTGGAATTTCTTTTGCATATAATAAAATAGCGCAATTTGCTAAAGAAAATACATTTGATAATGTTGTATTCTTGGATCAGGATACAAAGCTACCATTAGATTTTTTTTATCAGTATAAACGGTTTGAAAAGAAGAATAAAGATATTGGAGTACCAAAAATTTACGAAAAAGATAAACTTATCTCGCCGAGCAAATATAAGGCCTATAGATCTTCATTTTATAATGAAATTTTGGAAAGTCAGTTGCCAATAGAAGGGAATTCATGTATAAACTCTGGTATACTCATAAGAACTGATTTTTTTTATGAAGTAGGTGGGTATAATGAACGATTAAGATTAGACTTTTGTGATCATGAATTTATAGGAAGGATAAAAAATTATGTAAGATATTTAAATATAATTCCGGTGAAATTAAAACAAAACTTTTCCACCAATACGAATTCAAAGGAAAAGGCTTTGTTCCGATATAAATTATTTATAACGGATATGAAAGTTTTTAAAAATATTCATAATAAATTCTTAGTGACTTTATTTGTGGATTTACCCCATCTAATAAGGCTTTCTCTGCAATATAAAAGTTTTTTGTTTGTAAGGGAAAGATTTTTAAAAAATGATAAATGAAGATATCTGTTTGTTTAGCCACTTATAATGGTGAAAAATATATTACGGAACAATTGAAATCTATATTAACTCAGTTGGGAGAGGATGATGAAATTATAATTTCTGATGATAACTCATCTGATAAAACTATTGAAATAATAAATGGGTTTAATGATAAAAGGATAAAGATATTACAGAATAAAGATAAAGGAATTACAAAGAATTTTGAAAACGCTTTAAAGAATGCTAGTGGGGATTATTTGTTTTTATCAGACCAGGATGATGTATGGCTTCCCCAGAAAGTGTTTTATTCTTTGAAAGGACTGGAATATTATGATTTAGTAGTGACTAATTGTAAGGTGACTGATGAAAATCTTAATATAATTAATCAATCTTACTTTGATTTGAATAACTCAAGGAGTGGCTTTTTGAAAAATTTTTATAGAAGTTCTTATTTAGGGTGCTGTTTGGCTTTTAAGAAAGAAATGCTTACCGATATTTTGCCCATTCCTCGAAACCTTTATTTATATCATGATTGGTGGATTGGTTATTTAGCAGATATTAAATATAAGGTTAAGTTTATTGATGTACCGTGTTTATTATATAGAAGGCATGATTTTAATATGTCCACAACCGCTAAGGGTTCTAAACGGAATCTTCTTTTTAAAGTAAGAGACCGGTTTCAATTACTTTATTTAGGTAGTCTTAGGTTATTAAAAATTCTATAAGTATGATTAGAAAATTCTTTTGGATATTGAGGGCTTTGCTTTATAAACCCTTTTTTGGAAAATTTGGAATGATATCTTATATAGGTAAGCCTCTTTTTATTAAAGGATCCAAAAATATTTTTATTGGGAAGAATGTTAGAATTTATCCCCACTTAAGAATTGAAACTCATGAAAAAGGGAAAATTATTATTGAAGATAATGTAGCAATCGGACAAAATGTTCATATAACATCAGCATCTAACTTATATATAGGGGAAAACTCTACTATCTTGGCAAATACTTTTATCACAAATATTGATCATGAATATGAAGAGATCGGAAAACATATTTTGAATCAGCCAATTATTATCAAAGAAACAAAAATCGGAGAAAACTGTTTTATAGGCATTGGAGTGGCTATTCAGGCAGGAACAATTTTGGGAAAACAATGTATTGTGGGATCAAATTCAGTAGTGAGAGGTATTTTTCCAGACTATTGCGTAATTGTTGGTTCCCCAGCTAAAATAGTTAAAACATACAATTTTGAAAAACAAAAATGGGAAAAAATAGAATGAAAAAAATATTAATAACAGGTGGAGCGGGTTTTATCGGATCCCGAGTTGCTTTAAAATTAATTGAGAAAGGATATTTAGTAACAGTTCTTGATAATTTATCAGTGCAAATACACGGAGATAAACCCGAAGAAACATCTCCTTTATACCAATCGATTTTAGGAAAATTAGACTTTATAAACGGTTCTGTCACTAATATGTCTGATTGGGAAAAAGCTATTAAAGAACAGGATGCGGTTATCCATATGGCAGCAGAAACAGGTACCGGTCAGAGCATGTATTGTATAGAAAAATATGTAAATGTCAATAGCTTAGGAACAGCCAATCTTTTGGATATCTTAGCAAATAAGGAAAACCAAATACAAAAAGTAATTATTCCTTCTTCCAGAGCAATTTATGGGGAAGGAAAGTATCTACATCCTATCTTAGGAGCAGTATATCCGTCTTCTAGAAAAGAACAAGATATGTTAGCGGGCAATTTTGAAGTCAAATATTCGGATGATAAAGATTTGCAATTAGTACCTACAGACGAAAATTCCAAAATTCATCCATCTTCCTTATATGGAATTACAAAATATAATCAGGAACAAATGATTATGACTGTTTGCCCTTCATTGAATATCAATGCTGTTGCGTTGAGGTACCAAAATGTATATGGTCCGGGTCAATCCCTATCAAATCCTTATACCGGAATTCTTTCTATTTTTTCTACTCAGATTCTTAATAGGAATGAAATTAATATTTTTGAAGACGGAAAAGAAAGTAGAGACTTTGTTTATATAGATGATGTAGTAGATGCTACTATTCTGGCGTTGGAAAAAGATGAAGCGAATAATCAGGTATTTAATGTGGGCACTGGAATACCCACCGATGTTGTAAATGTTGCAAAAACTTTGGTTAAAGAATACAATATTGAAGTACCCTTTAAAATAACTGGGAACTTTAGAATAGGAGATATACGACATAATATAGCCGATATCTCAAAGATTGAAACATTATTGGGATATAGTCCTAAAATATCCTTCTCGGAAGGAATTCAAAAGTTTTGTTCATGGGTACTTGAACAGGAAGTATATGAGGATAATCTAGAAAAATCCTTACAGGAAATGAAAGAAAAAGGATTATATAAATAATTAAGAAGAAACACACAAATGATATTAACGAACAAACGGATTTTAATGTTTTCAAATGCATTTTTTGATTATGAAAAATTCATAGTTGAAAAGCTTCGGCATAGAGGTGCAATTGTTAAATTTTATGATGAGAGACCTTCTAATACGACTTTTGTAAAGGCAATTATTAGAGTAAACAAAAGCTTTTTAAAAGGTAAAATAGACAGGTATTATAGAAATATCTTAGAAGAAATCCGGGAAAAAAAATATGATATTCTTTTTCTCATTAAAGGAGAGGTAATGCCTCGCTTCTTTATAGAAGAACTAAAAAGACATGATTCTGATATTCAGTTGTTCTATTACAACTATGATTCTTTTTTTAATAATCCTAATGCAATTGAAATTTTGCCTTTATTTGACCATAAATTTACCTTTGATACTTATGATGCAGCGAAGTATAATCTGAAGTTTCGACCTTTATTTTATGTTGATTTGTATGAAAGGAAAAATATGAATAATGAAGATAAAGTAAAAAATGATGTTGTATTTATAGGAACGGCCCATTCTGACCGATATAAAATTGCTGAAGAAGTTAAAAGACAGATAGAAGCATTGGGAGGAATAGCTTATAATTATTATTATATCCAAGGAAAGTTGATATATTGGTATAAGAAAGTTTTTGATAAGTCATTTTCTGATTTTGAATATAGAAAACTATCCTTCAATAAGTTAAACCATAGAGATGTTGTTGGTCTCTATAATAATTCAAAATGTGTTCTAGATATTAATCATCCTCATCAAACGGGACTGACAATGAGAACTTTTGAAGCATTAGGAGCGGGTAAGAAGTTAATTACAACTAATCCTGAAGTAAAAAAATATAGTTTTTATAATCCTCAAAATATATTAGTAATTGATAGAAAAAGAGTAGAAATTGACAAAGAGTTCCTTAATGGAGCTGTTTGTGAAATTTCTCGGGAAGATTTGTACACCATGTCACTAGATGGTTGGATTGATGACATTTTTTTAGCAAGAAAAGCAAAGTATTTAGGATGAAGATGCTCCTTAATATTTTTATGTCAATTAATATTTTTTACTTTTGTTCAATTATTAAAATCACCCGTAAGGTAATTTAATGAAAATCACAACTTATAAAAAAAATAAATATAGGTGCCTTTTTATTAATGTTAGTAGTATTTCGGCTAAACTTTTTGAAGACGATGTCTTTAATAAAAATTATAAAGCGATCACATATAATTCTGAAAAAGCAAATAGAAGTGTTTTTGAATACATTCATAAGCTAAATATAAGAACTATAATTATAGAAAATTCTGATGTAAAACAATTACCAGGAAATCTTACTAATGCTTTAATAGAAGCTCGTATAAATGGAGTCAGAGTCTATGAAGCTCATACATTTTATGAACACATAAATAAAAGAATTCCCTTAGTTAAATTTAAAAGTGATAATTATTTGTCAGATAATGTATTTGCAATAGGCCTTTCGAAATTATCACTTAAAATCAAAAGATTTTTTGATATACTATTTTGTATTATGCTCTTACCTTTAGTTTTACCTATTGTAATTATATCAGGTATTGCTGTATTATTAACGTCTAAAGGTGGAATCTTTTTTACTCAGGATAGAGTGGGATTAAATTCTAAAATTTTTAAAATTTACAAACTGCGGACAATGCGTAAAGAGCATAGTGGAAAGTTTACTTCTAAAGATGATTTTCGGATAACATCTGTAGGGAAAATTCTAAGAAAAACAAAGGTTGATGAACTTCCCCAACTTTTTAATGTTCTTAAAGGTGATATGAGTTTAATAGGACCCAGACCTGAGAGACCTGAATATGTAGATATATCTAATACTGAAAATGCTTATTTTGACCTACGACATTTAGTTAAGCCTGGTGTAACAGGATGGGCACAGGTTTATTTACCGAAGGCTACTCCTAAAGATAACTTGAAGAAATTAGAATATGATTTATATTATATTAAAAATTATTCCCTCTTATTAGATTTGCAAATTTTATTGAAAACGATAAAGGTGATATTGACCTTGAATAGTAATTAATTTGTAATTTGGCTGAAATCCATCTATTTATGAAATTAAGAAAAATAATTTTTTTTATATCCTGTTTTCTTTTTAATATTTTGTTATGTCAAAATAAAAATATTCCTATTTTGGCTTTTCATGGGGTCCCTCCTGGAGAATTTTCAACAAAGGAGCAATTTCAGAAAATGAAAGAAGTTGGAATAAATATTTCTTATACGGACTTTAGTAATAAAGAAGATATTTTAAAGGCATTAGATGCATCTTTGGCTGCTAATACGAAATTAATGTTTAACATTGAAAATGTTCAGACAGATACTGAAGAGATTGTAAGACTTGTTAAGGATCATCCTGCTTTATACGGGTACGGTCTTGTTGATGAACCTGGACCACATCAATTTACTCATTTAAAAGAGCTTATTCTAAAAATAAGAAAGATTGATAAAAGCCATAAAATTTATGTGAATTTATTTCCTAATTATGTTTCTACATCTTTAATAGACGGGCTTAGTTATAAAGATTATCTAGCTAAATATCTTAAAGAAGTTCCTGTAGATTTTTTATCGTTTGATTATTATCCTATTGTTAACAATCAAGTAAGAGAAAGTTGGTACTCTAATTTGGAAGATGTGAGAAATATAACTTTAAAAAATGGAATGGATTTTT
Source organism: Chryseobacterium sp. CT-SW4 (assembly GCF_048572715.1). GTDB lineage: Bacteria > Bacteroidota > Bacteroidia > Flavobacteriales > Weeksellaceae > Chryseobacterium. The sequence goes on from NZ_CP183840.1 coordinate 936,570, forward strand.
GGGCTTTTGCCTGTTCTACGATTCATTATAATTATTTACAACCTACAGTAGAGGGAATAAGACTTCAACAATTTGGGAATTTACTTTATGGAGCAAAAGCCTTACAATATTTTACTTATTGGACGTTAACGTATGCGGATGTTTGGATAAAAGAAAAATATGGTTATTCCATAGTAGATGATAGAGGATTACCTACACCTACTTATAATGTAGTTAAAACAGTTAATGAAGAAATTCAGCGCTTAGCATGGTTTTTTTCAGGAGCAAAGTCTGAACAAGTGTTTCATACAGGAAACAATATTCCAGAAGGTACTGTTAAGTTGAGTTCAATTCCTAAACAGTTTTCTATATTTTCTACTGAAGGTAAGGATGCACTCATCTCATATATGTCAAATGAGAATAAAAATTTTGTGATTGTTCAGAATAAGTCCTTATATGAAAATATACAATTAACATACAAACCAAAACAATCACTGAAAAAAGTGAATAATGACTCCGGAAAGGAATCTATATCACTTTTATCTTCAAAGAAGTATAATGATATTATTTTACCTGGAGATATACTTATCTTTGTAGAAGAAAAATGACATATTTAAAATCAATATTTTTTATAGAAGAAGATTTTGATAAAAGAAATAGTAAAAAATGAAAATAAAAGAAACCCCTTTAAAAGACTGCTATATAATAGAACCTACTGTTTTTGAAGATGACAGAGGATATTTCTTTGAAAAATATAACGAAAAAAGATTTGAAGAACTTACAGGTATGAATGGTCATTTCGTACAGGATAATATTTCAAAATCTTCTTTTGGTGTGCTGAGAGGAATACACTTACAGAAAGGAGAGCATGCGCAGGCCAAATTGGTTTCTTGTCTGGAAGGAAAAGTTTGGGATGTTGCGGTGGATCTTAGAGAAGATTCCCCTACATTCGGTAAATGGTTCGGAATAGAGCTCACTGCGGAAAATAAATTACAGTTATATGTTCCGAGAGGATTTGGACATGGTTTCTCTGTATTGACTGAAACCGCGGTATTCTCTTACAAATGCGATAACTTTTATAATAAAGAATCCGAAGGAAGTGTAAGGTATAATGACAAAGATCTTAATATAGACTGGAAAATAGAAGAAAAAGATATGGTCTTATCAGATAAAGATCAAAATGCTCCCGATTTTAAAGCTAAAAATTATTAGAAACATATTGAAAGCCATCTGATTAAGATGGCTTTTATTTTTTGAAGAGGAGAGTTTAATATTTTGTATCTTTGGCCACTCAAAATCAAAAGGATGCGTACAAAGTCGGTAGGTAAAAAGAAAATCAATATTGTAACACTTGGGTGTTCCAAAAATGTTTATGATTCTGAAGTTTTAATGAGTCAGCTTAAAGCCAATGGTAAAGAAGTGGTTCATGAAGACAGGGGAGATATCGTTGTAATAAATACCTGTGGATTTATTGATAACGCCAAGGAAGAATCCATCAATACCATTCTTGACTTTGTAGAAGCTAAAAACAGAGGAGAAGTAGAAAAGGTTTTTGTAACCGGATGCCTTTCCGAAAGATATAAGCCGGACCTGGTTAAAGAAATACCAGATGTTGACCAATATTTTGGAACAAGAGATTTACCGGTTCTTTTGAAACATCTAGGAGCCGATTACAAGCATGAACTGGTGGGGGAAAGGCTTACAACTACTCCAAAACATTATGCATATCTGAAAATTTCAGAAGGTTGTGACAGGCCATGCTCTTTCTGTGCTATTCCCTTAATGCGTGGAGGACACATATCCACACCTATTGAAAAGCTTGTATCCGAAGCACAGAAATTAGCAAAAGCAGGAACAAAAGAACTTATACTGATTGCCCAGGATCTTACTTACTACGGATTGGATATATATAAAAAGAGAGCATTAGGAGATCTTTTGAAAGAATTGGTTAAAGTAGAAGGAATCGAATGGATACGTCTTCACTATGCCTTCCCTAGTGGATTTCCCGAAGATGTTCTGGATATTATCCGTGAAGAGCCGAAAGTTTGTAACTATATAGATATTCCCCTTCAACATATCAATTCCGATTTGTTGAAATCCATGAAAAGAGGAACAACACACGAAAAAACAGATGCCTTATTGGCTAAATTCAGGGAGAAAGTGCCTGATATGGCTATAAGAACTACCCTGATCGTTGGTTATCCCGGAGAGACAGAAGAAAAATTTCAGGAATTAAAAGACTGGGTGAAAGAGCAAAAGTTCGATAGATTGGGATGCTTTACTTATTCTCATGAAGAGAATACGACGGCTTATGTATTGGAGGATGATATTCCACAGGAAGTTAAAGAAGCCAGAGTAGAGGAAATCATGGAATTGCAGTCTCAGATCTCCTGGGAAAAGAATCAGACCAAAATAGGAAATATATACAAATGTATATTTGACAGAAAAGAAGGGAACTACTTTATCGGTAGGACAGAATACGATTCTCCTGATGTTGATAACACCGTTTTGGTTCCTGCAGAGGACACTTATGTCTCAATAGGAGAATTTGCTGATGTCAGAATTACTTCAGCAGAAGAATTTGATTTATATGGTGAGTTAGTGGAGATAAATGAATTTTAATGTGCTGTAAATGAATAGTTTAAGTTTTTGTGTATGAGAATTATTCATTTTTTTTATTACAGATTTTTATTTTTAAAAAATTATACATTAAATTTGCCCCATACTTAGTTTTCAATTAATGTGAAATACTATATAATTGAATTTTTTCAGTTCAAATGTATATGACGCCCAAGTTGGGATAGATAAGATAAAAACCGGGAAATCAGATTAAGTAGGGATATTTTATATTTAATTAAAAAAAACGCACAAGTTGGGATAAGAAACAAACTCTATGTATAGAGAAAATTGTTGATGAAAAATAATTTTAAATTTTAAAAACTTATGAAAAAATTTTTATTTACGGCGACTATGCTCGTTTGCTTTTCAGTGATCTCGAAAGCTCAACAGAGAGGAGTTGGTATTAACACCACATCGCCGGCAGCTACTTTGGATGTTGCTGCAAATACATCCAACAACAGTATGCCAGATGCTGTATTAGTTCCTAGAATGACTGCTGATCAGTTAATCGCAAAAGATAATACATCAGGTACTTATGGTGCCGATCAAAATGGTGCTATCGTTTTCATTACTTCAGGTACAGGTAATACTACCAGAACTTCTAAAATTACAGGTGCTGGGTTCTACTATTTTGATAGTACTGTTCCGGAATGGAAAACAATAGCTGGAATAGCCCCTTCTTCAAATACTGTTACCAACATTACTGCAGAACAGACTTCTAGTTATACTGCTCTTGCAACAGATGACATTATCCTATTAAATGTTAACTCTTCAGGAACTACTTTAACTTTACCTACATCAGGTATTTCAGTTGGAAAAAAACTGTATGTAACTAATAAAGGTAACAATAGTGTAGATATTTCCCCATTACCAAGAGAAGGTCAAAACCAAAACATTCCTGCACAACAGGGGGTAATCCTTGTTTATGTAGGAGGTACCGGAGCTGGATCTTGGTCCTTAATTAGTGGATTCTAATAATCATGTTTAATCTTAAGATACAAATAATGAGCAATTATAAATTTGTTTTTGTCCTAATGCTGTCCGCAGTAGGATTTTCCCAAGCCCAGGTAAGAATTGTAAATTCAATCAACAATTCAGCGGCACCAAGCAGTTCGGCATTTATTGATGCGTCTTCAAACTCTACAACAAATGCAACTACCAATGTAGGAAAAGGTTTGATTTTCCCTAGAACGGATTTGACCACCTTTACAACATTTAGTGGTACTCCTACAGGGATTGCAACTTCATATCCTACCCGTTTTGACGGTATGATCGTATATAACACAGCTACAAGTGGTGTAGCAGGTGTAGGTTCAACACAAGGAACTTTAACAGCAGGGTACTGGTATTATGATAATAAATCTACTACAGTTAACGGAGGAACATGGAGACCAGTTTCCAGCGCTACTTCAAGTGCAGTGAATATCCTTACTACAGAAACTGTTACCAATACATTAGTAAATAGTGCACAGGTATATGCTATTAAAGGAACATTCACAGCAACAGGAAGCTCTACAGCAGTAGATATTCCTGCACCTACAGGAATGACAGCCCTTTATGGAATTACCATCTATAAAGCAGGTACCAATACAGTATATTCAAGAGATCTTTACTCTTATACTATAGCTACTACAGCAGGTAATGCAATTACAGGTTCACCGACTGTTTCAGTAGTTTATCCGGCAGGAACATATGATTATGTGTTGGAATACCTTAAATAGTTAGATAGACTTACTTATCTTTAAAATTATTATAAATGGAAACCGTTGGAAGCTTTTTCAACGGTTTTTTTATGGGTTTGAAGAAGAGAGGTGGTTGATGCTTAATGTATTGATTATTAGGTGGTTTTAATATTTTTTAACATAGTAATTATGTCTTATTTAGTTAATTAAATTAACTTTTTAATACTTTTTTTAACGTTTTTTAACACTACCTTTGAAACTCCCTATTATCAGTACTTTATAAGGTTTTTTAACAAATGTTTTTGTTTTATTTAACTATTGTTAACAATTGGACTCTTGATTTTACAAGATTCCTGATACATTTGCTCCGTCAAAACCAATAAATATTCAAAGTGATGAAAAGATTCATTCTCGTAATCATAATGATGATTTCAACCTTAGGTATTTATTCTTTTACGAATAATACCTTAAATGCGAAAAAAACAAGTTATGCATCGTTCTACCACGATAAGTTTAACGGTAGGAAAACAGCAAGCGGGGAAATTTTTGATAACTCTAAATTTACTGCTGCTAACAGAACGCTTCCATTTGGGACTAAAGTGAAAGTTACCAATTTAAAAAATGGAAAAGAAGTAATTGTAAGGATTAATGATAGAGGTCCTTTCCATGCTTCAAGAGTTTTAGATATTACTAAAGCTGCGTTCAGTGAAATCGGAAATACCGATCTGGGTACCATTCCGGTTTCTTATGAAATTGTCGACTAAAATTTATGATTTAAAAAGAAAGCCAACTGATAAAGTTGGCTTTCTTATTTTATAAGTCCAGCTCTACCAAAGCAGGACAGTGGTCCGAATGTACAGCCTCTTTTAAAATAGCTGCCCTGGATAGTTTTTCTTTAAGGGAATAAGAAGTGAAGTTATAATCAAGTCTCCAGCCCTTATTCTTTGCTCTTGAATTTTGCCGGTAGCTCCACCAGGTATAATTATCAGGTTCATTATTAAAAAACCGGAAGCTGTCAATTAATTCGCATTCTTCGATGAATTGGGTCATCCATTCTCTTTCTATGGGTAAGAACCCGGAAACGTTTTTTAACCGTACAGGATCGTGTATATCGATAGCCTCATGACATATATTAAAATCTCCCGAAATAATAAGATTGGGAATTTCCTTCTTTAAGTTTTTTATATAATTTAAAAAGTCATAACAGAATTCCATTTTAAAGTCCAGTCTTTCAATATTGGAAGCAGAAGGTACATATACCGAAATAGCAGAATAATTTTCAAAATCAGCACGTATGATTCTTCCTTCATTATCATAACTTTCTATACCGCACCCATACTCCACATGCAAAGGTTTTTGTTTGGAAGCAATACCGACTCCGCTGTAGCCTTTCCGAAGAGCTGAATGCCAGTAACTGTGATATCCTGATTTTTCCAGGCTTTCTATATCTATTTGATCATTACCCGCCTTACTTTCCTGAACGCAGATAATATCAGGATCAGCATGTTTCAGCCAGCCTAAAAAATCCTTTGTAAAAGCAGCCCGGATTCCATTTACATTGTAGGTGATCAGTCTCATAATATTTTTTGGCAAACATATAAAAATAAAAATCAGTTTTGAAATTTCAAAACTGATATGCTTTATAGAATTTAATTGAAAAGGTTCTTAGTTTGAGAAAACTACTTTACCGTCTTTAGTTAATTCTACTTGCTCTCCTTTACCTCTTAATTCGTAGTGATCATTTTTGTACCAGATTCCAGAAGCTGGTTTTTGATCATCCAAATTAATTGTTTCTCCTTCAAATACAACAGTAGCTGTATGTTTAGTATTGTCGAAACTCATTTCAAGAGTTTTTCCGCTTTTGTCCTTAGCTGTACTTTTTACGATTTCGTCCGTAGTGGCAGCAGCAGGAGTTTCAGTAACGGTAGCAGCAGTATCAACTGCAGTTACAGTATCAGTAGCGCTTACTTCGGCAGTGTGTTTTTCTTTTGAACAAGAAGTTAGGAATAAAGCTGTAATAGCAGCCATAGCAAAAATGTTCTTTTTCATAATAGGATTTTTTAACGTCAATAATATTCACAAAAAATATGCCAATACCTACTTGAATAAGCGGAAAAATCAATTTTTTCCGCTAAATCCTAAAATATTATAAACTATGAAAAAACTATTTGGGTTCTAAAACACTTATAGGGATAATACACTCCTCCAAGGATATGCCCCCATGCTGATAGGTTTCCTTATAATAATTCACAAAATGATTGTAATTCTTCGGGTAGGCGAGGAAAATATTGTTTTTTGCAAATATATATTTGGAGCTTAAATTTCCTTTAGGTAAAAATAATTTTTCCGGATTGGTAATAGCCCAAACATCACTGTCATCATATGTTAAGCTCTTTCCTGTCTTATAGCGGATATTGGTAGAGGTTTCCCGGTCTCCAACCACCTTGCTGGGTTTTTTTACATAAACAGTTCCGTGATCAGTTGTAATAACCAGTTTGTAACCGCTTTCTGCAGCTATTTTGATGATTTTCATTAAAGAAGAATTTTCAAACCAGTTCAAAGTAAGGGATCTGAAAGTTTTATCATCACGGATAAGCTGGTCTACAATATGGTTGTCCGTTTTTGCATGAGAAAGAATATCAATAAAGTTATAGACGATCACCAGGAGATCATTATTTTTGTGCTGGTTAAAGTCGTCATATATCTTTCTCTCAAAATCAGCATTTAATACTTTTAAATATTTCATTGATTTGGAACCGAGCCCAATTCTTTTCATTTGATCCTCCAGGAAATCACGTTCAAATTCATTTTTATTTCCCTCTTCATTATCATTAAACCATTTATCCGGAAAACGTTTTTCAATTTCTGACGGCATCAGCCCTGCAAAAAATGAGTTCCTTGCATATTGGGTGGCAGTAGGTAGAATACTGTAATAATAATCCTCGGAAACCTTATTGTAATATTTGGTAAATAACGGTTCTATCACCTTCCACTGATCATAACGGAGATTATCCACCATTAAAAGAAGAACCTTATCCTTCTCCACTTCTGGTTTTACCTTTTCTTTGAACAGGGTATGACTCATCATAGGCTTGTCACTTCCATGAAGCCACTCTTCGTAATTGTTTTCAATAAACTTGGCGAACTGGATATTGGCTTCCTCTTTTTGGGATTGCAGAAGGTCTGCAAACTCATTATCCGCCACCTTATCGAATTTAATTTCCCAGTTCAGTATCTTTTTATAATATTCGGCCCATTCCTGATAAGTTCTGAGATAGGAAAGCTCCATAGATAAATTCCTGAACTCCTGCTGATATTGTAGGATCGTTTTCTGTTCAACCAGATTGTCCTGCTGTAAATTTTTCTTTAAGGATAATAATATCTGGTTCGGATTTACAGGCTTTAATATATAATCCGCAATTTGGGAGCCGATGGCTTCCTCCATAATATATTCTTCTTCACTTTTGGTAACCATTACTATTTTTAAAGAATTATCTTTTTCTTTAATCATAGGAATGGCTTCCAGCCCGGAAATACCAGGCATGTTTTCATCTATAAGGGTAAGGGCGAATTTTTCTGAATCTATAAGTTCGAGGGCCTCATTTACATTATTAACAGGAGTTACATTGTAACCCTTTTTCTCTAAAAATACGATATGAGGTTTAAGTAAATCTATTTCATCATCTATCCATAATATCTTTTCTGACATAATTTATTGATTTTTTTAGATAATTATTCTATCAAATTGTTGACCAACTTTCTTTAAAAACTAACAAAATAAACGGTTTTAAAGTTAAATATTAGTTAAATGATACGGTGAAATTAGAGGTTAAAAAATAATAGTGATTCGAATTTAATCCTTCTTTCAGTAAATTCATCATTTTCTTTGTTTGGTCAGTCCTCTCATTTATTTTAATCTAAAATAAATTTAATGTATTATGGAGGTGTTTACTCATTACAGTTTAATAAAAAGTTGATTTTAATTTTTAGCTGATTAGAAAAAACAATCCTTCGGGAGTGCCATTTAATTTTCCTAAATTTGTTACCACATTCACTTTCTATGCAGAATAAGCTCAAAATCATCAATGACCCGGTTCATGGATTTATTAAAATCCCTTACGAAATTTTATTTGATGTCATAGAACATCCTTATTTTCAGAGATTAAGGAGGATTTCCCAGACGGGCCTTTTGAATTTGATTTTTCCCGGAGCTACCCACACCCGGTTTCACCATGCGATAGGAGCTATGCATCTTATGTTTACGGCCTTGGAAACCCTTAAGCTGAAAGGAATTAAAATCTCCAGAGAAGAAGAAAAAGGAGCTATGCTGGCTATTCTTATGCATGATATCGGACATGGGCCTTTTTCCCATGCGTTGGAAAGTATGTTGATGGATGACTGGCATCATGAAAATCTCTCGCTTCTGCTCATGAATAAGCTGAATGAAGAATTTGACGGGCAGCTCGATATAGCCATTGAAATGTTTCAGGGGCAGTATCATAGGAAGTTCTTTAATCAGCTTATATCTTCCCAGCTTGATGTGGATCGTTTGGATTATTTGAAAAGAGACAGTTTTTTTACAGGAGTGTCCGAAGGCAATATCAATACACAGAGAATCATCTCTATGATGAATGTATGTGAGAATGGTGAACTGGTAGTAGACGCAAAAGGAATCTATTCTATTGAAAACTTTCTGACGGCACGGATGTTTATGTATTGGCAGGTGTATTATCATAAAACTTCTGCGTTGGCTGAATTTTTATTGGTGAAGATTTTAGAGCGGGCAAAATTGTTGGTTTCCGAAGGCATGAAGCTGGAAGCTACGGAAAACCTGAACTACTTTTTATACCGCGAGAAAAAGTCAGCTACTGAAGAAGATATAGAAAGATTTACAAAGCTGGATGATAATGACGTGATCCAGGCTATGAAAATATGGCAAAATTCAGATGATGTAATATTATCATATTGGTGTCAATGTGTAATTCAGAGAAATATTCCTAAAACAATTATATCATCACACCCTTTTGAAGCAAAGTTTATTGAGGAAAAAATAAAAAAGACCAACGAATTTTTTGGAATTGATAATGGAGATGAGCTCGTAAACGAAATTACAAGAACACTTCTTCCTTATAATACGGAAAAGCAGCCTATCTTTTTATTACAAAAAGACGGAAGACGGCTGAGACTGGATGAATCCGAAGATCAGATTCTGTCCAGCCTGATTACCAGGAAGACAACACGATATATATTGACTTTCCCCCGTGAAATAACGGGATTAAATTCTTAAAGAATATTAAAATTGTCTATCTCAAAACTAAAAAATGTTTGTGAATTATAGAATTTCTTATCTTTGCAGAATATGGAATTTACAGCTTCGCAAATTGCAAGTTTTATTGACGGAAAAATAATAGGTGATGCGAATGCACTTATTACGGGGGTTTCACCAATTGAAAATGGGGAACCCGGGCATCTTTCTTTTATTGCCCAAAATCGGTTTTCTCATTTTTTAGACACATCAAAATGCTCGGTTCTTATCGTTTCAGAGGGACTTTTACTAAAAGATACCTATGAACCTACCATTATCGCCGTAAAAGACGCTTATCTGTCTTTTCAGGTTCTGATGAATTTATATCAGGAGATGCAGGGAAGAAAAGATGGTGTGGAAGATGGTGCTTCAATACATGATACCGCAACGATAGGAAAGGGGGCCTATATAGGGGCCTTTACTTATATTTCCGAAAAAGTGAAAGTAGGTGAAGGGACTCAGATTTATCCTCATGTGTACATTGGAAAAGGAGTGAAGATCGGAAAAAACTGTAAGATAGACAGCGGAGCACGTATTTATGATTATTGCATTATCGGAGATAATTGTGTTGTTCATTCCAATACGGTGATTGGAGGAGATGGTTTTGGATTCCAGCCTACTGCCAACGGATTTAAAAAAATTCCACAATTGGGAAATGTAATTATTGAAGATGATGTGGAAATTGGTTCGAACTGCAGTATAGACAGAGCAACTATTGGTTCTACGGTAATAGGAAAAGGAACAAAGATCGATAACCTTATTCAAATTGCCCATAATGTAAAAATCGGTCAGAATAATGTAATTGCCGCACAGGCCGGAATTGCAGGTTCCACCACTATCGGAGATTGGAATCAGATCGGAGGTCAGGTAGGTATTGTAGGACATATCAATATCGGAAATCAGGTTAAAATCCAGGCACAAAGTGGTGTCAATAATAATATTGAAGACGGTGAAGTCTTATATGGTTCTCCTGCTATTTCAGCATCAGATTTTCGTAGAAATTACGTCCATTTCAGAAACTTTACAAATATTGTAAGCAGAATAAATAATCTTGAGAATAACTCAAAAGATAAAACTAATGGGTGATATGCAAAAAACGCTTCGGGAAGAAGTAACCCTTTCCGGAATTGGTCTTCATACAGGTAAAGAAGTAAAACTTACCATAAAACCTGCAAAAGAAAATACAGGTTTTGTTTTTGTAAGAACAGATTTAGAAGGACATCCTCAGGTAGAAGCAGACGTTAATTATGTAGTAGCTACCGAACGGGGAACTACATTAGAAAAATTAGGAGTGAAAATCACCACATGTGAGCATCTCTTGGCAGCATTGGTAGGGTGTGATATAGATAATGCATTCTTAGAAATGGATGCTTCAGAACCCCCTATTTTAGACGGATCTTCTAAATATTTTGTAGAAGCTATTGAAGAAGCCGGTGTCATAGAGCAAAATGTAGCAAGAGAATACTTAGTAATTAAGGAAGTGCTTAGTTACACAGATCCTACTACAGGCTCAGAGATTACAATTATTCCTTCAGAAAATTACGAAGTTACTACTATGGTTGATTTTGGGACTAAAGTATTAGGAACCCAGAATGCAACCCTTAAAAATATTTCAGAGTTTAAAGATGAAATATCATCTGCCAGAACATTTAGTTTCTTACACGAATTGGAAATGCTTCTGGATCATGGTTTAATCCGAGGGGGAGATATTTCCAATGCCATTGTTTATGTAGACAAGGACTTAACACCTGAAACAACAGAAAAACTAAAAAAAGCCTTTGGAAAAGACAATGTTTCTATCAGGCCAAACGGCATTCTTGATAACCTCAATCTGAATTACCCGAATGAAGCAGCCAGACATAAATTACTGGATGTAATCGGAGACCTTGCATTAGCAGGAGTAAAGATTAAAGGAAAAGTAATTGCTAATAAACCGGGACATTACGTAAATACCCAATTTGCAAAAAAGCTGAACCGTCAGTGGAAGCTTCAGAAGAAAAAAAATGTTCCAGATTTTGATCTCACCAAAGAACCCGTTTTTGATATTAACGGAATTATGAGGTTAATGCCTCACAGACCTCCGTTTTTATTAATTGATAAAGTATTGGAACTTTCGGATTCGCATGTAGTAGGATTGAAAAATGTAACCATGAACGAACCTTTCTTTGTAGGCCACTTTCCGAAAGAACCCGTAATGCCGGGTGTTTTACAGGTGGAAGCACTCGCGCAGACAGGAGGAATCCTGGTACTTGCAAGTGTTCCCGATCCCGAAAACTACTCTACCTATTTTATTAAAATGGATAAAGTGAAGTTTAAAAGGAAAGTAGTTCCCGGAGATACTATGATTTTCAAAATTGAACTGATAGAGCCAATAAGAAGAGGTATTGTACATATGCAGGGATATGGGTATGTAGGAGATACGGTAGCTGTTGAAGCTGAATTAATGGCGCAAGTTGCAAAAAATAAAGTTGAATAAATGATTCATCAATTAGCAGCCGTAGATAAACGTGCGAAAATTAGCAAAAATGTTATTGTAGAACCTTTTACTACAATTGCAGGGGATGTGGAAATAGGAGAAGGAACCTGGATCGGTCCGAATGTAACCATCATGGATGGAGCAAGGATAGGAAGAAACTGCAGGATTTTTCCCGGAACAGTAATCTCAGCCATTCCACAGGATCTTAAATTTGACGGAGAAGATACACAGGTCATTATTGGAGACGATACTACGATAAGAGAATGTGTAACGGTCAACAGAGGAACCAAAGCTTTAGGCTATACCAAAATCGGTAAAAACTGTTTAATAATGGCTACATCTCATATTGCTCATGACTGTGTGATCGGAGACCACGTTATTATTGTAAATGGTTGCGGTATCGCAGGACACGTGGAGATCGGGGACTATACCGTAATGGGAGGTCTGAGTGCCGTCCATCAGTTTGGAAAAATCGGTAAACACGTAATGATATCCGGAGGAACACTTGTAAGAAAAGATATTCCCCCTTACGTGAAGGTAGCGAGAGAGCCGATGTCTTACGCCGGAATTAACTCGGTAGGATTAAGAAGAAGAGGATTTACCAACGAGAAAATTTTTGAAATTCAGAAAATATACAGAACCATCTTCCAGATGAAGATGAATGTTTCTCAGGCAGTAACGTATATCGAAAAAGAAATGCTTCCTACGGCGGAAAGAGATGAAATACTTCAGTTCATTCAAAACTCCCCGAGAGGTATTGTAAAAGGATACGGAACAGGTAAGGAAAATAATTAAAAAATTAAAAGACAAACATAATTAATGGCAACAACAGCTGATATCAGAAAAGGCCTTTGTATTGAATTTAGTAATGACATTTACAAAGTAATTGAATTCTTACACGTAAAGCCGGGTAAAGGACCTGCTTTCGTTAGAACCAAACTAAAATCCGTGACCAACGGAAAAGTATTGGATAATACATTTTCTGCAGGACACAAAATTGAAGAAGTAAAAGTGATTACCCGTAAATTCCAATATCTTTATGATGATGAGAATGGTTTTCACTTTATGAATAATGACGACTTCTCTCAATTATATATCAATAAGGAAATGATTGAAAATGCTCAGTTTATGAAAGCTGGAGAAGAAGTTACAATCATTTTAAAAGAAGCGGATGAAACACCTCTTTCCGCAGAAATACCACCTACCGTATATCTGGATGTAATTGAAGCCGATCCGGGAGTAAAAGGAAATACAGCAACAAACGCCCTGAAAAATGCAATTGTGGAAACCGGAGCACGCGTAATGGTTCCGCTGTTTATCGAGCCGGGAGACAGGATAAAAGTAAATACCGAAGATGGTAGTTATTTAGAAAGAGTGAAATAATAAAAAAATACTAAATTCGGGGATGCTTATGCACTCCGAATTTTATTTTATACGAAAACAAGCTTTATGAAATTTTATTCACCACAAAAACTCAAAACAATTGCTGAGCTTATCGGAGCTCAATTTATCGGACCTGAAGATTTTCAGGTTTTGGGGACCAATGAGATTCATATGGTAAAACCAGGTGACATAGTATTTGTTAACCATCCGAAATATTATGAAAAAGCGCTTAATTCTGCGGCAACCATTATTCTCATTGATAAAGAAGTGGAGTGCCCCGAAGGAAAAGCACTGCTAATTTCAGACGATCCTTTTAGAGATTTCAATAAGATCAATACCCATTTTACAAAAATATATAACTTTACGGAAGAGCTTCATGATGTGGAGATTGGAGAAGGTACCAGAATACATCCGTCAGCTGTTATCGGTAACAATGTAAAGATCGGGAAAAATACTCATATCTTTCCCCATGTGGTTATAGGAGACAGAACCGTTATCGGTGATAATGTCATAATCCAGGCCGGAACTGTATTGGGAGGTGATGCATTTTATTACCGTAAGCTTAACGGGAATTTTGACCGTATGATTTCCGTAGGTAATGTGGTGATAGAAAACAATGTTGAGATAGGAAATAACTGTACCATTGACAGAGGAGTTACCGATTCTACGGTGATTGGCGAAGGTTCTGTATTGGATAATCTTATTCAGATAGGGCATGATACCGTGATAGGAAAAAAATGTCTTATTGCTTCTCAGGTGGGTATTGCCGGATGCTGTATCATAGAAGATGAGGTAACCATCTGGGGACAGGCCGGGGTAGCTTCAGGCATAAGACTGGAAAAAGGAACCGTACTCCTGGCACAGGTGGGAGTGAACAGGGATCTTGCTGCAGGTACGTATTTTGGCCCTATTGCTGAAGATTTTAGAACATATCTCAAAAAAGAGGTTAAAGTAAGAAATCTCAAATAAACAAATTGGTGGCTTTGTACAATAAAATCAAAGAAAATTAAGTAAATTTGTAAGAATTAATAAATCTAAAAATAAATTAAAAAACAACAATAAAATGTCAATTTTAGTAAACAAAGATTCTAAAGTAATCGTACAGGGATTTACAGGGAACGAAGGTACTTTCCATGCTGGTCAGATGATTGAATACGGAACGAATGTAGTAGGTGGGGTAACTCCGGGTAAAGGAGGAAGCGAGCATTTAGGAAAACCAGTATTTAACACTGTAGCTGATGCTGTGGAAAAAGCAGGAGCTAATGTAAGTATCATTTTCGTACCGCCTGCATTTGCTGCAGATGCTATCATGGAAGCTGCCGAATCCGGAATTAAAGTGATCGTATGTATTACAGAAGGGATTCCTGTAGAAGATATGGTAAAAGTGAAATCTTATATCGCTGACAGAGATTGCCGACTGATAGGACCGAACTGCCCTGGAATTATTACTTCTGAAGAAGCTAAAATTGGTATTATGCCTGGGTTTGTTTTCAAAAAAGGTAAAGTAGGTATCGTTTCTAAATCAGGAACTTTAACTTATGAAGCTGCAGATCAGGTAGTAAGAGCTGGTTACGGTATCTCTACTGCAATTGGTATCGGTGGTGACCCAATTATCGGAACAACTACCAGAGAAGCATTGGAATTATTCATCAACGACCCTGAAACAGAAGCGGTAGTAATGATCGGTGAGATCGGTGGAGGCTTAGAAGCTGAAGCAGCAAGATGGTATAAAGCCAGTGGTTCCACTAAACCTGTTGTTGGTTTTATTGCAGGTCAGACAGCACCTAAAGGAAGAACGATGGGACACGCTGGAGCCATTGTAGGAGGAGCAGAAGATACAGCACAGGCAAAAATGGAGATCATGAGAGAAAACGGTATTAACGTTGTAGATTCTCCTGCTGATATCGGTACTACCGTTGCAAAAGTTTTAGGATAATTATAAACAATAGAATATGAAAAAATTTTTATTAGCCTCGGCTATGGCTTTTTCTACTTTATCATTCGCACAAATTGATTTTAGTAGTACAAGATTCGGGATTACAGCCGGAGGAAACTATTCCAGAGTAAGAAATGCTCACAATCCTTCCGGACCAAGATATACATTTCAGGCAGGTGGTTTAGCTTTAATTCCGGTAGGAAAAGCACACCAATTCTACTTACAGCCTGAGGTTCTATATTACGGAGCCGGAGAAACAGGAAAAGATAAGGATGCTAAAGGAAAAGACGGTTATAATGCCGTTTATGGAAATAGCTATCTAAGTGTACCTATTTATTTCAAAGGATACTTCTCAGAAGCAGAATCTGAGTTTTTTGGAATGGTAGGACCTAGATTTAATTTCCTGGTAGGGCAGAATGTTAAAAATGCACCTGCAGGAAGACCTTATTATGATCCTGATGTGACAGATCCTACAAATCCACAAGCCAGTGGAAAAGCTAATGGCTTCAACTTTGGTATTGGATTGGGAGTAGGATATAGCTACAAAAGACAGCTTGAATTGGCAGTGAAATACGATTTTGGTATTTCTAATACTTACCCGGATCTGAAATACGATAAAGGAGGTACAGATAAAAGCAAGTCAGAGCAGGTTATCAGCATAGGACTTAGCTATATTTTTCAATAAGAATTTTATCAAGACATAAAAAATTCCGGGCAATTAATTGCCCGGAATTTTTGTTTTTTTATTGAATGGATGATTATCTTATCCTCTGATCCATTTCCAAAGTTCTTTCAAAGTAGCTTTGTTTCCATACATTAAAATTCCTACCCTGTAAATTTTACCCGCAAGGAATATCATAAAAACAGTAGTTCCCAATAACAAGACGATTGATAAAACAAGCTGCCACACAGGTACACCAAACGGGATCCGTGCAATCATGGCAACAGGAGAAGTAAAAGGAATGATAGACAGCCAGAAGCCCAGCGGACCATCAGGATTGTTCATCAAAGAAAAACTTCCGTACATTCCCAGCATTAGCGGTAAAATGGCAAATAAGGTGAACTGCTGTGTTTCCGTTTCATTATCCACGGCAGAGCCTATGGCAGCATAGATGGAGCTGTAAAAAATATAGCCCAGCAGGAAAAAAACAATGAATACAAAAATGATAAGAGGAAAATTGAGCTCCAGCAGGCTGTGGGAAATCTGCGTGGCAACTTGAGTCATATCCAGCTTATTCATCATCTCTTCATTTCCTCCCGGAATGTTGTCTTGCAGAGAAGAAAATCCGGTGTTGAGAACCAAAGCACCTACTACTGACATCGCTATCCAGATAGTGAACTGGGTTAAAGCGACTAAGGTTACTCCCAAAATTTTCCCCATCATTAATTCAAAAGGCTTTACGGAAGAAATAATGATCTCCACGACACGGTTGTTCTTTTCTTCCAGTACGCTTCTCATTACCCGTACACCATAAATAATGATGAACATAAAGGTTACATACATCAGGATCATGCTCAATCCGGTTTTCACCCCGAAGGTAAGATCATTATCTTCCTTATTGTCTTCCGAAACATTAATGGTTTTGAGCTCAAAGCTTTTATCCAGGCTGAGAAGCTGATTCTCTGCAATTCCCAGTTTCTTCATTTTTTCCTTTTTGATCACATTGGTGATATCGGAAACGATGCGCTGCTTGGTTTCAAACCCGATCTTAGTGTTTACTATTAGCCTGGACTCCTTTTGGAGATGGTCAAAGTTCTGGTTACTCAGTTGGGGGAGAATAAGAATGCCGTCTACGGTTTCATTTCCCTTTAGCTGGTCAACTTTTGCTTTTTCCGTTACCGTAGGGACAAATAGATAAGTAAGCTTGTCGTTTGATTTTAATTGCCCCTGAAAAATACCGCTGTGGTCAATTACTTCAATAGTATTGTGAGACTCATTAGCTTTAAACATAAGACCTATAACAGCTCCGAATCCGATAATTAAAATAGGAGCTAGCAGGGTTAATATAATGAAAGACTTTTTCTTAACCTGGGTAAGAAATTCTCTTTTGGTAATTAAAAAAATATTATTCATAAATTAAGAATGATTACTTACAGCATTAATGAATACCTCATTCATACTCGGGATTTTTTCGTCAAAGGATCTTACCTTGCCTACATTCATAAGATCCGAAAGGATAAGGTTCTGATCACTTTCATTTTTCAGGTCAAAAGAAGTAAGATTGTTCTCCTGAGAAACATTGAAGATATTATACTTGTTTTTGAAACTTTCAAAATACTCCTCCTGCACTTCGGACAAGGTAATCCCAAAAATATTTTTTTTGAATTTTTCTCTCACATCAAAGACTCTTCCGTCGATTATTTTCTCGGAGTTATTGATCAGAGCTACATAATCACACATTTCCTCTACGCTTTCCATTCTGTGAGTAGATAGAATAATTGTGGTCCCGTTATTTTTGAGGTCCAGGATCTGGTCTTTGATGAGGTTGGCATTTACCGGATCAAATCCTGAAAATGGCTCATCCAGGATTAAAAGATGAGGCCGGTGAAGAACGGTAACTACAAACTGTATTTTCTGGGCCATACCCTTGGAAAGTTCGGAGAGCTTTTTCTTCCACCATTGATCTATATGAAGTTTTTCAAACCATTTTTTAGCTTCATTCAGGGCGTCATTCTTGCTCATTCCCTTTAATTCCCCGAAATAAAGGATCTGATCCCCCACACTCATGTTTTTGTAGAGACCTCTTTCTTCCGGCATATATCCGATATCTTTTATATGTAGGGGGTTAAGCTTTTCACCGTTAATCATTACCGTTCCGGAATCGGCCTGGGTAATCTGATTGATAATACGGATAAAAGAGGTTTTTCCGGCACCATTTGGACCTAAAAGCCCATAAATACTTGCTTTTGGGACATGTATACTGAAATCATTCAATGCTACCTTTTTTCCTGAATTATAGGTTTTGGTAATATGTTCGGCTTTGAGCATTAAAACTGTTTTTACAATTAGTCTGAAAATGTCCCGAAAGTTACGGAATTAATTGAAAGAGATTCAGAATTAATAGCAAAGAAAAACTCCTGAGGGCCGTCAGGAGTTTTATAATTTATTGTTTTACAATCTGTGTAACTTTTTGGGTGTTATTGCTTAACGTATAACGTATCAGGTATTTACCCGGTTTTAATTTTTCAAGATTAATTTCCCCGGAATTCATATTGACCATATAGCTGGCTACCTGCGTTCCTAAAATAGAATAAAAAGTAACATTTTTAATTTTCAGCGAAGAATCTTTAGCTTTTACGATAAGGAAATCTTTAGCCGGATTAGGATATGCCAGAAGCACACCATCATCGGATTTCTGGGAAATGGAATTAGGCTCTCTCAGCTGAGCTTTGAAATTATTGGAGAAACCAATAAAAGTGCCTAAAAATATAAATAAAAGTAAAAATTTTTTCATCAACGATATATTTATAAATATATTATATACAAAATTAAATTATTCTATAATAATCTGCAATAGTTTTTTGTAGAACTTATACTAAATTTGCATAAACTTATTCAAAAAGTATTCCAAATGATATATTCAAGAAATAGAAGACTTCGAATTAATGAATCTATAAGAGGCCTTGTAAGAGAAAGTGTGCTTACAACCAATGACTTTGTGATGCCCATTTTTGTAATGGAAGGTGAAAATAAGCAGGAGCCTATATCCTCAATGCCCGGGATTTTTAGAAGAAGTATAGATCTGACGGTGAAAGAATGTAAGGAACTTTTCTCTTTAGGGGTAAAATCTGTCAACCTCTATATGAAAGTTTCCGATCATCTTAAAGATAATACTGGGAAAGAAGCCTGGAATAAAGACGGATTGATGCAAAATACCATAAAAGCCATCAAAGATGCTGTTCCGGAAATGATCGTTATGCCCGATGTGGCGCTGGATCCTTACTCCATCTACGGGCATGACGGAATTATTGAAAATGGTAAAATTGTGAATGATGCCACGGTTGAAGCATTAGCCAAAATGTCCGTTTCCCATGCGGAAGCCGGAGCTGATATTGTGGCTCCAAGCGATATGATGGACGGCAGAGTGTTGGCCATTCGTGAAGCATTGGAAGAAAGCGGTTTTACAGATGTAGGAATCCTAAGCTATTCAGCTAAATATGCAAGTTCATTTTACGGACCTTTCAGAAGTGCTTTAGACAGTGCTCCGAAAGACGATATGGAAATTCCAAAGGATAAAAAGACCTACCAGATGGATTTTCATAATTCTCGTGAAGCATTAAACGAAGTGTATAAAGACATCGAAGAAGGTGCGGATATTATTATGATTAAACCGGGACTTCCTTATTTAGATATTGTTTCTAAAGTTCGTGAACTGATCGATCTTCCGATTGCGGTTTATAACGTGAGCGGTGAATATGCGATGGTAAAAGCAGCTGCACAAAACGGCTGGCTAGACAATGATAAAACGATTATCGAAAGTTTGACTTGCTTTAAAAGAGCCGGAGCAGATATGATTTTCACCTATTTTGCAAAAGAAGCAGCAATGATTTTAAATAGATAACAAATTATAAGAAAGGCCATCAATACGATGGCCTTTTATTTTTTTAAGGGATTTAATGATATTCTACATGATATTGAAATCCTTTCCTTTTGTAAATTTAGCAGCAAAAGGAGCCTGATTACCGGAGTATTTTAATACAAAATGCTTTTGGGTATCCGTATCCACTTTTGTATCTACCTGTACATCATCCGTTTGAAAACTTACATTCAGGTTGATACCGGGATCTTTTTCCAGGTACACATCCACACTGTCGGCATAGAATAAAGAAGTACTTAAATAATTAAACTTAACATTCTTCCGGTAGGTTTTTGATTTGGACTCGGTAAACAAAGAATAATTTCTTAAAATTTCTATTCCTGGAGCATCAATATTGGTAATTCTGGATTTGGTCACTCCATTTACTTTTACGGAAAAGTTTTTGGCATTTTTAATATTTCCATTCACTCCGATATTGAAAAGGGAAGGGAGGGAAAGACCATATTCAATCATGTTTTCTTTGGTAAATTCAAAATCCGGAATTAAGGCTGGGTTTTTAGGGATATTGATAAGCTGGTTTTTTACCCTGTCCAGGTTTTCACCGGAAAATAAAAATCCGATAAGATTATTGCCTGTGGTTCTCCAGTTTCTTCCGTTCCATTCAAAAATTTCACAAAGCAAAGTATCTGTTGAAGAGTGGGGAAGAAGATCAATATCCTGCCATTTAAAAACTTCCTTGGCATAAGGACGCCTGTTCACCAGGTTAATGCCCAGGTCCAGTCCCATTAATTCTGTCAGTTCTTTATTCGTTTCCATAATATTATAGTGATTTGTTTCCATAAATGTAGGGAATAAAAACAGAAGAAAAGCAGCAGCAAAAATAATTACATTCCTTTATAACCAGCCTTTTTATTGTAAACATAGGTTTCATCAAACTGCTTATCACTCATAAACAAATAAATAATTCCTTCAATAAACGGAATGATGGATGCCACACCAAAAGTGACAATATTAAGAATGATCTGGATAATTCCTTCGTAAGTCTCAAAACAAACAATCTAAATTTTTTTGATAAATCATCAAAAAGGGATGTGTAATATAAAGATTTTAATCATGGGCAAAACCACTGAAATCTTTTTCATCGGTACCTGTATCAGCACATACAAATGAGTGTGTTAAAGTCTTATTTGTAACAATGATACTGTCTTTTTTAAATAAAATACCCTGCATACCTGTTCCACATATATTATTGCTTTCTACTGCACCAAAAGTTTTTCTATCCTCTTCTGTTGCCATGTTCCCAAGAATAACCAAAGTATGCTTTACTCCTACATCCGGATAAGAGAAATTTTCAACTTTATTCTTCTCCCATCTTAAAAAATAACATGGAGGTTTGATTTTGATCTCTCCGGATAATTTATATTCTTCAGAATTAATCTTTAATTCTGCCTTTCCATTGTCATTTATTAATTCCAGTACTATTCCGTCAATATGAGTTGTATCAGTCACTATTGCGGTGCTTTTTTCAGTAACGGGTTGAGTGTATACTTTTTCATGATTTTTTTTACACGAAAAAGATATTAAAGATATAATGAGTACCCAACAAATATTTTTCATAATAGTTTAAATTAAAGCCCAAAACCAAATTTCTGTACCTCTCCATAGATAGTCTAAAGCATCCCCACCTTTTAAAGATATTCCATTCCAAATGTCAATGTGATCTATACCTCCTGTCCAGCCATCTTTAATAAAAATGATTCCCTTCCCATTTCTGAAGGATTTGTAGTCCATTTTGGTGTGTTTTTTTCTCTCAAGCTTTAGCCGGTTTCCAAATATTTCCGGATGGATGTAAATCCAGTCAGCCAGTTCCTGAGCCCTTAGTGTATGCTTAAAGCCATTTTCATGTTTTTCCCAGCATTTTACTCCTTTAAAAGATACTAAATCCACACCTGATTTATGAAGGGCTTCACTCATCCTAATGGCACACTGGTTTGGAAATAAAGCCATATTACAAGGGTGAACGCTTTTTCCTGGATGATTTTTCCATAATTCTTCAAACCGGATCATCATTGATATTTTTATATTACAATATAATAATTATTTTCTATTGGTATTTTTTCAATAGAAATGAAATAATTGTAAATTCTTTTTAAAAATGCTTTAAAGTATAATTATCGACCTTTGTAATCTTTTTTTTATTAATTAATATTACTTTGGTGTAAAAAGTTACGTAAGACTTCATACTGCCAAACTTTGTTAACAAACTGGAAGTTGATATAAATAAGTTTATATTTTTGATATATTTGCTCCATGATTTTACGAGGAGAAAACTTAATCAAGGAATACGGTCCTAAAAAAGTTGTAAAAGGAGTTTCCGTGCAGGTTCAGCAAGGTGAAATTGTTGGGTTGCTGGGTCCGAATGGAGCCGGTAAAACCACATCGTTTTATATGATTGTAGGATTGGTTAAGCCTACTTCCGGTAGAATATTTCTGGATAAACAGGAAATTACAACCGATGCAATGTATAGAAGGGCCCAGAAGGGAATCGGTTACCTTGCCCAGGAAGCCTCTGTTTTCAGAAAACTTTCCGTGGAGGAAAACATCATGGGAGTTTTGCAGCTCACCAAGCTGTCTAAGCGTGAACAGCAAATCAAATGTGATGAGCTTATAGAAGAATTTTCCTTGCAGCATGTCCGTAAGAACAGGGGAGACCTCCTCTCCGGTGGTGAAAGACGTAGAACGGAGATCGCACGATGTCTTGCCACAAGCCCGAATTTTATTCTTCTCGATGAGCCTTTTGCCGGAGTGGATCCCATTGCTGTAGAAGATATTCAAAAAATTGTAAGAAGCCTTGTAGATAAAAATATCGGAATACTGATTACCGACCATAATGTACAGCAAACCCTTGCTATTACTAATAAAACCTATATTATGTTCGAAGGAAGGATCTTAAAGGAAGGCCTTCCGGAAGATCTGGCCAACGATCCGCAGGTGAGAGAAGCCTATCTGGGAGAAAACTTCGTATATCAGAGTATTCTGGATAAGCCTAAAAAGAAAAAATACGCCTATAATATCTGGGCCGGAAATTTTGATTCCAAATCTCAGTTTCAGGGTTTTGTAGATGATAATTTCTCTCAGTTTGATGATCTGAGACTTTTATATGGCTTTGAGGAAATAAGTTTTGCTTCATTAGCCAATTCAGAAATAGAACATATTTTTTCCGATGTAGTGGATAAAAATGCCAATAATTCATTCCTGTTCCAGCGAAAGGAAATTTCTTCCCAGTATACCATAGAACAGGCAGAAGCTGAATCCGCCGCCGCCGGTAAAGCAGAATTACACTATCTCACCACTTATTTATACGAATCTTAAATTAAAAGCAAAAAGATCATTTGCTTACAATGATAATAAAACGTACCTTTTTCTCTTAAAACGGTACGTTTTTTAGTTGAATATATTCCATGGCAAAACCTTTTAACAGAACAATCACCTTTCTGGGGATTTATAAACAGCTGGTTCCATTTATCAGACCTTACCGTTTAATGATTTACGGAACCTTATTTCTTACTTTTTTAGGAGCACTTGCAGCGCAGGTCAACCCGATCGTATTAAAATATACGGTGGATGAAGTTACAGAACTTACTCATCTTCCGCATCCGATGTCGGAAGGAATCCATATCCTGGTGATTATTTCCATTATTTTGCTTGGCAAAGAACTTTTAAATATCTTTATCAATTTCGGACAGAAATTCTATGGAGAGAAAATCAGAATTAATGTAAGTTCCGTGTTGGCACAGTCTGCCATTGATAAAATCCTGACTTACAGGGTGTCTTATTTTAATGATGAAAACCATGAATCCGGAAAATTGCAGATAAGAATTGACCGCGGTATTGAAAGTTTAACGAAGCTGGTTCAGAATTTTTTTATAGACATTCTTCCGCTTTTCTCCAATGCGATTATTGCACTGATCATTATGTATATGCAAAATGTATATGTAGGGTTGGTTTCTACTATTATTGTCCCGATTTATTTTTATGTAAGTTCATTACAGGCCAAAAAATTATCAGGAGTTCGCCGTCAGCTGAGAAATCAGAGAGAGCAGAAGACTTCAGGATTATTAAATCTGATCAATTCCATTATGGTGATCAAAAGTTTTGTCCGGGAAAAATTTGAAGGTAAAAAACAGTATGATTTGCAGATGCAGTTGATGGAAAGCCAGATGTTCACGCGAAAAACCAACTTCATTTATGACGGGCTCAAAACCTTTATTGAACAGTTTGGAGTAGTACTTATTATCCTTTTAACCGTTTACCTTGTATTGGACCAGCAAATGACCATTGGAGCAATCATGCTGCATATTATGTTATTTAATAATGTTTCCGCCCCTATCCGCCAGCTACACCGTATTTATGATGATATGAACGATGCCATGATCTATGCGGAAGGGTATTTTGATATACTGAATGCTGATGATGAAACCGAACAGAACGGAACCTTTGTAGAAAAAGAAATCAAAGGCAAATTTGAATTAAAAAATGTCAACTTTTCTTATCCTAACGGAACCCAGGCCCTTCATGATGTTTCCATGACCATTGAAAACGGTAAAACGACGGCATTGGTTGGATTGAGTGGAGCCGGAAAGTCTACGGTGATTAATCTATTATGTAAATTTTATCTTCCCGATTCCGGAGAAATTTTATTAGACAATGTAAGCTTAAATGAGTATGACAATACTTTTTTAAGAAATGATTTAGGTCTTGTTCTTCAGAGAAACCATATTTTCCAGGGAAGTATTGAAGATAATATCCGTTATGGAAACATGAATGCCAGCTTTGAAGAAATTCAGGAGGCTGCAAAAAAAGCCTATCTGCATGATCAGGTTATGGATTTACCGGATCAGTATCTGCACGATGCTACCCAGCTTTCGGGAGGTCAGCAGCAGAGAATAGCTATTGCCAGGTTATTTTTAAAAGATCCGCCTATTATTTTCCTGGATGAGCCTACTGCAAGCCTGGATGCCATCGCAACAGAACAGATTAAAAATTCTTTGGATGCCATAAAAGAAGGCCGTACGGTAGTCATTATTTCCCATTCCTTATCTCAGATTTTGGATTCGGATATCATCTACGTGATGAAAAAAGGAAGAGTCGTTGAAAACGGAACTCATGATGAGCTGTATGAAAAAGACGGAACTTACCGCGAAATTTTTGACGCTTCGGCAAGAAGTCTTAATTTGGACCGTTTGGTTAAAACTTACAAAGAAGATTAATGAATGACCATTATCTTAAAAAACTGGATAGAGTAACAGCAATCCTTACCCAGCTTCAATCAAGACCGTTGGTAAGGGCGCAGGATCTGGCAGAAAAGTTCGAAGTCAGTATCCGGACTATTTACCGCGATATAAAAACACTGGAAAATGCGGGGATTCCTATTGTAGGGGAAGCCGGAAGCGGATATTCCCTTATGGATGGCTACAGGCTGCCTCCGGTGATGTTCACCAAAGAAGAGGTCCTGAGCTTTATTACAGCAGAAAAGCTGATGCAGAAGTTTTCCCATCAGAGCTTGGGAATCCATTATCAGTCGGCTATGGGAAAGGTTCGTTCCGTATTGCGGTATTCGGATAAAGATATGATTCAGAATGTTGAAAAGCAGATTGATGTTTTCAATTATCATGCTCCCACAGAAACGGAAGTTATCAAAAATGTTCTGCCTACTATTCTGGAAAGTATAGCGGAAAAGCGACAGCTCATCATAGAATACAGGGATATAAATTCTGAAATTTCGACCCGCACGATAGAAGCAGTAGGAGTGTTTTTTGAATTTAATTGCTGGTATATTATGGCTTTCTGTACCTTGAGAAATGATTTCAGACAGTTCAGGGTAGACCGCATTCTGAAAATCTCCAAAACCTTTCAGTCATTTTCTCAGGAATACGGTAAAATAGATGATTACAGGAGGAAAACTGCTAAAAATCCTACAAGGGTAAAGCTTTTAGTCAACAAGGAAGTGATGATGTATCTTACCAATTCCAAGAAATACTACGGGCTGGTTGAGGAGGAAGAAACGGAACAAGGAGTTTTGCTGACTTTTGAAACGGAATGGAGCCATGATGGATTTCCTCGATGGCTGCTTACCTTTGCGGACTATGCAACC
Organism: Chryseobacterium sp. CT-SW4; assembly: GCF_048572715.1. Classification (GTDB taxonomy): domain Bacteria; phylum Bacteroidota; class Bacteroidia; order Flavobacteriales; family Weeksellaceae; genus Chryseobacterium. The sequence goes on from NZ_CP183840.1 coordinate 962,642, forward strand.
ATACTGGAACCCGAGATTCTTAAAGTGAAATTGAATGAGATTCTCACCAAAATTTCAAACAGACACCAATAAACCCCAAACCATAGGCTGGGGTTGACTCTAATTTGAATGAAGAAAAAAATTAAGACTTAAAATCTCTCCCAAAAGAAAGGCGGCTCGATACCCAGGGCTCGCAGGTATGCATACCCCTGTCCGCGGTGATGAACTTCATTATCGATAAAATAAAGGATATTCTGATAAACAGGAAATTCATACTGTCCGAATAGGTTGAAAGATTCCTGGAAACGTTCTTCGGAAATCTGATTAAAATAGTGGTTGATGACCTCTGTTTCTTCATCCCATTTTTTTAAAATTTCCTCTTTTGTTTTAGGAGTGAAGGCTTCCTCGTCATAGGCTTTTTCATTTTTCTCTACGATACCTTTTACTGCAGGTCCTCCGATACTTATAAGCTCTACGGCCAGTTTGGCAAAAGGTCTCATTCCACCTATTGAAAACTCAAACAGTTCTTTTTCCGGAAAAGCTTCAATCACCCTTCGGGTTAAATTTCTGTGTCCTTGCCAGTGTTCCAATAATTGTTCTGATGCGATGAATGGAATGGTTGTTGTCATAATGTTTTGTTTTTAAGTTTTTATTTCTGAAACAAATGTAAGACTGGTTTATGACAACAGCCTGTCAGTAGTTAATTTAACATAATAAAAAATATAATCTAAAATAATGTTAATCTTTAGATAAAAGTATAAATATTTTAAAATAATATAGATATTATAACGTTTTATATCTGAAATTTGACAATATTATTTACTACTTTTTAAAAATTTAGCTATATGTCCAAAGTAATTGATTCGGATGAGGTTTTCAAGGAAAAATTGGCAAACCTTTCAGATTTTGAATTTAACAACAAGGTGGCGGGCGTTTTTGATGATATGGTTAGCAGATCTGTGCCCTTTTATGATGAGATGCAGAGGTTAACCAGTGAATTGGCCGGAAATTATGCACAGCCCGGAACGCATGTATATGATCTGGGATGTTCCACAGGAACTACGATGCTTTTAATGGATAAAACAATAGAAGAAGCCATTACATTCGTTGGGATTGATGATTCGGAAGAAATGATCATAAAATGCAGGGAAAAGCTGGATAATTTTAAGCTGAACCGCAATATTGAACTTTTAGTAGCGGATCTCACCCAGGAGATTCCAGTGAAGAATGCTTCCGTAGTGGCAATGGTTTTGGTACTGCAATTTATCCGCCCGATTAATCGGTTGAGCATTGTGAAAAAAATCTTTGACGGAATGGTAAAAAACGGGGTGTTTATTCTTTTTGAAAAAATCCTGACCGAAGAAAAATCTTTTAACAGGGAGTTTATCGATCATTATTATGACTTCAAAAGAAGAAACGATTACAGCGAACTGGAAATTTCTCAAAAAAGGGAAGCCTTGGAAAATGTTCTGATCCCCTATAAAACCAGTGAAAATATTAATATGCTGAAAGAAGCGGGATTTGGAGAAGTAGAAGTGTTTTTTAAATGGTATAATTTCACAGGAATAATCGCTAAAAAATTATGATACAAATAGGTAACTTTTTCTTTAAATACAGAAATTTTCTTTTCATCATTCTGTATCTGCTTTTATTTATCCCTTCACCACCATTGTTTGGAGAGACCAGGTTTGGTCCCGGCCACTATTGGATTGCAATCATATCAGGACTTTCCATAACGGTTCTCGGGCAGTTGATAAGAGGCGGAACCATAGGATTAGCCTATATTGTAAGAGGTGGAAAAGATAAAAAGGTGTATGCGGACGGTTTGGTAACGGAAGGTATTTTTGATCATGTAAGAAATCCGTTATATGTAGGGAATATTCTGATGCTTTTGGGAGTAGGGATTCTGGCCAACTCTCTATGGTATACGGTTATTGTAATGCCGGTTTTCTTATTTATTTATCAATGCATAGTATTGGCGGAAGAAAATTTCTTAAGAAATAAATTTGGAGAGTCTTTCAATGAATATACAAGGAAAGTTCATCGTTGGATTCCTAAAGTTTCGGGATTGGGAAAGACCTTCGGATCAATGGAGTTTAAATGGAAACGGTGGCTCATCAAAGAATACAACACGCAGTTTGTCTGGCTTTGCGGAATTGTTTTAATTCTCTTATTCAAATATCCCCAGCTTACCAACGGAGACGATAGTTTCAGGAATATACTGGCCACTCTTTTTGTCCTCTTATTTGCAGGATATTATTTCGGGATAAGGTATATGAAAAAATCCGGCAGATGGGTAGCCTGATTTTATAGTATAAAAATCTATCAAAAGCGTTGTAGACTTTATCTGAAAAAAGTATTTTAGTATTATGAAAATTTATACTAAAACAGGAGATAAAGGTCAGACGGCACTTTATGGCGGAACAAGAGTATCCAAAGCCAGCGCAAGAGTAGAAAGTTATGGCAATATCGATGAGCTGAATGCATTTATCGGAATTGCCAAAAGCAATATTCATGACCCGGAAGTTTTGAATCAGCTGAAAAAAATTCAGTTTGATTTATTTACAGTAGGCTCCGAAGCAGCAACTCCCGTAGATAAATTAATGCTTGCCAATGGAAAATCAAGATTACCTTTAATCATTTCCGATACGGAGATTGAAGAGCTTGAAAAATGGATGGATGCTTTTGATGAGGAGCTGGAGCCGCTTCAGTTCTTTATACTTCCCGGCGGAGGGCAGACGGCAACATTCTTACATGCGGCAAGAACGATCTGCAGAAGAGCGGAGCGCTCTATGGTATTTCTTAATGAAACTGAAGAAGTACGTCCTGAGCTGATCAAATATCTTAACCGCCTTTCAGATTACCTGTTTGTATTGGCACGTTACGTTTCAAAACTGGATAACGAACCGGAAGAATACTGGAACCCTAATGAAAAAAGATAAAGCATTACTTTTCATTAATGGTGAGGCCCCGAAAGATTTTCCCAATATTTCCCATTATGGTCTGATCGCCTGTACAGACGGAGCTTTTCATTATTTAAAGGAAATGGGATTTCCCCTGGATAGGCTTGATTTTATTTCAGGAGATTTTGATTCGCATTCCGGTTCTGATGAAAATATTTATCAGGAAAAATTTATCTATACTCCGGATCAGGATAAAACTGATTTTCATAAAGCATTGGAAATTATTGAAGAAAAAGGCTGTACCGATATTGATGTTTTTGGAGCAAGCGGTGGAGAACAGGATCATTTTCTCGGAAACCTTACTGTGGCTTATCGTTTCAAGGATAAAATGAATATTAAATTTTATGATGAATTTTCAGAATATTACTTTATCCCTAAAAGCATTATTTTAAAAGGTATAAAGGGTAAAATGATTTCTTTATACCCCTTTCCGATGGTAGATCATATAACTACCCAAGGGCTGAACTGGCCTTTAAAGGATGGAAGCGCAAGTATGACCACCAAACTGCTGACCCGGAATTTTGCTTCAGAAGATGAAGTAAGTATCGAATACAAAACAGGCGATTTATTGATTTTTATTGGAAAGTAAACTAACATTGGAAATAGTGAGGTCAATCACAAAAATATCCGTACTTTTTATTTTACTGCTTGGATTTTATTCCTGCAAAACTCAAAAATTTGTTACACCAGAATATGGTAAGACTGTTTCCGAACCTTTAATGGAGGTTAAAAAAGTGTATAATTTCAGGACTGTTGAAAATATCAAAAATACAGAAGGACGAACTTTAAAAACGGGTATGCTTTACCGAAGCGGGCATTTACATAAACTTAAAAAGAGATCTTTCAAAAGCCTTGAAACATTAGGTATCAAAGAAATTATTGATCTGAGAAATACCAAAGAAATCACCAAACAGCCGGATCAACTCCCTGATGCTATCATTTACAAAAAATATTCGGCTTTCGAAGATGAAGGCGATCAATTGGCACAGGCTAAAAAATTGGTTTTAAAAGGAAAAGTAAATGGAGCCGATGCCGATAAAAGAATGCTGGATTTTTACAGGGAATATGTAGCAGAAAATCCCGAGGTGATTAAAACAATCATTATGGAAATCCTGGATTCGGATCATCCGGTTCTTTATCACTGTACGGCAGGAAAAGACAGGACGGGAATAATTACCGCTCTGATTCTAACGATCTTAAAATTTGATAAGGAAACCATTTACAACGAATACCTGCTATCCAATAATTACCGGGAAAACGTCATCATGAAAAGGCTCCATCTTGCCAATACCCTGCATTTTCTATATCCTAAAATGGATATCAACGTACTGGAAAAACTGAGCTGGGTAGAAAGTGATTATCTGGATTCCGCATTTGATGAAATCAATAAAGAATACGGATCGGTAGAGAATTATATCCATACTGCTTTAGGGATTTCTGATGAAAAAAGAGAATTATATATTCGTAAGTTTACCTACTGATTGTTAGTAACTCATTTACAGTTATTTTTTATTCAAAACAGGTCTCAAAAAATATATATAAATTTATAAGAGTTTTAACATCAAAAAATCAAACTTTTTTAGCAATTTTGCATTCCTAAATTCACCGGTTAAGAAATGAAGATAAAATACTCGGAACTTATTGATCAGACATTGTATTTTCCTACGGAAGAATTCAACGTTTCTGAGAACAATTTGTTGTTTCACGATATTCCTCTGATGGAAGTTGTGGAAAAGTTTGGCACTCCGCTAAAAATTAGTTACCTGCCAAGGATTTCTCAAAACATTCAGAAAGCCAAAAGTTGGTTTAAAGAAGCTTTTGAGAAAAATGAGTATAAGAAAAACTATACTTATTGTTACTGTACAAAGTCGAGTCATTTCAACTTTGTGATTGAAGAAGCCTTAAAGAATGATATTTCTATCGAAACTTCTTCAGCGTATGATATGGATATTGTGAAATCCCTTTATGAAAAAGAGAAAGTAGATAAGAATATCGAAGTGATCTGTAACGGATTCAAAACAGATGATTACCTGATGAAAATTTCAGAAATGATCAATAACGGTTTTGAAAATATTACCCCCATTCTGGATAACTACCGTGAATTGGATAAGCTTACGGAAAGTATAGATACCACCTTCAATATCGGGATCAGGATTGCTTCTGAAGAAGAGCCTAAATTCGAATTTTATACCTCAAGACTGGGTATAGGATATAAAGATATTATCCCTTATTACAGCCAGAAAATTGCTGAGCATCCAAACGCAAGGCTGAAGATGCTTCACTTTTTCATTAATACGGGAATCAAAGACACTTCCTATTATTGGAATGAATTGTATAAATGTCTTCGTGTATACGCCCGTTTGAAGAAAATTGCCCCTGAAGTGGATTCATTGAATATCGGTGGAGGTTTTCCTATTAAAACATCTCTTAACTTTGATTATGACTACCAGTATATGGTAGAGGAGATCGTTTCCCAGATCAAAAAATTCTGTGAAGAAGAAGGAGTGGAAGAACCGAATATCTATACTGAATTCGGAAGCTTCACAGTGGGGGAAAGCGGTGCTAACCTTTATAAAATTATTTCTCAGAAACGTCAGAACGACAGGGAAAAATGGAATATGATCGATTCTTCTTTCATGACTACACTTCCTGATACATGGGCGATTTCCAGACACTTTATCATGCTCCCGCTTAACCGTTGGGATGATACCTATGAAAGGGTGTTTCTCGGAGGATTAACCTGTGATTCTGATGATTACTATAACTCTGAACAGCATACCAATGCGATTTACTTGCCGGTTTTCAGTGATACGAAGCCTTTGTATATAGGATTTTTCCATACAGGAGCTTATCAGGAAACGATAAGCGGATATGGTGGAGTTCATCACTGTCTGATGCCGCAGCCAAGACATATCTTGATTCAGAAAGATGAAAACGGGGATTTCCAATATGAAATTTTCCGTGAGAAGCAGGAACCGGAAGATATCTTAAAGCTTTTAGGATATACTCAATAAAAATAAAAGAGCCTTCAAATTGAGGGCTCTTTTTTTATTTAAAATAATCTGATATTTTATCTATTTCCAGTTCTGAATAATCTGAAACGGTAATATTAGCTAAAGCATAATCCTGATTTTTAGAATGTTTGCTTTTATACGCTGCACAGAAAATATCGGCTTTATGAGCCGCTAAAATTCCGTTAGTGGAATCCTCAATTACCATACAGTTTTCATTAGGTTCATCGGCCATCTGGGCTGCCAGGAGAAAAATTTCAGGATGAGGCTTGGATTCTTTTAAATCCGCACCGCTGATCTTTCCACTGAAATATTTTTCCAGACCGAACTTTTCAAAAACCATTTGAATAGTTGTCATACTTGCAGAAGAAGCTACAATAAGCTTTACATTATTTTCAAAATAATGTTCCATCAGCTTTCTGACTCCCGGAATAAGATCAAAATCGGCATCATTGTAAAAATAATCTTTAAAATAAGTTCTTTTGATCCGGGTAAGGTCTTCATGGGTATGGCTCAGGTCGAATTTTTCAATTAAGGTTTCACAAGCCTTTTTAGTAGAATATCCTGTAAAAGAAGTATATAAATCTTCCGAAACTTCAATTTCAAGATCATTAAACATTTTGAAATAAGCTTTTCTATGTAATGGTTCCGTATCTACAATCACTCCATCCATATCAAAGAGTACAGCTTTTAATGACATAACAAAATTTTCTGCAAAGATAAGTATTCGTAACCGGATTGGCTTTTCAGGGGGCAAATATTTCTAGGGAAGCCGATTTTCTGCGTATCTTTGTTCTATTATTTTAGTCTTTTAAATATTCAATATATTATGAAAACATACGCGGGAATACCGGAAGAAAATGCAACACTGGAAAACTCAAAAGTAATGTTGGTAACAGTTCCTTATGATGGGACTTCCACCTGGGGAAAAGGAGCGGATAAAGGCCCTGAATTATTTTTGGATGCTTCAGAAAATATGGAGCTCTATGATATCGAAACCGGTACGGAGCCTTATCTGGAAGGAGTATATCTTGCCGGAGAAATTTCTGAGAACTCTTCACCGGAAGCTATGACGGAAGCCGTATATCAGAAAACTAAAGAACTTCTTCAGAACGATGGGAAATTATTTACGCTTTTTGGAGGAGAGCATTCAGTGTCCATAGGTTCTATTCGCGCTATTGGAGAAAAGTATGAAAACCTGACCGTTTTACAGCTGGATGCCCACACCGATTTACGTCCAGAATTTCATGGTTCTACTTCCAATCATGCCTGTGCTGTTTTTGAAGCCAATCAGAAGCATAATCTCGTACAGGTGGGAATCCGTTCCATGGATGTTGAAGAAAATCAATATTTACCGGAAGGAAGAGTATTTTTTGCCCATCAGATTGCAGTAAATGAAAACTGGATCAATGATGTCCTGGAAAAGGTATCAGGAAATGTGTATATCACGATAGATCTTGATGCTTTTGATCCTTCGATTGCGCCGTCTACCGGAACTCCGGAGCCTGGAGGATTACAGTGGTATCCTACTTTGGAGCTGTTAAGAAAAGTATTTGAAAAATGCAATGTAGTAGCTTTTGATATTGTGGAGCTTATGGATTCACCGATGGCTAAGCCGTCTGCATTCCTGGCAGCCAAGCTTTATTATAAAATGCTGGCTTACTATCATATTTATAAAAACAATTAAATTAAATTCCGCAGGAATCGGATTTTTTCAACCGTATTTTCTTGGGAAATTTGTGAGGTAAAATAAAAGTTATGTCCACACAAAATCAGATAGATTATCACAGGATTGCCAAGGCGATAGAATATATCCGGACTCATTATCAGTTTCAGCCTGGTTTGGAGGAAATAGCGGAAAATGTACATCTGAGTCCTGCACATTTTCAGAAAATGTTTACGGACTGGGCGGGTACAAGTCCTAAAAAGTTTTTGCAGTTCATCAGTCTTGAGCATGCTAAAAACCTATTAAAGGAGGAAAAGGCAAGTTTATTTGATGCAGCTTATGAAACAGGACTTTCCAGTACAAGCAGGCTGCATGATTTATTTGTTACCATAGAAGGAATGTCTCCGGCCGAATATAAAAACGGAGGTAAAAATCTCGATATTAATTATCATTTTTCAGAAAGCCCGTTTGGAAATATAATGATCGCTTCCACAGAAAAAGGGATTTGCTATATGGCTTTTGAAATTAATAAAGAATCAGCATTGGGAAATCTGAAAGCTCAGTTTCCCAATGCTTCTTTTTCTGAAAAACAAGACCAGCTCCAGAGAAATGCGTTGTCCATTTTTGAAAAGGACTGGACAAGGCTGAACAATATTAAGCTTCATTTAAGAGGAACCGATTTTCAGCTTAAAGTATGGAAAAGTCTTTTATCCATTCCAATGGGCAAACTATCCACTTATGGAAACCTGGCCAGTAAGATTGAAAATCCTAAAGCTTCAAGAGCAGTAGGAACAGCAATAGGAAGCAATCCCGTAGCATTTCTTATTCCATGTCACAGGGTAATCCAGGCTTCCGGACATATTGGTGGATATAGATGGGGAAGTGAAAGAAAGCAGCTGATATTAGGATGGGAAAGCTCCCATATCTATTCCGGTGATGAAAATTAGACTTTTAAGATATTTAAAAATTAAATAGTAATGAGTTTATTTGAAGAAATATCAGATTTCCCGCTTAATATACTTCCGTCTGATGGTGTCGTTCATTATTATGGAAAGATCTTTTCCCAACAGAAATCAGACTCTTATTACAACTACTTACTTCACCAGATACCTTGGGAACATGATGAAGCGGTGATTTTTGGTAAATTAATTCTTACCAAAAGGAAGGTCGCGTGGTTTGGTGAAAAAGAATTTGAATATACTTATTCTAAAAGAAGTAAATATGCAAAACCATGGACTCCTGAACTTTTGGAATTAAAACAAAAATGTGAAGAGGTTTCGGGTGAAACTTATAATTCCTGCCTTTTGAATCTATATCATGATGGCAGTGAAGGAATGGCTTATCACAGCGATGGAGAGAAAGATTTAAAAAGGCATGGTGCCATTGCTTCCGTGACCTTTGGAGCGGAAAGGAAGTTTTTATTCAAGCATAAGCAGACCAAAGAAAAGGTTGAAATCTTTCTGGAAAACGGAAGTTTATTGGTGATGAAAGGGAGTACTCAGGATCATTGGCTTCATAGATTACCTCCGACGACTAAAATAAAAACTCCGAGAATCAATCTTACCTTTAGAACTATTGAAGAATAGGATATAATCCCAGGAACTTTATTTGCCATTTCCAAGCGGAATAATTTATTTACCTCCAAGTGTACATCTGTCATTCAGAACGGAGCATGGCGTAGTGAAGAATCTGAGGATTAAAAAGAGAAAGATTTCTCAGTCCACTTCGTTCCCTTCGAAATGACATAAGGTTAACATTTAATTCTATCGAATGGATTATCGTGAAACAATGGGTTCCTGGAAAAATAATAGTGAATTTTGCCTTTCAGTGGTTGCCTGTCATTCAGAACGGAGCATGGCGTAGTGAAGAATCTGAGGATTAAAAAGAGAAAAGATTTCTCAGTCCACTTCGTTCCCTTCGAAATGACATAAGGTTATCATTTAATTTTATTGAATGGATTATTATTAAATAATGAGTTCTGGGAAAAACAATAGTAAATTTTGCCTTTCAGTGATTGCCTGTCATTCAGAACGGAGCATAGTGTAGTGAAGAATCTGAGGATTAAAAGAGAAAGATTTCTCAGTCCACTTCGTTCCCTTCGAAATGACAGAAAGACTATCGGTTAAGTATATAAAAGGCTGCTCAGAAGAGCAGCCTTTACTTTTATTTTAATACTTCAACCTCAATCGAACTATCCTCAAACACTTTAATAAAAGCTTTCGTATAATCCACTTTAGTTGCCATATTGGGGTTATTCAAGAATTTTTGAGGGTTTACAGAGAAAAGCGGGAACCAGGTACTGCTGATCTGAATCTGTATTTTATGTCCTTTTTTAAAAGTATGCATCACATCCTGAAGTCTAAAGTTTACCGCAGTTTTTTGATTGGGAATCAAAGCTTCTCCCTTTTCTCTGGAATTTCGGAATCTTGCAGGCATAATTTCACTTCTTACCATCTGGTGGTAATTTCCATAAATAATACCGTCTCTTTTCTCCAGAGGGACAAAATCTTCGGGATATACATCAATTAACTTTACAGCAAAATCGGCATCGGTAGAAGTAGAAGCAATATTTAATTTAGCCATAATTTCTCCTGCCAGTGTGATGTCTTCAGTGAGTATATCGGTTGTGAAAGTAATAACATCAGGTCTGCCGGTAGCAAATCTCTGATCTTCTGACATATAGTTTCTTGGGGTAAACCCATTGAAATCTCTTAAATTGGAAGAGCTTGGTACCGGATTATCTGGGTCGCTGTAATATTCTGAAAACCCTGAACCAGCGGTATTTTTTAAGGTATTGTTAGCCAGGTAGAAATTGACTTTCTGTACATTTTTTGGTGGGTAAGTGGAAAATTCTTTCCATTCTTTGGATCCTGTGTCATACATAAGCGCTTCCGGTAAACCGGCATCCTGTTTTGTATTTCCTTTCAGATAATGGTTGAAAAATTTGGTTTCAATATTTTTTTGGTAATAGGTTGCAATGCTGTCTCCGAAATAAATATCATTATGAAAATGTTTTCCCATTTCGCGGGACCAACCGCCATGAGAAAACGGACCCATTACAATTGTGTTTTTAGCTTTAGGACTGTTCTTTTCGATGGTCTTGTAAATGTTGAGGGGACCGGATAGGTCTTCGGCATCATACCATCCTCCTACGGTCATTACAGCATGACTGATATTCTTAAGATGAGGTAAAAGGCTTCTTTTTTGCCAGAATTCATCATAGTTCGGATGATTCATAATTTCGGTCATGAAGAAATTGTCTTTATAATATTTTTCATAACCGTCTTTTAAGGTACCCATATCTTTATAAAATTTAAGACCATCCTCTGAAGTGGGTTTGATCATGGAATCTGTATACCAGGCTGTTTTTTCCGGTTTTGTTTTTTGAACTCCGAAAACAGGAAAGGTCCTGAAATATCCCATCATAAACTTGCCATTGTGAAGAAAGTCATCATTCCAGAAATCTGAAATAGGAGCTTGCGGTGAGGAAGCCACCAATGCCGGATGTTGGGATAATGTTCCTACTGCGGTATAGAAGCCGGGATAAGAAGTTCCGAACTGACCTACTTTACCATTGTTATATTGAATATTTTTAATAAGCCATTCTATCGTATCATATGTGTCGGTACTTTCATCCACATTTTTATTTCCTGTGTGGCTGACCTGTGGAGTCATATTGGTAAAGGTCCCTTCGCTCATATATCTTCCGCGGACATCCTGGTAAACAAAAATATATTTATCCTTCATCAGGTAATCATTAGGGCCAAGTTTTGTTTTGTATTCATTCTCCCCATAAGGTGCAATACTGTAACAGGTTCTTTGCATGAGCACCGGATATTTGTTTTTCCCTGAAATATCTTTGGGTATATAAATAGCGGTAAAAAGCTGTACGCCATCCCGCATTTTGATATATACTTCTTTTTTCGTGAAATTATCTTTTACAAAATTACTCTCCTTACTGCTTTGTGAATTTCCGAATATAAAAAAGAAAATAAATACAATTAAAATATGGACTTTCATAAATAAAATTTTGAGCGAATTTAAAAATAAAAATAGATTTCAATTAAATTAATTATGGTTATTTTATTATATAATTAAAGTTTTACGAAAAAAAAGTACCCTGAAATTATTTCAGGGTACTTTAATATGTTTAAAAATATCGAGATTACGCTCTCAAATATCTTGAATAAGCATATCCTTCCTGCCCGTCAGCAGTTTTTACTTTCCACCAGTCATCTGATGTCTGCTCGATTAATGTTACTGAAGAACCTTTAGCAGCTTTACCTACTACTGCAGCTTCAGTAGATGGCTCCTGTCTGATATTAAGGTTAGACTCTTCTGTAGCTACTGTAAGAGAAGCTCCGGAAGATAATCCTTCCACCTGTACATCAATATTGATATCAGAAGCAGAATAAGTAGAATCGATAGCTCCTAAAGCATTCCACACAGCATCTTTGGCCGCGGTATTGGAAGCGTTTCCCGAAACATAAAGTATTCCATCCTGTTCCTGAACCTGTAAATTTGAAATCCCTGCAGACTGAGCAGCAGAAACTACACTTGAATATTTATCTTGTAATGTACTCATCTTCAATTATTTTACTGTATAGTTATAATTTACTTTTCCTACTTTCAAAGCATCAACAGATTCTTTGATTTTTCTAGCCTGCTGAGGAGAAACATTTCCGGTAAGGGTAAGTTCTCCGTTTACAACTTCTACTTTTACAGATGGGAAATCTTTTACCGCATCCTGAACTTTTTGCTGAACTGCAGGATCTACCGCTGTTGTAGTAGCTACAGGAGCTTCTGCAGGAGCGATAGTAGACATATCCATTACATCTTTAATTCCATTTACTGCTTTCAACTGGGCAATCATAGCATCCTTAGACTGCTGATCAGCGAAAGTTCCACTTAGGTGAGCTACTCCGTCTTTTACTTCAACAGAAGCACCGGGATTAGACGTTACAATCGTAGTAGCCTGAGTTTGCAGATCTGCATCAGAAACTTTCTTTTTGCATGATACTGCTCCGAATGATACTGCCATTGCTAAGGCAGCCATTGCGATTGTTTTTTTCATAGAGTATTTATTTAATGTTTTTAATACTACCAAATTTAGTAATAAAATTTATACCAAAGAGGCAAAACAAGACTAAATATTTTGTAATTCCCATGCAAGGCGTTTGTATTCAGGGGTTTGTATTTTCTATATCTGAAAAAGGTTAAAAATTTAATAATGCACATGGATTTAATTAAAATTTTAAAACTATTATATTTGTGCAATTGATCAATTATGAAAGGACAAAATAAATTATTTGTAGCCATTATTATTGCCCTTATTCTGGGGGTAGTGATGGGTGGGATTGTACACATACAATATCCTGAGAGCGCAGGTTCGTTCTCCAATAATATCAAACTTCTCGGAACCGTTTTTATCAGACTTGTTCAGATGATCATTGCTCCGTTGGTATTTACTACCCTTGTGGTGGGAATTGCTAAAATGAGTGATATCAAAATGATCGGAAGGGTAGGAGGAAAGGCTATGCTATGGTTTATTTCTGCTTCCCTGGTTTCCCTTTTTATCGGGTTGATGCTCGTTAACTGGTTGGAGCCGGGGCATGTTACTAAATTACCTATACAGGATGCCACTTCCGCAGCAGATCTTTTAAAAAGCAGCAAAGGTTTCTCTCTTGAAGATTTTGTGAAGCACGTGGTTCCTAAAAGTATATTTGAAGCCTTTGCAACCAATGAAGTACTTCAGATTGTTGTTTTTTCCATTATGTTTGGAATTGCACTGGCTAATCTTGGGGATGAATATGCTCAGCCGGTTATTAAATTATTCGATATCATAGCCCATGCCATTCTTAAAATGGTGGGATATATCATGTGGTTCGCTCCTCTAGGTGTATTGGGGGCCATAGCAGCTGTAGTAGCTACCAATGGTTTTGAAATTTTCAAGGTATATGCAATTTACCTTAGGGATTTCTTCTTTGCATTGGGTGTCCTGTGGCTTGTATTATTATTGGTAGGATATTTTATTTTGGGGAACCGTCTTTTCGAATTGCTGAGAAGAATAAAAGAACCCTTGCTTATTGCGTTTTCTACCACAAGCTCAGAAGCGGTTTTTCCGAAGCTTGTAGAGGAACTGGAAAAGTTCGGGTGTAATAACAGGGTAGTATCCTTTATTTTACCGCTGGGATATTCTTTTAATCTTGACGGTAGTATGATGTATATGACGTTTGCATCTATATTCATTGCCCAGATCTATGGTATTGAAATGACTTTAGGACAGCAGATCATTATGCTTTTGGTTTTAATGCTGACCTCAAAAGGAATTGCGGGAGTACCAAGAGCTTCTTTGGTAATTATTGTAGCTACCTGTTCTATGTTTGGAATTCCACCGGAAGGGATTGCCCTTATTTTACCTATCGACCACTTCTGTGATATGGGAAGAAGCATGACCAATGTTTTAGGAAATGCCTTGGCTACATCAGCTGTTTCCAAATGGGAAGGCCAGCTTGATAGTCCGACTGAGCAGATATAAATAATAAAATATATTAAGCTTAATAAAAATCAAAATCCCTCCGAAAATTTCAGAGGGATTTTTTTATGGGTGAAGTTCAATTAGTTTATGGAGATTTCATCAATGAAGATATAAGCATCACCCCCTGCTCCCTGATGCCATGCCGGAAGCTTACCGAAGCAATAGGCTTTAACCTTTACAAAACGGGCTTCTGTAGGAAGCAGGTCTGTAACGAAATTTTCAATCTGGACTTTTTCATCTTTTGGATCAATGTTGTTTTCCAGTGTTTTCATAAGGATATAACTTTTACCGTCCATTGATGCATAGTATTCAACTTTTTTAGGGGCTAAAATCCATGCCCTGCTGTCCTGAAGGTAAGTGGAAGATATCTTTCTGATCTGCTGGGGAGATTTAAAATCAATGACGGCTTCAAAATCCTGTCCCTGATATCCCTGCCATTCTCCTTTTCGCCAGTTTGTAGCCCCTTTGATGCCATCTATAAGCGCAAATTTACTTCCTGCCGTATACTGGGGATTAACTGTTGAATTTACATTGATATCCCAATGATTGGGACGCTTATTGAAACGGGCGATTACTACTGCACTTTTTTCTTTATTTCTTTCAGAATAGGCCAAAACCTGTGTGGTTTTGCTTATTGTAAATGGTTCTTTATAGGTTTTAAATGATTTTTTTCCATTAGATTCACCTTCTTCCTGAGTGGTATAATATACTTTATCATTAGGATTAAGCGAAGTGATTTCCACTTGGGTAGAAAAATCAAAAAGACGGTCTGCTGAAATAACCGGTGCGGCAGTTTGTTCACTGTATTTAAAATCTTTGGCAGGCTGTATATTTTCAAATCCTAATTTTCGTAATTCTGCCTTTCCTGTATTTTTGGTGATAGTTCGTGTGGAGCCATCTTCCAGATGAATTATGATTTCATCAAAATAAGGAGTTGTCGTTTCCCATACAGGCAGTCCGGGAGTTACTGAGTAGATGCCCATTGAGCTTAAAATATACCATGCGCTCATCTGTCCACAATCTTCATTCCCGATCAATCCGTCCGGACTGTTTTTATAAAAATTGTCAAGGATGAATTTAATCTTTTCATCAGTTTTCTGAGGCTTATCTACGTAATTATAAAGATAGGCGATATGGTGACTGGGCTCATTTCCCTGGGCGTATTGTCCTATTAAGCCGGTAATATCCACCTGTTCCCTGCCGGTAGTAGTATCGGGAGCGGAAAATATACCATCAATGAACTTTTCAAATTCAGCTTTTCCTCCATGGGCGGAGATAAGTCCGGGAATATCCTGGGGCACAAAATAAGAATAATGCCATGAATTTCCTTCGGTATAGTTATTATTAACTTCCCTCGGATCAAAAGGAGAATACCAGTTTCCATTTTTTCTGGCCTGCATGAATCCGTTTTTAGGGTTGTATAAATTTTTCCAGTTTTGTGAGCGTTTCATGAAATATTGATAATCTTCTTTTTTGCCTAGAATCTTTGCCATTTGGGCAATACACCAGTCGTCATAAGCGTATTCCAGTGTTTTTGATACGCTTTCGTGCTCATCATCAATGCTGATGAAATTATTATGTTTATAGGCATCTAATCCGAAGATATCCAGCATGGCAGAATTTTTTGAGGCTTCAAAGGCTTTTTCATAATCAAAACCTTTGATTCCTTTTGCCATGGCATCGGCGATTACGGAAACGGCATGATATCCGATCATACATTCCGTTTCATTGGAAGCCAGCTCCCATACAGGAAGTTTACCACCCTGCTCATATTGTTTGATAAAGGTGTTGATAAAGTCGGAGGTTCTTTTTCTGTCAATTAAAGTCATAAGAGGATGTGCTCCCCTGAAGGTATCCCAAAGTGAAAACACCGAATAATAGCCGAAATTTTCTGCGGTATGGATTTTATTATCTCTTCCCCTGTATTTTCCATCTGTATCCATCGCAATATTAGGCTGGGTAAAAATGTGGTACAGCGCCGTATAAAAAACAGTAAGTTTATTTTTGTCCTCTGATTTTACTTCTATTTTGGAAAGTTCCCTGTTCCACTTTTCGTCGGCCTGCTTTCTTACGGCTTCAAAATCATTGGATTTTCCTTCTGCCAGCATATTTTTTTCAGCTCCTTCATAGGAAGTGGGAGAGAGGGCTACTTTTACATTAATTTTTTCGCCCTTTTTAACTGTTGTAGAAAAAGCAAGAGCGAGACGGGTTCCCGTGAAAATATTACCATCCTGCTGTCCGTTAACTTCTTTTTTAGAAATTTTCATAGGCCTGGAAAACTCAATCCTCGCATAGATATACTGATTGGTAGCCCAGGCTTCACTTCTTCTCAGCACCTCTATCGTTTTATCATCAATAATTTTTACTTCCCCTTCCAGCAGTTTATCCCTATGATTTAAATCTAAAATGATGTTGGCATTTCCTGCTTTGTTAAAAGTATATTCATGATAGCCTACCCTTTCCGTAGTGGTTAACCGGACATTGATATTATTTTTGTCCAGTTTTACCGAATAAAATCCGGCAGTGGCTTTTTCATTTTTATGCGAAAATTTGGAGGAATATTCTTTAGTCTGTAAGCTGGGGGTTCCCATCGTGGGCATCAGCATTATATCTCCGTAATCAGACACTCCTGTACCGTTGAGATGGGTATGGGAAAAACCATATATAACGGAATCTGAATAATGATATCCGCTACATCCGTCCCAGCTCCCGTCAATCCTTGTATCAGGGGAAAGCTGTACCATTCCGAAAGGAACTGTCGCTCCCGGAAAAGTGTGTCCATGTCCTCCGGTTCCTATGAATGGATTAACATATTGAGTATAATTTTGAGAAAAAAAATTATGAAATACTAATCCTAAAAGGAAAATAAATGTTTTTTTCATTTCAACAATTAAAATTTCTTAAAAGTACTATAAAATTTGATTTTGCAAAAGAATTTGTCTATGATTAAGTTTACTTATTCTAAATAGGTAAAATTTACGTAAATTTGTAGAATAATTTTAAAGATTTATGTTGACGAAAGAACAGGTTCAGGATTTTCTTAAGGAAATAGAAGTAGATGATCTAGTAAATAATCTGCAGATTATGGGTGATGATGTCTATATTGATATGACAGCTCATTCGCCGGCCATGCATGAGAAAAAGAAACTGGAAGCTGCTATGAAGCAGGCATTTACCAGTGAGTTTGGAGAAGATGTACATCTTAAACTTAAAATAGTTTCTCCGGAGCCGAGTGAGGTTCAACAGAGTCAGATTAAAGGAAAACAGATTCCAGGAATTCAGAATATTATCGCTATTGCTTCCGGAAAAGGAGGAGTAGGTAAGTCAACTGTTTCAGCCAACCTGGCCGTTACATTGGCTAAAATGGGGTTCAAAGTAGGTTTATTGGATGCCGATATTTACGGACCATCAGTTCCCACCATGTTTGATACAGAAGGGCAAAAGCCTATTTCCGTAGAGGTAGATGGTAAGAACCTTATGAAACCTATTGAAAATTATGGAGTAAAAATGCTTTCTATAGGATATTTCTCAGGAGCCAATCAGGCGGTAGTGTGGAGAGGGCCAATGGCTTCAAAAGCATTGAACCAGATGATCAGAGATGCTGCATGGGGAGAACTGGATTTCTTGCTAATTGATTTACCTCCGGGAACGGGGGACATTCATTTGTCAATTATACAGGAAGTTCCTGTAACAGGAGCGGTTATCGTAAGTACGCCGCAGCATGTTGCCCTGGCAGATGTAAGAAAAGGAATTGCAATGTTCCAAATGGAAAGTATTAACATCCCGGTTCTGGGGCTTGTGGAAAATATGGCTTATTTCACACCTGAAGAACTTCCTGACAACAAATACTATATCTTTGGAAATCAGGGAGCACAATACCTTGCGGATGATTTAGGGATTCCCGTATTGGGAGAAATTCCATTGATCCAAAGTATCAGAGAGGCCGGAGATGTAGGAAGACCTGCAGCTTTACAGGAAAATTCAAAGATTGCAGAAATCTATACGAAAACGGCGCAGAATATGGTGGAAAGCCTTGTAGAAAGAAATAAAAATCTTCCTCCGACAGAGGCTGTAAAAATCACTACAATGGCCGGATGTTCGCCTAAAAAATAAATCAGTTGTTAAAACCGAATCGAACCGAAAAAAAATATGGACACAAATATAACACACGAAGATACCGTAACAAGAGTGATGGAAGCCCTCGAAAGCATCCGTCCCTTTCTGAACAGAGACGGTGGGGATATTGAACTTATCGATGTAAAGGAAAACCAGGTTTTTGTAAAGCTTTTAGGAAACTGTTCCGGTTGTCCTGTCAATTTTTCAACATTAAAGCTGGGAGTGGAAAATACTATCAAGCAACATGCTCCTGAAATTGAAAGAGTGGTAAGTGTAGAGTAAAAAATAACAATATATATATTTTTTCAAGACAGGTATTTAGGCCTGTCTTTTTTTATGAAGCTTCCAAACAAAGCTTCAAAATTTTTTTATCCGATAAATTCTTACCGGAAGTTTAAATTTACTTGTAAAGACATGAAATTTAATGATGGCTCCGGAAGTATATAAATCCGGAAATGGCTATGATGATCAGGAATACTACGATTACCTGAACTATTCTTATGAGCATTTGTTTCATTGGGCCAGGTTTTTAATGTCTCTTATTTCTAACACATGGATAGGATATCCTTTGGTTACGGCATGGATCATTGCTTTTCCCA
The DNA here is from genome assembly GCF_048572715.1 of Chryseobacterium sp. CT-SW4. Taxonomy (GTDB): domain Bacteria; phylum Bacteroidota; class Bacteroidia; order Flavobacteriales; family Weeksellaceae; genus Chryseobacterium. The sequence continues at coordinate 981,514 of NZ_CP183840.1, forward strand.
CCTCATGTAAGGTTAAGGATTTTGAGGGCAAAAGAACAGGAAATAACCAGATAAAGGGTTTAAAAAACCACCTTACATTCACTTGTCCTTCTACGGGTTTCATAAAGCCCGGACGGAAGTTATAAACCGCCCTGAACGGTAATTTCATCAAATCATTTTCGGTCTTTCCTTTTACTCTTGCCCACATCACTCTGCCGGCTTCGGTACCATCTGTCTGACTTCCTGAAACATAATTAAAAACCATATCAGGATTTTGATGGAGCACCGCTTTTGCAAAATGAAGAGTAGTGTCGTAGGTGATGCGTGTATAGTCTTCTTCGCTCATTCCTATACTGCTGATTCCCGCACAGAAAAAACAGGCATCAAAACCTTTTAAATTTTCATCATTGTCAGTAAGGCTGAAAAAATCCGGTACTATATATTCTTTCAGCTTAGGATGTTTCTTACCCGAAGGCTTTCTGCTGATGCTTAAGATTTCAGAAATTGCGGGGTTTTCAAGACATTCCATCAATACACCTTCTCCTACCATTCCGGTAGCACCCGTAAGAATTATTTTGATCGGATTTATATTCATAATTGCAGATGATTTATAAGATGAAAAACGGATGATGGAATAAAATTACTTTAAATTTAAAAATAAAAAGCGAAAAACCTTAATTATTTAAAAGATTCTTCGCTTTTTGATGATAAAAATAATATTTATTTAAGATTCGTATAATTTACTGTAAATATTGTGAATAAGTCCATCCGCAACAGATATTTTAGGAACAAATATTTTGTTGATGTCCGACCAGCTCATGACATTATTAAAAATCCGTAAAGCGGGAACAATAACGTCCGCCCTGTCTTCTCTGAGGTTGTATTTTGTCATTCTTTCAGCAACACTCAGTTCGGAAAGCTCCTTATATGTTTTTTTGAGATGGGCGAGGGTCATGGGTTTTCCGTCCTTTGTTTTACTCATGGAGAAGACCTTATTGATGTTTCCGCCGGAACCGATGGCTACAATGGGCTTTTTACTTGTAATATTCTTCTTTATTTCCTCTCTCATAAGGTTCCAGTTCTCATCTGTTACCAGGTTGTTGAGAAGGCGTATGGTTCCTATATTGAAGGATTTTTCATATTTCATTTTGCCGTTTTCATAAAAGGTAAGTTCGGTAGAGCCTCCTCCGACATCAATATATAAATAGGCAAATTCTTTATCCAAACCTTCCGCCACGTGGTTTTCATAAATTAAAGTAGCTTCTTCGTCCCCGGAGATAATCTCAATGTCAATCCCGGAGGTCTTTTTTACTTCTTCAATGATATTTTTTCCGTTTTTGGCATCCCTCATAGCACTGGTCGCACAGGCCCGGTAATGGTCCACCTTATATATTTTCATGAGATCACTAAATATCTTCATGGAATCAATAACCATTTTTTCTCTTTCTTCTCCTATTTTACCTAAAGTAAAAACATCCATTCCGAGTCTCAGGGGAATCCGGAGAAGATTAAGCTTAATAAATTCGGGAACATGATTATTAACTTTCACTTCATTTATAAGAAGTCTTGCTGCATTACTTCCTATGTCAATGGCGGCAATTTTCATTTCGTGTTTGTTTTAGATTTCAAATATTTATAGGTTTCAATTTGTGAACGGCATTCTTTTTTATCATTTCTTACATATTCATTTCTTAATTTTTTGTCTAAAATTCTGGCTTTTACATTATCATTTAATTGAATATCAAGAATGTCTTTCAGTTCTTTTTTTAAGTCTTTATCTGTGATTTTGGCTGCTGCTTCTATCCTGTAATCAAGGTTCCGGGTCATCCAGTCGGCAGAAGAAATATACATATCTTCGGCTCCTTTACTGTAAAAGTACATTACTCTGGCATGTTCCAGATATTCATCCACGATACTGATCGCTTTTATTTTTTCCTTAAATTCTTTTTGATTCACGGCACAGTAGATCCCTCTTACGATCATTTTAATAACGACTCCGGCTTTGGCGGCATCATAGAGCTTGGTGATAAGCATTCTGTCACTCAGGGAGTTTACCTTGACGATAATTTCCGCTTTCCTTCCGGCTTTGGCTTCCTCAATTTCCTTATCAATGTGATGAGTGATTTTTTCACGCATGAATTGAGGGCATACCAACAGGTTTTTGCAGGTTTTAAGGACCGGTAAATAATCTTCTTTTGGTTTTTTAAGAACATTGAATACTTTATTGATATCGGCCATGATTCCCCGGTCTGCGGTCATTATCAGATGATCTCCATAAATTCTTGCAGTTTTCTCATTAAAATTACCGGTACTTACGAATCCATACTGAATGGTCTTGTTATGAGATCTTTTTTTAATGACACAAAGCTTGGCATGTACCTTTTTATCCGGAATCCCTACCAATACGGTAATGCCTTCGGGTTCCAGCATTTCTTTCCATTCCAGGTTGGACTCTTCATCAAATCTTGCCTGCAGTTCAAGCATTACAGTTACTTCTTTGCCATTTCTTGCGGCATATATCAGTGCATTGATTATTTTGGAATTACTGGCCAGGCGGTAAGCGGTAATCTGAATGGATTTTACATCAGGATCCATAGCAGCTTCCCGCAGAAGATCTATAACCGGGTTGTATTTATGATAGGGAAAGGTTAATAAAACATCTTTTTTAAGAATAACGTCAGTAACCCTGTCTTCGTTCTGAAAGGCGGGATGGGTAAAAGAAGTTCGTTCCACAGGTCTTTCATACGATTCGAATACTTCGGGAAAATCCATGAAGTGTTTGAAATTGTGGATTTTTCCTCCCGGGATTATACTGTCTTTTTTGGTGAGGTTAAGCTTACGGATAAGAAGTTCAAGAAGGGCTTTGTCCATATCCTTATCAAAAACAAATCGGGTAGGCTTTCCTTTCCTTCGGTTTTTAAGTCCTTTTTCGATTTTTTCAGCAAAATTGGTCCTGATATCATTATCGAGATCCATTTCAGCGTCTTTAGTTACCTTAAATGCATTGGCGGAAAACTCATCATATCCGAAATAAGAAAAAATATGGGGCAGGTTAAATGTAATCACATCTTCGAGGAGCATTACATTTTTCTCTTCCGGATCTTCGGTGGGAAGAAGGACAAATCTGCCTACAAACCGGGAAGGAATTTCTATAATGGCATAATTGCTGTGATATTGCCAGTCTTTCTTTCTCATAGCGACTCCCAGATAAAGGCTTTTATCCCTCAGATAGGGCATAGGAGTATTTTCATGAAGAAGAATGGGAATAACGTTGGATTCTACCACTTCATCAAAATATTTTCTTACAAAGTCTTTTTGTGCGGAAGTCAGGTTTTTGGAGTTTTTAATAAATACCTTGTGCTCTGCCATTTCTGCCAGCAGTTTTTTCCAGGTTTTATCAAAGTTTTGCTGTTGGCTGATGACAATATCATTAATTCTCTGCAGGATTTTGGAAGGAGCCTGGTAAAAAGACTCGGCCACCACTTTATCTTTGAAATCCATAGCCCTTTTGAGACCTGCCACCCGTACTCTGAAAAACTCATCGAGATTATTGGAAAAAATGCCCAGAAAACGGATTCTCAGATGCAAAGGAACTTTTTCATCCATTGCTTCCTGTAATACTCTTTCATTGAAGGCTAACCATGTAATGTCCCGGGGGTTAAAATGTAATGACATGTAAGATAATTTTATCAAAAATACTAATTCGCAAGCTTTTTGTCCTTATATGAGGGGTTAAACTTTAATTAAATTTTAAATTAAAATCCATCCTTAGAATACTTTTTGTGTCAATTTGTCATAATTTTTCATATGGTATGGATATTGAGAAAATCTAGGTGTAATTTAAAATTTAAAAATAAAAAACATTATAAAATATTATGAGTAAAATAATTGGAATTGACTTAGGAACAACCAACTCTTGTGTTGCCGTAATGGAGGGGAAAGACCCTGTTGTTATTCCTAACGCAGAAGGTAAAAGAACGACTCCTTCTATTGTTGCATTTACAGAAGATGGAGAGAGAAAAGTAGGAGATCCTGCAAAGAGACAAGCGGTAACGAATCCAAAAAAGACAGTATATTCTATTAAAAGATTTATTGGAACTCATTTTAAAGATGACAGCAGTGAAGTATCAAGAGTACCTTACGAAGTAGTAAGCGGTCCTAATGATACAGTGAAAGTTAAAATAGACGACAGAGAATATACTCCACAGGAAATTTCAGCAATGATTCTTCAGAAAATGAAGAAAACCGCTGAGGATTATCTTGGACAAGAAGTTACCAGAGCTGTAATTACTGTGCCAGCTTACTTTAATGATGCACAGAGACAAGCTACCAAAGAGGCCGGAGAAATTGCAGGTCTTAAAGTAGAAAGAATTATCAATGAGCCTACAGCAGCAGCTTTGGCTTATGGATTAGACAAAAACCATAAAGATCAGAAAATCGCAGTATATGACCTTGGAGGTGGTACTTTCGATATCTCTATCCTTGATTTGGGAGATGGTGTATTTGAAGTATTATCTACCAATGGAGATACTCACTTGGGTGGTGATGATTTTGATGATGTAATCATCAACTGGATGGCTTCCGAATTCCAGTCTGAAGAAGGTGTGGATCTGAAATCAGATGCTATTGCTCTTCAAAGATTGAAAGAAGCTGCTGAAAAAGCTAAAATCGAGTTGTCTTCTTCTCCTCAGACTGAGATCAACTTACCTTATATTACGGCTACGGCTACAGGTCCTAAGCACTTAGTGAAAACCTTGACTAAAGCTAAATTTGAGCAATTATCAGCTGACCTGGTAAGAAGATCAATGGAGCCCTGTAAAAAAGCTCTTTCTGATGCAGGTTTATCAACATCCGATATCGATGAGGTGATCCTGGTAGGAGGTTCTACGAGAATTCCTATTATCCAGGAAGAAGTGGAAAAATTCTTCGGAAAAAAACCTTCTAAAGGAGTTAACCCGGATGAAGTGGTAGCGGTAGGTGCTGCTATCCAGGGGGGAGTTTTAACAGGAGATGTAAAAGACGTATTACTTCTTGATGTAACTCCACTTTCTTTGGGTATCGAAACTATGGGTTCAGTATTCACTAAATTAATTGAAGCCAATACAACGATCCCGACTAAAAAATCAGAGGTGTTCTCTACTGCATCCGATAACCAGCCAGCTGTAAGTATCAGAGTAGGACAGGGGGAAAGACCAATGTTTAACGATAACAAGGAAATCGGTAGATTTGATTTAACAGATATTCCACCTGCACCGAGAGGAGTTCCTCAAATTGAAGTAACTTTCGATATTGATGCGAACGGTATCCTTAGTGTATCTGCTAAAGATAAAGGAACAGGTAAAGAACAGTCTATCAAAATTCAGGCTTCTTCAGGTCTTTCTGATGAGGAAATCGAAAGAATGAAAAAAGAAGCTCAGGAAAACTCTGCAGCAGATGCGAAGAGAAAAGAAGAAGTTGAGATCTTCAATAAAGCAGACGGATTGATCTTCCAGACTGAAAAGCAATTAAAAGAGTTTGGAGATAAACTTTCAGCTGATAAAAAAGCAGCTATCGAAAGTGCAGCTGCAGAATTGAAAACTGCTTTTGAAGCTAAAAACGGAGATGAAGTAAAAGCTAAAACCGAGGCTTTAGATGCAGCCTGGATGGCAGCTTCAGAAGAACTCTATGCAGCAGGACAACAGGCACAGGGTGGTGCTGAGGCAGGAGCTCAGAACCCTGGTGGAAATGCAGGAGGTGAAGATGTTCAGGATGCTGACTTCGAAGAAGTGAAATAATTATTGATTAACATCAATTAATAATAAATTGATAAACCGCTGTAAATTTAATTTACAGCGGTTTTGTTTTTAGCTATTTTAAACAGTATGTGTCTCATCTATTACATTCGGGTGGGTTTCTATTTTTTCTCCTGAAATTTCTGTTTTCATTCTTTTAATTGACACAGAGGGAATTTATTATTTCATTTAATGGGAAGAATCTTTTATAGAACAAGTTTTTGCTATATCGGTAAAGTAAATTGCTATTTAATAAATTAATTCATAAAAAAATACTGTTTTTCGGTACTTCAATACTACTGCAAATAGTTGTTTTTTACTTGAAATGACAAACAAGATGGCGTATTGATAAAAATCAATAAATATATCAAATGTTTTGTTATCAGTTAATTATAATACGTTATTGATCAATTTCTATGTATAGATTTATAAATATAGATTTTGGATTCTTATTTATGCTCTGAATTTCTTAGGTTTGAATAATTAGAAAGATTTACTTTAACACTAAAAAAAACAGATGAAAAAACTCTACACGGGTGCATTATTTCTATGCATTGGTGTTTCGTTGTATTCACAGGAAGTGGTTTGGCAGAAAGATATCAAATCCAATACTCAGGATTTTCTAAGTCAGATTGTTACAACGGTAGACCAGCAATATTTAATTACAGGAAGTGTTATTCAAAGCAGTAAGCCGGAGACTTCAGGCAGGGAGCAGAATAACGGTTACGATTTCCATTTAATTAAACTCAATCAACAGGGAGAACAGAGCTGGGAAAAATATTTCTCGGGGAATAATCATGATTTTTTATCGGCTACAGTGTCTACCCAGGAGGGAGGTTTTCTGTTAGCCGGAACTTCTCATTCTGGGAAAGGTCTGGATAAGAAAGAAGAAAGCAAAGGAGGTTCTGATATCTGGCTTATCCGGCTCAATGAGCATGGCGATGAATTATGGCAGAAAACTTTAGGCAGCAGTTCGGATGAAGAGGCCAGATCAGTAGTTCAGACTACGGACTTAGGGTTTGTAGTAGCGGGAAGTATTCAGAATTCTTCTAAAGGTTATGGTTCTAAAGATGTTTTGATTATCCGTTTGGATAAAGACGGAAAAGAGCTGTCCCAACTTATTGTAGGAGGAAGAGGACTGGATGAAGTAGAGAAGATGATCCCAACCAGGGACGGAGGAGTTCTGTTAGGGGTATATTCAAGAAGTGAAGCTTTCACAGAAAATAAGGCTATTTCAGGTACAGGTTCAGTAGCTCTTCGCCAACAGCCAAAAGCCAGCAGCCATTACGGAGAAGGCGATTACTGGCTGGTGAAGCTAAGTAAAGAAGGAAAAGTAGAATGGGAGAAGAATTATGGAGGCAGTGGAGATGATCATCTAAGAACTTTAGCTTTAACTTCTACAGGCTATATAGTAGGAGGAGAATCCAGATCAGAGAGGTCAGGAAACAAGACTGTGGGTATAGAAGAAGGTACTGACTTATGGTTGATTTCTTTAAATGAGAAAGGAGAAGACTTATGGCAGAAGTCGTATAGTTTTAAGAACAGAGATGTACTGATGGGCATGAGTACTATTAATAAAGGAGATGATAAGACAAAAGGAATTCTGTTAGGAGGATATACCCAAGCAGAAGGAAGGATAGAGACCGATGATGAAACGTTTTGGATGCTTTACCTGAACGATAGAGGAGAGGAACAATGGAGAAAACATGTGAAAGGAGAATCAAGGAAAAAGGAGGAGAGGTTATCGGATATTAAGCTGAATAGAGATGGTTCAATCTTATTGGCAGGAACGAGCGGAGAAGAATTAGGTAAAGAGAACTGGAAGATTGTGAAGCTGGGAGACAAGCAGATCGATCAGCTGATAGAGAAGCCGGATATAAAGATTTATCCGAATCCTGTATCGGATTATGCTTATGTTGAAATTGGCTATGATTTTAAGGAAGCAGAGATACTGTTGTATGATATGAGTGGAAGGCAGCTACAAAACTTAAAGACTAAGAATAAGGTTACTAAGTTGAACACACAATCTTTAATCCAAGGAGCTTACCTGGTGGTGATTAAAACTGATACGAATAAAACGGCTAATGCTAAGTTAATTAAGAAATAAAAACCGAAATGAGAAGAAATATTATACCTATTATTTTTATAATAAGTCTACTTAAAATGCATGCTCAGACAACAGGGAATGATCCGTATAATCCGAGTGTGAAAAGTATTCCTACATCTCCTGATATGGCTTTATTGGGAAGGTTTGGAGAAATACCTGTGGGGCATTATACAGGCACAGCACAAGTATCAATCCCCTTATATACAGCTAAAACAGATAATATTGAAATACCTATAACTCTTGGTTATCATACCTCAGGAGTTAAAGTAGCGGATGAAGCAACATGGGTAGGTTTAGGGTGGAGTTTAATGCCAGAAGGAACTATTTCGCAAGAAATTAGAGGGCAAGAGGATAATTTGGATACGCCAATGGTGTATACTGATCCTACCAGTTACAATACTTTTAAAAGTAACTTTACAACACTATATGCTGAAACTCATACCTACCGTAATCAAAAAGGATTTGCAGGATATAACACAGTCTTTCCAGTATATTCAGGAGATGACTCTAACTTTATAATTAATAATTTATTAAATGGAGTAGGTCAGCCAGATATTTATACTTATAATTTTTCAGGATATTCAGGAAAATTTATTATTAATCCTGAAAATGAAGATGAGATCATTATTTTGGATGATAATGAAGATATTAAATTTACTAAAAACAATAATGGTTGGATTGCTGTAACACCTAGTGGTGATAAATATTATTTTTATGCAGTTGAAAAAGCAAGTAGCTTAACCTCTGCTATTGTAGATGTAGGCTATACATTTAAATTAACCAAAATTGAGCTTATTTCAGGAAAATATATTGATTTTATTTACCAGGATGAAACTAATTACCAACAGTACCCTGTTCAGACTGCTAAAATTATCAACTTTGGAACTTCTCTGCCAGTAAGCAGTTCTATAAATTCAACGATAAGTTATAAAAAAAACCTTGTCAAAATTGAAACCCCTACTACTATAATTAATTTTAATTTGGTAAATAGAGATGATATTAAGCCTTATGTTACTAATCTTCCAGCCAAAAAACTGCAATCAATTGATATAATTTCAAAATTCAATAATAAACCTATTAAGAGTTTTTTATTTACACAATCCTACTTTCCATATAAGGTTTCAGCAATGAATCAGAATATAAATCTTAATATTGGAAGTGATGAAGCTTTTTATGGGAAAAGGTTAAAGTTGGATAATGTCAAAGAACAGAATTATGATAATCAGGGGAATGCACAACAGCCTACTCCTCCTTATAAATTTGATTATAATACCAGTAATGTTATGCCTCTTAAAGTATCTACTTCGGTAGATTACTATGGTTACTTCAATGATGAGCCCAATACTACATTATTACCAGATTTAGATTACTTTGAATATTTCAATCAATACGCTTATACTAATGTAAATCTAAATGCAAGTTACCCTTATACAGGAGCTAAAAGATTTACCAATCGAAACTATATTGACACCAATATTCTTCAAAAAATAACTTATCCTACAGGAGGATCTACCGCATTTGAATATGAATCAAATATATTCACCAACCAGTCTATTCCTGATAAAGCTCAGATCCAGCAGATTCATAAGGATATAGAAATTAATAACGATGGCTGGTCCACTAATCCTACTCAGGATTATTATAAGGAGTTTACCTTAGGGAGGACAACTACTATAAAATTCCTAAATAAGGTTTATGACGGATATACAGGTTATGTAAATCCAAATATGCAAACTTATACCTATCAGCAAATGATTGGTGGTAAGATAACATTTAGCAAGTGGAAAAAAAACAGTGCAGGACAATATGCTGAGACTATAATAAAAGAATGGTCTGTTGCCTCTGTTATGGGAACAACATTTACTGCAAACCACGGAGCTTCCTGGGAAGAAAGTGTTCTTGTTCCATTTGATTCTGATTCAACTGTTAAATATAGTATTAAAGTTGAAAATTCTACACCATATACCTCTAATGACACCTATCATATTGCCAGTGTCAGGTCCAGATATATTTATGAAGATCCTTACGCTGTTGACCAAAATATTTCTTATGGAAACGGAGTCAGGGTTAAATCTATTAAAAACTATGACAGTAATAATGCTTTGGTTGGATATAAAAAATATAATTATATAGGAGGCAAATTATTATATAAGTTTGAGCCTTTAACCAATATTAATGGCGCAACGTTTAAAAAGATGCCTACAACTGTTTCAAACGGATGTTTACTTGAATATATTTCAGTTTACAATGATTTGACTGTTAATTCTAATGATTTTGGAATAAGCGGGGAGAAATCATTTGGATATGATAAGGTTGAGGAAATAGAAGTTGATCCAGCTACGAATGAGGGAAAAGGTAAAAAAGTATTTTCTTTTACAAACCAGATGAATACCTCGATGAAAGGACTGCCAAAAATTGATGATCCATTCAATGGTAAAAATACTTCTATAGAAGTATATGATGAAAATCAAAATAAAATTTCTGCTAAAACAACAGTATATGGATATTTGCCAAATATTTATAACATATACCCTTCTTTCTCCTTAGTAAATACTTCGATGGGATCAATTGATCCATCAAGTCAGGTTTATCCTTCAGGTTGTCTTACAGGACAACAGATATATACAGTATCAAACCCTATTAACACAACAAAATACAGATTTTTTGTAACACCTTTAATTGTAAGAAGAATAAGACCAACTTTTGTTAAGGATATTCAGTATTTTAATAATAATACTGTTGAAGTTAAAACCCAGAATTTTTATGAGAATACTTTAAATAAGCAATTGACTAAACAAACAATCACATATCCTGATTCAAATACTATGGTCACCACTTATTCGTATGCTCATGAAAAAGTTAATCAGAAGCTGATAGATGCCAATATGATTGGTATTCCCTTAGAGACAACGACGACTCAAACGATAGGAAGTTCTACAAAGACTTTATCAAAAACCGAGACTGTTTATCCTACTTCCGTACCTACGACACAGGCCGGGAATTTATTATTGCCTTTATCCGTTAAATCCTATGATTTACAGAACTCTGCTACTACCTATACCGAGGTAACTTATGATCAGTATGATTCAAGAGGAAATTTACAGCAGTACACGACTAAAGACGGAGTTCCGGTAGCTATAGTTTGGGGCTATAACCAAACCCAGCCTATCGCTAAGATAGAAGGCGCTACCTATGCCCAGATAAACTCTTTAGCCTCTGCCATCATTGCAGCTTCTGATACCGATGCATCAGCATCAATCAATAATGATGAATCGGCACTTCTTGCTGCTTTAGACAGCTTCAGAAATAACACTGCATTATCAGGTTATCAGGTTAGTACTTATACCTATGATCCTTTAATCGGAGTAAGAAGTATTACTCCACCCTCAGGAATAAGAGAATATTATATCTATGATTCAGCAAACAGATTGGAGAAAGTGGTAGATAGTAATGGAAATATTTTAAAAGAATATAAGTACAACTACAAACAATAAAAAAACACGAACTATGAAAAAAATAATCCTTCTTATAAGCCTATTGTTTGTAGTAGGCTTAGACGCGCAGACAACAAGTGAGAACTATATCCAGAGCCGGGTTTATTTAGAGCCAGTCACCGTGAGCAGTACAACAGCCAAGCAAATACAGAGCGTTCAGTATTTTGACGGACTAGGCAGAGCCAACCAGGTAGTTAATGTAAAATCATCCCCCCTTGGAAGAGATGTAGTTACCCATATCGAATACGATCAGTTTGGGAGACAGGTAAAAGATTACCTTCCGGTTCCTCAATCCAATACCCAAAATGGTGCGATCTTCCCAACTCCTTTATCCAATGCTACCCAGTCAGATATTTACGGAAATGAGAAGATCTATGCAGAGAAGATCTTAGAGAACTCACCTTTGGATAGGGTTCAGCAGCAGATCCAGGTAGGAACGGACTGGAGCACAAAACCCGTTACATTTGAGTATGATGCCAATACCACAGCTGATGCTGTAAGAAAATTTACAGTTACCACCACTTGGGCTAGTGGAACTACAGCTTCAGTTTTGAGTACCAATACAGCAACTTATGGAGCCAATCAGCTATATAAAAATACAGTTACAGATGAAGATGGTAATAAGACCATAGAATTTAAGAATGGACAGGGGCAGGTTATCCTGGTTAGAAAAGTAAACGGAACTGAGAATGCCGATACCTATTATGTTTATAATGAGTATAATCAATTGGCTTTTGTAGTTCCCCCTCTTGCGTCGGTAGTTGCTAATGTTAATACTGTAATAAGTACCCTATGTTATTTATACCGTTATGATGGCAGAGGCAGACAAGTTCTTAAGAAGATGCCGGGCAAGGCATGGGAATATATGATCTACGATAGGCAGGATAGGCTTATTATGAGCCAGAATGTTTTATTAGGAGCCAATAAACAATGGTTATTCACGAAATATGACCAGTTTGGGAGAGTAGCTTATACAGGAATCTATACCAGTACTAAGGCTTATGGAGTTGCAGGATGGGCAGCAGAACAGGCCCTAGTAGATGCCATGGGAAGTAATAATGAGTCCCGGTCCTCAAGTGCTGTATTTACGGTGAGTGGCGTGACGCTTTATTATACCAAAAATGCTTACCCTACCGCTAATATGAGTAAGATTTTAAGTGTTAACTATTATGATACATATCCACCATTTGCAGGAGGGATCAGTCTTCCTACCCAGGTGTTGGGTCAGAATATCTTACCTCAGAATGCTCAAAGTTCAATAATCAGTACCAAAGGTTTGCCCACAGCCACCTATATCAAGAATATAGAAGATGATGAATGGACCAAAGCCTATACATTCTACGATACCAAAGGCAGAGCCATATCCACCCATTCTGTAAACCACTTGGGAGGTTACACCCGTACAGAATCCTTACTGGATTTTTCAGGAGTCGTTCAACAATCTAAAACCTATCATAAACGTTTAAGCACGGATACAGAAAGAATCATTACTGAAAACTTTACGTATGACCATCAGAACAGACTGTTAACCCATACCCACCAGGTAGATAGCAATACTGCAGAGGTTCTGGCTCAGAATAGCTATAACGAACTTTCTCAGTTGAAGACTAAGAAGGTAGGAGGAACCAGTGCAGCATCACCCCTTCAGACGATTGATTACAAATACAATATCCGAGGCTGGATGACCCAGATCAATGATCCCTCTAACTTAGGAGCAGATCTGTTTGGGTATAAGATCAAATACCACCAGGTAGAAGGATTAGAAAGTCCTAATGGAGATTTTACAAATTTAAAAGTAAACCCAAAATACAATGGAAATATAGCAGAAATAGACTGGCGGACAGCCACAGCAGCAGGGGACAATTTGAGAAGATATGGGTATGTCTATGATGGATTAAACAGACTCTTAGCAGGCTTTTATCAGAAAGACGCCAATCCATCCGCTAAAGAATACTTTGAGAAGCTGGATTATGACTTAAATGGTAATATCACCAATTTGAAGAGATCTGAAGGAGCACCGGTAGGAAGTAATACTGCCATGCTAATAGATAACCTGGATTATGTGTATGTAGGAAACCAGCTTCAGAGCGTTACCGATGTATCTGGGCAGTATAGCGGTTATCCTGAAACCTCCGGAACACCCATTACCTATGATCTTAATGGAAATATGATTACCCAGAATGATAAAGGAATTTTGCAGATAGATTACAATTACCTGAACCTACCCAAATATATATTATTTAATAAGGCACTATCTACTCATACCGGACTTATCAGAGAGAATACTTCCTACCTTTATCGTGCAGATGGAGTTAAGCTAAGAAAGATCTATAACTATAAAGGAGTAGAGGGGAGTACAGCCTTACTTTCCCGAACTACGGAATATCTGGATGGCTTCCAGTATGATACTACTATAGGAAAGAATATGGTAGCTGTATTAGGGTTAAAGTTTGTTCCTACAGCCGAAGGTTACTACAATTTTGAAAATAATAAGTATATTTACAACTATACGGATCATTTAGGCAATGTGAGGTTAAGCTACTTCAATAATGGTAGCGGAGTAGAAGTTCTGGAAGAGAATAATTATTATCCTTTTGGAATGAAGCATGAAGGATATAATGGGCTGGCTGGGAATACTAATTATCAGTATAAATATAACGGTAAGGAGTTACAAACAGAATCTGGAATGTATGATTATGGCGCAAGGTTTTATATGCCGGATATAGGAAGATGGGGCGTGGTGGATCCGCTGGCGGAAAAATATCCTTCAATTAATCCGTATAGTTATTGTATTAATAGTCCTATTATGTTTGTTGACCCTACAGGAATGACAATAGAAGATCCTGATGATTTAGTGAAAAAGCAAAAACAAATGTTAAAGGATACAAATAGTACAATTCAACAATTTGTTAAAGATGGAGGTATGGATGCTGAATTGGGGAGTAAGTTAATTTCTGTGAATGAAAGAATTCTTGGAGAGATTTCGAGTTTAGAAAAGTCTGATCAAGTTTATAGTGTTTCAAATGTGGGTATGGGAGACAGTGGAATGTCTTATGATGCTAGCTCTAATAAGGTAATCATAAAATCTGAAAACGATTATGGATTACTTGGACACGAATTAAAACATGCTTATCAATTTGAAAAAGGAGAAGTCTCAATTGCAGCGGATAATAAAAGCTATGGTAGTTTATATGACGTTAGTGATGAAACAGAAGCATATAATAGAGAAAGATATCATAAATCAGGTAGAGATTATATTGAAAAATCTAGTACATATGTTTGGAAAAACTCAGATGTACTTAAATTTGGTACTACAATGATTCCTCCCGCATATCAAACTTTACCAGAGGGTCCAATAAATATTAACTCTAAAGAAGGCAAAGCTTTAAGACAAAGGGTGATAGAGGCAGGGAGATTAGGAATCCCTGTTCAGGAAGTATACAAAGGATGGCAAAAAGATTATCAAAAAGGGAGTTCAAAGAAATAATGAAATTATGAAAAAAACAATTAACTTATTCTTTTTATTAACATCAATATCCATTTTTTCACAAAATAAGTCAGGAGTATATTCGTATAAAACATCCCATTATTCTGAAAGTATAAATTTATTGAAAGATGGAACTTTTAGATATTATAAGAACACAGAATTTTTGAAAGATGAAATATTTGGAAATTGGCAGTTAAGAAATGATAGTATAATAGTGTTAGATAGCTATCCTCAAAAGTCCAAATTGAATGTTATTGAAGGACTAAAAAAACAAAAAATAACTACTATTAATGTAAAAGATTTTAGAGGAAATCCATTTCATTATAATTTATATTTAATTTCGGATAAAAAAGATACAGTTCTTTATAAAAATCAATTTGAAGCAAGTATTATTAAAGAGAAACCTAATTTTTTTTATTTAGTAAGTTCTGAAGGTTTACAATCTCCTGTTTATAAAATAACTGGAACAAAAAGTAATTGTTTTGATGTTATGTTTGAACGGCAAAGAGTATTTGAAAATGAACAATGGAAGTTATTAGAAAATACTATAATCCCTTTAGGTTTAGATGGAAAGTATTCAAACTACAAATTATTAAAGGAGTAAAGATAATTTTCATTATACAAAAAAGCACGTAAAATAATAAACCCAGACAAATGTAAGGGTTTATTATTTATATGATCTTCTAAAATAAAGAAATTCTTGAAGAGAATAACTATTAACCTTTTGGGCTAAAACATAAAGGATACAATAGTTTAACAGGTAATACAAACTATTAGTATAAATACAATGGTAAAGAGTTACAGACAGAATCTGGAATGTATTACTACGGTGCAAGGTTTTATATGCCGGATATTGGACGGTGGGGTGTTTCTGATGGAACCTCTTTTTATTGAATCAGGCAAGAGAAGGGGAAAGTTTTTATTTTTAAGTGATGAAATTACAGGTCCTTTAGTCAATGTGAGGTTAAGCTACTTCAATAATGTTAGCGGAGTAGAAGTTCTGGAAGAGAATAATTATTATCCATTTGGAATAAAACATGAAGGATATAATGGCCTTACAAAAACTTATCCCGAAAAAAAATACTAAATTAGTAGACTAGAGATTAATTAAATTAAACCCTCATGAAGTTTTCAAAAATTATTTTATTATTTACAGTATTGTTATTTCAGGTAGGCTTTGCTCAGGAAAAGGCGGATGTTATCCTTAAAAAGGCGCTCACTCAGGCAGGCTCAGAAAACAAAAATGTATTGCTTGTATTTCATGCATCATGGTGTAGATGGTGTAAGCTGATGGAAAAAAATATGAACCTTCCGGAAACCCGACCTCTTTTTGAGAAAAATTATGTGACTGCTTATATTGATGTTCAGGAGCGGGGAGATAAAAAAACAATTGAAAATCCCGGAGGTCAGGAACTGATGAATCGGTTTAAGGGAGAAAGTGCAGGATTGCCTTTTTGGGTAATTCTTAATTCAAAAGGGGAGATACTTACCAATTCTTTTAATGAGAAAGGAGAGAATCTGGGTTCCCCATCCACAAGGGGAGAAGTAGATACATTCATTGGAAAGCTGGAACAGTCTTCAACACTTAATAAAGAGGAGTTAGAGGTTATTTATAAGACCTTTTTGAATAAATAATAAAACAAAAAAACTCCCGCAGCACTGTGGGAGTTTTTATATGTTAGTGATGGACTTTCTTAAAAAACAGCTCATCTTTTTTTACCTGATCCTCGTAAATTTTCTGGAATTGTAAAGGCATATACTTATAGATAAGACTCCATTGTTGTCGGTCGGAGATTCTTCTCATACTTTCAAAAGACCGTATAAAGACATTTTCGATCAGATCTTTAATGTAAGTATTTCCATTTCTGTAAAGCCATTCCATTGTTTTTATTTTTCGGGCGACCATACTGGTTTTGGATTCCTGTAAAAGAGTCTTTATATAATTAATGGTAGCCTGGATAATTCCCGCTAAATTATCCTGATAGGATAACTGGGTGATTTCATTTTTAAGAGAAGGATAAAAAACCTTTAAATATTCTACAGCAACTTTATTGTTCACAGTTGGTATCTCAACATTCATCATAATTTAAATATTTTCAAGATATGGTTTTATTGCTGCTAAAACTGTACCAAATTATAGATATGAGACTATAATAAATATGGCTATAATAGCAGATATATGAATAGTGATAATTTCTGTACTATGCCTGTAATTCGTTGTTTTCCAGTGGTTCCAGTTTGAATTTTTTCTGATTTTTGACTTCATGGATCTTAAATTTATGTAACAAAAAATGTAAAAAATGTAACAAAATCTTTTAGGACCTAAAGTCCGGATTTGTAAACCTGATGGAGATAAACTGACCGCAAATTGGCAGGAAGCAAGCCTAGGAGGTCTTCCCTGTTCTTATCTCCATGAAAGTTCGCGGAGTGATCCAAAGAGTAAATAAAAATATTGTCGATGGCGTTTTTTAAAGAAGAATTTGCTTCCTCATAGACCTGTCCGATTATTTTTAAATTCTCTTCGATTTGCTTGTTGTCGTTTTGATCTATGAGCCATCGCATATGATTAGTGAAAGCCTCGATCATTTCGTAAGGACTTTTTTCTGTGTGATCTGCTGAATTTTGGATTTCAGGAAGGGATAAAAGCATTTTCTTAAGGGATTGGTTTTGATTCATAAGTAAAGATTTGTTAAGATCAATCCAATGGAATACCATTACCTGTATTTTATTTTTAAGTATTTGTAAATTAAATTTTTATGGTTTTTTGTGTTGTGTTTTCAATAATAATTTGCTATCATTTTGAGGAGGTTATTATCAAATTGAAACGGATCATAAAAAAATCCCTGAGCTGACTCAGGGATTTTCATCTGTGTGTGTGTTTTTACCTTCTTGCGTTATGCGTTAGAATTTGCCATTATTATTCTGCCACTGGCTTTGTGGCGGAGTCATCTCCAAAACATCCCAGTGTTCCACGATCTTATTGTTTTCTAATCTGAATAAGTCATAAACAACTGCAGGCTCATTTTCATAAGTGATGTTTGATCCTACCAGGACGAAGTTTCCTTCTGCCCATACCTTTTTTACTTCCAGTATGTCATATCTGGCCAGGATGGATGCTCCATTTTGTAGTCCCTGTATTCCGTCAGCTATCCAGGGATTATGCTGAATATATTGAGTGGAGGAAATATAATTTTCCAATACTGAGAAATCACCTCCGATAAGAACATCATTTACAAACCCTTTTACAATAGCTCTGTTGCTTTCGGTTTTATTAAGATCTTTTACCTGCGTTGCTCCATCAATCATCGAATGGTTGCTTGGATTAAGAGGCTGTTCTTCCTGTAAGTTGTCCCAGTGTTCCACAATGGTATTATTACTGTCAAAGCGAAAAGCATCAAATGCAATGAAAGTCTGCCCGAAAAGATTTTCATATTTGGTATGCAGGAATACGATATTATTTTCCTTATCCTCAAAAGTTCGGGACGTGATAACCTTCAAATTACTGCCTTTCAGAGAATTGAGTAAAGCTATAAAACTGTCTCTGCCATCCGCAGCATCAAGATTATGCTGAATGTAAGTGGTCGCATTGATGTACTTATTGGCAATACTGACATCCCCGGTTTCCAAACTTTTCAGAACCAATTGAGCTTTTTCTTTTCTGCTGGGCTCCTGAGTGACCGTATGATCATCATTGGAACAGCTGACAAACAGAAATCCCAATCCTAAAATGAAAATAAGCTTTTGTAATGAAATCATTTGTGTTGTTTTTTTAATAAATTTTGTATTGTGATGTTTTTTTTACATTACAAAGATGAGATAATAGGAAAAAGCAGGAAAGGTTAAAAATAGACAATAAAAGGTAAAAATGGGACAGTTGTCATTTCTTATAAGAAGAAGGAGTAGTTCCTGTATTTTTTTTGAAATACTTAATAAGATTGGTAGGCTCATTGAAATTAAGGGAATAAGCGATTTCTTTTACACTTAATTTTTCATACAGCAGCAAACGTTTTATTTCTATAACTGTACGGTTGTCAATAAATTCCTTAGCTGTTTTTTGAATGATGGATTGGGTAATTCTATTAAGGGTTTTGGGAGTTACAGCCATTAGGGATGCATAAAAATCAACACTTCTCTCCTTAGAAAAGTGACGCTCCAGCAATTGCTTAAAAAGATAGTATTGAGACAAGTAATGATTGTTGACGATTTGAGTGCTGGATTTCTGTTTTTGCCTTTCTCCATAAATTAAAAATAAGCTTACAAACTTTTGGAGACTTTCTTCCCGAGCAAAAGAATCAGGTGAAGATATCTCATTTTTCAATAGGCTTATCAGCTGAAGCATTTGGGAAAAAGTTTCCGGATCGGGCTTCACCAAAGCATTGGAAATAGTAGTATCAAATATCGTGGACTGATGGAGGAAAGCCAGGTCATTTGCCTGCTTTTGAAAAAAATGCTCCATAAAAAGAAGCATATATCCTTTATAGTGAGGATGATTCTGATATTCCTGGATTTGGCCCGGAGCAATAAATAAAATACTTCCTTTTTCCAGATGATATTCCTTAAAGTCCACAAAATGCTTACCACTTCCTTCCGTGATGATGAATACCAGATAAAAATGTAATCTTTCCGTTTTTCCGAAATAAGTAAAAGAAGCAAGGGTTTTCATTAAGGTATCCAGTTCCAGCACCTCACATTCGTAAGGTGCTTTCGATTGATTGAACTTGAGATTTTTTATATTCTTTTTCAATACCGGATAGATAAATGATAGGATAGCTAGCGTTAAATTAAGCAAAAAAAATAAATAATAAGTCAGAAAAGCTTTCAATAAGGTCAGGAGTCCTGAAAAATACTGAAACTTAATATAAACTTTAAATGTTTTTATTTTTTATATCAAACCTTATCTTTGCAATTCAAAATAACAAGATGTTTTCAAAAATTACAGTACACAGAGTCGGAAATAAAATTAATGGAGAATCATTAATCCTTTCACAGGAAGAGCTAATATTGGATGAAGGAATGCAGGAGCTGCTGGAAAACTATTTCCTGGGAACATTCAAATCTGAAGAAAGCTTCCAGTTTTATAGTGATTCCTACCTGGTGAACAATCCTGTTTATAGCTCGGTTTCTGAAATTTTTGAAGATAAATCCAAGTTCATGTGGGAGTCGGAAAATATAGCCAAGCATCTCTATGAAGTGGCAGAAAATCCCAGAGTGCAGGGAGGAGAACTCTTCATTGTGTATTTTGAAGGCGAAGAGACTGATGCCGGGAAAATTGACTCTATCGGGATCTTTAAAACAGAAAAAAGAGAATCCTTTTTGAAAATATTCCCTCAGAATGAAACCTTTGAAATC
Organism: Chryseobacterium sp. CT-SW4; assembly: GCF_048572715.1. Classification (GTDB taxonomy): domain Bacteria; phylum Bacteroidota; class Bacteroidia; order Flavobacteriales; family Weeksellaceae; genus Chryseobacterium. Next base: position 1,001,701 of record NZ_CP183840.1, read on the forward strand.
GAAAAAGATCAGGGAATAGGATTATCCAAAATTGATAAAGCTGCCTTGATTTATAATAACAATAAAGAAAGCGGCTATGTACTTTCCGTGGTGGATAACAATAAAAACGGAGATCTGTATTATTGGTTCGAAGACTTTTTAAAAGTAAAGCAGAGGGATGATGAATATTTCCATACCCAGGAAACATTAATGGTGTATAAAGATTTTATCACCCAGCAGCTTCCCCAGGAGTTTGAAGTTTCCAAGGCGGATCAGGCGGATTTTTTAAATAAATCGATCAACTTTTTTAAAGAAAAGGAACAATTTGATTTTGAAGAATTTACCAATGAAGTATTGGAAGACAAAAATGTCATTGAAAGCTTTGTTAATTTTAAAACGGATTATGAGCAGGACATGCAGGTCAATATATCCGAAGAATTTCCTATTAATACCTCAGCGGTAAAGAAGCAGCAAAGGCATTTTAAAAGTATTATCAAGCTGGATAAAAACTTTCATATTTACATACATGGTGACCGGAAGATGATAGACCAGGGACAGGATGAAAAAGGGAAGTTCTATATCTTATATTTTGATAAAGAAGTTTAAACCAACGAAAGTACTGAGGCTGAAATAATCGGTGTTGTCAGACAGTATTGAAGATTATTCAACCTCAGGATATTCATATTTTATTTATTTTTTCTGAAAAACAGAGCCCGGCTGTACTCGTAATTCATTCTTGCGATATTTAATACAGAGATTCCCTGCGGGCATTCCACTTCGCAGGCTTCCGTATTGGAGCAGTGCCCGAATAGTTCTTCATCCATTTGGGTAACCATATTAATTACACGCTCACTTCTTTCCTCTTTGCCCTGAGGCAGTAATGCCATATGGGTAACTTTTGCAGAAGTGAATAAGGCGGCACTGGCATTTTTACAGGTCGCTACACACGCACCACAGCCAATGCAGGCTGCAGAATCAAAAGCTTCCTCTGCCAGTTGATGAGTGACGGCAATAGAGCTTGCATCCGGAGCCTGCCCTGTATTGACCGAAACAAAACCTCCTGAAGCGATAATCCTGTCCAATGCGGAACGGTCCACTTTAAGATCTTTTTTTACCGGAAAAGCTTCGGCCCGGAAAGGTTCTATAGTAAGTGTTTCACCGTCTTTAAAGGAACGGAGGTGAAGCTGGCACGTTGTAGTATGCTGTAACGGTCCATGAGCCAGTCCGTTGATCATCATTCCACACTGTCCGCAGATTCCTTCCCGGCAGTCATGATCAAACTCTACCGGTTCTTTTCCTTCTACGATCAGTTTTTCATTAAGCGTATCCAGCATTTCAAGAAAGGACATATGAGAATTCAGATCCTTCAGGTCATACTGCTCAAATTTACCTTCTGATTGTCGGTCTTTTTGTCTCCATATTTTAAGATGTAAATCCATATCTTCTGTGTTTTATTTGTAACTGCGTACAGTGGGTTGTATTTCTTCAAAAATTAAAGGTTCCTTCACCAGTTCCGGCTGGTTGTTTTCACCGGTCCAGCTCCACGCAGAGATGAATTGGAACTCCTCATCATTTCTAAGAGCTTCCCCGTCGGGAGTCTGAAATTCCTCACGGAAATGGGCACCGCATGATTCGTTTCTGGTAAGGGCATCATAGCACATCAATTCTCCTATTTCAAAATAATCAGCTACACGTCCCGCTTTTTCGAGTTCTACATTCATTGCATTTCCCTGACCCGAAATACGGACATGGGTATAAAATTCCTGCTTTAGCTTTCTTATTTCTTCAATGGCATATTTTAATCCTTCTTCATTCCGTGCCAGTCCACAATAATCATAGAGAAGTTTACCCAAGGTTTTATGATAATGATCTACGGTTTTATCTCCATTGATATTCATCAATCCCTGAATCTGGTCCTTTACCTCCTGTTCGGCTTTGTCAAACTCTGGACTTTCGGGAGATATTTTTCCGGTGTGAATCTCGTTGGATAAGTAATTGGCAATCGTATAAGGCGCAATAAAATAACCGTCTACCGAAGCCTGTAATAAAGAATTGGCTCCCAGCCTGTTCGCTCCGTGATCAGCAAAATTGGCTTCTCCTAGGGCAAAGAGTCCCGGAACGGTGGTCATTAATTCATAATCTACCCATAATCCTCCCATCGAAAAGTGGGCGGATGGTGAAATCATCATAGGCTCGTTATATGCATTGTAACCTGTGATTTTCAGATACATATCGAAAAGGTTTCCGTATTTCTCCTGGATTTTTTCTTTTCCCTGTTCTTTTATGGCACGCGAAAAGTCCAGATATACGGCATTTTTCAGAGGACCAATTCCAAAGCCTGCGTCGATTCTTTCTTTAGCGGCCCTGGAGGAAATATCCCTTGGTGCCAGATTCCCGAATGCCGGGTATCTTCTTTCAAGATAATAATCTCTTTCCTCTTCCGGAATATCGTTGGGTGGGCGGGTTTCGTCCTTGTTTAAGGGAACCCATATTCTTCCGTCATTTCTCAGGGATTCGGACATTAATGTTAATTTAGACTGGTAATCCCCTGATTGAGGTAATGAAGTAGGGTGGATCTGGATCCAGCTTGGAGATGCCATCAAAGCACCTTTTTTGTGAGCTCTCCATATGGCGGAACCGTTGCAGCCCATTGCCAATGTGGAAAGATAATATATTTTTCCATATCCTCCGGTGGCCAAAACCACGGCATGGGCGGCATGGCGCTCAATTTCTCCGGTATCAAGGTTCCGTACGATGATTCCTCTTGCTTTCCCGTCTACCACAACGAGGTCAAGCATTTCGTGGCGTGAAAACAGTTCTACCGTTTTCTTGCCGACCTGCCTCATAAGGGCCTGATAAGCACCTAAAAGTAATTGCTGGCCTGTCTGTCCCCGTGCATAGAAAGTCCGGCTTACCTGTACACCTCCGAAAGACCGGTTATTAAGATAACCTCCGTATTCTCTTCCGAATGGCACCCCTTGGGCAACAGCCTGGTCGATCAGGTTTAAAGAACATTCAGCCATTCTGTATACATTGGCTTCACGTGCCCTGAAATCCCCGCCTTTAAGGGTATCTACAAACATTCTGTAAACGCTGTCACCATCATTTTTATAGTTTTTAGCAGCATTTACCCCACCCTGTGCAGCCACGGAATGAGCTCTTCTGGGACTATCCTGAAAGCAAAATGCTTTAACATTATAACCCATTTCTCCTAGTGAAGCAGCCACTGAGCTTCCTGCCAGACCGGTTCCTACGACAATAACATCCAGTTTTTTACGGTTGGCAGGATTTACAAGCTTTGCTGTTTTTTTATAATTGGTCCATTTTTCTTCCAAAGGACCGTTGGGAATTTTAGAATCTAAAATCATCATGAGTCATTTTTAATTAGCTGTAAAAAATACATAGATGGGCATCAAGGCAAATCCGACACTGATAATGATGGAATAAGCAATGCCAAAATTTTTAACCCATTTCACAAACTTAGGATGATAAAGCCCTAAAGTCCGGGCTGCACTATGTATTCCATGGATAAGGTGATAGCACAATGCCACCATGGATAGAACGTAAATAATTACATACCACCATTCTTTAAAAACGGTTACCACCAGGATATAAAGATCTTTATTTCCGTTTTGGTCCAGCGGAAGGCTGCCGAATTTATAGATATACCAGAAATTTTGAAAATGAATAACCAGGAAAATTAAAATTAAAGTACCTAATATTCCCATATTTCGGGTGTACCATTTACTGGCTCTTCCTCTCTTGTCCTTCTGATAGTGTGCTCCTGCTTTCTTATTTTTCAGTGTAATGACTAGACCGTCTAAAGCATGTATGATAATACTAGCATACAAAACATACGATACGATCTTAATAAGAACATTTCCTGATAAAAAATGAGAATACGCATTGAACTGTAAATGTGCTTCTTCCTGAGGAAGGAAAAGCTGGAGATTTCCCAGGAAATGGATTAAAAGAAAAAAACTGAGAAAAAGCCCCGTGAGACACATCAATAATTTTCTTGTTAATGTTGACAGCATATGTTTTTATTTAATAATTAATAATATCCTAAGATTTTCATCCAAAGGCCCCCTACCACCATATAGATGACTAGCAGGACAATTCCTATTTCCAGACCACGTAGCCACCATGCTTTAAGATCAACATATCCGCTTCCGAAGAATACAGGAGCCGGTCCGTGTCCGTAATGGGTGAGAACTCCGTAAACAGATCCCATAAAACCAAGCATCATGGCCAATAGCATAGGAGGAATACCTAAAGAAACCCCTACACTCAGTAAGGCCGCATACATGGCTGCCACGTGTGCCGTAGCACTGGCAAAAATATAGTGACTGAAGAAGTAGACCAGTATGATCACAGGAAATGCGGTCTGCCAGCTTAATCCTCCGATTTTAGCTTTAATTAAATCACTGAACCATCCTATAAAACCAAGCTCATTGAGTGAACTTGCCATCATGACCAGTACGGCAAACCAGACAATCGTGTCCCAGGCTCCTTTTTCAGCTTTTACATCTTCCCATGTTAAAACTGAGGTAAGCAGCAATAAGGTAAGTCCTATGAAGGCAGTGGTTGTAGCATCTATGGAAAGAGTTCCTCCGAAGATCCATAAAGCCAGCAGGATGAAAAAAGCGAAAAGCATCAGCCATTCATGACGGGAGATAGGCCCCATTTCTTTTAATTTCTGAGCTGCCATTTTAGGAGCATCTCCTGTCTTTTTAAGTTCAGGCGGATATAATTTATACAGTACCAGCGGAACTACAAAAAAGGCAACGGCACCGGGAAGAAAACCCGCTGCAGCCCATGACATCCAGGTGATATCAATCCCAAGATTGGCAGCGAACTTCTGACACATCGGATTACTTGCTGTTCCGGTTAAGAACATGGATGATGCGATCAGGTTCATGTAATAACTGTTTAAAGTAAGGAATGATCCGAGTTTTCTATGGGTTTCGGGCTTATCCGGAACGGAATCAAAGCTGATGGCCATAGATTTCATAATTGGGTAAATAATACCACCACCTCTGGCGGTATTACTTGGAATGGCAGGGGCCAGGCAGACATCTGCAAGCCCCAGTCCGTATGCTAATCCCAAAGAACTTTTACCAAAAATTCTTATAAAAAGAAAAGCAATACGGTTTCCAAGCCCGGTTTTTATAAATCCCCGGGCTATAAAGAAAGAAATTCCGATTAACCAAATTACTTTATCTCCAAATCCCGTAAGGGATTTGGTAATGGATTTACCTGCATCACCCGGGGCTAATACCTGAGTGAGTGCTGTGAATCCTATAGCCATCATACACATGGTTCCCATGGGAGCAGCTTTAAGAATAATTCCTAAAATAGTGGCTGCGAAAATGGCAAATAAGTGCCACGCATCCGGAGAAACTCCCTGAGGGGTAGGAATAAACCATAACACAAGCGCAAAGGCAAAGGTGATGGCTATATTTTTAATATTAATTTCTTTCATGGCAAATATGATTGATTATTAAAATCTACTTTGTACTTGAATGATAAATAAGTTGTTGTTGTACTGGTTGGTATTTTCAATCTGATGTTTATAACGGTCAAACTGTACTCCCAGCTGGATTCTCGCTCCGTAATTCTTTAGAAACTCCAATCCGAACATCGGGGTAACGGTTTGTCTTGGATTGGAATTCAGTCTGAAACTGGTATCTATATACTCGTAACGGCAGGACAGCTCAAAAGCACTCAGGTTTTTGTGATTGACCTCATACCTTAGGTTTGGAAGAAAATAAATACCCCGGATTAAATAGTCATCCGGATTGGATGTTCTTTGTTCCGGATCAATGGAGTAATATAAAGTGTGGTTGGTAGCCTGTTTTGCTTCCAGCTGCATATCCAGGCTCCATTTCGGGTTGAAATGAACCAGAGAGCTGAGGTCAACACCCAGGGCATACACTTTTTTGCTGTATACTTCTCCTATACCTCCGTTTAATCCTAAGTTTAAAGACGTTTTTTTATCCAGTCCAAAAACAAGCCGGGTAGAATAATGTTTTCCGTTATCATTATCATTAACCTGGTTTTTTCCGTTTCCATTCACGATGGAAACAGCATACTGGAACGGCATATTACCTAACTTCAGGTCTCCGGTAGCGGATATCCCGATCTGGAAGCTTGTCCATCCCAGTTTTCCGAATTCCGTGTATTGATTGGACCAGTCCAAAGATTTGATAATGTCAATAGGATAGGTTTCTTCAATACCGAACCATGGTCTGAACTGTCCCACGGTAATGGCGAGCTTAGGATTAAAAGTATATTTTAAATAAGCATTTTCCAGAACTCTGGTCTTAGGATCATTTTTAAAATCCGCTAAGTTGGCAAGAGCTACTACTTCCGCCCGTTTGCTGATCTGTGCCCGAACCTGAATCCTCATGTATTTAAGCATGAAATTGTTGTCGGTTTCAGTGCCATCGGAGTGGTGAAGCCCGTTCACATCAACATCTTTTGAAAAGCCTACCAGGTAACGTGCCTGAAACAAACCTTTGATCTGAAGCTGAGGATATTTTATATTTTCTTCCTGTTGTTGTTTTGGCTCACCTAAAAGCAAAGAGTCAAGGATCTGGCCGTTCATTGTAAAAGACAGGAGTAAACCCAACAAGGAGATACTTCTTTTTTTAATTGAAAAAAAGGACATAATATGGATATTAGTGAATAAATATAAGAGGGGTTAAATACCTAAAAATTTAAATGGTTTGCTTTCTTTGAAGTCTTTATTGGCTTTACCATTATAAGTCTGGAAATTATCAAGACTTAATTTCATAACTTTTCCCTTAGGGCTTAAGTCGAAGTCTTTAAGATTAACCCAAAACGTATTAGGAGTAAATACGGTTTCAAAATAATACACTAAATTTTTTTGATCAGATACGGCACGCCATCTTGTAGATGAGATATTCGGTTCGGTCTCGGACGAAATTCCGTAAGGTACAGAGCAGTTTCTGATCACACTGAATACGCTGGCTACTGCTGTACGGGGATCACTGGTTTGCGGGATCGCATTGATATAGTAGGAAGCACGCACAAAACGGTCTGCAGCACGGTTGGTTCCCGGAAGCATTACCGTTCCCGGAATTCCCTGCCAATATCTGTTGAGAGCAAGCTGCTCTTCAAATATCGGAGAATTGGTCATTACCGTATAAGAAGGATCGTGGTGAACCACCAGTTTACCATTGATATACTCAAAAACGGCATTGTCACCTGAAGCATCGGAAATGGAAAGGTGTACGGTTGCAAATCTTTCCGTTCCCGGAATATTATCGCTTACAATGATAAAAGGATCGGTTTTCATATGATCAACCGCTTCTTTTACAGTAGCAAAATTGTCAAGAAAATACTGGGCCCATAAAGAAATGGCAAGCCCTTTTTCTTTTCCTTTAGGATCGAATTTCGGGTATTGGGATTCTCCCAGCCATAAAAGATTGGTAACAAGCCCTTTTTCATTCATTCCGTCAGAAGCTGAAATATCCCAGCTGGAAGTTATTAAACTGCCGTATTTGGAAGTCCATTTAATAGAAAGGGGACCCACTTCACCATCTCTTTGAATTCCGCGGGGGAAAACCCATAAATTACCTGGAATTTCATCTTTCCAGTCCATAGAGCGGGCTGTGATAACGGTGTTGTCCGGTCCTTTGTAAACAACTCGGGTACAGGCTTCGGAAGTATTCCAGGCGCCTATAAGAAGGACGAGTAAAAGAAAAATAATGGGGAACTTTTTCATAATATAAATAGTTTATTGTTTGAATAAATATAATTTTTAATCTGCTTGATTTGTGTGTGTTATATAGAACCTATGGAAATTTTTAGTTTTATTCGGTCTAATTGTGAGATAAAATTAATAAAATTTGTTTAATTAACAGGATTTTTTAAAATATTAAAGTGGATTTCTGTTTATAATCATAAATTGAATTATCTTTAAAAAATTCATTATATTTGAGAGATATTAGAATTATATGAATTTTGTTGAGTGTCATGAAGAGCCCATCCATATTCCCGGGCATATACAAAGTTTTGGCTATCTGATTGGCATTCATGCTGAATCTCATAGTATCAATTTTTTTAGTGAAAATATAGGAATACTTTTTAATATAGGAAATAGCGAAGACCTTTTTAACAAAAAGATTAGTGATTTTCCCCAACATTTTCAAAGTATTCTCGAATCTGAAATTTATTTACAGGTTGACCGGTATCTTAAAAGGGAGCATGAAGCTTATTTTGATAAGATCACCATTAATGGAAAAAAATATCATTTTTCCGTTTTCCGGCAGGATGATTCCATTTTTCTGGAATTTGAAGAAGTTCTGCATAACCCCCATAAATATATTAGCAATAAGTACGACAGTATTTATATGATCGATAATGCCCAGGAAATCTGGGACCAGCTTCTTAGTACCCTGACCAAAATCGTTAACTATGACCGTATGATGGTCTATCAGTTTATGAATGACGGTTCGGGAAAAGTAATTGCTGAAAAAATAAAAGGTGATATTGAAAGCTATCTGGGATTACATTATCCGGAGCATGATATCCCTAAGCAGGCAAGGGCACTTTATTTACTTAAAAGAAAAAGGATTTTCAGTAATGTCTACGAGAATCCGGTGCCTCTGCTCAGTAAAACAAAAGAGCATGTCGATCTTACCTATACAGCTTCCCGGAGTATGTCTCCAATCCATGGGCAATATCTTAAAAATACCGGTGCTGCTTCCAGTTTTAGTGTTTCCATTATTATTGATGATAAGCTTTGGGGTCTGGTAACCTGTCAGAACAGTACACCCCGTCATATTGACCTTGAAGACAGGGTTCAGGCGGGAATCCTAACAGCATTGGCTTCCAATGCCTATTCTTCCTTTAAATCGAAAAAAGAACTGGAATACCGTGTACAGTTGGGAGCTAAAACTACAGCATTGAAATCAAAGTTTCTTAAGCATAAAACTTTATTTGATTCCCTTTTGGAAAATATAGAAGAGATCAGACATCTCCCGGAAGCTGACGGTCTCGCTATTGTGTCCAAAGAATCTATTATTACTGCAGGTGCTACACCGGAACTGTCCGTTATTGAAGGAATAGTTTCCTGGGCAACAGGTTCCTTATCTGAAGAAATTTATATCAACAACAGTTTTTTAAAAGACTATGAAGATCTTCTGGATATAAATAAAAAAGCGGCAGGAGTTGTTATTTATAATATAGAAAAGGAAGAAAGGGAAATGCTGATCTGGTTCAGGAAAGAATTTGATGAGCATATCCGCTGGGCCGGAAAACCCGAAAAAAACATAGAGCTGGTTTCTCAAAACGGAGAACAAAAGAGAATGATCTCTCCACGGACATCCTTTGAAGTATTTAAAGAAGATATTAAAGGAAACTCAAAAAGATGGAGTTCCCGCGATATCATGGCAATCCGTGCTGTCCGTAATATTATTCTGGAAACCTCTCATAAACAATATAATATTATTAAAGAGCTGAATGATCAGCTTCAGAAAGTAAATGAAGAGCTGGATAGCTTTTCCTATACCATTTCCCATGATCTGGGAACTCCTTTGACGGTCATGAAACTGAATGCGCAAATGTTGCTTTCAGGGCTGGATAATACGGAGAAAAACCGGAATAAACTTAACGCTATCATTGAGGAGATTGATAATATGGCAGAGATGATGCATGATGTGCTCCAGCTTAGCCGTGCCAAATACAGCAGTATTGAGCTGGAAAGTCTTGCGACCTTAAGGACCATTGAAAAGATTTCTGAAAATGCGATGATTACTTATGAAACTCCCCGCAGTGAAATTGTTATCCGGGAATGCCCTGATGTGCTGGGTGACAAAACGATGCTCCATCAGGTTTTCTTAAATATAATCAACAACGCGGTTAAATACTCATCCCAGCATGAATCTCCAAAAGTAGAAATTTGGGGAACCGAAGAAGGGGATAAGATTGTCTACTGTATTTCGGATAACGGGATCGGAATTGCTGAAGAAGACAAGCATAAAATGTTTAAAATATTCAGCAGGATGGATAATGCCAAGAAGTTTAAAGGAAACGGAGTGGGCTTATCCATTGTACACAGAATAATGAAAAGAATAGGGGGGAATGTGGATTATGAAAGCGATCATAACGGAACATGTTTTATCCTGACCTTTAGAAAACCTTAAATATGATAATTTAAATTGAAAATATGATATCCGAATATCTTAAACAAAATACATCCGAATTTCATGATGCAGCTGAAAAATTGTTTAATTCCGAAAAGATCTTTAACAAAACCTTTAGTCTTGAGGATTACAGAAAGATTATTTCTACCAACTATCTTATGTTATTGAACTCGGAGGAGAAAATATTTAATAGTTTTTCCGGGGAAATTTCGGAGGAGCTGCAATTGGATCAAAGAAGAAAGCTTCATCTCATTGAAAAAGATGTAGAAAGTTTATCAATGAGCAGCAGGGAAGCGTCTCATGATCTTCAGGTGGATAACCGTCATGAAGCACTGGGAATGTTATATGTAATTGAAGGCTCCACTTTAGGAGGAAATGTGATTGCCAAACAGCTTTCAAAAACGGAGGGATTTGATGGGGTAACCTTTAATTTTTTCGGATGTTATCAGGAAAATACCGGTTCTATGTGGAAGAGCTTTAAAGAAATACTGGATCGGGAAGTGGCGGAAGAAAATTATGAACATGTTTTAACCGGAGCTAAAAAATTATATACCTTTTTGCTGAATGTGAATTAATTCTTTTTGCAAGACCTTAATTGTTTATTTCAGAAGGAATTATATTTTTCTAAAAATTGCCTAATTTTTCAGGAATTAGTACATTTGGGAATCAAATTTCAACCAGATATAAAAAAAATATTCTAATAAAATAATTTAAAAAAAAGTAAATATGAAAGTAACTGTAGTAGGAGCGGGAGCGGTAGGAGCAAGCTGTGCTGAGTATATCGCCATGAAGAACTTCTGTTCGGAAGTAGTTTTAGTAGACATTAAAGAAGGTTTTGCAGAAGGTAAAGCAATGGATTTGATGCAGACAGCATCATTGAACGGATTTGATACTAACATTACAGGAACAACAGGGGATTACAGCAAGACTGCTGGTTCTCATGTAGCTGTGATTACTTCCGGAATTCCAAGAAAACCGGGAATGACGAGAGAAGAATTGATCGGTATTAACGCTGGAATCGTAAAAGATGTTACTGAAAACTTAGTGAAACATTCTCCTGAGGTAATTATCATTGTTGTGTCTAACCCTATGGATACAATGGCTTATCTGGTTCATAAAACTTCAGGACTTCCGAAAAACAGAATTATCGGAATGGGTGGAGCGCTGGACTCTGCAAGATTTAAATACAGATTGGCTGAAGCATTGGAAGCCCCGATTTCTGATGTGGACGGTATGGTAATCGCTGCTCACAGTGATACGGGAATGCTTCCATTATTGAGCAAAGCTACAAGAAACGGAGTTCCTGTAACTGAATTTTTAAATGAAGAAAAACAAAACTATGTAATTGAAGAAACTAAAGTAGGAGGAGCTACTCTTACCAAGCTATTAGGAACTTCTGCATGGTATGCACCGGGAGCTGCAGTTTCTGTAATGGTTCAGGCTATTGCCTGCGATCAGAAAAAAATGATTCCTTGCTCTTTAATGCTTGACGGTGAATATGGAGAAAGCGATATCTGCTTAGGAGTTCCTGCTATTATCGGAGCAAACGGAGTAGAGAAAATCGTAGACATTCCTTTAACGGATGCAGAAAAAGCAAAATTTGCTGAAGCTGCTAAAGCAGTAAGAGATGTAAACGGAGATTTAAAGTTTTAATCAACAAACATGATATAAGAAAAACGCGCCTTAAAAGGCGCGTTTTTTATTGTTCTGGCATTTCATTAAGGAACGGATCTTTAGAAGAGGGAGTCTGGGGAATTTGAAACAGTAAAATAGTGGCCCACAGCTGTAAGCCCGTTTGTGTAATATTAATAATTCCTGAAATTGTATTGTATCTCAGTTCAGATAAAATTACAGGGATCCCGAATACTCCTGAAATTAATAAAAACAAAAGAATATATTTGGACCATTCAGTCCCTTTGCTGATGAGGTACCCCAGCCCGAAAATGACGCCTAATACTACAATGGCAATAAATAAGGCAAATCCCGAATTGAATTTTTCAAAATCCAATATCATAATGGCAATTCCCATCGCTCCGGACAGGTAGATAAGATGAGCTGCTTTAGAATAATACGGATGAATGGTTCTTATTTCTCCATTTCTTTTATCTGCTTTTAATAGACTGATCCGTTCCTCCTCTTCAGGGGTGAGTTCTCTTCCTCTGGACTGTAATATCTCGGAAGCATAAATAATAGCTTCAGGAATAAAACGACTGTCAGGCTGTATGTATTTTTCAAGCTCATGACTTGATAGTTTTTCCAGGATATTTTTATTTACACTCATTTAACTTTATGCTATTATAAAATATTGCAAATATAAAAAGTTTTGAGTTTGTTTTTAATGAAAATGAAAGGTTGGTTTTAAAAATTCAATATCATAATTATTGCCTATGCTGATTGAATTCTTTCAGTTCAAAATAGCAATCTTCACAGATTAATTTTATATTGGCAAATTCTTCAGATTCCTCATTCCATCCTTTATATTGTAGTCTTACTTTTTCACATTCATCGCACCATGCCTGGAAATCCTTCTCGTCATCCAGTTCCATTCCCGGAAAAGTATCGAACGCTTCTTCAAAACCTCCGGGTGTATCAAGATTTAAATGCTGACAGACATAGGCAGGCCTTGCCAGGTTATGTTTATGGCATTCTACGGTTTTTTGTTTTAATTTTTTGATTTCCGGGGAGTTTTCGTCCATCACTTCTGTTAGAAGTATATATTTTTCGAGGTCTCCCGATGTGACTTTATAAGCCCCGATACCATTGAGGAAATAATGGGCAATGGCAATGGATTCCCAGCCATCGTATTCATCGGCAGGAAAATTTCCGGTAGACAACTTTTCATAATGATTCTCAAGTCCAAACTCCTTTATTTTCAGGGTTTCATTTTTATTCTTTTCCTCACAAGATTCATTAAACCAGCTCCACATCCAGGTATTGGTTTTCAGGGAGTAAGTTCCAACAGGTATATATTTAAAATAAATTTCCCCTTTTTTATTATACAGCTTTAGAAGTGAAGTTTCACTGTCATAGTACCATCTGGAATAAGACTGAATGTGGTAAGTATCTTCTAATCTGTTTTGAAGCTCAATAAGTCGGCTGAACTGTTCTTCACAAAAATCTGTATATTCCATATTTTTATTTTCTGTCCCCATCTTTGATTAATAGGCTGTTTCCGAACTGAATTTTTTTGATAAATCTTTTGGTGTCTGCTGAGCTTACATTTTCTTTTAATGTTTTATGCCTGCTTAATAAACCGCTAACCGGAAAAACGGGAGGAAGAAAAGAGGGTGATTTTGTCATAGGTCATATTTTTTATTTAAATATTCTGCCAATCCCCTCAGAAAATTTTGATGTTGACAAATTTATGAATTATAAAGGGAATTTAATAACACATAACAAAAAAGAAGGGTAAATTATTATTCAGCTCATTTATTCCTGAAAGATTGTACTGTAAAAAATGATAGTTGCGCAATTATTAAGAGTCATATAAATTAAAACATAATTGTAAAGCCCTCGATGAGGAGTTGGTGAAATCATATTGTGAAGAAAAAGGGGAATTTACGGATCATTTATAATTCATATTATTCCTGAATTCTTTTGGAGATACCCCGCTTTTTCTTTTAAAAAACTTACCAAAAGCCGACTGATCCGAAAAATTAAGCTGTAAGGCAACCTGCTGAATGGAAAGTTCCGGCTGTTTTAATAATTGCTGCGCTTCACTGTAAACCAGCTGGAAAATGAAGTCGGATACGGTTTGTCCTGTAAGGCGCTTCACGATCTGGGTGAGATAATGGGTGGAAATAGGGATGGATTGGGCATAAAATTCTACCTTATGCTCTGTTTTATAATGATTAACCAGTAAATCCAGGAACTGCCGGAAATAGATTTCTTCCCGTGAAGGATTCTCGGTCTTATTCTCATATAATTTTTCAAGGGTATTGGTAAGATCAAGAAAAAAAATACGAAGGCTGTTCAGGATCATTTCTTTCAGGTAGTGATGTCCTTCGGTATCTATGACTTCTTCTGCGAACTCAATTCTTTTTTTTAACAGATTAAAATCATGGGCAGGTAGAGGAACAACCGGATTCCTATACATCCTGACCCCGTATTTTATCCTTTTGTACAGCATGTCACCGGAATACATCTCATTGATGTAATCTTTCCCGATGTATAAAGTACAGCCTGTAAAATCCTCACTTAAAGCTTTGATTGTAAAGAAATGTCCGAATGATAATAAGATAATTTCTCCCTGATTTATTTGATAATCTTTAAAATTAATCTCTATCGTTCCTGTTCCATTTAAAACCAAAATAAATAAAGTGGATTTCAAATAAATATCTGAATTTCTGAAAGGAATGAGATCTTTTCTCTGCCAGTGGAGAATACTCATGTTTTCTATTAATTTTCCTTTGTATTCAGGGTTGAGGAAAAGCTCATGATCATCTCTTACTAATGCTTCTTCTTTCATGGGAGTAGGATTATGCAGATGTAAAAATATTCATTTTAAACTAATTTTGCCCCTATTGGGAAGAATATTTTCAAGGCTAATATTTCGAATTTTGCAGCACGAAATTTTATCACCATGATTAATGCAATTTTATGAAATATATGTGGAATAAATTTATTTATATGCTGTGTTTTCTGGCTTCTACCGGGTGGTTTTGGAGTCAGCACCCGATACTAAATGCAAGTCTTCAAGATCTTTTTGTCCTTGCTGATGAGCAGAACAGGGATCTGAAAATACTGGACAATAATGAAAAAATTGCGGAAGAAGCTATAAAGGAGGAAAAACAAAAGCTGCTGCCTTCGCTGGAAACTTCACTTTTCTTTTCTTATAACGGAGATGGATGGATGTCGGACCGGAACTTTTCAAACGGATTCAGAGCCCCGATTCCTGACTTTGGAAACAATTTTGCGCTGGAAGCAAAGCAGTTGATCTATGCGGGTGGAGCAGCCAGTGCAGGGATTGAACTAGCAAGGCTGGGACATGATTATTCCAAGCTGGAAACTGAAAAGAACAGGCAGAACATCCGATTTGCCATTACGGGATATTATCTGGAAATGCTTAAACTTCAAAATCAGAGATTGGTTATTGAAAAAAATATTGTGCAGACCCAAAAAATGATTGACCAGATTCAGGCAAAAACCAATCAGGGAGTAGCCCTGAAAAATAATGTTACCCGCTATGAACTGCAGCTGCAATCTCTTAATGTATCACTCTTACAGCTTAATAATTCGGTGACCCTATTGAATAATGAGCTGGTTAAAATACTGAACCTTCCTTCCGGAACCCTTCTTGAACTGAAAAAGGAAGATACACTTGAAGATCCTGAGTCCGTTGGGGAAGAATCCTGGAAGGAAAG
Organism: Chryseobacterium sp. CT-SW4; assembly: GCF_048572715.1. Taxonomy (GTDB): domain Bacteria; phylum Bacteroidota; class Bacteroidia; order Flavobacteriales; family Weeksellaceae; genus Chryseobacterium. Next base: position 1,017,218 of record NZ_CP183840.1, read on the forward strand.
GGCTGATAGCAGTTCTCCCTTACTGAAACAGGTAGCGCTGAGTATAGAAATGTCCAGAAAAAAAGAAAAAATTGTTAAATCCGAGAAACTTCCCCAGGTATTTGCTTTTGCGGCAGATTATCTTGATGGCCCTATTATGGTGGAAGTTCCTCCCATTAATAAAAACCTGAATTACTGGTATGTGGGAGTAGGTATCAAATACAATATCTCTTCCCTGTATAAAAATGAAACAAAGACGAAACAGGCCCGGCTGGCTACTCTGAATGTACAGGAAAATGAGAGCAGGGTAAAAGAACAGCTGGCCAATGACGTAGAAGCAGCCAGAATAAAATATATGGAAACCATTGATATTTACAAAACAAGGCTGAAAAATATAGAATTGGCAACACAAAATTATGGCGTCGTAAAAAGCCGTTACCTTAATGATCTTGCCCTGATCACGGAAATGCTTGATGCTGAAAATACCAAAATCGATGCAGAATTACAGGCAGCCAATGCACAGATCAATATTCTTTTCCATTATTATCAGCTTAAAAAATTATCAGGAACCCTTTAAAAGAGAATCATCATGAAACATAAAACTAAAAAAAACATTTATAATAGTATTGTCATCATATTGCTTATCGTAGGATTGGTATGGGTAGGCTCAAAATTTTTTCATTTTGGAAACGTTGAATACACCGATAATGCACAGGTGAAACAGCTTATTGTTCCCGTTAATTCCAGGGTACAGGGATATATCAGAGAGGTCCGGTTTAATGAATATCAGCCTGTTAAAAAAGGAGATACCTTATTGATTATCGAAGACTCTGAATTCCGGTATCGTGTAGCACAGGCGGAAGCGGATTACAAAAACGCACTTGCCGGAAAAAATATTACTTCCTCTTCAGTAAGAACATCTGCTAATAATATTGCCGTTTCTGATGCCGGATTAGGAGAAGTTAAAGCCTTGCTCGCCAATGCGGAAATGGATGACAGGAGATATAAAGTTTTATTGAACCAGGATGCGGTTACCAAACAGGAATACGATGCTATTCATACCAAATACCTGGCGCTGAAAGCAAAATATGAAACCTTAAATCGTCAGAAAGAAACGACGGTTTTAGTGACTCATGAACAGAATACGAGATTGGAGCAGAACGAAGCCGCTATTCAGCTTGCCAAATCCGCCTTGGATCTGGCTAAGCTCAATCTTTCATATACTGTAATAGTGGCGCCCAGTGACGGTTATATGGGAAGAAAAAATATTCAGGTGGGGCAGCTGATCCAGCCCGGGCAGTCTGTGGGCGATCTTGTAGACAATAATGACAAATGGATTATTGCAAATTATAAAGAAACCCAGACCCATCATATTGCAGAAGGTCAGGAAGTGGAACTCGAGGTGGATGCTTTACCCGGAACCAAATTACAGGGGATAGTAAAGTCCATAGCCAATGCTACGGGAGCCAGCTTCTCAGTCATTCCACAGGATAATTCTGCCGGAAATTTTGTGAAGGTAGAGCAGCGGATTCCTGTGAGAATTGAGCTTTCAAAAAATAATAAGCCTGAACTTATCCGAAAGCTAAGAGCAGGAATGAATGTAGAATGTACCGTTAAATATTAAATATGCATCATCCGACAGGCCCTTTTACAATACCGGCAATTAATAATTATGTCCCCGAAAAGATAAAACCCTGGATCTTTATTTTCTTTCTGGTGATCATCCAGTTTTCCGGAGGTGGTGTCTACCTTGCTGCTCTCAATGAAACGGTGGGAGACCGTGCTCTTATGCTTGAAGATGTCCTGATGGCGGGTTTTTCTTCTATGGCGGGTATGGCTTTGGTATTTACGATTATGCTGAGGTTAAAAATGCGTTTTATCAGTAAATATGCTTTATTGATCTGCTGTTCCGCTTTGATCCTCTGTAATATTATTTGTCTTACCACAGACAATCTTTTTATTCTTATAGCAGCTTGTTTTGTGGCCGGAATGTTCAGGATGTGGGCTACATTTGAATGTAATTCCACCATTCAGCTATGGATTACACCGACCCGGGATATGCCTGTGTTCTTTTCCTATGTTTATTTGCTGGTGAATGGAGTGATTTCACTTGGAACAGCGGGAGGTATGTATGTGTCGTTGTTGACGAACTGGCAGTTTGTTAACTGGATTGTGATCGGTGCGTTGCTTTTTATGATGTTACTTGTGATGCTTTTATTTAATGATAAAAGGTTTATGCCGAAATTTCCGCTTTTCGGGATCGACTGGCTGGGTGCATTGATGTGGGGGATGATTCTTTTAACGGTTAATTTTATCTGTATTTACGGAGAGCATTATGATTGGTGGTATTCTGAAGAAATCCGTACGGCGAGTATTTTATTAATAGTATTATTAGGGTTAAATCTTTACCGGGCATCTTTTATACGGCACCCGTTTATTGCGTTGGCTACTTTCAGATATAAAGTGGTCTTTCATTCTTTGATTTTATATACAGTGATAGACTTTTTCATTGCTCCTTCCCATATCCTGGAACATATTTATTTTGAGGAACTATTACAATATGATGCAGAGCATATGATATGGCTAAATGTCGTCAGTTGGTTTGGAGTAGCGGCAGGTGCCTGCTTCGTGTACCGTTTCTTTGCCGTTAAGAAGCATTCATTTAAAACTACTTTTATGATAGGTTTTTCCGCCATACTTTCTTATGAAGTGATCATGTATTTTCTGATTGATATGAATACGGTGAAAGAGCTGTTTATTGTTCCTTTATTTGTAAGAAATTTCGGATATGTAGTAATTGCGGTGGTTTTACTGTCAGACCTTATGAAAGTTCCTTTTCATCATTTTTTTCAGGCACTTTCCGTACAGTCATTTATGAGTGCTGCCTGCGGAGGATCCATTGGAATGGCGGTATTGCGCTGTATTTTAAATATAATCTCAGCCAAAAACTTTCAGCAGATCACGGCAACCATGGACAGTGTAAATACACGGCTGCATGGAATAAGTCACAGGGAACTGGAACATAGGATTGAAGCTCAGACCCTCCTGGTGTCCTTTAAAGAAATATATGGCTACCTGGTGATTGGCGGAATTATAATGGGAATACTTCTGATGATTTATAAATATTCTTACTTCCCGAGAAATCTGGTTTGGCCTACAATGAAGACGATCAATAAAATGCTGAAAAAAGAAATAAGCTGATTCAGATTTTTCATTGAAAACGTGTCTTCGGATGCGTTTTCTTTTTAGTGTATATTATTCGGCTTCTGCTGTCAGTTCGTTTTCAATGACTTTTTTGCGGTGCTGTACTCCCCATTTATGCAATGCTTCTATTACTTCTGAAAGAGTTTCACTGTAAGGGGTCAGGGAGTATTCTACACTGATAGGCTTGGTATCTAATACTTTACGGTTGACTAGTCCGTTCATTTCAAGTTCCTGAAGTTCTTTGGATAATATTCTTGGACTGATCCCCGCTTCCCTGGAAAGCTCCCTGAATCTTTTTTTTCCTTCTGAGGTCAGGATGGAAATAAGTACCAGCTTCCATTTTCCACCTACTATATCAAGGGTGTCTCGTATGGCAAGTCTGGCTTTTATGCAAGCTTCATCATGCAGGTCCTCACAAAATTTTTTTTTATTCATGCTATCCTTTTTGTAACTGCTATCCTTTTTGTAACAGGTTACAAATGTATAACATTTAACTGTAACTTTGCTTAAAAACAGGATATTAACATTAAAATTTATACCATATGAATCTTTTAAAAAACACAACGATAGGAAACTTTGCATTGAAAAACAGAATGGTAATGGCTCCCATGACCCGTAGCCGGGCTGATGAAAATGGAGTGGTAGGAGATCTTACGGTACTGTATTATACACAGAGAGCAGGAGCTGGGCTGATTATTTCCGAAGGAATTAATATTTCCGAACAGGCATTGGGAAGTCCGTGGACACCGGGAATTTATTCGAAAGAGCAGATTGAAGCATGGAAAAAAGTAACACAATCCGTTCATGATAAAGGAGGATTGATTTTTGCACAGCTTTTTCATAGCGGTCGTGTAGGACATTCTATAGATAAAAAAGGAGATCTTCCCGTAGCTCCTTCTGCAGTTGCTATATCGGGGCAGCAGCATTTTACTTCCGAGGGATTAAAGGATTATGAAGTTCCAAGAGCATTAACGACGGCTGAGATAAAGCAGATTGTAAAAGATTATAAGCAGGCAGCTATTAATGCTATTGAAGCAGGATTTGACGGTGTGGAGCTGCATGCTGCTTTCGGATATCTCCCGAATGAGTTTTTGTCGGAAAGTGCCAACCAGAGAACGGATGAATACGGGGGAAGTGTGGAGAACAGAAACCGGTTCGTAATAGAAGTAATGAAAGAGCTGGCTGATGCAGTGGGAGAAGGAAAAGCGGCTATAAAGCTGTCACCTACCAATACTTACAATTCAATAGAAAATTCTGATCCTGAAGCTCAGTTTGTACCTCTTATAAAAGAACTTAATAAACTGCCATTGACCTATATTCATCTAATGAATGCGATGACCCCGCTGGATAGCCATCCTCAATATCCGAAAAATGTAATGGAAACATTTGGAAAGGTAGCTGAACATCCTGTTATTGCAAATGCCGGTTACAACAGGGAAACGGGAGAAGAAGAACTGAAAAGGGGAATTGCGGATCTGATTTCTTATGGAGTTCTGTTCCTGGCTAACCCTGATCTTCCTATACGTTTTGAAAAAGGTGCGGAACTAAACAAACCGGATCGTGATACCATGTTTGGAGGTGGAGAGCACGGATATACCGATTATCCTTTCCTTGGATCATAATGGAAAAAACATCTATAAAAATAAGCCTGTACCTTCAGGTTTATTTTTGTATATCTTCCATCTCGAAAGATAACCGGGTTTCTTAAATAAAAAATTACTGAAAAGCGATAGGCGTATTTCTTTGTATTTTTACCTAAGTGGTAGAATATTAGGTTATTAAGGTAATAACGTAAATTCAATATGTCTATTTTTAAAATTTAATTAAAATTCATATTCTAAAATCTGTAAAACCTGTAAATTTGTAGCCATTAAAATGTCATTAGATGGTTAGGAATATTTCATTGGCGGCAATTACTTTCTTGTCCGTTATTACAATCAATGCTCAGAGGAACAGAAGTACACAGTTGGAAAGACCCAAATTGGTAGTGGGGCTAGTCGTGGATCAGATGCGTTGGGATTATCTGTATCGTTATTACGATAAATTTGGAAATGATGGATTTAAAAGATTAATGAATACGGGCTATTCCCTCAATAATGTCCATATCAACTATGTGCCTACGGTAACGGCATTAGGGCATACCAGCATTTATACAGGTTCGGTTCCGGCTATTCACGGTATTGCAGGAAATGACTGGACTGATAAGGAAACCGGTAAGAATGTATATTGTACTGCGGATGAGAATGTTCAGCCTGTGGGTACGACTAATAAAAAAGTGGGAAGCCATTCTCCTAAAAACCTTTGGTCTACAACAGTAACCGACGAATTGAGATTGGCTACAAATTTTCAGGGTAAGGTAATCGGGGTTTCCTTAAAAGACAGGGCTTCTATTCTCCCTGCGGGGCATACGCCTACGGGAGCTTTCTGGTTTGATGATTCTTCCGGGAATTTCATTACCAGTACATGGTATATGAATGATCTGCCTCAGTGGCTGAAAAGCTTCAATGCTCAGGATTTACCGGATAAGCTGGTTGCTAATGGATGGAATACTATGCTTCCAATTAGTCAATATACGGAAAGTTCACCTGATAATTCCCCATGGGAAGGACTTTTAGGAAGTGCTAAAACTCCTACGTTTCCTTATAATAATTTGGCCGCTGATTACAGCGCGAGAAAAGATAATATCCGCTATACCCCTTTTGGAAATACTTTGACTTTAAAGCTGGCAGCAGCTTCTGTAGAAGGAGAGAAGTTGGGAGGAGATAATATTACGGATTTCTTGGCGGTCAATCTGGCTTCTACCGATTATGCGGGACATAAGTTCGGGCCTAATTCTATTGAAGTGCAGGATGTCTATCTAAGATTGGATAAAGATCTGGCAGAGTTTTTTAACTATCTGGATTCAAAAGTAGGAAAAGGCCAGTATACGGTCTTTCTTTCCGCAGATCACGGGGGAGCACATTCCGTAGGGTTCCTGAAGGAGCATAAACTGCCGACAGGGTTTTTCGGAGAAGGAATGGAGCAGGCTATAGGTCAGAAACTTAAAGATAAATTCGGAGTGGATAAGCTGATCAATGGGGTGGATAACTATCAGATTTATTTTGACAGGAAATTATTGAAAGAGCATGATATAGAATTAGATGATGTAGTTGAATTTACGGTTCATGAGCTTGAAAAAGACCCTACTGTTCTCTATGCAGTACCGGTAACCAAAGTACAGGAAGCTACGATCCCCGAACCTATCAAACAAAGAATTATCAACGGAATCAACAGACAGAGAAGTGGTGACATCCAGTTGATCTCTCATGACTCCATGCTGCCGCCTTATGCAAAAACAGGAACTACGCATAGCGTATGGAATTCTTATGACTCGCATGTTCCTTTATTATTTATGGGATGGGGCATCAATCATGGAGAAAGCAATAAACCTTATAATATGACCGATATTGCACCTACGGTTTCAGCATTACTGAAAATACAGTTCCCGAGTGGAAGTATAGGAAACCCTATAGATGAAGCTTTGGTGAAATAAAAGATCGTCCATATACAATTCAAGCATTCCTGAAAAGGGATGCTTTTTATTTATAGGTTGTTGAAGATTATTCTGATATTCCGGTTTTGTTTTTTGAAGGGAAAAAGTAAAAATATATAATGAATAAACCTCTTACAAAGGACTGCCTTTCTTTTTCTTTACATTTTTAATTTTCCGGATTATGGCTATGGAGGGAATGGTTAGTTGAGCTGAATTTGTTAAGATTTTAAATTAACCCCCGGCCTATGAAATAGGCCGGGGGTATATTATTCTGTTATATCACCTTCATCTTCTTCATCTTCATACTGTTCAAGGAAATAGCTGAATGTAAAGCCTTCTGTTTCCTCTTCCGCATCTTCAAGGGTGGTGAGAAGATCTTCAAAAATTTCAAGCTGATCGACGCTCATATTCACAAACTCCAAATGGAGAGGAAGTTCTATGTCTCCGGTGATTACATCATAGAGAGCGTCAAGGTTATCCCCGAAATGTTCCGGTAAAGAAACCTTTTCTTTTAATTGAGAATAAAAATCTTCATAGTCTCCTATGTCGGTAAAATCTATATATATTGTTTTCATATCGAACTGAATTTCCAATTTTTAGTTATTAATAGGGATTTGCATTTTTTGTCATTGCGAGGAGCAAAGCGACGAAGCAATCTCAATAAGGATTCATGATATCTTTGATACTTTCCGTTAAATCTTTCCATTCCGGATTTAAGGAATTGATTAAAGCTAATTTTTTTTGTCTTGATCCTGCTTTTATTTGTTTCTCCCGAAAAATAGCATCTCCAATATCTTGAAAAGCTTCCCAATATACCAGCTTATGAAGGTTGTATCTTGCGGTGAAACTATAAGGATGAAGTTGATCTTTATGCTCTTGGATACGTAAGGGCAAATTTGAAGTTACTCCTGTATAAAGGGTTGTATTATTTTTATTGGTCATGATATAAATAAAGCCCACTTTCATTTGTGTTGGTTTGAATTTAAAGATTACTTCGTCGCTTTGCTCCTCGCAATGACATATCGTTACTGTTTTTCAAAGCTTTTATAATGATTTTTAGTAAGATAAACATCCCCTTTTTTGGTGAAGACAATACGGTCAGAATTTCGGTTGCCACAGTGATAATTTACATCCGCTTCAAAATATTTCTCACCTTTCGGAAGACTTCCTTCCCGGTTACTGAACTTATCTCCTCCAATAGCTTTTCCCGGCAGCACCTCGCAAAGATTTCCTTTTGAAGCATTCCAGCCGGACTGCCTGGCTTCATTTTTAGTGATGTAATAATCCGGAAGCCTGTGGTTTTGTTTTATATAGCTGATCACGGTTTTTTCCTCCGTAAGTTGATCAATAGATGTCTGTCCGGAATATTGTTTATTTCCGTTTAGGGAAGTTTCCGGTTTCGTATAGCCGGAATTATTTACCTTTTCAATTTTGTAATTATTAAAAAGATAGAACAATAGTATTCCTGCCAGCGCTCCGATGATAAAAACCGAATATATCTTAAATTTATTATTCATGATAACTCTCACTTTAATCGTTTCTCCACTCCTCCGGAATATCACAGATCGGAATAGGGTTCATTTTATGCTGCGCAGCCTTGTGCATGCGGTCAAATATCAGGAACACTTCTTTATCTCTTCCTTCATAATCCTCTGCAGTCTTGTTGGGGTATTCTTTTTGAATTTTTTCAAGCTCGGGATAAGTAGCTCCTATCTGATCTTCATCGGTTCTCTCTGCATCCCACAAACCATCGGTAGGAATAGCATTTTGAATACTTTCTATAAGATCCAGGTCTTTGGCAAGTTTGTACACTTCCGTTTTGTAGAGATCGGCAATAGGAGAGACATCTACACCGCCATCTCCATATTTAGTGTAAAATCCGATTCCGAAATCTTCCACCTTATTTCCTGTTCCGCAAACCAAAAGTCCGTGAAGCTGTCCGAAATAATAAAGGGTTAACATTCTGAAACGTGATCGTGTATTGGCCAATGCCAGGTTATTGCTCCATCTTCCTTCAACATGATCTTCAACCACACTTTCAAAAGTTTCGAAAACAGGAGTAAGATTTATGGTTTCTCCCTGTACATTGGGAAATCTTTTTTTGAGGTCTTCAATATGTTCCTGAGCGCGGTTTACCTGATCCGGTTTCTGGCGGATAGGCATTTCAAGAAGTAGAACTTCCAGTCCCGTCATAGCACAAAGCGTAGAAACCACTCCAGAATCTACACCTCCGGAAACTCCTATTACATACCCTTTTACACCTGCTTTTACGGCATAGTCTTTAAGCCAGCTTACAATATGATCGATTACTTTTTGTGTTTGCATTATTTATCTGTTTATTTTTTAAAATCAGTTTTATTTCTATTTAAAAGAAAAAGAAGTATCAAAAATACTGGTTTTTTTAGTATTTGAACCCACCGTATTACACGAACCCGTAATTTTTCAAGGTTCCGCACCGAAGATCATTACATTTGCACTTCCCTTTTTTATGGCTGTTTCTTTTATTTTATTTCCTCCTACATTGAGGGTCTGAAGATTATTATTTTCTGAAATGTCCAGATTCTGAATGTGGTTGTGTTCTAAGTTGAGCCTTCTCAGACTTTTCAGTGAACTGACATCCATATTTTTTAATTGATTTAAAGATAAGGTAAGCTGATCGATTTTTGGAATGTCCTTTAAATAAATACTTTCCAAATTGTTTTGATCAAGGTATAAAGAGGTTAAGCTTTTTAGGCTTTCTCCTTTAAAAACAGATATTTTGCATTGCGTACAGGAAAACAGTTCCAATTGACCGTTATTTTTTAAGGATAAACTGGAAATGGAATTTTCATCCAGGAGAATCATTTTTGCATTGGGGAAAAATTGAAGATCCTCTGCGGAAGAAATCCCTTTTTTTACTAAAAACAACTGCAAAACGGCCTGGGCTTCATTTTTATCCAAGAAGCCATCTTTGTTGGAATCATAATTTTCTACTACTGCTTTTTCAAAGTTTTTGTCTTTGAAACTGAGTTTCTGACTCCTTACCCACACGAGCGAAAAGAAGCAGAAGAGTATAGCAAATATTTTCTTTTTCCTCATCAAATTGTATTATAATCCTTATTTTTGTGAATCAAAATTTGTGTAAAAATAATGAAGATTTTCAGAATTGTTGCGCTTTCTTCCCTTTTAGTTTTAAGTTTGAATTCCTGTAAAAAGAACACCGACAACCCATGGAAAGTGGAAGTGAAGAACCCGGCGGAAAAAGTAGAAATAACTGATATTTCTAAAGAGCTTTATGATCCTAAGGTTTCACTGGATCAGTTTAAAGTCCGGTTTCCCTGGTTCCAGGGAACGGTAAGTGATGAAGACTTTGTTAAACGAAGAGTGGATGCAGAAGAGATCAAATTGTATAAAGAGGCTATTGCTAAAATAGATGGGCAAAAGCTTCAGACCGAACTGCATGATTTGTTTTCCCATATCAAATATTATTTTCCCCAGTTTAAAAGTCCCAAAGTATATCTGTTTTCTTCAGCCTTACAGATGGCACAGGATCCCATATTTTATGATGCTAAAGGAAATCAGTTATTTATAGATATTACAGGCTTCATGGGAGAGAATAATCCTAATTATAAAGGGCTCGAAATATACTTTCAAAAGTCGATGAACCCGCAGAATATCGTTCCTAAGGTTTCTCAGATTTTTGCTGAAAATATTGTAACAGAATCTCCGGATCATCAGAAATTTATAGATCAGCTTGTTCTGAACGGAAAGATAATGATCCTTCAGGATGCTTTTTTACCGGATACACCTGATTATCTGAAGATGAATTATACACAAAAACAATATGACTGGGCGGTAGCGAATGAAGCGAATGTCTGGAATTATTTTGTGGAAAATAATTTAATTTTCAGTGATGATGCAAGATTAGTGGAGCGCTTTATTGCACCCGCTCCTTTTTCAAAATTTTATACAGCCATTGATAATGAATCCTCACCCCAGATCGGTATTTTTACAGGTTGGCAGATTGCTAAATCCTATTTTAATCAAAAACCTGAAACCAAGCTGGTGGAATTCCTGAAAATGGATGGTACGACTGTATTTAATCAATCGGGTTATAAGCCCACAATGAAACAATAAAACAATTAGAAAAAATAGAAAATGCGAAAGACTCAAATAACAATAGATGTAGAATTAGACGAAAATCATATTCCTGAAACGATCAGCTGGAATGCTCAGGATGGCGGTATCGAAAAAGAGGAAACCAAGGCCACTATGATTTCAGTTTGGGATGATAAAGCTATGGAAGCTTTACGAATTGATCTTTGGACTAAAGAAATGCCTGTAGATCAGATGAAAATGTTTATTCATCAGATATTGATTTCCTTGGGGAATACTTATCAGAGGGCAACAGGAGAAGAAGATGTGGCACAGTGGATGGAGCAGATGGCAGAAGAATTTGCAATCAAATCAGCAATCAAAATGTAAAATGAAATCTATTCAGAGGTGGGCGTTATAATCATTATAATGAAACCGGGTAGATGGGTAAATTATAAAAATTATGAATTTTAATACAAAAGTTATACACGGAGGGCAGCACCATGAGTCTGCAACAGGTTCTGTAAATGTTCCTGTATTTTTGACCTCTACATTTGCACAGAAAAGCCCGGGAGTTCATTCGGGCTATGAATATTCAAGAGCGGCAAACCCTACAAGACAGGCGTTGGAGGATTCTTTGGCCAGTATAGAAAACGGAGCCAGAGGTTTGGCTTTCGGGTCGGGATTGGCAGCTATTGATTGTGTTTTGAAATTATTAAATCCTGGAGATGAAGTGGTGGCCGTAGATGATTTATACGGAGGAACTTACAGAATGTTTACCAGGCTTTTTGAAAAATATCAGTTGAAATTTACCTTCGTGAATTTTGATGATGTTTCTAAAATTAAAGATGTAATCACCGATAAAACGAAACTGATCTGGGTGGAAACCCCTACCAACCCGTTAATGAAGCTGGTAGATATCAAAGCAGTGGTAGATGTAGCGAAAGGGAAGAATATTTTAGTAGCGGTAGATAATACTTTTGCAACCCCTTATATTCAGAGACCTTTGGATTTGGGTGCTGATATTGTCATGCATTCCGCAACAAAATACCTGGGAGGGCATTCGGATGTTATTGCCGGGGCATTAATTGCCAAAGATGCTGAACTGGGAGAAAAATTACACTTTATACAGTTTGCGAGCGGAGGGATCTTAGGGCCTCATGATTCTTATCTGGTATTGAGAGGTATTAAAACTTTAGCTCTTAGAATGCAGAGACATTCGGATAACGGTTTGGCCATAGCCCGATATTTAGAACAGCATCCTGCTGTGGATAAAGTAATTTATCCCGGATTGGAATCTCACCCTCAGTATGAACTGGCTAAGTCTCAGATGAAAGAATTTGGAGGAATGGTATCTTTCACTTTTAAATCAGGAAAAAAAGATGATGCGATTAAATTTTTAGAAAAGCTTAAAGTTTTCACGCTGGCAGAATCGTTAGGCGGTGTTGAATCCTTAGCCAATCATCCGGCTTTAATGACCCATGCTTCCATTCCTGCTGAAAAAAGAGCGGAACTTGGAATTACCGATGATTTAATCCGTCTAAGTGTAGGTATTGAAGATGCGGAGGATCTTATTGCCGATTTAGAAAAATCATTTTAAAAATATACATAATGAGAAGGATTTTCATTTTATTGCTTCTCAGTTTTTTCAGTCAGGATCTGTATTCGCAGGTAAAAACGACCGACGAATTATACAAAACGGCTCAAAAACTGGATAGTTTGATATTCAATGTAGGATATAATAAATGTGATCTTTCTCATTATGATTCCATTATCAGTAACGACCTGGAATTTTATCATGATAAAGGAGGAATTACAAATGGAAAAGAAGCATTTATTGCATCTATTAAAAATAATATTTGCGGAGCACCCAATAAAATAAAAAGAGAACTCGTTCCCAATACCATGAAGGTTTATCCCCTGTATGATCATAAAGTTTTATATGCATTCATCCAGGAAGGAGAACATGAATTTTTTGAATACTTTAAAGAAAAGTGGAACAAAGGAAGCAGTGCTAAATTCACTATATTATGGATTTTAGAGGATGGGCAATGGAAAATGAAAAGAGTTCTGAGCTATGACCATAATTAAAGATAAACATGAAAAACACCAGAAAAGCGAGTATTCAGGATTTAACATCCTTAGCCGAATTATTTGATCAGTACAGGATTTTTTATCATAAAGAAACTGATCTTAAAGGAGCCGAAACATTTTTAAAAGAAAGAATTGAAAATAAAGATTCTGAAATTTTTGTAGCTAAGGAAGGTGAAAAATTAGTAGGTTTTGTACAGTTATACCCGTTATTTTCTTCTACACGAATGAGCCGCTACTGGCTTTTGAATGATTTGTATGTTAATGAAGACTACCGGGGGAAAGGATATTCAAAAGAGCTGATAGAAGAAGCTAAAGAAATATGTAAACAAACCCATGCAGCAGGAGTATTACTCGAAACAAGCAAGACGAATGTAGTCGGAAATCAATTATATCCGGCATGTGGATTTGAGCTTTATGATGAGGTTAATTTCTACGAGTGGACCAATCCTGAATTATAAAAAAAACGATAAGAAATATGACTCCATTTGAACAATATATCAAAGGATATTCAGATCTCATTCCATCCGGAAACTGGCTGGAAGAAATGAAAACTTCTGGACAGAAGACTTTAAAAATATATAAGGAACTTACCGAGGACCAATCTCATTTTGCGTATGCCGAAGGAAAATGGACTTTAAAAGAACTGCTTCTTCACTTATCCGATACGGAAAGGGTTTTCCAATACAGAGCATTAGCTTTTGCCAGGGGTGAAAAAGCACAATTACCAGGATTTGATGAAAATATATATGCTGGAAATTCTCATGCCAATGAAAGATCCCTGAAATCTTTAATAGAAGAATATGAGCTAATCAGAAGATTATCCCAGCTGACTTTTGAAACATTCAATCACAATGTACTTGAAAATAAAGGAAATGCAAACGGTAATGAAATTTCTGTGGAAACACTTGGGAAATTAATTGTTGGGCATAATTATCATCACCTTCATATTATTGAGGAAAGGTATTTGCCTAACCTATAGGTAAATGTTCTTTTAAATAATAAAATAATATCAATTGAAACGGGCTTTAGCCCGTTTTCTTATTTTAAACTTAATAAAGGCTTTAGCCAAAACTTACTAAGATTTTTTATTTTTAAAAAAACAATACAAATGCCTTTTATTAAAATTTATATTCATCTTGTTTTTTCTACCCAAAACAGAACACCCTATCTCAATACTTTGGATTTAAGAATTAAGGTTTGGAAACACATTAAAGAAAATTGTTCTCAAAAAGGAATTTACATGGATATGGTCAATGGCTATTCAGACCACTGTCATTGTTTATTATCCCTGGGCTCTAACCAGAATATAGAAAAGATTGTACAGCTCATAAAAGGAGAATCCTCTCACTGGATTAATAAAAATCAATTAACTGCAGAAAAATTCGGCTGGCAGAATGATTATTTTGCACTTTCTGTTTCGGAATCGATGCTTGACTTAATTAGGAATTATATTAAAAATCAGGAAAAACATCATAAGAAGAAAACATTTACAGAAGAATATCAGGAGTTTATAGATAAGTATGGATTTGGAAAATAAGTTTCGGCTAAAGCCTGGATGGATTTTCTTTATTTAAAATGGGCTAAAGCCCATTCCCCCTTGAATAAATTATTATTTCTAGTATAAGATTTGTAAATTTACACCTCCTTAATCAATTAATTTTTTTGTTTTTAAAAACAATTGTTTAATGGAAATTATAGCTGAAATGGAAAAAATAATAGAAATCTTAAAATCTGGCGGAACCATTCTTTATCCTACGGATACCATTTGGGGAATTGGCTGTGATGCGACGAATGTAGAAGCGGTCAATAAAATTTTTGAAATAAAGAAAAGGGAAAAAAATAAGTCTATGATTATCCTGGTGGAATCTGAAAAGAGATTGCAGGATTTGGTAGATGTTCCGGAGATGGCTTGGGAAATCATTGACCTGAGTGAAAAGCCGGTTACTATTGTTTATGAAAATCCTAGGGGACTTCCTAAGGAACTTCTGGCAGAAGATGGGAGTATTGGCATCCGGTTGGTAAAAAATGATTTCTGTAAAAAGCTCATTTCAAAATTAAATAGGCCTATTGTTTCTACATCCGCTAACTTCAGTGGGGATAAAAGTCCGATGAAGTTTTCGGATATTTCTTCTGAGATGGTTAATCTTGTGGATTATGCGGTGGAAGAGGACAGGGAGAAAGTTTCAAAATATTCGGGGTCGTCTGTTATTAAGATCTGGAATGATAACAGGATAAAGGTACTTAGAGAATAAAAATAAGATTAATTATCTTTGCAAAATCTTTAACCATTAAGGTGTTAGGAAAATTGAGTTATAAAGCTTGTGAATCTTAACCTCTTAGTGGTTTTACATTAAATAATAAACCTGATGCTTATTAACTTAAATCAAAATAAAAACTTAAAGCTTTTTAAACTCATTTCTGAAGTGGCTGCTGATCAACATCAGACTGTATATATCGTAGGAGGGTATGTACGGGATTTACTGATGAAAAGAAAGGCATCTACGGATATTGATTTTGTTACGGAGCAGAGTGGGATAGAACTGGCTCAGCAGATAGCAGCTAAAATAGATCCTAAGCTCAAGGTATCGGTTTTTAAGACCTATGGAACGGCTATGCTGAAATATAAAGAGCTGGAGCTGGAGTTTGTCGGGGCCCGTAAAGAGAGCTATACCGAAAACAGCCGGAAGCCGGAAGTGGAAGGAGGAACATTGGAAGATGATCAGAAAAGAAGGGACTTTACTATTAATGCCATGGCAATTTCTTTAAATAAAGATAATTTTGGAGAATTAATGGATCCCTTCAATGGGATTGATGATTTGGAGAAAGGGATTTTGAGAACACCTTTGGAACCTGCTCAGACCTATTCGGATGATCCTTTGAGGATGATGAGAGCTATTCGTTTTGCCTCTACTTTACAATTTATGATAGAGGAAAATTCCCTGTCAGCCATAAAGAAGGAGGTGGAAAGGATTAAAATTGTTTCCATGGAGCGCATTATGGTTGAATTTAACAAGATCATGCTTTCGGAGAAGCCGTCGGTAGGCTTGAAATTAATGGAAGAAACAGGACTATTGAAATTGATCATTCCTGAGCTGGTTGAATTAAAAGGAATTGAAGAAATAGAAGGGCAGACTCATAAAGATAATTTTTACCATACCTTGGAAGTGGTGGATAATATTTCTGAAAATACGGATAACCTTTGGCTGCGTTGGTCGGCATTGCTGCATGATGTAGGAAAAGCGCCGACCAAAAAATTTGTAGAAGGGACAGGATGGACTTTTCATGGACACGAATTTTTGGGCTCAAAGATGGTGAAGAACCTTTTTCAGCGGTTGAAATTGCCGTTGGGAAATGATATGAGATATGTTCAGAAGATGGTAAAGCTCTCATCAAGGCCTATTGCGCTTATTACAGATGATGCATCCGATTCAGCATTAAGAAGATTATTATTCGATGCAGGAGAAGACTTGGAAGACCTTTTTACCCTGTGTAAGGCGGATATCACCACTAAAAATTCCAGAAAGCAGGAAAAATTCAAAAGAAACTTTGAATATGTTGCGGTAAAAATAAAAGAAGTGGAGGAAAAAGACCATGTAAGGAACTTTCAGCCCCCTATTTCGGGAGAGGAAATTATGGAAATGTTTAGCCTTAAACCTGGAAGGGAAATAGGAATTCTTAAAGAAAAAGTAAAAGAAGCGATCCTGGAAGGAGACATTGCGAATGATAAAGAAGAAGCAAAGAAATTCGTCATTGCAGAAGCTGAAAAATTAGGGCTGTCCCTTTAACATAAAAAAATACCGGACTGTTCATGAACAGTCCGGAAAAAACACAAATGATATAAAAAAGTAGAAAATTATATTGAGATTAATATAATCTTTCTATTAGTTTACAAAGAATCCGTTAGAACCTTTACCTGCTGTAAAAGTTTTAATCTTGGATCCTGTTGTTGAATATACTGTAATTTCACTATCCTCAGTGAAGCCTTTCACATCGGAAGTAAAGATTTTGTCATCGATAACGCTAAATCCATGCAGGGTATAATACGGACCGCCGTCTACAGCCGTAAACAACGGACTTGAAGGGACGGTAGTAGCATTCACATCCATGCTGTATACTTTATTATCAGAACTGAAATAAAATTTTCCGTTCGCAAGCTGGAGATTCGTAGCGTTTGAAATTCCTGTCAATGTAGTGGTTTTTGTAATATTTCCTGTGCTAGATATTTGGTAAATATAAGAATCTGTAGCTCCCGATGCAATAGTATATACCATAGAATTGCTGGAAATTGTAGAATTTATATTTCCGTCAGGCAAAGTGGTTACAGATTGTATCTCATTATTGGCTGTATTAATGTGAGTGATAGTGTTTCCATATCCATAAGAGGCATTTTGTACGAAAATGTCACCACCTGCTTCTACAACCTTTTCCACGGCTGCTGTAAACGCTATTTTCTTTACAAAAGACAGATCGGAAACCTTATAAATACTCACATACTTGTCACCACCATATTGGTCATTCGTTACATACAGGTAATTATTGGCAACAGCCATATAGCGGGGCTGATTGACCTGATCGGTTATTTCACCCGTTTTTTTGAAGGTATATCGGTTGACAACCTGGATTTTATTGGAGTTGTTCAGTAAAAGATAGGCATTATCTCCGTTAAAGGTAATAGTTTGCAAAACATCTCCCAGGCTGGCGTTGTTGTTATTGCCTGAAAAAATATTATCCTGCTTTACATTGAGATCTTTGCTGATAAATGTTACCTCGGCATTAGGGGTTCCAAAATTTCCTTCATTAGCAATAAAGAAGCCATTTTCATAGGTGATAGCTAAATTATTATCATCATCATCATTGCTACAGGAAACGTTGAAAACTAATGTCAACGCAAAAAAAAGAGGTAAAAGTTGAGTTATTTTCATACTATTTTAAATTAAAAATTTATTGTTGCTGAAATACTGTAATTCCTTATGGGAAGAGGATAATAGGCGACGGTCTTATAAATGGCATTCGTGATATTGTTCACCTTGAATCCCAGGGTATATTTTTTGAGCAGAGTCACAGAGGTCCCTGCATTTAATACAAAATAAGGATCAAGGGCATCACTTCTTTTTTCATCGCTGGTGGTATAGGTAAGTCCGTTGTACATTCCCTGCACGTACACCCTGAAAAAGCTATATTGATAATCAATATTCCCAACAGCTTTATGCAGCGGGACATACATCATTTGCATGTCATTTTCTTTATTTATGGACCGGGAATAAGTATATCCGAAATTAAATTTAAATAAATGATCATTGAACTTCTGATTAAAATGCAGTTGAGATTCCAGCCCGTAAGACTCCACTTTATGAGTATTAAAGGGAGACCAATATCCATTAGCAGTAGGAAGCCAGCTGATATAATCCGAGATATTCATATAATACGGACTTAAAGTAAGCCTTATCCTTCCCAACTGAAATTCATGATCCATATCAGCCTGGATGGAAGTTTCCGATTTCAGATCCAGATTACCGCCCGGCTGCCAGTAAAGTTCATTGAAGGTAGGAAATCTGAAATTCCTGGAAAGACTGACTCCCAGCCTGTACCACTTTGAAGTATTCCATTTTCCCGAAAAAGAAAAAAGAAGGGGAGAGCTGATGTCCTCCACGAATTCTTTCTTTATACCCGCTTCAAAACGCAGATCATCAGTGGCAAAGTATCTTATTAAACCTGCCAGCCCTCCTACATTCCTGCTAACCTTATCAATACCGGTATCGTAGCCTTCTCCTTTATTAACCTGAAATTCAGTGATGATATTTACATTGAGCTTAGGGAGAATAAAATAATTGAAATCATTTTTCAGAATATAATTCTTTCCGGTCGCACCGCTGGTTTTAGGAGCGTTGTACACCCCGAAATACTGAAAGTTTTCTTCCGTATAAGCAGCTTTGAAGCTATTGGAAAGCTTATAGGTATTAATATCCCAGGATAGTAAGCTCCGGGTGCTTTGGGTTTCATATTTCGTTTTATTTCCGTTTTCAATAAAAATGGGATAGTGCTGGGAAGAATCAAAAAACTGACTCTGCCAGGAAACCGTCTGATGAGGTAGTATCTTATAAGAGATCCCTACATTGAAACCCGTATTATAATATTGTCCGTTGCGGTTGATATAATCATTTTCTTCCTCTACTTTATAATCATTTCGGCTGATCGAATGATTTCCTGAAATTTTAAAGCTTAATTTATCATCGCTAAAGGAAATTTTAGCAAAATTATTATAAGTGTCAAAAGACCCGTATTCAGAATATATAGAGGCATTAAACCCTCTGTTGAAACTTAGATCATTATTTAAATGAATACTTCCGCCCATAGCGGAACTTCCGTAAATTACACTTCCTCCCCCCGATTTGATATCGATTTGGTCATACCCAAATAAAGAAATATTATTGATATCACCCTGGCCTAGAAATGACGAATTGATATTGATCCCGTTCCATACAAAGGCAGTATGATTGGCTCCGGTTCCCCGGAATGAAGGAGAGGAAACAGCTCCCCGTCCGTTTTCCTTAATATATACAGCCGATTGAAAACGTAAAAGTTCGGAAAGGTTGGTAGAGTTTTTTTCCACATCTTGTGGAGTAAGGGTGTTTACCGTATGAAAAAGTTTCACCCTTTTCATCTGGTTGTCGAAGATATATACCGTATCAATAGCCTTTTCCTGTCCTGAACACAGAAAAGAGGTGCATAATGGCAAAAGAAATAATAAAGACCTTTTTATATTCATACTGTTTACTTTTCCTCCGAAAGCAAGAATAGTTAAAATTATCTTCTGGCAGGTCTCCTGACTTTCGCATTCCACACCTTCCCGTTGTTACACAGTGGTTTGTCGTAGAACTTTATAGCGCGATTTACAGTTGCGGGGACAGTTCAGGTATTTCACCTGATTCCCTTTTAATTTCAATTTCTTGAAAACCAAAATTTTTGCAAATATAATCTTTTAAAAAGAATCACCAATTTTATTTTCCGATAATATCTTTTCTGATGAAATGGAGAGGAGTGGTAAGCTTTTATGATAGATTATCTCTAAAATAAACGTTTGAATACTTTCAATATTTAAAATATTCAATCCTTTATAAAAATGTAGCGTCGAAATAGAATGGCAACAGATCTTTTATGGATTTTACCTTTATTACCTCATCATTCATATTGGAAAAATAAAGATCTATATTTTCATTTTGTTTCGTTTCATATTCCAGTAAGCTCTGTCGGCATGCTCCGCAGGGAGGGATGGGTGGATTGTTTTCGGAAAATTCTTTAGGACCTCCCACCACAAAGATTTTCTTTATTTTCTCTTCAGGAAAATTGGCGGAAATCCAGAATAATGCAGTTCTTTCAGCACAAAGACCGGAAGGGAAGGCTGCGTTTTCCTGATTGTTCCCCGTAAAAATTTGTCCGTTTTCCAGTAAAACCGAACAACCTACCGAAAACTCGGAATAGGGAGAATAGGCATTTTCTCTGGCTTGTTTCGCTTTATCAAGAAGCTCTTTTTCTATATCGTCCAGTTCTCCGGCATTTTTAAAATATTCGTAACTGATCTGAAAGTCTTTTTTCATAAATTGGGAGGTAAAAAGGGGGATAAAATTAGTTCTTTTTCATAACCCGGACAAGGATATTTTACGCTCCTTATTTTGTAAATTTAGAACAAATAAATTCAATATGTTATATACTCCTATAAAATTCAGAAATGTAGAATTAAAGAATCGATGGGTAATGTCTCCAATGTGTATGTATTCCTCAGAAAACGGTCTGGCTAATGATTTTCATTTTGTCCATTACGGAAGCCGATCTCAGGGAGGTACAGGATTATTGATAGTAGAAGCGACAGGCGTGGAACCCCGCGGAAGAATTACCAATAAATGTATGGGGATCTGGAACGATACCCAGGCGGAAAACTTAAAAAAAATTGTAGATTTCGTTCATCAGAACTCTGAGAGTAAAATAGGAATTCAGCTCGCCCATGCAGGAAGAAAAGGTTCTACATGGGATAATGTGCAGATATCACTGGAAGAAGGATGGGAAACCGTTGCACCAAGTCCAGTTCCTTATAAAGAAGGAGAAAGAATTCCTCATGCACTCACCATTGATGAAATAAAAGAGACCGTACAAAACTTTAAAGATGCAGCGAAAAGAGCAGTAAAGGCCGGATTTGATGTTGTTGAAATTCATGCTGCCCACGGCTATCTGGTACACCAGTTTCTGTCCCCGCTTTCCAATATAAGAACCGATGAATACGGAGGAAGCTTTGAAAATAGAATCCGTTTTCTACTCGAAATCGTGGATGCCGTAAATGAAGAACTCAATGAGAATGTTGCATTATTTGTAAGAATTTCCGGAACGGAATATGCGGAAAACGGATGGGACGTAAAGGATAGTGTGGAGCTGGCAAAAGTACTGAAAAACCATGCGGTGGATTTGATAGATGTTTCCAGCGGTGGTAACATTCATGGGGCTAAAATTTCAGTTTTTGAAGGATACCAGGTCCCTTTTGCCCAGGAAGTGAAAAATGGAGCTGACGTAAAAACCGGAGCAGTAGGGCTGATTACCCATACGGAGCAGGCAGAAGAAATACTGAAAGAAGAACAGGCAGACCTTATTTTTGTAGCAAGAGAAATTCTCAGGAACCCATACCTGGTAGTTCAGGGGTCTTTTGAAATGAAAAAAGACTGTTTTTTCCCTCATCAGTACCTGAGAGCAAAAATTTCTTCTTAATTTTGGAAAATACAGACTGAGGAAATTGAATCATGAAAATTGAAGAATTCATGTTGTCCTGCCCCAGTAAAAAGTTCTTAGGAATAGAATGTTTTGGGTGTGGGGCACAGAGGGCTATAGTGATGGTATTTGAAGGGAGGTTTTCAGAAGCTTTCCATATGTTTCCTGCAGTATATACCTTATTACTGTTTTTATTTACAGTAGGATTAAATTTTATTGACCGGAAAAGGAGTTACGGAAACATTCTTGTTTTTTTAGCAATTATTAACTCGCTTATAATGGTAATTGCTTATTTTTACAAACATTTTTTTTAGACAAAAAATATAACTATGAATCAACAAAAATTGCCCAACGCTACAGCGGTACTTGTTTTAGGAATTGTTTCCATTGTAGGATGTTGTTGTTATGGAGTGGTAGGTATTATTACCGGTATTATCGGATTAGTCCTTTATAAAAAGGATAATGCATTATACCAGCAAAACCCGGAATTATATTCTGATTACAGCAATCTGAATACAGGTAGAATATTGTGTATTATAGGACTAGTACTCAGTGTGCTATATATAATATATATTGTCGTTATGTTGGCTGTTTTTGGTGCGGAAACCCTGTCAGATCCGGACCTGCTGCAAGAAAGACTCAGAGAATTATCAGGACAGTAATTTTTTTATACATAATGAAGACCACTAAAAAAGTGGTCTTTTTTTATGTGCTTTTCTACGATCTTATCATACATCAATGCCTATTAAAAAATTAGGTGTACTCATTTAATGTTCTCGCTCTATGAGCTTACAACTCCGGATTTTATTCGTAAATTGAGGTAAGAAATATAAATTTTAACACTATGAAAGCAGTACGTTATTTTGGACACAAGGATGTCCGTGTTGTTAATGATATGGAAATACCAAAACCTACAGGAGAAGAAGTCCTGTTGAAAATCGGAGGAGCGGGAGTCTGCCACTCGGATTTACATGTTATCGATGAAGGAACAATTACGGGAACTGTGTTTACTTTAGGTCATGAAAATGCAGGATGGATAGAAGAAGTAGGGTCGGACGTTAAAGGCTACAAAAAAGGTGATGCTGTTTTAGTTTATGGGCCATGGGGATGTGGGCATTGTAAACCTTGTCAGCAATCGAAAGAAAATTATTGTGATCATCAGTCGGAAATGGCTTTTGGTGGCGGATTAGGATTGAATGGAGGTATGGCAGAATATATGCTGGTTCCTTCGTCCCGTTTATTAGTCCCGATCTATGATTTGGATCCGGTCATTGCAGCACCTCTTACGGATGCGGCATTAACTCCTTACTCGGCAATTAAGCGTTCCCTTGACAAATTAATGTCAGACGAATATGTTGTTGTGATCGGAGTAGGAGGTCTGGGACATGTGGCTTTACAGATTTTAAGAGAGATAAGCGGGGCTACTATTATCGCATGTGATGTTACCGATGAAAAATTGGCTTTTGCAAAAGAATTGGGAGCTGCTTATACCATTAATTCCAAAGATGCGGATGCAGCAGAGCAGATTCAAAAGATTACTGGAATTAAAAAAGCAAAAGTCGTTATTGATTTTGTAGGGGCTTCCTCTACCATAGAATTAGGTTCTAAAATTGTAAGTCTGGATGGAGATCTTACTATTGTAGGATTGGGCGGTGGTCTTTATCAGTACAATATGATGGGGCTGCCTTTCGGAGTAAGAATGACAAATCCTTATTGGGGGTCCCGGGTAGAGCTTATGGAAGTGGTAGGACTGGCCAGACAGAAAAAAATCCATATCGAGATTGAAAGATATAAACTGGATGAAGCCCCCGAAGTATATGACAAACTCAGAGCAGGAAAGATAAAAGGACGAGCGGTGCTTATACCGTAAGCCTGTTTTTTCAATATGTTTTATAAGAGAAAGTCTTTTATTTATTTAAAATAAAAGACTTTCTTGTTTTTAATATGAGATTAATTCTCTTTATAATACATTATTTAACCACAAACTTTAAAGAAGAACCATCCAGTTTCAAAATATAAACCCCCTGCAAAAGCGGATTAATTCTAATTGAATTTCCTCTGCTGAACGGTTGGTCAATAGTTTGTAAAACCTTTCCGTGTAGATTGTAGATCTCTGCTTTTTTAATTCCTTCCGTATTCCCTTTTACAAATATTTCCTGGTTGGAAACAGGATTTGGATAAATCTGTAAGCGGGTAGATTCAGGTTTTAATTCATCGGTAGTAGCTATAAAGCTGCTTTGCCTGGCTGTACCGGAATAGCAGGTCCAGCTCAGATTATCAATTGCCACCCGGTTGCTTGTTGAGGTATTAACTAATGCTACCGTTACGTTTCCGGAAACATTAATATTATTAATCGTGGTGGTAGTGGCTGTTGCACTGTATGGGATGCTGCCTACAGTGACTCCGTTCACCTGAAGGTTAAACGTTCCGTTACTTCCTGAAAACTTAAGCTGGGTAGTTACCGTCAGGGAACCAATACCATTGGCTGAAGAACTTGATTGTAAAGAACCGTTTCTTACAGCAATAGCTTTATTACTGATTGTCTGATCCGTTCTGGCATCAGTGGCTGTCCAGGTGATTCCGCTGTTGGTCCAGGTGCGGGTAGTGTAGGAAGATGAAGTACCGGTAGGAATATTTTCAAAATCTTCACTTACACACCCTGTAGATGGAGTCGTGCTTCCTGATTGAGTTGTTCCCGAAACAGTGGAGCTGTTGGAAGAACTGTTGCCCGCCGCATCTTTGGCAACGACATAGAAATTATAAGTTGTTGCAGCACTTAGTCCTGTAATAGAAGCAGAGGTGGAGCTTACCGTAGACTTAAGGCTTCCGTTCATGTATACCACATAAGAAGTAACACCTACATTATCCGTTGCAGCGTTCCAGCTTAGGTTTATGCTGCTGGAAGAAGATCCGGTCACACTTAATCCCGTTACGGTAGTGGGAGCCTGGGCATCCGTGGAAGGTTGTTGGGAACCCCAGATAAGATCCACATAATTAGGATTATCAATAAAAGGGTTTCTGTTTCCCTGATACGTGTAGGAAGCATTATTTCTGTTAATTTCTGCCTGGGAAACGGGATCCTGATTATGCCATGCAAGAAGGGTGTTGAGTTCCCAGGTCTGAAGTCCGGGATAAGCGGTTCCGCCTAACATGTTTCCGGAGGAGAAAGTGGACAGTTTACTTTCATAACGGGTTACAAAATAAAAGATCATACGGGCTATATCACCCTTAAATTCATCAATAGGTTCAAAGACAGTCCCCGAATAACCGGATGAAGTTGAGTTTCCTAATTTCGATCCGTTTTGTGAAGTATATGAAGCGCTGCCTACTTTTCCAAAAGGGTAATTGCTTCTCATTCCGTTTACTTTTCCATCTGTTGCACGGATAAAATTAACATCGGAAACCATAGGAGCAGCTTCACTGAATAAGCTTTGAGGAATAACATGTTCCCTGTTGTAGCAGTTGCCTTCTACGGAATAAGTTCCGCATTGGTTGGTTCCGGGACTGTATTTATAAGGATCGGTACCTGAAGGGTTTTCAGAATAGATATCCAGAATAGAGCCGTCATTTTCATAATTCTTATCTATATCCGTTGTTTTAAAGGCGGTCCAGAGTCCACTGTAACCCTTATCTTGATGCCCGTTGGTAATAATTGAACTTAAAGCAGTTTTCAGGGATGCTCCCGTAAGACCGTTAGCAGAGGAATAATAGCCCGTAGGCGCCTGAGCGTTGGCAAGAGATGCCATGGCCAGGAAAAGGATGATTTTTTTCATATTAATTAAATTTTCAGGTGGTAAGATTACTCTATTTTTTACAATAGAAAATTACATAAATATTAATTTTAATCATAACCTTTTAAAATAAAAAATCCGGTCCAACTATTTGAACCGGAGTATTTCCTATAAAGTGAAAGTATTTATTTTCTTTGAGGAGGATAATTAGCCATGATTTCAGCTAATATCTCCGGAATCTGTCTCTGTTTAGCTCTGGGAGAATCCACGGAAATTCCGCTTCCTATCCCTTGCCATACCAGCTTATTGGTATTGGCATCAATAAGATCTACGATAATTGCGCCTTCATTATAATTGCTGGACCATGTTCTGCTCATTCCTACACCCCATCCGAAAGGGCCTCCCCATCCATACATTCCATAAGGTGAGGTGGTATTTATGTCCGTAATTTTTTTATGGTTGGCTTTTACATTTACGATAAGATCAGGATTTTCTCCGGATGAAAGCCCTTTGCTTTGTAATTGCTTGGATAATTCGTTTAAAACTCTGTCTTTATCAATGTCGTTCAGTTTAAGATCATCAATTCTTAATTTATATGTTTTATAAGAATTAAAATTAGCAGTATCAGCATAATCTGAACGTACCTGAAAAGGGCTACAGGAAGTTAGTCCCAACGTAGCGGCGGCTAACAAAATAAAAATATATTTTTTCATTTTTATTTATTTTTTTTTATTGTTTTTGATGAAAGTATCTGTCTTTTTATCATATCCATACGGACAATGCCTACAACCGCTTTTACAGCAGTAACCCCTCTTTAAATGAAACTTTTCCGTGAAAACCTTATATCCCTGTTCGTTATAGTAAAAGTCCTCATTCTCTTTGATTGGTAAGTGGGTCATAGGTTAAATCTTAAACAAAAATTTTATATTTGTTATTATGATAATTGTGTGCCAAATATTTCTCAAAAATACAAAAATTAACGGCATTACGCTTTTTCCTTTTATTTTCTTAAGAAATTCTGAAGATAGAAAGAATAAAGTATTGATCAATCATGAGAAAATTCATCTTCGCCAGCAGCTGGAATTATTAGTGGTTTTCTTCTATATTGCTTATCTTGCAGAATATTATTATTGGTTATTCAGGTTAAAAGATCACTACAAAGCTTATCGCTCAATTTCTTTTGAAAGAGAAGCTTATACAAAGGAAAATGACCTCAGATACCTTAAAAAAAGAAAAATGTGGAGCTTTTGGAAGTATTACTCCCGATAAAATGACAGCGATAAAATGTTTTTGAAAATTCCATCTCAGCCTATTCCCATACAGAAAATTCCTCTGGATAAGGATATTGCTCTTTTTATCAAGAGAGAAGACCTCATTCACCCTTTAATATCCGGAAATAAATACTGGAAACTCTTTCACAACATCAATACCTATATTGACAGGAAACCGGAAAAACCTTTTGTTATAACTTTCGGAGGGGCTTTTTCCAATCATATCGCTGCCGTGGCAGCATTAGGGAAGCTGGCAGGCATTTCAACCCTCGGAATTATAAGGGGAGAAGAGTTAATCAGTAAATGGAAAGAGAATCCTACACTCTCCTTTGCTTCCAAAAACCGGATGAATCTCAAATTCATTACCCGAGAAGAATATAGAAACAAAGAAAAGCTGACCGAATTTTTGCAGGAGGAATTTCCCGATGCTTTGATCGTGCCGGAAGGCGGAACCAATGCGGATGCAGTAGAAGGAGTGAAAATGATGCTGAACGATGAAACAAAAGATTTTGACTATCTTTGCACCGCCGTAGGAACAGGAGGAACACTTGCGGGAATTTCCAGGCATTGTGAAGACTATCAGAAAGTTATCGGAATAAAAGCAGTAGAAGATTCCTCGCTGGAAAATAGAATCTCAGGATTAACTTTAAAGAAGAACTTTAATCTAATAAATTCGGATTTGGGTGGATACGGGAAAATAAAAGATGAAAATATTCTTTTTATCAATGATTTTAAAGAGAAGTATGATATTCCCCTCGATCCCATTTATACCGGGAAAATGATGCAGAAGGTGTTTCAGCTGATTGAAGAAGGATATTTTCCTGAAAAAAGCAGAATATTGTGTTTTCATACCGGAGGACTCCAAGGTATAGAAGGGGCGAATAAGCTTTTAAGAGAACAAAAGAGAAAAATAATTATATAAGTAAAATTGAAAAACATGAAAAGACTTTTTTTGCTCACAAGCCTTTTAGTTTTATCAAAATTTTCAGCTCAGACTTGGGCTACAGAAGATCAGTATATTCAAAAATTTGCTCAGTATGCGGTAGAAGAAATGGAAAAATATAAAATTCCGGCTTCTATCACATTAGCTCAGGGACTTCTCGAAACAGGAGGAGGGCAGAGCAGGTTGGCCCAGCAGGGGAACAATCACTTTGGGATCAAATGTAAAGAAGACTGGACGGGAAAAACAATGAAGCATACGGATGACGCTCCAAACGAATGTTTTCGTGTGTATGATGATCCCCGTCAATCCTATGAAGATCATTCCATATTCTTAGCGACAAGAAAATATTATACGAATCTTTTCAAGCTGGATATGAAAGATTACAGAGCCTGGGCTCATGGTCTTAAAAAAGCCGGTTATGCAACCAATCCACGCTATGCATCCATTCTTATCGGAAAAATTGAGAAATACAGGTTATATGAATTTGATAATACCAATACCAATGAAGTATTATATGCAGTTCTTAAAATGTATCCCGATCTCAAGGACGACAGAGCTTTTATGGCCAAGCTGGAACCCGCTAAACAAACAAAAAAAGAGCCCGTAACCGTTACGGTCCCTTATAAGCAGACCTCTTATGCCCAGCAACAGAAAAGGGTAGAGAAAATTAAATCAAAAGCCGAATCCCTGAATTCCATGTTGGTGAAAAATCATCCGAACCAGGGATTAAAATATGTGGTGATTTCTGAAGATACGAATGTGAGGTTTATTGCCAATAAATTTAAGGTAAGCGAAAGCAAGCTGATGAAATGGAATGAGCTGAGCAATACTTCCTTAAAGAAAAATGATATTATTTTCCTTGAATCTAAAAATTCTACGGGAAATACCGCCACTTATAAAGCGGAAGCAGGAGAAAATATGCATGATATTGCCCAGAAATTCGGGATAAAGCTTCATAAGCTGTATGCCAAAAACAGGATGAATGAAGGAGAAAATCCATTAGCAGGGCAATTGATCTATCTGATTGATAAAAAACCAAGAAATTAATAATATAAAATAAATAAAAGTGCGCCGGAAGGCGCATTTGTTTAAGGTGATATGAGATACCAAAGAAGTTCGGCTTTATTTGATGAAGCCTATCAATACATTCCGGGAGGAGTGAACTCCCCGGTTCGGGCATTTAAATCAGTAGGTGGGGTTCCCGTATTTATGAAATCAGCAAAAGGAGCCTATCTTACAGACGAAGATAATAATACCTATATAGATTATATCAATTCCTGGGGACCTGCTATTTTAGGACATACCCATCCTGAAGTCCTCGAAGAACTGAAAATCCAGGCAGAAAAAGGGTTCTCTTTTGGAGCTCCCACTGAGCTGGAAACAGAAATAGCTAAGCTTATTGTAGAAAATGTTCCTCATATAGACCAGATCAGAATGGTGTCTTCAGGAACAGAGGCTTGTATGAGTGCGATCAGGCTGGCAAGAGGATACACGGGAAGAGATAAAATAATAAAATTTGAAGGATGCTACCACGGGCATTCCGATTCATTCTTAATAAAAGCAGGAAGCGGAGCGGCCACATTTGGAAATCCGAATTCTCCGGGAGTTACCCAGGGAACAGCAAAAGATACACTTCTGGCCCGCTATAATGATGCAGAGCAGGTGGAAGATCTTTTCCGTCACAATCAGGGAGAAATTGCAGCTGTGATTATTGAACCGGTAGCCGGAAATATGGGTTGTGTGCTTCCTGAAAATGATTTTTTACAAAACCTGAGAAGAATCTGTGACGAAAATGGGGCATTACTCATTTTTGACGAGGTAATGACCGGTTTCAGACTGGCCTTCGGAGGGGCTCAGGAGACATTTGGCATTAAAGCGGACCTAGTAACTTATGGAAAAGTAATCGGAGGAGGACTTCCGGTAGGTGCTTTTGCAGGAAGAAATGAGATCATGGATCATTTGGCTCCGAAAGGAGGTGTTTATCAGGCTGGAACGTTAAGTGGAAATCCTTTAGCCATGAGAGCAGGTTTAAAAACGCTTCAGATCATTAAAAATGATGCGGATTTTTTCAATAGGATCAATAAAACAGCGGAAACTTTAGATTTTGAAATAGGAAAAATTTTAAATGAAAAAGGAATTGCCCATAAGATCAATAGAAAAGGTTCTATGATGTCCATATTTTTCCATACCAACAGGGTTTCTGACTTTGATGAGGCTCAGCAAGCCAACCATGCCCTGTTTAATAATTTTTTCCACCAGATGCTGACGCAGGGAATTTATCTTCCACCAAGCGGATATGAAACGTATTTTATCAGTGATGCGATAAAGGATAAAGAAATTGATAGGACATTGGAAGCAGTAAGAAAATTTGAATATTCCTAAAAATATTTAAAGATAAAAGAAACCGGATAAAGCAGTAAGTTTTATCCGGTTTTTTATAAGACAGCAGTTTAGAAGCAATTTCAATAAATGATACAGAAATTGTTATAAAACATACAATAGGGTTCCTAAGGCTTGTTCCTAATTTTGTAGAAAGAGCTATTATGAATACTTTAAACTCAATATCACGTAAAGACTTCCTTAAAAATTCCGCTTTGGCCATGGCCGGATTAACTTTAGTTCCGGTGATGATATCAGCTGAAACCGGAGATCACCGGGAATTTTCGTCCTTAAATAAAAAGCAGATGTTTAAAAATGTCCGTCTCGAAACAGGCTTCCAATATGAAGAAGGAGAAGTAACCAGAACTCAAACCGATTTATTCTGTGTAGAAATTGAAAATGGAAAAATAAGCCAGATACTTCCCAATGATTTAGCTACTCAAGCAATAGATACCAAAGGGTTATTAATGCTTCCGGCCTTTAAAGATATGCATATTCATCTGGATAAAACATGGTATGGGGACCGGTGGCAGGCGGTGAGGAAAAGATCCGGAGGAGTCAAGGGAATGATAGCCCTCGAGCAGGAAATCCTTCCGGAGATGTTGAAAAACTCCACCATGAAAGCTGAGAAAATGATTGAATTGCTTCAATCCAAAGGAACCGGTTTTGCACGTAGTCATGTGAATATAGAACCTACCTCAAAATTAAATTCGTTAAAAAATCTCCAGAAAGCTTTACAAAATAAAAAATCGGGTTTTGAGGCTGAGCTGGTAGCTTTTCCCCAGCATGGTGTTTTTTATACGGATTCTGCTTCCTATTTAAAAGAAGCGGCACAGATGGATATAGATTTTATCGGAGGACTTGATCCTTATACCGTGGATGGTGCAATTGAAAAGACAATTGATTTTACGGTACAGCTAGCTTTAGATAACGGGAAAGGCATTGATATCCATTTGCATGAGACAGGGGAATCCGGACTTAAAACAGTGGAATACCTGATTGAAAAAGTAAATGAAAACCCTTCATTAAAAGGAAAGACCTATTTGAGCCATTGCTTTGTGCTGGGAAAATTGGATAAGACCAAACAGGAAGAGATAGCAGAAAAACTTGGAAATGCGAGGATAGGGATTATTTCCACCATCCCTTTTGGAAACCTGGTAATGCCTATTCCTGTTTTATACAAACATCATGTGAATGTAATGACGGGAAATGACAGTATTGTTGATCATTGGAATACGTTTGGGACGGGTAGTGTTCTTCAGAAAGCTAATTTGATGGCCCAGCTTTATGGGTATTCCACCGAGTTGATGCTTTCCCGAAGCTTAAAGCTGGCTACGGCCAACATTCTTCCTTTGGATGATCAGGGAAAACAACAATGGCCGAAATCCGGTGATGAGGCAAGTTTTGTGTTGGTAAATGCCAGCTGTTCAGCAGAAGCGGTTTCCCGCATATCAGCAGTAGAATCATTAATTCATAAAGGAAATATGGTATTTTAAAACGGATCTCTATTTATTCTCCTGGAAATTATTTATTTTAGGATATTAATAATGAGAATATGAATGAACCGTCAGATTATTTTCCGGTGTTAGGCATCCATGAATTTGCTGAACAATCCCCGGTAGGTTGTAATCTTCTGTTTAATGATCTCAGTGGAGAACGGTCAATTGAAAGTCCGCATAAACATGATTTCTTTATTATTAATCTTTTTGAAAAAGGAAAAGGAACCCATTATATAGACTTTGTAAAATATGCAGTAGAAGACCATCAGGTACATTTGATTTTTCCCGACCAGGTTCATCAATGGGAGATTGAAAAGGAAACCGTAGGCTATCAGCTTATGATCAGCCGGGAATGGTTTGAAAGCTTTTTACCTTCACTCAGGTTTTCAGCCTCTTATTATCATATTCATCCTGTTTTTACGGTAAGTGAAGAAAATTATAAGCAGTTATTACATGAATTTCAGTGTATTCAGGACGAATTAAGTAAAGACCCTGTTTTCTGGAAGCTCATTCAAACAAGAAGTGAATTGATAGGCTTATTAATAAGCCGGTCGGTGGAAGGAGCTTTTAAAGATGTGGAGGTATATAATTCCAATCCGGTACTATCCAGATTCTTTTCCTTGATTGATAAATACTTTAAAGAAGAGCGTTCTGTTTCATTTTATGCCGGAGAACTTACCATTTCTGCTAATTATCTTAATATCATCTGCCAAAAGAATCTTCATGTATCCGCTTCTTCCCTTATTCAGGACAGGATATTACTGGAAGCAAAACGACTGCTGAAGGTTTCGGAAATGTCTGTAAAAGATATTGTATACGAACTTGGTTTTTATGATCATGCCAGCTTTTCTAAATTCTTTAAGGCACAAACCGGAATGACACCTTCCCAGTTTAAAGAACAGCAATAATCTGTACAACATACCGGATAATCTGTACACTCCTTTTAATGGAAAGGACTGTAGTTTTGTATAAAATAATTATAATATGAAATTTCCTTATACTCTCCTTACATCGGGAGATTATACCTTAAAGAATGTACGTCTGGAAACAGGATTTGAATATGATGATCAAGATGTTGTGAGAACCAAAACCGATTTATTCTGTGTGGAAATTGTAAAAGGCCACATACGGGGAGTTACCGAAAATAAAATCTCTGCTAATGCTATTGATGCCAAAGGATTACTTATGCTGCCTTCCTTTAAGGATATGCATATTCATCTGGATAAAACATTGTATGGATTACCGTGGCAGGCACTTTCGCCTAAAAGAAACTCCGTAAAGTATATGATTGCCTATGAGCAGGAAATTATACCCCGGCTTTTGGAAACTTCCATAGAAAGGGCGGAACAGCTTATAAGTCTGTTGCAGAATTATGGGACTACTTATGCTAGAACTCATTTTAATGTTGATCCCACTTCAGGACTTACTTCATTAGAGCATTTGGAACAGGCTCTTCAGAATAAAGAAAACTCATTTAAGGCTGAGTTGGTTGCTTTCCCTCAGCATGGTTTATTCTACACCGATTCCGCCCCTTTAATGAAAGAAGCAGCACAGCTGAAAAAGGTAGGGTTTATTGGAGGTCTGGATCCTTACAGTATTGACGGAAGTATTGAAAAACCTATTGATTTCACTGTTGAGCTGGCTTTGGAATATGATAAAGGTATTGATATCCATTTACATGAAATAGGTAAGTCAGGAATGAAGACCATTAATTATCTTATCGATAAAGTAATGGAGAACTCACGGCTTCAGGGCAAAACATTTATAAGTCATGCCTTTGCATTAGGGCATCTTACGGATCGGGAAACGGAAGAGATAGCAGAAAAACTGGCAGCATCAAAAATTGGGATTGCTTCATCGGTACCGTTCAGGGGAACCATAATGCCTATACCTTTACTTAGGAAATATGGAGTAGAGGTTGTTATCGGAAATGATAATGTACAGGATTACTGGAGTACTTTCGGAACAGGAAATATGCTTCAGAAGGCTCATCTTATTGCCGAGCTATATGGTTATGAAACAGAATATGATCTTTCCCGTACGTTGGCATTTGCAACACAAAATATACTACCCCTGGATGAGCAGGGAGGCCGGCAATGGCCTAAGACCGGAGATGTGGCGGACATGGTTTTAGTTGAAGCCTCTTGTTCTGCGGAGGCGGTTTCAAGAATGTCTTCTATAAAGGCCTTGATGAATAACGGAAAACTTTTTTGGAAGAATAATGATTCATTTTAACGGAAAAGCCGGCTTTAGAAAACTTTCTAAAGCCGGCTTTATATATTATATCAAATGTTATTCAGATATTTTTACTCTTTTGGTGGTTCCGTTTTCGTATTGCAGATAGTAGTTTCCTCTTCCGTAATCATTTGCTATACTTTTCTGTATATCTTGCTTTTCATTTATAGGTTTTAAAAGAATAGTTGACTCTATGGTTGTAAAGAGCTGGTAGCTGACTGCGATTAAAAGTTTGACGTAAATGTCATCAGTAAGATGAAAATTAAGATAGGTTCCATTTTTGTGTTTTTAGTATTGTTATAATTGTAAAGAAAATGAAAACTATTTTTAATCATATTAATATAAAGTGAAATAAATATTAAATAAAATTACCGCCTAAAAATTAAGTAGACGGTAATTTTATTTGATATGAAGAAACTAATTACTTTTTATTGTAAAGCTGCTAAAAGATTGGTTCCATCCACTGTAGCCCAAGCTCCAGGTGTTAGAGAAACTTTTGTAACAGTGGTAGCATTGGTAAATGTTTTTCCTCCGTTAGGGCTATAAGCATATCCCCAAACTCCTGCATTATCTGAATTTAAATAGTTAACAGGGCTGACACTTATCTTACCGGTATTAACCTGGCTGGTTTCTGTAGCGGCATCTTGAATAAGAACTGAATACGCTTTTTGGCTTCCTATATTCTTATATCCACTAATGTATACATTGGAAAATATTCCTGTACCATGCTTTTTAAACTGGATGGCAGATATCTCCGGAGAATTTGCTGATTCAGGATTAGTATTGGTGTCCCGGATTAAAGTAATGTTGGAAATTTTTGGAGCTACATTATCCGCATTTCCGGAAGCTTCGATTTCCATCCCAAAGTTTCCTGTTCCGGTCTGAAATGCATACCAGTTTGTATTGTTTTGGCCACTCCAGGCATCCTGCCAGTCAAAAGAATCATCAAAATTTCCGTAAGAGATAATATTTTTTGCGCTTACTGTTCCTCCGAAAAATTCATAACCGTCATCAGTTCCTTTGTAGGTAACAAGGTTTTCTAATGTAGTTCCGGCTCCTACAGCATAGAAGGTCATTGAGTTTGTTTCAGAAGTTCCGTCCCCAATTTTTTTACCGGCATATTCTACACGTACAAATTTCATCGTTCCTGAATTTGAATTAGGATCTGTTCCTCCGTAATATACATTATTTCCATCTTCAGAAAGAGCTTGTGTATTGCCGTTTACAGCTTTTATAGGGGCGTTTCCATATAATGTAATACCACCCCAGTCTCCTGGTGTTTTGGTGGAAGTTGTAAATACAATAGGTTCGGATGCAGTACCTGTCGCATTTATTTTGCCATCCTGAAGGATAACCAATCCACTGGTTTTAGTGGTGACTACATTAAAAGTAGCTCCGGCTTCAATAGTAATGGTCGCGTTATTTGTGATTTTTACGATTCCATCTAATGTATAGGTTCCCTTTTTTATAAGGATATCTTTTGTAATAGTTCCGGATAATGTTCCGCTGCCGCTTAATACGCTTTCTGTAGTTCCGGGTGTAGTAACCGTAGTTCCTTCACCTAAACCATCATTGACGTCAATAGTACATGAATTCAATACTAATGTTAATGCGGCTGTTAAGGATAATAATGATAAAACTCTCTTTTTCATTTTATTACTTTATTTTTAATTTTAATTTTTAGAATGTATAGCCTACGGTAAAATTGAATGTTACACCTCTATAATAGTCCGTAAGTGTAAAATTGTTCTCTTCCAGATTGGTTGGAGTATAATTTTTGTCTCCTAATAAAATTCTGTATTGGCTATCCAGAATATTTTGTACGCCAAATTTGATATTCCAGTTTTTTGTTAATTGATTTTGGTAAATGAGATCCAGTTGGTGGAATGGTTTTTCATAGTAATTATCTGTACCGCCACCACCGGTTGCATAGATTTTATTTCCTGAAACGTTATAAACAAGAGATACCGTTTGCGAAAGGTTGCTTCTGTTTTTGAACTCGTATTTTAAATCAGCATTGATAGTGTACGGGGCAGCACCTTGTAAGCCTCTTTTCCGTAACTTTTCTCCCGTAGTTGCAAACCAGTAGGGCTGTTCCATTTTTAATTGCTCATCACTTCTTTCTACTTTTGAATACATAAAAGTAGCGTTAGCTCCCAGAGTAAAGTTATTGAGTGACTCAGTAATTCTGTTTAGGTTTAAAATACCTTCTAATTCTATTCCTAATAAATCTGCTTTTTTAGCATTAAAAAAAGTAATAGTGGATCCTGTTGCATTACCTGAAGCTACTAAAGAACGCTCTATAGCATTATTAATTCTTTTTGCAAAGAGATTTA
Source organism: Chryseobacterium sp. CT-SW4 (assembly GCF_048572715.1). Taxonomy (GTDB): domain Bacteria; phylum Bacteroidota; class Bacteroidia; order Flavobacteriales; family Weeksellaceae; genus Chryseobacterium. The sequence continues at coordinate 1,053,246 of NZ_CP183840.1, forward strand.
CGCTCACCATTTCTTTATTGGTAGGATAGTATTCCCATTTTAAATCAAAATTGTAGTTTTCACTGTTTTTAATATTAGGGTTACCCACAATATTTACATTATCAGGATTAATGTAAGTGATAGGCATCGTTTCAATAAGAATAGGACGTGTTACAGTCTTACTGAATGAGAACCTTAAATTATTTTGATTATTAAGAGCTTTTTTTATGGATAATGATGGTAAGAAGAAATTTTTATTTTTATCAATATTGGTTTTTCTGTCAGCACTCTGCTCTGAATATCGGATAAGAGTCATATCATTCTCATATCTTGCTCCTAATAAAATATCCCACGAATCATCAGGTTTTATATTGATGTTAGCATATCCTCCATTGATAATCTGATAAAAGCTTGAAAAAAACTGGGAAATATCAGACCCTTCCTGATAAAAAAGATCCCCATTTCTTATGGATGAATCAAATGTATTTTGTGGAGTATCTACATTAAGAACAAAAGGAGATAAACTTGGATTTGATGTACGTCCGAATATGAATCTGTATGAAGTTTTTCTGAAATCGCTAAATCCGTTATATCCTAATGCTATCTGTATAGGAAAGCTTTTTCTATCCCCTTTCTCTCCCAATGATAATTGATATTCGGCATAAGCGGAGCCATAAAACCGGGAATCAACATCCAGGTACTGGCGGATCAGGTTATTACCACCATACCTCATTTGAAGGTAACCTTCCGGAAGCAGCTCCCCTGTGGATGGGTCGATTCTGTTTCCTTCCATAATTTTACGGTCCGGCTGACTGTAATTATTAAGAACATAGCTGATGCCTCCTTTTATCTGATTTCTCTCATTTATTTTCTGAGAGGCTGATAACTGTAAATCCAGGAACTTGGAAATATCCAGCTGATTGGTTCTGAAAAAACCTGAGTTTTTATTCTGGGTTTGCTGGTCTTTATATCCGAAATTATCTTCAATAATATTATCAGAGTTTTGAAGATAGATAGCATTAAAATTAATATTTGTACCTCTGTTTTTATAGGCCAGACCCAACAAGGCTGAAGATTCTGTTTCGTAATTATACTGTTTACGATTCAGAAAGTTCATATTAACAATTGATTCTTTATCTAACGTTCTGTATTGATTATTAGCTCCTTCTTTATATTCGTATTTAGTCGCCTGGTTTAATGAGAAAAGTATTCCTAAACTTCCGGTTTCGCCCGTTTTTAATTTCTGTGCGGTGGTAAATCCGATATTAGTATTAGGCATTGATTTGACATTATCTACATTCCAGGAATCTTTAAATGAATTGGATTCTGCAGGCGTGAATATATAGTTATTAGGTCTTGAGTTTCTTATTTGGCTAGGCAGCCTTCTGTTTCTTGAATTTAATCCTAAATAACCATTGATACCTTCTGCTCCTTCAGCCAGTTTAAAATTGTCCCGAAAAGTACTTAATGTATTTACGCCAATTCCAAATTCAACCTTTGAGAAAGGCTTGTCAATAGTTAATGTCTCAATATCAAAGGTGGCGCCGGCAAAATCCCCATAGAGATTAGAGTTAAAAGTTTTGTATATATTAAGTTTTCCTACAACATCGGTGGGAAACTGCTTTAAGGCAATGATTTTTTGAAACGGATTGTTGGAGGGAGATCCAAGTCCATTGATTAATAGGTAATTGTATCTTTCTTCTAAACCTCTTACAAAAAGCCCCCTTCCTTCTACAGTGGTGATACCGGTTACTTTTGTAAGACCTTGTTCTACGTTGGAGATTCCTTTTCGGGAAATTTCTTCAGCACTTACAGCCTGCTTTTGAATGATCGCTTTCTTTTGCTCTACTAAAACTGCAGTTTCTGTTTTTTTATTATTACTTCCCTGAATCACTACACCTTCAATATTCTTTTCCTTCTTTATCGTATCCTGCTTCGATTCCTGAGCATAAAATACTGAACCGGATAAAAATAAGACGGCGATACTAAGTTTATTAAATTTCATTATTTACTTACTTTATTTATGGATTCTTTCGCTGCAAAGGAATAAAAGATATACGGTGTAAGTGGTTTAGTGAAATTTAAATTTTCCTTAACTAAGTATTAACAAAAGAACTTATTTGTTAACTTTATGTGAATGATATAGACTTTATTAATCTGTCATTCAAAAATTGTTAACTTTGACTCAGTAAAAAATAAAGATGAACCAAAAGAAAATCCTCCTAATCGACGATGAATTGGATATTTTAGAGATTCTTTCTTATAATTTGGAAAAAGAAGGGTATAATATCTATACAGCTACCAATGGCAACGAAGGAATTGAAAAAGCAAAAGAAATCATTCCTGATCTTATTTTATTAGATGTTATGATGCCTGAAAAAGATGGGATTGAGACTTGCCAGGAATTACGTAAAATAAAAGAACTTCAGAAAACGCTTATCGTTTTCCTCTCCGCAAGAAGCGAAGAATTTTCCCAGCTGGCAGGATTCCAGGCGGGAGCGAATGATTATATAGTTAAGCTGATAAAGCCGAAGATCCTTATTTCCAAAGTGAATGCCTTATTACAGCTTACTTCCCAGGTAGCGGATAATGCAAAGCTTATTGAAATCGGAGACCTGGTGATCGATAAAGATAATTTCAGGGTTTCTAAAAGCGGTCAGCAGTTTTTGCTTCCTAAAAAGGAATTTGATTTACTTTACCTTCTCGCTTCCAATACGGAAAAAGTATTCAAAAGAGAAGAAATTCTGGAAAAAGTATGGGGTAATGATGTTATTGTAGGAGAAAGAACCATCGATGTCCATATCAGAAGATTGAGAGAGAAATTAGGAATTAATACCATTCAGACATTAAAAGGAATAGGATATAAACTTATTGTGTAATTTTATTCTTTTAAATACCAACCCAAAATAGTGTAAAATTGAGATTTTACAGACTTACCCTTGTTACCTCAAGTCTACTGACTTTGGTAATGTTTCTTTTAGTAATCATTTTTGATTCACTAGAGGATATCTATTATCGGACCCCGTTCTTTAAAATAGGCCTATTTATATGCGTGGTCCTTATATTCATCATCAATTGTGTGGTTCTTGAATTGCTTTTCAATTACTATGGAAAAAAGCAGGTCCGGAGGATTTCTGATCTTCTTCCGGAAGAAATTGTTCACAAAGATGAAGAGAACATCACCATTAAAGAATTGGGAGAAAGGTTTTCCGATCTTAATCAGCAGAAAGTTTCTCAGATTGATATGATGAAGGAAATGGAAAGCTATCGTAAAGAATACATAGGAAATGTATCGCATGAGCTTAAGACTCCTCTATTTTCCATTCAGGGGTATGTGGAAACTTTAAGGGAAGGCGGAATAGATAACCTGGCCATCAGGGACAAATATCTCGAAAGAATAGGCATTTCCGTAGAAAGACTAATAGCTATTGTAACCGACCTTGATATGATTAACAGGCTCGAGGCGGGTGAGATTAACCTGAACTTATCCAAATTTGATGTTAACCTTTTGATCCGGGAGATTTTTGACCTGCTCGATCTTGAAGCGGTGAAAAACAATACCACATTACAGATACAGACCTTACATCCTCAGATATTTGTAAATGCCGATAAACAGAAGATTTCCCAGGTATTTATCAATTTAATCTCCAATGCTATTCATTATGCCAACCGGCAGGAAGCGAAAGTTATTGTAAAAACCAGCGTTTTGAAAAATAAGGTGCTGATAGAAGTAATTGATAACGGAATGGGGATAAAACCCGAAATACTACCCAGGATTTTTGAAAGATTTTATAGAGTGGAAACCAGCCGAAGCAGAAGGGAAGGAGGATCCGGATTGGGGCTTGCTATTGTGAAGCATATCCTGGAAGCACATAATGAAAACATTACGGTGGAAAGTGTATATTTAGAAGGAACCAAATTCAGTTTTATGCTCGAAAAAGTGAATAATTCCGGCAAAATTTAAGAAAAAAAAATAATTTAAAAAATCATTAAATATTTTTTTGTGAAATGTCATTTATTATATATTTGCAACAGAGATTTATCGTAATAATAAAGGCAAAAAAGTAATTGAGATATTGATATGGTTTACAAAATCCGTGTAATATTAGACGCAAAAGAAAATATTTTTCGTGACGTTGAAATTAAAGCAAAACAAACGCTGTGGAACCTACATCTAGGGATTAAAAGTGCGTTCAGTCTTCAGGGAGATGAACTTTCTACTTTTAATTTATTAGAGGAAGACGGTACCATGGTTAAAAGTGTTCCGCTGGAGGATATGAGTGATGACGGAGATGGAGAAATCATGTCAGACGTTTACATAGACGAAGCATTTGAAAGTGTGGGAGATAAAGCACAGTTTCAGTACGGTCTTCTTGATTTATGGGAATTTTTCTGTGAATTAATTGAAGTTATAGATGAGAAAAAAGGAGTGAACTATCCGATCACGGTTTACCGATTTGGAAATGTTCCTTTGAAAGCTCCTAGTAAAAGCGGAAACAGCGGAGGATCAAAAGGTAAAAAGTCCATGCCTCTGATCGATGATTTCAGTTTTGATGATGATTTTAACAGCCCGGGAAACTTTGCAGATGAAGATGATAATTATGAAGATGAAGAAGAAGATGACTATAACGATGATATCTTCGATGACGAAGATGACAGCGAAGAAGTATAAAAAAAATTTGAAGCCCTGATTTTTCAGGGTTTTTTTATGCAGGATACTTTACAATCCTTATTTTTGTTAAAATTTGAGGAATGAAGCGATTGATATTATTAGCCGTACTGGGACTGGGAATACTTTCCTGTACGACTCAGAAAACAAATAAAGCAACTATGGACCTACCAAAAGAGTGGAAGCATACCACGAATATTTATGAAGTAAATGTAAGGCAGTATACCGAAGAAGGAACCTTTAAAGCATTTGAAAAAGAAATGCCGCGCCTTAAAATGATGGGAGTGAAAACATTGTGGTTTATGCCTATTACTCCAATTGCCCAGCAGAATAAGAAAGGAAGTCTTGGAAGCCCTTATGCGGCCGCAGATTACACTTCCATTAATCCTGAATTCGGAACGCTTGATGATTTCAAGCATATGGTGAATGAAGCCCACAGATTAGGCTTTAAAGTCATTATAGACTGGGTAGCCAATCATACGGGCTGGGATCATATATGGACGAAGACACACCCTGAGTTTTACCTTAAAGATCCGGACGGAAAATTCCATATTGCATCGGGAATGGATGATATCATCGAGCTTGATTATAAAAATCCTGAAATGAGAAAAGCCATGATTGATGCCATGAAGTTTTGGGTAAGAGAAACCCATATTGACGGCTTCAGATGCGACCTTGCATCCTGGGTGGAAGTTGATTTCTGGGAGCAGGCACGTCCTGAGGTGGAAACTTTAAAACCGCTATTCTGGCTTGGAGAATATGACGAGCTGGAAAATCCTGAATACGGAAAAGTATTTGACGCCAGTTATTCATGGAAATGGATGCATCTTTCCGAAGATTACTATAAGAAAAACCTTCCGTTACAGGATCTTAAAGATCTGCTGGTAAAATATTCCAATATAGGCGATAATTCAATGAGAGCTTGGTTTACCACCAATCATGATGAAAATTCGTGGAATGGCACCGAATATGAAAAGTATGGAGACATCACAAAACCTATGATTGTATTTTCGGCAACCTGGAATGGAGTTCCTCTTTTGTATTCGGGGCAGGAGCTTCCAAATATGAAAAGACTGGAATTTTTTGAAAAAGATGCCATTGCCTGGAACAGCAGCTATCAGATGGCGGATTTCTATAAAAAGCTGTTAGATTTAAAATCTTCGAACCCAGCTCTCAGAGGAGGAGATTCCGCTGTTACCACTTACCTTTTGAATACAACAGCCAATGATAAAATTCTGGCTTATGTAAGAAAAAATGGTAAAGATGAAGTGCTGGTAGTATTGAATATGTCTAAAGAACCTGTGAACTTCAGTATTCAGGATGAACATCTGTCAGGAACGTTTAAAAATGTTTTTGACGGAATGAAAAGAGACTTCAGTACCCATAAAGACTTTAATTTCAAGGTATCCGATTTTGTGGTATTTGAAAAATAAACCTAAAGATTCCTTTCATAGAAATAGAAAACGGACTATTGTCCGTTTTTTTATTTAAAATAAATACATTTGTTACTCATCAATTATTTAAAAATGGATAAATCAGAAATCCTTCATATAATTAAAGAAAAGCTGTCCGAAAAAGCTCAGAACCTGGAATATCTGATATCGGAAACCCGGGCCTCTAACAACGACACGAAAAGCTCGATGGGAGATAAATACGAAACGGGAAGAGAAATGCTCCAGCAGGAAATTAATAACCTCCAGAGACAGCTTAATGAAGTGATGAATCAGCAGGCCGGAATCCAAAAATTAAATACTGAACCTTCTGTTCAGGTTCAGAGTGGGGCTTTGGTCAAAACAGATAAAGGAATCTTTTACGTAGCCGTTTCTATCGGGGAAATTGTATGGGATGGAAAAAAGATTATTACGGTTTCTCCGGAGTCTCCATTAGTAAAAGCTATGTTTGGCAAGAAATTAGGAGAGACTTTTAGTATTAATAATATCCAGCAGGGTATTGAAAAAATCTGGTAAATCTAATCTTATGAAAAAAAGTTTATTACTGCTACCGTTCCTTTTTATAGCTACTTTAGTACAGTCACAGGTAAAAGCCTATGTTTCCGGAAAAAATTATGACTTGCAGTCGGTAGATATAACGCTCGGAAATCTTATCATCAATATCAGTGAAGATGGAAGAATTGCAAGATTTTCATCCGATGTGCTCAATGGAAATGTAGATTATTATGATGATGAAAATTTTGATGCTTACAGATTCGGAAAATTAAAAAATATCGGAGACATAAAAATTGATTATTGGGATACGCCGGATAAAACTGATCCTAAATACGGAAAAATAAAAAGTATAGGAAATATAAACGTTTCCTATTGGGATCAAAGGGTCTTTGAAAAGGAAAAACTCGGTAAAGTAAAGAAAGTAGGCCATATTTCAATCGACTATTGGGGGAATGATATTATAGATAATAGCCGTTATGGCAAGATGAAGTCCATAGATTCCATTTCTATAGATTACGGAGTGAAAGAAGTTATCAATCAGAGCCGTTATGGAAAGCTGGTGCAATTCGGGCCTGTAAAGATAGATTATTGGAGCGATGATACATTTACAGATAAACGAAAATACGGAAAGCTAAAATCTGTTACCGGAAATTCCAAAGATATTATGGTGGTTTTCCTTTAGACAGGATAAAAGGTTGTTATCTTTGTAGGAAAATTAATTGTCCATGAAGTTAGAATTATATCAGATAGATGCCTTTACAGAAGAGATTTTCCATGGAAATCCGGCGTGTGTTGTCCCTTTAAAAAGCTGGTTACCCGATGAGGTACTTTTAAAAATAGCCCGTGAGAATGCTGTGGCAGAAACAGCCTTCTTTATTGATAATGGGAGTAGCATTCATCTGAGATGGTTTACTCCGGAAATAGAGATGGATCTATGTGGCCATGCTACCCTTGCCACGGCCCACTGTTTAACCTCTATCTTAAACTATCCGAACAACAGGATTGTTTTTCAAACCAAAAGCGGTGAATTAACAGTTGAGGTCAAAGATGGATTGTATTATATGGATTTTCCTTCAAGAATGCCTGAAGCATCAGCTCTTCCCGATATAATATCAAAGTCTCTCAATATCCAGCCTAAAGAAGTTTTCAAATCAAGAGACTATGTTCTGGTATACGAATCTGAGGAAGATATTAAAAAAATAAAAATTGAGAGATCCGTTTTTGATCTGATCAATCTGGATCCGGGAGGTGTAGTTGCGACAGCAGCCGGAACTGACAGTGATTTTGTTTCCCGGTATTTTACGCCGCAGTCAACCATTCTGGAAGATCCGGTTACCGGCTCTGCCTACTGTTCACTTATTCCGTTCTGGTCTTCAAGAACAGGAAAAGATAAGCTTTTTTCCCGTCAGCTATCAGAAAGAGGAGGCCAGCTCTATTGTGAAAACAAAAATGAAAGAGTAATTGTAGCCGGTAAGGCGAGAACCTATTCTGTGGGATATTTTTGGATAGAATAATGTCATCAAGCTCAGAAGGAGCTTTAATGATAAAGCTTTATTAACGGACACAGATTATTAAATGCTTTTCCCGTCGATATAATGCTGTAAGCTTTCCTTATATTGAGGAGCTATACTGATCTGCTGTTCACCGATGACAATATGATTTCTTTCAATGGCTTCAATCTTTTCAAGGGAAATAATATAAGAACGGTGTACCCTCATAAACTGGGAAGAAGGAAGTTCCTCTTCCAGCTTTTTCAGGCTCATAAGGGTCAGTATAGGTTTAGGACTTTGGGTGGTGTAAATTTTCACATAATCTTTTAGTCCTTCAATGTATAAGATTTCTGAAAAGTTGATTTTGATTTGACGGTATTCTGATTTAACAAAAATAAAGTCAGATTTTTTCTGCTCCTGTGCGGAACCGGAAACAGGGGAAGGCTGTCCCTCAAACCATGATTTTGCTTTATTGGCAGCTGCCAGAAACTCACTGTAATCAAAGGGTTTGAGTAAATAATCTAAGGCATTTACCTTATACCCGTCAATAGCATATTGTTCAAAAGCTGTCGTAAAAATCACTTTACTATCCGAAGGCAGCATTTTGGAAAACTCCAGTCCGGAAAGATCAGGCATCTGAATATCCAGGAAAAAAAGATCAATATCTTTCGTTTCTTCAAGTACCTGCATGGCATGAATAGCACTGCTGCATTTGGCTTTCAGCTCCAGGAAAGGGGTCTTTTGAATATAGCTCTCTATCAGATTCAGGGCCAACGGTTCATCATCGGCAATGAGGCAATTTATTCTTTTCATCAGATAAAAAGATAAATTTAATCAATTTTTAGCTTAATCTCTGCGATATAAATATTATTATTTAGATAATTGTTATATTCATGACTTTCGGGATACAAAAGGCTCAGTCTTTTTTTCAGATTATCGACACCGATTCCGGATCCGCTCCGGTCAGTATCATTCTTTGGAAAATTAGAATTGGAAGCAGTGAACAGTACTTCATTTTCCTGAACACTTATTTTAAAAAAAATATCCGATGGCTCGGTGGCAGATACTCCATGTTTAAAAGCATTTTCCACGATAGAGATAAAGAGTAAGGGAATTACTTTTATGTCCGGAATGTGAGTAGGGAAATCCGTGATAACCTTCGTATTATCGTTGAGTCTGAGAGACATCAGTTCAATATACTTGTTAAGAAAATCGATCTCATCAGCCAGGCTTACCTTTTCCATTTCCGCTTTATAAAGCAAATGTCGCATCAGTTTGCTTAAATTATGAATACTGATCTTCGCTTTATCAGGAGATAGGTCTACCAATGAATAAATATTATTAAGAGCATTAAAGAAAAAATGAGGTTGTAGCTGAAACTTAAGGTGCTGCAGTTCGGATTTCAATTTAATATTATCAGCCTCTCTCTTCATTTCTTCCGCATCACGAATCCTCTTTCCTGAATTGACGGCAATGGAAAAAGCGACCGGAATGAGATAAATAAGAAAGTCGAGGTAATATCTGAATGCTGCAGGGGGTGGTGGCCCCATATCTTTTTTTCCTGCTCTGACCACATCAGCTGCTCTTTCCGGTCTTAGCATATCCATAAATTCATTTTTAAGATAAGTGACGACTAATAGAAGGAGAAGATTGGCTGCAAAAAATAATATTTTCTTATTTCTTTCCCGGGAGAATAACCATTTGACAAAAATGAAATAGTTGATATAAAAAATTATGGCAATAAATATCAGCTGAAGCCAGAAGTGGGAAAAAATTTCTGTCCAGTTTCTTTCTGTACCAATGGTAAATGTAGCAGGGAGAAAGAACAACACCATCCATATAAGCATATGGATGCTGAGTTCTAATTTGTTATTACGGTTATTGTTCATTTTAATTATGAGATTTAAAAATACAAATAATTATATTTTAAACTTCTGCAAATACTGAAACCTTTTAAGCGAATGTATTTTTTTTCTCCAGAAGTCCCAGCATATATTTTCCATCTTCTTTATCCAGTTATTCATATCTCAGGGCATTAATAGGATCAGACTGAGCGGCTTTTCTTGCAGGATACCACCCGAAAAATACGCCGGTAATCGTACACACGGTAAAGGAAATAACAATAGATGACATTGTAATACTTACCGGCCAGCCTGCAAATTGGGAGATTCCCCATGTCGCGAGCAAACCGATAATGACTCCTAAAATTCCTCCGGTAATACTGATCAGTACCGATTCTATCAGAAACTGAAACAAAATATCCGAATCTTTAGCACCGATCGCCATTCTTAACCCGATTTCACGCGTTCTTTCTTTCACGGAAACATACATGATATTCATAATTCCAATTCCGCCCACTACCAGGGAAATACTTGCAATCGCAACCAAAAGTACGGTAAGCATTTCACTTGTAGAGCTGAAAGTGGAAATAAGCTCCTGCTGGGAAGATACATTAAAATTATCATCTTGCCCTTCCTTTATATTATGCTGTTTCTGCATGATAGCAGTAATTTCTTCCACTGCCTTTTCGGACTGTTCTTCGCTGAGGGAGGAAGCTACAATGGACTGGAGGTAATTCTGAGCCAGAATTCTTTTTTGAACAGCTGTGTAAGGAGCTATGATAATATCGTCCTGGTCCTGTCCAAAGGTGTTTTCTCCTTTTTCCTTTAAAACACCAATTACTTTAAAAGGAATATTTTTAAAACGGATCATTTTTCCGATGGGATCTTCATTAGGAAATAAGTTTTCCTGAACCGTTTTTCCGATGACGGCAACTTTTCCAAATGATTCAATATCATCCTCCGTGAACATGGCTCCGGACTCTATCCCCCAATCGCGGATGGATAAATATTCTGGTGAAGCTCCGTAAATAGTAGTGGGCCAGTTGTTGGACCCTGCAATACTTTGTCCGCTTCCGTTTACCAAAGGAGAAATATCCTTTATCTGATGGGCCTGTGATTTCAAAGCCTTATAATCATCCAATGTTAAAGTCTGCATGGAAGTCGGATCGGATCTCACACCACCCATCATTCCGGCACCGGGGCGGATGGTAATAAGATTGGCTCCCATACTTGAAATATTTTGCTTGATACTTTCCTTAGATCCTTCTCCGATAGCGAGCATGGCAATAACGGATGCTACTCCGATGATGATCCCCAGCATTGTGAGGACTGCTCTCATTTTATTGAGGAGAATGGCTTTCCAGGCTATCTTTAATAAATTGATGAAATTCATAATAATGTTTTTAAAATTGAAAAACCTCGACAAACCTAATTAATTGGTTACAAGATTATCTAACGGGAGGTTTGTCTCGGTTTTTCTATCATGAAAAGAATATAATGTTATTCGGTTTTAAGCAACTTGGCCAGTTCTTCAGGGGCATACAGCCGGTCTGTAACCATTCGGTCTTCTGTAATTTTACCGTCGCGAAGGATCACTGTTCTTTTACTGAATCGTGCGATATCATCCTCGTGGGTTACGAACCCGATGGTAATTCCCTGGTCATTAAGCTCCTGAAATAAGTTCATTACTTCATAGGAGGTCCGGGTATCCAGGTTTCCGGTGGCTTCATCCGCTAATAAAATAATGGGATGATTAACCAATGACCGGGCAATGGCTACCCTTTGCTGCTGACCTCCGGAAAGCTGGCTGGGAACATGATCCATTCTACTTTCCAATCCTACCTGTTTCAATGCTTTTACAGCACGCTCTCTTCTTTCCTCTGCAGATACTTTAGAATTGTATAAAAGAGGGAGTTCTACATTTTCTAAAGCACTTGTCCTAGCCAGTAAGTTATATGACTGAAATATGAACCCGATTTTGGAGTTTCTTATTTCTGCCAGTTGATTTTTAGTCAGATCCTTTACAGAAACACCGTCCAGTTCGTAGACTCCCGAAGAAGGCTGGTCCAGGCATCCTAAGATATTCAGGAAGGTGGATTTTCCCGAGCCACTTGTTCCCATGATGGTTACAAATTCTCCTTCGTTGATGGTAAGGTCTATTCCTTTTAAGGCATGGACTACCTCTTCTCCCATCCGGAAATCACGTTTAAGGTTTTCTATTTTTATAATAGGGGGCATAAGTTTTAGATTTCAGATTAAACATTCAGTAGCTTCCGTTTGTTAATTTCCGGGAGGCGGCCCTGAGCTGGAAGACTTTTTATTGCTTCCGGGACGTTTCGGCATGAACGGGCTGTCTCCGCTTTGGGAAGAGCTTTTGGCTACTTTGGTTTCCACAGCATCCATGGAAGTTACAATAAGATCCGTATTGGTAAGACCGTTTACAACCTGTATATTGACTCCGTCATTGCTTCCTATGGTGATCAGTTTCTGGGAAATGGTATTATTGCTGTTTTTTACCCAGACATATTTTTCTTTATTCTTTCCTGTTTTGGTTTCAGGAACATCAGCCTGTATATTGTTTTGGGCATAATATTGCTGTAATGTTTCTGATTCAGGGCTAAAGCTTAATGCAGAAGCCGGAATAGTATTGATGTTTTTTAATTCTTTTGTATAAATGGTAATGGTTGCGGTAAGTCCCGGTTTTAATTTTTGCTCCGGATTGTCTGCATCTACGATTACGGTGTAGGTAACTACGTTGGATTCGGTAGTGGCAGCCAATCTTACCTGTCTTACCTTTCCACTGAATTCTTCCTGAGGATAGGCATCTACTGTAAAGCTTACTCTTTGTCCTACTTCTACTTCGCCTATATCTGCTTCATCCACATTGGCTTCCACCTGCATTTTGGTGATATCTTTAGCGATCGTAAAGAGGGTAGGAGTAGTCATACTTGCGGCTACCGTTTGCCCTTCTTCCACTTCCTTACTCAGGATAATTCCATCGATGGGAGCATAAATATTGGCATATCCAAGGTTGGTTTTTGCCTGTGCTAAAGCTGTTTTTCTCTGGCTTAATGTCTGCTGGGCATTTTTTACCTGGTAGGCCGCCTGCTCATAATCCGCTTTACTGATTACTCCGGCCTTGTACATATTACTCTGTCTGGTATAATTTTGCTGATAATAATTAAGCTCATTGGCAGCGGCACTATACTGGGACATTGCATTATTAACGGATTCCTGTAGAATGGTTTTGTCCAGCTCGGCAAGCAGTTGTCCTTTTGTCACCTGGGAGTTGTAATCTACATATATTTTGTTGACAAGTCCTGAAACCTGTGTACCTACGTCAATCTGGTCCACCGGTTCTACGGTTCCCGTTGCTGTTACAGATGTAGTGACATCAGAAGCAGATATTTTCGTAGTCTGTACCTGTATAGCCGCCTCTTTTTCCTTTCCGAAAAACTGATAACCAAAGAAGATGGCAATTACCACAATCAGTGCAATGATAGAGTTTTTAAAATATTTTTTATAAGTTGGGTTCATAACAATAGATTTAGTTGGAGGTTAACGTTTTTCCTTGATAAAAGTTCAGAAGCTGATTATATAAGACAGCCATATATTTGGATTGGAGATAAGTCTGTTCATTACTTAAGTAAGTATTTCTGCTTACGGTAAGCTCGGTAGTGGTTAATCCTCCGAATTCATACTTTTTATTAGCCAGTTCATAAGCCAGTTTGGCATTGTCACGGGCGACTTTTGACGCTTCCTGCTGGGACTGGTTGGCTATTGCATTCTGCCAGGCCGTTTCTATATTGGCATAAAGTGTTTTTTCAGCACTTGTTTTATCGAGTTTATTCTGTTCAATATCGATCTGAGCGAGCTTAACATTCGTGTCATTCTGCTTTTTAGAAAAAATAGGAATACTGATGGACAACCCTAAAGATTTATTGAAATTACTTTTCAGCTGTTCCCAGTATCCGAAATCTCTCGTGTTACTATATCCCGTATTGAGTCCTGCATTCAGGGATACGGAAGGAAGGTAGCCTGCTTTTGCTATTTCAAGATCTTTGGATAGAATTGTATTCTGCATATCATAGATCTTAACATCAGGAAGGCTTTCTCTGGCAACAGCAAATACTTCAAGTTTATCCGGAATAATATCCAAAGCATCGCTTAACGTCACTTTTTCAATCTGAAAATCTACGGAAGGATCAAGCTCCAACAGCTGTTTTAATTTTAAAACCTGCTGGTTGTATAAGTTCTGACTGTTCACCACATTATACTGATTTTGTGCACTCTGTGTTTCCACATCTGCCAGATCTAATTTGGCAATGGCTCCGTTTTTATATTTTATTTGGGTCAGCTTTAATTCCTGAGCGGTAGAGCTCGCCGTAAATTCAGCTATTTTAATTCCTTCATAATAATAAAGGGCCTGAAGATAGGATTCCAGAACACTTAAAACAATACTGTTCTTGGCCTGTTTCTGATAGAGGGAGGACTGATCTACAAGCATTTTGTTTTTTTCTATCTGAAGATTCATTTTATTTCCTTGATATAAAACAACACTACTTGACAATCCGAAGCTGTTTGAGAATATCGTCTCATTTACGAAATCACTGGTAATAGGATCAATACTGGATCCGTTAGTAACTCCTACCGAGGCTGAAGTGGATAAGCTCGGAAGTCTGTTGTTCTTCTGCTGTTGATAATTCAGCTCCGCCGCACTTTTATCCAGCACTGTTTTTTTAACGGTGATGTTATTAGTTACGGCATAATCAAGGCAATCCTGTAACGTCCATACTTTTTGAGCCTGTACTGTGGTTCCCCAAAAAAACGCTATTAAAATTAATTTTTTCATATACCTTGTTCTTATTTACAGGACAAAGTTGGGATAACCGTTATACAATATCAATTCTAATAGACATTAGCTGGTATTCTCTCGACGAAAGGCTGTTTTTTTTCGACAGACATTTTTAAGATACGTTAATTAAGTATTAAAAACTCCCTTGTATGCGGAGTTTTGCATTGTTTTTGCTGCTTAGATTTAACATAATAATAATTTTAAAGATCACATTTTATGGGAATTTTAGAAAACAAAGTTGCCTTGGTAACAGGTGCGGGATCCGGAATAGGTCTCGCTATTGCACAGACATACGCTAAAGAAGGTGCTAAAGTTATAGTATCTGATATCAATGAAGAACATGGTAAACAGGCAGTAGAAAAAATTAAATCTGCAGGAGGTAAAGCCACCTTTGTAAAGGCGGATACTTCTAATGCGCAGGAGATTGAAGCGTTGGTCAAGGCAACAGTTGAAATATACGGAAGACTGGATATTGCATGTAATAATGCAGGAATTGGAGGAGAAGCAGCTTTAACGGGTGATTATGGACTGGACAGCTGGAGAAAAGTTTTAAGCATCAACTTAGACGGAGTATTTTACGGATGCAAATATGAGCTGACTCAAATGGAGAAAAACGGAGGCGGAGTAATTGTTAATATTGCTTCTATCCACGGTACCGTTGCTGCGCCACTTTCTTCTGCCTATACTGCAGCTAAGCATGCGGTGGTAGGTTTAACCAAAAATATCGGTGTGGAATACGGACAAAAGAACATACGTTGTAATTCAGTAGGTCCGGGATATATCGAAACTCCTTTGCTTGAGAATATGGATAGTAATGCAAGAGCAGCTTTGGTTGGAAAACATCCGATGGGCAGATTGGGGACCGCACAGGAAGTTGCAGAGCTTGTATTATTCTTAAGCTCGGAAAAATCTTCTTTCATGACAGGTGGTTATTACCTTGTAGATGGAGGTTATACAGCAGTCTAACAGGTTTTTTAACTTGATTTCAATAGAAGGCACTTATGAAAATGAGTGCTTTTTTTATGATCTATGATAATAGGTTTTCATTTTGTTTTTTCTAAATTTGGAACATAAAATGAGTTTTTGACATGCAGAATTATTTAGACCTTTTACAGCATATTTTAGATAACGGGACCGATAAAACGGATAGAACGGGAACAGGAACACGCAGTGTTTTCGGGTATCAGTTACGATATGATCTGTCAAAAGGTTTTCCTTTGGTAACTACCAAAAAAGTTCATGTAAAATCTATTATTTATGAATTGCTCTGGTTCCTGAAAGGAGATACCAATATTCAATACCTGAATGATCACGGAGTAAGCATATGGGACGAATGGGCAGATGAGAACGGAAACCTCGGACCGGTTTACGGAGCTCAGTGGAGAAGCTGGAGAGGAGCAGATCATCAAATTATAGATCAGATTTCAGCAGTGATAGAACAGATTAAAAAAAATCCTGATTCCAGAAGGCTGATCGTTTCTGCATGGAACGTTGCGGAAATTCCTGCTATGGCTTTAGCACCTTGTCATGCCATGTTCCAGTTTTATGTGGCTGATGGCAAGTTATCTTTACAACTTTATCAGCGAAGTGCAGATGTCTTTCTTGGAGTTCCTTTCAATATAGCCAGTTATGCATTATTACTTATGATGGTAGCGCAGGTCTGTGATCTGGAGGTGGGAGATTATGTGCATAGTTTTGGGGATGTTCACATTTATAATAATCATTTTGAGCAGGTTAAAAAACAGCTTTCACGGGAACCGAGACCATTACCGACGATGAAGCTGAATCCTGAGATTAAAGATATTTTTAATTTCAGTTTTGAAGATTTCACTCTGGAAAATTATGATCCGCATCCGGGAATTAAAGCGCCTGTTGCTGTTTAATAAATAAATACTAAGTGAGGCTTATGCTTCACTTTTTTTGTAACATTTATTAAATTTTTTCAACTTATCAGTAAAATCTGTTTATGATTAAAAAGTTTTACTTATTGGTTGCTTTAATGGTTTCCACTGTTGTTTTTTCTCAGAATGGAGTAAGAAAAAAACTTGGAGATTACCTGGATTCTTTATTTGTCAATCATAAAGTGATGGGAAGCTTTGCATTTGCAGATCATGATCAGCCATCTTTCCTCAAGGTAACAGGCTTTTCCGATGTGGAAAAACAGCAGAAGGCTAATATGAATACACAATACCGTATTGGCTCTATTTCCAAAACTTTTACCGCAGTATTAATCATGAAGGCAGTAGAAGAAAAGAAAATCTCCCTTGATAAAAAGCTGTCTGAATTTTATCCGGACATTCCCAATGCCCATAAAATTACCATTGAAAACTTACTGCAGCACAGGACCGGAATTCATAATCTGACCAATGAAGCCGGATATTGGCAATATCATACCCAGCCACAGACAGAGAACAGCCTGGTTACGATAATCAAAAAATACAAAAGTGATTTTGAGCCCGGTACCAGATATGAATACAGCAATTCCAATTACATTCTGCTAGGTTTTATTCTTGAAAAGATATATAAGAAAACATATGCGGAGCTGATTAAACAGAAAATTGTAAAACCTTTACGCTTAACTTTAACGAAAGTAGGAGGGAAAATTGATCCTACGAAAAATCAGGCCCAGTCTTATCAGTTTATTAATGGGAAATATGATCTTTCATCAGAAACAGATATGAGTATTCCTATAGGAGCCGGAAATATTATTTCCACACCTACTGAGCTTTTACAATTTATTCTTGGTCTCGAAAAAGGAAAGCTGCTCCGAAAAGAAAGTCTGGAAAAGATGAAAAGCTTTAATGAAAACTATGGGTACGGATTGGTAAAAGTTCCTTTTGATGAATATTGGGGATTCGGACATACAGGGGGTATAGATAATTTCAGGTCCGTACTCTTTTATTTCCCTGATCTCAAAACGGCTATAAGCTATACCACCAATCAGGCGGATATGGATACCAATGAGATTTCGATCAAAATGTTGGAGGCAGCTACAGGAAAGGATTTTGAGATGCCTTCTTTTAGATCCTATGAAATTCCCGAAGCTGAACTTCAGAAATTCGTGGGAACATATAGCTCTCCCGATATCCCTTTAAAAATTAATATCTTTATCAGGAATAAAAAACTTATGGCTCAGGCAACGGGGCAGAGTGAATTTCCTCTCGAAGCAGTTTCCGATACCAGCTTTAAATTTGATGCAGCAAGGATTGTGATTGATTTTTATCCGGCAAAAAAGCAGTTTATTATTATTCAGAGCGGAATAAAGAACACCTTTACAAAAGAATAATATGAAACATTTAAAAATAAATATTGAAGAAAAGGCAGATATTGAAGCATTGAAAAATGCTGTTCTTCAATTAAAAGGAGTAAGTTCAGCGGAAATCATCGTCGAAGAAAATCCCGAAAGTGAACTGAAAAAAGCATTTGCTAAAACTAAAGAACAACTTAAAAAAGGGGACTATGAAACCCTCGTTAACGATATTTTTGATATATTGACAAAAAATAATTCTAAAAAATAATGAAAAAGGCTATTTTATCTATTGCCATACTGGGAATGATATTTTCCGGAAATGTATGGGCCCAAACGGATACCTCAGGAAGGGAGAAAGTGTACAGAGCTACTCATACAAAAGTGACAGAGCTTAAGCATACCAAGCTTAAAGTTAATTTTGACTACGAAAAAGAGCAGATGAACGGAGAGGAATGGTTGACGGCATCTCCTTATTTCTATCCTACCAATGAGCTGACACTGGATGCCAAAGGAATGCTTATCCATGAAGTAGCTTTAGATAACAATGGTAAAATGTCTCCTTTAAAATATGATTATAAAGATGATGTTTTAAAAATTGCTTTAGATAAAACGTATCAGAGAAACCAGCAATATACGGTTTACATCAAATATACCTCCCGTCCGAATGAAGTAAAACAGGAAGGCAGTGCGGCTATCAATGATGCCAAAGGTTTATACTTCATTAATGCGCAGGGAAAAGATCCCGATAAGCCAACCCAAATCTGGACTCAGGGAGAAACGGAATCTTCATCCGCATGGTTCCCGACTATAGATAAGCCCAATCAGAAAACAACTCAGGAAATCTATATGACCGTTCCTGATAAATATGTAACGCTTTCCAACGGGGTTTTAAAAGAATCCAAAAAAGAATCCAACGGATTAAGAACAGACCATTGGGTAATGGATAAAAGACATTCCACCTACCTTTTCTTTATGGGAGTAGGAGAATATGCCATTGTTAAAGATAAATGGAAAAATGTTCCTGTAGATTATTATATAGAGAAAGAATATGAGCCTTATGCAAAGCAGATCTACGGAAATACTCCGGAGATGATTGATTTCTTCTCTAAAAAGCTCGGATATGATTATCCATGGGCCAAATATGCTCAGATTTCAGGTAGAGATTACGTAAGTGGAGCAATGGAAAATACGACGGCTACATTACATGGAAGCTCTGTGCTTCAGAAGCCGGGGCAGCTAATCGATGAAAACAAATGGGAAGATGTTATCGCCCATGAACTTTTCCACCATTGGTTCGGGGACCTTGTAACTGCTGAAAGCTGGAGTAACCTTACGGTGAATGAATCTTTTGCCAACTATTCCGAATATCTGTGGAACGAATATAAATATGGAAAAGATCAGGCAGATTACCACCTGATGTCCGATGTTAATATGTACATCCATAATCCGGGGGATTTTAATAAGAACCTGGTAAGATTTGATTATGCTTCCCGTGAAGATGTTTTTGACCTTGTAACCTATCAGAAAGGAGGAGGGATCCTGCATATGCTAAGGAATTATCTGGGAGATGATGCTTTTTTTGCGGGCATGAACGATTATCTGAAAACAAATGAATATCAAAATGCTGAAGCTCATCAGCTAAGGCTTTCTTTTGAAAAAGTATCAGGAAAAGATCTGAACTGGTTCTTTAATCAATGGTATTACGGAAGCGGAAATCCGAAGATCAACTATACATATACCTTTGAACCGGTTAAAAAACAGGTGGCGGTAACGATCAACCAGAGCCAGGAACTTCCTTTTGAATTCCCACTGGCTATTGATGTATATGATAACGGGAAACCTAAGAGATATAACGTATGGGTAAATGCAACAGCCAAGAATACATTTAATTTTGATACGTCTAAAAATCCTGATTTAGTAAACATTAATGCAGACGGAGTTTTACTGGCAGATATCACCGATACGAAAACACCAGAGCAATACCTGATGCAGTTTACTAATTCCAAAGAATTTAAAAGCAGATATAACGCTTTGAACGGAATCAAAGACCAGGTAGGAAAAAATGCTTCCGCTACAAAATTATTATCTGCAGCATTAAAAGATCCTTTCTTCCGAGTGAGAATGAAAGCGTTGGAATTGATGGACCTTTCCAATGGAGATCAGTCTAAAGCATTGGCAGGCGATGTTGAAAAACTGGCGAACAATGATCCTAAAACATTGGTTCAGGCCTCTGCAATTGCGGCATTGGCTAAGACTAAGGATAAAAAGTACCTTCCTATCTTTGAAAAAGGATTAAATGCAGTTTCCAATTCTGTAAGAGGAAATTCATTAGGAGCCATTTCTGCTATCGATCCTTCCAGAATAAGTGCTTTGGCAGATAAGATCGATCTGGAGAATGCATCTGAGGATTTACTTACTCAAATGCTGCCTATCGTTGTTAAAAATAAAGTCACTTCCCAGATGGCGAATATTGCACCGATTGCAGCATTCTATCCGTTTGTGAAATTCCAGGATCCCGAATTAGGGAAATCTGCAGAGGAAGGATTCAACTGGATCATGTCCTCTGATAATTTGAAGGCTACTGAAAGTATTACCAAAATATTGGGTCAGGCGAAAAGTCAGATTGCAGAAAATCCTCAGGCTAAGATGATGATCCATCAGATGCTGAAAGACGGATTAAGTAAAAAAATGGATTTATTAAAACAAAATCCTCAGCAGGCAGCCAGCATTAACCCTCAGATTGATGCATTAAACAAGGCTATTGAGAGTTATAAATAATAATCTTAAACAGATTAAAATAAAAAACGGCATCTAAGTAAGATGCCGTTTTTATTTAACAAGAATATTGATTTACAAGTAAAGCTTTTCTTCGGGTTTACTTAATGAGGGGTGAGATATTCAATGTCAGGGATAAATGAATACTTGATTTATATCATATATTATCCCTTTGGAATATATATTCATATAAAAACTGGACAATAATGCGGGTCTGTTCAAGTTTTCTTTTTTAAATTCGTATAAAAATTAAAAATATGAGTTTTGGAATAGAGGCAGCAAGCTATTATGTGCCTTCTTTGTATTTGGAAATAAAAGATTTAGCAGAAAAAAGAGGCATTGAGCCGGCAAAACTGGAAAAGGGCCTTGGTTTACATAAGATGGCGTTGCCGGATGTTCATGAAGATGCAGCTACATTTGCAGCAGAATCATTGCTGAAATTGATCAAAGATTATAATATTAACCCTAAAGATATTTCAAGAATTTACTTAGGAACTGAAAGTGCCCTCGATGCGGCGAAACCTACAGCTACCTATGCCATGCAGATGGTAGAAAAGGTCCTGGAAAAAGAATTTGGAGAGAGATGCTTCAGAAACTGTGATGTAGTGGACATGACCTTTGCCTGTGTAGGAGCAGTGGATGCATTACACAATTCTTTAGACTTTGTAAGGGTAAATCCGGATAAGAAAGCTGTTGTTATTGCCAGTGATTATGCTAAATATGAATTGGCATCCTCAGGTGAGTATACCCAGGGAGGAGGTGCTGTTGCTTTATTGGTTTCTTCTAAACCTGACCTTTTGGAAATTGAAAATAACTGGGGAGTAGCTACGGAAAGTGTTTTTGATTTCTTTAAGCCGAGAAGACAATACCCAAAAGAAAATTTGGTAAATGCTCCGGAATCTTTTCCTGATACTATTGAGATATTTACCGATGAGCCTGTATTTGACGGCCAGTATTCCAATCAGTGTTACCAGGACAGAATACGTGAAGCTTATCAGCATTACAAAGATATTACAGGGCAGCAAAAACCATATGAAAACTGGAAGTATCTTATTTTTCATCTTCCTTACGCATTTCATGGGAAAAGAGTTTTTACAGAGATTTATAGTTTAGAAAATAATATATCCTATCAAACTCCTGAGGAACAAAAGGCAGTGGCCAAATCTGAAGAATATATCAATTTCATCAATGAAAAAATAGAGAAATCACAACGGGCATCTTCGGAAATAGGGAATATGTATACAGCATCTATTTTTATGGCGCTTCTTTCTGCTTTAGCTACTTCTTATAATGAGAATGAAGACCTTGCAGGACAGGAAATTGGCTTTCTGGGATATGGAAGCGGTTCGAAATCCAAGGTTTTTGCAGGGAAGGTTTCCGGAAACTGGAAGGATGTGGTTTCAAAATGGAATCTTTTTGAACAACTGAATAAAAGGACTTCTATTGATTTTGACACTTATGAGAAATTACACAGAAAGCAGTTAAAACATTCCGTTAATAAAGATTATAAAGGTTTCGGCCTGGAGTCCATAGAACCTGATAGCCCGGTTTTGCAGGGAGCAAGGTATTATGATTATCTTTCTTGAAAAGAATTGCGATATTATATATTGAAAAGTCTCTGTAAGAGGCTTTTTTTATGGAATTAAAATATAAGTTGTTTTAAGTTTGTTAAATGAAGGCTGAGAATAACTTGTTGAGTTTAAATTTGTATATATTTTAATTAAAAATACGCATTTGATGAAAAAAATTCTATTTATTTTAATTTTTGTGATTTTTCACAATGTTCAATCACAAACTTTCTCAAGTTTTACGACTGCTGGAAATGTTAATCAGTATGTTCCTGTAAGTTTTAAGTCGACAACTCCTGATGGAGGTAACAGAACTTTTTTTATATCTCGTCCAAATATTCATGAAGGGAGAAACTGGCTGGCTCATGGTATTGTTGCTATAACAGGTATTGGAAACGGATGGGGATCAAGAGGAAATGGTCTAAGAGTGGATAATTTCTCTTCTGGATTTGAAACAACATTACCAAGTTCTAAAGTGGTCCATTTTTTAGGAAGGGTTTTAGCTGCAAATGAGACCAATAATATTATAGTTTTTTTAAGAGGAGGAACGAAATATTATTATGCTAATGCAGAATTGATATCTAATACTGGAGCATATCAGGATGCAGCCGGTTTAAGCCTTGCAACGGTGTCTATTCATGATCCTCTTTATAATCTTCCTAAGGGAACTTACTATGGGAGTACTGATATTAATGGGAAAACTTCAAATTTTGCAGCCATAGATAATGGTAATGTCGGAATTGGGATTAGTAATCCAACTAATAAATTAGATGTGAATGGAATAGTTCATGCTAAAGAAGTAAAAGTAGATCTACAAAACTGGCCTGATTATGTTTTTGAAAACAACTATACTCTTAACAGCTTAGAAGACATCGAAAAATATATTTCTGAAAAAGGACATTTACCTAATATTCCATCTGCAAAAGAAGTCGAAGAGAATGGAATTGGACTAGGGCAAATGAATGCTAAGCTTTTGGAAAAGGTTGAAGAGCTTACCCTTTATTCCATAGAACAGAATAAGCAGATTAAAAATTTACAAAAAGAGAATGAGACTTTAATGCAGCAATCTGAAAAGATTGAAAAACTGGAAAGTCAATTGAAACAGCTTCTTTCTGAAAAAAGATAAGAAGTATTCTTATAAAATTAAAACACAAATTTTTGATGAAAACAAAACTATTATCTCTATTCTCTCTGGGAGTAAGTATCCTTGGTTTTTCTCAGACCAAAGTTTATTTCAAATACGATGAAGCTGGAAACCAACGATACCGGGGAACCAATATAAGTGGCAAGAAAGCTCAAGATGAGATTGGTAAAAGAGAGGTTCGATCCCTGGAAAAATCTAGTGAAACCCTTCAAACATCATCTTTAGCGATAGATGAAAAAGAATTTTGGAAACAAGTGCGCTTATATCCTGTTCCGGTAAATGATATCCTTACAATAGACTGGACAGATGAGCTTGATGAGCTTATTGCGTCTGTTTCACTATATGAGCACAGTACTGTTCACTGGAAGTTCCAGCAGCAAAATCTTGCCAACCTAAACAAGCAATTGAAGATCAACATGACCGGCTATAATTGGGGAGTCTATGTTTTACAGTTTACCTTAAAAGATGGTAGAAAGTTCAGTAAAAACATTACGAAGAGATAACTTTTTCTAATGACTGAATAGGATTGGATTATAAGTAGATGATTTCTATTTCTCTTCTTTTCATTTTATAAAACACAAATATGAAGAATTTTTATTCGTTGTTTCTCTCTTTACTATCAGTATTGGGATATTCACAAACTATATTATATCAGCAGGAAAGTAGCTCCCGAACGGTTCAGGATCCGCAGACTGTTATTTTAGCTCCTGGCTTTAAAGCTACTTCCAGTGTTTCGAATCCTTTTATTGCAAAGATCGGACCTTCTAATGAGAGTGCTGGAGGAGGACCCACTGATTCACAAGCAGGGGCCACAAACCCCTCTGGAACAACGGCTCCTTCAGGACAAAGCTTCCATGATACGAAAGGAGAAATAGAAGTGAATGGAGCTGGACAATTGCAGTTTACACTGCCCATTGCCTTGCCTCCCGGAGTGAAAAGTGTGGCACCACAAATTAATTTGGTATATACCAGTGGTTCAGGGAATGGGATTGCTGGATATGGATGGAATATTTCTGGGATTACAGCTATTTCTAGAATAGGAAAAAATGTTGAAAATGATGATGTAGCTAAAGGAATACAATTAGATAATTCGGATTATTATAGCTTTAATGGGCAGAGATTAATTTTAAAATCAGGAGAGTATGGAAAGAATGGAGCAGAATATATCACAGAAAAGTATTCCAATCTTAAAATAAAGTCGATAGGAGGTATTTCTGGACAGCCATGGCAAGGTCCCGAATATTGGGAGGTAACATTTGAAGATGGTTCTCAGGCGTGGTATGGAGGAACTACAACAGGAAATAGTACTGCAAGGACTCCCATAGAATATAATATGGTAAAATGGAAGGATGCTCAAGGGAATTATATTACGTATAATTATTCACAACTAGATAATGTGGCAGTTGTTTCATCTATTAAATGGGGTGGTAATGAAAAATTAGGCAAATCTCATTTTAATGAAATCCAGTTCAGCTATTTGGAAAGAAGTTTAGCTGAGTCTTCTTATATTAATGGAATAGCAAGAATTCAGAGAAAAATTCTTGACTATATAGTTGTAAAATCAAATAATAATCAATTTAAAAAGTATAGAATTGATTATTTTAATAACGGAACAAACTATCAATTTGTAAGTAAAATAACAGAATTTAATTCTATTAATGAGCCGGCTAATCCTGTCAACTTTAAATATCCGGAACGGGCCAATTCTGTAGTAGACGAATATACTGGAAATCCTGATCCTTTTAATAATGTAAAATTCACGGGTGATTTCAATGGTGATTCCTATTTGGATTTTGTAATGAATAACGGAACGGTAAAACTGGGAGCTTTTAATGAAACATTTACCAATATTATCACCAATAAGCAGTTTAATAATGATGCAAAGGTTGTAAGTACATTACTTGATGAAGAAGGACAGGTATATAATGGAAATGGAATTGTACAGTATGAAGATGGATATTTATGTGGGTATATATTTAGAAATAATTCTTTTGTAAAAGTATTTAATAAACTGATTTCCAATAATTATTGTGAGCCGGGAGCTACATGTGATACAACTGTGAAATTTGACCATGGAGATTTGAATGGTGATGGGATTGAAGATGTCTTTTTAACACTAGATAAGAAAAAATGTATTAATTCCCAGTGTAATAATGATGTCAAGAATTTTATCATCGACCTGAAATCAAATAGCCGTGATTCAATGTATAAAGTAGATCCGTCAATTAATGAAAGTCTTTATACGGAACAAAAATATATTGATATTGATGGTGATGGAAAGACAGAGATTATAGATGTTTCCAATACAAAATACACAGTATTTGAGTTTGTGGAAGTATCTTCATATAATTATTTGAAAAAAATCAAGTTTACAGGTAACCTTATAGAAAACAAGGATCCGGAGTTTCCTATATTGTTTGGAGATTTTAATGGAGATGGAAAACTTGATTTCACTATTCCTGTAACAGATTATGCTATTGGTAAACCAGATGATTGGAGATTTTACATAGGAACAGAAAAAGGATTTAATAATTTTCTGAAAAAGGAGTTTTTTACTTATAGGAAGTATCAGAAACAAATGACGAATAGTTATGCAAAATTTGCTAAACAATACTCCTTTGCTGTTACTGATATGAATAAAGACGGAAAGTCGGATGTAATACAGGTTTTTTCATATAATCAGATTAATTTGTTTAATGCAGCTGGATCTAGAGACTTTGGATATGTTATAAGTACTCGATTAGCTAATGGAACGGCTTCTGATGGTACTTTAGACTTTCAATCCATACCATCATTGGTTAGTCCTACTTATGGAACACAGGACATAATGGATTTAACATTATTTACTCCTCTTACTAATCCTATTAAGTCTAATAATAATTATTATAATGTATTTATATACTGGAAACAGTATCTTAAAAAGATTAAAGCACCTACTTCTCTTGAGGAGCTGGGACGTATAAGTTCAGTTATACAGGGAGGAATTACAACTACAGTTAAATACCTTGAAGTCATTCCTAATAATACAAATAATTCTAATTTTTATAAAAAAGTAAAAAAAGAATATTATCCTTATTTTTCATTGAATAGAGTAGATAATGAATATGCCGTATCTCAAATTCAACAAGAAGGGAGAAAACAAGATTTCCGATATAGGGGGTTAACCGGTAAATTTCAGGGAAAAGGAATAATTGGCTACCATCAAACTGCCCGCTCTTCATGGTATACCACTGGATTTGAGAATACGAAGGTTTGGAGTGGTGTGGAAATGGATATTTTAAATGAGGGATTACCAGCTAAAGAATGGAGTATTAGAACTAATGATGAAAATAAAATATTTCCTACAAATATTTCAGAAACTAATACTCAATTATTGAGTTTTAAATCTACTATTTACCAGTCTGATCAATTACTGAATGGTCAGCTTATTACTTATATACCGGATTCAGATAAGTCTCGAGTTGTTAAAGCTATAATTCCTAGCTTAATTAAAACAAAAGATTTTTTAACAGGTACACTCACAGAAAATTCAATAACCTATGGAGAGTATTATCTTCCTGCCAAAAATGTATCTAAAGTTAATAACAACTATGCTATTACAACTTCTAAGTTTATATATACCCATAACTCATCGGGTATAGGAGCTAATTATTTTATAGGAAGGGCTCAAACAAAAACTGAGGTAGTACAAGCTTATGGTGATACTAAATCGCTTAAGGAAGAATATACATATGATAATAATAACCAGTTAAAAACTCTTAAAACCTGGAATAGAGATAATACGGGATACTTGCTTGAAACTTATAATTATGATGCCTTTGGAAATATCACCCAGAAGATTATAAGTAACAGTATAGATTCTCAAACTCAAACCACAGGATCTCAATATGACGCTAAAGGACGATTTGTAGAGAAAAAAACAGATAATTTGGGATTAGAAACTCATATTATTTATAATGACTGGGGACAGGTTAAGAAGCAAATAGATCCTTTAGGAAATACTTTAGAAAATGATTATGATCCTTGGGGTAAACTCATGAAATCTAAAACTAACCTGGGAGGAACGACTACCTTTCAGTACGAAAGAGATGCTCAAGCTAATATAATAATTACTCAAAATAATCCTAATAAGGAAACTTCTAAAAAATATACCAATAAATTAGGGCAGGATTATAAAACTTCATCCAATGCATTTGTATATGGACAATATATTCTCAAAGAAGTTGAATATGATATTCTAGGAAGAAAAATAAAAGAGTCTGAACCCTATTTTAATGGGCATCTTCAGCCTGAAAAACAATGGACAAACATAACCTATGATGATTCAGTTTTTCCAGCTAAGGTTACTGTTACTTTGTTTAATGGCAAAAAAATACAAACTTTTATTTCCGGTAATATCACTACTGAAAAAGAACTTAATGGCTATGGAAGAACAACTTCTAAAACTACAGATGCTTTAGGAAATATTATTTCTTCCACAGATAAAGGAGGAACGATCAAGTTTTCTTATAATGCTGTAGGAGAACAAATTAAGGCACAGTATGGAACTAATATTGTTACAACAAAATATGATGTCTGGGGAAGAAAATCAGAATTCAATGATCCTTCCAATGGATTATATAAATATGAATACGATGGATTTGGTCATCCTAAAAAGATTACCAGTCCTAAAGGAACTAAAGAATATGATTATAACAATCTGGGACAACTGATTTCTCAGAAAGAACTTTCCACCACAGATGGAGGCCATGCTACCGATAAATCTATTTCCTTCAGCTATGATAATAAAGGAAGGATTATTTCAAAATATGGATTCTCTAAAGGACAGCCTTATAGTTCCAATATTGCTTACGATCCACAGGGAAGAGTCTTATCTTCATCGGAGAGCAGCAATGGAAAATACTTTATTCAGAAAGGACTTACTTATGATGATAAAGCAAGGGTAATTTCCTACGAAAAACAGCTGTACTCTTCAGGAGTTCTTACTAAAGTTCAGATAGAAAATGTTTACAGCCCTTGGGGAGGTGGGCAGCTCTATTTGGTAAAAGACAAAACTACCGGAAAAATATTATGGCAATTAAAGAGTATTAATGCCAGAAGACAGGTGCTAACGGCTAAATTGGGAGCGGCAGAAATAAAAAATTCATATGATAGCAATGGGTTTTTAAATAATGTCAATCATTCATCCTCTGTAAAGCCGAGTATCCTTCAACAAGCATATTCATTTGATGCGATTAAAAACGAGTTAAAGCTGAAAATTACCGGAGGAGACTTTAATATTGTAGAATCTTTTGATTATGATGATAACAATAGGTTGGTCAACTGGACGAATCCGGTAACGGGAGTAAAACCTACTTCCAACCGAAATGTCTATGATGCCAAAGGAAGAATTACTCAGAACGATCAGGTAGGAACCATTCAGTTTGGAAATTCAGCTAAGGTGTATCAGCCAACAGGAATGACCTTAAATGCAGCCGGAACTCAGAACTATAATAATGATTTGATTCAAAGCATTGCTTATAATGAGAACAATGATCCTGTTTATATTAACGGACAGAAAGGAGATGTAGCCTTCCAGTATGGACTAACCAGTATGAGGCAACGAGTAACCTACGGAGGAAACTTTGATCCTGACCAGGATGGTAAGTTTACCAAGTTCTACAGTCAAGACGGAAGCTTTGAAGTGGTAAGGGATAATACTACCGGAAAAGAAAAGCATGTTTTATACATTGGAGGAAGTCCTTATGAATCAAATATTGTATATTTAAAGAACTATACAGAGAGCAGCGGATCATATAAATTTTTACATAAAGACTACATAGGAAGTATCTTAGCGATCAGTGATGAAGCAGGAAATAAGCTTGAGCAACGGCATTTTGATGCGTGGGGTAATTTTACTCATTTACAGATAGGAAATGAATCAGTGATAACGGATAAGAATGTCATTGATAATACTTCATTACTTATTGAGAGAGGATATACGAGCCACGAGCATTTTGCAGAGGTAGGAATCATCCATATGAACGGTAGATTATATGATCCACTGTTAAGAAGATTCTTAAATGCAGATGAGAACATCCAGGATCCTTACAATACCCAGAATTACAATAAGTATGGGTATGTTCTCAATAATCCATTGATGTTTAACGATCCAAGTGGAGAGTTTATTCCTTTTGCTACAATTATTGCTGTGGTCGCCAAAGCAGCTTTCTCAGCTGTAGCTATATCAGCTGCTACCTATACTGTTACTGCTCTGATAAACGGTAATTTTAGCGTTAATGGATTTTTTAAATCCATGTCTCAGGCAGCAATTATGGGAATTCTAAGTGGAGGACTATCTTTTGGAATAGGTTCTGTATTTGCAATTGCAGGTGTTACTAATACTCTAGGGCCTATTGGTACTATTATTGGAAGGGCAAGTGCCCATGCTATAAGTATGGGAGTAATCTCTACGGTTATGGGAGGTGGTTTTGCCAATGGAGCTTTAAGTGGAGCATTTTCGAGTTTAAGTGGTGACTTTCTTCAGGGGGCTAGAGGCTTTTGGGGGACGAATGCTGGGAAATTGGTGTCTGGAATAGCTGCTGGAGGAGTAGGAAGTGTATTAGGAGGAGGTAATTTCTGGATGGGAGCAATGAATGGATTCTTTGTTACTGCTTTTAATCACTTGGAGCATATAACAAAAACTTCATTTAAAGTATATGATAGTGATGGAGAGTATGTAGGAAAAATTAAAGTCAAGGAGTATGAAACTTATATATCAAATGATGGTAGTAAAGGTATAAAAGTTGAAGTTATATTTAATAGTGAAACATCCAAGTATTCTAATTATGAATGGGTACAGACTATATTTACAAATGCCCCAATAGGCGGAGGAAATAACTATAGTGTGTATAATGATCCGCAACCAGGAGATGACAACTCTCCTTATTACTATACAAAGCAAGACTATAAAGATGCACCCCATTTAAAGAATGGAAATCAATATACATTTATAGATGCTCCAAGAAGAGAATTAAGGAATTTCAATGTTGGATGGAGAGCTGAATTATCATTAGTAGGGATCAATAATACAGGAGCCCATGCTTTGCATACATTTTGGTACGGTTTTAATCTCTATCCATCTAATCATATAATTGCAATGCCTATTTATAACATTCAATATAAAAACAGATATCAATGGTTAAAAAAATAAAATTTGCGAATCTAATTATAATAACAACTATTTTCATTAGTTGCACTTCTAGTAAAACAGAATATTCGATTTCTATTTCATCGTTAAAGGAATCAGATAAACCCTATCCGATAGTTATTCTAACAAATAAAAATATTGGTACAGTGAAGTTTCCACAACAATTTTATAAGATAAACCAACGAGATTTGGAAAGAATAAAAAAACAATGTTCAATCAATAAAAAAGGGAAGGAAAGACTATTGGTCATTGAAATAAAATATAATGATAAAATAGAAAAGTATTTTTTCAATAGGCAAGAAAGCATATGCAATCTTAATAAAATACAAACTATTACCTCTCATTACAATAATGAGGATCTTAAATCTAGCATTTCATTTCTGGAAAAAGTGATTAATGTTCCTTGAACTGGGAAAATTAAGATGAAAGATCCATTAAAAAACTATAATCTTATTTCCTAAATTTTAGTATAATAATAAAAACATGAAAAAGGATTATCATCAGTTATTATTAAATATTGGAAATGTTAAATATAGCTATGATAAATTAGATGGTAATAGTGCTGAAAGAGGAGAGAAAATAGTTATAACTCGTGTTCATACTCCTGTTCATGGAAGAACAGGAATTAGTATATTGGATAAATATAACTTGTAGATATGGGATGTATGGCTTGTATGTTAATTTTCCAAAGGATCTTTCTCCATGAGATACCTACCATATGACTATTTTGGGGAAGTTTGGTAATTCATGTTTTACTCCTGCTGGAACTTTTGTTCTAGGAACTCCTTATTTAATAAGATATAATAACGTTTTTAAATTAACAAAGTAATAAATATATTGCAAAAAATGCATTAGAATTAGGTAAAGGAAGGGATTTTGAATTTTTAGTTATCGACTGTGAAGAAGATTCAATTTGGTTGATGAATATTGAAGTTATGAAATGCTATATGGAATACTATTATGTTGATACATAATCTTAATTGAATTAAAATATTAATTTATTTTCACGATTTTTAAGAAAGTAAGGCATATTACTCAAATCATCACCTTACACGGGTAATTTTTCGGAGTAATAATCACAAACTGCTTAAACCTATAATTTTAATTTAATGGAAGTAAAAAAGAAATAATAAAACAACTTAGTTCTGAGTACTTAATTAGTTTTCATCTACCTACAGACTGTTTTAAATTCTCTGAAAGAAAATGAAGTTTTGTATTGCTGCAAGCTTTATGTAAATTTGGTAAAATACTTAATACAAAGTATCTTGATTATTATTCAAAAATCGAATTAGAAAAAAACTTCAACTAAAATAAATGGATGATATAAATATATTGACGGAAATATATCTGCCTTATTAATAAGGGATTATAAAATGATAAAGAATAGCAAGAAACTTTATAACAAATTTGATGGAAAAATAATTAAAAGATAAAGAAATAATATATTATGTGATAAAATCTGCGAGAATAAAAAACTCCCCACCAAAACTTTCCCACCAACTTACTCAAAAAACATCACCTTATTCTGATAATTCTTCGGAGTAATCCCCACAAACTGTTTAAATACCCTTGTAAAATAATTAGTATCAGAGAACCCGGTTTGAAAAGCCGTTTCTTTGATACTGTTTTTATTAGCGAGCAATTCCTTAGCCTTATTAATACGTTCCTTTAGAATAAATTCATTCGGGGAGGTTCCCAATTCTTCTTTGAACATTTTAAAGAAATTGGATTTACTTACATACGCAAGTTTTGCAATACTGTCTATGGAAAGCTTCTGATGAAGATTCTTTCTGATGTAATCTACAACATAGGAAATCCGGGATTTATTTTTAGCGATATTGTTTTCTACCAATTTTCGGGCTTGAGTCTGCATAAGCCTTATCAATAGCTCTTTTAATGCAAAATCGGCCATGATGTCTTTTTGAGTATTTGTATCCATGGCGATCCTCATAATATTATTGGTGGCTGAGGCAAGAGATTGATTGTTAAAAAGAAAGAACTCTTCCAGCTGAATATTCCATTGGGAAGTTTCATCCACTTTAGGTAGGGTATAATTCAAATAATTAAGAGTATCTTCTATAAATTCAGGGTTTAGGCTGAGGGAAATACATTGGGTTGGAAACCTGTCCGCATCGGGAAAATCAATAACCATTGTTTCTCCGGGAGCCATTAAAATGCTCTCTCCGGGACTATACTCAAAATAAGGGGTTTTATTTTCCAGCTTCATCCACTTTTTTCCCTGAAGCATAGCTGTAAATGCAATATGATCAAAATGAAGCTTAAACCCAAAAGCCGATCTGTGGGTTTCATAAATACTCAGTTCACAATTATTCAGATTGAATGTAGTCTGGTTTTCAACTAAACTTAATAGCTGATTTTCCTTTTTTAATTGAGGAGTATCCAATAAAAACTTATTTTCATTCATTTCTGCATTTTTTTGTGTGGCTTCCATATCAAATATAAGAATTTTTGAATGGATGGAATTGTTAAGGAAATTATAAAATTTTAGGAGAATATTATTTTGAAGTTTTTTTGTAGGATTATGCTACGTGATTTTTATCATGAAAATGTAATTTGGTGGAACAGAAATAGTAAAAATAGTATCATGAGTACAATAACAGAACAAAAAACAGGTACTGCATTCCAGTGGCCTCAATTTAAAAGCCAATATAACAATTATATCGATGGTAAATTTACAGCTCCGGTAAACGGGCAGTTTTTTGATGTAGTTTCCCCAATTAACGGAAAAGTATTTACACAGGCTGCGCATTCTTCCAAAGAAGATCTTGATCTTGCTGTAAATGCTGCTGAAAAGGCTTTTAGAACATGGAAAGATACATCTTCTACAGAAAGAAGCATTATCCTTAATAAGATAGCAGATAGAATGGAACAGAATCTTGAATATCTTGCTACCGTAGAAACTATTGACAACGGAAAGGCGGTAAGAGAAACATTGGCAGCGGATTTACCGTTGGCGATTGATCA
Organism: Chryseobacterium sp. CT-SW4; assembly: GCF_048572715.1. Classification (GTDB taxonomy): domain Bacteria; phylum Bacteroidota; class Bacteroidia; order Flavobacteriales; family Weeksellaceae; genus Chryseobacterium. The sequence goes on from NZ_CP183840.1 coordinate 1,086,937, forward strand.
CTTCCGTTACTTTGCATCCGTAATCCGTGCAGAAGAAGGTTCTCACAATGAATTGGATAAAGATACGGTTTCATTGATCGTTCATGAACCGCTTGGAGTGATTGCACAGATTATTCCTTGGAACTTCCCGCTATTAATGGCTGTGTGGAAATTGGCTCCGGCATTGGCAGCAGGAAACTGTGTGGTGCTGAAACCTGCAGAAAGTACACCGATTTCTATTTTGGTCTTGATAGAGCTGATTGGAGATCTGCTTCCGGCAGGAGTTCTTAACGTAGTAAACGGATTTGGTGCTGAATTGGGTAGAGCTTTAGTAACCAATCCTAAAGTAACAAAAGCAGCATTCACAGGATCTACAGCGACAGGTAGAATGGTAATGCAGTATGCTACGGAAAATATTATCCCGGTAACATTGGAATTAGGAGGGAAATCACCTAATATATTCTTTAACTCTGTAATGGATGCAGATGATGAGTTCCTTGATAAAGCAGTAGAAGGAGCCGTTCTTTTCGCATTAAATCAGGGTGAGATCTGTACATGTCCTTCAAGACTCTTAGTGCAGGAAGATATTGCTGATCAATTCATTGCTAAAGTAGTGGAAAGAACCAAGGCGATTAAAGTAGGAAACCCATTGGATAAAACAGTAATGATGGGAGCTCAGGCTTCTAAAATTCAAAAAGATAAGATCCTTTCTTACATTAAATTAGGAAAAGAAGAAGGAGCGGAAGTTCTTACCGGGGGAGACGTAAATACTATCGAAGGTTTTGAAGAAGGGTATTACATCCAGCCTACCATTTTTAAAGGAAATAATAAAATGAGAATCTTCCAGGAAGAAATCTTTGGACCTGTATTGGCATTTACCACATTTAAAGATGAAGCAGAAGCTTTGGAGATTGCTAACGATACCATTTATGGATTAGGGGCAGGAGTATGGACCAGAGATGCTCATCAGTTATATCAGATTCCACGTCATGTCCAGGCAGGTAGAGTATGGGTGAATCAATACCATGCGTATCCGGCAGGAGCACCGTTTGGAGGATATAAACAATCAGGTATAGGTAGAGAAAACCACAAAATGATGTTGGATCACTACCGTCAGACAAAAAATATGCTGATCTCTTACAACAAGAACAAACTTGGTTTCTTCTAACCAATAAAAAATAAAGTTCCGATTTTTAGACTAGCTTTGAATGCAGAGGAATTCTGAAGCATTCAAAGCTGTTTTTTTATCTGATAAAAAAAACCAACCAAAAAGAAAATTTTATGATTCCAAAAACTATGAAGGCTGCCGTAGTGCAGGGTTATGGTCAGCCGTTAAAAATTGAAGAAGTTCCGGTAAGAGAACCGGGAAGGTATGAAGTATTGGTAAAAGTAATTGCCTGTGGAGTTTGTCATACGGATTTGCACGCTGTGGACGGAGACTGGCCGGCAAAACCTAAAATGCCTTTAATTCCCGGACATGAAGGGGTAGGGATTGTAGTAGCTTGCGGTCCGGAAGCACAGGTAAAAGAAGGTGATGCGGTAGGAGTTCCTTGGTTGTACAGTGCTTGTGGATGCTGTGATTACTGTATTACAGGATGGGAAACACTATGTGAAGCTCAGAAAAACGGAGGATATAGTGTAGACGGAGGGTTTGCTGAATATGTAATTGCAGATTCAAGATATGTGGGGCACCTTAAATCCAATGTTAACTTCCTGGAAATAGCACCGATCCTTTGCGCGGGAGTCACCGTATACAAAGGATTGAAAGAAACGGAAACAAAACCCGGAGAATGGGTAGCCATCTCTGGAATAGGAGGGCTTGGCCACGTTGCGGTGCAGTATGCAAAAGCAATGGGAATGCACGTAGCGGCGATAGATGTTGCGGATGATAAATTGGAATTAGCTAAAAAGCTGGGAGCAGATGTAGTAGTGAATGCTAAAACTACGGATCCGGGTGAATATTTACACAAGGAAGTAGGAGGAATGCATGGAGCATTAATTACGGCAGTGTCTCCGATTGCTTTCAAACAAGGTATTGATGTATTGAGAAGAAAGGGAACCATTGCATTAAACGGACTTCCGCCGGGATCTTTTGAACTGCCTATCTTTGAAACGGTGTTAAAAAGAATTACGGTAAGAGGATCTATTGTAGGAACCAGAAAAGATCTTCAGGAAGCATTGGATTTTGCTAACGAAGGATTAGTAAAAGCTACGGTTACTCCTGCGAAGCTTGAAGACATTAATGATGTCTTTGATAAAATGAAAAAAGGTCAGATTGACGGTAGAATTGTATTGGATATCGCAAGTCCAAACTAAAAATTAATAAAACGCTTTATAACCTGACAATTTATTTGTCAGGTTTTTTTAACTTTAATAAAAATAAAAAATAATGGAAACAAAAATATCCAGATTATCAGTAACAGAAGAAGCCTTGGAGGTCATCTGGGAATTAGAAAAAAAATATGGAGACCTTATGTTTTACCAGGCAGGAGGATGTTGTGAAGGTACGCAACCTCAATGCTTTGAAAAAGGAGGTTTCTATCCAAGGATGAATGATGCGATGATAGGAACCATTAATGAACATGAGTTTTGGGTAGACCGGGATTTATTTGAATATTGGAAATATTCACACTTCACTTTAGACGTAATGGATGGTTTTGGACCCGGAGGATTCTCTCTAGAAACCCCTCTTGGAAAGACCTTTAAGGTTCATTATACCCTATTCAAGCCTGAAGAATACGAAAAACTGGAACCGGTAAAACGCAGCGAATAAAAAATTCAAATTAAGACTAAACATTCCTCCCCACATACGCTCAGACTCAAACTAGACATCAATATATTGCACTTCCAATCAACGTTCCCATTAATTCAAATACGGGAAATATTCACACTTCATTTTAGACGTAATGGATGGTTTTGGACCCGGAGGATTCTCTCTAGAAACCCCTCTTGGAAAGACCTTTCAAGTTCAATATATCCCATTCTCACCCGAAGAATAAGAAAAAGAAAAACTGGACCCAGTAAAACGCAGTGAATAAAAAAAATCAAATTAAAACTAAACATTCCTCCCCTAACATACAAACACGCACAAACTAAACATCCTCTCCAGAAACATAAAATTAACCATCAATCATCAAAAAAATCTGCCCAATCTGCAAAATTAGCGATATAAAAAAAGGCCCTGTAAATCCCCATCTAACCATAGTTCAAATCATGATCGATACTAAGCAACATCAACCTATTAGAATAAAAAAATCAACTCAATTTTCCCCAATCTACAAAGTGAAAAATCAAGTCTTAATAAACCTATTCACAAACATCGCCGCCACAATATCCCCCACAGAATTTAAAACCGTCGCCAAAGGATCCACCAATGTCCCAATAATCATAACCGCCGGAATAGCTTCCTGCGGCAGTTTATAAACCGAAATCATCAGCATTTCCCCAATATAGCCCCCATTAGGAATACCTCCCGCCACAATACTCACGAATACTGTAATTCCCAATGCCAGCAGGAGATTAGAAGGATCAAAAAAATCCCTTCCTATAATTAGGAAAGCTACATAAATTTTAATAATAGAAGAAATGGAAGATCCGTTTTTATGAAGAGTAGATCCGATAGGAATCACCAAATTGGAAATAGAACTGGGAATCCCGATTTTAGATGCTGCCTGTAAATTGGAGGGCATACTGGCAAAGCTGCTGCATGTACTTAATGCAGTTAAAGTTGGGTATATGGCGTTCTTCCAAAAGCTTGTGAATCCTGTCTTGCCGTTCGCTATAAAAGCATAGAGAGAGAAAAATACAAAGAAATAAATGGTGCCTGCTATATAATAAATCCCTAAAGGCTTAGCGTAAAAACCAACAAGTTGAGGTCCTAAAGTGGCTACCTGATAGGCAAAATAAGTACCTAACCCAACCGGAGCGAACTTCATGATTAATAATAATAGCTCTTTCATTACCTCATATCCTGATGTGATAAAAGCTCTGAACTGTTTGCCCTGCTCCCCGGATTTCCTTGCTGCAAAACCGGTTAAAAAAGAAAAAATAAGCAGTGCCAACATATTTCTTCTGGAGAAAAGTTCAGTATATTCTCCAACAGTAAAGAAGCTTACGATTCTGTTTTGCCAGCTTTCGTTATCTGAAGCTCCGTCAGTGATCATATCCGAACTTCCTTGAAGGGAGGCTAAAGGAAAGAAATAAACTACGGTAATCGTATAAATGGCAGCGATCAGTATAAAAAGCAGAAAAGTAAAAGCCATAGTGAGAATAATCTTTCCAAACTTAGACTGTTGTTCCAGGGAAGCAATAGAGTTACATACTGCAAAGAAAACCAGAGGAACCACACTTACAAAAAGCAGATTAAGGAAGATATCTCCCAGTGGTTTTATATTCATTACAAAGTTGGGAACTGTAATTCCCAGAATACTTCCGATTGTAATCCCGAATAGTAAAAAAAGTATTCCGGAATAATTTTTAAAGACTTCTCTCATACGGTGTTTTTTGTCAAAGGTAAGTTTATTTTTAACATTATTTTATGTAAGTTTCAGGCTTAAATTTAGTAAATTTGAGTAAAACATACGTTTCTAATGGCTTATATAGACTATTATAAAATTTTAGGCGTAGATAAAAACGCAACACAGGATGACATAAAAAAAGCCTATCGAAAACTGGCAAGAAAACTTCATCCGGACCTTAATCCCAACGATAAAGAAGCCGAAAAAAAATTTAAAGAGCTCAATGAGGCTAATGAGGTACTCAGCAATCCGGAAAACCGTGCTAAATATGATAAGTATGGAGAGCACTGGAAGCATGGAGAAGAATATGAAAAAGCTCAGCAGCAGCAAAGGCAATATCAGCAGAGTCAAAACTATGGAGGAGGATTCTCCGGTGCTGATTTTGGAGAAGGTGAAGACTTTTCTGACTTCTTTCAAAATATGTTTGCAGGGTCAGGAGGTTTTGGAAGAAGTTCAAGGGGTAGTGCTTCAGGCAAATTTAAAGGTCAGGATATTCAGGCAGAATTAAACCTTAACTTAAGAGATGCAGCTAAATCACATCCGCAGACCTTTGAAATTAATGGTAAAAAGGTAAGGATTACTATTCCGGCAGGAGTATATGATGGTCAGCAGATAAAACTGAAAGGACACGGAAACCCTGGCTTTAATGGAGGACCTAACGGGGATTTGTATATTACCTTTAATATACCAGTAGACCCCGATTTTGAAAGAGTAGGAGATGATCTTAAAACCAAAGTGGTCATTGATCTTTATACTGCCGTCTTAGGAGGTGATGTAAAAGTAAATACCCTTGATGGAAGTGTTAACCTTAAAGTGAAACCCGAAACTCAGAATGGATTAACCGTAAGATTAAAAGGTAAAGGATTTCCGGTTTATAAAAAAGACGGACAGTTTGGAGACCTGTTTGTAACCTATGAAGTAAAATTACCGACGGATCTTACTGAAAAACAAAAAGAACTTTTTGAGCAACTTAAAAATTCGTAAACCATGATTGAAAGAATATCGAGAGAAGAACTCGTAAAAATATATAATGTTGAAATCAGTTTTTTTAATGAATTGGTGGAATACGGATTACTCAAAGTAGAAACCGAAAATGATATCACCTATGTACTGTATGAGGACCTTCCGGCTTTTGAAAAATATACCAATTGGCATTATGACCTGGAGATTAACCTTCCGGGACTGGAAGTGATTCAGGATATGCTTCAGAAAATAGAAAACCTCAAGCAGAGGAACAGGGAACTTATAAATAAGCTGTCTGCTATTAGCAATAAACATATTGAAGAATAAAAAAATCAGAGCCTTAAAACGCTCTGATTTTATTTTATTAATCTAACCATCCCATCTCTTTCATCCAGTCGTCATTGTAGATTTTGGCTACATATCGCGAACCGTGATCATGTAATAAAACGACAATAATATCATCTTTTGTAAACTGATCTTTCATCTGTATCAGAGAAGCAATGGCGCTTCCTGCAGAATATCCGCAGAATATGCCTTCCTCTTTAGCCAGTTTTCTTGCGTAGATGGCTCCGTCTTTATCCGTTACTTTTTCAAAATGATCGATAAGGCTCATGTCATAATTTTCAGGGATGATGTCTTCACCGATTCCTTCCGTAATATAGCTGTAAGCATGGTCGTAATGAAGCTCCCCGGTTTCATGGAATTCCTTTAAAATAGAACCGTATGTATCTACTCCGATTACTTGGATATTGGGATTTTTCTCTTTAAAAAACTTTCCACAACCTGTGATTGTACCACCTGTTCCTGCTCCCACTACAAAATGTGTCAGCTTTCCTTCCGTTTGTTCCCATATTTCAGGAGCGGTGGATTCATAATGAGCCTCTCTGTTCGATAAATTATCATATTGATTCACATACCATCCGTTTTCAGTTTCTTTAGCTAACCTTTTGGATACGGAATAATAAGAACGTGGATCGGTAGGTTTTACATCCGTAGGACAAACGATAACTTCAGCACCTACGGCACGGAGGATATCACACTTTTCTTTGGATTGTTTGGAGTTTGTTACAAAAATACATTTGTAACCTTTAATGATGGCGGCTAATGCCAGTCCCATTCCGGTATTTCCTGACGTCCCTTCAATAATGGTTCCTCCGGGCTTTAATCTTCCGTCTTTTTCAGCATCTTCAATCATTTTTAAAGCCATCCTGTCTTTAACGGAATTTCCGGGATTGAAAGTTTCCACCTTAGCTAAAACCAGCGCAGGGAAATCACTTCCCAATACCTTATTGAGCTTTACCAATGGAGTATTACCTATAGTTTCAAGAATATTTTCTGCGTATTTCATATCATCTTTTATATGCAGTGCAAAGATACAGCTTTCCAATTAACCTTTCTCATAAGGAAGATAAGGATAAGAAAAACTTATCATCATTGTAAAGATGGTTTTATATTAAAAAAGTAAAATATTGAATGATAATTAATTATACTTAATAGCTTTTACAGGAGAAATCTTACTGATCAGATAGCTCGGAACAATTAATGCGATAGCTGAAATAAGAAGTATGCCTGCCGAAATAGAAATAATAGCAACGGGGTTGATATCCACGGGAACTGTGCTTACATAATAATTTTCAGGATTAAGCTTTATGATTCCAAAATACTTTTGAAGCAGAATAAGTCCTAAACCTATAAAGTTTCCATATAAAAGCCCGGGGATCATGATAATTAAAGTATAATTAATAAATGTGGCCCTGATCTGTGCATTATTGGCACCTAAGGTTTTTAATAACCCGATAGAATTAGTTCTTTCAATGATCAGAATAAGAAGAACCATAATAATATTAATGATCACCACAATAAGCATAATAATGATGATAAGTGCGATGTTGGTATCAAAAATGCTGATCCAGTCGGTAATCTGAGGAAACTTTTCAGTAGCTTTTTCAGCATAATTTTTGTAGCCTATCAGGTTTCCTATTTCCGGAAAGTCTTTATCTATGTCATTTACATTTTTTAAAAAGATGTCTAATCCTCCGATTTCATCAGGTTTCATGTCCAGGATTTTTCTGACATGATTGATACCTCCGATTACAAATTGTTCATCCAGCATTTTGATATCGGTCTTATATATTCCGACTACCTCAAATTTTCTGTATATAGGCTGCTGATCGGTTTTTGAAAAGATAGTAACGATGCTGTCTTTCACCTTCAGATGAAGATCATTGGCAATTTTCTGCGAAATCATTACACCGTTATAATATCCTACCTCGGTAACTTTTGGAGTGGTGCCGGCCACAAGAAATTTTTTGAAACGTGCGCTGTCGAAATCCTTTCCGACTCCTTTGAATATAATTCCGGAGAAATTATGTTCATTACGCATGATTCCTGTAATCGTAGCATATTTCTGAACATCTTCCACATCCGGAAGTGCCATTATCTTTTTTATATCCAATCCCTGATTATCTAAAACCGAAGAATTATAAGATGAATTGGAACGGGTGGATTTCACGGTGATATGTCCGTTGAAATCAGCAAGTCTTTCCTTAATGGCTTTCTTAGATCCGAAACCTGTAGATACCGTGATGAGGGAAACAATAATCCCTAATGCTACGGAAAGACGGCCAATGAAGATGATAACCCTTGAAAGGTTATTTTTATTATCTTTGGAAAACGCTATTTTTCTAGAGAAATATAAAGGAAAGTTCAAGCTTATGAATTTAGATTTCAAAATTAAAAATTTACTTCTTATTTGCCTAATTTTTTTAGGAGTATTCAACAAGTATTATTCTCAGACTCAAGATAAAGACTTATTTAAAACAGGCGCGGACCAGCCCGAACTGTATATTCCTTTACTGAAGGGTAAAACCGTGGGAATCGTTACTAATCAGACCGGATTAATGAAAGACCGTACCCATCTTGTGGATTATCTCGTAAAAAACGGAATTAAAATACAGTCTATTTTTGCTCCGGAGCATGGATTCAGAGGGAATGCAGATGCAGGTGAAACGGTGAAGAACGGAGTAGATGCTAAAACAGGAATCCCTATTATTTCCTTGTATGGCAATAATAAAAAACCGAAACCGGAACAGCTCAAAGGAATTGATGTGGTGGTCTTTGATATTCAGGATGTGGGTGTCAGGTTTTATACATATATCTCTACTTTAACCTATTTGATGGAAGCTGGAGCTGAAAATAATGTAGAAATAATGGTGCTGGACAGGCCTAATCCACATGACGGATATACGGATGGTCCTGTATTAAGGAAAAAGTGGAAAAGCTTTGTCGGAATGCATGAAGTACCCGTAGTTTATGGATTAACTATCGGGGAATACGGAAAAATGGTAAACGGTGAAAAATGGCTTAAAAATGGTGTTCAGGCAAAATATACGCTGATACCTATGCAGAATTACCATAAAAAACAACGCTATCCGATGTCGGATAAGCCTTCTCCCAACCTCCCGAATGATAAAGCCATTAATCTTTACCCGAGTTTATGCTTTTTTGAGGGGGTGCAGGTTTCTGTAGGAAGGGGAACCGATCTGCCGTTTCAGGTTTACGGCTCTCCCTGGACAAAAAGCTTACCTTATCAGTTTACTCCAAAACCTAATTACGGAGCCAAAGATCCTTTCTTAAACGGTAAGCTATGCTACGGAGAGGATTTATCCCGATATCCTGAGGATTTACGTGAATTAAATTTGGAATGGGTAATCAGGGCATACGAATCGTATAAAAACCCTAATCAGGACTTCTTTCTTAAAAACCTATGGTTTGATACATTGGCCGGCACAGATGAGCTGAGAAAACAAATCATTGCTCATAAACCTGTTTCAGAAATTAAATCTTCCTGGAAAAAAGGCCTGGAAGACTATGAAAAGATAAGGGTTAAATATATTGTTTACAAAGATTAATCAAAATTGTGTGGGGGCTTATCGTTATTTTTTCCCTTATTTAAAATAAATAATCCTAATGTGAGCCCGACAACTCCGGCTCCGGCTGTCAATAATGCTCTTTCCAGTTTATCAGGTAATTCATTTCCCAAATAATTCATCAGGAAGAGAATAGCAAAAGTGATCACGGAAAGGATAAGATGTTGTTGCCCAAATAATTTCATACTATTTTATTTTATAAGATATCATCACACCTCCTCTGTAAGGTAGAATTTCACCGCTTTTATTGTATTTATAAGCCGGGTCATACCGTTTTCCTGTCGTTCTATCATAACCTTTATAGAAATCCTGTGAAGTGCCAACGGTGGCATAAATATCCATATTCCAGTTTTCGCCCAACCTGAACTGGTATCCAGCCGTGATTCCGACTAAAAATGAAAATCCTTTTTGATAAAGATTTGATTTTATAAAAGATTCACCATTATCATTCACATGTATACCGTTGCTCCAGTAATTCCATTTTTGAAGGACAAACGATGCGGCAGAAAGATTTCCGCCAATATACCAGTGCTTAAAAGCTTCATTAAAATAATACCTTCCTTCTACAGAAAAAGAATAATATTGAAATTCGTGGCTGGCAAAGGATTTCCATGGTGAGATAAAAATATCTCCCTGTAAGGTAATTTTATCCTTGAGTTGATGTTCTATTCCTGCATTTACTACTCCAATGGGAAGAAACAAGGCATTGGCCTTGATATAGGTGGCTTTCTCTTTTTCCTGGGCGTGTAATCCCCCTACAGCGGAAAAGCAGACAAGTCCTGTGAAAAAACTATGTTTCAGCATGTACATACTTATTTTATTTCTTTTAATAGTTCTTCTGCTAGTTTGGAGAATTCATTGTTATTAGTGGCCAGGTTTTTAGATATTTCAGCATAAGTCTTGGCCATTTCCTTATTTCCTGTGAGGAATTGAAGTTTTGCTAAAATGTATGTGTTTTCTGCAGTTTCTGATCTCATGACTGATTTTTCTGCCCATTCTACTGCTTTTTTTAAAGAAGAAGTGTCGGTAACATGGTTGGAAAATACCCAGGCAGCTCTTAATAATTCATTAGGATCAAAAGCATCAGAATTTTTATAGTATTCTAAGGCTGTTTTTTCATAAGCGGGAAAGTTTTCATGAAATTCATAATAACTTAATTGGGTTTGGTGAAGACGGGTTACAGCCTCTTCTTTTCCCACTAAGGGTTCTGCTTTTTCAAGAAAAGCTTTTTCGTCTATTCTGTTATTCTTATTATCAATGGATGCTTCAATGATTTGGGACAGTTTCATCTGATTATCAAACTGTTTGTAAGTGTCTTCCGGAACAAATTTAATGATCTCCGCTTTTCTGTCCACAAAAACCTTATAATTAGGATCGTCAACAGATTTTATAAAAAAGAATAAATAGCCGAGCTCATCTTTGGTAAGTTCTTCACTCTTTTTTTTATTTTCAAAATACCTTTCAGATGCTTTTTTAGCGAATTCAAAATCGGAGGATGAATTCAGTCTCATAATATTAACCAGAAATTCCGGATCCTTTTCTCCGTTGGCAAACCTCTCTTTCAAAGAGCCTTTCTTATTATTAGGAGAATTTATGTCCTGAGCCATAGCGAGGAACATACTTTCTTCCATGTATCCGTAGTTTTGAGAAATAAGTTCCCCATCGCCATTTAAAAAGAGATAAGTAGGATAGGAGCGTACTCCGTATTTTTTAGCAAGTTCCCGTCCTTCTCCCTTTTCCATATCAAATCTTGCATTCACAAAATTAGCATTATAATAGTCACCCACAGGTTTTTGAGAAAAAATGTTCTTCTCCATAAGTTTACAAGGGCCGCACCATGAAGCATAAGCATCAATAAAAACAATTTTATTTTCTTTTTTTGCTTTACCTATAAGTTCCTGAAAAGGTAAGTCCTGGAACTGAATAGCTTCCTGAGCAAAGGCAATCACTGAATTAAATAAAAATAACCCAGAAACAATCTTCTTCATTCTCAATTAAATTAAAGGACGAATATACTTATTTTCATCCTAAGTAAACTGTTAAATAACATTAAAATATTTTTTCTTAGAGGGGAAAAACACTGAGCTTATTTTTGCTCAAACCTCTCTAAAGTCCCATCTTCCTTATAAGTAATGCTGTATGATGATCTTTCATTTTCAATAGAAGTGGGATACCAGTGTATCTTTTTATTATGAATAAAAGCGTATAATGTGTATTGCTGATCGTTATGTTTTATTTCCTTTTTCTTTTCTACAAGGATTTTATATACATTGTTGGCATTTTTAAAAGGAATTTGGTCTAGATTGACAAGGTTTTTTTCTATAGCATCATTTTTAGATAGGCGGACCGGTTTCGGCTTTTTCCAATATCCGGCTTCATACCAGTATTCATCTATATATGCTGGGTTTTCAGGATTTTGAAGACGTATGGAAATTCTTCCATCATCATAGAAATAGACAAGTTTATATACAAAAATTGATTTTCCGGCATATTCAGGGAGGGAACGTAAGGCTCTCTCAGCACTTTCCAATTGAGCTAAATCGGCAACTAAAATTCCTTTTTTCTTCTTTGCAGTCTCTCTTTTGTCAGTATTCTCTACTATTCCGGATTTTAGTTCCTGAAGATCAGTTTCGAATGCCGATGCCGGGGAAATCTCTTGATTATTTGCTAAAGTATCATCAATAGTTTTTTTTAAGTCGTTGCAGCCGGTTAGAAGGAATATCAGGATAAGAATGCAGAAGCTTTGTTTTTTCATACTAATTATTGATTTCATCTGTAAAATTAAATGTTTGCGGATCATCAGGAAGGTAAATGATTTCTCTTTCTTTTAATTGACTTATTTTTCCTATATCCAATAAAGAAACAATGCTTTTTATAGACGTATTGTGCTGCCTTCCTTGTCTATCGGTAAACTGAACGGTAAATTTTACCTGAGGCTGTTCATTAATATAAGTTCCTGTCTGAGAAATATCCTCTATAATAGCCTTGGTACGAACGCCTTTAAATTTAAGTTGTAATTGCTCTTTTGGGGAAAGCTTATTAAAAATAAATGTTCTTACAATGAGATAAATAATACCATTAAAAAACAGCATGATAGCTGGTGACAATAGGAGAGGGTGAGATAATTCCATAAATCTCCACCCATAACCTCCGTTCTCATGCTGGTAAGCATAATAGTAATAATAAATAACAGCAGCGAGCAGGAATCCTGCAATTAAATAAAGTTTATAATTAATTCTTGACTTTATATTTTCCAGGGTTACGTATGGGTTTTTAGTAAAACTGGGATCTACTCTCAGATAAATTATTTTTCCCTTTATAAATCTTTTCTCCTGTGGGCGACTATCATTAATGGTCATTTTATGAAGAATAGTTTCGTGGGAGAAATTTTTCAGTTCAAGAATGAGGTCCTTCGTCTCCCACTTGCCGGAAAAGAGCTTTACATTCTTAATTTCTTTTATAACAGCAGAAACTCTTGTTCCATACGTCTCAAGATATCTGATATTTCGTTTGGCCATGAATCCGCCCCTGTAAATAAAATAAAATGAAATGCCAAATACAATAAGCCATAATAAAATGCTTAACGCAAGATAAAAAAGAGCCAGTTTACCATCTCTTAAAGAAAGATCATCATAGTTTACCGTATTATAATAGATGACGGCGGGATGTACAAAAATAAAATATGGAATAAGTAAGAAAGGAAGTAAACCTAATATATTGAATGCTTTTTTCATTATAATTAAATTAATATTCGGTGTAAATAAAAAAACCACCTTTTAAGGTGGTTTAAGTGGTTTCTCCAGGAATCGAACCAGGGACACATGGATTTTCAATCCATTGCTCTACCAACTGAGCTAAGAAACCAATTGTTGTTACTCCATAAGATTCTGGAGTGGTGCAAAAATAATAGGTTTTACATTATAATCCAAGGATTATGTCTACTTTCTATATAAATAAAAAACCACCCTTTTGAGGTGGTTAAGTGGTTTCTCCAGGAATCGAACCAGGGACACATGGATTTTCAATCCATTGCTCTACCAACTGAGCTAAGAAACCATTTTGTTGTCTTACTTCGTTGTTTTAAAGTGATGCAAAAGTAGTAACTTTTACCATACGAAGCAAGTATTATTAAAAGTTTTTTTCTTTTAAATAAAAACTTACTGATTATCAGTTGAATTATTTTCCTGCTCCTTTCTTATTTGCTCGCTCATCTCTTCTAATACAGGTTTGATCGTACTTTCAGGAAGGTCACTGATCCGGATATACATAAGTCCGTCGATAGCGTCATTGAAGTTCGGGTCAACATTGAAAGCGATAACTTTTGCATTTTGTTTGATGTACTTTTTGATCAGGACGGGTAGTCTTAATTCAGGTTCAAGATCATCAATAATCTTATCCAATTTGTTGAGGTCGGACTCTACTTCTTCAAAAAATAAATTTTTGTCCCGATCCCTCAGCCTCACTTTATATTCATTTTTGGGCGTAATATATTGGGCTACGGCAGAGTCAAAATAATTGGAACGCATGAATTCGATCATCAGTGATTTGGAGAATTCCGAAAACTTATTGGAAATACTCACACCTCCCATCAGAAACTTATGGTCAGGGTTTCTTAAACATACATGGACAATACCTCTCCATAAAAGAAATAGGGGAAGTGGTTTTTGCTGGTATTCTTCTGTGATATAAGCCCGCCCCATTTCAATAACTTTTTTGAAAAAAGGATGGATGTCCTGCTCGAATTCAAAGAGGGAACTCGTGTAAAACCCTTTTACTCCATATTTTTTCATTACCTCTTTTCCTAATGCCATCCGGTAGGCTCCTACCAGTCTTTCCTCAACATTATCCCAAAGGAAAAGGTGATGATAATGCTTATCATATTCATCCAGATCGAAAGGAAGGTTGCTGCCTTCACCTACGGCCCGGAAGGTAAGTTCTCTTTGACGTCCTATTTCCCTCATTACAGAAGGAATATCTTCATAGGTAGTGAAGAATATCTCATAATTACCGTTGCTGAACAGCATTTTATCCGAGCATTTAAGTCGGCTTATATCTTTAAGGATATCTTCCTTCGGAGTTTCATCAATAATATTCTGGATGATATTTTCTTCTTTCAGCAAAGGAAATTTTAATGAAAGGTTAGGAAGATTAAATACCTGTGAAAGAGATTTTCTCTTATCATAGTAAGACTTCATCATGTAGACCTTACGTTTCAGATATTCACCTAATTCTTCAATATTTTCCATTTCCTCCATGGCTCTTACCGAAATAGGTCTTCCGATTCTGATTCTGATAGGATCTTCCCGGTCGCTCATCATTTCCGAAGGAAGCATTAAGGTCTGAAGATTAGGGTGGATTTTGGCGATCTGGTAAAACATACTGCTGTTCTTAGCATGAAAATACATGGGTACAACAGGAACTTTGGCAGTTCTGATCAGTTTTAAAGCCGGTTTTTCCCACGGTCTGTCCAGAATTTCACCATCCGCATTGTTTTTGTTGGAAACTTCTCCGGCAGGAAAAATTCCTATGCATCCCCCGTTTTCAAGATGTTTAAGGGTCTCCCTCATTCCGGAAGAGCTGTTATAAGCATCTTTTCTTCCTTCAAATGGGTTGACGGCAATTACATACGGTTTCATAGGCTTTATTTTTTCCAGTAGAAAATTACCCATGATTTTAAAGTCCGGACGTACTTCGGTTAAGATCTTACACATTAAAATCCCGTCAATGGCACCGAGCGGATGATTGGATACCAGAATAAAAGGTCCTGTTTTAGGGATTTTGGCCAGATCTTCCTCAAATGCGATATATTTTATATTTCTTTCTTTTACGAAAGAGTCAAAAAAATCTTTACCTTCTTTATCTTTTAATTTTTCGTATAGTTTATTTACTTCGTTTATTTTAGCAATGCTCATAACAGCGGATGCCACAGGATTTTTAAGAAACCCTATTTTATTTAAGCCAGAAGCTTTTATCAAGTCGCTTTTCGAAATTAAGCTCATGTGTTTTTAACGTTCATTTGGTTTTATTGTGTTACCATCTGAAGCGTATTCTTTGAAATTTGTTCCAACAATACACTTTTTCCATGATAAAACTGGTCGATATGATCCATATTCGCATTTCTTACTGTAAATAAAGATACGTTTTTTATAATTCCGGTTTCAAAAATTTTTTGTAATTCTTGATTGAGTTCATCCACTTTATTGAATTTATCTTCTAAACAAAGGGCTAGAGAAATAGCAGAGTTCTGCATCAGGGAAACCTTAATTTTATATTTGGATAAGAAACTGAAAATTAGGCTCATATGGTCTTCTGCGATGAATGAGAAGTCTCGGGTGGAGATTTTTAAGAGTACCTGATTTTCTTTTAAAATATAAGATTCTTCCTGTTGATTTTTATCGGTGATGCCTACTTTGGTTCCGGCTTTTGTGGGATCTACAAAAGATTTTACAAAGAAAGGAATATTTTTTTGTTGTAAAGGCTGCAATGTTTTCGGGTGAATAACGCTGGCTCCGTAATAGGCCATTTCAATGGCTTCTTCATAAGAAATATGGGAAAGGAGAGATACGTTCTGGAATTTTCTCGGGTCACCGGTCATAACTCCCGGAACATCCTTCCATATGGTCATGGCTTCCGCATTCAGGCAATAGGCAAAAATAGCGGCAGAGTAGTCGGAACCTTCTCTTCCTAAGGTAACGGTAAAATTATTGTCGTCAGATCCTATAAATCCCTGTGTTACATAACAGGTTTCAGGATTAAGCTGAGAAATAAGTTCTGCGGTTTTCTCCCAATTTACAACACCATCCCGGTATGAATTATCTGTTTTAACGTAATCTCTTGCATCAAGCCATTGATTCGTAAACCCGATTTCATTAAGGTATTCGCTGACAATTTTGGTGGAAATCATCTCTCCACAGCTTACTACCTGGTCATACACGAAATTGTAGTTGGGAGATTTGTTCCTTCTTAAAAAAGAGTCAAGATCATCGAAAAACAGACTGATCTCAGAAAAAACGGAATGATTTTCTTCAAATAATCCTTTAGCGATTTCTATATGTTTCTGTTTAATATTTTTAATTTCAGTTTGATAGTCCTGTTTATAGAAATAATGTTCCACCACCTTTTCCAAAGCATTAGTGGTTTTATCCATTGCTGAAATAACCAGCAGACATTGAGTGAAACCCTGGCTTTTTAAAACCATTGATACATTTTTTACACTTTCAGCGTCCTTTACGGAAGCGCCCCCAAACTTGAAAATTTTCATTAAAATATTAAAAATAAAATTGTTAGGTTAGATTACTTATGTTTATAACAATTGGCAAAATTATAAATTTAGAACGAGATATGAAATAGTCTATCCGTATGATAGGCAACATAATTTTAAAAGAAAAATTCTTTCCATTGAAAGAAAATTTCCGAAATTTGGGAAAACATAAAAAGAAACTCTATGTCAGATCAGTCCTTGCAAACTCTAGGTGAATTTATAATTGATAAACAAGATGATTTTCAATATTCCACCGGAGAGTTTTCCCGTCTGTTAAGTGCCATAAGATTGGCTGCTAAAGTGGTGAACAGAGAAGTGAATAAAGCTGGAATTGCCAATATTATTGGAAAAGTAGGCAGTGAAAATATTCAGGGTGAAGAGCAGCAAAAGTTAGATGTCCTCGCGAATGAAATATTCATAGAGGCCTTGTCACAGAGAGAAGTGGTATGTGGAATCGCTTCCGAAGAAACCGATGATTTTATCAATATCCAATGTACCGGCAACGGCCACCTCAGTAAATATGTAGTGCTTATTGATCCTTTGGATGGATCATCCAATATTGATGTGAATGTTTCCGTAGGAACTATTTTTTCCATTTACAGAAGGGTTACAGAGCCGGGAACGCCTGTACAGTTAGAAGACTTTTTACAAAAAGGTGTTAATCAGGTAGCGGCCGGATATATTATTTACGGATCATCTACGATGATTGTTTATACGACGGGAAATGGAGTAAACGGATTTACACTGGATCCTTCTCTCGGGACCTATTACCTTTCTCATCCTAATATGAAATTTCCTGCCAACGGAAAGATATATTCAATTAATGAGGGGAATTATATTAAATTTCCGCAGGGTGTTAAAAACTACATTAAGTATTGTCAGATGGAAGAAGGGGACCGTCCTTATACTTCCAGATATATAGGATCTTTAGTAGCGGATTTCCACCGCAACATGATTAAAGGAGGAATTTATATTTATCCTTCTTATTCCCAGGCACCCAATGGAAAGCTTAGATTACTTTACGAATGTAATCCTATGGCATTTTTAGCAGAGCAGGCAGGAGGAAAAGCAACCAATGGATTCACCAGAATTATGGAAATAGAGCCGACGGAGCTGCATCAAAGGATTCCTTTTTTCTGTGGAAATACGGAAATGGTAGAAAAAGCAGAAGAATTTATGCGAATAGACAGTATAGAAAAAGAATGAGAGCAAAATATTACCGATATTTATTACAATTTAAACGCCCGAGTGGAACATCTCGAGGCGTTTTGTATGAAAAAGAAACCTTTATCCTCGAGGTTTTCGATAACGATAAAAAAGGAATTGGAGAATGTGCGGTATTCAGAGGATTAAGCTATGATGATGTACCGGATTATGAAGAAAAACTGCAATGGCTTTGTGAAAATATTGAAGAACGTCCGGAATATCTTAATGAAAAGCTCCGGGAGTATCCATCTATCTGGTTTGGATATGAACAGGCGATGCTCAATTTAAAGTATGGCGATCATTTATATTTTCCTGGAGAATTTACAGAAGGTAAGTCTTTTATTACAATAAATGGGCTGATCTGGATGGGAGATGTGAACTATATGGAAGAGCAGATTCAGGATAAGCTTAGCCAGGGATTTCACTGTATCAAACTTAAAATAGGAGTAGACTGGAATTCCGAACACGACATATTAAAAAGTCTTCGAAAGAAGTTTAGCCGGGACCAGCTGGAGCTGCGTGTAGATGCCAATGGAGGTTTTACTCCGGATAAAGCAGGAGAAGTTTTAAAGCAGCTGGCAGACTTACAGATCCATTCCATAGAACAGCCTGTTAAAGCTGGAAACTGGAAGGAAATGGCGGAACTCTGTTTACATACTCCTACTCCTATTGCACTGGATGAGGAGCTGATTGGTATCTTAGATACAGAGAAGAAGAAAGAGCTTTTAGAAACAATCCGTCCTCAGTATATTATTTTGAAACCGTCGCTGGTAGGTGGTTTCCTTGGGTCAGACGAATGGATTGCTTTGGCAGAGGACTATAAGATAGGATGGTGGATCACTTCAGCACTGGAAAGTAATATGGGTCTGAATGCTATAGCACAATACACCTATACCAAAAATAATGAAATGCCTCAGGGCTTAGGTACAGGTGCATTGTTTACTAATAATTTTGAAAGTCAACTAGCATTGGAGGGAGAAAAATTATTTTTTAGAAAAATAATAAGCTAGCTAGGAATCCAATTGAATGCTAGGTGTTAGACAACACCATTCACGAAAATTGCTTTTTTAAGGTAATTAAGCATGTTTGAAAATGTTTTTTTGAATTTTTTCATGATAAAAAATTTAGTAATTCCAGGTGTGTAAATTTCGCAATATTTATGCCATGTTGTGTTAAAAAATGTGAAATTAATATATGATTTATATTATGTTATTAATTTTTTAATGGTAAATATTTTATTATTAGAATTTCTTTCGTTGATTGTTAAATCATTACTCTGTGATTTTTTGAAAAACGCGAAACCGTGAAAAAAATAATATTAAATAACAAAAATCATGTAGAATATAAAAAGGAAAATTTCTATATTTAATAGTTTTTTGTTTACATAAAAGAACCTTTTGTAAACTCTAAATTTTCCCTAAATTTGTACGAATTTTTAGTATAATAAAGCTAACTTTAATGGAAGAAGAAAAAAAATCACTTAATTTTATTGAGCAAATTATAGAAGAGGATTTGGCCAATGGTTTAAAAAAGGATCAGATCCGTTTTCGTTTTCCTCCTGAACCCAATGGTTATCTGCATGTAGGTCACACCAAGGCCATTTGTATTAACTTTGGATTGGGAGAGAAATATAATGCTCCTGTTAACCTCCGTTTTGATGATACAAATCCTGAAAAAGAAGAACAGGAATTTGTGGATTCTATTAAAAAAGACGTAGAATGGTTAGGGTTCCAGTGGGATAAGGAGTTGTATGCCTCAGATAACTTCCAGCAGCTTTATGAATGGGCCGTACAGATGATTAAAGAGGGGAAGGCTTATGTAGATGAGCAATCTTCCGAAGCCATCACCGAACAGAGAAAAAATCCTACGGAAGACGGAATAGAGTCTCCTTACAGAAATCGTCCGGTAGAAGAATCTCTCGAATTATTCGAAAGAATGAAAAACGGGGAATTTGAAGAAGGGACGATGTCTCTCCGTGCCAAAATAGACATGACATCACCTAATATGAATATGCGTGATCCTGTTATGTACAGAATTCTGAAACGTCCTCACCACAGAACCGGTACAGAATGGAAAATATATCCAATGTACGACTGGGCACATGGTGAGACAGATTATATAGAGCAGGTATCTCACTCCTTATGTTCTTTGGAATTTGAAAATCACAGACCACTTTATAATTGGTATCTGGACCAGGTTTTGGATAATGATGATTCCAAAATTGCACCTAAACAAAGAGAATTTGCAAGAATGAATGTGTCCTATATGATCACATCCAAAAGAAAACTGCAAAGACTCGTAGCTGAAAAGGTGGTAACCGGTTGGGATGATCCGAGAATGCCTACGATTTCAGGAATGAGAAGAAGAGGGTTTACCCCAACTTCCATCAGGAATTTTATTGATAAAGTAGGCGTTGCCAAAAGAGAGAATCTCATAGAGCTGCAATTATTGGAATTCTGTGTACGTGAAGATCTGAACAAGGTGGCCAAGCGTGTAATGGCTGTTGTAGATCCCGTAAAGCTGATCATTGAAAACTATCCTGAGGATAAAGAAGAATGGCTGGAAACGGAGAATAATCCGGAGCAGGAAGGAGCAGGAACACGGGAAGTACCTTTTTCAAGAGAGTTATATATAGAACGTGAAGATTTCAAAGAAGAGGCGAATAATAAATTCTTCAGACTTAAGCTGGGTGGTGAAGTCCGTTTAAAATCGGCTTATATCATTAAAGCGGAGAGAGTGGATAAAGATGCCAACGGAGAAATTACCACGATCTATGCAACCTATGATGAGAAGAGTAAATCCGGAAGTGGAACAGAAGAAAGCTTAAGAAAGGTAAAAGGAACATTACATTGGGTTTCTGCAAAACATGCCATTCCTGTGGAAGTGAGAGTTTATGATAAGCTCTTTACCGTAGAACAGCCCGATGCTGAAAAAGATGTTGACTTCCTTGATTTTATCAATCCCGAATCTGTAAAACTTATTCAGGGGTTTGCAGAGCCAGGTCTGAAAGAAGTTGCTGTGGGTGAACCGCTCCAGTTTCAGAGAATCGGATACTTTACAAAAGATCAGGATTCTACCGAAGATAAGCTGGTATTCAATCGTACGGTTACTCTGAAAGACTCTTATAAACCGGAATAAATAATAATTTGAATATATAAAAAAGCAGGACTTAAGTCCTGCTTTTTTTATGAGTTGAATTTACTTGAGAAAGTCTTTATCCTGGTAGGATGGATTAGGATATTTATAAAATCCTTCTCCTGTTAAGACTCCTAGTTTACCTTTGTCGATATATTCTTCCTTCAATTTTTTTACCACTTCCAGTTTAACTGGATTCTGAGTAGCGTCGGCTTCCATTTTATTGATGTTATAAGCCGTAGTTACACCCACTACATCTAATATTCCGAACGGACCGGTAGGAGCTCCCGTAGCTACCATCCATGTTTTGTCGATGGTTTCAATATCGGATACTTCTTTTACCCACAGATCCATCGCTGCACCCAATAAAGGGACCAGTAAGGAGTTCAGAATATAGCCGGGCTGCTCCTTATAAATAGGAAGTGTTACCATTCCGATGGCTTTGGCGAAATCAATCACTTCATCAAAAACGTCCGAAGAGGTTCCTGGGTGTTTCATGATTTCAGCTGTATTATGTTTCCAGATTTCATTTGCAAAATGTAAGGCCAGGAACTTTTCAGGTCTTCCGGTGTATGCTGCAAACTGACTTGGAAGTAAGGTGGAAGAATTGCTCGCAAATATTGTTTTTTCAGGAGCTACTTTTGCCAGGTTCTCATAAAAATCAATTTTGATTTTCGGATCCTCAGGAATAGCTTCAATAAGAAGGTCAGCATCCTTTACTGCAAGGGCCAGATCGGAATTATAGCTTAAGTTTTTAAAAGCTGTGTCCAGTTGTTCCTGAGTGGCATTCAAATCGTCCTGATAAGATTTGCTTAAAATTTCAAATTTCTTTTTTGCTTTTTCAAGCACTTCATCATTGATATCATAAACGGTTACTTCAAATCCGTGAAAAGCAGTCTGAAAGGCGATCTGATATCCTAATACGCCGCTTCCTGCTACTGTTATCTTTTTAAAATTCATCTGTATTATTTTAGAAGTATTAATTTAGTGAAAATTAATGGAAAATCTTTAATTTCAGCTAGCTTTTTATTCCTTTAATCCAATCCTGGAACTTATTAACCTGTTCCATAAAGAAGGACTCATGCTCTTCTTTCTCTTCCGGACGGTCCACCAGAATATGCTCAAAATAAGAGCCTTTTAATACTTTTCTTAAAATGCCTTCACCTAAGAACGGCTTATAATCATTGAGAGCCTGAGTTGCTTTTAACAGGTGGCGGATATCGTACTGTAAAGGATTAATATCGGGAACCTGTTTATTCAGGTTAAGCAGTTCGTATACGGCTATCCGGGCTGTTCTTACTGAACTTTCCATTGTAAATACCACGTCATTGTTGGTTTCTACAAACTGTCCTACCAGTCCCAGGTTTTTACATCCTTCAGGAACTACTCTCGGACGGTCTCCATAAGCTCTCGGCATGAACATGGAAGTGATGTAAGGCATATAGGAAGAGCGTACAATAGTATTTTCCACTACATTATCCAGCTGATCTATAATTCCGAGATGATAAGAAAGCTCTGCAAGGATCTCATCTCCCGTACATTCGGGCATTGTTTTTTTAATATAATTACCCTCTTTATCCATCAATAGGGAATACACCCAGATTACTAAGATATCATCGGGTTGAGTAGGGAAGTGGGGCTGCCTGTTGCAGGTAAAGCTCATAAGCCAGTTGGAATCTGTAATGGTTACAATTCCTCCGGTGGCTGTTTTTCCGGAATAAGGGTCATTGACACATAATTCTTTAAGCTTTTCTGTGAAAGCCGAAGGTCTGCAGGTTAAGGTAGCAGATTCCCATGCCGATTTTTCAATGTTGCTGCAGAACTTTTCCGGTTTTCCGAATACCTGTGATTTTGCTGCAAGGTTCTTCCATAATTTCCATCCGGCACCTTGTCCGCTTGTACTATTATCTATGGTGATCACCGGAGCTTTTTTATTATCTCCGTAGAAGGTGCTCTCTGTCATGGAACCCGTGGTTACGATTACGTAATCCTCTTTATTAACGGGAATTTTTACTTCTTTACCATCCCTTTCCGTAATAATTCCTTCCACGGTTTTGCCTTCCGTGTTGATTTGAAGATCGAGATCCTTTACAAGTGTATTGAACTGAATCTGAACACCCTTGTCTACCAGAAAGTTTTTAAGAGGGGTTACATACGTGTCATACTGATTGTATTTAGGGAAAACCAGGCAGGAGAAGTCTTTCATTCCGTCTATGGCATGTAAGAACCGGTGCATATATAGCTTTAATTCTAAAAGACTGTGCCAGTTTTCAAAGGCAAACATCGTACGCCAGAAAAACCAGAAGTTACTGTTCAAAAAAGATTCACTGAAATAATCTTCAATTGTCAGATCATCCAGCTCTTCTTTCTTTTTAAGTAAAAGCTTAATAATAGCCAGTTGGTCCTTTTTTTCCAACCCGAATTTGCTGAAATCTTTTATCTGTCCCTTGTTATGAATTAACCGGGCTTTGGAATAGTTCGGATCATTGTCATTGATAAGACGGTATTCATCTAAAACACTGTAAGGAGCCGGTAATTCCAACGCAGGAATATCCTGAAACATATCCCACAGATTTTCATAGGTCATATCCATTTCACGTCCTCCGCGGATGATATATCCGTCTTCTGCATTGCCCGCTCCGTCCAGAGAACCTCCTTCTACCTGAAGCTGGTCCAGAAAAATAATATTTTTTCCGGGCACATGGCCGTCACGGATAAAATAATAAGCAGCAGACATTCCTGCAATCCCACTGCCTATAATATAAATTTTACTGTTTTCATAAGATGTCAAAGGAATACCTTTGTTACGCTGATAATTTCCGATTTGGTCTGAAAAAGGCATGCTTTTATCAGGAGTGTTAATCTGAACTTCCTTACTGGAATCCGGTTCATGAACAACTTTTCCGAATTTTTGGGAATCATTTAAAATTTTTTCGAATTTTGGAGGGATCTTATTCATTTTTATTTTGTTTTTAATTAACAATATAAAGGTACCCCTATTTGAAGCAGATCCTATATCCCGAATTTCGGAATTGTTATCCCCAAATTCTTAAGTTTGGATGTTTTCGTTAATTCTATATTGAGAGGGAGAGTAGGAAGTATATTTTTTGAAAAACCTTCCAAAAGCAGAAACAGAATTAAAACGAAGCTCGAAAGCGATTTCGGAAATGGTAAGATGAGGATTACCCAGCAGGACATAAGCTTCGCCCAATAAAGTTTCATCAATGATCTGATGAGGTGTTTTTCCACTGGATTTTTTAACGATCTCTATAAGATATTTATTGGAAACAAAAAGCTGTCCGGCATAATACTGTACACTTCTCTGATGCTGAATATTTTCTTTCACAAGCTGATGGAACCTGAGAAAAAGATCTTTTTTTCCTTCTTCCTTTTCATCAGTGTTATCATTTTCTTTGTTCATAAGCTCAGCAACTTCCAGTAAAAGGTTGAAAATAGAAGCCCGGATGATCTCCTCGGTGAACTTGCCTTTTCGTTTGGTTTTTCTTTTCATGTATCCCATTGAATTTAATATCAGGGAAGCATTTTTAGGATCTGCCGTTATGATACTGTAAGAACCTTTGTTGAAAAGGTTCATTTTTTCGATGATAAAAGGATTGGAAATATTTTTAATGAGAAAATTCTTATCGAAAAACAGCAGTTGCATTTTAAAGTTCTCGCTCGTATGCAAAAATTTGATCACTGTGGAAGGAGCAGAAACCAGAAAATCATTGGCCTCAACACGGTATTTCTGATTATCTATTTCAATATTGATTTCACCCGAAGTACATATGCATAAAGCATAATAATCCATCCGGAAGGGAAGGTCAGGAAAGCTGAAGATCGCTTTTCCGGAAGAGACATAATAAGATTCATGGCAGTTGATACTGTAAAAAGATAGAGTGTCATGTAAGCTTTCGTATGTTCTCATCCTGTGTTTAAATGGGTTTATTATAGCTTAATCGGCAATTGACATGTAGGGATTAGCCTGCGATTGATGCAATTTATGAAATTTATAATGGTTTTTCGTTATAATTACGTAGAAAATTCTTAATTATACTTTGTTTTTGTCTTCTAAATATGAAAGGATTATTCCTATAAAAGGGTAATTCAGGGACTTTCTGTGAACTAATTTTACTAATTTTACATTCGAAAATTTTATGGAATATAATTGTGAAACTTATAAGCGTATATACAAGTTCATTTAAAGGTCTTTCCCGGGAGAGCTTGATGTTGGCATTGGTCATGCTGATCAATCGCTCCGGTTCCATGGTACTTCCTTTTTTAGGGGTATATATGACATCACATTTAGGTTTTAGCATTGAGAACTCCGGCATTGTACTGAGCTTTTTTGGAATAGGCTCGGTATTAGGTTCATGGCTGGGGGGTCAGATTACGGATAAAATAGGAGAATACCGGGTGCAAAGCCTTAGCTTGCTGCTAAGCGTTCCTTTGTTTTGTATGATTCCGCTCTTTGAAACTGAAGTGGGACTGGCGGGAATTATATTGGCTCAAAGTACCATAAGCGAAGCTTTTCGTCCTGCTAACTCGGTAGCTATTACCAAATATGCAAAGCCTGAGAATATCACAAGAGCATTTTCTTTAAACCGGATGGCGGTGAATCTGGGATTTTCCATAGGTCCTGCTCTAGGGGGAATCTTATCACAAATCTCTTATGAGCTTTTATTTTTCACAAATGCGTTGGGGGCTTTACTGGCAGGGATTATGTACATATGGTTTTTTAGTAAAAGAAATAAGCTGGCGGCCAAAAAAGAAAGGAAAATAAATACACAGGCGGTTACCAAAAAAGAGAATTCCCCTTACAGAGATGGTAAATTTATACTGTACTGTTTTTTCTGCATGCTGTTTTCTGTGTGTTTCTTCCAGCTTTTCAGTACCCTTACCATTTTTTATAAAGATGCGGCTAAGCTAAGCCAGGAAAATATCGGCTTTATTTTGGCATATAGCGGTTTTCTTATTGTGTTGCTGGAAATGGGATTTGTTCAGATTGCAGAAAAATATTTCAGCCTTGCCGTTACTTTATTATTAGGAACTTTCATTTGTGGTGTTTCTTACGGAATGTTAGCCTTTGATCATACTATCATCACTTTGCTGATCTCCATGACCCTGCTGTGTATCGGGGAAATATGGGTACTACCTTTTATGTCAACGATTACGGCTTTACGTTCAGGAAATAATAATAAAGGAGCTTATATGGGGCTTAATGGAATTGCTTTTTCGGTTTCATTTATTATTACCCCTTATCTGGGTACTATGATTGCGGAAAACTACGGATTTGGCAAGCTTTGGATCGGAACGGGAGTTGCCTGTACTTTTATTGCCGTTGCTTTTTATTACATCATTCCGTGGATGCTGTCAAAAAAAGAAACGGATAAGGAAGCCGTTTAGAAATCATTTCATTAGTTTTGTCTGATGGCGAGAATTGCTGGTCTTCTTTTTCTTCTGAGTATAACGTTTGTCTTTTCCCAGGAAAAAGATGAAGATTCTGCAACGCTTATTTCGGAGGTTCAGATTGATGCTTATAAAAAGCCTTCCACTTTTATTACTTCTACCAAATCCGTATCGGTGGTTTCTAAAGATCTCCTGGAACAGAATACTCCGGAAAGAATGTTGGAATCGGTCAATCAGATCGGAGGCGTGCGTATGGAAGAGCGTTCGCCGGGAAGCTACAGGATATCCGTGAGGGGAAGTACGCTTCGTTCCCCGTTTGGAGTAAGGAATGTAAAAGTGTATCTGGATGATTTTATTCTTTCTGATGCTTCGGGAAATACCTATTTTAATATTCTTTCTCCTGAGCTTATCCGCAAAATTGAAATTTATAAAGGACCGGAAAGCGGTGACTATGGAGCGATGACAGGAGGAGCTTTTCTTCTTAAGACAGGAAATTCAGAAAACCTTTCTCTGAATCTGTCCATGGGAAGCTATGGAATGTTTAACCAGAGTTTTGATTTTTCCAAGCAATCCGGAAAGCATTTTTTCGAGATTTTTCAAAACTATTACAGGACGGATTCTTACAGGGAACAGTCAGCGGTGGAACGCAAACAGGTATTTCTGAAAGACCGTTTTGAATATTCTAAAAAAGGAACTTTACACGCAATGCTTCTGATATCCGATCTGAAGTATGAAACTCCCGGAGGACTTACTTTGGAGCAGATGCAGGCAGACCGGAAACAGTCCCGGCCGGCTACGGCTGTATTGCCCGGAGCTCTGGAGCAAAATGCCGGGATCCGTAACAAAATGATTTTAGGTGGTCTGTCTCATCAGCTTGATATCAGCCCGGAATTTTCACATTTTATAATGGTCCAGGGATCTTATGTGGATTTAAGAAACCCTTTTATCACCAATTTTGAAAAGAGATTTGAAAATAATGCGGCATTAAGGACTCACTTTAACTACAAGAAAACCTGGTCCCAACTTTCTATGGAATGGAGACTGGGATTTGAAGGTGGAATTAATTCCGTTACTGTGAGGAATTATGATAATAACGGTGGAATTACGGGAGCACCCCAAAATTTTGATCATCTTAAAAACTTATCAGGCTTTTATTTTGTTTCACAAAAACTCAATTTTAAAGAAAAGCTGTTTACGGATATTTCCTTAAGCCTCAATTCAAATACTTATCAATGGGATCGCTCTTATCCGTCCGTTCAGGAGGGAAAGGTCCGTTTTAAAGATCAGTGGCTGCCTAATTTTGGAATTACTTATCTTTTGGGTAAAGGCGTTTCATTAAGGGGTAAAATAGGTAAAGGAAATTCAGCGCCTACCAATGAAGAAATGAGATCTTCCGATCAGCAGTTTAATGTGGATCTACTTCCTGAATACGGCTGGAATAAAGAAATAGGACTTAGAAAGCAGTTGGGAAATATGCTGTTTCTGGAAGGCAGTTATTTTGATTTCCGTATGAACAATACTATTGTCAGGAGACAGAATGAGCAGGGACAGGAGTTTTTCGTGAATCAGGGAAATTCCGTACAGAGAGGATTGGAAGCACTGGTGGAATCCAGGAGTTTTACAATACCATCAAGCTGGTGGACCCATTTTAAATTCCGATTATCGGGAAGCTTTTACCATTTCAGATTTAAAGATTATTCTCAGGATGATAAAGATTATTCGGAAAATAACCTGACGGGAGTACCTGCGACAACGGTTAACAGTTTGTTGAGCTTTGTGTTTTTTAAAAAACTCAGTGTGGATTACTCTCATTTTTATACTTCCCGAACTCCTTTAAATGATGCCAATTCCGTGTGGTCGGAATCAAGTCTCGTGGGAAATATTCAGTTCCGGGTTCCGGTGAAGATTGAAAAGACGAGGATGGATATTCATTTGCAGGTGCAGAATCTTTACAATACAGATTATGTATCAGGTTTCGACATCAATGCTTTCGGAAACCGCTTTTATAATCCGGCTGCCAAAAGAAATTATAATCTGGGAATAAGTGTTAAGTTTTAATTATCAGCTTTTCAGGATATTTTTGATAATGATAGCTGCATGGATCCTGGAATTTTCAATAAACCAGAGGTGGGTGTCTTTTCCGCCACAAACAACACCGGCAAGATAGAGGTTCTGGATATTGGTTTCCATCGTTTCCGGATTGTATAAAGGATTTAAACATTCTCCCTGTAATTCTATGCCTGAGTTCTGAAGAAAATCAAAATCGGGAAGATAGCCTGTCATAGCCAGTACGAAATCATTTTCAATCTCATGGCTTTGTCCTTTCTCATCTCTGAAAATAACGGAATTTTCTTTTATTTCAAGCATTTCAGCATTAAAATAAGCTTGAATGCTTCCTTCGGCAATTCTGTTTTCAATATCCGGTTTTACCCAATATTTTACACTCTTGGAAATCTCGGAATGCCGGATGATCATGGTAACTTCCGCACCTTTTCTATACGTTTCCAGAGCAGCGTCCACGGCAGAGTTGCTGGAGCCTACCACTACGATTTTCTGTTGGGCGTAAGGATACGGTTCGGTATAATAATGTTTTACTTTCGGCAAATCTTCTCCCGGAATATTCATTAGATTCGGGATATCATAAAATCCGGTGGAAATAATTACATTTTTAGCTTTATACCGGGATTTTGAAGTCACAATATCAAATACACCATTATCCTTGGAAACATTCAGGACTTTCTCATACAGATGGATATTAAGCTCTTTTTGTCTCGTGATACCCTGATAATACTCTAAAGCTTCCTGCCTGCCGGGTTTAGGAGCGGCACAGATAAATGGAATCTCAGCAATTTCCAGCTTCTCAGCGGTGGAAAAAAAACGCATATATAACGGATAATTATAAAGGGAATTAACGATGGTTCCTTTTTCAATAATAAGATAAGAGAGATTGTTTTTCTGAGCTTCAAGGGCGCAATTTAAGCCGATAGGACCTCCTCCGATAATAAGAATATCTAAAATTTCCATACTGCTAAGATATTGAATATTACCCGATCATAGAATGGAATTTCTTTAAAATTTTGGTCCCACTATATGATATATATTATAATTGCTCCAATATTTCAGAAAGCTTTTTGGTAAGATTTTTCCTCGAAAACTGTTGGATATCCCCGGTATTTTTTTGAAGCAGATTTTGGT
The DNA here is from genome assembly GCF_048572715.1 of Chryseobacterium sp. CT-SW4. Lineage (GTDB taxonomy): Bacteria > Bacteroidota > Bacteroidia > Flavobacteriales > Weeksellaceae > Chryseobacterium. Next base: position 1,116,531 of record NZ_CP183840.1, read on the forward strand.
TCCACAGTTCAAATTTTTCCAGGAGAAAGTTTTTGATAGCTTCCGAATCTTCATAATTAAAATGTTTTCCGGCTCCGGTTTCTTTTAAAATAGCAGATACATCAGCTTCTTCGGGCCCGAAAGATATAATCTGTTTCCCGGTAGCCAGGTATTCGAATATTTTTCCGGGGATAATTCCTTTGGAGGAAGCATTACGAAAGTTAGTGATCAGAAGAATATCCGAACGTTGCATTTCCTGAACAGCCTGATCATGGGAAAGATAGCCCAGGTTCTGAATATGATTTTTTAAAGGGGTGCTTTCCAGGGCATTCAAAATTTTATCATCTATTCTTCCTGCAAATTTTAGCCGGAAATGTTCTGCAAAATCTCTACTGCTGCTGATCAGATCATTCAGCGCTTGCCAAAGATTTTCGGGATTGCGGAGTTGTTCTAAAACTCCGATATAGCTTAATGTAAATTTATGGGAACTCCCTGAAATATCTGATGAGACCGCATCCATATCATCAAAGCCATTGGTGATACAAATCGCATTAGCTCCTCTTTTCCGGAAGTTTTCGGCATCGGTATAGCTGGTAGCTAACGTGATGTCAGCTTTTTTAAATACTGAAGTTTCCAGCTGCCGGTGCTTTCTGTCTGAGCTTTTGGTCAGCCTTAAATGTTTATAGTACGAAATTTCAGTCCAGGGATCACGAAAATCGGCTATCCATTTCAGACCGGGAATCCTGTTTTTAAGATTGAGCCCGATAAGATGTAAGGAATGAGGTGGCCCTGAAGTAACCACCACTTCAATATTATTATTCCTGATATATTTTTCCAGAAATTTAACGGAAGGTCTTACCCAGAAAACCCTTGCATCGGGAATAAAAAAATTACCTCTTATCCAGATCGAAATTTTGGATTTCCAGCTTTGGTTTTGCCCGACATCAAACTGTCCGGCTTTAAACTTTTTATTACTTTTATTAAGCTTCTCTGCGAGCTGGTAAGGCTCCCAGATGTTGGTTTTAACGATTTCAATATTTTCCGGTACCTCTTCTATCAGGCTTTCATCCATCAAAGGATAGCTTGGATTTTCCGGAGTATAAATGACAGGCTTCCAGCCGAACTGGGGAAGATATTTGGCAAATTTTAACCATCGCTGAACTCCGGGACCGCCGGCGGGTGGCCAGTAATACGTAATGATGAGAACTTTTTTTTCTTCCATGGCTCTTGAACCTGAAATGTTAGGCTGCAGGCTGCTGTTCTTTTCTTTGTCTGAAGATCCAGAAAACCCCCAGAATACTCAACAGTATGAACAATCCGAAAGAAAGCAGGGAAACCCATTTTCCCGTTTCAATGACTGTGGGCTCGAATATCATTTTAATGCTGTGGGTTCCTGCTGGAACATGCACGGCACGAAGCAAGTAATCCGCTTTGATATAAGGGACTTCTTTTTCATCCACAAACATTTTCCATCCGTGAGGATAATAAATTTCCGAAAATACCGCCAGCTGAGGTGTTTTGGACTGAGATTTAAATTCCAGTTCATTCGGCTGATAGCTGGTTAAGTTGATGAAAGCTGTGGAATCGGCCTGTACAGGTTTTCCCGTAAAATAAGATTTATCGGAAGAAGCGATTACTGCTGTTTTTTTACTGTTGATTACTCCGATCTGCTTGATTTCTTCATTAGGAGTATCTACGAACTTAAGGTCACTTACAAACCATGCATTTCCGTTAGCCTTGGCATTCGGCATAGCTTGTGGCTGCTCAGGTCCTCCCATTACCCAATATTTGGCATTGAGAAGATTTAAAACATTAGGAACTTTCACAGAATCCATGATCTGGAAATACTCATTGATCACATCATCGTATCTTCTTAATTTTACAGCATGATAGCCGCCTATGGAATTGGTGAAATAAGAAGTATTTGTTTCACTGAAAGTTCCCAGGATATTATTGAAAACACGGTAATGGCTTTTATCTTTTTCGGCAATGGTTTCCAAAGTTTTATTCACATTTACCGAAGCTAAAATAGATTCAAGGCTTGGATTTCCTGCCGCTTTCTCTGCCAGCAAATCTGAAGTTTCCGTCTGGAAAGGATTTGTAGCAAAAATTTTGTCTACATAATTGTCATCATTCAGATAACGCTTATTGACAGTCCAGAGATCAAATACACTTACGACCCCGATAATCAGCAGAGCGATATTCGGATTAAGCTTTTTCTTTAAACTTAAGAATAAGGCACCCGCTGCAATAGCTACATAGATAAATGCCTTTATAGCATCAATCCTGAATAATTTAAATCTTTCCTCTACCAGATAATCCAGTAAGAAAGGAGGAAAATATGTTTTTTCATTGTAAGTGGCAAATCCCAGAAGAGGCTTACCGAAGATCAGCAGTATTAAAGTTAAACCTAAAATACCACCACTTACATATAAAAGGATTTTCTGTTTGTATTCCCCGCTCAGTTTTTCATCCGTAAAAAACCTGTATAAGCCGATAATGGCAATCAGAGGAAATAATAATTCCACCACTACAAGAATAGAGGAAGGGGCTCTGAACTTATTATAAAAAGGAACAAAATCAATGAAGAAATCGGAGAGAATCATAAAATTACTTCCCCATGCTAGAAGGACCGTTAAAATTGAAGCTCCGAGAATCCAGTAACGGTATTTTTTAGAAGCAAAAAAGAATCCTAATAAAGCAAGGAAACAGACAATGGCTCCCTGATAGGCTGGTCCTGAAGTTCCCGGCTGGTCTCCCCAGTATGTTACCCCGCTGAATCCTTTTGAGATCCTGTCCATTTCCGACTGGGTCGATACATTTTCCTGGACAAGTTCCTGAACGCGGTTCATGATTTCTTTACCTTCGGGTTCCTGACTTCCACCACCCATTAATCTCGGAATGAAAAGGTTTAGAGTTTCCAGTTTTCCGTAGCTCCACATCAGCATGCTTTCTTTGTCCATTCCGGATTTTCCGGAAGTATGGCTGTCGTTATTCAGGATTTGTTTTCCACGAACGGTTTCTTTCACATATTCAGCATTGGCCATAATTCGCTGGGAATTCATTCCGACTCCTATTACAAAGGAAACGGCCAGGATAACGGAAGAAATGATGAAATGTTTCATCGGAGTTTTCTTCTGAATGGCTCTTACAAGTTCCGAGATGAATAAAAATCCTAAGGCCAGGAACAGGTAATAGGTCATTTGCGGGTGATTAGCCGCTATCTGAAGTCCCATGAACAGGGTCGTAACAATGAACCCCAATACATATTTCTTTCTTATGTAAACCAATAAAATCCCGGCTAAAAGAGGAGCGAAATACGCTATGGTATGAACCTTCCCGTTATGCCCTGCCGCGATAATGATATAGAAATAGGTGGAAAGGCCGAAGAAGGTGGCTCCTAATAAGGCGTATTTCCAGTTTCTTACCGCCACCAGTCCCAGGAAGAAAAATCCTGAGAAAAGCAGGAACAGATAATTGACGGGTCTTGGAAAAAAGTTCAGGAATCCGTCAATACTTTTGATAATATCCCCACGGAACTGGGCACCCATCTGATAGGTGGGCATTCCTCCGAACATGGAATCACTCCAGTAGGTTTCCTTACCAAAATTTGCCCTGTAATCCAGAAGTTCTTTGGCACCTCCGCGATACTGTACAATATCATGCTGGAAAAGCTGTTTTCCGGTAAAAACGGGAGTGGAATATAAAAATGCCAAAATGATAAATACAACTAAAGAAATTGCAATATATATCAGGTTTTTATTTTTAGCCATGCGGGTTATTATCTTTTTTAAATAAATAGGGTTACTTCTTGTCTGTTTCGGGATCTTTTACTTCCTCATATTCCACAGTTTCTGCGTCCCAGTTGATTTTTTGTTTGTTTTTATTTGAGTTGCGTATATCCTGTTGGTTCTCTCTGTTATTGGAATTATTAAATGTATAATTGTGGAAGGTCTTAAAAAAAATTCTCTTAAGAATATTCCATACAAAGTAAATAATTATGGTAGCGAGTACTAACTCAAAAATGTACTTCATTTTTTATGATTTTATAAACTTCTCCTATTTTTTAGAAGACGGGTTTACCATCACAGAAGAATTGGAAACACTTTTCATAGACTGGGATTGCTTTCCGTCTGAAATGGTTTCAATCTGAGTAGTTTTTACCGAGATATTCTGTGTGTTAATCCATCCTGTATTCTGATCAAACTTGATCGTTCCGTTCTGTACAAGCTCACTGCTTAAGCTATGGGTAATCTCTCCCTGCTTTTGCTTATCTGTCTTTTTAGGAATACCTCCTGTGATTGAAATTTCGGCAACACCGTTTCCTACACTTTTCAATACATAGTTGGAGGTAACCTTTACCTGTCCGCTGGCATCAGCACTTTCCGTAGTGCTCCATTTATCGCCTACTTTTACTCCTTTTTTCGGAATAATGGTAAGGTTTTTTGTGAACTGGTCCTTAAGTACTTTTTCATTAAAGCTTTCTTTAAGACTTGCTACAACACTTGCTTTCTGATTGGCATCTTTAATGATGGTTCCCACCGCATTGGATACTTTTGTATAGACAGGATCAAAACCTGTAATGGAGATTACATTTCCTTTCGTATCCATTTTCATAGTAAGTTTATTTCCGGTAAGAGCCTTGTTGATATTCCAGATCATTTTAAGATCATCTTCTTTCGGCGCCGATTGCTTGGTATCTACTACAATGGTTTTTCCGTTGGCAGTCTGGGAATTTCTTTTGGAGATAAGGTTCAGGGTCATGTCATAGACATTGTCTTTCAGATCATTTACCGTAAATGTCATTTCATCCGTAGATTCACTGGTTCCGTTTAATGTTTTACCGGTAGGATCTGTCATGGTTTTAACGTCTCTCTGGTAAGTGGTCAATGGATAGGTAGTTCCTTTTTCCAATTTAAAAGTCTGGGTGAAAATTCCTGCGGAATCCGTTATGGCAGGACTTTCGGCAACAGCTGCTACCGAATCTGCAGGTACTTCTACCGTTACTGTTTTTCCTGTTGCAGGATCTACTTTGGTGATTGTTGCCGTTTCTTTTTTACAAGATACTAAAGCTATGGATATAAGCGCGAATGCTGCTATGTTCTTCATTTTGATTTTTTTAATGTTGTGTGTTGTTTATCTGTTAATTGATCTTCATCATTTTCTGTCTTACAGCTTCATATAATATAGCACCACATGCTACAGAAACATTTAATGATTGGGTTTTACCTTCGATGGGAAGTTTTATTTTCTCATCGGAATGGTGGAGGACTTCTTTTGAAATTCCCGTTTCTTCATTTCCCATTACGATTGCACAAGGTTCGGAAAAATCGGCATCATAAATAAGCTTTTGAGCTTTTTCAGTGGCCGAAAATACGGAAATTCCGCTTTGCTGAAGGAAATCCACGACATGGGCAAGATTGGGTTCTTTACAAATTTTTATGTTATAGATAGCTCCGGCAGAGGTCTTTATAGCATCCGAATTGATGGGGGCGGCTCCTTTCTCCGGAATAATAACGGCATCTATGCCTACACATTCGGCAGTTCTGCATATGGCACCGAAATTCCTTACATCGGTAAGCCTGTCCAGGATCAGTAAAAATGGAGTTTTGCCTTCCTCAAAAAGCTGAGGAACGATATTTTCAATTTTATGAAAAGGTACATCGGAGATAAAAGCTACGACACCCTGGTGGTTCTTTCTTGTGAAACGGTTTAGCTTTTCAACAGGAACATAATTGGGACGTATTTTGTTTTTCGCTAAAATGGCTTTAAGTTCCGCATAAATAGGACCCTGTAAAGCATTTTGTACAAAAATTTTATCAATAGTTTTTCCAGCTTCTATAGCTTCTATTACGGGACGTAGCCCAAAAATGAAATCGTCTTTCATTGAATTGTTTACCATTTAAACTTTTAATATTTTTCTCCTAAAATAGCTCTCTTCTGAGCCATGATATAGCCATAATGGAGACTTTCATGCATGTTGTTAAAAATAATCGCATCCTGAATACTTTTCAGATCCATACCGAAACTTGTGGTGTAAGGAGTGTAATCCGAAAAGAAATCATGATCATAATCTTTCATCAGAATTTTTGAAGTTTCGGTGAGCAGGAAAGCCAGATCCTCCACTTCTGATTTCTGAACATTCAGGTTAGGTAAGGTCCCTTTTTTATAAGTTTCTACCCAGTACTTATCTATTCTGAATGGATTACCGCTCAGATAATAGTGTAAAAGCTGCTGGGTGGCAACCGCATGGGCAATATTCCAATAGATGTTATTGTTGAAACCATCAGGAATTAATAAGAGATCTTCATGAGAAGTATTCCGTAAAATTTCCAAAATATTTTCTCTTACCTGTCTGTGTGCTTGAAAATGATAATTCATTTTACAAATTTTAATCACCAAAAATAGTTTAATAAACTGGAAATGACAATTTTTGAAGGGTGGTTTCCGGTAAATTTTATATATTTTTATGAAAAATTTCCGCAACGGGATTGAAAGCTTCAATGAAAAATATTCTCAATGATGCATTAATGCGGGAATTTTTAACAAACTTTAACTCAAAAATGGCATTCATTGTGTTGATTAATGCAAGTAATTATTAGAAATTTACCAATTATTTAAATAAAGCTATGTCAGATTTATATCAAGCTGAAGACATTCGTCAGCTCACGGAAAAGATCAAAGAACAGAATTATATGTTTTCCCTTCTGAGGCAGGAAATTAATAAAGCAATTATAGGCCAGGAATATATGATAGACCGCCTTTTGGTTGGCTTACTAGGGAATGGGCATGTTCTGTTGGAAGGAGTTCCCGGTCTTGCTAAAACATTAGCGATAAAAACCCTGGCAGAAGCTGTACATGGTGAATTTTCGAGAATACAGTTTACGCCCGACCTGCTTCCGGCAGATGTGGTGGGAACTATGATCTATAATATTAAAGATAATGACTTCTCCATTAAAAAAGGACCCGTCTTCGCCAACTTTGTACTGGCTGATGAGATCAACCGTGCTCCTGCTAAGGTTCAGTCCGCACTCCTTGAAGTGATGCAGGAAAAGCAGGTTACCATAGGAGATGAAACCATGAAGCTGCCTAAACCGTTTTTGGTACTGGCCACACAGAACCCTATCGAACAGGAGGGTACTTATCTTTTACCTGAGGCGCAGAGCGACCGTTTCATGCTGAAATGTAAAATAGATTATCCTGAGTTTGAAGATGAACGAAAGGTAATGAGGATGGTATCCACTTCGCATCAGCCGGATATCAAACCGGTTATTTCACTGGATAATATTGTCGAAGCCAAATCAATTATCAATCAGATCTATCTTGACGAGAAGATTGAAAAATACATTCTCGATATGGTATTTGCTACCCGTTATCCTGAAAACTACGGACTTTCGGAGCTTAAGAATTACATAAGTTTCGGAGCTTCTCCGAGAGCCTCCATTAACCTTGCTATTGCATCAAGGGCTTACGCGTTCCTTAAAGGAAGAGCCTTTGTAATTCCTGAAGATGTAAAAGAGCTTGCGAAAGATGTATTGAGACATAGAATAGGATTAACCTTTGAAGCGGAAGCGGAAGAAATTTCCACAGAAGAGATCATCAATAGAATTTTAGCAAAAATACAGGCCCCGTAATGAATGAGGTTGTTATAAGAAAAGCACTTCCGGAAGATTGCAGCTCTATGCTGGAACTTATCAGGGAACTTGCTGAATATGAAAAAGCACTGCATGAAGTTACTTTAACACTGGAGCAGTTTGTCGAAGATGGATTTGGAGCAGCCCCGGTCTGGGGGGCATTTGTTGCGGAATTGAACGGTGAAATCGTGGGTATCTCTTTATATTACGATAGATATTCCACATGGAAGGGGAAAAGATTGTATCTTGAAGACCTGGTAGTGACAGAAAGTATGAGAGGAAAGCAGATCGGTAAAAAACTGTTTGACGCCACTTTGGAATACGGTAAACAAAATCAGTACCGTGGAATGGTTTTTCAGGTACTGGACTGGAATGAGCCGGCCATTAACTTTTATAAAAAGTATGATACCAAGTTCGACGGAGAATGGCTGAATGTTTCCGTGGAGTTTTAAAAATAAGATGCTGGATTTTATGACCGGATTATCAATAGCCTTATGCAGATAAAAGATATTGTAAAAAAAGTAAAACAGATTGAAATCCGTACCAAAAAGAAGACGGAGGCTGCTTTAATGGGGCAATATCACAGTGCCTTCAAGGGACAGGGAATGACTTTTTCGGAAGTACGTCCCTACCAGTTTGGGGATGAAATACGAAGAATTGACTGGAATAAGACCGCAAGGTTCCGGGAACCCTTTGTAAAGGTAATGGAGGAGGAAAGGGAATTAACCATGATGTTGGTCGTCGATATTTCCGCCTCTATGGATTATGGAACCAAAAACCAGCTTAAAAGAGAATATGTGGCTGAAATAGCTGCAAGTCTCGGGTTTTCGGCAGCAGGGAATAATGATAAGGTGGGTTTGATTTTATTTGCCGACAAAGTGTATAAGGTAATCCCTCCCCAAAAAGGAAGAAAACATATTCTCTCTATTTTAAGTACCATTCTTACGGCAGATTATGTGCCGGGAGTTTCGAAGGTGGATAAGGCACTGGAATATATGATGGGAATTTTCAAGAAAAAATCACTGGTCTTCCTCTTTTCGGATTTTGAAGATCCTTATGATTCCAAAATACTCAGAGTGGCTTCCAGAAAGCATCAGCTGCTGGGATTGAGAATTTATGATGAAAAAGACAATGAAATCCCGAATATAGGCTATGCCCTTTTCCATGATGCGGAAACCGGCCGGGAAATTTGGGCGAATACTTCCAATGCACGATGGAGATATACTTTTGCTGAGGCCCAGAAACAGAAGTTAAGAGCCCTGGAAGAAGATTTTGCCAACAGTGCGGCAGGCTTTCTGAATATAAGTTCAGACTCGGATTATTCGAGATTGCTCTATAATTATTTTCAAAGTAAATAATTGAGAGATATACATTATTAAAAAAAGTAAATAATAGAATTGAAAAGACTATTCCTTTTATTGTTGTTCCTTATCTGTGGTAATGCCTTTGCACAGATACTTTCTTCCAACCTAGAAAAAAAGACCATGGCGTTGGGAGAAATCAATCACCTGGTTATCAAGATCAATAACCTGAATAATCAGCAGGTTTCCGCAGCTCCTGAGAATGAACTGCTTCCTTTTCATTTTGAAGAGATCAAAGACAGCATCGGAATACAACCGGATCTGTATCAGAGAAGAATTGAATTTTCAGTATATGAAGAAGGAACGTTTACCATTCCCGAACTGGAATTTAAAGTAGGCGACAGAATCCTTAAAACAATACCTTATGAAATAGATGTAATCAACACGGCTCAGAAAGGAGACCAGATTACGGATATTATGAAAAACAAAGAGGTTAAACTTGAAGTGAAGGATTACTGGGAACTTTATAAGTGGTATTTGCTGGCTGCATTGGCTGTAATTGCCGTAATTGTACTTATTGTTCTGTTCATTAAGTGGGGTAGAAGTAAAAAGAGCCAGCCGGTGGTTGTAACCAACCAGACTTTAAAAGAACTGGATTCTCTTAAGAAGAAAAAATATATTGAAGAAGGAAACTACCGTTCCTTTTATGTGGAGCTGATTGACATTTCCAGAAAATTTATTACCACACAATATCGTGTACCGGCCGATGTATTGCTTACGGATGACCTTGTACAGCTGATTAAGGAAAACAATACTATTTCACAGGAAAATGAAAAAGTGGTGGAAGACGTATTCGTAAGAGGGGACTTGGTGAAATTTGCCAAAACCTTTCCGGATAAAGAAATTATGGAAAAAGATTTTACCGATATAAGGGAATTTGTGAAAAGATCATCAAAAGATCTGGAATTTGAAAACTTAAGAAAGGATGTTTAATTTTGAATTTTATAGTCCTTGGTTTCTTCTTCTTTTTCTCCTGTTTATTCCGTTGATATTCAGGGATGTAAGCAAACCGCGAAGAAAAGGAATCAAAGTTCCCACTGTGAATCATATGGAGCATAGCAATGGAATATTGCTTGTGCTTTTTCTGCTGAAGGTTTCTAAATATGTAATCCTGTCCGCTCTTATTATTGCGATGGCGCGCCCGAGAACATTTACGGTGTCCCAGGACAGGGATGATACCAAAGGAATTGATATTATGCTTTCGGTAGACGTATCTCTCAGTATGCTGGCTAAAGATCTTACACCGGACCGTTTAACAGCTTTAAAAGATATTGCGATTAAGTTCGTGGAAAAACGTCCCAATGACCGGTTGGGGCTGGTGGCATATTCAGGGGAAGCATTTACAAAAGTGCCGGTCACTTCTGATCATCAGGTAATTATTGATGAGCTTAAAAACCTTGATCCGTTGGAATTACAGCCGGGAACCGCGATAGGAGAGGGGCTTTCAGTGGCCGTTAATCATTTAAAAAACAGCAAAGCTAAGAGTAAGATCATTATTCTGATGACAGACGGGGTGAACACCATTGAAAATGCAATGCCGCCTCAGGTTGCTGCCGAGCTGGCTAAAAATAATAATATAAAAGTATATTCCATAGGGATAGGAACCAATGGATATGCTTTAATGCCTACTCAAACTGATATTTTCGGAGATCTCGTATTTACGGAAACCGAAGTTAAAATAGACGAGCCTATCCTTAGAGAGGTTGCGGAAACCACGGGTGGGAAATATTTCAGGGCAACGTCTAACAGCAGTCTGGAAGAGGTATATAATGAAATTAATCAACTGGAAAAATCAAACGTAAAGGTTTCCAAACTTTATAATTATGAAGAGTATTTTTACATCTTCCTTTGGATCGCGCTGGGAGTACTGTTGCTGGATGCATTGTTAAGATGGGTATTTTATAAATTTTTGAGCTGATGGATTGGTATTTAGGGAATTACTGGTATTTATTTTTGCTGCTGCTTTTGCCGCTGCTGTCTTATCTTTTGCTCAATTTCCTGAAATGGAAGAAGAAGAGGAGAGAGGCATTTGCCGATAGTCAGTTTCATGAATCGCTGTTTGAAAAAAGTTCAGGATTTACAAAACTGTTTCCTGCATTGTACTTACTGGCTACTTTATTCCTGATATTTTCTATTATAGACCTTTTGTCTGGAGCTGAAGAAATAGAAACCAATCAAAAGCTGAATAACGTAATATTCATGCTTGATGTTTCCAATTCCATGAATGCGGAAGACATTAATCCCAACCGTTTGACGGAAGCTAAAAATATGATGATCAATACCATGCAGAAAATGACCAACGATAAAGTGGGAATTATCATTTTTGCGGGGCAGGCAGCATCTATTATGCCGTTAACGACGGATTACAATTCCGCGGAAACCTATATCAGTGCTATAGAAACCAATTCTATGCAGATACAGGGAACAGACTTTTTAAGAGCTATGCAGACGGCTGTAAGTAAATTTAAAGATGTAAGCAAAGGCTCCCGAAAGGTAGTACTGCTAAGTGACGGTGAAGATAATGAAGGGAATGATAATGCCGCTATAAAACTTGCTAATAAAGAAGGAATTACAATTACTTCGGTAGGAATAGGTTCCGATGAAGGAGCTCCCGTTCCCGAGTATGTTTTTGGGCAGCTGATGGGATATAAGTCGGATAGGAACGGAGAAACCGTCATTTCCAAAAGACAGACCGCAGCATTGAAAAAAATGGCAGAATCCACATCCGGTACTTATATTGACGGAAATAATATCAATGAAGCTCCCGACAGAATTATAGATGCTCTAAACAGGAAAATGTCTTCCTCTGTGAGTATGGTAAAATCACAAAATGCCAATCATTATTACCAGTACTTTTTAGCGGTATCCTTATTTTTCTTTTTTCTGATTTATATTTTTAATCCTAAAAGAGATTTTAATCTTTAATTTTTTTCTGCTTTTTTTAGAATAATTAAAAATGCTATTTAACCCAATTTTAACAAATAAAACACTGTTTATTAACATATAAAAAAATAATTTTGCATGAAATGAATACTAAAATCATCTTTTTATCGTTTTTAATTGCTTTTGCATTTTCCGGCTCTTTGTTTGGACAGGAAAATTATAGGACTTTAGTATATGAAGGCAATCAAAAATTCAACGGTAAAAACTATGATGGAGCGTCCTCCAAGTATATGGAAGCTGTAAAAACGAATCAAAAAGACTTTATGGCGCACTATAATCTTGGAAATGCTTTATATAAAAGTAAGAAGTATGAAGAAGCTAAAGCTGAATTTGAAAAAGCACAGCAGCTTTCCCAAACACTTCCCGATAAAGCAGCTGCTCTTCATAATTTGGGAAATACCTACATGCAGATGAATCAGCCGGAAAAGGCGGCAGACTATTATAAGCAATCTTTAAAACAGGATCCTTACAATGAAGCAACAAGGAAAAACTATGAGATTGCCAAGCTGAAGGAAAAAGAAAACCAGCAAAAGAAAAATCAACAAAACAATTCAGGAAAAGGCGGTGGCGATGATCAGCAGAAAAATGATGATCAGAAAGGTAAACCTCAGGATCAGAAGCAGGATCAGGGAACTGGCCAGCAAAATGAAGGAGAAAGCCCTCAGGGAAAAGATCCGGATCCGGATAAAAACAACCAGGGTAATATGCCCAAAGAGCTTGAAAATGCTATATTAAATAAAATAAGCGAAAAAGAAAAAGAAACCGCCAGGAGAATTTTAAATAAAAATTCTTATTCGATGCCTGAAAGCAACGAGAAAGATTGGTGATGCAGCATAAGTTAATTTACATATTAATGATTCTTGGATCCGTAATTTCTTATGGACAGGTAAATTTCTATGTAAACGCTGATAAAAATGATTATTCAGGAAAGGATGTAATAAACCTTACCGTAGTGCTGGAAATGAGCGGCAGTGAATATAATCAGCAGACCCCTTTCCGTATGCCGGATCTTTCCAAATTCAATATCATAGGTACAGGTTCCGTCAATAACGGCTATATCGATCCCGAAACCAATACGGTAATCACTCAGTCAGTGACCAGGATCGCCCTTGAACCTAAACACAGAGGTAAAGTGCGGATCGGATCTGTTCTGGTAACAGTCAATAACAAGATCTATAAAACAGAACCTTTTGAAATTTCCATCAAAGACATTGAAAAGAAAACAATGGCTAATAATACGGCCAATGAGGTTTTTCTGAATGTAGAAATAGAAGACCGTGAAGTATACAATAACCAGCCGACGATTGCTGTCCTTAAAGTATATTCCAGGAATATAGATAACTTCAGGAAGGTGAAAAACATTCGTCTTCCCCATCAGGAGGATATTGATGTACATCCTATCAATTTCAACCGTTCGGAGATTGATCCGTCCGGATATGGAAATATGGCATCACAGATCCTGGCTATGTTTTTGGTTTTTCCTAATAAGTCCGGGAATATAGAAGTGCCCGCAGTTTCCGCATCACTTAATACATTTTCCTCTAAAAGTAAAATCATATCCAATAAAGTGAAGCTTAATGTAAAAAAGCTTCCCGAAGGATCTCCTGACTATTTCAAAAATGCCGTAGGTAATTTTAAGGTAAGCGTATATAATGCTTCTAAAGAAAAAATAGAAGTAAAGAAACCTATCAACGTGATTGTGAAGGTTTCTGGAGAGGGTAATCTTTCGGATATGCATCTTCCTAAAATTCAGGAATCTCCGGATTATGAAGTTTTCACTCCAAAAATAACTTCTAAGGTAACTACAGGTGTTACAGGAATGAAGGGAGAAGTGTTGGCCAGTTATATTGTAATTCCTAAAAAGCCGGGTGATCTCTTCATTAAAACAGAAAAATTTGCCTTTTTTAATCCTGCCATTAAAGAATATGTGGATCTGGGTCAAAAAACGTTGTCTGTAAGTGCGTTTTCACATGATCAGATCTTAGAGTCCCGTTCTGCCGTTGAAAAAGTAAATGAGTATACCAACAGCTTTTTAGAAACCGTGGACAGCCCTGTACTCAAGACAACGTCTTTTAAAGTAAAAGAGAAAAGCAAGTTCAACTGGAATGTATTATTTATAAATATTGCCATCCTTTTAGGATTATTTATTCTTTATCTCCTGTTTAAGACTTGGCAAAAAAAACGTAATTTGGTTAAAGAAACTGTACCTTCCAAGCCTTTAGGTTCTGTAGCAGAAACTGAAAAAGAGATCAGAAAAAGACTGAAAACTGATGTGACGGATTATTTTTCATATCTGGGGAATCTTAAAGATAAAGAAGACTATGGTAAATTTTTCGAAACATTTGATGAGCTTGATGCAGAAGTAAGAAATCAGTATTTCCAGAGTTCTGCGGATGATTTCAGAAAATTTTTAGAGAGTTATAAAGGCTCTTCTGTTGCAGAGGAATACAGAAACCTTTCCCAAAGAATCCAGATAGAAAAATATTCTCCCGTGAAGTCTCAGGAAGGAATGAGTGAACTTTTGAATGATATTGTTAATTTATATTCACAAATTAGTAAATAATTAATTTTTATTCATATTTTTGCGAAATTCTTAAATTACAAAGGGATGGAAATATTTAACGACTTTTCTTTCAAGGAAATTATTACCTGTTTTATGGTTCTTTTTGCTGTAATTGATATTATAGGTTCTATCCCGATTGTGGTAGGACTGCAGCAGAAATTTGGGAAAATTGAGGCAGAGCGGGCTTCTATTACTGCCGGTCTGATCATGATTATCTTTTTATTTGTGGGAAACAAAATTCTTAAGTTCATAGGAGTGGATGTTAATTCATTTGCTATTGCCGGAGCTTTTGTGATTTTTATCATTGCCCTTGAAATGATATTGGGAATTGAAATTAACAAAACCACCGAAGCAAAGTCCGCATCTATTGTGCCTATTGCCTTTCCGCTTGTTGCCGGAGCAGGAACCCTTACAACCACTTTATCATTAAGAGCGGAGTTTCATGATATTAACATAATTTGTGGGATCATTCTCAATACAATTTTCGTATATTTGGTGCTGAAATCTGCCACGTGGTTGGAGAAAAGAATGGGAGAGGCTACTTTGGCCATCCTTCAGAAAGTTTTCGGAATCATCCTTTTGGCCATTTCAATAAAATTATTCACCGCAAACTTTGCCCAATTGGTGCAGGTTTATATTAATTTTTAAGAATCATGCAGAAGTTTTATAAAGTATTTTTAGTACTGTTCATTATTTTTACCGCTGTTAACCTGTATGCTATGGATTGGCAAATAGATATCCTGGCGGAAGACAATCTTAAATTTGTATTCTCCATTGCCTCTGCGGTATTGGGAATCCTGTTGCTTTTGGTATTGAATACATGGAGTAAAATAGGAGTGAAAAAGTAATAGCATCCAGCCTATATAAATTAATTCCCCTTAGTTTTTTCTATGGGGATTTTTTATGGATATAATATCTCATTTTAGGATGTAAATAAGTTCCAATATAAATTTCATCAGTAGTTGACAATTTTATACGGATTAAAACAGTTTTTAGGTTGATAGGGAAGGTCTGGGGTCTGTTAAATTCGAATAAGAAGACTTCTCCACCCATCCTATAATTCCTGTCCTGAAGAATAGAAGAGTAGCTATCTGGTGGTGTAATTCTAATCATCATCTGTACGGATGAACAATCACTCATAGTATTGATTTTATTTTTTGCTGTGCGCACAAACAAAAAACCATCATTTGTGTTTCTTTGACAAACATAAGGCATCTATTCATTTTAAGTGAAGTTTTTCCCCCTTAAATGGCCCCTTAAAACACTAAGGGATATGCTTATGTTGTTTATTTTGTTGTTTATCAGTAAGTTGTATTTTTTATAACGAATAGATATCACAGTCTTTATATTTTTCATAGAGTTCTTTTCTGCCCTTTACTTCTGCTTTTTTGTAGATGTTAGACATATGGACTGAAAAGGTTTTGTCTGAAATAAATAGTTTTTTACTTATTTCGGGATAAGTGAGTTCTGAGTTGAGAAGAAAAGTATATAATATTTCTTTCTCCCTTTTGGAAAATATATCTAGGGGAGGTGTTTGCTGTATTTTGTTTCGGAGAGGATATAAAAAGTAATCTATTGAAACTATGAAAAATCCCGAAGTATAAAATGTTTGTACTACAAATTGATTGCTGGAGGTAAGGAGTATGGTTATCGGTAAGGTCACAATACTTAGAAAGCCCATAGCACCATTTACGGAATGAATTTTTAGAGGTAAGTTCTGATTGGCTCTGAATTTACGATACTGATTTTTTAAAATTGAAATACTGTTAAAGGCCAGCATACTTAAGGTGATGGTTAAAAAAATAAACCTTGACAGTTTCAAAGATTGGGTCGTGGTATATGGTATGATAAACAAGCAAATCAATATTAAAAATAAGAGAGAGCGGTTAAATTTCTTTATTAATTTAAGCTGATATTCTTTCGACAGATATAGGAGGAAGCATAATACTGAAACCAGCCCTGCTGTATACGCAATAATGTTTTGGGACATTATATTGATCGGCAGTGTTTCATGAGGAATAAGTTCCTCTATTATATTGTAAACAAGACAGGTTACTGTGAGAAAAAAGAAATTAATAAAATAAGTATGGTCCTTTTTATTCCGGTGATTTATAAGACCTATCAATGAAATAAGAGTGAGTAGGAAGGAAACTGAAATGTAGATCAGTGAGCTTATAGGAATTTCCCAAAGTATCATAGTAACTTATCTGCTTTTTAAGATTGAGTTGATAGAGAAAAAAGCAGTGCACTTTTTTCACCTAATTGTGGTTAATCCCAAAATTATAAAAATTAGAAAAGAATTTTTTTTGAAAAATTAATGATAGATGCCCAATATGTTTTTTGTTGTGCGAAAAGGATTTGGGACCGGAAAAATTAAACAAACGGATAATTAATTATTCATAGCTAATAATTAATTTTTAGCTCTCAATTTTGATGTTATATTTATATTAAATAATTTTCAGGCTCTTCAAAACAGCTTCAGATTTAAGCTCTGTCTCTATCCATTCCTTTTTCGGATTGCTTTGAGCGGTAATTCCTCCGCCTGCAAATAAGTGGATACTATCCTGGAAAAGTCTTGCACAGCGTAGATTTACAAAATACTGGATCGTATCTCCGCTTTCTATTTTACTGTAGCCGGCATATAATTCACGGGGGAATTTTTCAAACTCGTTGATTTTTTCTCTGCAGAAATCTTTAGGGATTCCACAAACTGCCGGTGTAGGATGTAATTCCTCAATGAGTTTATCCAGGTCGTTAGGATTTATTTTAGCTTTAAAATCTGTTCTCAGGTGTTTTATATTTCCTGTAATATGGTCATAGGTGTCGGAAATATCAAGCTTTTCTGTATAATTAACCAGGATATTTTTTATATAATCGGTAACAGGCTTCTGTTCTTCTCTTTCTTTTTCAGACCAGTTTTCATTAATGGGAAGGGTACCGGCCAGACTCATGGTTTCAAATTCATGAGTTTTTATATTGAACTTCCCTAATACCTCGGAAAAAGCACCCATCCAGGCTGCACCATTCTCTATGAATAGATATCGGAATGCATTGGGATAAGCATTACAAAGGTTTTGAAAGCTTTCTTTAATATCCAGTTCTTTAAAGTCACGGAAAATTTTTCTCCGGGAAAGTACAAGTTTGGGAAGATTATGATCTTTGATAACACGGATTAGTTCGGTGAGTTTTTGAAGGTATTCTTCTTCGGTCTCCGGAATATAGCCGGTGGTATCATTAGGAAGGGATCTGCTGGAGATCTCTTGCTTTTCAAAGGACTCTGTATCGGCCTTTATTACTTTACCTTTAAAATTAATTTCTTCTATACCGTTAAAGGAAATAAAACTAATGCTCTGACATCCGGAAGTTTCGTCAGTTGTATAAAGGGTGGCGTCAAAAGGGAGTTTAAAGAAAATCATGAAATTAAATCCTATTATTTTGCAATAATATTATTGGTCATGGTTGTGTGGTTGATTAATACTCCTTTTTCGTCGCGGATTTCAATTTCGGACACGTGCATGGTTCTGCCTTTTCTTATAAATTTTACGGTTCCGGTAACAGTCCCGTCTTTTTTACTTCTGAGGTGATTGGAATTGATATTCGTACCTACCGCATAAAATTTTTCGCCGTCAATGAAAATATTGGATAGGCATGAGCCTAGCGTTTCTGCCAATACACAGCTGGCTCCTCCGTGAAGGATTCCCAATGGCTGATGAACTTTCGGCTGAACAGGCATTGTGGCAGAGAGGGTCTCATTTTCCATATCCAGATCGGTAAACCGGATTTCTATGGTTTTAGCTAAAGTATCTTTGCCCCAATTATTTAAAAAATTTAATATTTCCTCTTTTGTACGACCTTTCATTTCTTTAATTTAATTTTCCTGGTTCTGAACTTCCGTTGTCTTTACCATTAACTTCCCGCTGTTGATTTTCTTCATGGATTCCCAATATATCGGGGTTCCAGTTTTCCGGTACTTTAGGAGTGATGTCATTGCTGGTATAGTAATGCTGGATTTCTTTTACAAGTTCTTCATACGACATGGAAGCAATCTTTTCATAAGGAATCTGGTAACCTAGATAAACTATTTTTCTTTTGAAATCTCCCGCTGCAAGCACGATGGGTACCTTAGCTGCAAGTGCCATATGATAAAATCCTCTTCTCCATTTCGGAACCCAGCTCCTTGTACCTTCCGGAGTGATTACAAGGCTGAAATCTTCTTTCGCAAACTGCTTGGCTACGAAATTGACAAGATCATTTTTTTGGCTTCTGTCTATTCCTATCCCACCAAGGCTTTTTACGGCTCCTCCGTACCAGGCTTTGGTATGAGCATCTTTAATAATGATTTTGAGGGGTTTGTTCAGAGACCAATAAGCAAAATTTCCTAAAATATATTCCATGTTGTGGGTATGCGGAGCTACTACCAGAATACATCTGTTGAGGTTGTTTACATCACCCTGAAGAACAACTTTCCATCCCAATATTTTAAGCATTAATTTGCCGATTAGTTTTTTCATGTATAAGGATTTAAACAAAAAAGTATAACCTTATTGGTTATACTTTACAAATATATTGAAATATTGTCGCTCTTAAAACAAACTGCCGATTAAATCGACGATTTTTATGACTACTTGTAAAACAAACTGTACCATGATTATAAGTATTTATTTTGAGGGTTATTAATTTTTAAAAAATTATTATGTTACAAATTTATAATAATTAAACTAAATATAATTAAAAATTTTAAATATTTTCAGAGAAGAAGAGTGTGAATTTCAAACACTTGCTTTCCGTTCACACCTTCTCGCACTCTCTGCAGTTAATTATTTAGTTTGTATGGAAATTTCGTTTTTTCCGTCTTTGATTTTGATGTCAACGTCCTTATTCATCTTTTTGATGCTGGATTTCATAGAATCAATAATCTGATCAGCTTGTGAATTGGGAACTTTTTTTCCGTTGATGATGATGCTGTCCTTATCATTGGAATTGTATTCAATGGTAGAACCGTTTACGGAAATTTTATTCTTTTCAATTCTTACGGTTCCGTTTTCATCATTATTCTGATCGTCATCATTAATTCCATCGCCGTTAAGATCTCCGTCAAAGTCAATTCTTCCGTTTTTAACAGGGATCACCACTGCTCTCTGAGGAATTACCAGTTCATAGTTTATCCTGTAATCTCTGAAACGGTGTTCATAAGGATATTTGATATAGTTCGGAAGTAATATTTTGTTGTCGATCACTTCTACAGGAACCGTTACCTGTATAGGGAAATTATATCCGTTTCCTTCTTTTTTAATAATAAGATAAGGTGTTTTTACTTCTGGCTTTCTGGTAACATCTACAGAAATATAATCCTCTTCGTAGACAGACTTTTTATCTGAATAGATATTATCGTCAAACGCTTTGAAGTTTTGAGGAATATTTACCTGTTTAATATCTACATAGAGGGTGTCAGATTTTGCATTGATAGCAATGTTTTCTATATCTTCCTTACTTCCCCGGTAGATAAGGTCTTTTTTAGCCATACTTATTCCAAAATAAGTTCCCAGTATGATCAACAGAAGAAATAAACCTCCTATTACCCATCCGATATTTCTCAATTTCGTTTTTGGAGAAAATATTTTAATGCTCAATAAGCTGAATAGAATAGCCGGGATCAGACTTCCGATAATCATGATGGCAGCCAGTACTTTATCCAAGCCGTTATCATCCATATAAAACCGTATCTGATTAGCTCCCGGAAAATCCGTATCCATTCCGAAAAGACCAAACAATACAAATACTCCGATAATGCTGCTTACAGCTATAATAGCGAATAAGATTCCTACAAAGTATTTCAGAACGTTCCATATTCCGCTCCCGGCATTGTTGATGTAGGGTTTGTTTTCGTTATATATTTCTCCGACTCTCTGCGTAGATTCATTGGCAAACTGTACCAGTTTATTAGATTCATTTTTAAGATTGTCGAAGTTCATAGGCTTTCCCTTCATTTTCAAAAAATCTGAAGCGGTTTCAGCTTTAGGAAGCACAATCCAAAGAATGATGTATAATAAACCTACCAGGCTGGAAGAGATCGCAGCAGTAAAAATACCAAGGATGAAAATTCCTAACCAGATGGCTCTCATGGCAGTCATATCCATACCTACGTAGTGTGCCAATCCTGCGCAAACTCCTGCAATTTTTTGTCTTTCAGGATCACGGAAAAGTTGTTTTTTATCCGTTGTTGTACTTCCTGTGGCCTTTTTGGTCGTATTTTTTTCTGAGAAATAGGCTTCTTCCTGCTCTTCAATCTTTTCTGGAGTTCCGATCTGGGCGATTACTCTTTCCACATCAGTATCATTGATTACTTCACGTTTTCCTAAAGTATCTTTGAAGATCTCCACCATTCTGATTTCTATATCATGCATTACCTCATCCGCTTCAGAAGCATCCAAAGAGCTTCTCAAAGCACTAAGATAATCGCTAAGCTTTATATATGCGTGTTCTTCTATGGTAAAAGAAAAACCTGCGAGTCCTATTGAGAGTGTCTTGTTCATAGCTTTGTTTTTTAATGTTTTTGAGTGATTTGGTTTACTGAATTTGTTAAATCATTCCAGGTATTTTGGAGTTCATCCAGGAAGAGCTTACCTTTTTCTGTGATCTGGTAATATTTTCTGGGAGGTCCTCCTGTGGATTCTTCCCATCTGTAGGAAAGAAACTCACCATTTTTTAATCTCGTAAGGAGCGGGTAGAGGGTTCCTTCTACTACATCCAGTTTTCCTTTTTTCAGTTCATCAATTAAGTCGGAAACATACATTTCACGATGGTTGATGAGACTTAAAATACAGAATTCCAGAATTCCTTTTCGCATTTGCGCTTTGGTATTTTCAGTATTCATCTTTAATAAGTTTTTTAATTGATTATAACCAGAATAAAATTCCTAGCTAGTTGAACCTATTCTGATTTTATATTACAAAGATATGTAAATAAAATGGTATTATGCAATACAAAGTAGTGGTGAAATTGTGATTAAATGTTTAATCATTTGATTATCAAGTAATTAATTTTAATAAATATTTTTAAAATTTCTTTAAATTAAATATGCCTGACTATAAATAGCTATTTTTTATCTTTGCATACGATAAATCGGCAGGCTTATCAAGTTAATTGCCGGATCGTTTAACAGGTTATGAAGATCAGAAAAGAAATAGATTTTATTTTGGCAGTAGACGCCTTAAAAAATGTACAGAGAAGAAATTATAATGCGGATGATTCCCGAAGAGAAAATACGGCAGAGCATTCATGGCAGATTATTATCCTGGCTCAGATCCTTTTTCCCTATGCGAAAAACAAAGAAGAAATAGATCTGCTGAGAGTGATAAGAATGTTATCTATTCATGATCTTGTAGAAATAGAAGCGGGAGATACTTTTCTTTTTGATGAAAAAGCGATGGTAGGAAAATTTGAAAGAGAAAAACAATCCGCCAAAAATATATTTGGAATTTTAGATGAACCTCTGCGTTCAGAGTTTTTTGATCTGTGGATGGAATTTGAAGCGGAAGAAACGCCGGATGCCGTATTTGCCTGTGCAATAGACCGGATCATGCCTTTCATCCTGAATTCCCATACCTCCGGAAAGAGCTGGACGGAAGCGGGCGTTACGGAAAGACAAATCAGAAATATGCTTGAAAAGGCAATCAGCCGGGCTTCAGATGAAATGGGGGAAGCTTTTCAACATTTACTGGATGTTAATCTGGAAGAAGAAAAAGTTTTAAGATAAAAACTCCTTCTATTGATAAAAGTTCCTCATGTCATTTCGAACGAAGTGAGAAATCTTTTAACGCTAAAAGAATACTCTCAACATTATTCAAAACTTTCAAAAATAAAAAAGACCTCTTTCCAATGAGAAGGAGGTCTTTAATAATTACAAAATCTGAACAGGCTTCTTAAATTCATCAATAGCTACAAACGTAAAATCACCTACAATAGCTCTCTGCCTTTCATAAGAATACATCTGTTCCGTATAGATTTCTACATTTACTTTCATGCTGGTATTTCCGACATGGGAAACCTTTCCGATCAGCTCAATAATGGTTCCTGCCGGAATAGGGTGATTAAAATCAATTTTATCACTGCTTACCGTAACCACTCTTTTTCTGCAAAAACGGGTCGCAGTGATAAAGGCTACTTCATCCATAAGCTGCATGGCTGTACCTCCGAAAAGAGTATCATAATGGTTGGTAGTGTTAGGAAATACGGCTTTGAAAATTCTTGTTTCCGAAGCTTCAATTCTTTCTTCTTTTGTCATTTCATTAATTATTTAAAAGCGAAATAGAAGAAATATTGAGATCACAGAATACATCCGGAGTGAAAAAGAACAATTCCGAATACATCCATCAGTTATCAATAAACTTCAAATCGCGAAAGTTTCTTGTTATAAAGAAAAGGCAGGTCTCCTGACTCGTAACATCTTTATTCCCTTCCCATCCTTAAAGACAGTGGCTATGAACAAAGACTTCGGTTACTTACAGTTGCGCGACAGCTCGTGATTTTCACACGATTCCCTTTTAATCTGTAATTACACAGAACCAATTCTCATGATGATGAACAAAAATAAAAAAATAAAAGGATTATTCCGGGTTATTATAAATAATCTGATTGATGACTTTTCCTTCTTTTATGGTCCATACCGTAGTATACCTGCTTTCTCCCGAGCCATTGATCATATAAAGGAAAATATTATCGTTATCAATAGCGGTAACTCCTACATTATTGAAATCCAATGTAGGCTGAAACAGGTTTTTAACAGCTTCGCGGACAAAGACGGAACCTCTTCCCGGTTGTTGAACACGGATAGACTTAACTTCTGTCATTCCTTCCGGAATTTCGTTACTGATTCCCCAGGGCTTGATTTTGTCAATGGTTAGAATTTTCCCGTCCGCATCTTTTTCCTGTTTGCGGTAGCTCGCGTTAGAAGGATAAATATCAATGACGACCTTACTTCTTTGGGCGGTAGGAATTTTTTGATTGGTATTATCCGTGAATATCAGAGATCTTCCGTTCTTAGACTTGGAAGGCGTATATTGGGGAAGCTGATCGATGAATATAATACGGTCTTTATTGACCATTCCTTCCTTATCCAGGGTTTCATATCTTACGAAAGGCTTTTCTGTCTGAGGCTTTTCAGGATATTTGATCCAGATCCATTCTGTTTCTCCAGGTGCTGGTTTTACATACATAAAGATATCTCCTTTACGAAGCTTATCGATAATTTTCCTGTAGTCATCTTTGGCAATGCGGACGTTCGCATAGCCGTCTTCTGCTTTTACCACCCCGAAAGGAATTTTATTCTGAGCCTGTATGAAGGCAAAAGAAAATAAAGATACCAACAGATAAATAGCTTTGTGTAAGGAAATCATCATGTAATATTTAATCTGTCAAATATATAAATTAAATATTCTTATAGTGAATGAATTTTAATTTCTTGCCATTTTTTGAAAGAGATAACAGAATAGAAAAAGGTTATTTCATCCTGTCATTCAGAGCGCAATGCAATGGAGCGAAGAATCTCTTTTTCAGAAAGATTTCTCCTCCCTCGAAATGACAAATAAAACAACCTTTCTTTATAATTTAAATTAATTTCCTTCTTCAATTTTAAACCGGTTGATAGCTTAAAGATTGTTTGATCCCTGTCCTTCAGAGCGCAATGCAATGGAGCGAAGAATCTCAATGTAAGAGATTTCTCGTCCCTCGAAATGACAAGTAAAACAACCTTTCTTTATAATTTAAATTAACTACTTAGTTCCTTCTTCAATTTTAAACCGGTTGATAGCTTAAATGTTGTTTAATTTCTGTCATTCAGAGCGCAATGCAATGGAGCGAAGAATCTCTTTTTCAGAAAGATTTCTCCTCCCTCGAAATGACAAATAAAACAACCTTTCTTTATAATTTAAATTAATTTCCTTCTTCAATTTTAAACCGGTTGATAGCTTAAAGATTGTTTGATCCCCTGTCATTCAGAGCACAATGCAATGGAGCGAAGAATCTCTTTTTTAATAAGATTTCTCCTACGTCGAAATGACAAATTAAACAACCCTTCTTTTAATTTAAATTAATTTCCTTCTTCAATTTTAAACCGGTTGATAGCTAAATGTTGATTAATTTCTGTCATTCAGAGCGTAATGCAATGAAGCGAAGAATCTCAATTAAGAGATTTCTCCTGCGTCGAAATGACAAATAAACAACCCTTTATAATTTAAATTAATTTCTTTCTTAAAATTTAAACTGGGCTATTACTTAAATTCTCTCCAGTTCATCCGCATCAATCGTTGTTTTAAAAGTTCCGTAATTGACAATGACTTTATTTTTGGAAATCTTTTCAATCGTGCCCACACTGGTACTTCCGGTGATCCTTACACGTTGCCCTACTTTCATCCAAAGGGCCCGGTCGGTTTTACGTTTTTCTTCCAGCTTTTCATTGGTTTCCGCGATCTTTTCCTTCACATCTTCTTTTTTCAGCTGCTGGGTGATCTTTCTTCTGACGATTTGCAGGCGCTTGGTTTCATCTTTATCGGAACCTAGTTTTCTGAATTTTTCCTGCTCCAATAGCTTCACAAAATCTTTAACAACTTCTTTTCTGGATTTTCCTTTGGTATAGCTGTCGATAAAGCTCTCGATCTTGTTTCCGAACTGAAGTTTGCGGTGTTCCTCTTCGTACAGCTTCTGAAAGTTATATAGCTTTTGCTGAAGCTGATCATTTAATTTTTGTAGATTATCACGTTTATCATCAATGGAATCCCTTCTTTCCGCAAGGTCGGATTTTAGTTTTTCAACTTCAAATTTTTCCTGTTGGAGCTTTACGATAGTTTTGTCGAGGTTAACGATATCGTGTTCGACTTTCTTTTTAGCAGAATGAATGATAAATCTTGGAATTTTATTCTTTTCCGCTACTTCGAAAGTAAATGAACTTCCTGCCTGTCCCACTTCCAGCTTATACATGGGTTCCAGTGTTTCTTCATTGAAAAGCATGGCTGCATTTTCTGCGTTGGGAAGCTGTTCTACAACCAGTTTAATGTTGGTGTAATGGGTAGTGATAATGGCAAAACTTTTTTTATCATAGAAAAACTCCAGGAAACTTTCTGCTAAAGCTCCACCCAGTTCAGGATCTGAACCGGTACCGAATTCGTCAATCAATAGCAGAGTATCTTTATCTGCTTCACGGATAATTCCGGACATTTTCTTTAATCTCGATGAATAAGTCGAAAGATGATTTTCAATAGACTGATTATCACCGATGTCTGTCATGATTTTATCAAAGAAAAACATTTCGGATTTCGGATGTACAGGAACCAAAATTCCACTCTGAATCATCAGCTGAAGCAAGCCGACAGTTTTTAAAGTAATGGATTTTCCTCCCGCATTGGGACCGGAAATACAGATAATCCTGTTATGTTCCGTTAATGTAAGGGTTTGTGGAAATATGCTTTTGTTCTCTGCTTTATTTCTCAACCACAATAAAGGATGGTAAGCATCACGTAGTCTCAAGGTTTTATGGCGGTTGATTTTGGGTAATACACCATTGATCAGCTCTGCAAATTTGGCTTTTGCCCTCGTTAGGTCAAGATCAAAAATATAAACCTGATACCTCCACAGCTGAGGTTGGTATTCCGCTAATTCTCCTGTTAATTTCCTTAATATTTTGTCAATTTCTTTCTTTTCCTCTTCCTCATTCTCCCTAAGTTTAAAATAGTGTTTTACAACACTATCCGGCTGGATATAGGTAATAGAACCTGTTTTTGAAACTCCTAGAACCCTTCCCGGAACCCTCTTCTTAAATCCTGATTTTACAGCCAACACTCTCTGGTCTTCGATAATACTTTCCCGGATGTCATCCAGGAGATCATTTTGTCCGTAGGTGGTCAATGCCCTGTTAAAGTTTTCCTGTATTGCCTTTCTGGCATGCTGGATTTCTGTTCTTAATGTTTTTAAAACCGGAGAAGCTTCACTTTTCACTTCACCAAAGCGGTTAAAAACCTTGTCAACCTTATCAATGATTTCTTTTCTGAACTCTAAAACCGAAACCTCCTCTGTCAGAGTAGGAAATGTTTCAGGCATACTCGCGAAAAACTTCTGAAGTCTTCCTATCTGTTCTGTGATGGTTTTTATTTTAATGAAAGCATTATTTTCCAGACGGAAATTTTCAATCAGCATTAATTTTAATTCTTCTTCAATATCTTCATATTCATCAAAAGGAATGGCATTGGAACTTTCAAAACTGGTCAGATATTCCGAAGTTTTTTGTAAAGAAAGTTCTGCCTCGTCAATTTCCATCGGACGAAGTTGAAGAATTTTTTCTCTCGTTTTGGGAGAATATGCCAGAGGAGCGATTTCCGATAATAATCCCGGAAATTCTAACTCGTTTAAATCTTCTTTATTTATATACACAGTGCAAATTTAGTGAGAAAATGTGAATGTCATTATGAGACGGTTGGAAAATGAATGAATTTGAAATTTTATAAAGAATTTTGTGCGATATAACTTTAAATAATTCCGGATTGAGTACATTTGGAATATGAAACTAGAAACCGAAAGATTAATTTTAAAAGAGATCAATGAAAGCCATGTGGACGATATTTTACGGATCCGAAGCAACGATTTTATCAATAAGTTTGTGGATAGAATTTCGCCACAAAGCAATTATGAAGCGCTGGATTTTATTCTGACCATTAAAAGAAAAGCTGAAAACAGGGAAACAGTTTATTTAGGGATCTCTTACAAGGATCAGCCTACTGTCATCGGAACTATTTGCTTATGGAATTTTTCTGAAGATGGGAAAACTGCGGAAGTAGGATATGAGCTTTTACCTGAATACCATAGACAGGGAATAATGTCGGAAGCACTGAACTCTGTTTTAAATTATGGGTTTGATGAGCTGAATTTACAGGAGATTTTGGCATTTACCCATAGAGATAATGAGAGTTCAAAAGCACTTCTGCTGAAATATGGATTTATTTGGGAAGAAGATAAGAAAGATGAGGAGGTGCCGGCAAATTTAGTTTTTAGTTTGAAGAAATAAGCTTTTGTGTAAACAAACTGGCTGATAGTTGTAATTGTCATTTCGACGTAGGAGAAATTTTTGTAAGAAAGAGATTCTTCATTCCACTTCGTTTCATTCTGAATGACACGAGTACTTCAGATATTTCCAAAATTAGAACTCAACTTTAATACATTTGGCTGATATTTGTAATTGTCATTTCGACGGAGGAGAAATCTTTCTGAAAAATAGATTCTTCATTCCACTACGTTCCATTCTGAATGACACGAATACTTCAGATATTTCCAAAATCAGAATTCAACTTCAATACATTTGGCTGATAGTCGTAATTGTCATTTCGAGGAAGGCGAAATCTTTGTAAGAAAGAGATTCTTCATTCCACTTCGTTCCATTCTGAATGACAGGGTTTCTTTAGGTATTTCCCAAATATTCAACTTCAATACATTTGGCTGATAGTTGTACTTGTCATTTCGACGTAGGAGAAATCTTTCTGAAAAATAGATTCTTCATTCCACTTCGTTCCATTCTGAATGACAGCGGTTTCTTTAGATATTTCCAAAATATTCAACTGCAATACACTTGGCTGATAGTCGTAATTGTCATTTCGACGGAGGAGAAATCTTCCGGAAAAAAAGATTCTTCATTCCACTTCGTTTCATTCTGAATGACAGGGGTTTCTTTTAGATATCTCAGTAAGTCAATACAAAATGTTTAAAACAAATCTAATCCAAATCTAACCCAATAATATTAGAGAAATCTCTTATTTGGGATAAAATTTGAATATTATGTATATTTGAAGTGAGAGATATTTAAAGATGTTATGTGATTCCGGTGAAGGAGAAATTTAGAAAGAAAGATTTTTCATTCACTTAGTTCTATTCTGAATGACAAAACGCTTTAATAAATCTTAATGAATTTAAACCCAATAGCAAAATATAATGACCTGGACAGAAGTTTTAGCTCCCATTAAAAATACAGACTATTTTACCAATCTTTGGAAAAAAGTAAAACAGGAATATGCAGCTACCAAGGTATTTCCACCCAAAAATCAGATTTTCAGGGCTTTGGAATTAACAGCTTTCGATGATATCCAAGTTGTGATCATAGGTCAGGACCCTTATCATAATGACTATCAGGCTAACGGATTATGCTTTTCTGTGTCTGAACAGGTAGCTGCACCGCCGTCATTACAGAATATTTTTATTGAGCTTAAAGATGACCTTGGAATAGAAAGAACTTCAAAAGAGCTCGATGATTGGGCAAAGCAGGGAGTTTTAATGCTAAATGCTACGTTAACGGTCCGGGCTCATTCCCCGAATTCCCATAAGGATTTAGGATGGGAAACGTTTACGGATTACATCATTAAGGAAATCTCGGATAAAAAAGAGAATGTAGTTTTTGTGCTGTGGGGAGCATTTGCGCAGAAAAAAGCCGAACTGATCGATCCGGCTAAACATTTTATTATTAAATCGGCGCACCCTTCACCTTTTTCCGTACACCGGGGATTCTTCGGGAGCAAGCCTTTTTCCAGAATTAATGAATACCTCGTTTCCAAAGGGAAGAAGCCTATTTCATGGTAGAATTCTGAGGATCTTCTTTTTTAATCGTGATACCGATACGGTATTTCCCCTGTAAGGTTTTGGTGGTTTCTACCGAAGTTGGATATGGAGTTACTTCTACCAGAGAGATCGTATAACGGTTGAAGTTGGAGGCTTGATGATAGTTTCTTTGAGCATTTTCCAGCGTGGCAAGCTGTAAGGTCATAGGTCTTGTAGCAACTCCCATTACTTCAACATTGGCAACCGCTACTCCGGCCCATATACAATTGGCGCCTTCAGGACAACGGCTGTCTTCAGAAATCCCTTTGAAGGTAACATTCATTTTATATTCGTCAAGGAATTTATTTTCACCTTCATTGAGGTAGATGATATTGGCTTCCTTAGGCTGGGACTGAGATTTCAGGCTGGAAGAATTGCTGGCTGAAACCTGAGAGACTGTTTTCTTTTTTTCTTTCTGTGCATTGCAGTTGGCTAAAGAAAATAAAGCTAAGCTGAATATGATGGCTTTATGTAACATAATCAATTGTTTTATAAAATGTTGAACATATTTAATACTACTACCAAAAACATTGCCACACCGGTTACAAAGCTGAATCCTGTTCCGTAAAGAAAGCCTATAAATGCTCCCTTCGTGGATTTGAGCGCTTTGTTCATGTCCTTACTGTCATGAAGAAGTTCCCCGATAAATACACCGGCAAACATTCCGATTAAAAAGCCTAAGGGGATAGGAAGAAACATCCCTACAATAGTCCCTATCACAGAGCCGATGCTTCCCCAGCGGGTTCCACCATATTTTTTATTGGTTTGTGCGGGAATTACATAATTAAGAACAGCAGATGCGAGCGTAAGGATTCCGAATATCCACAAATAAATAACGGGCAGATCCGCATCTGTTCCGTATTTATAGATAAGAAGTCCCGCAAAGCTCACGATCAGTCCGGGTAATACCGGAAGGAAAGTTCCCAAAATCCCGATGACCAATAACACAATACAAAGTATATTGATTAATAGCGTTGAATCCATAGCTTTAAATATGGATGCAAGATATAAAAAAGAATTGTTTAAAATAGAAACAGACTTTACTACCGGCTTAGCTTATTCAAAGTTATTGGTAAAATATCAGCCTGAAAGAATTCTCATTTTAATCTTTTACTATCAAATAATAATTTTAATTTTAAAATAATAATAGGTAAGATTTATTATTTTGTAAATTTGTTTTTGTGAATGACCAATTAAAAGAAACAAAAAACTTCTTGCAGGAATACAGCGAGCAATTGTATATCTACATCAGCCAGATATCACCATCCGGCTTTGAATGGATATTTCATATTATTGTTAAGTTTCTGCTGCTTATTGCTATCTTTCTGGTCATTGATTTTTTTCTTAAGTTTTGTATCAACGGTGTTTTCAGCCTTTTTAAAAATGAAGAGAAATATCCTGTTTTAAAATCCATTTATCATTCAAAGATCACGAATTCTGTTGCCCATTTGGTAGCCCTTACTATTGTGGGAAGTATTCATGATTCTATTTTTTCAGGAGCTTTGAAAGCTACTACCATTTTTATTGTAAGATCAGTGAACCTTGGATTTGTACTGATTGTAGCCGGAATGGGTCTCAGGTCTTTAAAAGCATTTGAATATTACAATTTTATTAAGAAAGATTTTTATAAAAACTTTGCGCTGAGAAGCATATCAGCTACCATTAAGATTATTGGAACCTTTATTTTTGCCATCCTCAGTATAGCAGTTATTTTTGGGATTAAAGGAACAACCATTATCGGAAGTCTCAGTGCGATTACAGCAGTGATGGTGTTGGTCTTCCGTGATACTATTCTCGGTTTTATAACCAGCTTAAATGTAGCAACCTCCAAAAACCTTAAAGTAGGGGACTGGATTGGGATTCCCAAATACGGACTGGAAGGGACGATAGAGGATATCAGTCTCCTGACCACTAAAATTCAGAACTTTGATAAAACCGTTTCCACCATTCCTACGTATGACCTGATGAGTACGGAAATCAAGAACATACAGGTAATGTCGGAAAGCAATACCCGAAGAATTAAAAAATCGATTATCTTTAATATCAATTCCTTTAAATTTCTGGATGAAGAGCTTCTGAACAGCTTAATGGAAATAAATCTGCTGAAGAATTATCTTTTGAAAAAGCAGACGGAATTAAAAAATTACAGAAAGAGCATAGATCATGCCGACAAAATGATCAATGGAAAACAGCTTACTAATATCGGGGCTTTCCGGAAATATACTCTTGAATATCTTAAACATAATAAAAATATAGATCAGACCGGAACCGTTTTGGTTCGCCAGATGGAAATTACCCCACAGGGAATGCCACTGGAAATTTACTGTTTTACCAATGACTCCAAATGGGAGAATTTTGAACAGATCCAGTCTGATATATTTGACCATTTACTTGTAGCCTCTAAAGAATTTGAGCTGGAGATCATGCAGGTAAGCATTGGAGTATAAAAAAACAGAAATTACAGATAGAAATGACAAAATTAAGTGTCAACATTAACAAAATCGCGACGTTAAGAAATGCCAGAGGAGGAGATACACCAAGTGTGACAGAAGCCGCAATTAAAATTCAGGAATTCGGAGGACAGGGGATTACTATCCACCCAAGGCCTGATGAAAGACATATTACCCGGAAAGATGTTTATGATCTTAAGCCATTAATTACTACAGAATTTAATATAGAAGGAAATCCTCACCGCCCGTTTATCGATATGGTGCTCGAAGTAAAGCCTGAGCAGGTAACTTTAGTTCCCGATGCGGATGACGCTATTACTTCCAATGCAGGCTGGGACACCAAAAAGCATCTGAGCTTTTTAACGGAGATTATTTCGGAATTTAAAAATGCAGGAATCCGTACTTCAATTTTTCTTGATCCCCATCCTGAGCTGGTGGAATATGCTGCTAAAACAGGGGCGGACAGAATAGAATTATATACAGAAGCTTATGCTAAAAATTATACCGTTAATAAAGAGCAGGCTATAAAACCCTATTATGATACAGCAGTCGTAGCAGCTGATTTCGGATTAGGCTTAAATGCCGGACATGATCTGAGCCTGGAAAACTTAAAATATTTTGCAGATGAAATTCCTAACCTTTTAGAGGTTTCAATAGGACATGCTTTGGTTTCTGAAGCGCTATACATGGGATTGGAAAATACGGTTCAGGCTTATCTGAAAAGATTGGCACAATGGTAAATTCAACAGCATCTAAGTAGTAAAGCAGAACATATGGAAATTTTACATTCAAAAATATTTGGCGAAAACCTTACCAATACCCCGCTTTTAGTATTTCATGGATTATTCGGAATGCTGGACAACTGGGGAAGCTTCGGAAAAGATTTGGGAGAACTGCTTCCCGTGCATCTGCTGGATCTGAGAAATCACGGAAGAAGTTTTCATTCGGAAAATATGTCCCATGATGATCTGGCAGATGATATTGCCAACTATATGGCTCATTATGGAATAGAAAAAGCCCATGTATTGGGACATTCTTTAGGAGGTAAGGCCGTTATGCAGTTTGCCATCAAGTATCCTGAAAAAGTAGATAAGCTTATTGTAGTGGATATTTCTCCTAAGGCTTACCCTCCGCACCATCAGGGGGTGATTAAGGCATTGGAAAGTGTTGATTTCAATACCGTCAATTCAAGAAGCGAAGTGGAAGCTGTTTTAAATCAGTATATTCCCGACAAGCCAACTATTCAGTTTCTTACCAAGAATTTATACTGGGATGATAATAAGAAGCTGAACTGGAGATTTAATCTTAAAACCTTATCGGAAAAGTATACGGAATTTGTATCTAACGCCATTAAATTTGGTGTATTTGAAGGAGATACCCTGTTTATTTCCGGTGAAAAATCCAATTATATACTTCCCCAGGATGAATATGCCATCAAACAGCAGTTTCCTAAAGCGAAGATTATTACCGTGAAAAATGCAGCCCATTGGGTTCAGGCAGATAATCCGGTTGAATTTGCCAAAGTGGTGAAAGAATTTTTAGGTTTAAATTAATATTATAATACCGCGCTTTTATCTGATGACGGTTTTCTCTGAGATATTACTCAGAAAGATGAATATTGTGGACTAAATAAAAGTGAATTATGTCTGAAAAATTGCAAATTTGCATAACCTTAAAGAAAGGAATTACAAAGCATAGTTTCTTCATCAGCAAATAAGTTGGCAAGTCACCAATATTATTTATCTTTAGGGGGTAATATTGAATTAATTGAAGTTGTAATCAATAAGGGAAGTAATTGATGATATTTGTAACAGGAGCTACCGGTATTTTAGGAAGAATAATCACTTTGGAACTGCTGAAGAGGGGAAAAAGGGTACGTGCTTCCAAAAGACCTTCAAGCAATCTTCAGGAAGTAAAGCATTCCTATACTTTTTATACGGATAAGGCTGAAGAATATTTCAATGCGATAGAATGGGTAGACGTTGATTTTGATGATATTTTCTCTTTAGAAGCAGCTTTGGAAGGAGTGGATGAAGTCTATCATACCGCTGCAAAGGTAAGTTTTCATCCCCGAGATGAAAAAGAAATGTCCCATACCAATATCAGGGGAACTCAAAACCTTCTCTATGCCTGCGAAGGATCTGCCGTTAAAAAATTCCTGCATGTAAGCTCAGTAGCTGTTCTGGATGGCTTCAATGAAAAAGGGGAACTGGATGAAGACTCCGAGTTTAATCCCAAACTGGAGCATTCCGCCTATGCGATTTCCAAACATCTATCCGAGATGGAAGTCTGGAGGGCAGCAGGTGAGGGCTTAAAAACCATTATCATCAATCCCGGAATAATTATCGGAAGCGGAAACTGGAACCAAAGCAGTGGAGAGCTTTTTCATACCTTTGAAGATAACAGTTTTACCTTTTCGGGAGGATCGGCTTACGTAGACGTAAGAGATGTAGCCAACATTGCAATAGAGCTGATGGAAAAGAATATTTTTGATGAACGCTTTATCGTTGTATCAGAAAATGTAAGATATGAGAAGATCGGAAATCAGATCCGGAGAAAACTGGAACTGAAAGATGCCGCGATCCTTTCCAAAACAAAGCTCAATATCGGAAGAATAGCCAATATCCTTTTCGGTTGGCTGATCCCTAAGCTGAGAATGGTAACCCAATCCAATATAGAAGCGATTACTTCATTCAATACCATATCCAATCAGAAAATAACAGAACGTTTAGACTATCAATTCATACCGGTATCGGAAAGTATTGATTTTCATCTTAATAATTATATTAACGACAAAAAGCTGAAGAAATAAATGAATCTTGCAGAGGCAATTATCACCAAAAATGTAGAAAAACATCCTTTAAAATCAGCAATAGGTTTTAAGAAAAAGGAAGAATGGAAAGAGCTGAGCTGGAAAAAATTTGAAGAATTGATCTTTAAAACAGCGAATGCACTTAAAGAAGCCGGAGTTCAGGAAAATGATAAAGTCTCTATTTATTCCGATAACTCTGCGGAATGGATGATTTTTGACCTTGCTGCGATGTCGATAGGAGCGGTTACGGTGCCTATTTATTCTACAAATAATGCCGAGCAGGCCGAGTATATTCTTACCGATTCCGGATCCAAAGCTGTTTTGGTAGGGAATCAAATGCAGTATGATGCCTGTTATGAACTTTTGAATAAAGAAGGAAGTAACCTCGAACTGATCATTGTTACCAAAAAAGCGGTCTGGATAAAAAAAGAAAATACTTTTTACCTGGAAGATTTTATAGCTAAAGCTTCCTCCGAACTGGAAATCTGTCAGAGAGAAGATGATGATGTGGCAACATTGATCTATACCTCAGGAACAACAGGAACTCCGAAAGGTGTAATGCTTACTCATGGAAATTTTGTCAAGGCAATAGATGCCCACTTTGAGTTCTTTAAATTCAAAAAATTTGAAGAAGAGCTTTCAATGGCATTTTTACCGCTAAGTCACGTTTTTGAAAGAAGCTGGAGTTTACTCTGCCTTTATGGAGGCGCAAGAGTATACTTCCTGGAAGACCCGAAGAATATAGCTAAAGCGATGACGCAGGTAAAACCTACCATGATGTGTGCCGTTCCGAGATTCTTTCAGAAAATTTATGCAGGCGTAAATGAAATGGTGGAAGAAGGTCCTTCATTCAAAAAGAAAATTTTCAACTGGGCTTTACAGGTAGGAGAGCAGTCCGCAGAGCTGAGAAGAACGGAAAAACCGGTTCCATTGGGATTGAAAATTAAAAATTCGGTAGCTGACGCTTTGGTTTTTAATAAAATAAAAGAAAGAATGGGAGGGAGATTATGGTTCCTGCCTTGTGGAGGAGCTTCTCTGTCTCCGGAAGTTACCCGTTTCTTTGAATCCGCAGGAATCCATGTAACAGTAGGATACGGACTTACGGAAACTACTGCCACCCTTACCGTATTTCCTTTTACCCGTTTTGAGCACGGATCCAGTGGAGTTCCTTTACCAGGAGTGGAGATCAGAATCGGAAAAGATGATGAGATCCAGGCCAAAGGAAACGGAATCATGAAAGGATATTATAACCGTCCGGAAGATACCCAGGCCGTATTTACGGAAGACGGGTGGTTCAAAACAGGCGATGCAGGAAAATTCGATGATAAAGGAAACCTGATCATTACAGACAGGATCAAGGATCTGATGAAAACCTCCAACGGTAAATACATCGCACCCCAACAGATTGAAAATATCCTTACCAATAATAATTATATTCAGCAGATTACTTTAATCGCTGAAGGAAGACAGTTCGTTTCGGCTTTGATCGTTCCGAACTTTGAATTTTTAAGAGATTATCTTAAGAAAAACAATATTTCATTTACCAACTGGAGTGAAATTGTAAAAAAGGAAGAAATTATCAGTTTTTATAAACATAAAATAAAAGAGCTGCAGGTAGAGCTTTCCGATTTTGAGAAAGTGAAAAGATTCACATTAATGCCTTCGGAATTTGAAATCAATACCGGGGAAATTACGCCTACATTGAAAGTGAAAAGAAATGTAGTGCTGAAGAAATATGCAGATATTATTGAAAAAATGTATTAATACCTGTCATTGGAATGAAATGACGAATAATGCTTTTTAATTAAATTATGACGACACAGGAATTTTTAGGAAAAAAAGAATTTACTATCCATACACAGACGGTTTCCGAAAGCTGTCCTTCCAATATTGCCCTGATCAAATACTGGGGGAAATATGAAAATCAGATTCCGGCCAATCCGAGTATCAGCTATACCCTTAATCACTGTAAAACAAATACCAGTATGGAGTTTATAGCGGATGAAACCTTTTCCGTTCAGACATTTTTATCAGGAAATGAAGAAGTAAAATTCGCTGAAAAAATTGAAAAATATTTTAAAAATATAGAACCTTATTTACCCTGGATTTTAAAAGGGAAATACATTATCCGGACGGAAAATACCTTTCCTCACAGTTCGGGAATAGCGAGTTCGGCTTCCGGATTTGGTGCGATTGCCAAATGTCTTATGAAACTGGATGAGATATTTACAGGCGAAATTACAGAAGAACATTCTTTAAAGAAAGCCTCTTTCTTAGCCAGACTGGGAAGCGGAAGTGCCTGCAGAAGCCTTTATAACGGGCTGGTAGTTTGGGGAACGTCTGATGAGGTGGCGGGAAGTTCGGATCTGTATGCTGTAAAATATCCTGATTCTGAAATCCATGAGATATTCCGGGATTTTAATGATTGGGTTTTACTGATTCACGAAGGACAAAAAAGCGTTTCCTCAACCGTAGGACACGGTCTTATGAAAACAAATCCCTATGCCGAAAGAAGGTTCCAGGAAGCAAGAGAGAATTTTGTTCCTATGAAAGAAATTTTAAAAAGCGGAGATTTGCATCAGTTTATCAAATTAGTGGAACACGAAGCGTTAACCCTTCATGCTATGATGATGATGAGTGACCCTGCATTTATCCTAATGAAGACAGGAACACTGGAAGTCATCAACAAAATATGGGACTTCAGGAAAGAGACAGGTTTACCGTTATTCTTTACTTTGGATGCGGGAGCCAACGTTCATCTGCTGTTCCCTTCCGACAATTCTAAGGAAAAGATTACAACTTTTATAGAAAGAGAACTGCTCTTACACACACAGAAGAACGGAGTGGTAAAAGATATTATGAAATTCTGATAAAAATGTACTTGAGGACAGACAACTGTTAATCTTCTGTAACTACAGAATCTCTTTCTCCGTCTTCCTTTTTACCTTCTTCTATCATTTCTTCAGCTTCAGCTTTTTCTTGTGAATCTGCTGTTTCTATCTTTTCTGCCTGTGCATTATTATTAAGATCTATAAAGAAATCACAATAAACAGGAAGGTGATCGGAACCGAAATTTTCAAGCGTTGATAATTTTTTAATAAACATTTCTTTGCTGTGAAACATAAGATCTATTGGAAATCGGAAGATTTTATATTTTGCGTGAAAGGTGGATACAAAAGCACGACCTATTCTCGGATCAATAAGGTTGCTTGTTTTCCTGAATAAAATAGAGGATTTGGACCATGCTACATTATTAAAATCTCCCACGACAATTACAGGATCGGAAAGTTTTTTTACTCTTTTCGCAACACTGAGCAAATCGCCGTCTCTTTCTTTGGAAGTCTCTTCTTCCGTAGGGCTGGGCGGCGGAGGATGAACTCCGAAAAACACAAATGAAAAGCCATCTGAAGTTTCCAGATGAATTTCTATACTGGGGATATCGTCTGCCACAAAATAATGGGTGGTAGCACTTTTTATTTCCAGTTTGGAATAAAAATGCATTCCATAAGTATTTTCAAGGGTTACCTTATGTTGATAAGGATAGCTGTCTTCTAAAGAACGTAGGGCATTTTCCCAATTTTCATTACTTTCCATGGTAAGAACAATATCGGGATCGTATTTTTTAACCAGCCCTATAAATCTGTCATATTCCTTATTGAATTGATAGACATTCGCAGAAATAAAACTGATCTTTTTTGAAAACCGATCATGATTATAATCCTTTTTTACAGGATAAACAGGCGTATATTTTATAAGTGTAGCCCAGTGATATACAAATAATAAAACTAAAGCACTCTGTATATACGATACTTTTACAGGGGCGGAATTAATGAAAAACCCCAATATAAACGTAATTAAAATAAAATAAGTAATCTGAATCTTCCCAAATTCCGGAACCCTGAATATCCAATGAGGATGTTGTATCTTAGGAAGTATGGAGGAAGTTAATAAAGATATTGATAGAAATAAATATATATATTCCATTTTGCTGATTATAATAAATGTAAAATTAAATAATTCTATAAGCTTTTAGTTATTATTTCTAAATAAAATTTAATCAAATATTTTTTGATTTCAGTAAACTATCCTATAAATTTGGATATTCAATATTTTTTATACTTTAATTATTAATTAAAACACAATGAAAATCCACCATATAGCCATCATATGCTCAGACTATGAGACCTCTAAAAAATTCTATACAGAAATTTTAAACCTGAATATCATTCGTGAAGTTTACCGTGAAGAAAGACAATCCTATAAGCTGGATTTAGCCATAGGCGATCATTATGTTATTGAGCTATTCTCTTTTCCCGATCCTCCGCAAAGACCCTCACGTCCTGAAGCATGTGGATTAAGGCATTTGGCATTTGCCGTAGAACGCGTAGCGGAGAAGCGGCAGGAACTAATAGAAAAAGGTCTGAACTGTGAGGAAATCCGTATTGATGAATTTACAGGAAAAGAATTCTTTTTCACACAGGATCCCGATCAGCTTCCTTTGGAATTTTATGAAATCTGATTAATGAGCATATCCCGTAAGGAAACTTATCGTCATAATGACCAGCACAATTGCTGATATGATTACATATACATAATCTTTTTCCTTCAGATATCCGATTAATGCAAAAACAATCCTCATCAGGGGAGTAAAGATAAGCATCAGTATTCCCAGCTGGATAATGGCTTCACCCTTTCCTAAACATAAAGAATCCCAGAAGTAGGCCCATACTTTTTGAGAAGAGTTTAAAGGGGTGAAAGAATAATCTTTCGGCATGGTAAAACCTTCCATAAACAGCTTGATAAACCCGATAAGTGAAGTGATAACGGATAAAATAACGCCTAACCGCAGAAGATTTCCTACGGAACGGTTCAAATCGATATCAGTGAAATTCTTTCTCATCGGAAGCTTTGATTAATACCGTTATACATCATATAAATAGATAAAACTGTAATCAC
Source organism: Chryseobacterium sp. CT-SW4 (assembly GCF_048572715.1). Lineage (GTDB taxonomy): Bacteria > Bacteroidota > Bacteroidia > Flavobacteriales > Weeksellaceae > Chryseobacterium. Next base: position 1,155,857 of record NZ_CP183840.1, read on the forward strand.
AATGGCAAAAAAAGTTTTAAGCTTTTTGGTTTTTGAGATCATTAATGTTTTTGAACCTATAAAGCTTCCTATTACAACACCTATTAATACCGGTGCTACAATCACAGGAACAATTTCTCCCCGCTGAAAGTAAATCAGCGCTCCGGCTACTGCCGTTACTCCAATCATAAAATTACTCGTGGTGGTGGAAACTTTGAAGGGAAGCTTCATCATATTGTCCATAGCCAATACTTTCAAAGCACCTGATCCGATGCCTAAAAGTCCCGACATGGCTCCCGCGAACATCATCATTAAGAATCCCGGAACCGTATTTCTTGCCGAGTAGCTTTTAATAATACCTTTATCGGGGAATGTACCGTATAATTTCAGTTTATCTTCCAGACTTCCTTTGATAAGAGGCTCCTGATGGTCCGGCTTTCCTTTTAAATTTAAAATAACGGTAAGAATCAGGATACTTGCAAAAATAATTCCGATGGTATTGGGATTAAGAGCACCTGAAACCAAAGCTCCGATAATGGCACCGGCCGTTGTAGCAATTTCGAGAAACATACCGATCCGCATATTGGTAAACCCTTCTTTCACAAAGGCAACAGCTGCACCCGAGGAAGTTCCGATTACGGAGATTAAAGAAGCTCCGATAGCATAGTGCATAGGAACCCCAAAACCAAGAGTTAACAAAGGGATGATGATGACTCCTCCTCCTAAACCCGTAAGAGATCCAAGGAGGCCAGCTGAAATGGCTCCAAGAAAGAGAATAATGATTTCCGACATGTCACAAAGATAAAACTATTGTGACTCTCAGGCAAACTTAAAAAAATATAAATTTAACTTAACTTTGTGGTAAAGAGACCACATGAAATTATTTTATTTTATTCTGGGAGCTACTCCCAAAGGAAGGAATATAGAGCAGCACGATGTATTCTTTGGAATTGCGGAAAATACTAAAGATCTTGTTCCGGATATCAAGGCGTTTTGGCAGGAAGCAGAAGGAAAAATTCATATTGACTGTTACCAGGAAGTGAAGTTTGCAGATGGATATGAAGTGAAAATTGTGGAAAAGACGGAACGTTCTTCTGAAGATCAGTTATTCTTTATCAATCTCGGAGGATATAAAAAAGGTTATTTTGAGGAGTTTCATGAGCAGCATCTTATGGTAGGAAAATCCATGGGAGAAATAGTGAAAAGAGTGAAAGAAACCGAGTTTTATAAAACCATGGGATTTGAAAATGCGGTGAGCCATATTGACGATAAACATGGGGTTGATATTGATGATATTTTTAACGTTAATGACATACTTCCGCAAAAGATGAAAGATAAATACTCAATTATACTGGACAAAACGGAAGCAGAAGACCAGAGAAACTTTACTGAAATTGGATATCTCAAAATCGATAAGCTCAAATAATAAAATAAAGGCAGCCTGGAAGGCTGCCTTTATTACTGACTTCTAAATTACAATTATTTAATATGCAATATCTTAATGTAGCTAAAGAAGTAAGTACTTTCCTAACGAGTATAACTTTATCATGAACAAAAAATTTAAAACATTTTGTAATTCAAAAATAAGTGAATTAGCTCAATGTAATGCTTAACATAATAAATATTAACAAATATTAACACTTTCAAATGGATTGCTCTACGTAAATGGTGTTGAGATTTGAGGAATGTTGGCAAATAATATATATAATAATTATCTTTGAGGTCGTAAAAATCCTTATCAGCTCATGACCATATCATGGGTATTGCCGAGGTAAAGGACTAATTTAAATTAAAAGAATAAAATGAAAATAGGTATTTTAGGAGGAGGACAGTTAGGAAGAATGTTTATTCAGAATGCATTGAATTATGATGATGAATTTTACACCCTTGATCCTGCTTCCGATGCGCCATGTCACAATATTTCTTACTTTACGCAGGGGAACTTCAATGATTATCAGACGGTTCTTGATTTTGGAAAAGATAAAGATGTCGTTACTATTGAAATTGAGCATGTAAATGCAGATGCGCTGGCAGAATTAGAAAATCAGGGAGTAAAAGTGGTACCCAATGCCAAAATCGTTAAAACGATCCAGCAGAAAATACTTCAAAAAGAATTTTATAAAGCAAACAATATTCCGAGTCCTGACTTTGAAGTCATGTGGGATGGTAATGCAAAAATAATGATGCCCCTGCCTTTCGTTCAAAAAATGAATACCGGAGGATATGATGGGAAAGGGGTTCAGGTAATCAGAACGGAAGAAGATTACCAGCATTTATGGAAAGAGCCTACCGTACTGGAAAGTCTGGTGGATATAGATAAAGAGCTTTCCGTAATAGTAGCCCGAAATGAAAACGGAGAAACAAAAACTTTTCCTGTTACGGAAATGGTTGCCGATCCTAAACTGAACCTGTTGGACTTTAATATTTGTCCCACTCAGCTGAGTGAAGATGTACAAAATCAAATCCGTTCCATTACTGAGACGTTTTTGGCAACGGTTAATTCTCCGGGATTATTTGCCATCGAACTCTTTCTTGACAAAGAAGGAAAGGTATGGGTAAATGAAACTGCGCCGAGGCTTCATAATTCCGGACATCAGAGCCAGGAAGGAAATGCCAATTCGCAATTTGAGCAGATGTACAGAGTTGTGAAAAATCTTCCTTTGGCCGATACCGATACCTTTACTTACAGTGGGATGCTTAATCTCGTGGGGGCAGAAGGTTTTTCAGGGAAAGTTATTTATGATGGACTGGATGAAGTGCTGAAATTACCGAAAACTTATGTCCACTTATACGGCAAAACAGAAACAAAGCCGGGTAGAAAAATGGGCCATATTAATGTCCTGGCAGATTCGCGGGAGGAATTAATGGATAAGCTCATTAAAGTAAAAGCAATGGTAAAAGTCAGAGCTTAATTTAATAGGAAAATATAAAATATAAAAGACCACCAGATGCGGTGGTCTTTTATATATGAATTAATTAATGGTTTATTTCATACGCTCATTAATCTCCTCCTGCAAATCTTCAATCTTTTCTTTGAGCTCATGACTTAATCTTTTTGGAAAATCCTTAAGTTTCTTTAAATTAAAAGCTAAAATAATAGAAGCTACTCCTACCAGAATAAAAGCTAAACCGGTAAGAACCACCAAAGAAATTCCTGAAAAAATAGGATTGGCCAAAAGCATAAATGAAAGGATAATTCCCAATACGCTAAAAATGGCAAGATTTCCCCATCTCATGACATGGGCATCTTTAAGATCTAAAGAAATTCCTAATAATTGGAAAGAACGGAACATCACGGTAAATCCTACGATGAAAGGCAGAATTGACATAGATATCTGAGGATAGGCAATCAGGAATATACCCATTCCAAAAGATAATAGTCCACTTACAAGATACCATCCCCAACCATTCAGAGACTTTGAATTTTGTATGGAGAAGAAAATGTCAAACAGACCTGAAACAATAAATGAAACACTAAAAAGCACAGAAAGTGCGAGATATGTTGCTAAAGGTGAGCTGAATACATAAATTCCGAGAAGGATAAAAAGAATTCCTAAAATAAAAGGAATGTACCAATGCTTTACTGAGTTTCTAAATGATTTTAATAAACTTGGCATAGTTAATAATTTTGTGCCTACTTTGAAATACGGTGTTCGGCTAGTCCGTTTTATATTAAATAATAGTTTATCGGTTGGCCTTAGAATAAAAAAGAATAAAACGGAAAATGAAAATAATGAATGCCAACCTGCTTCATTTCCCTAAAGTACTTTTTTGTCTATTCTAATTTACGGAAAATAGACTGAAGATAAAATTAAAAATAGATTAAAATTATTATGATGCTTGTCATGTTATAAAACTGGGAAGCCTGTATCAGCCTGGTGGAGATAAAAATAAAGGCCGTTTTAACGGCCTTTATTTTATTTGAATATCTTTTTGATGATGTTTCCTATTTCTACGAAGTCACCATGATTTCCTACCGATCTTTTTTCCGCTTTATTTTTATCGTATTCGGAAAAAGGGTAGATGAGCAGATAATTATTATTTTTAAGATTTCTGTTAAGAAGTTCAGGCATCAGTCTCATTTGAGGAAGGTATGATCGCATACCCTGTTTAGCCATTAAAACAATAAGCGCTTCGTTATCACCCAGTTTAGTGGCTGTTTTCTCACCATCCCTCCAGGTATTCATAATAATGAACTCGGCTTCAATATTGGCTTTTTTAATGATCTTTTGAAGAATATCCAGAATGTTCTCAGGAGCATAAAAGGTAACCGTAGCACCCGAATTACGGGCAATATTCCATACTCTTAATAAGGCATGAAAGAATCCTGCTTCTTTGTGAGAATTGGCTGGAATCATCACCGCATATTTCTTAATCGTTGAAATAGGCTGGGCCGCATGATAAACCAATACATTCACATCATCATTTTGTAAATAACCGTTATATAGATTATATACAAAAGAAGGGGAGAAACCTTTTTCATCTTCCAGTCCTATAATAAGGTCGGTTATTTTTTGTTCCTTGATGACATTGTTAATTCCGTTTACAACGTCATTATCATATCGTTTCAGCGCCTGGATTTTGACATCGGCTGCGGCAGCTGTATCTGTAGCCTGGTGAAGAAGTTTTTCGGCATTCTTTACGGAAGATTCATTTTTATCTTCATTAATGACATTCAGCGCATACAGGTCTTCCGTATTGGAATGGGCTTTGATCAGAATACCCAGGTTGACCATACGTTCCACCGTTTCTTCATGGTTGATGGCGAGTAGAATATTTTCTTCCTCATGATTGTTTCCGGATACAGTATCTTCATTATCACTTTCAGCGATTTTTTGGGCGCTGGACATAGAGATAAATGAGGAAATGGTACAGGAAATCAGAATCAGTAATATACTTCCGTTCAGTACGTGCTCGTTGAGTAATCTTATAGGTTCACCACTCTCTGTTTCCGAGATAATAATGTTATATCCCACCATTACCGAAGCTAATGTAGCGGCGGCAGAAGCCGAGCTGAGCCCGAAAATAAGTCTTCCTTCTTCTTTGGAAAGCCGGAATGTTTTCTGGGTGGCTACCGCAGACAAATATTTTCCTCCTATGGAAGCAATTAGCATAATAGCGGCTACCTCTAATGTTTCCCAGCTTTTGAAAAATACTTTAAAATCAATCAACATCCCCACACTGATCAGAAAGAAAGGGATGAAAATAGCATTTCCTACGAATTCTACACGGTTCATTAATGAGGAAGTATGAGGAATAAGCCTGTTTAAAGCTAATCCTGCAAAGAAAGCCCCGATGATAGCTTCCACTCCGGCAAGTTCAGCCAGTAATGCAGCCAGATAGATCATTACCAATACAAAAATATACTGGGAAATTTTATCATCCACTTTTTTAAAGAACCATCTTCCGATAATAGGAAATATAAGTAAAACCACTAATGCAAAAATAATGAAGGAAACAGACAGTTTTACCCAAAAAGAGGTGTCCACTTCTCCCTGGGACATACCCACGATGATCGCAAGAACCAATAACGCAAGTACATCTGTAATCATAGTTCCTCCTACGGTAATATTGACCGCCTTGTTTTTGGCAATTCCCAACTTACTGACCAAAGGATAAGCGATCAGGGTGTGGGATGAAAATAAGCTGGCAAAAAGAATAGACGTCAGCAAAGAAAAATGAAGGAGGTAATAAGCTCCTAAAAAGCCCAGCCCAAAAGGTACCACGAAAGTATAAACACCGAATGTAAGACTTTTCCATTTGTTCTTCTTAAAGTCCCCCATATCTATCTCCAGTCCGGCCAGGAACATAATATAAAGTAAGCCGGTAGTACCGGTCACTACGATACTGCTGTCCCGGGACAAAACATTGAACCCGTTGGGACCAATAATGGCTCCGGCAATAATAAGACCCAATAAGTGAGGTACTTTGATCTTATTTAATAATAAGGGAGCTGCAAGGATGATAATGAGAACAAGTAAAAATTTCAGTACCGGGTCCTCTATAGGAAGACTAAGATTGTGGATACTTAAGAATATCATATGTGTTTTATTTTTTGTTGCGTACTAACTCTACAGAAAACTTAGCGGTACAGTTGTTATCCACTGTAATCGTTCTGATACCTTTGATCTTTGTATCTGATATATCATTGAGTACTACATTCATTTCCACATTTTTAGAGGCTGTGGAATCCGTTTTATAATTAAGTTTTATTTCGTTGTTTTCAAACTTACCTGTATAAAGTCTGATAAGGTTATTATTATTGATGATTTTAGTGACAAGCTGTGTGGAGTCATGGTCGAACTCCCAGGTGTCGGATCGCTGATCGCCTACTACATAGTCACTGCAATTGGACTCTGTACAAATCACCTTACTGTTCCAGATCCCGGCAATTTCCTGAGGCCACGTAGGAATTATTACAGAATCTTTGTTGGCGAAAATACTGTCTCTCATTTTCAATAAAGCCTGATATTGGGACTCCTTCTGGGCAAAAAGTTTTTCTTTTTCCAACAGCTGTTTCTCTCTTTCCGCAATCAGCTCTTCCTTATGATTATTGGTACAGGCTGTCAAAAGGAAAGCAACGGAAACAAATAAAAAGAATGTGTTTTTTAACATATTTCTGACAATTATTGGAAAAATATAGGAATAAAAAATGAAAAAAAGAAATTAGCAGGAAAGAAAAGTAGGTATTGGTATTAAGAATAATGAAATCTTATCTTATTCTATTTGCTTCTTTACCATTCCACGCTTATAATTAATAATAAAAACACCACAGATAATGAATATGGCTGCAATGATGAATTTGAAAGAAATCTGTTCATCCAGAATCAGCCATCCCAGGAAAATGGCAATAACCGTATTGATGTAAGCAAGGATGGAAACTTTAACCGGTGATAGCTTTGTTAAAGAATAATGAAAAGCAAAAAAAGCTGCCACCGAACCAAATACGGCAAGATACATCATGGCAGAAATACTTCTAAAACTCCAGCCTGTAAAATTAAAGTTCCCTGAAAATAAAAAGGCAAAAATGATCTGTACCACCCCTGCAAAAAGAAACTGATAAAAAAGGTTTAAAGATATATTCCCGCTTTGGATATTGAGTTTCTTTGTAAATATGGTTCCCGAGGCCCAACCCGCAATAGCACAGAATAACAAGACTATTCCTGTTCTGTATTCGGGATTAGCCAGATCTTTGATTCCGTCCCAAAAAATAAAAAGGATACCGCTGAAACATAGTAAAACCCCTATTAAGGACCGGAAATTGAACTTCTGTAATCCGATAGCCACACTTCCCAGAAATACGACAATAGGAGAGGTGGAGCTGATCAGGGAAGCCAGGCTGCTCGATACGCTTTCCTCTGCTACTGTTGTCAGTCCATTGGCTATTACCAGCATCAGGGTGGAAAAAATAATCTGATATTTGAGATTATTCCATCCGATCCATTTAAATTTTCTTTGAAAAAGAAGAATAATGAGCATAATGACAGAGGCCGTAAACTGGCGGATGCCGGCTACAAACCATGCCGGAATCGTTTCCACGGCAATCCTGATGGCTAAGAATGTCGTTCCCCAGACTATAGCAACGGTGAGGACGGCAACAATAAGTTTGTAATCTTTCAATGGTTGTGAAATAGGTAAACAAATATATCTCTTTTATTACGATTCCGGAATATTAATTTAGCAGGAAGGAAAGGATTAAATAAAAGATAAAAGTGAAATAACAGCATAAATTTTTATCTTTGGGCAGCGATAATAAAATAAGAAAATGGTAGGAATTATAATGGGAAGTCAAAGTGACTTGCCAATCATGGAACAGGCAGCGAACTTTTTGAAAAGTTTGGAGATCCCTTATGAACTTACAGTGGTTTCCGCACACAGAACACCGGAAAGAATGTTTGATTATGCCAAAACAGCACAGGAAAGAGGGCTGAAGGTCATCGTAGCCGGAGCTGGAGGAGCCGCTCATTTACCCGGTATGGTGGCGAGCTGTACAACGCTTCCGGTGATAGGAGTTCCTATCTTATCCAGCAATTCTATTGACGGATGGGATTCCGTACTTTCCATACTTCAGATGCCGGGAGGTATTCCGGTAGCTACCGTAGCTTTGAACGGGGCCCTGAATGCAGGTATTCTTGCCGCTAAGATTTTAGGAAGTGCCGATAAGGAAATTGCAGGAAAATTGCAGCAATACCAGGATTCTTTAAAAGATAAAGTCTTAGGAACTGTTGATACCATCAAATCTCAGCATCCTAATCAATATGATCAATAAAATAATCTGAATATAAAAAATGAAAGGCTCACGATAAGTGAGCCTTTTCTTATTTCTTAATGAATTTAAAAGTATATATTTTCTCTTTGGACACAATTTGCAGTACATAATTTCCACGGATCAGGGATTGGATATGAATGCTGTTGTTTTCAATTTTATCTTTATCGACCATTCTTCCGATGGCATCCAGAATTACATAATTTTTAGCATTGAAAATATTTCTTATATAAATAATATTCTCAGCCGGATTAGGATAAATAGATGGACTATTGGCTGCTAAATAAAAATCAGATACGCCGAGTACACTGCATTCTCCGGTAATGTCTCCGATGATAGTCCAGCCTTTATTTATTAGAATATTCCTTTTATCCGTTACGTCCGTTGAATAAGTAAGAGGAACGACATGTCCCAGATTGATATTGTTGGCGGTGTTAGGATTATCGGCCCATCCTTTAAGGGTATTGCTGTAATTGCTGCAGTCGAGACCTGAGTCCAGGAGTGCAAGAGAAGCCGAAGTTAAAGAAGGAAGGTTCCATGCTCCCAGAGACTGATTAAAGCTATGGGCATTTGAAAATGTCGTATTCATGTTGGTGACATTGCTTGTGTTCCAGTTATTCAGCGGCTGATTGAAAGATAGTACGCCGTGGAACATATGTGAAATATTGGTAACACTGGAAATATTCCAGTTATTTAATGGCTGATTAAAATTGGTGATAAAGTGGAACATGTATTCCATATTGGTTACCTGGGAAGTATTCCAGCTGTTCAGGGGCTGATCAAATGCCATACAGTTCGCAAACATCCAGCCCATATCCGTAACATGGGAAGTGTCCCAATCATTCAGAGGCTGGTTAAATAATCTTCTTTCTTCAAGCATATGGCTGAAGCTTTCGGCAGAAGAAGTATTCCAGGTTCCTATAGAAGCATTGAACGTATCTGTGGTAACCTGTGTGGAATTGGAAAGCATATAGCTGAAATCTTTAATATTGGAAGTATTCCAGGTAGTAAAAGCAGGTCCGCCCGTAAGTTTATAAGTATTGTGAAGCATAAAGGCTGCATCTGTTACTCCCAAAAGGTTAGGGGTATCGGAAGCGGTGATATCCAATATTTTGCAATTGGCAAAAGCACTGTTCATAGAATTCCACTGGATATTTCCCCATTGTGATACTTCCACGATCTTATCGGCACTTCCCAGCATCTGCCAGGTAACAAGGTTGGTAGTAGGGTTAATGGTGGGTATTCCAAATCTTATCCGGCTGAACGTCCCGTTTCCATTGCTTACTTTCACTATAAAAGTTGCGTCTGCCGGGTTAGGATTTAGAGGAGTGCCGAAATCTATTAAAAACTGACCGGTAGAGCTTATATTGGAAAGAGTAGCGTTATGCTGGGGATAATTAACTTCTTCCCAGCTTATGCTGAAATTGGTTCCTGTTCCGGGAAACCATATCTGATTATTTCCGGCCGGATAGGGAGCATCTACCGGAGTAGGAGAATATGGAATTACATTAGGTTTCCAAATGGTTATAAATTCATTTTGGGCTTTTATGAAAGGTGAAATGAAAGCAAAGAGAATAAAAGGTAGAAGTTTTTTCAACATATATTAATTTTTGGTGTGTTAAATATATTGAAAAATTAATAAAATAATCAAATTGTTATTAAATATGTTTTTGTAATTAATTTATTGTTTAAATTTAATATTTAATTGAAATAAAATTGTGAGAAATCTCTCTAATTTTTCTCAGAGAGTTGTAGGGTTTTATTTTATCCTTTGAAGTGTAATAATCTTAAATATAAAAGAATTAATTGAAGGTATATTCGTAATTGTATTTAACAGCGTATTTCCCATTCGCATCTTTTCCGATGACTTCCACAGGAAATCCGAAGCTATTGTATTGAATAGTATAGGTGGTATTCTGATATTCAGTCCAGGGTTGATTATTATACTTATAACTGATTTTCTCTTGTGTGTAATTGTTTTTGCTTAAAACATATGCTCTTCCCATCAAAATTCTAAAATATTTATTGGTATTGGTGAATGGATTGAGCTTATCATCATAAGAAAACTCTATTTTATTGGAAGAAGAGTAGATTCCTTCATTGGCAGAAGTCTCTACTGAAACGTTATTTCCATTGTAGGTATATGAAGTGACACTTGGATGAGAACAGTCTTCTGTCTGGCAAAGAGTATCTGATGCAAGTTGACCGTTTGAATTATAGGTATAGGTAACCTTTCTGTTGGAGTTTGGGTTGGTGTAAATAGCATTAGAGGCTATCAGCTGATCCCCGTTATAAGTAAATGTAGCGTAATATTCCAATGTCTGGTCCGCTTTATAGTAATTGATTCTTACAGGTTTTCCGTTATTATACTCGAATTGGGAGGTTGTCCCCTCGGATATTGTTTTTATCAACTCACCCTGATTATTGTATTCGAGAGTGGAAACAGTGGTTTGGGGAGCGGAGGGATTATCATAGTATACTGTCGTAATTTTACTTAACAATAATTTTTTTTCAGTAGGTTCACTTGTGATATGATCATCATTACTGCTACAGTTATTGAAAAATAGGGCTAAAGGCATTAAACCAGGAAGTAAATATTTTCTCATTGCATTTTTGTGCGAAAATAAGTAACCTTTACTGGTTTTACAAATATTCTTAATAAAAAATCCCACTATTGGACATAGTGGGATGATATTATTAATTTAAATCAGGATTTAGTATCTGTAATATTCAGGTTTGAATGGTCCGTCTACTGTTACTCCGATATATTTAGCCTGTTCTTCTGTAAGGGTTTCAAGCTCTACACCTAATTTTTTAAGGTGTAATGCTGCTACTTTTTCATCCAGATGTTTAGGTAATGTGTATACTTTGTTCTCATATCTGTCAGTATGGTTCCAAAGTTCAATCTGGGCCAAAGTCTGGTTAGAGAATGAGTTACTCATCACAAAGCTTGGGTGTCCTGTGGCACAGCCTAGGTTAACCAATCTTCCTTCAGCAAGGATGATGATTTCGTTTCCGTCTACATTATAAACGTCTACCTGAGGTTTTACTTCATATTTTGTAGAGCCGTAGTTTCCGTTTAACCATGCCATATCGATTTCATTATCGAAGTGTCCGATATTACATACGATCGTTTTATCCTTCATTTTTTTGAAGTGGGAACCTTGTACGATGTTGAAGTTTCCGGTAGTAGTGATGATAATATCTGCATTATCCACTACACTGTCCAGTTTTTTTACTTCATATCCTTCCATAGCAGCTTGTAGCGCACAGATAGGATCGATTTCAGTAACCGTAACAATAGATCCGGCTCCTCTGAAAGAAGCTGCAGTACCTTTTCCTACATCTCCGTATCCGCAAACTACCACTCTTTTTCCGGCAAGCATTACATCCGTAGCTCTTCTGATAGCATCTACCGCAGATTCTCTACATCCGTATTTGTTGTCGAATTTAGATTTGGTTACAGAGTCGTTTACGTTGATAGCAGGCATTACTAAAGTTCCGTTCTGCATTCTTTCGTATAATCTGTGAACTCCTGTTGTAGTTTCTTCAGAAAGTCCTTTGATATCCTTAGTTAATTCAGGGTATTTGTCAAAAACCATATTGGTTAAATCTCCTCCGTCATCCAGGATCATATTTAAAGGCTTTTTATCTTCTCCAAAGAATAAAGTCTGTTCAATACACCAGTCAAATTCTTCAGCATTCATACCTTTCCAAGCATATACCGGAATTCCTGCTGCTGCAATAGCTGCTGCGGCATGATCCTGTGTAGAGAATATATTACAAGATGACCAGGTAACTTCAGCACCTAAGGCCACTAAAGTTTCAATAAGCACAGCCGTTTGGATCGTCATGTGAAGACATCCTGCAATTCTTGCTCCTTTAAGCGGTTGCTGAGGTCCGTATTCTTCGCGGATTGCCATTAAACCCGGCATTTCTGCTTCTGCAAGTTTAATTTCTTTTCTACCCCAATCTGACAGGGAAATATCCTTAACTTTATAAGGAATATATTGTGTTGTTGTATCCATACTATCTGAAAAATTTTTCGCAAATTTACAAACTAAAATCCTGCTAACCAAATATGCCTCTTTACCGCGATTTTTCTGATGATAATGCCACAATTCTCGTATGGAAGTATGATGAAAGTGAAGAATTGAATGCAGATGAGCTGCTGGAGCCTGAAAATGCTGAGAAAGTTAAAGATTACCATCCTAAAAAGCTGTTGGAGGTTTTAATGGTAAGAAAACTCTTAAAAGGCCTGAAACCCGATTCCAAAATCTTATACAGGGAAAGGGAGCCTTATCTTTCTCCTAAAGATGCTGAAATATCAATTACCCATTCCTTTCCTTTTGCTGCAATAGCGATCTCACGGAATAAAATAGGGATTGACATTGAAAAATTCAACCCGAAGATCCTAAGAGTTATCGACAAGTTCATTTATGAAAAAGAAAGGCAGTTTATCCCATTTGACAGGGAAGTTGCATTTTATACCATAATCTGGAGCGTAAAGGAAAGCATGTATAAGATCCATCACTCCAAATACTGGTCCCTTAAGAAAAATTATGAGGTAAAACCTTTTGAGCTTAAGCATCTGCGTAAAATAAGCTGCAGGGTCTATGACGATCAGTTTTCTGATGAGTTTAAAGCCCGGGTGGAATTTTTTGATGATTACTGTTTCACGATTGTGGAGGAGTAGTCTCGTTAATATATTTTTCGATGACCTTTCTTTGTTCCTTAGCGACATCATAGATAAGTTCCAGAATGTCGTGAATATTCTTCAGTTCCGCCAGGTGAGACATTTTATTGGGATTGATGTTTGCGGGAATGTCATTTTCTTCAATTTCTGTTTTTCGTTGCAGCAGCAGGCTTTCAATAAATGAATCTTCCGGTTCCAGACGGCTTTCCATTTTGAGGGTTTCATCTATTTTTTCCCCACTCAATAATATGGAAGTCTGGTTCATTTCGGCTTCTATTTTTCTGCTCCAGCTTTCTGCATCTATCTCAGGATATTTCTTATCGTTTTTAGAATATTGGGAAAGGGATGCCGTATAAGCGGTAATAAGATGCGAAGTGGCTACAAACTGATGAACGACCTCCAGTTTTTTCTGTTGGTTTTTGGGGTCCGAAATCATTCGCTGGAAATTATCAGACAGGTTGGCCAATGAGATAATCGCATTTTTACGCTTTACTTTATAATCTTCAATATTAAGTTCTCCCAGAAGGAATTTAGAAATAACACTTTGAAAATAAATAAGATTATCCGCTGCCGACCGCTTCATTAAATCCAGGTTCTGGGTATGCTCCCACACCGGCAGAACGATATAGGAAACTACAAATGCAATAATTCCTGCAATTACAGTATCCACGATTCTGTCTTTAAAAATAACATTAATATTACCCGGACTTAAAAAATTAAAGGCAATGAATACATACATGGTCATAAACAGCACAGCCCAGAAATATTTTCCTTTGAGCAAGCTGAAGCAGAGGATCATGCTTAATAATAATACCGAGAATAGAACCGGATTGGAGTGTACGAAATGTAATAAAATATACGCAATCACCGCACCCACTACCGTACCATAGAGACGCAGCAAATTACGTTGTTTGGTGATAGAGTAGGCCGGTTTTAATATGGCAGTGATGGTAATGAGGATCCAATAGGTATGCCCTATTCCTAAAAATTGGAATAGCGAAAAGAGATAGCCTAATAATAAAGCTATGGTAATCCGGATGGCATGCCTGAAATGGGAAGAGGAAAAAGAAATGTTGTTTTTTAAAACCCGGAAATTGAGCTTTTCCTCATTCGGCAGGAACTTTTTCAGATCCAGACCTGTGGAAAGACTTTTGGCCAGTTTTACATCCTGGGAGAAGACTTTATATATTTCATCAATTTCTTTGGTAATTTCGTTGATGCGCAGTAAAATCTGTCTGAGTATCATGAAGTTTTCCAGATTGCTGGAAGACATCTGCTCATTTCTCAGCTGCAAATAGCTGGCATTCAGTTTTTTTATTTCCTGTTCCAGATTTAGGATAGGGCGTGCACGGGTACCGCTTTGGAGTGCGATCCCGATATTGGTGATTTCTTCGGAAAGCAGGTTCAGGTAATCATGAATTTCAACCAGTATGCTGCTTTTTTCAAAGCTGAGCTGTAGTTTTTGATAATCACTTTCTGAGGTCATTAATTTTTCATGAAGGTCCATGGAATTAAGGAACATCAGCATTAGCAATCTGCTGGTTGTCGTAGATTCGTTAACGATGGTCCTGGTTTTAAATACGGTTTCCCGGGTGTCTTCCTGAAGATTTTTAATTTCAATTTGTTTAGCGATAACCTGCGAGGTAAGCCTGTTGAAATCAGGATTTTTCTGGTAATAATTAGCTTTAATTCTCAGAAACTCTCCAAGCTGTAGATAGTTTTCTCCGATCATCTGGCTGGCGAGCTTATAAGGCTGTATGGTGCTTACGATCAAAAATATCAATAAAAACCATAAGCAGCCGGAAGCAAATATGAGTAAGCTTTTTAAAACATTACTTCCTGTGAGATGCCCGTCTATAAAGATGGCCATCACTACCAGAGACAGGGAGCCTACTGCTGCCAGTCTCTGCCCGTAGACTCCGATCAGGGAGAAGAACATTCCGAATGTAATAATTTCAAGAATCACCAGGGCCTTAAAATTCATCACCAAGCTGGCGATAAGAGCTACAAAATTAAAGCAGAAAATAGCAAAAGTGAGGGCATTCCTTCTTCGGATAAAAGGTCCGGGCTGATCCGTTAATGCCACAAAGCTGGTCCCTAAAGGGAAAAGGAAGTATTCTTTTAATATTCCTAAATGGGCGAGAACCAAACACGGCAATACCGTTGCCAATGTAATTCTGATCGCAGAATATACATATTGACTGGTGACAAATTTTTTGAGTTCCGCCGAATAGTTCATAAATGCAAAAATAATTATAGAAAATAAAAAAAGCCTCATAAAAATGAGACTTTTCTAAACTTTTATTTTATATTTTTTTTAATAGCTCACATTAGAAGTTTCATCTCCTATATTCCAGGTTAATCCGAAACGTAGAGTGTTATCTAAGGCGCTATTGATTTTAGAAGTATTAATCAGATAAGAAACATCCAGACCGAAAGAACGGTACTTCAGCCCGATACCTGCTGTGGCATATTGTCTTGCTCCCTGTTCTTCACTTTCATGGAAATAACCTGTCCTTACAGAAAAGGCATTGTTATAGGAGTACTCTAAAGCACCGCTGTACATAATACTGTTGGTGTTCTTGAATGATTTCCCGATTCCTTCCATTACTCCTACGTTAGGAACAGCATAGATAGGATTTCTGTTGGTATCATATTCTCCGGTAAACTCGGATCCGGGCACTAAAAGCTTTGAACCTTCCACGCTGATACCGATTCTGTTCATATCATCCAGATACATATCATAGCCGATCCCTAATCTTGCCATGGTCGGAAGATAGGATCTTGATTCTTCATCTCCGGTATAATCCAGCTTAGGACCTAGGTTCTGAATAGCGAAACCTGCATTTATTTTACCATCATATCCACCGAAACTGGAGAATCTCGGAGAGGTATAGTATCCTGAAACGTCTACGGCAAAAGAGTTCGCCG
Organism: Chryseobacterium sp. CT-SW4; assembly: GCF_048572715.1. Classification (GTDB taxonomy): domain Bacteria; phylum Bacteroidota; class Bacteroidia; order Flavobacteriales; family Weeksellaceae; genus Chryseobacterium. The sequence continues at coordinate 1,171,729 of NZ_CP183840.1, forward strand.
CTTTAAGGGTAGTATTGGTGTTGAAACCTCCGGCTAAGTCGGAACGGATAAACCTACCCGTTACTGCCATTGAGTAAGAATCGGAAAGTTTCAGACCGTAAGCAACATCTATGGAGAATTCATTAGGCTTAGACGTACCCATTGAAGTAACCTCACTTCCTACAAGCTGAGTTAAATCTACTTCACCCATATTAAAATAGTAGATACTCGCAGAGATGGTAGATCTTTCTTCTTGCCCGAGAAATTTATGGAATGAACCATAAAGTAAAAATACATCGTTCGTAAGTTTACTCATATAAGGCGTGTAGCTTAGCCCTACGGAAGAACTTGTGCTGCTAAAAGGATATTTCGCCGCATTCCAGAACTGGGAAAATGCGTCCGGTGAGGTAACTACCCCTTGGTCACCCATACCTCCGGCTCTTGCATCAGGCGAGATTCTTAAAAAAGGTGCCCCGGTTAAAACAGGCTTCACCTGACTCAAGTCTTGGGAATAGCCTAAAAAACCAGCACTTAAACCTATACCTAAAAGCAGTTTAGTAGTTAAATTCATATGTTGTCTTTTAATATATTATCAGTTTTTTAATGATATTGTTGTTATGTATTGTTTGTTTTATTTCAAAAGTACCATTTTTTCAACAGCTGTAGCACTTCCTTTACATTTTTCTTGATTTTGGCTTTTTGCAAATATCTTAAAAATATACGTACCTTTTGCTACTGTATCCCCAAAATCATCTTTTCCGTCCCATTCAATTGCCTGGCGAGGTGTTCTGAAGCCCTGTAAAAAAGGTTCTGCAACAACTACCTGGGACAATGTCTTCACCAGTTTTCCCGTAATGGTATAAATTTGAACATTTACATCTAAAATATCATCGCAATTATGCTCAAAATGGATATAAGTTTTATTGGTAAAAGGATTTGGCCAGTTTAATGGTCTGTTGATTATTAAATGCTGGTCAGATTCATCTTTAACTTCAAAATTTAACGTAGCAGTTGTAGAATTATTGTTTATGTCCCAAACTTTAAATGTTAATTGATGTTGACCTACGGCAAGATTTCTGAAAGGATAAGTTACATTTCCCTTTTGATAATCGGCTAAACTCGGATTTAAACAGCCGTTTCCTTCTCCGGATGCAAAGAAATCATTCAGCACTACCGTATTGATAATTTCACCGTCAAGATACACTGTAATATCATGACCTACACCGGACCCCGTGGAATTGATTCCGGTATCATCGGTAACACACGCCAGAAGCATTGGATTCTGATCGGTAATTCCACCGTCTGCAAAATTGGTATTGTTCATATACAGCTTTACTTTCGGGGGTTCGCTATCGTTGATTCCGTTAGGGTTGATGTCTCCCACCTGTACAGACTGGTTATTGAATACATCACTTACCTTATTATCCGCATAGCCGAGAATCCGGCCTTCACCTACCGTATAGTTGATATCTTTAGGAACATAAAATTCTACTGTGAATACACCGTTTACAGCAGTTCCGGACGCTTTAACAATAGCACTTCCTTCTTCCGTATAGTTAAGGACCGGCGTAAGGCCGCCATCATTATTTAAGGTGGTTTTATTAAGTCTTTTATCAAAAATATTAATTACGACTCTTCCGTTAAAAGTTGTATTGACAGAGCCGTTGGCATTATTAATATGTCCCGTTACTTTTACAAAATCCAGTCCTCTGATCAACCCCGGAACCGGAGTTTCTATATTGTCGATAACCAATAGCCGTTGAGGTCTGCTCAGCTTCATGGCCGGATCTCCGAGGAAGTTTACTTTTAAATGGTTAGGATCACTCCCTCTTTGCTGTTTAGCATACAAATGGGCATATCCCAATGTTTCAAAGTCATCGTTAACCAGTTTAAAAATATTTTGCGTAAATAAATTGGTGAAATCTATACCGTAGCCCACACCGATTGCCCTGCTGGATGTAATCATGGCAGAAGTGCCACCCTGTTTTAATTTGATAAACTGTTCTCCGGCAGAGAAGGTTGCTGGTTCATCCCATAATGTAAATTCACAGGTAATGGTAGATACGAACGGGAATCTGCTGTATACATTGGAAAAGTTGTTGGAATTTTGGATTTCATCTACTGTAAGAACCCTTTCCTGTGCCCATCCATTGATTCCTCCATGTCCGAAATAGAAGAGGTAAAGGCTGTTTCCGATGTCATTCGAAATGGCTTGATTGACCTGGGGATATCTTTGTCCTCCCGCCGTACTTTGAGCCTGATAGGCATCTAAGTATAATTTTTTGACATTGTATTCCTTTAAATTGTTATTTCCGGTCTGCTCAAATACAGTTACCAAAGAATTGTTCATAACATCATGAAAAGGAGTGCCTCCGTCATTATCATCATCCACTACGAAATCCAGCTTCATTCTCCATTCTCCGAATGGGGTAGACTGTCCGGACAGCGCATTGTAATAGGCTAATGTTTTATCCATCATATTTCCGGCTTCCGTAGCATTGGCTGCGGGGATTCTTCCCACCGGCAGATCGGGAAGGTTACTGGTGATGGAAGAAACCGTCTGAGGTTTGGTCATTACAATATAATCATCCGTAACATAAGACTCTACATAATCTCCGGATTCTTCACTCTGATAGCTGGAAACTATATTTGAATTGTTGGAAATCCTGTTTTTATAATCGTAAGAAGCATCTCCTAATATAAATACATACTTCAGAGAGCCCATAGGCGTATTTAATTTGGTAACAAAATCCCTGATGGCTGTAAGGTCTTTACTTCCGCTTCCGTATTCATTGTAAATCTTGTTGGCATCTACAATCTGTACATTATAATTGTTTTTGTTTTGATGGTAAGTAGCCAGCCTTTGTGCCTGCATCATCATTTCAGGAACTGTAATAATAAGGTAGTCCACGTTCTGTAATGCGGAAAGGTTCTGGTTGGCTATTCTTTCTACGAACTGCGGAAGATAAGCCGCATCAGCCCGGAATGCTACAAATTCATTATTAAAGTTCTGATCCGAAGTGAGGTACCCGAAATTAAATACGGTACTTCCCGCCGCTTTATTCACTCTCCTGTTGGCGTTCGTGATATCCGTGACATCCCATACCTGCTCCATAGACGAAACATTGGAAATGCTGAAACCATAATTGGTATTCGTACCGCTTTGAAGTGAAAAATCCCTGAAGTTCATCTGAGTACCGTTGAACCTGAGGTCTTCCTTATATTGTACTTCTACATAGTCCATGTAGAAGTTTCCGTTGGGATTCGTTGCAATATCAGGGTTATAATTGATGGTAATCTGGTTGCCGCTTAAACCGGTTACTGATCCGGAATACCTGAAAATCCTGAAATCCTGATCTGTGGATGAGGAAACCTGGGTTACCGGATTCTGATTATTAATATGGAAAGAAAGACTGTTTCCCTGTGCCTGATATCCGATTACCTGAGTCCTGTAACGGATTTCATCTCCGCCCTGGATAGGTGAGCTGGTTGTAAAGCTGATGTTTTTTTCGGTGGTGAAAGGAGTATCTTCTACCCATATTCTTCCTACTCTTGCGAGATTTCTCTGATCCGTATTGATGACCTGGTAATTATCATAGCGTGTAATTAAGTTGGCAGGAAGATTGGCATCCATAGTTTGTACTCTTTTCCCTGCGCCCTTATCTACATTAATATAATAATAGGAATACTCTTCATAAATATTTTTCAGGTTGTTGGACCTGTCACTTCGGGTGTCAATTCTTTTGAATCCGTTTCCGTTGGTGGTATCATATAAATTATAACCATTGGGCCCCTGAGCATAAAATAAAGCATAATCTTCTTCATTCCATGTGCCGTCATCTTCGCCTACTACCTGTATGGCGTTTTCCTGTAATGCACTGTAACGGGTATCCTGGTTGTGTTCAGGGAGCATGATTCCTCCATTTCCGTAAATCCTGAAATTTTTTGGATTAACGGAAGCAGGGTTGATCCCAATGTCACGGAGGAACTGAGATGTAATTTTAAAAATTCCCGACTTATCTACTCTGATTTTATAGAAATTTCCACTTGAAAGCGGATTAATAGCCGTACCTACTTTATTCCCAATGCCGGAAAGGGCAGAGCCTGCACTTTGAGACAGTTCATAGGAGGACAATCTTTGTATTCTTCCTTTTATATTTTTAAATAAGCCTATATTGGTGCTTGCATACCTTTCACCATTCACATAATAATAAGAAACATCAGCAATATCATAATCAGGCAGGGCATCTTTATTGATTTCAAAAAGGTCTTTAGAAGAAACCGTTTCCCAAACCAGATTGGAAATTTTTAGCTGACCTTCTCCTGTTTTTTGTTTAGTTGAGATAAAAATGTTATTTTGGCTATATGAAAAGCCTTCATTTTTGAAGCTGGGAAGATTTATTTTTGCGACACCGAAATCCTGAATTTTGGATCCTTCCCATTCGATGTTTATTTTTTGAGCCCAGAGTATTGATACAGAGAATATTAAGAGTAAAAGAGTAGTTTTTTGTCTCATTATTAATTGTTGAAATTTCTGAATTACAAAATAAACGAAAATTTTATAATTAAATTACGATACAATAAAATTAATTTGTTGTCGTTTTTCAAAAAAATCAAATCTTTATTTGATTTATTGAATAATTTATTTTTTCTTTGTACTTTGAAAATATTTATATTGACTATGAAAAAACTAAAGTTGTTTTCATTAATAGCATTGAGTTCTACACTTGCATTAACCAGCTGTGGTGGGTCAGGTACTAACAAAGGTGGTGGTACTAAAAAATTTGTCAGCAAGACAGGTTGGAAACCAAACGAAAAACAGGGTTGGTTTTTTGCAGGAAAGCAACAGAAGCAAAAAGGTTGGCCGGGAATGGTATATGTAGAAGGTGGAACTTTTACAATGGGATTAGTGAAAGATGATGTTATGCACGATTGGAATAACTCGCCTAGAAGAATGCAGGTAAGTTCTTTCTTTATCGGAGAAACAGAAATTACTAACTATGAATACCGCGAATACCTTACATGGTTGAAGTATGTATTTCCTCCAAGTGATCCTAGTTTTAAGGAAATCTATACAGGAGCACTACCTGATACCTTATTATGGGACAACAAATTATCCAGAAACGATTACAACGAGACGTATTTCCGTTCTCCTGAATTCGATTACTACCCGGTAGTGGGAGTTTCCTGGACACAAGCCAACAGATACTGTGAGTGGCTTACAGACAGAGCCAATGAAAAAGCTTTAATGAATGCCGGTATCATCTCTAAGGATTTATACATGAATGAATCTAACAACCAGGGAGGAACCGCGTTCAATATGGATAAATTCAAATCCAACGATCCTGAAATCCAAGGATATATCAACGAACAAAGAATGCAGCAAAGAACAGGTTTGAAAACTACAAACCAAAGACTTCTTGCAGCGAACAGAGCACCTGCGGCAGCAATGGTTCAGAAATTCAGACTTCCTACCGAAGTGGAATGGGAATATGCAGCTTTAGGTCTTGAAAAAAACAGAGAGTATAACAGCTACCAGGGTAAAAAACCTGAAATTGAAAAATTGAGAGGTACCAAAGGAAGAGACAGAGGAATGTTCCTTGAAAACTTTAAAATGGGTAGAGGGGATTACTCAGGAATTGCAGGTTGGAAAAATGACGGTTCTGCAAGAACTTCAGATGTAAGACAATATCCATCCAATGACCTGGGGATCTACGGAATGTATGGGAACGTTGCCGAATGGACAGCTGACGTATACAGACCTATTATCGATGAAGATTACAGTGATTTCAACTACTATAGAGGAAATATGCCTCAGGCTATCGTAAGAAACGGAGACGGGACTTACAAAATGGTAGATGAAACCAATATTAAATATGATACTTTAGCAGACGGTAGATTGGTATACAGAAATTTACCGGGACAGTTTGAAAGAGAAACCATCGCAGATTACAGAAATTACAGAGATGGTGACAGACAGTCTTCACTGGAGTATTACAGAGCTTCAGATTCCGCATCATCTTTTGATATGTACAACTCACCAAAATCCAGATTCATAGTGGATGCTAATGGTAGAGTGATAATGCAGAAAGATACCAAAGAAAGAACTTCTGCTATTTCCAATGATATCAGAGTAGTAAAAGGAGGTTCTTGGCAGGACACAGCATATTGGTTGGATCCGGGACAAAGAAGATATAAAAGTCAGAACAAAGCATACGGATGGATTGGATTCCGTGTAGCACAGGATGCCAGATCAAGCGATAAGAGCAGAACTCGAAGATAATATTTCTCAAAATACTTATAAAAAACCTTCCGGAATTCCGGAAGGTTTTTTTATTTTTGAACTATGAATATAGAAGAATTTTATCCCTTATTTTTACAAGCTGATAAGGTTACAATCGATAGCAGAAAAATAGCTTCCAATGATATTTTTATGGCATTTTCCGGGGGAAATTTTAATGCGGCAACCCTGGCACAAAAAGCAGTAGAAGATGGAGCATTAGCAGTTATCGTAGAGCAAAAAGAATATGAGGATAAGGACAGAAATATATTCTATGTTTCTTCCACACTGGAATTTTTACAGGCGTTGGCCATTCACCACAGAAACCAGCTCCAGATTCCCGTTATAGGACTTACCGGAAGTAATGGTAAAACGACGACCAAAGAACTGATTCATGCGGTTCTTTCACAGCAATTCAATGTACAGTATACCCAAGGCAATCTGAATAATCATATCGGTGTCCCTCTCACAATATTATCCATAAAACCGGAACATGAAATGGCAGTTATTGAGATGGGAGCCAATCATCAGAAGGAAATAGAGTTCCTCTGTAAAATCTGCCGGCCGAATATAGGATATATTACCAATTTCGGAAAGGCGCATCTGGAAGGCTTTGGAGGTTTTGAAGGAGTAATAAAAGGTAAATCTGAACTTTATGATTACCTTAAATCCCACCACCAGACCATTCTTGTTAATGAAAATGATCCTATCCAGATAGAAAAAACCAAAGGTTATACCCCTACGATTACTTTTGGAAAGGAAACCTCGGATTTCCAATTTAATTTGTTTTCCGAAGAACATTTTGTAGGATTACAATACGGGGATATCAAGCTATTGTCACAGCTTACGGGAGAGTACAATTTTACCAATCTGTGCGCTGCTGTAAGTCTGGGACTCCATTTCGGGATTGATCAGGAAAAGATTAAATCTGCTATTGAACATTATACACCAACCAATATGAGGTCGCAGGTGGTAAAAAAGAACGCCATTACTTTAGTGCTGGACACTTATAATGCCAATCCAAGTTCGATGGCAGCCTCCTTAAAGAACTTTGTAACCTTTGAAGGAAGCAAAACCATTATCATAGGAGATATGCTGGAACTGGGAGAAGAAAGTGAGGCCGAGCATACAAGTATTCTGGCACTGGCCCACAGCCTGAATTTTGAAGGAATCATCACGGTAGGAAAAAACTTTAAAAATATAAATCCTGCTGGGACGGCATTTTACAATACAGATGAACTGATTGAATATTTAAAATCAAACAAAATACAGTCGGATAATGTTCTGCTAAAAGGATCGAGAGGAATATCCCTGGAAAAAGTCATTGATTTTATTTAGCCTTCTTCCAGAAATCTTTTAAGATTAACTTAATATTTTTAAAAGTATTGCTGAACACCTCGCTTTCTATCTGTGAGGTATTTTTCCATGCAACTTCCGTTATGCCTTCCTCTGTTTGAGGTCTGGAACTGTCTTCTCCATTGAAAGTCATGGCAAACCAGTGGGTGCATTTTAAGATCTTGTCACCGTTTCTTTCCACATAGATATGATAAGTGGTATTGATGAACTCCACCAGTTTTACATCCGTAAGATTGGTTTCTTCCTCTATCTCTCTGATAGCGGATTCTTCTCTGGATTCCCCTTTTTCCATTTTGCCTTTAGGCAGGTCCCATTTCCCCAATCTTTTGATGAAAAGGATATCTCCGTTATCTCTACTTACAATACCTCCGGCTGCTTCTATAATCCTGAAAAGCTTCTGAAACTCCTGCCAGATTGCATCTATATCTTCCCCAAAGACATTCAGTTCTTCGGTTGAAGTGTTTTCTAAAAGGTCCAGTGCAATTTCTAAAGTTGTGGAACTTTCATACCTAAGCTTTTTTTCAACGTCTTCAGGTTGCTTAGAGAGTAATAATTTTTTTTCGTTCACAAAAACTTTATACATATATTTGTAGGAGTTAAGAATTAAATACAAAAATAAAAAATGAATTTAGAAGGACGAAAAATTATTGTCAATAAATCATCTAAAGAATTGACAGAATTGCTGAAATCACCTGAAAATTACAAAGAATTTATGCCGGACGGTCTTCAGAAGTTTGAAAGCAGAGAGGATGGATTTAAATTCGGATTACAGGGAATGCCTGAGATCGCCTTGAAAATAGACGAAGTAACCGATCAGAAAGCAGTGTTAAAATCTGCAAGCTCAAGTCTGGATTTTTCATTAACCGCTACGCTGGCTCCTATCAGTGAAAATCAAACGGAAGTACAAATGCTTTTTGAAGGAAAGTTTAATCCGTTTATTAAAATGATGGTAGAAAAGCCGTTACAGAATTTCATCAATACCCTTACTGATAAAATCGAAGCTTATAAATAGAAAAGCATCTTGAATGCTATTTAAAATAAAAATTAAATCTCGGCCGGCCGGGATTTTTTGCTTTCTGCAATGTGATGGAGTAATCGTAGCCTCAGCAATCAACATATGTCATTCAGAACGAAGTGAAGAATCTAAAAACCCTAAACTATAAGCCCGGAGCTGTGATCATGAGAGCTTCCCGTGGCGGAAGCCAGTACATTGATCCTGTTATTCCATTTCAATACGCCCATAAAAGCAAAAATTAAAGCTTCTTTATACTCGATAATCTCCTGATCTGGTATAATGATATCCGTAGAGGTTTTAGCACTTATTTTTTCGATAAGAAAAGCATTATACGCACCTCCACCCGTACATAACACCGACTTTATTCTATGTTCATTGAGCACCTGGGAAATCTGATCACTTATATGCTCAGTAAGTGTAGCCAGCAGATCTCTCACATCCGGCTTTTCCAGCAAAGGAAACAGATGTTGGTTGCACCATTCTATTCCCAGTGATTTAGGATAGGTCTCCTGATAGAAGGGTAGGGCATTCAGGCGGGTTAATAATTCAGGTTCGGTTTTCCCTGTCCTTGCAAGGTCACCATTATGGTCAAAATTATGATGAAGCCTTTGAGCAAGCTTATTGAGAACAATATTTACAGGAGCGATATCGAAAGCTATTCTTTGGTGGTTTTTCTTTAATGAAATATTGGAAAATCCGCCTAAATTGAGACAGGCATCATATTGGGAAAACAGTAATTCATCTCCGATAGGGACAAGAGGAGCGCCGTTTCCTCCCATAAGAACATCCTGAGATCTGAAATCATAAATGACGGGAAGCTTTGCAACAGTTTGTAAGGCCCTGCCGTCTCCAATCTGTAAGGTGAATCTTCTCCCGGGCTGATGGAATACGGTATGACCGTGGGAAGCTATAAGATCAATATCTTTTATCTGATGCTGATATATAAATTTGTGAGTGGCATTACCCAGATAAAACCCATACTCGCTGTGTAGCTCCAGAAGGTCCTCTGCGGAAAGATATATTGAATTTTTAAGCTTTTCTTCCCATATTCCGGAATAGGTAACAGTAGCTGTGTTGAGTATTTTAAAACTCCATTGTTCATGGGTATTTTCAAATCGGGCATAGCAGATATCCAGACCATCTAAACTTGTTCCGGACATCAGTCCTATAGCGTGCCATACCATAATGAAATATTATTTTTTAGATTCGGATAGCTTGGTGGTGCTGAAATTTCCTGAATTATTAAAGAAAGTATATTCGGAAAAGTCGTCTTTAGCAGTCATACCATTGGCACCTACCAGTGTGGAGCCATCTTCCATGGTTACAAAAACAGTATCTTTAGTATATATTCTCTGTTTTTTCTGATCCCAGAAAATACTTTGCATGGCAAAACGCTGCCCCTCATTAGTCGTAATTCTGACATCACCTTTAGCTTCGTAGAATTTTTTGGATTCAAATATCCTTGCGTACTTTGCAGTGATCTTTCCCGGGATTTTAGGTTTCTTTTTATCGAAAAATTCAATATTGATTCCCTTGCGGGCCACTACATAGGGTGTATCTATTAATTCATACTTTTCAATAATGGGAGCATAAGCCTTTAAGCTTACAAATCCGGAATCCCGCTGGACTATCTTAGCATTATTGATGATCTGTGAAGGAAAGTTTTTACTCTGGTTTCCGTTTTGCTTGGTAAGGTCTTCTTCACAGGATGTCAATATAAAAAATATAGCACAACTAAAAAGATATGCTATATTTTTATATGATATGTTGAATACCTTCATTCTAGTTATATAAAGATTTTCTAAACCATTTATCAGCAAAATTGAAACCGACTCTGAAGTTGATGAAATTCTGATTGATCAGGTTATCTTTAAGCGTTCCTCTTTTCCCCAGCTCTATTCCCAGTTCCAGACCGCTCATTCTTGTGATGCTGCTGTTTTTGAACGGTAAAAGGACACCGGCGGAAATACCGAATTTATTGATGTTATTTCCGTAAAGCTGTAAATTTCCTTTTTCATAGAATGCACCATATCGGTATACTACACGGGAGAAGTAGCTTCTGAAGTTGTTATAATTAGGTAAGTACCATCCACCCGCAGAAATTCTGTATGAATCCTGGAAATCGAATGTATTTCCGAAATAAGAAATGGTTTCTCCCTTTTTATAATCTCCCTGTAAAGATACAAACCAGTGGTTTTCGCTGCCGTATCCAACCCCTAATGAAGCCTGAAGAGGCAATAGGTTTTTGGAATTGGTGCTTTTTTGCTCGATGATGGTCTGGTTGGCTTTTGTGCCATCAGCATCTGCAAAAGTATAAGTACTGTTTGTATATTCCGTAGTCATATTATTGGTATTACCAAAAGTAGCGGTGGCTCCGATGGTTAACTTACGGTCTGTTCTTGTATTTACGGTTTGATAACTTGTCCCTAATGTGAAGTTAAAGTTCTTTATGCTGTTCTTGGTTTCATATCCGTTTACCAGCTGAGCATCGGTATAAGTAAGCTCATTGATATCATAAAGATTTCCGAAATAAAGGTTGGCTCTTGCTCCTACTGAAAATTCGGGGCTTACTTTGTATGAGAGGGCAACCTGGGCAGTATTTAAAGTACCGCTTCCTTTAAAACGGTTGGCGGCATAAATAGTTCCGTCCGATAAGGTCTCATAATTTACGATCTCATAGCTTTTAGAACTGTAAGGCTGATAGGAAAGTCCCATTTTCACCTTTGAAGATATAGGAAAAGCTAAAGAGATATTGGATAAATAAGTAGAATGTTTGTTAGACTTCGTAGTATTATTGTAATCAGTTTTGAAATAGTTATTTTCATTCGTAGCTTCCAGTTTGATGCTGGTAAGCTCATAATTGGCATTATTAGCCGGGTTGGCAAAGTTGAAATTGCTGTTGAAATCACTTATATAAGCAGTTGAAATACCTCCCATGGAAGTAGTTTCAATCGTATTATCATATTTTACATCCCCAATTCCGTATGTTGCGTATGGTGAGTTACTTAAACTCTGAGCATCTAGAAAATAACCAACTGATATGAATGATAGTACAAAGATTTTTTTCATTCTAAATTTTTAAAACAATGCGCAAATATCTTAAATATTAATGAATTGTAAAAATTATATGTGGTTAAAGTTTGTTAAGGGCCTTTATTGAAAAGGGAATTGTAAATTTTTCTATATAAAGAACCGATTCTGTAATATAAAACAAAACTGCCCCTTTTAACAGGACAGTTTTGTTTATACTAAGGTGAATTTTAATATAATTATTTTACCTGAAGTACAGAACGGCAGTGGCTAAAGTTTTCAAAACTGAATTTACCATGGTATTTACCCATTCCTGATGTTCCGACACCTCCAAAAGGAAGATAATGAGAACCTACGTGAATGATCGTACTGTTGATCTCCGCATCACCGCTGGTGGTACGATTTAGTACGTCTTCTGCCAATTCCTGACTTTCCGTGAAGATATATAAGGCTAATGGTTTCGGTCTTTTATTTATCTCTTCCAGGGCTTCATTAATATCGTTGTAGCTCATAATGGGAAGAATAGGACCGAAAATTTCCTGCTGCATGACCTGGTCATCCCAGGTTACTTGATCCATTACAGTTGCTTCAAAAAAACGGGTTTCCATATCATAACGTCCTCCGTAAACCACTTTTTCAGGAGCAGCTTCCAGGTAGCCTGCGAGATGCTTAATCTGATTCTGGTTAACAATTTTTCCGATTTTTCCTAAAGAAGACCCTTCATAAGTAGCATCTATATAGGCTTTGAATTTCTCAATAAAAGCATCCTTTACAGATTCATGGATATAAATATAATCAGGGGCCACACACGTCTGACCGCAATTGATCCATTTACCGTAAGATATTCTTGCTACTGCCTTATCCAGATCCGCATCTTCATGGATGATAGTCGGAGACTTACCTCCCAGCTCCAATGTAAGAGGAATGAGTTGTTCTGCTGCAGCTTTCATAATGATTTTTCCGACATTCGGGCTTCCTGTAAAAAATATATAATCAAAAGGAAGGCTGAGTAAAAGCGTATTTTCTTCGATAGCTCCCTGAATGACTGCTACATAAGATTCATCAAAAGATTCCTTTATAATATCTTCGAGAACCTGGGCAACATGTGGAGTATTTTCTGAAGGTTTTATAATGGCAGTATTTCCGGCAATTAAAGCTCCGATAAGAGGGCTGAATGTTAACTGAACCGGATAGTTGAACGGACCGATGATATAGCTTACTCCATAAGGTTCATAGGTTACCTTGCTTATCACTTCTGCTCCGGTAGGATGGGGTTTTGATTCTGCCGGCAGAGGTTTTGCCCATTCATCAATATGGTCCAGAAGATAATCCAGCTCGCTGATCACAATTTCAATTTCCACATATTCCGCTTCTTTTCTGCTTTTTCCCAGATCAGTAAACAAAGCTTCACAAAGAGGATCCATATGCTTTAAAAATACTTCCTTGAATTTCCTTAGCTGGGCTTTTCTGAATTCGATGTCTTTGGTCTGATGGGTTTTGAAAAAAGCTTTCTGCTGTTGGAATATACTTCTTATTTTCTGTTCTAAATTTTTTTCCATTAGTTTATTTATTTTGGTTTAAAAATTATAATGCAAGATTACTTTTAGGGATTTTGTAATACAAATATATTTCTTAAAATTAAATTTTGTACTAATAAAACTATGGATGCTTTCTATAATTCAACATATAAGCGTTGGATGAAAATTTAAAGTTTTCCTCTATTTTAATCAGACTCAATTTTATGAATTGAAATAAAGATTCTTTATCTTTGGAACATGAATTGGGAGAATATTGCCGGACAGGAGAACCTGAAAAAACTGCTTAAGGATAGTATTGCTGAAAACAGGGTCAGCCATGCCCAGCTTTTCGTAGGAAAAGAAGGATATGGTACATTACCCCTTGCTTTAGCGTATGCAAAAGAAATACTTCATGGCGAAAATGAACATGCTGCTGCTAAAGTTGAGCATCTGAACCATTTGGATTTACATTTCAGCTTCCCGGTGTATACCGACAATAAAAATTCACTGAGTAAAAATAAATTTGAGGAATTCAGAGAGATGATCCTCGAATCTCCTTATGCGAGTTATGATGACTGGACCGCTTTTTTGGATTCAGAGAACAAGCAGTTATTTATTTCCGCGGATGAGATTGATGATCAGAATCAGAAGTTTTCTCTTAAAAGCTATGAAGGAGGAACAAAAATCTTAATCGTATGGAGAGCGGATAAGATGAATATTTCGGCTTCCAATAAATTCCTGAAATTTTTGGAAGAACCTCCTGCAAAAACAATTATTTTACTTACGGCAGAAAGTACAAACGATATCCTTCCCACTATTCTTTCAAGGGCACAAATCGTGGAAGTTCCCAGAATTTCGGATGAAGATCTTCAGGCATATCTTCAGAAGCAGTTCAATACTTCAGAAGAAAAATCCCGTGAAATTGTTCACCAGGCTCAGGGAAATCTTAATGAAGCCGTTAAACTCCTGAAATCAGGGAATAGCCATCAGGATTTTGAAAAGTTATTTATCCAGTGGGTAAGGGATGCTTTTCAGGTAAAGAAAAAGCCTGAGTTTCTTAAAAATATTATTTTGTGGGCAAGAGAAATTGCGGGGTGGAACAGGGAAAGACAGAAAAATTTCCTGGACTATTGTTCCGAGATATTCAGATTGGCCCTTCTGCAGAATTATCAGTCCGAAGATCTGGTTTATAAAAAGATCGATGCCAATGGCTTTAACTGGGAGAGTTTCTCCAGATTTATAAGTGGTGCGAATATCATCAGTATTCTGGAAGAGATCAATGCTGCGGATTTGCATTTAACAAGAAACGGAAATCCGAAAATCATCTGGACCGATCTGGGAATCAAGCTTTCCCGGTATATTCATAAAAACTGAGACCTGCTAAAGCAGGTCCCAGCGTAAAGAGTAATATAATAGTTTTATTTTTCTAATAATCGTATTGCCTCTTCATTATTCTGCATGATAGCATGTTGTAAGGCGGTATTTCCCCTGTTATCTTTCAGGCTTTTATCAGCACCGTTTTCCAGTAATAGCTTCAGGATTGCCGGTTTTCCGAAAACCGAAGCATAGATAAGGGCAGTAGCATCATTATAATTTTTGACATTTACTCCCGCCTTATGAGAGAGTAAGAGTTCTGCCATATTATAGTAACCTTTGAAAGTTGCTCCCATTAATGCCGTATTTCCACTGTTATCCTGGGCGTCAGGTTGTGCTCCGTTTTCCAGCAGCCATTTGGCAGTATCATAGCTGTTATTATATACCGCTAAAATTAAAGGAGTATAGCCCTGATCATTCTTATTATTGATCTCCGCTTTGAATTTGGAAAGCTCAGCTACATTATTGGATTTCGCATAAGAAAATACATCCTGTGCACTGGCAGTATTAAATGCCAACAGCAATAAAAATGAAGAGATAATATATTTCATGATAATTATTTAGAAGATAATAAAGATTCAAGTTGGGCACGATCCATTTTTACAAAGCTTGCTAAACGTTTTCCGTATTCAGCATCTGCCTGGTAGAAGAAAGAGATCATTTTAGCCACTACTTTTTTATCTCTTACAGAATTTAATTGTCCTCCCAGGTTTTTAATCAGATTATCCTGGTCTTTCTTAGAGAAGGAACGGTATAATTCACCCGCTTGTTTAAAGTTGTTTTCCTTATCAATAGTAGCCTGTGTAATAGTAGTTCCAGCCGGTAAAACAGTTTGGGAATACTTGAACTTTTTGTTATCTACAACCTCAGGCTTGCTCGTAGCAGGCTGATAGTTTACATCTCCTTTTTGAGGTCTCATGGACATATATCCATTCTGGTTGTAGGTAGTTACCGTATTTTTTGAAGCATTTACAGGTAACTGTTGGAAGTTTCCTCCGATTCTGTGACGTTGCGTATCTGCATAAGAGAATAATCTACCTTGTAATAATTTATCCTCAGACGGTTCAATTCCCGGAACCAATGTACTAGGAGCAAATGCAGCCTGTTCAACTTCCTGGAAGTAGTTGTCTACATTTTTATTAAGTGTCATGGTGCCTACTTTTACAGGTTTTGCAATAGATTCAGGCCAGATTTTAGTAACGTCCACCGGATTGAAATCCAATTTATCGAAATCTTCTTTTTTCAGCATCTGAACATACAGATCCCATTTCGGGAAATTATTGTTTTTGATCGCATTATAAAGATCTAAAGTAGCATGCTCAATCTGGGTAGCCTGTATTTTATCCGCTTCCTCCTGAGTAAGGTTTCTTTCACCCTGTTGAGGAACCCATTTGTATTTTACGTAGGTAACTTCACCTTTGTCATTGACCCATTTGTAGGCATGAACTCCATTTCCCTGCATTTCCCTGTAATTGGCAGGAATACCATAATCAGAGAATAACCAGGTCAGCATATGAGTGGATTCCGGAAGATTAGAAAAGAAATCGAAGAATCTGTTAGGATCAGAAGCACCGTTAGTTACAGGCGAAGGTTTAAACGCATGAACCATATCCGGGAATTTGATAGCATCTCTGATAAAGAATACCGGTAAATTATTTCCTACCAAGTCATAATTTCCCTGCTCCGTATAAAATTTTACTGCAAAACCTCTTGGATCCCTGTAGGTTTCAGGAGAACCCTGCTGGTGTACTACGGTTGAAAATCTTACTACAAGAGGTGTTTTTTTTCCTGCTTTAGATAAAAAGTCAGCCATCGTTACATCAGAAAAATCTGCATCTGCAACAAACTCTCCAAATGCTCCTGCACCTCTGGCGTGAACTACTCTTTCAGGGATTCTTTCTCTGTCAAAAGCAGCCAGCTTTTCAATCAAATGAACGTCTTCCAGCAAAACCGGACCATTATTTCCTACGGTTTTAGAATTTTGATTGTCTCCCACCGGTGTTCCGGTATTAGTGGTTAGCTGCTGAGCATTCATTACCACTGCTGATAGAAGACCTAATAAGATACTACTTTTTCTCATAAATTATTTTTTAAATGTATTATTTCAGGGCAAAGATAGGCTCATGGAGGAGTGCATCCGAGGAAATAAAATCAATTCTGATAATTTATACGATCTATTGAAGTTTATTTTGTTAATTGATTTTTTTTATAATTATTTGAAAAAAATGAGGAGCAAATGGGAATGTTGTTTAAATTATTTTAAAATGTTTGAATTTAAAAGGAAATTGTATTTTTTAAGTTTGAAAATCAGATACTTAAGAATGTGATAGATATCATGATGAAAAATATATCAATCAATCGTTTGATTTATATCAAAACTTATTTAAATTTGCGCCCTGAAAAATTGAGAAGATATGATTTCAAAAGAAGAAAATATACTTTTTGCTGCCGAAAAGCTTTTTGCTGAAAAGGGCTTTCAGGGAACTTCCACACGGGAAATTTCCAAGGCTGCAAATGTAAATATCTCTATGATTTCTTACTATTTCGGTTCCAAAGAGAAGTTATATGAGAGATTGGTAGAATACAGGATGAGTGAAGGGCAATTTTTTTCCAAAGATATTTTGGAAAGAACCGATATCAATGAATGGGAAAAGATAAATAAAATTGTGGATCAGTTTGCAAGCAGGGTCAGAAATCATAAAAGATTTTACAGGATCATGCAGAGAGAGCAGCTGCATACCGAAAATCCACAGATCGTAAGATACCTGAAGCAAACTAAAATGGGATTTATCTCCATGTATTCCAAAATATTGGAAAGCGGGATCCAAAAAGGAATTTTTACCAAAAATCCTCCTATCTATCTTCTTCATTCTACCGTAAGCGGTACGCTCTTTTATGCATCGAATGCCAAATCCATGTATAAGGAATTCTTACATGATGAGAATGACGATGCCACTTTTGACGAAAAATTTTTTAATGAACTTAAAGAACATATAAAATACATACTAAAAGACCTTTTGGGTTATGAAGAAAATAAATAAATCAGTTATTGCAATCTCTTTTCTATTGGGAGTTGTAAGCATTAATGCTCAGGAGAAGAAACAACTCAGCCTGGATGAAGCTGTACAGTTGGGAATTCAGAATAGCAAAAATCTTAAAATTGATGCTGCAAAAATAGAAGAGGCCACTGCAGACCTTTTGGAAGCGAAAAACAGACAGCTTCCGGATTTTAAACTATCGGCCAGTTATTTGAGGATGACGAATGCGAAAGTGGATCTTAAATTTTTAGAATCCTCCGGGGGATCAGAATCAGGTGCGGTAGCCGCGCCAAAATCAGTATTGCTGGGACAGGCGAGCCTTTCTATGCCTTTATACGCCGGGGGAAGAATAAAATATGGAATTGAATCCGCAAAATATCTGGTGGAGGCTTCCAAGCTGAGCAGGGAAAGTGATAAGATCGCTATTGCCTATAATATTTCCGAGGCTTACAACAATTTATTTAAAGCAAGCCAGTCCATTAAAGTATTAGAAGAAAACCTTTCTGCTTCTGAAAAAAGGGATGAAACTTTCCTGAAAATGGAAAATAACGGGTTAATAGCCAGAAATGACCGTTTAAAAGCTAATCTGCAGACCTCCAATATTGAACTGCAGCTCCTTGAAGCTAAAAATAATTACAACGTAGCCAATATCAATATGGATCTGCTACTGGGATTACCAGAAAATACAGAGCTGGAAATAGATCCCAATTACATTGATGAAACGGAAGATACCAAGCCCGCGGACTATTATGTTCTCCAGGCGATGGAAAACCGTAAGGATTTGAAAGCTCTTGAACAGCAAAGAAAAGCTGCACAGCTGGGAAGTAAGGCTGCTAAAGCGGAATATCTGCCATCCATTGCTTTAACCGGTGGTTATGTTGCAGCAGATGCTCCTAAGTTTTTAACCCTTTATAATGCGGTTAATATCGGAGTGGGCGTACAGTATAATCTGGCTAACCTCTGGAAGAAAAATTCATCATATATGCAGTCTCAGGCTCGGGAAAAGCAGCTGGAAGCCAATAATGAACTTTTAAATGATAATATTAAGCTTGAAGTAAACAGGGAATATCTTAATGCAGACTATTCCAGGCAGAGAATTGCCGTCTATGAGAAATCAGCTGTACAGGCTAATGAAAACTTTAGAATTACCAAAAATAAATTTGATAACGGTTTAGCAACGATGACTGAACTTCTGGATGCGGATGCAGCTCAGATTTCAGCCAATGTCGGAGTGATCAATGCCAGGGCAGATGCCGCTTTAGCGTACAGAAAATTATTGCAAACCACAGGAACTTTAACAATTAAATAAACGAACGATTACCTAAAATGGAAAATAATAATACACAATCAGTTGAACCAAAAAAGAAAAAAAGTCTGGTATTTCCGATCATATTGGCGGTAGTGCTTATAGGAGGTGGAATTTACGGATATAGTGAATACAGATACGGACAAACCCATGAAGAAACGGATGATGCACAGATCGCCTCCAATATGAGCCCGGTTATTTCAAAAGTTTCCGGCTATGTAGGAGAAGTAAAGGTGAAGGATAATCAGTTTGTTAAAAAAGGAGATACATTGGTTATTTTAGATAACAGAGATCAGAAAATGGCTCTGGAGCAGGCTTTAGCCGCATTATCAACAGCCAAAAGCAATATTTCTATAGCAGAAGCCAGTACTACGGCGACCTCTAAAAGCATTAATACTTCTCAGGCAGCAGTAGCCATAGCCAATGCACAGATAGAAGCAGCAAAAGTAAATGTTTGGAAAACAAGCCAGGATTTAAAAAGATATGCCAACCTTGTGAAAGACCATTCCATTACGGAACAGCAGTATGAGCAGGCTTTGGCCGCTAAGCAATCTGCAGATAAACAATTGCAGGTTTTGGTTGACCAAAGAAACCAGGTGGCACAGCAGGTGAATGTAGCTTCATCACAAACAGCAGCAAGTTCGCAGCAGATCAGTGTGGCACATTCGGTAGTAAAACAGAGAGAAGTAGATGTGGAGAATGCAAAATTAAACCTTTCCTATACGATTATCCTGGCTCCCGAAGATGGCTATGTAGGTAAAGTGCCTACACAGGCAGGACAGTTTTTACAGGCGGGTTCCCAGCTTTTCAGCTTAGTGAAAAATGATCAGAAATGGGTAGTGGCCAACTTTAAAGAAACCCAAGTAGATAAAATGGTGGAAGGCCAGAAAGTAAAAATTAAAATTGATGCTTTCCCCGGAAAAGAATTTGATGGAGTGGTAAGCTCATTTTCTCCTGCGACAGGTTCTACCTTTTCCATCCTGCCTCCGGATAATGCCAGCGGTAACTTCGTAAAAGTAGTGCAGAGGCTTCCTGTAAAAATAGACTTCGTCAATCTGGATAAAGACATTGCCAAAAGATTAAGAACAGGAATGAATGTGAAAGCAGAAGTTTCTTTACAATAATATGATGTATTGATTTGAAATGTATTGATGAGGGCTTAGCTGCCGATTAAGTCATGAATACATTATCCTTTACATTTTAAATACATGGTATTATAAATTATGCAAGAATCATTAGTAGAATATGGAGCCCGAAGAGTAATCATTACCATTACGGCTATTCTTTGTGCTTTGCTGGAGATTGTAGACTCTACCATTGTGAACGTTGCCCTCAATGAAATGAAGGGGAACCTGGGAGCTACACTCTCCGAAGTGGGATGGGTAATTACAGCCTATGCGATTGGGAACGTTATTATTGTTCCTATGACGAGCTGGTTATCACAACAGTTTGGACGTAGAAATTATTTTGCGGCCTCTGTTGTCATATTTACGGTATTTTCATTTTTATGTGGAAATGCTACCAATATCTGGGAACTGGTACTTTTCAGATTATGCCAGGGAATCGGAGGGGGAGCTTTGCTTGTAACCTCACAGACGATTATTACGGAATCCTATCCGATAGAAAAAAGAAGTATGGCCCAGGCCATATATGGATTGGGAGTAATTATCGGTCCTACTTTAGGTCCGCCGCTGGGAGGATATATCGTAGACAATTATAGCTGGCCTTATATTTTTTATATCAATATTCCGATTGGTATTGCCGCTACGCTCATGACTTTACAGTTTGTAAGAAGTCCGAAATATTCTGAAAAACGTAAAGCTTCTGATGTGGATTGGTTAGGAATTATTCTATTGTCAATAACGGTGGGATCTTTACAGTTTATTCTGGAAAGAGGTCATGAAGAAGACTGGTTTGAAAGTGGAATGATCGTAACCTTTACTGTGGCTGCCGTATTAGGATTTATCCTCTTCCTTTGGAGGGAGCTTACCTTCAGATATCCTATTGTGGAGCTGAGGGTTCTTAAAAACGGAAACCTAAGGATCGGAACGGTGATGTCCTTCGTATTAGGATTCGGATTATATGGCTCTACCTTTATTATTCCTCTGTATACGCAGAGTATATTAGGATGGACGGCGCTTCAGTCGGGGGCATTAATGATCCCTGCCGCTCTTACAACGGCCTTTATGATGCCGATTATCGGAAGGCTGTTAACCAGAGGAGCCAAGCAGCAGATTTTAGTGTCACTGGGATTATTTATTTTCTTCATTTACAGTTTATGGGGATATAAAATACTGACGCCGGATACCAGTAAGGAAGCCTTTTTCTGGATGCTTATCGTGAGGGGTGCGGGATTGGGACTGCTGTTTATTCCTATTACTTCACTTTCGTTAAGTACCCTTAAAGGTCCTGAAATCGGGCAAGGGGCTGCCTTTACCGGAATGATGAGACAGTTGGGAGGATCCTTTGGGATCGCAGCTATTACCACCTTTATCGCCAATGAAAGCCAGAAGCACCGGGTGAACCTTTTATCCCATCTGGATGTGAATGATTTTGATGTCCAGCAGAGGGTGAGTGCTTTGAAAGCCAGCTTTATGGCCAAAGGAATGTCTCCGGATGTCGCACTGGACTCTGCTTATAAGATGCTGGATTTCTCAGTGACAAAACAGGCAACGGTATTGTCCTACATGGATGTTTTCCTTTATTTGGGAGTTGCATTCCTGGTATGTATACCTTTTATCCTTTTTATTAAAGAGAGAAAAAGTAAAGAAAAAATTGATTTAAGTGATGCTATGCACTAGACAAAAAGGCCTCCCGCTTGTGGAGGCCTTTTTTATAATTATTGAAAGTATTAATTATTTTACTTTGAAAGGGTCTCTATAAGATCCTTTTTCTGAGGTATTACTTTGCACCAGTACAGGATAGCGGCATCATATCCTCCATTGACCGCTTTTTCCTCTTCCGTAAAAGTGACTACGGTTCCTCCGTTTCCGGTTTGTCCTTTGCTGATTCTGATTCTTTCCAGATCAAAATATTCTTTTTTATTAGTCTTGACTTTGGCATTATTCCCTGTGATAAACCCGATTTTCTTTTCAGTAAAATCGAAATCTTTCCGTGTATGGGCTAATGCTTTATTGAAATATTCGGCTTCATAGGCATTTACATTTTCCATGCCGTCCCGTCCCAGCAAATCCCACTTTTCCGTTTGTGAAAAAGGATTTTCCAGGGGTTTACTGCTGTATTGAGCAGACCCATGGGAGGCCAGGATAAAAAATAAAAATAAGACTGTTCTTTTCATGAGAATAAGGAAAAACTACTTTACGAAAGTATAGATAAAACAAATGAAAAACAATAATTATTATATTTATTTTGTATTAATTGTTTATTAAAAGCATAAAACGGGAAATATTATTATTTAAAAGAGATTTCCATTATTGTATTTTTAAAATTTCTTTTTGGAAAAGAATGTAGACTCAGAAAATTAAAATTAGTAATGGATGTTGGCTTATTAGCCTACGGTAGGAGTATCTTCTTCCTTTAAAATCTTATTTTCTTTCATCGTTACCATCATTCTTTCAAACTTATATTTTTTCCAGTCAAAACTATTAAGAAAATCCAGGGCAGCCATAAAACCGGCATTGAAGAGCTCTTCTTTTTCTTTTCTTTCCATAAAAAAATTGAGCCAG
The DNA here is from genome assembly GCF_048572715.1 of Chryseobacterium sp. CT-SW4. Taxonomy (GTDB): domain Bacteria; phylum Bacteroidota; class Bacteroidia; order Flavobacteriales; family Weeksellaceae; genus Chryseobacterium. Next base: position 1,194,310 of record NZ_CP183840.1, read on the forward strand.
CTGCTTTCTCCGCAATTCACGGTCTGGATGCTGAATAAATTATAAAATGAATGTTTGGTAAGAAACGATTTATCATTAAATCCCTGAAGGGTACCGATAATATGCCCGGCATATGAAAAAGGAGTTTTAAGAACTTCTTCACTTGTATTTCCCTTAGGTGATTTCATTTCTGAATTGCTTTTCAGCTGTACGGCAAATAAGGGCAGTCGAGGGTAAAAAACATCATTGTAATGGAAAAGATCAATAGGAAAATTGGAGATACTTCCTCCGTCAATAAATATTCCGGCAGGATAAATTTCTTCAGGGGTCATATTCATCCAGAATTTCCATGCGTATTTCACGGAATCATCAGTCCGGTCTATTCTTTTTTGCATAGGCTCAAAGAAAAACGGTACGGACATGGAAGCGCGTACAAATTCTGCAGGACTGATGCGTTTGAGCTCTTCCTCGGACCAGTACAAATTGGCCATGGTAGGAAGCTCCACTTTTATTTGGGCATTAATGTCAGTGGTTACGACTACATACTCGGATTTGAGCTGATAGAAAGGGTTGTTTTTATAGTAATCATTATTGACGGCACTGTCATAAAATATTTTAAAACGGGTCTTATCAATGTGATCATCATATTTTTCCTTAATGTCCAGAATACCTTGCAGCGAAATTTTATAATACTCATCATTGTTGCCATACCGGTAATTCAGGTCCAGTTCATGTTCCTTCTGTATGAACTTTTTATTGAGAAGCGCTACGGTTTTAATGTCAAACTCATCGAGTACTTCTTTCATGGTTTGAAGAAATGTATTTCCCGGATTAAGCCCGCTGTTGTCTTTTCGGAAATCATGATAAAACTCCTTTATATAAAAGAAAGTAATGAGGGCCGGTATCAAAGGAACAAGAAACAGTAATTTGGCATTCCACACGGATTCTGAAGGAATAGCAAAGGGAGCTACGATCAGTATAACGGTAACAATGGCTGTGATAATGAGGTTGGTGCGGATAAAATTTTTATTATTCAGAATGGCATGGATTGTTTTTCGGACATAGGGTTTACCATCGATAAAATCGGCAAAGTTCCAGCTGAACAGTATTTCTTTAATAAGTTCTGCCTTAGCTTCTTTTTTTGTTTTGCAGGCAGCGATAAGCATGGTATTGATGGCTCCGGCGCTTGTTCCCGCTACTTTTAAAAAACGTATTCCGAAAATTTCCAATGCATAAATATATCCCACCAAAGCGCTTCCCCAAACACCACCACCTTCCTGGACCAGCTCTATGTACTGGTTTCCCTCTTCATCCAGCAGATCGGAAAATTCTTTATTGGAGATTCTTTCATGGAGGGCAACCAGTTTTTCTTTGGAGACCTGGGAGAGTGTATTTTCAGCAAGAATATCATTGAGGAGTTCGGTTTTCATGGTTTGGTGTTGGTTTTAGTTTAAAAGGTGTCTACCACCGCTTTCTCCGGGCATAAATAAAAGTAATGATTACAATCAGTGCCATCAGCCCCAAAGTAAAATAATAGCCGTTTTTATTATGGAGCTCCGGCATCTCATCGAAGTTCATTCCATATACACCGGCAATAAAGGTGATCGGTAAGAAATAAACTGAGTAGATGGCCAGCACTTTCATTACCTGGTTGGCTTTCTGGTCGGAAAGGGCTAAAAACATGGAAATGAGGTTGGTAATCTGCGTATTTAAATGATCGAAGTCGGCGACTACATCCTTGTGTTTATCTTTTAAATCCACTACCTGGGAATCCTGTAAATTTAAGAGCTTAAATTTATCAATGGCATCCGTAGAAATGGAAAGAACCCGGGAATTAAGTCCTGACTTTCTTTTTAATTTATAAAGCCTGCGGATCTGTGTGGTATGGTTGGTGTTCTTCAGGAAAATCTCATTTTCAATATTATCCATCGTTTCCAACAGGCTTATAGACTCGTCATCAAAACTTTTCATGATGAGTAGAGAGATCATAAGAGCAATAGAATGAGAGGAGAAATTTTTCTCGTCTTCGTTAATGAATTTTTTAGTTTCGGAAATACTTTTGGTTTTCATTCTGTGTATCGTGATGATGGTATTGTCCAACAGGAAAATTCCGATCTTCGTGCTGATATCACTGATGGTATTGAGACTTTTTCTTTCCAGCTCCGTACTTTCTCTCAGGAGATAGAACTTTACATTTCCGTCTTCTTCATATTTGGGAAGGTGGTTGGGATCCAGTGTATCTTCAAGCAGTAAGTTATTAATTTCATACCGCTCATGAAGAAACTGAATATCCTCTCTGGTAGGGGCTTCCACATCAATCCATTCACATTCTCTGGTTCTATATAAAGTATCTATTGGCATATAATAAAAATAATAATATTTTGAAATTTTATGTATAAAATAAGTTTTTATCTTTGCCAAAATTAAAAAACTATATGGTTAAAAGCACTATAAAAGGCATCGGATTTTATGTTCCCGAAAATGTGGTAACAAACGATGACCTTGCAAAACTGATGACCACAAGTGACGAGTGGATCACAGAAAGAACGGGAATTAAAGAAAGAAGACACCGTAAGAACCGAAATGACTCTCAGGAGACCACCGCATATTTAGGATTTAAAGCTGCCGAGAAAGCCATACACAATGCAGGACTAACAGCGAAAGATATAGATTATATTGTTTTTGCCACCCTTTCTCCGGATTATTATTTTCCGGGTTGTGGAGTATTGATCCAGGAAATGCTGGGTTGTGATACCATTGGAGCTTTAGATGTAAGAAACCAGTGTTCCGGTTTTATATATGCTATGAGTGTGGCGAATGCTTTTATAAAATCAGGGACCTATAAAAATATACTGGTAATAGGAGCGGAGATCCATTCTTTCGGATTGGATTTTTCAGATGAAGGGCGTGGAGTTTCCGTGATCTTCGGAGATGGAGGAGGAGCCATTGTATTGTCTGCTACGGAAGATGAAAATGCGGGTGATGTGCTGGCTGTCAATATGCATTCGGAAGGAAAGTTTGCCGATGAGCTTTGTACGCAGTTTCCAGGGTCAAAATACGGTTGGAGCGATAGGATGGGAAAGGAACCTGAAAATGTTACCAGTAAGGAAGTCTATCCGATCATGAACGGGAATTTCGTATTTAAACATGCGGTAACCCGATTTCCTGAAACAATGCAGGAAGCATTAGATAAAGCCGGTAAAAAGGTGGAAGATCTGGATATGTTTATCCCACACCAGGCGAATCTGAGAATTGCGCAGTTTGTACAACAGAAATTCGGATTGCCGGATGATAAAGTTCATAATAATATTCAGAAATATGGAAATACAACCGCGGCTTCCATACCGATCGCTTTAAGTGAAGCGATTGAGCAAGGTAAAATAAAAAGAGGGGATCTTGTTCTTCTTTCTGCCTTCGGAAGTGGATTTACCTGGGGAAGCGTTTTATTTGAGTATTAATTAAGGCAGCTATCTAGATAATTGAAAAAATAAAAAAACCGCAGATTTCTGCGGTTTTTTTATTTTAAAGGGATTTCAAAAGTTTCTCCGTATCGGAAGCATCCTGTCCTGTACTTTTTGCTAAATCAACAGATTTTTGTGCCCAAATTTTAGCATTCTTTTTGTCGCCTATTTTATTATAAAGGTTGGCTAAAGTATCTGTATTGGCATAATTTTCATTTTTCTTTACCGACTCCTGAGCCCAAAGAATAGCCTTTTCCAGTGAGGATTTAGTAGTAACATTCTCAAAGAAGTTCCATGCGATGGAATTAAGTTCCTCTGAACTAGCATTGGAATAGTCCTGGTAAATATCCAGGCTTACTTTCTCATACGTAGCATAGTCTTTATCCTTCAATGCCCTGTTGGCTTTTACTCTTTTTAATAATTTTTCAGCATCTTCCCTGCTCATGAACTTTTGGGTTTCTGTAAGGAAATACTGTTCATTCAGTATTTTTGTGTCAGGATTGTAAGCCTTGCTGATAACGGTATTGATCTTTACATTCTTATCAATGGCTTCATAGTTTTGCTCCGGAACAATCTTTAAAATCTGATCCTTTCTGTCCTGAAATATTTTATAAGTGGGATTCTCTGTACTTTTCATTCCCGTAAACAGCAGTTGTAAATCCTCCGGATCAAGATTGGGTTTAGACTGAAAATATCGGTCTAATACACGGTTTGCAAAATCCGTATCATTATATAGGGTAAGCATAGCCAGGTTTTTAAGGAATTCGGCATCTTTCTCTCCGTTTTCAAATTTTTCTTTTAAAGCTACCAGCCTTTTGCTTGGATCTTCCGCATCTTTAGCAAACTGGATGAAATCATTTTCTTCAACGTATCCCAAGGTGCGGTGTACCTCTTCTCCGTCTCCATTGATAAACAGGTAAGTAGGAAAAGCTTTTACATTGTATTTTTTGGCCAGATCAATTCCTTCCCCTTTTTCCATGTCTATTTTGGCATTTACAAAATGAGCGTTGTAATAATCTCCTACCGATTGCAGGGGAAAAATATTTTTTACCATTAGCTTACAAGGACCGCACCATGTAGCATAGGCATCCACGAATATGAGTTTGTTTTCTTTTTTGGCTTTAGCGAGAATACTGCTGAAATTTCCTTCTTCAAACTTAATTCCCTGACTGAAAGCTAAAAAACTGATGAAAAATAATGATAATAAAGCGGTTCTTTTCATATATACTTTTTATTGAATGCAAATGTAATAATAATGTTAATTGATTGATGATTTTATTATTAAAAATATAAATCCGCAGGATTTCTGCGGATTATAAAAATTATTTTGTTTTTGTACTGTCCTGCCCGGTTTTTATCGTATCCGAAACGGGAGCTGCTGAAGGTGGTGTATTCGCTACGGCCGAGTCGCCCAAGCTGTTTCTCAGGGAGTCTTTATTATGTTCTTCCTTGTACTCTTCTCTTTTTTCTTTATTTTGAGCACAGCTTCCCAAAAAGAGCAATCCGAACAGGGCTCCTATCCATACTTTTTTCATAGTAAATTTTTTTATGATTAGTTAACCTTCAAATATAGAAAAATCCGTAGTATTTCTACGGATTTCTCAGATTAAAATTAAACTATTATTGGGTGGATTTCAAAGAATCCATTTTGACCTTGATACTGTCCGGATTGGACATCCGGGTGGAATCCGTGCTCATCGGCGGGATAGTTTGGGAACTGCTGCCGGAAACATTTAGTGAATCCTTATTGTCCGTCGTCATCCCTGATTCTTTGGTTCCACAGCTTATCGCAAAGAGTCCTAGGCCTATACTTACTATCAGTAACTTTTTCATAATATTTATATTTTGGTGTTATGTTTAAAGTTTCAATAATTATTCCTTGTTTATATTTTAAAATATTAAATAATCAATAAAAATATTTAAATTATGTTAATTGTTTTAAATGAAAAAGCCCCCGGAATTTATTCCGAGGGCTTTATATTATTATTGAGAATTTTTATCCTAAATAAGGGTATTTATAATCCTTTGGAGAAACAAAGGTTTCTTTTATACTTCTTACGGAAGTCCATCTCAGAAGATTCATTTTGGAACCGGCTTTATCATTGGTTCCGGAAGCTCTTCCTCCTCCGAAAGGTTGCTGTCCTACTACGGCACCTGTTGGTTTGTCATTGATATAGAAGTTTCCGGAAGCATTTTCCAACGCTTTATAGGCTTCATCAATTGCATAACGATCTTGTGCGAATACAGAACCTGTTAACGAATAAGGTGAAGAAGAATCTACCAGTGCAAGAGTTTCTTTCCAGTCTTTATCTTCATATACATATAAACTTAAGATTGGTCCGAAGATTTCTTCCACCATACTTTCATACTGAGGATTGGTAGCTTCAATCACGGTAGGGCTTACGAACCATCCTTTGGAATCGTCACATTTTCCACCGATAACTACTTTAGCATCACTTGATTTTTCTGCTCTTTCAATATATCCTTTACATTTTTCAAAAGAGTTTTTATCAATCACCGCATTTACAAAGTTGGAAGGATCTTCAGGAGAACCTATTTTGATAGAATTGATCTGCGTTTCCATTACTTTTTTTACATCTTCCCAAAGAGATTTAGGAATGTAAGCCCGGGAAGCTGCAGAGCACTTCTGTCCCTGATATTCAAAAGCACCTCTTACCAAAGCAGTAGCTACGGCTTCTACATTGGCGGAAGGGTGGGCAATAACGAAATCTTTACCACCTGTTTCCCCTACAATTCTAGGATAGGTTCTGTAGTTGTGGATATTATCACCGATCATTTTCCACATTCCCTGGAAAACTTTCGTAGATCCTGTAAAGTGAAGACCTGCAAAATCATGATGAGCCAATACTTTTTCGGCAGTTTCCTTACCATCTGTGAAGATCATGTTGATGACCCCGTCAGGAAGTCCGGCTTCTTTTAAAACATCCATGATTACTTTTGCGGAATAGATCTGCTTGTCGGAAGGTTTCCATACTACCACATTTCCAAGCATGGCCATACAGGTAGGCAGGTTTCCGGAAATAGCCGTGAAGTTGAAAGGAGTTACCGCAAAACAGAATCCTTCTAGCGGTCTGTATTCTACACGGTTCCAGATTCCACTGTCTGATACAGGCTGTTCTGCGTACATTTCCGTCATGAATTCAACGTTGAATCTTAAAAAGTCTATGAATTCACATGCAGAATCAATTTCTGCCTGATGTACGTTCTTAGACTGTCCGATCATAGTAGCAGCATTGATGATATCCCTGTAAGGTCCGGCTAATAAGTCAGCAGCTTTTAAAAAGATCGCAGCTCTCTGTTCCCATCCAAGTTCGTTCCATGCTTTTTTCGCAGCTAATGCAGCATTGATGGCATCATCTACATGTTGCATATTTCCTTTATAATAAAAACCGAAATCATGCTTATGATCCTGAGGAGACTGGAGTTGTACTTTCTCCTGGGTTTTTACCTCTTTCCCGTTGATGATCATCGGGATTTCTGTCTTTTCCGCCCACATTTTCTTGTAGGTGGCAATAAGGCTTTTTACTTCTGAAGAACCCGGTGCATAGGTGTTTACCGGTTCGTTAACTACAAATGGTACTTGCGAAATTGCTTTTGACATATTATGTTGTATTATTTTATTAAGAATGTATACAAATTTACGATATTTAAAAGAAAGAAGAAATAAAGATTATTGATAATAAATTTCATTTATAGAGATCGTATTGATATAAAAGAGTCAAAATTTTTCTGTGTACTTAATTGTTTGTGAAGTTTTATTTAAATTGTAATAAGCAAATGTTTGGAACAAAAAGATATCTATATCCGCCGATAAAGTATTGCATTTAAAAATAACAAATTAAGGGTCTGCCCATGTGGACAAACTTCATAACAGATAAGAGGAGAATGAAGAATTGGAATAAAATTTACATTTTTTCGTTTTCCAGAATTTTCAAAACTAATTTTTCTTCCTGGGTGAGTCCTGCTTTTCCATCATTTACTTCAATATCTTCAAGCTCGTCCAGATATTTTTTGATGCCATTGTTCTCGTAGAGATTGATGACAAGAGGATGTACATAGTATTTTTTACATACATTGCTGGTGTTTCCGAGGTGGGAAGCTACCATTTCCAGGGCTTCTTTCACCTTTTTTTTGTATTCCGTATCCGTTTCGGCATATCCTATTTCCCTGAAGGCGATAAGGGCGCTTACGGTTCCGGACCAGGTCCTGAAATCTTTTGCGGTAAAATCTTCTCCGCTTATCTCTTTAATGTAATCGTTAACCATTCCTGAGTCGATGGAGTGGTGGTTTCCATCCTCATCATAAAACTGAAAAAGCTCTTTACCCGGAATATCTTTACATTTTTGAACCAACCGTGCCAATTTTCTGCTTTTAAGGTCGATATTGTGCATAATGCCTTTCTTTCCTTTAAAAGAAAATTTTATTTTTTGTCCCTGGATTTTTACATGCTTATCTTTCAGGGTTGTCAGTCCGAAGGATCCGTATAATTTTTCATAGGCATTGTTGCCTACCCGTATGTTGGTATGTTGCATAAGACTTACAATAAGCGCCAGGATTTTTCTTTTTTCAAGTTTTCGCAATGCGAGGTCTTTTTCCACCTGAAGCCGGATATCGGGAAGGGCATACCCGAACTGTAACATTCTGTAAAACTTGGTATGGTTCCTTAAAGCACTCCATAACGGATGATAGCGGTACTGCTTTCTTTTTTTAGTATCAAAACCGGTAGCCTGAAGATGTCCGTTATCGAGAACACATATCCATACATTTTCCCATGCGGGTGGAATGACAAGCTTATTGATCCTGGTAATTTCTTCCTTATCCGTTATTTTTTCACCGTCTTTAAAATATGCATATTTCTTTCCTCTTTTTTTTCTGATGATGCCGGTAGAATCTGCATCAGAAGTGTATACAAGATGCACAGCCTTTGCAGATGCTTCCGGGTCATTCATGATCTTAACGATCTTAGAAGGTCTGAGGTGGGAAATGATTTCCCAGTCTGTAGAGTTCATATATTATAAAAGTGGTTAAGAGTTTTTACCCCTGAAAAATAGTAACAGGATGATCACTATTACAGCGACAACTAATAGGATTCCCCACCACATCCCTGCTTTAAATATGGTTTCAACAGCTTCACAGCTTGTAAGGAATAACAGACTTATAAGGGCAATACTGAATAAGCTTATTCTTTTCATAATGATTATAGTTTTGGTGTTAATGTTATACTCTGTGACGGTCCGGTCTCCATTGCTGAATGGACCTTTTGATCTGATCTCCCGAAATATTCTCCTGGAGAGCTTTATATAAGAGGTTTTTGAATTCTTCATCATACGCAAAGCGTAAAGCGGCGATCTGGTCAAACTTCAGCTTTTCTTCCACCTCATCCGACCGCTGATTGAAAATCTCAAAATACCTTTGTTTGAACTCAAGTCTTACCAGGCGGTTTTGAAGTCCTAAAGCATAATGCTGCCTCAGCATAATTGCCAGATAGAAGATCAGAAAAATAACAAGAGAAAAAAGAATCCAGGTCAGTTTATTATCCGGATCATTCCCTACTTGGTAAATTCCGACACCTTCCAGAATGAGCAATAAAGGAAGATAAATAAAGTGATGAGGAGCGTAATATTTCCTGTGATTTTTATAATCTTGAGTTTTCATGTAATACATGATAGCAATAATCTTTCCAAAACATTATATTTTTAGTAAATGTAAATGATTTTTTATCCTTATTATAGGTGAATTTTTTTGAATATTTGAATTGTATTTATTTTAAATGAGGTTTGAATTTGAAAATCATTTTTTTTGTAACTTTCAATTTTAAAAATTAAAAAATGACTTCAAAGGAAAAAATAGCTGCGCTTCGGGAAGAAATGCAGAAAAACAATGTTGATGCATTTATCGTATATTCTGCTGATCCGCATATGAGTGAGTATTTACCTGAAGAATGGCAGGAGAGAGCCTGGCTGTCCGGGTTTTTAGGCTCTGCTGGTTTTGTGGTGGTAACTAAAGATAAAGCAGGCTTGTGGACGGATGGAAGATACTTCACCCAGGCTGTTACAGAACTGGAAGGTTCAGGAATAGACCTTTTTAAAGAGGGAATCGAAGGAACCCCTCACTATATAGACTGGATTATTTCCGAAATTCCCTCAGGGGGAAAAGTGGCGGTAAACGGTCTGGCTACTTCACATGCCAATTGGGAATCCCTTTCTCATAAATTACATTCTAAAAATATAGAGCTTGCTGATCTTCCCTTACTAAAAGAAATATGGAAAGACCGTGGAGCGGCTTCAAAGAACCCGATTTTTGTACATCCTGTGGAATGGGCCGGAAAGTCGGTAACGGATAAGCTTTCTGCAATTCGTCAGGAAATGGAAAAACAGGAAGTTTCAGTACATGTCATTTCAAGTCTTGATGATGTGGCCTGGACTTTGAATTTACGGGGAAGTGACGTACAAAGTAATCCTGTATTCCTGGGTTATATTGTTATTACTAAAAATGATGCTGTTCTTTTCACCGATCTTGAAAAGCTTGAAGTGGATGCCAGAAAACAGTTGGATGAAGCCTGCGTGAAAATGATGCCGTATGAAGAGTTTTTCTCTTATTTGAAAACTTTTACTAATGAAAAAGTATTGGTTTCTCCCAATACCAATCAATCCATCATTGAAACGTTGAAAAGCAAAAATGAATTGATTAAGGGAGCTGTTCCGGGAAACTTAATGAAAGCCCAGAAAAATGAAGCCGAGCTGGAAGGTTTCCGAAAGGTTATGGTAAGAGATGGTGTCGCTATGGTGAAGTTTTTGTACTGGCTGACCCATCAGGCAGGAAAAGAGCAGATGAATGAATATTCCATTGGAGAAAAATTAAGAGGATTCCGTGCCGAAGGAGAAAACTTTGTAGGAGAGAGTTTCGGCAGCATTATCGGATATAAAGGCAATGGAGCGGTTATCCATTATTCTGCTAAAAGCGAAGGAAGTAAGGAGGTAACCAATGACGGAAGCATCCTCGTGGATTCCGGCGGCCAGTACCGTGAGGGGACTACCGATATTACGAGAACATTGGCACTGGGAGCGGTTTCCGAAGAATTTAAAAGAAATTCCACTTTGGTTTTACAGGGAATGATCCGTTTATCTATGGTGAAATTTCCGAAAGGAACTAAAGGTGTTCAATTGGATGCTATTGCCAGGCTGCCCTTATGGATGGAAGGAAAAGACTATAACCACGGGACGGGGCATGGAGTAGGAAGCTTTATGAATGTACATGAAGGTCCTCAGAATATCCGTAAAGATATGAATCCGCAAGAGCTTCTCTTAGGAATGGTCTGTTCCAATGAACCGGGATACTATGTAGAAGGGGAATACGGGATCCGTCATGAAAATCTGATCGCTGTCAAAGAAGCGGAAAAAACTGATTTCGGTACATTCTATGAATTTGAAACTTTAACGTTCTGCCCATTCTTTAAAGATACAATTGTTAAAGATATCCTATTGGAAAAAGAGATCCAATGGCTAAACCAATATCATAAAACCTGTGAGGAAAAACTGGCTCCTCATCTTGAAGGAGAGGTTAAAAATTGGTTTTTAGAATTGGTAAGTCCTTTGTAAGAGATTTAAAATATTTTGATAAAGTCCTTGTAGAAACCTCTACAAGGATTTTTTATATGTGCAATCCGTATTTTTACGGATGTAATTTTAGTGCTTTCCCTGATAGATATTAATTTTTTTGAAACTACTTTTGTAATGCCTTTAACAATAAACATCATTCATATCTTCATATATACTTAGTATGTAATAAAATCATCCCAATGCCCCGGGATGATTTTACTTTTTTAAAGAGATCCGTACAACTATTATAGACAATCTGTATGGTTTTTCATTTATAAAATTAGTCTTAAATGATGTAACTTTGCATTATGAATAACGATACGATTTGTGCACTGGCTACAGCCAATGGAGTAGGAGCTTTAGGCATTATCCGAGTTTCGGGAAATGATGCTTTATCCATAGTTCAGAAATCTTTTCCGGGAAAAAATCTGGAAAAACAAAAATCTCATACTATCCATTACGGATATTTCATGGATGGAGATGAAGCTATTGATGAAGTAATGCTATCCATTTTTCTGGCCCCGAAAAGTTTTACAACGGAAAACTCTGTGGAAATTGCTTTTCATGGTTCTCCTCACATCGGTAAGCGTATTCTTGAAACTCTCATTAAAAACGGGGCCCGAATGGCAAAAGCCGGAGAATTTACCCTTCGTGCTTTTATCAATGGCAGAATAGACCTTTCTCAGGCGGAAGCCATAGCGGACGTTATCGCATCTGAAAATGAAGCCTCCCGGAAAGTAGCCATCAATCAGCTGAAAGGTGGAATTACCAATGAAATATCGTTGTTAAGAACAGATTTATTAAATTTTGTCTCCCTTATTGAGCTGGAATTGGATTTTGCTGAAGAAGATGTTGAATTTGCAGACAGAAGCGCTTTAAATCATTTACTCAATAAAATTGAATCCAAACTTAATTCCCTTATCGAAAGTTTCCAATATGGTAATGCCATTAAAAACGGAACAGCCGTAGCCATTATAGGAAAGCCCAATGCCGGAAAATCCACCTTACTGAATGCTTTACTGAAAGAAGAAAGAGCTATTGTAAGCAATATTGCAGGAACTACGAGAGACACTATTGAAGAAGTTCTTCATATCAAAGGGCATGCTTTCCGTCTGATTGATACGGCGGGATTAAGAGAGACCGTGGACGAAATAGAAGCCATAGGAGTAAAGAAAGCTAAAGAGAAGGTGGAGAATGCTAATATTCTTGTATACTTAACTGATGCTGCCACTGAAGATTTTACAGAAGATATTGAAATGATAAAATCTTTATTGAGACCCGATCTGAAGCTTATCATCTGCACCACCAAAATTGATGAGGTGGTTCCTACAAAATACGAATCTGTGGAAGATATATTCAGAAATGCAATTACCCACGAATTTGACTTCATCAAAATATCCGCAGTGGAAAACCAAAATATCCAGGATCTTAAAAATGAATTGTCTTCATATGTAGAGCAACTGCAATCCCAGGAAAATAATGTGGTGATTACCAATCAACGCCATTTTGAAGCCTTACAAAAATCGCTGGATGCTGTTAATAAGGTTAAAGAAGCTATTTCTTCACAGATTTCTACGGAATTGCTGGCCTATGAGTTGAGAAATGCTTTGGAACATCTTGGGGAAATTTCTGGGGAGGTTACTAATGATGAGGTGCTGGGGAATATTTTTTCTAAGTTTTGTATTGGGAAATAAGCAATCTCTGTAAACCCCTATGAATACTGTGTTTAATCAATGTTTTATAAAAGCGTTGAGTGATATTTAATGATATTTTATACCATTAATTGACATTATTTTTGTTACTAATCGTGATACTGCGTTGTAAAATCGTACTACTTTTTTGAATTTTTATGACACTCGGAGAAATTATCAGTGGTAAATACTGCTAAATAATGGCAAATACTGAGTGAAATTATCTAACATAAAAAATCGGAAGGTATCAAACGAGCAGTAATATCAGGATTAATCGCATTTGTAACTATTGTAATCAGACATTCGTAGCCAAAATATTTACTACAAAATATTGTTCACAACTATAATCAAAGTGATTACAAGAGAAAAGGCAAGGAGGAAAACTTCGTAAATCAAAGGAGGAATTTGTTATTGATTTAAAGGTTGTAAACTTAAAAAGATTACTGTTACATTTGATATAGAATAATTATCAAATAATTTGTAACACGTCAGGTTTTGTCGCTGTACGATTATATTTTTATACCAACATTTAAATAATAACAGCCTATGAAAAAGCTAGGAGAACCCCTCCTATTAAAAAAATAAGCAATTGCAGGATAAGCAAGATATACCACTTATTACTCTTAGGAACATTAAAACTTAACAACTTAGTTTTAATCCCCTACAAATGAATTATATTTGTAATAATAAAAACATTAACCATTTATATGAAAAAAAAATTAGCTTCATGGTTATTTCCCATAACCTTAATTCTCATTACCCTGCATTCCTGTAGTTCAGAAGATGACTATTTTAAAAGTCAGGATGAAAAATATACCTTTAACAAGTTTCAGGTATTTTCTGCTCAGGATGGCAAAATAATCAATTACGCAGATGGATTTAAAACCCTGATGGAAAGATACGACAGTCTCTATACTGTCAGCCACACCGCAAAGACCATGAAAAGGTCTTTCAGCAAATCGGAAATAGTATCAAGTGAATACATAGAGTTTAATATCCGTTCACAGGAATTTACTACTGAAGTGGGAGAGAAATACGTCCTTTTCCCATTAATAAGAAATTATCAGGTAGATGGCATAATGGTAGCGTCTCTTAGGGAAGATGAAACCATTGTTGAATATTATGAAATGACAACTGATGAAAGGAACTATCATGAAATTTTGAACCTATTTAAAGCGCAATACCTGAAGAGTAATTTAAAAATTAAATCAAAATCTACATGTGGTTTTGACGGCTATCCTGCCTGTGATATTGATACGGTGATTATTACCGTACCTAAAGGAGGAAATGGAAATGGCTTACCTTCAGGGGGGAGCGGTGGAACTTCAGGCGGATGTTCAATCTATGAAAACTGTATTGATGGTAACCTTGATGGCGGTGGCGGTGGTGGAGTCCCAGAGCTTACGCTTAGTGACTGCTTAAAAGCTAAACTAGCAAATAATAACGCAAAAGATCTTCTAAACAAGGACAAAATAAAGATTGCAAAAGAGCAAATGACTGCTTCACATTCTACTGATGTGAATGAAAAAGCATTTTCTTTTGGTACGAATTCTAGTGGAGACTATGTAGCTACAGATATTAAAACTTCTCATAATGGGAGTAATGTAGGATGGGTTGCCACTAGCGGTTCTGTTAATATTCTGGGGGCTGCACATACTCATATCTCGGGAATGTACAATAGCTTTTCACCCGGAGATTTGTATGCATTCCAAGGAAGTAACCATTACAATCCAAATTTTATATATTTATTGGTTTATGGTCCGGATGGGATGGTATTTCTTCTTTCAATTACAGATCCTGAAAAGTTTGCGGATTTTGTTGCTAACTATCCGGCTGGATCTTTCTTGGATATGGAAACTGGGGGATGGATTAGAGGTTCTTCTCTATTTGATTCTTTTGATAGTGCCTATCAACAATTTGTAGATACGGGATTGTCAGTAGATGAATCTTATGCTAATGCTACCGCTCATGTTTTGAATAAATATGATATAGGTGCGACGCTTAGTGAGCAAAATATTACAGGGGATTTTAATTCTATATTTGTAAATGAAACAGTTTCTCCATCTACTTCAGGAGGTAGCAGCTCAAAAAGCACCTATGCTAAAACTCCCGATTGTAACTTATAATAACTCAATAAATAAAATCATGAATAAAGTAATCGTAATTATTATGTTTTTTTGTTTCAATTGCCTGTATTCACAATTGGACACTTTAAACTATCTAAAACAATTTGAAGCAAATAAAGCCAATTATATAGGACAGCCTTTCTCTCAACTTTTAAATGACATGACAGAAATACAGCCAAAAACTGTATGGTCACTTCCTATTGGTACTAAGAAGACAATTTCAACAGATTCTCGTTTTAAATTTACTTTAAAGGAATATAGCTTTTACAAACCCATTACTTTATTAATAGTATGGGCTCCTGAAATTCCTAGAGACCAAACAGAATATTATGAGAAAAAGAATAAATTTTATTTTACTAATGATGAGAAAAATTTTTATGGAAGTAAAATCATAAAAGATATTATAGTATATCGCTACTGAGGACATGTAAAAATAAAATCATGAATAAAGTAATCGTAATTATTATGTTTTTCTGTTTCAATTGCCTGTATTCACAATTGGAAACTTTAAAATCAAAACAATTAATTAAAAACTTTTACGATGATAGTTGGAGTGATGATAAATATAGAGTAACAACTAATTATTAGTAGTGTTAGTTATGAACAAAATAATCTAAAAATGATAGCTTATTTACCAATTGGATACTTAATATTTATAACACCCCATAAACAGTAAGAAGTAACTTTCTGTGTCGGGAAATAACTTTGTTTTCTTTTACTTTTATTGTTTTCTTTTGTAAGAGTTTGTTACCACTTCTTTACTACTTCTATAAACTAATAGATAAAGTAGTACAAAGAAGTACAAGTATAATTTATATCACTGAGAAGATTACAACCGAATTGAAAAATACATTTTGGATTAAAAGATACACTTAAATGTAGAATAACTATCAGATTATCAGGTTTCAAAAAATCTTATATTTATAGGTTGGTATATGGTAATTTAATTCCATTTTTAAAACCTAATAAAAAAACTTTATTCTTTGAAAGAAAAAAATGGGATGATTGGCTGTTACAAAACTCTCATAAGTCTCAATCCGAGATTTAAGATGAAGCATTGAAATTTGCATTGAACAAAAGGAGAGGTTAGATTAATGTTGGTTGTATCGTTTTTTTAGATTTACAGTATTATTTTTTGTAGATCTTTAAGCAATAACTGCTTCTCTGGTTCAGTCAGATCATTCTTATTTCTATCCAAGGCATATTGAATTTCATGTACATTTTGCTTACACCATTTTATCATTCTGTTAATTCCTATTTTTGTAATTATTCCTTCGTCATTTTCAAATTTTGGAGGTGATGACAGATGAACCAATTTATTGTAATTTTTTAAAGCAAGCACTACTTTGCTATTATTTTCTTTTTGTTGCAATCCATATTTTATAAAGTGAGTTTGGTCAACGCACACCGCTTTAACTTGTATTCCATCAAATTCTGTCTGGTCGTACTCAGTAAATACCCACCATATATATTCCTTACCATCAACAGAGATTCTACTTTTGTTTTTCTTGCTTATTGCCATTGTTTCTTGAGATTATCCTGTTAATACTTTAAGAAGCAATTTATTACATTATCTATTTATAGTCTGTTATGGATATATTTTAGTTTTTTTCATTTTAGTTTTTAAAATCTGCAATTCATCTTCTTCATATTTTTTTGTTCCACTCAAATTTATTTCTTTAAGATTTTTAGGAAATAAGTCAGAATTTAGATCCGTTAACTTTGTATCACTTAGTCCTAAAGTTTTCAAGTTTTCCATTTGATTAAATATTTTGGGCAATTTATTTAACTCGCAGTTTTCGATTCGGAGCGTTTTTAATTTATCTAATTGCAATATTGAATCCGGAATTGAATCTATGGCGTTTCCTCTAATCATTAAGAAGCGTAAAGATTTTATATTCATTATCCATTCGGGGAAAGTTTGGAATGGAAGATTTAGGAGTGAAATTTTCTTTAATTTTTGAAGGTTGGCTATTTCTTTTGGAAGCTCAAAATCATCTAAATCATAGAGGATAGGATCGCCTTGTATTTCTAATACTTCTAAGTTTATAAATTTTGAAAAAATATCCCCCTTATTCTTAAAGTTTTGTGTAATAAATAAAAGATTTAGTTTTTTGCAGTTCTCCGGTTTTTGCATTGCATCATTTAGTGATGAAAATTTAGTTTTTTTAAAGAGATGCATTTTTCTTAAATATTTCTTTCGTTTAGTAAATTTAATCTTTTTAACTTATTTATAATAATGAGTAATATAATTAATTTTTTCATTGTATACTATTATGGAACAACGGTGATGAAAAGATATATAAGGAAAATCCCGAGCAAAACAAAACCCTGCATGATATTAGTCTTGCCAGTGGCCAATGATATTGTAATGATAAATAGGGAAAGACCCAATAATACAGTTGATTTAATATCAATACCCAAGGTCATTCGTATACCGCTGATTACTGATATGATTGCAATAGCGGGAATACTCAGTCCGATGCTGGCTAAAGCAGAGCCAAAAGCTAGATTAAGCGAGGTTTGTATTTGGTCTTTCCTGGCGGCTCGGATTGCAGCAAGAGCTTCCGGTAACA
Source organism: Chryseobacterium sp. CT-SW4 (assembly GCF_048572715.1). Classification (GTDB taxonomy): domain Bacteria; phylum Bacteroidota; class Bacteroidia; order Flavobacteriales; family Weeksellaceae; genus Chryseobacterium. The sequence continues at coordinate 1,211,762 of NZ_CP183840.1, forward strand.
AAACAATTCCTGCTATGATCACTCCCACTACAGATCTTGGCGCCCCAACTGCCACTACCAAATATTCAACATCTTTTGAAAGTAGTTTGGCCATCAGAACTACTATTCCCAAGCTTACAACTAGCATAAAACTACTGATATAGATATTCTTTTTAGAAATTTTAATCTTTTTATCTTTTCCAATGGTTTCCTTTAGAATGTTACTCGTAGGAGATATAAAGAAACTCCGGTGTCGGATCGTCTGAACCATTGTGAATCCCAGATACAGCAAAAGGCAAATGAATGCTATAAACAGGAGCTGAAAAGAGGTGTATTCGCCTCCACTGTGGCTCACTGTATAGTTAGGTAATATCAGCACAAATACTACAACTGTCGCCAGTGTGATCAGGGCTGTACTCACACCCTTCAGTGTAAAAGATTGTTCTCTGTATCGTAACGACCCTATTACGATACATATACCCATAATACCATTGAGTATGAGCATCACCGCTGCAAAGACAGTATCTCTTGCCAAGGTGATAGTCTCAAGGCCTTTAGCACCAAGCATGATGGAAATGATCAGCCCTACCTCAATAACTGTTATGGCAAATGCAAGAAGCAGGGTGCCAAATGGTTCACCCAGTCTGTCTGCAAGGACTTCAGAATGATAGACCGCAGCCAATACACTGCCGAGTAATAAAGCTGTTAGTAGGATCGAATAATAAGTTGATGAAAATAAAAAATTTCCAAAGTATAAGAGCCACGATAAAAGGGGGACAGCGATTGTCCACTGTCGTAAATATATGTTTTGATTCATTCCTTCTTTAAAATTAATATCACTATAACAACATCAAAACCTGGGTACTTCATAGAAGGAAGGCTGAGAGTATTTGAAGTTTCAATGATCGGAAGATCTTATTTATTTGAAATGGTAGAGGAATACCACATTTCCCGTGTAGACAGGTTTTGACTCATCTCTAAGAAGGAGCCTGGCACCTACGATGACCTTGACTATTCCTCTCATGTCATTGACGGATTTGATCGTTGCTTGAAGTGAAACTTCAGAATCCACTTTCACAGGTATTCCAAATTTGAGATTTTCTATCCCATAATTTATCTCGAGGCTCACATTTCTCACATCCGCAATCTGTTTCCATAGATAAGGAATTAGCGAAAGGGTTAGGTATCCATGAGCAATTGTTGACCCGTATGGACTTTCTGCAGCTGCCCGATGACTATCAACGTGAATCCACTGATGATCCAATGTTACATCTGCAAACTTATTGATCTGATCCTGATCAATCGTATGCCATGGAGAACTCCCTATTATAGTCCCCTCTAATGATTTGTATTCTTCTAAACTGTTGATTATATGCATTATGTTTTTCTAATTTTTAAATAAGTACTTGTTTGAAATCTTCATCTCCGGATCTGTTATTTAGTTAACTGCCAGTAAAAGCTAAAAGCCTCTCGCAAAATGCGGGAGGCTAGTAAAATAACTAATATAATAAATTACTATATTGATCAGATTATGCCAATTTCACGTTGATAGCGTTCAAACCTCTATCCCCTTTTTGTACGTTGAAAACAACTTGGTCGTTCTCACGGATGGATTTTGACTCCAGTCCTGAAGTATGTACAAAGATGTCTGCTCCACCTTCTGATGGTGCGATGAATCCGAAGCCTTTCGCCTCGTTGAAAAATTTTACGGTGCCTTTTTGCATGGTAATAAAATTAAAAATTAAATATAATCTGTATACTTTACAGATGTCATTTTGAAAATAAAAGGATGATAGTATAAAGTGTAAATCTATTTATTTCTATCAGCTTCTTTGCTCAGCTTAGTGATGATCTATATATAAATATATGAGAATATCTCAGTGTGCAATATCATATCATTCTTTGAGATCAACGTATGAAATTATCGTTATCATCAAAAAATTGGATCTATAAACGGGGAATCTGAAGAAGCAAGACCGATCTTTATCATGGGATCAGTTTAGCAAAGGCAGGAACCTTTCTTTATGAATACTTTGCAAATATATATCAAAATAACCTGAAAATAAAAAATATAAACAGTTGATTATAACTATTTTATTCCTAGATTACGCATGAAAGGGAAAATTATGTAAGATGCAAAGTAAGTTGACTATATTTCAGACGTATTCCAAGACAATAAAATAACCCTTCTTCATCTTTAAATCGATTATTTCACAAGAAATAGAAATAATTTTTGGATCGGAGTAATATTATTTGTGAACAAAAAAAATAATCATTAAATTTAACATAAAAATAATGATGAAAATTTTTTTAGCAATGTTAATTTCCGGAATGGCAATAGCTCAAACGGGACAAAATTCAAAAATTGATCATTCTGTTTCTTCAAAATTTCCTACGGTAGTAGATATTGTGAAAAAGAATATACAGGCGATGGGAGGAGAGCGACTTTCTCAAATTAAATCAATAACGACTGTTGATACAAAAATGATCGATGGAAAACTTATGGAGAGGACTCAGAAAAAGGACTCGGATGGGAAGAATCATGTGACAAGGTTTGGTGAAGAAATTAAGTATTCTGATCGTCTAGTCTCAAAAAATTCTCGCTTTTTTAATAATAATGACAGCCAATTTTTATTTTCGATTTTTGATGTTTTGAATAATGATACAAAATATACTGTTTCAGGAATAGAGAAAGTTAATGGGAAAGAATGTTATGTAATAGACGGGGAAAAATATAAAATTTACCTGGATAAAGAAAGCGGTTTAACACTGAAAGGCGTTGAAGGAAATGGATATATATGGGAATATTCTAATTTTAAAGATGTTAACGGCATTATTTTACCGCACAAGATCGTCTTAAACAATGGACAAGAAGAATTTAACCTTTCATCCATAACATTTAATGACGTTACTGATACTGATTTTTGTTATTGGTAGTCCGAAAACTATACCTTACATTTTTATTTAATATACAATTCTAAAAATATGATTTTTAATAAAAAACCAATTTTACTTTTGGTAGTTCTGATAAATGTTTTTTTATCTCAGCATCAAGTAAAAGGAAATGATATGAGAAAGCACAGGTTTAATTTAAATTCAAATTTTTCCGGACCTGATAATATCCAGAACTTTCCTCTGGATACTATAAGAATCTCCGGAGTTTTGTCAAAAGACCTAAAGAAATTGTACCAATCGGAAGAGAATAGTTCCTTTTCAATATCAACATCAGATCTCAAATTTAGTGTGTTGGACGGAAGCGAGCCCTCTTCCCTCTATTTTTATGACCAAAGTGCAATCAGTAAATCAAATTATTCTTCGGTTTCAAAGACACGTGAACTCGATCAAATTGCTGTTTTTATAAGACAATCGAAGAGGGAAGATGCGTGGGAAAAATATAATTCCTATGATAACGGAATGTTTATAGCTCCTGAAAAATATAATCCTAATAAACAATAAAACTTGGATAAGCGGGAAGTGTGAGAAAATAATAATGATATTTCTACATTTGTTTCTTACATTTTGTGAAAAAATGGAATCTCTTTGGAAGGTTGTATGATCTATCTAAAAGAGTTTCTATGCCCGTGTGTTTTAAATACATTGATTTATCTTCAATATATTATATAATCTTAATCAAATAAAGGTTTGGATATATTAGGGTTTATAAACTTGTTATCTTCATTTCCTGTAATACCGTATTGATCAGCTGGTCAGAACTGATGTTTCGTGAAAAAATAGGATAATGGAAACGGTCCAGCTTATTAAGAATACGTATAAGCTCCATCTTTTCTCGGTGATTAAGATTTCCTGCAACGATATGGGTAGCTTGCCGGATCTTTTCCATTTGATTTTCCAGAACCTGAAGTCCCTTTTCAGTAATGCGGATCAGTTTACTTCTTTTATCCAGGTCAGAATCTGCCTGTTCAATAAGTCCCTGACGCAGAAGTCTGCCGATGATCAGCATACCTACCGGCTTATCATGAATGTTTTTTTTGATAAGGGCCATCTTGGTCATCTCACCAAAAGCTTTCAGGTTAATCAGATAAATAAAGTCTTCCTGAGTAGAAAATTCAGAATGTAAGATGGCAGACTTGGAATAGGTTTTGGCATACCGGTTCAGATGAACAAGTAATGTATTTATGGCACTTTCCGGTGATCTTCCGTTTTCCTTGCCTTCCCAGTACGGTTCCTCCGGAAGATTTGCTTCCGTATTTTCCTTATCGGAAATCCATGTTTTAAAGCCCTGGACAGTTTCCGGATATAAATCAGGACAAGCCCGGACTTCGTTTTCGAACTCCTGCAATAGGTCTATAAAATCTTTAATAAGTGTATAATTCATATCCGTTAAATAGTTTACAAAAATACCTAATTCCCTAAAGAATTACGCAATTATATAATTAAAACTAAAGTAAGTAATAAGTTGAGCTGCTCTTCTTGGTGATCCGATATTGATTAATATAATTCCCTTTTTAGCCAATGTAATTTATTTTATGAGTAAATACTATACGATCATTCAGCCAGTGCATGTTTGTAAGCATTTAATGCTCTTTCTCGGGCTTTTGTAGGTTCTACAATAGGTTCTTCTCTATAATCTTCAGGAAGCCATTTTCTGATATACTGAGAATCTTTATCAAACTTTTTGGTCTGCTCATAGGGGTTAAAGATCCGAAAATAGGGAGCCGCATCACAGCCACAGCCTGCTGCCCACTGCCAGTTTCCGTTATTGGCTGCCAGGTCATAATCTAACAGCTTTTCAGCAAAATAGGCTTCTCCCCACCGCCAGTCGATGAGCAGGTGCTTGGTAAGGAAGCTTGCTGTGATCATTCTCACCCTGTTGTGCATCAATCCGGTTTCATTGAGCTGCCTCATCCCAGCATCTACGATAGGATATCCGGTTTTCCCTTCACACCACGCCTTAAATTCGTTTTCGTTGTTTCTCCAGGCAATGTTTTCATATTTCTTTTTAAAGCACTGGTGAACAACATTGGGGAAATGATACAGGATCTGCATAAAGAACTCTCTCCATATAAGCTCATTCAGCCAGACTTCATTATGCTTAACAGCATACTGTACACATTTCCGGATCGAAACGGTTCCAAAACGAAGGGCTGTTCCAAGATGGGTGGTATGGTCCATTGCAGGAAAATCCCGGTACTTTCCGTAAGAATCTATTATATCACTGTTCAGTTCAGGTTCTATGAACTTAAGATCTGTTTTTTCAAATCCGATTTCTTTCAGTGGAATAATCTCTGAAGCTCCGTTATAATGGCCAAAACGGGTCCAGTTTGCCGTAACGCTTTCTATATTTTCCAGGTGTTCTTTCCATTTCTTTGAGTAGGGGGTAAAAACAGTGTATGGAGAAAGGTCATTTTTTACAATATTATTTTTTTCAAATATAACCTGATCTTTAAAATCTTTAAGCTGAATATGCTGATCCAGCAGGAAATCGGCGATCTTCCGGTCCCGTTGTATAGCCTGAGGTTCGTAGTCCCTGTTACAAAAAACATTGTTTACATTGAAGTCCCGGATTATTTTTTGAAAAGCTTCTAGGGGAGACCCATAATAAACATACAGTCCGCTGTTATGTTTTTTGAGCTCTTTATGAATCCGTTGTAAAGCCTGATGAATATAATCCACTCTTCTGTCACTTTTATTCCGAAGCCGGTCCAGTATTTCAGTATCAAAGATAAAAACAGGAATAACCTTTAATCCTGAATCAAGCGCATGACAAAGTCCTGTATTATCTTCCAGTCTGAGGTCTCTTCTGAACCAAAAAATATTCACTTTATCCATGATTAATTTTTTTAAAGAAATAAATATTAAGCAAAAACTGACTGTAACCGTAAACGGCATCCTCCACGGGAATGGTTCCTATTCTGACGCCTAAAAATTCAGCCGGATTATAATTAACAACAGGCGAGGGAATTAAAGATCCTGTCAGAATTCCATTTACCGCGAAAAAGCCCGGCATCAGAATCAGATATATGAAACTGGCTTTTCCTATCCATTCTTTCTGCGCGATAAAATGCAGATAGCAAAGTGTGATGATGGTTACGATCACCGTAAGCAAAGTATATAATCTCTCATAATAAAGAAGCCCGACGACGCCAAGACCAATAACAGCTGCAAATACGATGAGATTATTCAAAGCATCAGCCCATTCAAGAGTAAAAAACTTTTCCATGCAATAGTAAGTGAAAACACACGCGAATGGAATGCAGTAAAAAAACATCCATTCTTCAATGGGAAGGCCTGCTATTTTAATTCCTAAGGTATAATTAAGATCAAACCACCAAACTCCTTTTGCCGTGAACCATATATCCCAGATAATAAAAGGAATAGCCACAATAGTGGATGATAGCAGAAACTTTCCGAAAAGCTTATTGAACTGTATCCTTCTGTCAAAAGAAGCCAAAAAGCAGATTATGACAGTGAAAAAGTTAATCAGTATGTAAGTATAGGGCATCATTTTTTATTGAAATACATTTTAAAATATTTAATAGGAACCCACAGAAAACCGAAGCATTCCCCGTCCTCTTTCCCCAAATGTTTATGATGTTGTTTATGGGCACGTCTTATCGCAAGGAAATACGGGTTCTTTGTGTGGGTGAAAATCTTTGCTCTCTGATGAATAAAAATATCATGCACGAAGAAATAAGACATTCCGTAAAGACTTATTCCCAAACCGATAAAAAACCAATAACTGAAATCCTGCTTTACTCCCAGGTATAATAAAGCGATGGCCGGACTTGCAAAAATGAAAAAGAAAAGGTCATTTCTTTCAAGTTTTCCGTCATGGCTGTGATCATGATGATCCCGGTGGAGGGTCCACAGAAACCCATGCATAATATATCGGTGGATAAGCCATGTGGCTCCTTCCATGGAAATAAATACTCCTAAAACGATCAGAAAATTCATTTTAAAGATGCTTATGGTTAAAAAGGTCATTCAAAACTCTGTATCTGAAATCGAAAATACTTTTTAGCTTTTCTTTTACAAATAGCTGATGAGCTATTTTTCCTAAAATCCCCATCGGAAGTTCATAATCTACCGTATCTTTCATCAGTACTCCATTCTCATTTGGGATAAATTCGTGAAAATGATTCCAGTGCTTGTACGGACCTTGTTTCTGAAAATCTGTAAAGCTTTTATGGTCTTCTACGTGGCTGATGACGGTCTTCCACTTCATCGGAATTCCCAATAAGGGCGAAACGGTGTAATCTATTTCCATTCCTTTAAAAATCGGTTCTTCCCCAACATCTGATAGAACAACGAAGTTCATACTTGAAGGAGTTATTTCTGATAAATTATGAGGGGATGAAAAAAACTTCCATGCCGTTTCAATACTACAATTGAGCTGCTGCTCTCTATATAATCTGTACATCATTTATTTTTTTATGGATTCTTAAAATTTCCAATAATTAGCCCAAATCAGAGTTAAACAATCAGAAATAAGCAGATTTGTAACGGATATAGCTTTTGAACGCAACCAACAGCTTTTGTGAATTGGCAATTCTGATTCTTTGCTGCAATATATTCTGGGAACTTGTTTTCTTTATTTTTTCAAACAGAGAAAGATAATATCTGTATGCGAGGTAAACTCCGAAAATGGATGAACCCGGCAGTTTTTTAATTCCTTGTAAAGCTTCCCTAAATTCTTCTTCGATCTCCTTTTCGATCCGGACTTTCACAGTATTATCAAAGACTGACATATTAAGGGTGGGAAAATAAGTCCGTCCCAAAATCTGGTAATCATCTTTCAGGTCCCGCAAAAAATTAACTTTCTGAAAAGCAGATCCCAGTTTCATCGCGAACGGTTTCAGCTTCTCATATTGCTGTTTATTACCTTCTGTGAATATCTGAAGACACATCAGACCTACCACTTCTGCGGACCCATAAATATACTCTTTAAACCGTTCCGAATTATAATCAATTTTATGAAGGTCCATTTCCATACTGTGCAAAAACTGATTGATCAGCTGCCTGTCAATATCATACTGGCGAACAGCTTCCTGAAATGAATGTAAAATGGGATTGAGCGATATCCCATCTTCCAGTGCCTCATAGGTTTCAGCCTTTAATCTCTTCAGAAGCTTCTCTTTATCATAACCATGAAAACTGTCTACAATTTCATCAGCAAGGCGTACATACCCGTAAACAGCATAAACAGCAGGTCGGATGGATGGCTTCAGTGCCATTATTCCCAATGAGAAACTGGTGCTGTATTTTTGTGTAGTGTACTTACTGACCTCGTAAGACAATTCATCAAACAATTTTTTCATATTATTTTATTTTTAGTTTACTCACTTCAGCTGCAACAATTTTCCCTGAAATTAATGAGGGAGGAACTCCGGGCCCTGGAACCGTTAACTGCCCGGTATAAAAAAGATTCCTGATCTTTCTGTTTCTTATTTTGGGTTTTAAGACTGCGGTCTGCGATAAAGTATTGGATAATCCGTAGGCATTCCCCTGATAAGCATTATAATCCGAAATAAAGTCACTCACACAATAGCTTCTTTTGTATTCAATTCTGGAAATAAGACCGGTTTCACCCGTATGTTTTTCAATTCTTTCCAGCATTTCCGTCAGGTATTTTTCTCTTACAGTTTCCTCATCGTTTATTCCCGGTGCAAGAGGTAACAGCAGAAATAGATTCTCACAGTCTTCAGGTGCCACATCCGGATCTGTTTTAGATGGACAACATGCATAAAAAAGGGGCTTTGATGGCCATTTCTTATTTTTATAAATACAATCTATATGAGTGTCAAGCTCATTTTCAAAGAAAAGGGTATGATGCTTTAAATGAGAAATTTTCCCTTTAATTCCTAAATAATAAATGAGGCATGAAGGTGCAAAGGTTCTGGTTTCCCAATAGGTCTCATTATAGTTTCTGAGTGATTGAGGGATTAATGTTTCGGTATGATGATAATCGGAAGAAGCAATTACCGAATCAAATTCATAATCTTTATCCTCTATTGTTATGGAAACCGCCTTTCCGTTTTTGGTATTGATCTTTTGTACGTCATGATTAAAATGAAAAGTTACGCCCTGTCTTTCCGCCACTTCTTTCATAGCAAGAACCAGCTGATAAAATCCTCCCATCGGGTATTTTGTTCCCAACACATAGCCTCCGTAGTTCATAAGGCTGTAAAGGGCGGGAATCTTTTGTGGGGAAGCTCCCAGAAATATAACCGGAAATTCCATCAGGGATCTCAGTTTCGGATCTGTAAAATAACCGGAAACGTATTTCCTGAAATCGCTTAAAAGATCAAGCTTCAGCGCACTGCCTGCTATTTTTAAAGAAGCAAACTCAAGCCAGTTATAACACGGCTTTGTCACAAAATCTTTCATGCCCACTTCGTATTTATATTGGGCAGACTGCATGAACTGATCATACTGCCTGGCTGCACCCGGTTCTATTCTTTCAAACAGCTCACGGATATCTTCATTTTTCTCAGGAACTGAAACCTTTTCTTTTGAAAAAACCATCTCAAACTGTGGGTCTAAAGAAACCAGATCAAAAAAATCAGATGCCTTACAGTCAAAATCAGAGAAAAAACCTTCGATAATATCGGGCATCCAGTACCAGCTGGGACCCATATCAAAAACATAGCCGTTATCTGTTTTAAATTGTCTTGCACGGCCGCCTGGCTGATGATGTTTTTCAAATACATGTACTTCATTCCCTTCTTTCGCAGCATAGGCAGCGGCGGACAGCCCAGAAAATCCGGAACCTATCACCGCAATTCTCTTTCTTGAGTTTCCAGTATTCATTGTTATTTATTTAATAGTTTGGGTATGTATCAGTTTAATCTTTTATACATCATATCCATCAGATCTCTGGATTTCAGGTGCATGCGGTAAATCGAATCATGAAATTCATCCAGTTTAGAGAGTATGGCGATGAGCAGCATTTGTTCAGAATGAGTCAGATTTCCTATTACTGCCCTTGAAACCTTACTTACTTCATCCATATGCTCCTCCAATACGGTAAGCCCTTTCTCTGTGATCTGAAGATGCTTTGTCCTTTTATCTTTCTGAGAAATGGTCTGTTCAGCCCATCCATTACGGATTAACCGGTTAATGATAACAATACCCGAAGATTTCTCATGAACATTCCGCCTTATCAGTTCCATTTTTGTCATAGCTCCGATAGTTTTCAGGTTGTTCAGATAAATAAAATCATCCTGGGTTGAAAAGACGGAATTACCTATTGAACGAGAGTACGTTTTCGCATACCTTCCCATTCTTATCAGTAAAGTATTAATAATACGGTCGGAACTTTCTCCCAATTCTTTTCCCAGCCAATGAGGTTCTTCTTCGGAATCATCCTTATGCGAATCATTGATCCATTCTGTAAAACCCTGAAGGTCATTGCTGTATATAGCTTCACCTTCATTCTGCTCCATAAATTGCTGGACAAGTTCCACCACTGCTTTTATAAGATCAAAATTCATATTGAGTAATTTGGTATACAAATATACTAATATAAGTATATAAATATACTTTAATTTAAAATTTATTTTTAGTTACTGAATTATAAATTGACGATCTTAAGCATTTATTTCAGGGAATAATTGACAGCTTGAGGGGTAAGGTGCTGGTAATCAATATTAAAATGATAATTGATGAAATGCTGTATCTATAAAGGAAATAATATATTTCTTATACAGATTTAATGAAATATTAGGATGATTGTATATTAATATACTAAATGAAATGGTAAAATTTAGTGTATTTAACTATTTTATATTCGTAGTAAAATAACCTAAAAGCCGCCCCTCAATAAAGAAAGGGCAGCCAAATGAAAATTAAATAGTTTATAATTATTTAATTCTTGATCAATTGTGTTTCAAAGAAACTTCCTGTTCCAATTCCGGTAGCACCCGTTGGATTAGACAGAAGGGTAATACCTCCTGACAAGCCATAATAATAAGTCTTACCGGCTTCGAGCTGGGCTATTCCAACGAAGGTATGGGCATAGCCGCTGGCATCTGACGTTAATACTCCATCAGGAATAGAAAATCTCATGATCCAGGTGTTAGTATCTCCGCTCGCCAGCCCTATTACATAATTTACATTGGTTGATGTAGGATAGGCAAAAGTAGCCGTAATAGTGATTCTGTACAGTCCGCTTTCCGGTGCTGTGAAAACAGCGGTTCCTGTATTAAAGTCACCATTTGGATCATCAATGATAGCCCAGCTGGGGATTTTGTAAATAGTACCCAGTCCCCCTGTGGTGGTAAAATTACTGGAGATATATCCCCTCACGATTCCTTTGGACTCACTTATCCTTTTCTTGATAACTCCTGAAGCATCGGAGACTAAGGCAATATCGTCAGTAGAGGTACTTACCGGGATCTCTCTGACTCTTAGGTCTCCGTTTACATCAAGTGCAGAGGTGGGTTCAGTTGTATTGATACCCACCTGGCTATAAATACTTATAGAAGAAAATAGAGCTATGGAAGCTATTAAATGTTTTTTCATTTTTAATGTTTTTTTCAAATCAATTTTGTTAGTGTGTATAATTTATAATTATTGTGATGATGTTTTTGTATGGTTACAATGAAGCAGTAGCCGGGGGAGGGCGGATTCTATTGGATTGATGACTAACTGCTGCATAGGCTAAATGAATGTCATGAGTATTGATTTTTAGGATAATAAATGAAGGTAGAGATGTTTTTAAATGGGGGAATAGGGTTAAAGTGTCTTGTGTAGGATTGCTGGTTATAATAAGATACCTCTTCATGCATAGCTTATATTCTACATTATGATGCTGTTTATCTTTAAAATATAAATGATAAAGAACAACATGGTTTCCAGTTGGTTTTACAGCTTCTTTTTTAGTTTTTTTATGGTATTGTTTGAGTTTATTTTTTCCCTTTATTGTAGTGTTATCTATGGATACCAGTTTAGCATACAATATTTTTTCCTCATCTGTAATGAGAGTTCCCCTTACAATGAAAATTTCAGGAAGTTCAAGGGATAACTCCTGAATAGAGTCAGGGGAACTTTTTTGTATTAAAGTTTGGTTAATATGAAGGGAAGTGTCTTCAGGATCATATATATTTGTTTCATGGGTAAGGAACAGGCTTTCCTGTTTTAAAAATACCTGAGAGAATAGAGAAGAATATAAAAATAAACATAAAATTACAGGCCTTATATTATCAATAAAGCTTGTAAATCGTTTCATAAATGTATGTTTTTTTCGCATTCTGTTGAAGAGTAGTCCTTCTTAGACTACTTTTTAAACTTTTTAATTAATAAAACAATGTTTTACGAAAAGTATAATTGATTTTATTTGTATTTAGTGATGTTTTTATAGAAAATAAAATAATTCATAAATTTGGGATATTTATGTAATAATCTATTTTACAGTAACTTATTATTTTGTAATTCAATTTTTATCTGTATATTTGCAGTCGGGAGTAGTCTAAGAAGGACTACTTTATTTATTAAATTTGTCGAAATAATAATTGTAAAAACTCGACAAAATGATAATTCGATTTTCTCTGGCTTCTACCGGAATTGATAAAAATATTACTCTTACCCTTACCGATAATTGGGAAGATGAAAACTACACTTTCAAAACTCCCCTGAAAATTTCAGAAGAAAATTGGGATAAAGAAAAGCAGCGCCCTGTCAATATTTATATAAAAGAATATAAAACCCTTAATAATAAGCTCAATATTTTAAAGCTTGAGATCACACATTATGTGGATGAAATAAGAAAAAAGAGAAAGAAAATACCCCAAAAAGCTTTAGCAAAGAAAATAAAAGAGCTCTGTGAAAACCTGAATACCGGATATGCTGAGAATTCACTTTTATATTTCATGAACTCTTATATTGATTCTAGGAAGGAGCTGATATGTCATTCTACCTATAAAAGGTATAAAGTGTTTCGCCATTTATTGGAACGCTTCGAAGGTCATATCTGTAAAAGACTTAAGGTGGATGAGATAAATTCTGATTTTGTTAAAAACTTCCTGGCTTTTGGAAAACATGAGGAATACAGTGAAAATACAATCTACCGAACCATTCATTTTGTAAGGACTATTTTAAATTTTGCCGAGAGAAAAGGAGTGCGGACCTGTGTAAGAGAGTTGGAAATAAGAAGAGAAAAGCGATACAGGGAAATGATTACGCTTACCGAAAGTGAAATCGTTCAGATCCGGTCTACAGAAGTTCCGGAACGGCTTAAAGCAGCTAAAGACTGGCTTATTATCAGCTGTTATACCGGACAGCGTTTTTCGGATTTTATTTGTTTTACGAGAGAACAGCTTATAACGGTAAACGGCAGATTATGCATACACTTTACCCAGCAGAAGACGGGAAAGGAAATTCTTCTTCCTCTGCATCCCCTGGTAGAAAAAATAATCAAAAAGAATAAGAACTCTTTTCCCGAATCCATGAATATGCGATACTATAACGAAAGCATTAAACGGATTGCCAAGCTGGCGGGACTTGATCATATGCTGAAAGGAAGAAAGCGCATCGGGTACAGAAGTAAAAACCTTCAGATTCCGAAGTGGGAATTTCTTACCAGTCATATCGGCAGGCGCAGCTTTGCGACTAACTTTTATGGTAAGATCCCTACACCGCTGTTAATGGATGCTACAGGACACAGTACGGAACAGATGTTTCTCAAATATATCAATCCGGTAGATAAAGGAAGAATGATTAACCTTGGAAATTATTTCAACAGGATTTACAAAGAAAACTTATAAGAATTTTCTGGAAAGACTGCATTTTCTCTTTTTACTGAACGGAATGAAGAAAAGAAAATTTGAGCTTTAGAGAAAAGGCAGGGAATGATTTATTAATTACTTTTGTTGAATTAATAACATCAGATGGAACATACGGAGGCTTTAAAAACAATAAACTATTCCGGGATCTTTTTTTCCTGTTTTTCTGAGGAAAGTACGAAATGTATACATTCCACGCCGGAGCATGTTTTAGTTTATTTATATTCCGGGGAGCAGATCATTGAAGACAGAAACACGGCCATAAAGCTGAAAGCGGGAGAATGTACTTTTATCCGGAGGGATCACAGGCTTAAGATGTATAAGAACGGCGAAGGCAATGATCTGTACAAAGGAATTTCACTGACTTTTAAGAGAAGTGTTTTACGTGAGTTTTACAGTAAGCTCAACAAAACGGAAATTCCCAAAAACGTGGCGGTTTCAGATAAGAATGTTTTTAAAATAGAACCCGATGCTGCTATTATGAGTCTTTTTCAATCGCTCACTCCCTATTTCGACAGCAATATAAAACCTACGGAAAGTATTACCCAGCTTAAATTACTGGAAGGAATCTATGCCTTGCTCAATTCTGATGAACAGTTTTATCCTATCTTATTCGACTTTGCGGAACCCTGGAAAGTAGATATTCTTGAATTTCTGAATGAAAACTATATGGATGATCTTTCTATGGAGCAGATTGCTTCATTTACAGGACGCAGCCTTGCCACATTTAAAAGGGATTTTAAAAAAATAAGCAGTCTTACTCCCCAAAAATGGATTATTAAAAAACGTCTGGAAATGGCCTATATAAAGCTGAAAGAAGAAGGTGAAAAAGTCCATGACGTATATATGGAGGTCGGCTTTAAAAATCCTTCCCACTTTTCCACCGCTTTTAAAAAACAATATGGCATCTCGCCGACAGAAGTTTAAAATTGCGGAAAAAATGAGCTTTTCAGAAAACTAATTTGAGCCTCACAGAAATAAGACTGTGGGGCTTTCATTTTACATTTGTAGTAAGAATTAGAAACTTATGCAAAAGAATATCCTTACAGAAGATATATTTAAAAGATTGGCAAATGGACAAACCGTACTGCCGGATGATCATCAGATCGGGAGGTTGAGAGAAGAATCATATGCGTCTATGAAGCTACTGGTACGGATGAATAATTCTTCCGATCCCGATGAAATAAGAGGAATTTTAAGTGAAATTGTAAATAAAAAGCTCGAGGATGTTGCGGTATTTCCACCACTTTACATTAATTACGGAAAGAATATTAACATAGGAAAAAATGTATTCATCAATTTTGACTGTACTTTTCTGGCACTTGGCGGAATAACCATTGAAGATGATGTATTGATTGGTCCTAAAGTGAACCTCATTACGGAAAGTCATCCCCTGCATCCGGAACATAGAAAAGGCTTGACAGGCAATTCGATTATAATTAAACAAAATGCATGGATCGGAGCCGGTGCAACCATTTTACCCGGAGTAACGATAGGGCGAAATGCTGTAGTGGCAGCAGGGGCGGTCGTCAATAAAGATGTTCCGGATCATGCTATTGTAGCAGGAGTTCCCGCCAAAATTATTAAAACAATATAAACTGAAAAAAATGAATTTTAAATATATACTAACCAGTATTGCGGTAAGCATGATATTTTTTTCAATCCTGTCTTGCAGCAATCTTAAAAATACCAATACAATGAATACCGAAATTCCGAAAATAAGCGATTTCCCAACAGGAGAAGAAAATAAAGCCTATGAACAGTACTTTTCAGGTAAATCCTGGCTGGCCAGGCTTACGTCTAATGATGACCTCAATGTGCCTATGTCCAATGTGACCTTTGAGCCCGGCAGCAGAAATAATTGGCACAGCCACACCGGAGGACAGATTTTAATAGTGGTAGGAGGAGAAGGATTATATCAGGAGCGAGGAAAAACCGCAAAACATCTTAAATCAGGAGACGTAGTGGAAATTGCTCCCAATGTAGTGCATTGGCACGGAGCCACTTCAGGAAGCTGGTTCTCTCATATTGCCATTGCCTGTAATCCCAAAACTAATGAAAATAAATGGCTTGAACCGGTTAGCGATACCGACTATAAAGAAGCCAACACCATCGTAAAATAAACCGAACAAACAATGAAAAACATAAAATTATTATTAATGGCAGCTGTCCTTGTATGGGCTCAGCAGGTATTCGGACAGAGCCAGTCAAAAACAGAAAAAATGAATAATAAAGATCATTATACATTTGAATTAAGCGATAAAGTAACCAGACAGAAAGTAACCTTTAAAAACCGCTACGGTATCACATTATCAGGAGATTTATATCTCCCGAAAACTGTGGGAAATCAACAATTGAGAGCCCTCGCCATCAGCGGACCTTTCGGTGCGGTAAAAGAACAGTCATCCGGCCTATATGCCAATCAGATGGCGGAAAGAGGTTTTGTAGTCGTAGCCTTTGATCCTTCCTATACAGGAGAGAGTAGCGGAGAACCGCGCAATATAGCTTCTTCAGATATTAATACCGAAGATTTCAGTGCTGCGGTGGACTTTTTGGGACTTCAGAAAAATGTTGACCGAAATAAAATCGGGATCATTGGAATTTGTGGTTTTGGCGGCTTTGCACTCAATGCGACGGCAGTTGACAAAAGAGTGAAAGCTGTGGCGACAACCAGTTTATATGATATACCGAGGGTTAATTCTAAAGATTATTACGATAAACTGACACTTGAAGAGCGTACAGAAAGATTGGAAAAGGCAGGTCAGCAGCGTTGGAAAGATGCAGAAACCGGTATTGCTGCACCGGGACTAGCTCCTCTTCCTGAAAAGCTTAAAGGAGATGAACCTCAATTTGTAAAAGAATATTTTGATTATTACAAAACTTCAAGAGGATTTCATGAACGCTCTGTCAATTCAAACGGAGCATGGGCTTCGAACAATGTATTTTCATTAATGAATATGCCGATACTAAGCTACCTCAAAGAAATCTCCCCAAGGCCAATGCTTTTAATAGCAGGCGAAAAAGC